>JAHBXH010000001.1:2524448-3786672 GCA_019636555.1 Phycisphaeraceae bacterium | reverse complement strand
GCGAACCTGACCCCGAAACCCCGCAGCGCGCAGCAGGTCGGAGTAACTCCCAAAAATCCGCCGCGCATCATCTTCGCGGATGCGCGCAACATCGCGCAGCTCCTTGTGGCACGGCTGGCGATGCAGCTTCTTCGCCATCTCCTGCACCAGCAGGATCAGCGCATCCCGCGACGGCGGCACGCGATTCGCCGCCCGCTCGCGCCGATTGCCCAGGTTCGGTTCACAGGTTCGGCGAGCCCCTTCCCCGCCGAACTCTCCCACATCCGGTTCGACCTCGGGCCGCGCCGTGTCCGTTTGCTTTTTGCTCCGTACCTTCAGCCTCGCGCATCGCCGTTCCGCGTTCCCTCGGCGAGCGTCGGTACGTGTATGCGCAGTGCGAGCAGTGTCCATGAAAACCCCCGATGAAGAATGGATAGAGAACGACTGCGAATAGTTTATCGAAAAAAGAACATCAATGCAAGGGTTTTGTTTGGCATTCCGATCGGTGATGCAATTGCTTGTGGAATAGGTGTTTGCGCGTGAAAGCGTCTGGGCGGAGCGTGACCAACCCGCCGTCCTTTCCGTGTCCTTTGTGACCTTCGTGCTCGTCGTGCCCTTCGTGCCCTTCGTGCCCTTCGTGCCCTTCGTGCCCTTTGTGACCTTTGTGACCTTCGTGGTGAAGTCCCCAGCACCCGATTCGCCCGTCACTCCGGTCCTCCCCCGTTGCCCAACGGGGGAGGTGTCATCGCGCAGCGATGACGGAGGGGGCCGTCCGGAAAACTGCTTTGTCTTCTCCGCGTCCTCTGCGACTCTGCGGTGAATCCTCTTCACTTCCCGCGCCGCCAATCCCATCCCCGCTTTTCTCTTCGTGTCCTTCGTGCTCTTCGTGGTGAAATCCCCAGCACCCGATTCGCCCATCACTCCGGTCCTCCCCCGTTGCCCAACGGGGGAGGTGTCATCGCGCAGCGATGACGGAGGGGGTGGGGAGGGGGTGGGGAGGGGGTGGGGAGGGGGTGGGGAGGGGGCTTTCCGCCAAAAACTTCTTTGCCTTCTCTGTTTTCTCTGTGGCTTTGTGGTGAAATCACCAGGCTCGAATCACGGCGGCCCTACTTCCCGCGGCGGGCATTCGCAAACCGGATCGCCGCCTCGAAGCCGTCGATCATTTTCGGGATGCTGTAGTCGCGCGTCGCCGTGAGCAGTGCTTCGGCCGACATCCCCCGGAGTTTGGGCCGATCGTTGAGGAGCGCGACGACCTTTGCCGCGAGATCCGGCACGCTGCCGTCTTCGTAGACCTCGCCGTTGATGCCGGGCCTGATGACGTCGTACTCGGGGCCGTGCTTGCTCGCGTCGTTGCAGGTGAGAACGGGGACGCCGTATCCCATGGAATGCAGCACCGACAAACCCATGTGCGAAGGGAAGACCATGAGATCGGACGAGAGGAACCAGGGCGCGAGGTTCTTCTCTTCGTAGACAGCGCCGAGGAATCGCACGCGGGGCAACTGCGCATTCGCCGGGTTCAACAGATTCAGATGCGAGGCAAGCTCGCGCAGGCGCTGCTCATCTTCGCCTCCGCCGATGATGAGAAGCTGCGTGCCGTGGTGCGACTGCGCGATGGTGGGGAGCGCTTCGAGGAGCAGATCGAGCCGGCGCAGCGGGTCGAGGCGCGCGCAGAAGATGAGCGTGGGCGGCGGGAACGGGAGCGATGGTGAACTCTGGCCGAGATCGTTGGTGCGCTGAAACGCTTCGAGATCGCGCGGGCGCGCGAGCCAGTCGCGGCGTGCCGCCTGGATCTCGGTTTGATCGATGCTGTTGGGCGCGACGAAGACGCGCTCCGGCGAAAAGCCGTCGTTGATGAGTGCTTGGCGACCCGATTCTGAGTACACAAGGATGCAGTCGGCGCGTCGTCCGAGCGCGTTGCGGATGTTGCGCCGGGCCGGAGTTTCGTTCTTCGAGACGCCGTGTCCGAAGAAGACGACGCCCATCTTGTTGCGGCGTGCTTTCAAGATGCAGAGCGGATTCTCGAGAAAGCGCACGTTCCAGTTGAGAATCACGACGTCGGCGGGGGCAGAATCTGGAGTGGAGTTGCGCGTGGTGGCAGAGGACTTGGAATCGAGCGCGGCCAGATAACCCGCGTGCCAGAAGAGTTCCGGACGCTGGAAGACTTTGCGGGCTGGTGTGAAATGTCCGTCAATTCCGACTGGATCGACATTGGGGACGTGCCCGTCCGACGAGTACTCAAGATGCAGCGAAATTGCGGGTCGAGAGGCCAATTCGCGCCACGCCGGAAGTCGATATCGAGCGAGCGCCGGCTCGCAGATGATCGTTCGGATTGGGGCTGGCGGCTCGGACATGGTTGGGAGGTTAGTCGGGTGCTTTGAGTCCTGAGTCATGTGGTCCTGCGTCCTGACTCAACCGGTGAATCTCGACGAAGGACCCAGGACAACAGGACCCAGGACCGACTCTTGCATCAGGACTGTCCCGGGTTTTCGGCTCTATAGTCGGACCCGTTTTTTTGGGGGTTGGAATGACCGTTTTCGTCGCTGAGAAACAGGCTGGGAGAACACGCGGCATGTCGCACGCTGAGCAACTGCGGAGCAAAATCGAGGGTCGCCAGGCGAAGGTCGCGGTGATCGGGCTCGGGTACGTCGGGCTGCCGCTGCTCGCGGCATTCCACGAAGCCGGTTTCCCCGTGCTCGGTTTCGACATCGATCCCGAAAAGCCGGTCCTTCTGAAAAAGGGCGAGAACTATCTGCCGCACCTCGGCGGCGATCTGTGCAAGCAGTTTGTCGGCAGCAAAAAGTTCGATGCGACGACCGATCCCAAGCGCCTCGCCGAAGCCGACGCGATCATCGTCTGCGTGCCGACGCCGCTCGGTCAGCACGGCGAACCGGATCTGAGCTTCGTGATCAACACGGGCATCATGATCGGCGCGAATTCAAATCCGAGCGGCGGCCAACTCGTCGTTCTCGAATCGACGAGCTACCCGGGCACGACGCGCGAGGACATGTTGCCCGCGATCATCAAAGAGGCGGCGAAGAAGGGCGTGAAACTCGCGCTCGGCGAAAACCTGTTCGTCGCGTTCAGCCCCGAGCGCGAAGACCCCGGCCGCAAGAGTCACACAACCACCACGATCCCGAAACTCGTCGGCGGCCTCGACGCCGAATCCGGAAAATTGGCGACGGCGCTCTATACAGGCCCGATCAAAACCGTCGTTCCGGTTTCGACCGCCGAAGTTGCTGAGGCGAGCAAGGTGTTCGAGAACGTGTTCCGCTGCGTGAACATCGCGCTCGTGAACGAACTCAAAACGATCATGGATGCGATGGGCATCAACGTGTGGGAAGTGATCGAAGCGGCCAGTACAAAGCCCTTCGGTTTTATGCCTTTTTACCCTGGACCGGGTTTGGGTGGTCACTGCATTCCGATCGATCCGTTCTATCTCACGTGGAAGGCGAAGGAGTTCAAGGTTCCGGCGCGGTTCATTGAGATCGCGGGGGAAGTCAATAATTCCATGCCGCACTATGTCGTGCACAAGGTTGCGGCGGCGTTGAATCAGCAGGGCAAGGCGACGAAGGGCGCGAAGGTTCTGGTGCTGGGGCTGGCGTACAAGCCGGACATCGCGGACACGCGCGAGAGCCCGACGTATGAGTTGATCGAGCTCTTGCTCGACATGGGCGCGAAGGTTGATTACAGCGATCCGTTCGTGAAGTACACGAAGCCGGTGCGGAAGTACAACCTCGACATGCACAGCGTCGATTTGACGCCGGAGAACCTGGCGAAATTCGACGTCGTGTTGATCTCGACGAATCACACGGCGTTCGACTACGGCGCGGTGGCGAAGGGCGCGAAGCTGGTCGTCGATACACGCAACGCGATGAAGAAGTTTGCGGGCGAGATGGGCGAGCGGCTGGTTCGCGCGTAAGGCATTCCTGCGTCCGGTTGTCACGCCGGCATGAAGACGAGATTGGTGTAGGGATAGGTTTCGAGCGGGGTGTGCTCGGAGCGCGCGCCGTTCTTGTATTCGTAGCCTTTGTAGCCGCGGGCGAGGATGTGATCGACGACGGGTCGGCTGGTGCGAGTGCCCTTGGCGGCGCCGACGTCGCCCATTTCGAGCGTGACGATGGGCCTGACTTCGCGGAGTGTTTTTTCCATGCCCTTGAGGATTTCGAGCTCGGCGCCTTCGGCATCGATCTTGAGCAGATTCGGCTTCGCGCCGGTGCGTTCGATGTAGCCGTCGATCGTGATCGCGTCGACCTGGAAGTGCTTGGGCGTGGGCGGGGGCCTGGACTTGTCGAAAGCGACTTTGCCTTTGGAGAGCGAGTTGTACGCGCTGTATTCGACGCCGAAGTCGGTGAAGTCGAGCTTGTCCTCGCGGCTGAAGCCGGCGGCGTTGACGAGCGTGACGTTCTTCAGGTGGCCGACGTTCTTCTTGAGCATCTCGAACGTGCTCGGAGTCGGATCGAACGCGTGCACGCTGCCCGAGGGTCCGACGAGATCGAACGCGAGGAGCGAGAAGTAACCGAAGTGGGAGCCCACATCGAAGAAGGTCATGCCGGGCTTGAGCAATTCGAGGAACGCGCGGGTCAGCTCTTCCTCAAAGAAGCCGTAGCGATAAATGATCGTCGAAACGCCTTCGGGGATGATCGAGTGAAACGGCGCGCCCCAGAACGTGCGGCCGGTGACGGGGAAGGCGCCGCCGCTCGCGTGAGCGCGGCGCTCGAGGATCTTGGAGCCGAGCATGCGGATCGGCCGCCTGACGGCCTTGACCGCGCCGTTTGCGCGCATGAGTTTGACGGACGATTCAAAGTCCCGGAGTGCTGCGGCGTTCATGTTCCCCTTCCCTTCGCGTGAGCAACATCTTCTCACAGAGGGCATGGAACGCCAGAGGCATGCGGCCTCAAAAAACAGAATTGCGGTATCTTCGCGCGGCAAGTGCGTGGACCGATAACTCGATTTGCCGTTGCGTAATTGAGTGAGCTGAGACGCGGATACGTTGAGAATTCGAAAGCAAGGGCAAGAGCTCTGGAAGGCTTGCGAATGAGTTCTTCGTGTGGCGTTTCAGCGTGCCTGCACTTCGATGAACTCGGCCCAGTGCGAACCCGCGCCGAGGTTGATGACGCGGTACCGGGTGGCGTGCAGGCTGGGCGCTATGAACGCCTGATCGATGTGAAAAAACGGGACGTCGCTGGGGATGAACATGCGGACGGCGGAGAAAAGTCCGGGGCCGTCGAGCTGTGCGAAGGGGACTTTGCGCGGGTAGGAGGCTGTGTAGCCGCTGCCGGCCTGGTCGTATGCGTTTTCCATGTCGCCGGTGAGATGCTTGAGGCTGCGGCTGCCTCGCGGAATGTTGAAGTCGCCCATCATGACGTCGGGAGAAGGGAAGCCGCGGCGGCGGAGCTGCTCGGCGGGGACGTTGATCCACTGGGGCTCGCCCTTTGAGTCGGGCTCGGCGGAAAGGACGGTTGCGGTTCCCTGCCACGACTCGAGGGTTGCGATGGCCTGCTTGGTGACGTTCTGCCTGCTGAGCGAGGGATCGCTGGGCAGGTCCATGAGCCAGACGACGAAGGGCTGGCCGGTTCCCTGTTTCACGGTTCCTTCGGAGTCGAAGACGAGGTACATGGAGTAGCCGGGATCGTTGGTCTCGTAGCGGCCGCTCTGTTTCCGGAGATCGAACCCGACGCCCGGTTCGATATTCAGCGTGGTGAAGCCCCACTCGCGGAGCGTGAGCCGGGTGTGAACGAGGAAGATGCCGGCGAGGAACGTGGTGTACTTGTGATTGTCTGCGGATTCTTTTCCGAGCGATTTGAAATCATTGACGACGGACCAGTTGGGCTGGTTGGAAACGACGATGAGATCGGCATCGATCTGTCGGAGCTGGTCCATCCAGCCGTCGCGGACGCGGCCGCCGATATTCCAGAAGAGGAGCGTGTTGTCGATCTGGCCGTGTTTGCGGCCGGTGGAGGTGAGGCCCCATTCGCGGAGCATGTTGTGCTCGAAGAGCGCGGACCAGGCGGCGCAGAGGAACCACGCGAAGCAGAGGAGGACGTAGGGGTTCCTCGGGTAACGCTTGTAGAAAGGGGGACGGTTTTCGGGGGGGCCGCCGGATTTGAGTTGCTCGTAGCCTCGGAGAAAGAACTGGATGGAGAGGGCGAAGGCGCAGGCGAGGCCTGCCACCAGGATGGTGAAGATGCTGGGAATCCAGTAGATGAATTGCGACCAGCGAAAGGAGTCGTTGAAGACTCTGCCCACAAGCCACACGCACAGGAGGAGCAGCCCGAGAGTCCAGAGCGCGGCGCTGACGACGCGGCAAGTTGTGAGGGCGGCACGGACCATGGGCGGAATCATTCGCGTCGCGAGAAGCGGAGGGCTGCCGGAGTGTACCGCGGGGGATTGCCTTGTGCGGGTCGGTGGGCACAGGGCTGGCGCGACATCGAGCGGACGTGAAGATTTCGGTCAGGAGAATCGCGAGAAGACGCGGCAATCAGCCGGGGGTGTTGGAAGGCTTTGCGGCTGGCCCGAGATCGAGGTGCAGGATTGCGGCAGCGTGATTGCGGAAGCGTGCGGGGATCATCTGCACGGCTTCGGTGAGAGCTTCGGGCATGACGGTGCGGATGAGAATCGCGTAGAGCGCGGAGTAGAAGATGCCGTTGGCACCAAAGAGAAGGAATTCGGCGGCGGAGACGCCGAAGCGCTCTCCGAGAATCCGAACGAAGGCGTGACGGACGGAATCATCGACGACCGTGTCGGTGGCGATCGTGAGCGCGCCCGCGAGCAGGCCGAGCGACCAGACCGTGAGCGCGTTCCGGACGACTTCGCGGCGGCCGACGCCCAGAGGCTTGAGCGCGACGACGAGGTGGAGGAGACTCGAGATCACTCCGAAGCTCGCGGTGGCGATGGCGATGTAGACACCGGAGAGCCAGACGCGCTCGGTGACGTACGGCCAGAACGAAGAATCGGCGAGCGCGAGGAAGATGGCGAGATCGAGCTGGGGCTTGCCGATCAGCGTCCCGATGTAGGCGGAGGCCATCGTGCCGATCGCGAGGAGCAGCAGCCCGACGCCCCAGGCGCGGAACTGTCCCCGCGCCTGCTGCACGGCGAGGCTGATGCAGAGCAGGACGTTAATGGCGTAACCGGCGCCGATGATCTGGACGGGGAGGATGCTGGCGGCCCAGCGCTGGCGCCAGACGAGAAACTCGAATGGCCGGTAGGTGGCGGCAAGGCCGATCGACATGAACGTGGCGAGCAGGCTGACTTGGCGGAGCGTGCGCAGGACCGCGGCGCGCTTGCGGTCTTCTTCATCCGCGAGACGGGTGAAGACCGGAACGAGCACCTGATTGATGTTGGTCGAGAGCAGGCTGCCGACCTGGACGACGATCAAGAAGGTGAACGCGTAGATGCCGACGACTTCGAGCGGGGCCTCGAGCCCGATCATGGCGCTCGAACTCTGGTTCATGCCGGCGATGCCGAGTGCCGCGACGAGCGCCCAGCGCGAGCGCAGAAAGAGTTCCCACCATTGGTTGGTGTGCGGCGCAAGAGCCCAGGGCCGGTGGCGGCAGTAGTAGAGCGCCAGCACGTTCTCGACGAGGGCGCAGAGCACGTTCGGGAGAATAAATGAGAGCGGGCCAAGACCGAAATAGGCGAAGGTGACCGAGGAGACGTAGCGGACCATCGCGCTCGAGGTCATGACCGAGGCGTTCTCGCGATAGCGCATGTCGGCGAGGAGCTTGGTGAGGAGGATGCCGCCGACGGTCCCGAGCGGGATGCTCCAGCCGATGATGGCGAGCATGAGGATGAGCCGGTTGTCGTTATAGAGGCTGGCGAAGGGGAAAGCGGCGGCGGTGAGCAGGACGGCCAAGACCGAGTTGAACGCGAGCGCCATCCAGAAGCACGGGCCCAGGAGGCGGTCGTGTTGATCGTGGTGTTTGAGAAGGATCTGGCGGACGCCGCCGTCGCGGAGGACGGAGGCGATGCCGCTGATGGCGAGCGCGATTCCGACGATTCCGAAATCGGATTTGGTGAGCCACCAGGCGAGAAAGATCTGCGAGACGAAGCTGCCGATACGGGTGGCGACCGTGTTGGCGATCATCCAGACCGAGCCGCGCAGAACCTTGCTTGCGTAGCCGGAGTCCGGCTTTGGCGCGGCGGCGCTCTGGGGATTTGCTTCTTCGGGATTGGCGATGGAACGGCTCAACGCGGGGCTGGAGCGTAAGGGAGGAAGAAATGGAAACGGCGAAGAACGGGTCGGTCCGTCAAAATCCGGTGGTGTTTCCGAACGTGTTTCGGAGGTCGAAGAAGCACGCACCGAGCTTATAGGACACGGACGCGTCACCGACGCATCGGGTGATCGCGCTTGAGGAAGAACACGTCCATCTGCCAGAGGGTGTCGTCGGCGGGCCGGCGGGAAAGGCCCATGACATCGTGCCAGACGTAATCGTGCTGCGACATGAATTTCATGACGTCTTCGATGAGCGGCATGTGCGGTAAGAAATCAATAAAACTGACTTCGAGCAGGAGCGCCGGCCCGGACTTGAGAGCGTTCTCGGCGCCCTTGAGCACTTCGAGTTCGAAACCCTGCACGTCGAGCTTCAGGAAGTCGGGCTTTGGGATCTCGCCCGAAGCGATCAGTTCGTCGAGGACGTACATCTCGGCGGTGGCGTTGCCGGAGGATTTGGTGTCGCTGAGCAGAGAGGTCTGCGTGTTTTCGTCGGAGTAAGTGACGGTGTCGCGCTTGGGGCCGAGGAAGCCGAGCTTGTACTGAAAGTTGGGGATTTCGCTCTTGACCTTTTCGAGGCTCGGCTGTTCTCGCTTGTTGGGCTCGAACGAGACGATCCGGGATTCGGGGAAAACCTCGTGGGCCATGCGGGCCCACTCGCCCCGGGCGGCGCCGATATCGAAGATCACGGCGGGGTTGAATCCGAGCGTTGCGAGGTGACGCATCCGGGTCGGCATGTCGAGATGGCGCATGGTCGGGATGAACTGGAGGGCGGCGCCGCGGAGCGCCTCCTTTCCCGACCGCGGGAGAACCTTGTTGAGAATCTTGTGGGCGGACCTGGACATCGTGGTCTCCGTTCCAATGCGATAGCGAACGCCCCGGGGGCGTTGACGTCACTTTATCGGTCCGCGCGAGGGGGTGGGATTCGACGGATTGCGGACCCGATTCGCGTCAGGGCGGGGGCTCGCCCCCGGGAAGCGGGAGCGCGGTTTCCAGGACCCAATCCCAGGTAAGAGGCGGGACGGGCGTGGGGATATCGAGACGCCGGCGCAAACGCTCCGCCCAACAGGCGTGGGCGTTTTCGATGCTGTGGAATTTGACGAAGCGTTTGGCTGCCGGATGGGGCGTGAACTGAACGGACGCTTCGAGCGCCTCGCGCAGCGAGCGTGTGACGTTGTCCTGGTCGCGAACGGTGCAGGCGGTTCCGAGCGCGAAGCGGCGGCATGTTTCGCCGGGCCAGCCGAGATCGGACGAAAGAATGGGCCGACCCTGCGCGGCGGCGCGGATGAGGATGCTGGCGGAGCCGAGATGGCGCCGATAGGTGACGCCGACGAGATCCGCCGCGGCGATGGAAAGGACCATCTGCTCGTCGGAGACGTAGCCGTCGCGGGAGATGATGCGGCCGGAGCGGACGAGGTCGGCGGCCTCGCCTTCGAGGAGGGATCTGATTTCGGGCATGTGCGTGCCGACGAGCAGGAGCCGATCGTCGCTCGAGAGCGATGCGGCGAGGAACGCGCGGATGAGGATGTCGACGCCCTTGCGTTCATCGAGACGTCCGACGCAGGAGATGAGCCGGCCCGACTCTTCGATGCCGAGGCGGCGGCGCGCTTCGGCTTTTCCGACGTGCGGGATCGCCTCAACGGGATCGGGCGAGAGAACGGTGCGAGCCGCGATGCTCGGGGTGAGCGCGCGGAACGAACGCATGAGGAGGGGATCGATGATGTGGAGCGTCTTGAGCGAAGTTGCGCCCAGGAGCGCGGCCCAGGCGCGGCGCTTGGCCCAGCGCCTGGCGCTGCGACTCATTGAGCCGCGATCGAGATAGACCCAGGAGGCGCCCATCACCATCGCCTCGAGCTCGGTTCGAGCGAGCGCGGGGGCGAGCAGCGCGAGCCTGCGAGCGCCGAGCATCTCGAGGGCGCCGTCGCTCGAGGGCGCGATGATGTGATCGGGCCTGAGATCCGCGGCGGCGCGGGCGAGCGAGGCGGCGGTGTTCCAGGCGAAGCCGAGCTTGCCCGTCGGATCGGCTTCGGGGTAGCGCTCGACCATTTCGAAGCGGGACGCGAGCGGCGCGAGCTGCTCCGGATAGGTTTCGCACTGGGCCGCGCCTGGGCTGGTGGCGAGAGAGATCCTGACCGGGAGCGGGGCGAGCGCGCTGATGACGTGTTTCACATAGGTGAAGCGGTGGCCTCTCGGGCAGGGCTCAAAGATGACAACGTGCATCGGGCTCCTTGGGCGAAGTTCGGGAGCCACAGTATCGGCGTTCGAGAGGGGGGGCTAGCGTTTGGGCCGGTGCTCGAATGCGTAGCGGATGGCCGCTTCCATGCCGTCCACCATCTTTGTCAGGCTGTATTCCTGCGTGGCGGTGCGGAAGGCGCTTGCTTTCATACGGTCCAGCCGTTCGCGGTCGGAGAGCACGCTACCGACGATGTGGGCGAGGGCATCGACCGAGCCGTCCTGATAGGTCATGCCATTGATCCAGGGCTGGAGCGCATCCACCTCCGGCGCCCACGATGGCTCGTAGTCGGTCGTGATCACGGGCAGGCCGTATCCCATCGCGTGGAGAAGGCTGAGCCCGACGTTTCGCGGATACACAAAAAGATCGGAACTGAGGAACCAAGGTGCGAGCTCTGATTCTTCGTAGATGGGGCCGGTGAAAATGGTGCGGTCGTCGATGCCGCAGTCTTTTGCGACGGCGCGGAGGTTGGCGTCCTCCATTCCGCCGCCGACGATCACGATGCGGAGATCGGGGTAGGTTTTTCGAAGGATCGCGCCGGCCTGGAGGAGCATGTCGGTGCGGTTTTCGGGGCTGAGGCGCGAGACGAAAAGGAGAACGGGGCCGGGGAGGAGGCCGTGCTGCTCCTTGAACTTCTGGAGTTCGTCGGGCTTTGCGCGCCAGGCGTCGCGTGCGGCCTGGACCTCGCGCTGATCGAGCGAGTTGGCGGCGACGAACGCGCGTTCGGGGCGGCCGTTTCGTTCGACGAAGCGGTTGCGAGCGGTGGCGCCGTAGAAGACGAGCGCGGTGGCGAGATTTCCTGTGCTGTCGCGCAGGAAGCGACGCGAATAGGACTCTCGCTTGGAGTAACCGTGACCCCAGAGGACGGTGGGGATGCCGCGCCTTTGGGCGAGCAGAAGCATCGGAACCAGGCTGAGATAGCGGGTGTTCCAGCCGCCCATGATCACATCGAAACGAGAAAGATCGACGAGATCGATTTGGGCCTGACGCCAGATCAGGTGCGGCCGCTTGAGGATGGTGCGGGAACGGATCGATTCACCGTCGAAGCCCTCGGGCTCGACGTTCTTGACCGGTTCGTCGGCGGAGAAGAACAGGCGGAACTTGATGCCGGACCGGGAAGAGAGCTCGCGGAAGACGGGTAGGCGGTACTTGGGGAGCGCCGGCTGGAACATGCAGAGGCGGATCGTGGGGGCGTCCTGCTGCGGAGTTGTCGCCGGAGTGGAGGTCATTTCGCGCGATGTTCCTTTGCTTGGCGACCGACGCTGAAATAGGTGAAGCCACGGGCGAACATGTCATCGGGCCGGTAGAGATTGCGGCCGTCGAAGATCGTTCGGGACTTGAGTGCCGCACCGAGGCGGTCGAAATCGGGGCTTTTGAAATCGTCCCAGTCGGTGCAGATGACGAGCGCATCGGCGTCCGTCGCGGCCTCGTACATGTCGCCGACGATCCGCGGCGCGGAACCGAGCTCGGCGCTTGCGGTTTCGGCGGCGACGGGGTCGAACGCGGTGACGGATGCGCCGGCGCGGAGCGCCTTGGCGATGAGCGTGAGCGCGGGGGCCTCGCGCACGTCGTCGGTGCGGGGCTTGAACGCGAGGCCCCAGAAGGCGAGCTTTTTGCCTTTCAGACTGCCGTCCCCCGTCGATGCGAAATGCGATTCGATGCGCGAGAAGAAGCGGTCGCGTTGCCTCTGGTTGGTGTCGTGAACGGCTTGGCTGACGGAGACGGGAACGCCGGCGACCTGGCCCATGGCGATGCAGGCGAGGGTGTCTTTGGGGAAGCAGGAGCCCCCGTAACCGAGGCCTGGGTAGAGGAATTGAGAACCGATGCGCTTATCGGCGCACATCCCTTCGCGGACCTTGCCGATGTCGGCCCCGTATGCCTCGCAGAGGTTTGCCATCTCGTTGATGAAGGAGATCTTCGTGGCGAGGAAGTTATTGCTGGCGTACTTGACCATTTCGGAAGAAAGGATGTCCATCAGGAAGATGGGGTGGCCGTTGCGGACGAAGGGGTCGTAGAGGCGGCGGAAGAGCGCGCCGGCTTCGTCGGACTCGACGCCGACGACCACGCGATCGGGCTTGTTGAAGTCGTTGATCGCGTCGCCTTCCTTGAGGAACTCGGGGTTGTTTGCGACGTGGAACTGCGCGGACGGCACGGCGGCGCGGATGCGGTCGCGAACCTTGAGCGTCGTGCCGACGGGAACGGTGGATTTCACAACAACAGTGCGCGGTTTTCCGGGGAAGCGGCTAAACGCGGCGGCGATATCGTCGGCGGCGGCGAGGACGTACTTGAGATCGGCGTGTCCGGCGTCGTCGCTGGGCGTGCCCACGCAGATGAAAATGATCTCCGCGTCCTTGTACGCCTCGGTCGGGTCGGTTGTGAAGTGGAGGCGACCGTTCTTGATGTTGCGTTCGAGGAGTTCTTCGAGCCCGGGCTCGTAGATCGGGCAGCGTCCCTCGCGGAGGGATTCGATTTTCCGGGCGTCCACGTCGAAGCAGGTGACGTCGTTACCGGTTCCGGCGAAGCAGACACCGGTGACGAGGCCGACGTAACCAGTTCCGACCATCGTTAGTCGCACGTGGGATGGGCTCCAAAGCGTTTGAAGTGGTGGATCCGCCGGGCGAAGTCGGCCGGCGCCTCTGTCCCGGAGACGAGGAGAAGGAGGATAGCCGACGAACCACCGACCAACGCCGCACCGAGAGGCCTATTGCCGGTCTCAAATATGCGGATTCCGGAAGAGAAGGATGCAAGTGTTCGCGCGTCTTTTTTGGAACCCGAACGCATAAACTCCCGACCCTATGGCGAACGCCCCATCCGTACAAACCACTCCGATTGACTGGGCGAATGCCCGCGTGGCGATCACCGGCGGCGCCGGCTTTCTGGGGCGCGCGGTGCAGGAGCGGTTGAGGGCGCGGGGCGTCAAGCCGGGGAATGTTTTCATTCCAAGGCGGAAAGATTTCGACCTGACCGACCGCGCGGACTGCGCGCGGCTCTATCGCACGGCATTCGGCCAGCAGAAGGTGGACGTGATGATCCATCTCGCGGCAGAAGTCGGCGGCATCGGCGCGAACCAGGCGAACCCGGGGCGATATTTCTTTGCGAACATGGCGATGGCGCTGCACCTGATTGAAGAGGCTCGGCTGGACGCCATGAGCGAGCGGGGAGGCAAGTTCATCCAGGTCGGAACGATCTGCGCCTATCCGAAGTTTGCGCCGATCCCGTTCAAGGAAGATGACTTGTGGAACGGGTATCCGGAAGAAACCAACGCGCCGTACGGCGTCGCGAAGAAGGCGGCGTGGCAGATGCTCGACGCGTACAAGCTGCAGTACGGATTCCGCGGCGCGTTCGTCTTGCCGGTGAATCTGTACGGGCCGTACGACAACTTCGATCTCAAGAGCAGCCACGTGATTCCGGCGCTGATCAGAAAGTGCGTCGAAGCGCAGGCGCGGGGCGACAAGGAGATCGTGTGCTGGGGAACGGGGAGCGCGAGCCGCGAGTTTTTGTATGTGGATGACGCGGCGGAGGGGATCTGCCGCGCCGCGGATGTGATGAACGATCCGGACCCGATCAACCTCGGCGCGAGCTTTGAGATCACGATCAAGGATTTGGTGGAGTTGATCGTGAAGCTGACGGGCTTCAAGGGCGGGATCGTGTGGGATTCGACAAAGCCGGACGGTCAGCCCCGCCGGAAGCTGTCGGTGGAAAAAGCCGAAAAACTGCTTGGATGGAAGAGCCAGGTGACGTTTGAAGAGGGGCTGAAGAAGACAATCGACTGGTACCGGGCGAATCCGAGCCGGTGAGCGGCAGGGCGGTGGTGAGGAATGAGCATCGCGAGAGATTGGGGGGAAACTACCGCATCGGCTGAGTGGAGCGGGCTTCCAAAGGAGCTTCGTGACGCGCTGGCGCGAGAGCTCGATCCGGACGAAAAACTGCTTTGGGCGGGATGTCCGGTTGCGTGGCGCGTCGCGATCGGCGGAATGACGGCGTCGGTGTTCCTTGCGATCGTGGCGCTTTTGTTCGGAATCGCTTTCTTCGGAATCGCATTGGACCTTTGGCACGAATTCGAAAAGTTGCGTTCGGCGGGGCTTGCGCCATCACCAATCGATGGGCCGACGAAAGGCCGGCTTTTGGTTGCGGCGTCGCTGGGCGTTGTCATCACGGCCTCGGGTCTTTTTCTGTTGCTCTCGCCGCTGAGGATTCTCGCGAACGCAAAGAAGATGATTTATGCGCTCACGAACACGCGGGTGCTGGTTGTTTGCGTTTCGCGACGAGGGCGCGTGCGTGTGAGGTCGCTCGAACCCGGACATCCGCTGGAGTTGACGCGGCTGGAGCATCGCGACGGGAGCGGAACGATCGTGATCGGGGCGAGGGTGCCGGGGAATACTTCACGCGAGTTTTCGCTCATCGGAACCCGCGAGCCGCGTGAAGTCGAGCGGCGAATCCGGCAGACGTTTGGCCCCAAATGATTTCCTGTTCATCGCACGGCGATGTGCAGACGCGAGCGAGGGGCATTTTTTGCGTATCGGAGCGGGTCTGGTTCGAGGGTCCGGTGGGGGAATGGCGAGAAGTGTGCCGGATTTCTCGCTCTCCTGTTGCGAGATTTGACTGTCATGCGACATTGGTGGGTGCCGGGAAGCCGGCGCGGGGCCAAACATGACAGTCGCCGAATCTCTTCAGGAACGGCTGGGAAGGGCGTACAACATCAAGTACCCCGGGGAGAAGCTGCCTCCGGCGCCGGTGCTGAGGCCGGATGCGGTTTCGACGAGCCGGAACGATGATGTCGCGAGGCTGCTCCGCGATGAAAAGGGACGGGTGCTTGAGATCGGTTGCAACACGGGCTCGTTGAGTGAGGCGCTGGCGGGCAGATTCGAGCACATCACGGGGATCGATATTTCGAGTACTGCGGTGGAGGCGGCGAAAAGGCGCGCGCAGAGCAAGCCCGAGCTGCGCGAGAAGCTGGATTTCCATGTTGCGAGCGCGGATCAGCCGCTGCCGTTTGCGGACAAGAGCTTTGATGTTGTGCTCGGGATTGCGGTGCTCGAGCACCTTGTATTCATTTACGAAGCGCTCGATGAGTGGAGGCGTGTGTGCAAGCCGAACGGGTGTCTGATCCTGTGCGTGCCGAATCTTGCGTATGTGAAGCATGTGGTGGATCTGGTGCGCGGGCGTCAGCCAATGACGGGGAGCCCGAGCCGGGATGCGGAGTATTGCCGCGAGCACGGGTGGGACGGGCATCACCTGCACTATTTCACGAAATCGTCTTTGACGAGTCTTCTGCGGCACGTGGGGTTTGAACCGGAAGAGTGGACGGGGGACGGGGCGTATGCGAAATACCGCCGGTGGTACATCAATTTCGTGGGGAACCTGACGGTGCGGGCGCGGAGGGTTGAGGATCGGAAGTCCTGAGTCCTGAGTCCTGAGTCCTGAGTCCTGAGTCCTGCGCGTGCCAGAGACTCCATGCATGGCGCTCGGCCTTTGCCGATGCGAGCGGCTGCGCCGGATCGCCGATAATGAGGGGAATGGATCGGGACGCTTCGGACAACGCGGCGAGCGCGAAGGCGGGGGACGCGACTCCGATCGGCAGCACATGGGGCGCAGCCGGGAATCTTGTGCGCGTGATCTGGATGCTGGTGGGGCGGACGCTTTTGAGGATGAGTTTCGAGGGCGCGCACGGGTATCGCGCGTGGCTGCTGAGGAGATTCGGGGCAAAGGTGGGTCGGGGAGTGGAGATCGCGCGGAGCTGCCGCGTCGAGATCCCGTGGACGCTCGATATCCGCGACGGCGTTCGGATCGGCGAGCGGGCGATTCTGTATTCGCTCGGGACGATCACGATCGGCGAGGGGACGGTGGTGAGTCATTTCGCGCACTTGTGCGCGGGCTCGCACGACTACACAAAGCGGACGTTTGATCTGACTCGGCCGCCGATCACGATCGGCGCGCGGTGCTGGATCGGGCCGGATGCGTTTGTGGGACCGGGCGTGAAGGTCGCGGACGAGACGATCATCGAGGCGCGTGCGTGCGTGTTCAAGGACACGGAAGCGGGAAAGACGTACGCGGGGAATCCCGCGAAGGCGGTCACCATAGAGGCACCGAGGCACGGAGAAGAAAAAACTTGAAGAAGATGCAAACGGAGCGTTCAGCACGCGCGGATGGGCGGTCCGGGTATTCGCCGTTTCAGATTCTCTCTGCGCCTCTGTGCCTCTGTACTGAACTCTGATGAGCGACGCGCTGCGAACATTTACGTGGAGGACGATCGGCCGCCGGTTGTTTGCGCTGAGTTTTCACAACTGGTACGGCGTTCGGCGCGCGATCCTTCGCGCGTTCGGCGCGAAACTGACTTCGACGAGCCGCGTGCGCCCGAGCTGCATCATCACGCATCCGTGGAATCTCGAAATGGGGCGTGAGAGCGCGATCGGTGATCTCGCGTTCGTCGATTCGAGCGAGCGTGTCGCGATCGGAGATTTCTGCACGGTGAGCCAGCACGCGAAAGTGTTGAGCGCGATCGCGGACGCGCGGGAGAATCCGGGACGAGGGTGCCGCGGCGAAATCCGCATCGAGGACGATGGCTGGGTCGCGGCGGACGCGATGGTTCTTCCGGGAGTGACCGTCGGCGCGGGGGCGATCCTGGGCGCTCGCGCGACAGCGCGGGAATCGCTTGCGTCTTGGACCATGTTTGGGGGAGAGCCGCTTCGGGCGATCGGTCGGCGCGCGAGGCCCGAAGGCAGCGAATAAAGTCGGCAATTCCGCGCGGGGCCGGAAGAACTCGCCGCGGACCTCGAACGTTCAATCAACGATGGGCGGCGCCCGGCCGATGCTATAGTCGGGTCCACGCAGCCGTTGGCTCCGCGTGGGGGTGTTTTCGATTGGGAATGTGGGATCGAAATCGGGTGGGGGGAGCGGATTTGGGGTCGGGTCTTGGCGTCGGTTCTGGGCGTCGGGCTTGGGGGGACATGGAGACGGCGTCGTGCGGATCTGCATTCCCGGCGGTTCGGGTTTCATCGGCCGCTATTTTCACGAGCAATTGACCCCCAAGGGCCACGAAGTGGTCATCTTGGATCTTGTCAAGCCGGAATGGGATATCGGACGCTCACCCTTTTTTCACGGCGACATCCGTGATCCGCAGATCGTGCAGCGGGCTATTCGGGGGTGCGATCGGGTTCTGAACCTTGCCGCGGCGCACCACGATTTCGGCATCGATGAGCGCACGTTCTTCGATGTGAACGAGACCGGCGCGAGAGTGCTCTGTGAATCGATGGACAAGGAAGGAATTCGCGATGTCGGGTTCTACTCGACGGTCGCGGTCTTTGGGAGCGCGCCCGAGCCTCACACGGAGGACGCGCCCAAGCAGCCCGAATCGAATTATGGAAAGAGCAAGCTCGCGGCGGAGCGCGTGTACGAACCGTGGGTGAAGAAGGGCGACGGAAGGCGAGCTCTCATCATCCGACCGACGGTGACATTCGGCCCGCGCAACTACGCGAACATGTATTCGCTGATCCGCCAGGTGAACAGCGGCAAGTTTGTGCTCGTGGGCGACGGCAGCAACATCAAGAGTCTTTCGTACGTCGAGAACATCGTCGATGCGACAATCTTCCTGTGGATGCGCGAAGAGCGCGAGCCGTGGGGCGTGTATCACTTCGTTGACAAGCCCGACCTCAAGAGCCGCGAGATCAGCGAGCAGGTGTACCGGTCGCTCGGAAAGAATCCGCCGAAGTTCCGGATTCCGCTCGGGCTCGCGTGCCTGCTCGCGCTGCCGTTCGACATCGTGATCAAACTGACGGGCAAGAACCTGCCGGTGAGCAGCGCGCGGATCAAGAAGCTGTTCGCGATGCAGACCAAGTTCGAGGCGCAGAAGATCCTCGATGCGGGGTATCGCCCGAAGGTGCCGCTCGCCGGGCCCGACGGCGGCATCGACCGCATGGTGAAGTGGTATCTCGCCGAGGGGCAGCACAAAAAGGCCGTGTGGCACTTGCCTCCGCCCGAGGTGCAGAAGTTCAGCGACGCGGAACCCGCGAGCGCTTCTGCTCCCGCGCGCGGCGCGGTCAGCGCGGCGTGAACGCACAGCACAGCACGAAATCGGAAGCAAGTTTGTTGCGTGTGCTAGTCTGCGCGCATGAAGGTTTCTCATCTCACCCCCATCCTCAACGTCAGAGACGTCGTTGCCAGTATCGCCTGGTTCGAAAAGTGGGGCTGGCGCAAGCTCTGGGCGTGGTACGACAGCGTCCAGATGATGGAGAACGATCACCGATTCCCGGTTTTGCAGCAATCGGGGAGAATCGGCGTGCCGGGGTTTGCGGCCGTCGGCGCGGGCGAGTGCGAAATCTTTCTTTGCCGCGATGGTCAGGGCGGGCGCGGCATGCCGACCGCGACGGATTACGAAGCGACTTCCGTCGGCGTGTGGATGAGCATCTTCGTGGAAGGTGTGAACGAGATCCATGAGTTGTGCGTCAAGGAAGGTTTCAAAGTCCTGATGCCTCCGACGAATCAACCCTGGGGCATGCGCGAATTCCATTTGCAGCATCCGGACGGGCACGTTTTTCGGGTCGGTCAGAGCGCCGGTTGCGAGCCGTAATCGGGGCGGCGCTGCTCGCTACGCTCCGGCATGCCTCGAAACATCTTCGTTTTCTGCGGCAATCCGGTCGAAGGAAGTCTTTGCGCCCAGTTCACCGAGCAATACGCTTCAGGCGCGAAGGCCTCCGGACATGCATGCCGCGTGATGTCCGTTGGCGCGATGACGTTCGATCCGAATCTGCGTCATGGCTATCACAAGCGGCTCGAACTAGAAGCGGATCTGCTGGCGGCGCAGGAGGCGATGCGCTGGGCCGATCATCTGGTATTCGTCTACCCGACGTGGTGGGGCTCGATGCCGGCGCTGATGAAGGGGTTTATCGACCGAACGTTTCTTCCGGAGTTCGCGTTCCGCTATCGAAAAAACTCGGTCTTCTGGGATCGTCTGCTCGCCGGGCGCACGGCGCGGCTCATCGTGACGATGGACGCGCCCTGGTGGTGGGACACGATCGTGAACGGCGCGACCTCGCGCCACACCATGGCGGCGCCGATCCTGAAATTCAGCGGCGTGCGGCCCGTGCGCCAGACCGTGTTCGACCAGGTGAGGCGTTCGACGCCGAAGAAACGGGAGCAGTGGATGGAGCGCGTGCGCCGGCTGGGCGAATCCGCCGCGTGAATCAGGTCTTCCGCGCGCGGACCAATGCTTCGAGATCGCGCGCGACCCGCTCGATGATCGGGTCCCACTCCCAGCGCGCCCGCTGACGATAAATCCTCATCGTGGGGTACCAGGGAGAGTCCGCACGGTCTTTGAGCCAGCGGAAATCCGGCGGGTAGAACGCGAGAAGCCAGACCGGCTTGGCGAGCGCTCCGCCCAGGTGCGCGACCGATGTATCGACGGAGATGAGCAAATCCATCTCATCGAGCGCGCCCGCCGTGTCGGAGAGATCATGCAGGAACGGCGAAAGATCGGTGACTTGCCACGGCAGAACCTCCGGGATCTGGCTCGTCGCGGAGCCCTTGAGAACGGCGTAGAAGCGCGTGTTCGGAACAAGAGATAGCGGCGCGAGCCGAGAAAGCGGAATCGAGCGGTTGGCGTCGTTCTGATTCTTCGGAGAACCCGACCACGCGAGAGCGACTTTGAGAGCGCCGGAGGATTCGCGAAGGCGGGATCGCCATTCTTGCTTCTTGTGCGCGGAAACGACGAAGTACGGAACGCGATTCGGAATCGTCCCGATCGTCGTGCCGAGTTCCGCCGGAAGGCTCATTAGCGCGAGCGAGCGATCGTGCGGAGGAAGCGCCTCATCGAACAGGACGACTTCGTCGATGCCCGGCGCGGTGCGAAGAAGCGGCGCGGTGATGGCGTTGCACTGCACGATTACCCGCGAAGCCGCTTTCTTCACCATCGGCAGGAATCGCGCGAACTGCACAGCGTCACCGAGTCCCTGCTCGCAAAAGATCAGGACCCGAGGCAATGTTCCGTCGGGCAGGTGCTCGCCCACCTTCCAGCGGGGCGCATCACCCTTGCGACCGCCTCCGTTGCGCTCGGCCCAGGTCAGCCTCCACTCGTATTCGCGCCAGCCCTCGGGCATCTCGCCCCGAAGCAGGAGCATGATCGCGCGATTGACGTGCGAGTGAGCGTTGTCGGGCTCGAGCTCGGTGGCTCGCGTGTAGCACCGCAGTGCTTCGGCATCATCGCCGGACTTCTCGTGTGCGACGCCCAGGCCGTTCCAGGCGTCGGCGAGCGTCGGGTCGAGTTCGAGTGCGCGTCGGTAGGCATGCTCGGCTTCAGCCAATCGGTCGCGGATGAGTTCCGCGGCACCCAGCCCGGCGTGGTTGAGCGCATCGTCGGGGGCGATCCGCACCGCCTCCCTTGCCGCGAGCATCGCTTCGTCAAGCCGCACGAGATTCACGAGCGCGACCGAAAGATTCCGGAAAGCGGCCGCGTTTGTCGGATCGAGTTCCGTGGAGCGGCGCAGCTCCGCTTCGGCCTGCTCAAACCTGTTGCAACGAAGGAGAGATGCGCCCAGATTCTGATGTGCCGGGGCCGAATCTGGGGCGTGCGTGAGCGCCCGCCGAAACGCGTCGACCGCTTGTTCGTGCCGCCCCGCCATGGCCAGCGCGACACCGAGTTCCGCGTGCGCTTCGCTCTCAGCGGGATACTGCTCCGCGATCTGCGATGCGGCTTGAACAGCCTCATCCAAGCGGGCCGTCGCGCGCAGCGCCGCGGCACGGGTCGAGAGCGCGGGTCGCAAAGCCGGCGCCAGCGCGAGCGCGGCATCCGCGTACCGGAGTGCTTCCGGCCAGGCGCCGACTTTCGCGAGTGCCGTCGCCAGATTTGAGAGCCCCCCGGCATGCTGCGGCCGAAGCTGTACCGACTCCGCGAACGCGACGACCGCATCCGAAAACCGCTCGCGCTTCAGCAGAGTGATGCCCAGGTTGTTCCAGACGTCGGCAGACCCGCCCCCCTTGGAGATCGCTTCGCGGTAGCGTCCCTCGGACTCCTCGTACCGCCCGGCTTCGCGGAGCGCGTTGCCCAGATTCGAGAAGTAGTGGGGAAAGGCGGATGGGCCCGCCGCGGCGAGCGCCGATTCCATCCGCGCAATCGCGTTCTGAATTCGCCCGCGGGCAAGATCGATCATCCCGGCAAGATGAAGCGCATCGGCATTGTTCGGTTGAGCCCCGAGGACACGCTGATATCCGGCCATGGCGATGTCGAGATTGCCCGCCTGATGCTGGCGCGCCGCCTGCTCAAGTTCGCGCTGGAGCTGGTCCGGCGTCACCCCGTGCCGCCTTTCCTCTTCGGTCGCAGGCTCCTCGAGCAGCCAGGTCGCGAGCGCAGCCTTGTTGAAGTCAAACTCGGGCTGGTCTGCATCGGCGGAGTCCTGCTCGCGGCTACTTGTTTGTTTCAATGGCCTTCGCAAGATCGTCGAGATCTTTCTGCATCGCCTTTTTCATCATGCCCATCATGAGGTACCCCAAAGGGGCGAAGAGCTTCGCGAAGAAAGTCTGCGCCACGGTCCGGGTGTGCATGCGGATCGTGGATCCGGCGCCGGTCGGCTCGATCGAGATTGTCGAGATGAATCGTGCGCCGCAGGAATCGGCTTCGATCGCGTGACTCCGGGGCGGGTCCCACGCGGTGATCTCCATCGTCTCGGTTGCTTCTTTGCCGAACATCACCCGGGTTTCTTTGAAGCGGGTGCCCTTACCGACGGGGCCGGGCGTCAGCACCTCGATCTCTTTGATCGCAGAGATCGCTCTCTCCCAGTTGTTCATGTCGGCGAGAAACGCGAAGACGCGCTCGGGCGGAGCGTTGACCTGCTTGATGAGCGTGCACGCGGGCAAACGGTGCTCCTTGGCTGGAGGCTGGTCGAGTCTACTCCTCGGTCGCGAGCGCCACGAACATCTCGACGCCGGTTGCGATCGCATCGTCGTTGAAATCAAACTCGGGCTGGTGCAGCGTCGCGGGGTTCTTGTCGCCCGGGCGCTGCAGGCCGAGCATGAAAAAGACCGACGGGATCTTCTGTGCGTAGTACGAAAAATCCTCGCCGCCCATGGTCGGCTCGGGGATTCGGTGCACCCCTTTCTCGCCGAGTGTTCGCGTCGCGGTGGCGAACCACTTCTCGGTCAGTGCGGGATCGTTGTACGTGACCGGGTAGCCCTCGTGCCAGTCGATTTGGGCTTTGCAATCGTGCGCCGCAGCGACACCGTTCACGATCTCGAAAAACCGCTTCTTGGCGACCGCACGCGCTTCGGGCGTGAGCGTGCGGATGGTTCCCTGGAACTGCGCATCGCGCGGGATGACGTTGTTCGCGGTGCCGCCCTTGATCATCGTCATGGAGCAGACAATGTTGTCGAAAGGGCTCGAGTTGCGAGCGACCAGTTGCTGCAGGCTGATCAGGCACTGCGCGACGCAGAGGATCGGGTCTTTGGCGTAGTGCGGGTACGCAGCGTGTGATTGCTGGCCCGTGATCGTCACGATCACATCATCCGTCGCGGCAAGCAGCGGACCGGGGCGGGAGCCGACGGCATTCAGCGCGAAAGTCGGCCAGCCGTGCAAACCGTACATGCGTTCGATTTTGGGGCCGAGCACGGTGCCGTCGAGCACGCCGTCCTTGCACATCTCGTTGCCGCCGGCGCCGGATTCCTCGGCGGGCTGAAAGACGAAGTGGATGCCGCGGGCGCGCCGGGAAAGCTTGCTCAGCACGCGTGCCGCGCCGAGCAGCATCGCGACGTGTCCGTCGTGCCCGCAGGCGTGCATGACGCCCGGCACCGTGCTCGCGTATTCCTTTCCGGTGTTCTCCGAGATCGGCAGCGCATCCATGTCGGCGCGCAGCCCGATCGAGGGTTTGCTCTCGGCCGACTTGTCCGTCGGCGGCAGATAGGCGAGAACGCCGGTGCCCTTGGCAAGGCCGGCCTTGAAGGTCAGGCCCGACGGCGCCAGTTTCGCGAGCTCGCGCTGCACGAGCTCGCTCGTGCGCTGTTCCTGGAAGTTGAGCTCCGGGTGGGCGTGCAGATCATGCCGGATCGCGATGAGGGACGCGAGTTCCGCGCCGATCAGCGCTTTCACGTTGTCGTTCATTTTCACTTCCGTCACGCTGCTCGGTTTCGCGGTGGCCGTGGACATGGACAAGGGTAGGAACGAACGCCCCAATTCCCTTCATCCACCTTCGCCCCGATCAGTATCCCGATCAGTGCCCGGATTTCGGCGGTGCACCGTGGCCCGAACTCGATTTCTTTTCGCCGCCGTGCCCGGTTTCCGCCTTCTTGGCAACGTTGAGCTTTTCCGCCATCGCGTCGGAGAGCGCGTACGTCGGCTTTTTCTTGTGGAGTGGCTGTACGCCGGTGATCGGCTCGTCCGACGCGTGCGATGCGTCGGCATGCTCGTCGTGCCGGTGCTCTTTCGCGTTTGGGTTGCTCGCGTGCGGATCGACACCGTGCGGATCGGCCACTTCCGCGTGCGCGCTACCCGGCGAGGGGCCATCAGCGTGCGCGTTGTGCTCGCTCGAAGTCGCTCCGTGTTCGCCGGAGATCAGAGAAGCGGGCGCTTTGTGCGCCACAGGTTTCTCGGGCTTCTGGAACCACAGGTGATATCCCCAGACCACGCCGGCAAGAAACAAACTGTTGAATCCAAGCCAGCCGATAGTGTCGCGGATCATCCGGGGTTTTCCGGCGAGCGGCCCGGCAAGGACGGCGACCAGTTTCCCGGGTGATTTCGCGGGCGTTGCGGCGGTCGGAGCCTCCGCGGTCTCTGGCGTTTCGACCTGACCCTGCGGCTGCGAGGGCGCGTGGGTCGGCGACTGAGCAGTCGGCGGCGAATGGGTTTGCGAAGACGTGGGGGCCGGACCTGGCAACGGCGAGAAAATCGGAGTGGTCGGCGTGCTGACCGATTCCGCAGGCGGTTCCGCCGCGGAATTGGTCTCGGTGGATGCAGATTGAGGCTTTGCAGCGCTTGCGACGGGCTCGGTCGGGGGGGACGCGAGCAACTCGTCGGTGAGTCGCGCGAGTTGATCATCCAGCGCTTCGATGGTTTCTGTTGTTGCCACCGCGGGCTGTTGTGCAGATTGTGCCGGCGTACGGGCATCGCCGGACGGAGCGGAGGCGTTTGAGCCGGACTGTTCCGGCTCGACAAACTGATCCACCAGGGTCTCGACCTGTTTCTCGATCGAGGCGACCGCGGCTTCGGCTGCCTCGCTCGCGGAATCCTTTCGCGCTTCGGCGTCGGTCGTGTTCGTCGGCGCCGGGCCGGAGAGCAGCGCATCGATCTGAGAATCGAGCGAACCCGGTTCGGGCGCGCTGCTTCCCGGCGCGGGAGCGCTCGGTGGCGAGGCGGGCTTTGTGCCGGTTGGCGACATGCGAAATCAGGCTGCCATGCACCAAATCGACGCGATCCGGAGGCCGGTCCAGCCACCCCGACTCTATCGGACCCGATCGGCGTTGGTTTCCCTACAAGAGGCCGATTTCCGGGAGGCTCTCGGACCCTGGGCGAAGGGCGGAAGCAGCCTTCAAAGCCTGCAAACCGTCGGATTCGCTACGCTCGCGCCGTGTCCATGCACCGCATCATCCTGCACGCCGAGAGCCCGCAAAGCCTGGCTCCGGGCGATTGCGTGGCCATCGGGGGTGACGAGGCGCACCACGCGATCCGAGTGAAGCGGCTCGGTGCGGGTGACGTGATCGAAATCCTCGACGGAAGGGGAACGCGCGCCAGAGCGCGGATCCGCGAAACGAGCAAACACGGCAAATCCGATTGGCGGCTCGACGCCGAGGTGATCGAGGCCAAGGAGGAAGCGCGTCCGCAGGTGCGGCTCGAGGTCTTTGCCGCGGCAGCGAAGGGAGACCGGCTCGATGAGATGCTCGAGAGTCTCTCGCAGCTCGGCGTCGATGCGTTCTATCCCTTGTTGTCCGATCACGCGATTGTCGATCCGCGCGAGGCGAAACTCGAGCGGCTCCGGCGCGGCGCGCTCGAGAGCATGAAGCAGTGCGGGCGCGCGTGGCCGATCGAGATCGGCGAGCCGATCGAGATGAAGGACGCGATGAAGCATGTTGAGGGCGCGTTCGCGTGCGTGGCCGATGCGAGCGGCGCAGGTACACCGGAGATTCCGGGCACGATCGCACGCATCGCGGTGTTTGTCGGGCCCGAGGGCGGATGGAGCCCGCGGGAATTCGAAATCTTTCGTGCAAGAGGTTGGCCCTTCATTCGTTGCGCGCCGCATGTGCTGCGGGTCGAGACCGCGGCAATCGCGTGCGCGACGATGCTCATCAACCACCCTTCCCTTCGCCGGTACACTGTTGGTTGATCCGGGGGCAAGGAGATTCTTATGTCGATGCGCGTCTCTTCCGTGGTGCTCGCACTCGTTGTCGCGGCGGGTGCCGCCCCGGTCTCTCGTGTTTGTGCAAATGTCGCCGATGCGCCCTCGACCATCGGGACCAAGCCGATCTCGAGCGAGATCCGCACGCTCGGAGAGCAGGTCGCAAAGAAAGCCGCGGCATACCTGCGCACGCAGCAGGACAAGGCGACCGGCGGTTGGTCGATCCCCGAGAAGGGGCCGAGTTTCCCGGCGATCACGGCGCTTGTTGTGAGCGGTCTCTTGATGGAGCCCGGAGCGACGGTCAGCGATGGGTCGATCTCGCGCGGCATCGCCTTCGTGCTCAGCAAGCAGCAGAAAGACGGCGGCATCTACGACCAGATCCTTCCCAGTTACAACACCGCGATCAGCCTCTCGATGCTGAGCAAGGTTGACACCCCGCAAGCCAAGGCCGCGATCAAGCCGGCGCAGGACTTCCTGAAGGGGTTGCAGTTCGGCGAGGCCGCGAACGCGGGCGCGCACAAGGAATCGCCGGAAGTCGTCGGCAAGGACAACCCGTTTTATGGCGGGTGGGGCTACGGCAGCAAGGCAAGGCCCGATCTGTCGAATGTGTCGTGGGTGCTGCAGGGGCTGCACGACAGCGGGGTGCCCGGCGACGATGAAGCGTTCCAGCGAGCGATCATCTTCCTGCAGCGCACGCAAATGGTGGAAGAGTTCAAAGGAATGAAGATCAACGATCAGCCCTATGCCGAGGGTTCGACGCAGGGCGGGTTCATCTACTCCGCGGGCGCGGGCAAGGCTCACGCCGGCGAAGGCGAAACCAACGGCGGCACGATCGAAGAAACGATGGACGACGGCACCAAGGTCAGCCGTTTGCGCGCGTACGGCAGCATGACCTACGCCGGTTTCAAGAGTTACCTCTACGCCGATCTCAAGCACGACGATCCGCGCGTGCTCGCGGCACTCGGCTGGATCAAGGACAACTACACCCTCAGCGAAAACCCCGGCGTCGGCCTGAGTGGTTATTACTACTACCTCATCACCTTTTCCAAGGCGATGCAGGCATACGGGCAACCCGTTCTCGACGTGCAGGAAGAGTCCGGGCGCATGAAGAAGACCGACTGGCGCGAAGACCTCGTCAAGGCGCTCGCCGCACACCAGAAAAGCGACGGCAGCTTCGAGGTTCTCAACGATCGCTGGAAAGAAAACGATCCGGTGCTGATCACGTCGTATAGCTTGAATGCCATCGGTGATGCGCTGAAGTAGAAAGCGCTCTCGGTCGGGCAATCGGACGCCGCGCTGCTCGCTCGGCATCGCGCACGAAGCCGACTAATCGCGAGCGATCACCAGCATCGTCTGGTCGTCGCTCGGCTTCGCGTCGCCGATGAATGCTTTGAGCGACGAATTGATTTGCTTGATCACGTTCTCCGCGCCGGAAGGCGCGGCAAGGAACGCGGCGCGGATGCGATCGACGCCGAAGAGTTTGTGATCGCTCGACATCCCTTCGCTCACGCCGTCGGTGTAAAGCAGGACCGTGTCGCCGGGTTGCAGTTTGACCTTCGCTTCCGCGGAATCGACGCGCTCGAGGATTCCCAGCGGAGGCCCGCCCTCGAATTCGATCTCGTGCGTTGAACGATCGCGCTTGAGGATCGGAGGCGGGTGGCCCGCGCCGGCGAATCGCAGCTCGCTGGTCTTGGGGTCGTACACCGCGGCGAGCGCCGTCACGAACGAATTACCGATCCGTCGCGAGAAGAGTTTGCGGTTGATTTCTTCGAGCAATTCCCGGGGCTCGGGCAGATGTGTTAAATTCGTGACCACCGCGTGGAGCATCGCGACCACAACCGCCGCCGATGGGCCGTGACCGGAAGCATCGGCGATGAGAAAGCCGAATCGCCCGCTGCCCGCGGGATCGGGAAAGACGTCGTAATAGTCGCCACCCGCGCGATCGAAGGTCGCGTACGCCGCGGCAAGTTCGATGCCCGGAATCTCCGGGAACGACTGGGGCAGGAGGCTGCGCTGGATCTCCGCGATCTGATCGATCTCGTTCTGGATGTACGAAGTTGCTTCTCGCAGACGCTGCGCGATGTTGAGATTGCGAATGACCACGCCGACGAGATTCGATTGAAGAACGACCGTCTCGAGCTGCTCGATCGACCACCGGTCTTCAGGCCCATCGAGCAGGATGAGCCAGTCCGCGGGTTGCGACTTTTCGGGGAGCGGCGTCGCGACGAGCGAGCGGTATCCGGCGGTCCAGTCACCGAGCGTGCTGTCGGCGTCGCCCCGCAGGCGAGCCATCTGCGGCATTTCGTTTGAGGTGACGAGTGCGACAAGCCCGCCTTGCAGAATCGGGTTGTTGTTGAGCTGCCCGTCGTGCGAAATTGGCGTGACGAGTTCCTCGCCGTCCGCCTTGCGCCAGCGCGTGAGGCGAAACGAGCCCTTGGGGCAATCGCGCGTGCGCACCATCACCATGCACGAGCGGCCTCGCACTTTTCCCATCGCCTCGGCGAACTCGTTGATGATCCCCTGGTCGTTGGTCTGGCTGAAGAGTTTGTGCGTGAGCTTGAGCAGCAGCGGGATGCGATCGTTGCTCGACAAGTCGGCCAGCTGCACGCCCGGCAGGTCGGTGTCGTGATAAACCGGAGTTGGAGACGGGTTGGCCGGCATCGTGGGACGGCGAGGAGTAGTGGAGGAGGCGGAAAAAGCGGTCGGGCGGCGGGATCGAAATGCCCGTAAACTCGGGCACTGTACTCGATTTTGAATCCGTAACCAGACGGCGTATTGGCCGAAGGAACCGTATGACAACTTCTCCGACAGTGGCGTCTCCGGCATATCAGGAACTCTGTGCGCTCGCGCGCCGATCGACCGCGCTCGGTTCGATCGGCCAGCTCCTCAATTGGGATCAGGAGACGTACATGCCGCCCGCGGGCGGCGCGTTCCGCGCCGAGCAATCCTCGCTCATCGCCGAGCTGCACCACAAGCAGGCGACCGATCAGCGTGTCGGCGACCTCATCGCGGCGTGCGAGCAGGACAAGAACCTGATTGCGAACAACGCCGTCGCCGCGAACATGCGCGAGTTCCGGCGCGATTACGAGCGCCTCACCAAGCTGCCTTCGGATCTCGTGGCCGAACTCGCGAAAGTCGGGAGCCAGGCGCAGGAAGTGTGGAAGGAAGCGCGCGAGAAGAATGATTTCAACATGTTCGCGCCCTGGCTCGAGAAGATGTTCGACCTCTCGCGCAAGAAGGCGGATTGCTACGGAGCTCCGAAAGATGGCGAACGCTACGACGCCCTGCTGGATGAGTACGAACCGGGCATGACCGCGAAGCAGATCGAGTCGATCTTCACGCCCCTGCGCACGCGATTGACCGATCTCGTGCAGCGCGTCGCAAAGGTCGGAAAGCACCCCGACACCTCGATGCTCAAGCGCCCCATCCCCGCCGAAAAGCAGCACGCGTTCGGATTGATGGTGCTCAAGGCAATGAAGTTCGATCTCGAAGCGGGAAGGCTCGATGTGACGACGCACCCGTTCTGCTCGGGCCTCGCGCCGGGCGACACGCGACTCACGACGCGCTACCGCGACGAATCGTTCACCGATGCGCTCTACGGCACGATGCACGAGGCGGGGCACGGTCTCTACGAGCAGGGCTTGCCAAAAGTCGCCTCGCGCGAAGATCTGTACGGGCAACCGCTCGCGGAGTCGATCTCGCTGGGGATTCACGAGAGCCAGAGCCGGATGTGGGAGAACCTGGTCGGGCGCAGCCGTGAATTCTGGATGTGGGCGCTGCCTCTCGCAAAGAAGGAATACGGAAGCGCACTCGGCAACGTGGACCTCAACGACATCTACAAAGCGGTGAACACGGTGAAACCCAGCCTGATACGCGTCGAAGCGGACGAAGGCACGTACAACATGCACGTCATGGTGCGCTTCGAGATGGAGCGCGCGCTTCTTTCGGGCGCGATGAAAGTCAAGGACGTTCCGGCCGAGTGGAACCGGCGCTACAAGGACTATCTCGGTATCGATATCCCCGACAACAAGCGCGGCTGCCTGCAGGATGTGCATTGGTCGTTCGGGTTGATCGGGTACTTCCCGACCTACACGCTGGGAAATCTCTATGCCGCGCAGTTCTGGGAGACGATCGTGCAGCAGATCCCGGATCTGAAAGCACAAATCTCAAAGGGCGAGTTTGGCGCGCTGCGCGAGTGGCTGCGCGAGAAGATTCACCGGCACGGCAAGCACTATCGCGCGGATGAGCTTTGCAAGAACATCACGGGCAAGCCGCTGAGCGCCGATCCGTTGCTGCGGTATCTCGAGGGCAAGGTGAAGGATGTGTACGGGGTGTGAGGGATGTGGGATGTCGGGATAGCCGATATGAACGCGCACCGATGCCCTTGCGCCTCTGCGACTCTGTGGTGATTCCGGATTTCCGATGAACCCGCGGCACGGCGGGTGCGCTGCACGGTGCGGAGAGTGAGAAACCCGGAGGTGCGATCATGCGGATGGTGCCGTGCACGCTCGTAGCTATCGCGTTGACTTTGATGGGCTGTTCTTCCGCGACCAAGGTCGCGAGCGGGGAGCGGAGCAAGCAACAGTCGGTCGTCATCGAGCCCGAGGAGCTTGCCCAAACGCTCGCCTCCGGCGCGCGGCCGATGCTGCTCGATGCTCGGAAACTCGAGGACTACGGCCCGGCTCACGCGCTCGGTGCGCAGCGGATCGACATCCATGAGTGGACCGACGCGAGCCGCGACGGCGCAGGCCTAAACGACACCGAGGCGTGGTCGATCCGCATCGGCGCGCTCGGAATCGACGGGAATTCTCCGGTCATCGTGTACGACGACGGCGGCATGACATCCGCGGCACGCGCGTGGTTCATCCTGCGCGAGTGCGGGGTGCGGGATGTGCGGGTCGTCAATGGCGGGTGGAGCAACTTGTGTCCGGTGCTCGAACCGAGTTTGGTTCAGGCCGGAAATCCCGGTGAATTCGAGGCGGTGCGGTTTGCCGCGGCGGCGCCGACCCGCGTGACCACGCGCGACGAGCTCAAGCAAATCAGCGCGGCACATTCGAAATCGATCGTGGATGTGCGCACGGCGAATGAATACACCGGAAACATCCAGGCGCAGCCGGGCCGGGAAGCGAGGCGCACGGGGCATGTGCCGGGCGCGACGAACCTGCCTCACAAGCAACTGATCGATGAGCGCGGGAGGCTGCGAAGCGCGGAAGAGCTCCGCGCGATGTTTGCGGCGAGCGGCGCGAGCGATGGCAAGCCGGCGGTGCTGTATTGCCAATCGGGCGGGCGCGCGGCGTTTGCGGCGCTCGCAGCGGAATACGCCGGGCTTTCGGAGACGACGGTCTACTACATGTCGATGGGGGAGTGGCTTGGCGACCCGAGTTGTCCGATCTCCACTTCAAACTGAGTGAATTCAACCGGCTTTGCGTTGCGCAGTTCCCGTCAGCGATCCTTCCGCCTGCAGTTCTTTGACAAGTGCCGCGGCCAGGGTTTCGTACTGATCGAGGGTGTTGTACGCCTGAGCGCTGATGCGGACGATGCGGCGGTCGTTGCCTCCGACACGCCAGATCGGCGCGACGACGCCGTGGTTGTGGATCAGGGCGTCTTGCAGCGGATCGTCATACAAACTGGCCCGGCCCTTCATGTTCTGGGGCGGCTCGGGGAGGATGATCGAGGCCATCGTTCCCAGCATGTTGTCGGGGCAGGAGATTTCAGCGCCGATTGCCTTGGTCACGATCTCGCGGCCTTTCACGATCAGATCGTGATTGCGGCGCATGAGTTCGGACCAGCCGCCGGGGAGCAGGCGGCCGAGGTAGGCGATCGCTTCGGGAACGACGAGGAAGCCGGAGTAATCGAGTGTGCCGTGGTAGTCAAAGTCGCGGAGGAAAAGTTCGCGGTCGTGCCGAACCTTGTTCGCGCGGCTTGAGAGGTAGACGGGGCGGAAGTTTGCCTGTTTTTCCTTGCAAACCTGCAGGAAGGCGGTGCCCTTGGGGGCGCTCATCCACTTGTGGAGGCTGCCGACGTAGTAGGTGGGGTCGAGTTCTTTGAGATCGACGGGGATCTGGCCCGGGCCGTGCGCGCCGTCGACGATGACCTCGATGCCTTTTTGCTTGAGGGCGGGGACGATCCGGCCGACGGGGAAGATGAGCGAACTGCCGCTGGTGATCTGGCTGATCATCGCGAGCTTGGTGCGGGGCGTGACGGCCGCCATGACCGCGTCGAAAACCTGCTCGGGGCTTTGGATCGGGAACGGGACCCTGGCGAAGACGACCTTGACGCCGGCGGTCTTTGCAAGCCGCTCGAGTTCGTTAATGCCCGACTGGTATTCATGGTCGGTCAGGAGGATCTCGTCGCCCGCCTTGAAGTCGGTGCTGCTGAAGATGGAGGCGATGCCCATGGTCGCGTTGGGGACCGGGGCGATGGACGACGGGTCGCAATTGAGGAACGCGCCGAGGACCTCGCGGACGCCGTCGGTCAGGCGCTCGAGATCGACCTTGTAGAAGCGGACCGGTTCGCGCTCCATGCGGGCGCGCATGCGGTTCTGGGCTTCGAGCACCGCCCGCGGCACGGCTCCGTAACTGCCGTGATTGAGGAAGGTGGTCGCGGGGTCGAGATCCCAGTGCGAGGTTTGGAAGCGGATGCGGGAAACGCGGTCAACCGGCGCGGGCGAGGGGGTGGGGGGCGCGGTGAGCAGTTTCTCGTCGATGAGTTGCGAAGCGGGGTTCATGTTGAATTTCACGAATGCGGTATCGGCAAGGCGGCGGCCCTGACTCGAAGCGCCGGCGCACTTTAGACAGAGCAGCAGAAGAGCAGAGCAGCAGAAGAGCAGAGCGGCGGAGGCAGATTGCTGCGGTTGCAGATTGCTGCGGTTGCAGATTGCTGCGGTTGCAGAGGCGCGAAGTCCAAAGTGGCGAACGGGCGCGAAGCCCATCTGCCCCAGCAATCCGAACTGCAAATCTGCGGCTCTGCCGTTCTGCCGCTTTAACAGTGCTGCTCTTCGGCGTGCGGGTCGATGTCGGGTCCGGCGGAGCAGGCGAACTGATAGGTATTCATCTTCTTGATCGGCGGGCTGTAGATATGCAGCGTGATGAGGTCGGTCCCCGGCGATTGAAGATTGAGCACCTGGTGGATGTCCGCATCCTGTGCCGCACAGACGTAGCCCGGGGTCATGGAGTTTGTCGCGGTGGGGCAGACGAGGCCGGAGGGAGTCTGCGAATAGCGGATTTCCGTGCCTGTGCCCTCGACGACGCGGAAGGCACAGGAGCTGCCCTTGTGATCATGGATGGGCGTGCAGTGGCCGCTGCGCCAAGTGAGGGCGAGCAGTTCGTACCACTCGCTGCAACTGATGCGATTGCGCCGGTAGCCGTGCGTTCCGAAGACGAGGATGCCTTCCAGGTCCTGGCGCGTGATAGTCACCTTGGAGAGAAGGCGCGCCAGCACATCGAGCTTGGCTCGTTCGCCCTGAGTATCGAGATAGTCGATCAATTCGGCCAGCTTGGGGAAGCGCTGGGCGGGGGGCAAAGACGGAGTTGTGGTCGGCGAGGTCTGCGTCACGTTCACGCTCCAGTCTAACCGCGGCGGACGACGGTGCCAACACGTGATACGGAAGGACACGCGCGAACAGGCCGCGAAAAGCGCGGTTTACTGACAAATCAGGAGGTTGTACGCCTGTGCGAAGAGCACAAAATCGTCATCGAGCACGAATCCGTCCTGATTGAGGTCGGCGGGACAGGGCTCGGGCTGCAACGGATAGAGCATCGACTCGGGGGTCGGACAGAGCAGTTCGTCGTACGCGTAGAGGAAGTATTGGAAATCCTCGTCATTTACCAATCCGTCGCCGTTGAAATCCGCGGCACAAGTCAGTCGCAGCGTGACATCCTCGGGCAGGTAGTTGAGACGCCAGACGCGGCGGGGGAGCGAGGGCGTGATCGCGGGCAGATTGAAAGCATCAAAGCCCCCGGTGCGAGTCGCGCCGGGGGAGCCATCAACCAGCAAGAAGAGATGTGTCGAGATCGGGTTGTACCCGCCTGTGAGTGCGACGGTGAGCGTGCCTCCGAGGGTGTACGGCTTCTTCATCGCGATGGAGTCGTAGGAGGACGAGCTTGCGAGGTTGAAATCGAAGACGGTGGTGCCCGCGAGCTGCGGCGCTTCTTCGAAGATGAGTTGGCCGGTGCCGCTGGGCGGCGTGCCGGGAGCGATTGTGCCTTCGACGCGGACATTGCCTCCGACTGTGCCGCTGCCTCGGAGGACCTGGCCTGGTGAAAGGGTAAGAAGCTCAGGCGAGACCGGGCCGTCGAGGCGGGCGCGGACGCTCGGGTTTGAGAGCGCGTTGAGGATGATCGAACCGGTTCCCAGAAGGGTCTGCGTGCCGGGGAATGCGAGGCGCGTGGCGACGTTGTCGTTCGTCGGGTTGACCACAATCTCGCTGTCGTTTGTGAACGCGCTGAGTGTGAATGTCGAACCCGCGGCGACATCGATCGGCGTGGTGGTGCGGACGGAGCTTGCCGCGGCGGAGCCGTCAACGGTCAGGCGGCCGCTGCCGGTGCGATCGAACTCGCCGCCGGAGACGGATGAACCGGACCGCAATGCGAGGCGACCGGCGCCGGCGCGGACTCTGCCGCCGGCGGTTTGGGAGATTGCGCTGACGATTTCGAGCGATTGACCGGCCGACCCGGCCACGATGAGCCCGGAGTTGTTCATCGCGGAATAGATGCGGCCTTGGCCGGTGATTGTGTGGCCCGGGGCGTGTGTAATCGTGAAACCGGGCGCGTCGAGCATGGCGCTGTCGAGGTTCGCGGCGTTCGCGTTGAGAATCACCGAGCCGGTCCCTTGCAAGGTGTTGCTCGACGAGGCGCGCAGGCGGCTGAGTTGAAGGTCGCCGGCGGGGTTGATCACGATCTGGCCGTTGTTGGTGAGACCGCCGGTGAAGCGGAGCGTGCTGCCGCCGAGCGCGTGGGCGACGCCCCCGGCGCTGATCGTGAACGCGCTCAGTGTGGCGCTTTCGCCGAGCGGCACGCTGAGGCGACCCGTTCCGAAACTGGAAAACGAGCCGCCGGTCAGGGTCATGTTGTTTGCGAGTTGGAGCGTGGCGTTGCTCGCGGAGGTTGCACCCGCGCCGGAGTTTGTGACGTTTGCAAGGAGCTGGAGCGGCCCGACGGGGTTGTTCGCGGAGATCGCGCCCTGGTTCGTGATCGGGATTGTGATCTTGCCGTTGCCGCGGATCGCGTGCCCGGCGCTATTTGAGAGCGAAACGCCGGAAGCGCCGGAGATGACGGCGGTAGCGGGATCGAAACTGTTCGCGTTGAGCGTGATGTTGCCCGCGCCGGAAGCCGCGGCGTTTTGGGTGAAGAAGAGGCTCGTCTGTGTGTTGTCGCCGGTGGAGTTGATGAGAAGTGTGCCGGCGTTCGAAAGGCCGAGACCATCGACGCGCAGCATCGCGCCGGGCCGAACTTCGATGGTGCCGGAGAGAGCCGTGCCGCGCAGGAGCGGGGATGCGAAGCTCCTGATCCTTCCGAAAGCGCCCGCGCCGGCGCTCAGGCTGCCGCCGGTGACGGTGACGCTGTTTCCGAGCGAGAGGATCGAGCCCGCGGAGGTTGCGCTCATGGACCCGCCACCGGACATATCGACATCGCCGAGCACTTCGAGCTCGCGCGAGGCCACGTTGGCGTTGATGGTGGGGACGCCGGCGAGGGGCGCGTAGATACGGCCCGTGCCGCGGATCGTGTGGCCGGAGCCGATGGTGAGCGTGCCGCTCTCGGAAGCGAGGATTGCTGAATCGAGATCGGAAGGATTGGCGTTGAGCGAGGTGGCGGAAGTGCCGCCGCCGCCGAGCGTTGCTGCGGCAACGGCGATGGCCTGCGTTCCGGAGTTTGCACCGGTGTCGTTGATCTTGAGATCGAACGTGCCCGTCAGCGAGCCCGCGCCGATCTCGAGGCGGGCGCCCGGCGCGACCCCGATGAGTCCGGAGAGAGTCATCGAGGCGAGACCGGCCTGATCGATGGCGCGCAGCGAAGCGCCGGGATTGGCGGTCACCGATCCGCCGCTGAGGCGTGCGCCCTGCGCGAGTTCGAGGATGCCGAGAGTCGCGGCGATGGTGCCGCCGGAGTTTTGCACATCCCCCGCGATCTGGAGTGTTCGGCCGGTGAGATCGGCGGCGATCGCGCCCTGATTGATGATCGGGCCGTAGAGGCGGCCCGCACCGGCGATGGTGTGCCCCGGGCCGTTCGTCCAGTTGAAGCCCAGATCGGGGCTGATGAACGCGCTATCGAGCGTGCTCGCCTCGGCGTTGAGCTCGATGCGTCCGGCGCCACTGATGATGCAGCCCGCGGGGAAGCGGAGCTGGGTGAGGATCGCGGCGCCCGAGTTGTTGATGCGGAGCGTGCCGGAATTGGAAAGACCGGTGTTGAGCCCGGCCGTTCCGACGGCGAGCACGGCCCCCGGGTTCATCGACAGGATCGCGGACGGGTTGGTGATGCTCGTGCCGACGAGGAGCGCGGGGATATCGAGCGTCGCGGTGAGCGCGCCCGCGCCGGCGATGACGGCGGATTCCGGGGGCGTGTTGGGCACATCGTTGGGCGACCAGTTGAGCGGGTTGCTCCAGACGCCGCTGCCCGCGATCCAGGTGCGCGGAGTCTGGGCGTGCGTGGCGGATGCGATCGCTGCGACGGCGAGCGCGGGCAGCCATACCCGGCTCGATCGCGCGGATCTGCATCTCTTTGGAATCCCGGAATGCGCCTGCATTGCTCTCCTCAAGATCGGACACTAGCCCATACCAGTGTGCCACAGGCTTTGGGAAAGCAAAGGGGGGAAAGAAAACGGCGGCGCTGATGGGGCGCCGCCGCGGGTGTGTGTGGTGAGTTCCAGGGAGATGATGTCCGAGAACCAGTTATTGGGGCATGTTCACTGATTGCTTCATTCCGGGCAGAGCAGGATGTCGTACGCGTAGACGAAGAGCTGGAAGTCTGTGTCGTCCACGAAGCCGTCGCCGTTGAGGTCGGCGGGGCATCCGGCGGGCATGGACGGATCGTTGCAATCGAGGATGTTGTACGCGGGAACGAAGATTACGAAGTCGGCGTCGTCCACCACACCGTCGTGATTGAAGTCGGCGACGCAGCCCGACGCGAGCACCGTGATGACGACCTGGGTCGGAGCGCCGATGGGGACGTAGGTGACTGCAATCTGGCGGCCGGCGGGAAACGCGACCGGCACGATGTTGGTAAAGGTTCCGTTGAGGGTCGGAGAGGTGAGCACGGTCCAGCTTTGACCCACGGAAGGGGCGAAGAATGGATCGAAGTAGACGGCGAGATTGCCTTGGAGTGCAACGGGAGTGGAGATGTTGAGGCGTCCCGCGTCGGAAGCGCTCGAGATCGTGGTGCGGATGGTGGCGCCGGGGTTCTGGGTGAAGGTCGAGACGTTGGCAACGCCGGCGTCGAGTGCGAAGACGCCGCTGTTGGCGATCGGAACCGAGGAGGAAACGGTCGCGGGGCCGGTCTTTGCGAACGTACCCGTGTTGATGATGGAGTTGGAGCCGGTGTAGTTCACGAATGTGCCGCTGGACCAGTTGGCGGCGCCCTGGTTATTGAGCGTGAAGGCTTGGAAGTAAAAGGTGCTGACGGCGAGATTGAGCGTGCCGGAGTTGAGGAGCGTGCCGGAGTAGGCGCTCCGATCGCCGCTGGCGATCGAGAAGATGCCGGCGTTGGTGAGCGTGCGGTCGTTGAAGCTGCCTTCGCCGGAAGCCCAGAGAAATCCGTCGCCGGCGATGTTGGATGTGAAGTCATCGGAGAGCCCGAACGTGTTCATCGCGATGGAACCGGGGCCGCCGGAAGCGCCCGGGAAATTGCCCTTGAACGAGCAGCTATTGAAAACCAGCGAGGAGCCGAAGAGCGTGTCCGTGAACGATGCGCCGCTGGGCATGATGGTCGCGTTCTGGAAGGTGGCCGATCCGGCTTTTACGTGGAACACACCCGATTGCGCAAACGGTACCGAGCAGGTCCATGACGTGGCATCGATTTTTTCCATCGTCCCGGAGTTCGCGAGCGAATTTGTCCCGGTGTAGTTGTGCCACGTGCCCTTGTGGAGGCGGAGCGTGCCGGAGTTGGAGAACGCGAGCGTCTGGAAATAGAGGGTGCCGGCGGAAGAAGCATCGAACGTACCGAAATTGGCGAAAGCGCCGGCGTAGATGCTGCGGTCGGTGTCGGCGGAGAGCGTGAAGAGATTGGTATTGGTAAAGGTGTTGGCATTGAGCGAGAGTTCGCCTCCCGCGTAATTCAGGCCGGGTGCGCCGGAGACGTTGCTCGTGAAGGGCGCCGAGAGGAATGTGCCTCCGTACATGACGGCGGATCCGCCGCTGGCGGACGCCGAGAGCTTGCCCTGGAGCGTGCAGTTTTCGATCGCCAGCGTTGCGCCGGACGAGACGGTCACGCTGGAAGACGGAGTGAAATTCAGGGGCGCGCCGAAGCAGCGGAGTGTTCCGGCCTGCACCTGCAGGGGGCCGGAGATCGTGGAAGGGACGTTCAGGTTGAACTGGTCGGCGGTCGTCTTCTTGAGCGTGCCGGAACTCGCCAGCGAATTTGTGCCGGTGTAGTTGTACCAGGTGCCGTTGCGCCATTCGGTCGTGCCGGTGTTGGAGTACGCGGCGGTCTGGAAGTAGAGGATGCTCTGGGTGTTGTATAAAAGAGTGCCGCTGTTGTTGAAAGTCGAGAAATAGAGGCTGCGGTCGCCGATCTGCAGGATCGAAAAGAGGCCCTGATTCGTGAGAACAAAGCCGTTGCTCTGCCAGTCGCCTGAGGGCCAGGAGAAGCCTGTCGATCCGGATGCGTTCACCGTCAGATTGCCGGATTGATAGGTGTTTGTGACCATCTCGACCGCGGCGCCGGAGCCGAGCGAGGGCCCGAATGTTCCCTGGATCGTGGAGTTTGAGAAAGAAAGCAGGGTGCCCGCCCCCAGTGTGGTGGTGGGATTCTGGAAATTCACGGTCGTTCCGTTGAACTGGACGGCGCCTTGGTTGATCGCGACGGTTCCGGCGAGCGTTGCGGGGACGCTGGTGTAGAACGTGTCGGGGCCGAACTTGGTCATTGTGCCGTTGTTGGTCAACGAGTTTGTGCCGGTGTAGTTGACCCACGAGCCCCGGTAGAGCTGCAGATTGCTGTTGTTCACGAACGCGAGCGTCTGGAAGTAGAGGGTGGAGGGCGCGGTAGCGACGAATGCGTTGGAGTTGACGAGCGTGCCGCTATAGAAGCTGCAATCGCCGGGGCTAGACAGGGTGAAAAGGCCGGTGTTGGTGAGCGTGTTGCCCGCGGCGTTCCAGTTGCCCGACACCCAGGAGAAGCCGTTCCCGCCGAACACGTTGGTGGTCAGGTTGCCCGATTGGGCCAGATCGCCGCTGAGTCGGAGTACCCCGGTATTCACGACCGAACCGTTGAGCTTGCCCGAAGACGAGAGGCTCTGCAGGCTCAGGGTCGCGCCGGTGCGGACGATCGTGGACGATGCGTTTCCAAAGGTGAAGTTGTTGCTCTGCAGATTCAGAGTGCCCGCCTGCACATCCAGCACGCCGTTCTGCTGCATCGCGACGGTGTTTGTGAAGGGGTCGGCCGATACCTTGTCGATCTCTCCGGAGTTACTGACGGAATTCGTTCCCGTGTAGTTGAGCCAGGTTCCCCCGTGCCAGGTGGTCAAGCCGGTGTTGTTGAACGCCAGTGTCTGGAAGTAAAGAGTTCCGGGATAGGCGTGCTCGAACGTGCCCGTGTTGTCGATGACGCTGGAGAAGACGCTCCGATCGCCACCTGGATTGAGAAGAAAGGTTCCCGAGTTCGAGAGACCCTGGCCGACGCCGTTGCCGAAATTCACGTTCCCGCCGGACCATGTCGTGGTACTGCTTCCGCCGTTCGAAATGCCGCTGACCGTGACGTCGCCGTTGATGTTGGGTCCTGCGGCGATGTTCACCACCACGAAGTTCGATCCGCCGGGGAAGATCGGGCCGCCGCACCCGACCTGGCCGAAGCCGTTGAAGTACTGCAATTGGGTGTTGGGGCAGTTGCCGCTCTGGAAGAAATCGAACCAATTCGGTCCGGCAGCTCCATCCCAGGTCACAACCTGGCCCAAGCAAGAACCCGCGCAGAGCACCAGCGCCAGAGGCGACACAAAAGCTAATTTTGAAGGCATGGCCACTTCCCGCAAAGAATGGCGGAAATGACGATCGGTGTCCCTCCACCAACCGCACCGCACGCGCACTCAAACTAGTAGGCGGGAGGCAGAATTCCAAGTGAAATCTGGCACATCAATCCGCGCAAAATGGCGAGACCGGGCTCGGAATTCGAGGATCATGGGCAAATCAGTAAGTTGTATGCCGCCACAAACATGACGAAATCGGCGTCGTCGACCTGCGAATCGGTATTCAGGTCGGCCGGGCAGCCGGCGGGCATCTCGGGGTCGGCGCAATCGAGCAGGTTATAGGCGGCGGCAAAAACGACGAAATCGGCATCGTCGACTAGATTGTCGTCGTTTAGGTCGCCGGAACACCCGCAGACCCCTGGAGCGTCGCCGGTTTTCCCCACTGCGGTGGCGCCGGAAGGAACGCAGAGAACGAAGCCGTCGCTGAAGTGCACGCCGATGGTGTGATCGCCGGGGTTCCACGCGACGTACGTTCGGATGCCGCTCTTTTCGAAGACCGCGTAGTGGGGGACGTCGGCGGAGATCGAGGCGTCGACCGCGCCGTAGATATTGAGTGTGTGGATCCACTGGTACGCGCGGGCGCGGGAGTCGCCGTCTTCGAGCGGGAAGTTCGGATTGCCGTTCGCCAGGTTCGCGGCCTGCGTCGGGTTCGCCGTCGCAAGCGCGGACCAGAGGATGCTGTGCCACGACGAGGGGTTGTTGTTCGTCTGTGCCATCAGCAGGCTCCAGTTGTCGAGCATTCCCTGGCGATGGTGGCCGAGGTAGAGCGACGCGGGCGTGACGGGCAGGAAGTTGATGCCGTGGATCTGCGCGGGGTCGCCGGTCCACCACGTGCCGTATGCGACACCATCGCCCCAGACGATGCCGGCGATGGGCTTGGTGAAAGACGGGGGCATCGCGGCGTCGTCGGCGTTGAACCAGTACTGCTGGATCGCGGCCTCTTCCGCGGCGTGCAGGAACATGCCCATGTCGCGGATGGCGGTGTTGCCGGTCGCGGCGCCCCAGAGGGCGACGGCGGCGGCGAAGTTCATCGACTCGGACGACGATTCCTGGTTGTTGCCCGCGGCGAATGCGGCATGGCCCGAGGCCCATGAGTGGCTCGCGTATGGATCGAACCCGCGGAGGAACGGAAAGCGGGTGTCGGCGCGTTCCCAGTTGCTCGCGTCGCGGATGAGCATTTCGACCATCGGGCCGTAGGCGGATGCCCATGCGGGATCGAACTGCGCGATCGCCGCGGCGGCCATGATGAAGTAGCCGTAGTGGAAGTTGTGGTCGTTCATTTCCTGCGCGAGGTTGAACGAGCCGGGGTTTCCGAGGAGCGTGGACCACGCAGAGTGGTAATAAAAATTGCGGGAATCGCTGCCACCGCTGCTGCCGGCGAGGTTGAACTTGAGCCAATCGATGCGGATGAGCTCGCCCGGATAAGGCGTGTTGCAGGAGATGTAGAGGTCGTGGACGCGGTTGTTGGCCGCCAGTGCGCTGACGCCCGCGCCCTGGACATTGAGGTTGATCGTGGTCCAGGCGTTGATGCCGCCGGTGTTGCCGATTCCGGCATCGGAGAGCAGCGGTCCATCGATCGCATCGACGCGGACTTGAAGGAGCCCGCTGCCGGGGATGTCGGAGGCGTAGCGGATGGTCATCCCGTTGGGATCGCCGGATCCGAAATCGACGGCGGAGAGCTTGAACCAGTCGGTGCCGCTCATGTCGATGAGCGCTTTCCCGCCTTCGATGTCGCCGACGGCGACGCCCGAGCCGTCCGTGAAGTCTTCGGCCTGGATTGGGTTGAACGCGCTGCTGTTGTTCGGATTGCTGGTGACGCCGGCGGTGAACCAGTCCGCGAGTTCGGCCTTGAGAAAATCGAGGAAGCGCGTCTTGGCAGCGGTGTGGCCGACCGCGTCGGCGATGTAGAGGAGCTGCGCGACGCGCCCGTACGACTTGCCGCTGTAATAGGTGTCGCCCGCGGTGTTGAGGCTTGTCGCCTGATAGGCCTGATTGACAAGGCTGTAGAGCTGCGTCTGGTTCAGGCCGGTTGCGAGGGGCAGGCGGGGCAGGATTCCGCGATAGGGGAACGAGCAGACAAAGGACGAGGCCGCGGCCTGCTTCATGCTGCCTCGGGAGGTGTTGAACGTGCCGCCGACGGTCGGCTGGGCGCTGTTGATCCACTGGTGGCGGTAGAGCGCGATCAGGGGCTGCGTTTGGGCGCCTTCCTTGACCTCCGTCTGGAAAACAAACGTTGTGTCGATGGCCGAAGTCGCTTGGTTGTAGTTCCAGGAGACTTCGCTGCCGGTGATGAAGACGAAGGCGTGCTGCTCCGCGAGGTCGAGCGAAGCGGTGCTGGCGTCGGGCAGGACGGCGACCGAGTAGTAATCCTTGCCGGCGAGGCTGGAGATCGCGCCCGAGCCTGAAATGGTCCAGGCGGCGCCGGCTGGCGCACAGAGCGCGTACGAAACGCCACCCGCGGTGATGCCGATGATGTTGCCCCGATTGGCGAAGACGGTGGTGCTCGTGCGGAAGATCACGCGGGCGTTGCCGCCCGTGACTTTGCAATAGGCGAAGGGCATGCCGTGGCCCATGGTGACTTCGAGCGAGCGGGTCGCGTCGGCGAAGCGGGCGGTGACGGTCCAGTCTCCCGCAGCAGCGAGGCGGCAATCGGGCGAGTCGAGCCCGTCGACCGAGAGTGCGAGCGCGACGCGCGAGCCGCTGAAGTCATACGAATAGAAATTGGAAGCGACGGAGGCCGAGGGGACGTAGCCGATGCGCATGCCGTCGGAGGCGGGCCTGGCCGAGAGCGGGTGGGGGTGCATGTTCTGCCCCCAGTTGTCACCCCCGTGGCGCGGATAGACGAGGCTCGACCACCATTCGTTGGTGGGGACCGGACCGGTGAAGCCCGGAGCGAGGCGGGGCAGGCAGGGCGCGCCGTCGCCGTTGGTCGGTACCGCGTAGCCGGACGGAACGCCGTCGTAGTAGCTACCCGAACCCGCGGGGGTGATCGGTTGAGCGAGCGAGAGCGGCGAAGCAAGTGACAGTGCGATGACGAAACTGGGGCGAAGCATTTTCGAGATTCCTTACCCACCGGGCTGTTCGATCGCGACGAAGGTCGCGAAGACAATCATCGTTCCGAATCAAAAAGAAAAACGCCGATGGGCGCGAGTGCGTGCATCGGCGTGAGCAAATGGAGAAATGTTCTTCGGACCTTGCGCTGTTGCGCACCGGACGATGAACTCATCTATTCAAGGTTGCACAATCGGTGACGAACCGCAAGGAGTCTCGCGGGTAATTCGCCGAAGTCGTGCAGTTTCATCGCAAGCGTGTGCGTTACATGGGTCCGCGACGGGGAAAATGCCGAGCGCGCCGGAGAAAACGGAGGCGGGAATGTGTTATCCGGAACGGCGAAGCGCACTGCCTTTGCGGTCGTGATGCGCATTTCGAATCGCGGAGTTACTCCGGGCATTCGAGGGTGTTGTACTGGACCACAAAGAGCTGGAAGTCCGAGTCATCGACGAGGAAATCAAAGTTCAGGTCGCCGCCGCCGTCGGGGCGTGCGATCAGTTCGTTGTAGCGCTCGACGAAGAATTGGAAATCTTCGTCGGTGACCGCGTTGTCGAAGTTCAAGTCGGCGGTACAGCCCGGGCCGGGGTCGGTGGATTCGCGCCTGAAGTCGTCGAAGTTGGCCTGGAAGCCGAATCCGACTTCGATCGTGAACCGCACCTGGTATCCGATCGCGGGGCTGCCCGCAGGAATCGTGAAGGGCAGCGATCTCTCGGCGAACATTCCCGCGGCGGGAATGGTTGCGCCGGACTCGACGTGTTCGGCCAAGAGCTGGTTGCCTGCATAGAAGCGAACGCGGAGTCCGCCGGTGAAGCCGGGCCGGTTTCCAGCGCGCCAGCGGAGCACCCAGTCGCTCTGGCCCTTGACGGTCGCTGGTGGGCGTTTCTCCAGCATGCCGGTTGTCAGGTAGCCGATCTGAGCGCCTTCGTACTGACCGGCGACATAAGGCGAGCCCGAAAGTTGATTCCAGACGCCCATCTGCTGGTCGGGCGAAGCGGGAATCCAGTGGGGGACGCTGTTGATTGTGTACTGACCGGGCGCGAGCAGGCTGTTGAAAAACTCCAACCAGTCGCAATTTCGAACCGCCATCTACCCTCGCGACCCGGGTCTGAGGGCCAGAAAGTTGTCTGCAATGCGTCGGCGCAGTAGGCACAATCAGAATTTCAACAGCCTGCTAGCGCTGGAATTTCGAAACCACCATTCACGATCGGGATGTTGACGCCGAATGCGAGCGAGGAAATTCCTGTCAATCCGAGCGTGACCGAAAAGGTCGTAATCGAGTTGCTTCGCATGTGTTCCCCCTGGGCGGACTACTCCGGCAGGATACCGACCTTGTCAACCCGCTGCCGGAGAACGCTCTCATGGGCAGAGCAGCGCGTTGTACGCGGCAACGAAGACGACGAAGTCGGCGTCATCCACCAAATTGTCGTTGTTCAAGTCGGCCGGGCAGCCCGCGGGCATTGCGGGATCTGCGCAGTCGAGAATGTTGTAGGCAACAATGAAGATGGAGAAGTCGGCGTCTTCGACGAACCCGTCGTTGTTGAGGTCGGCCGGGCAAGGTGTGAGGACAAATCCTCGCAGCTTCCCATCAACAATTCCGTTCGCGGCGATCCAACCTCTCGAATTGATTCCGTTGGCGCTCGTCAGCACAACGCCTCCCGCGTGTGAGACGAGTGAGTTGAGGTCGATGATCTGTCCGTCACGCCAGAGCACGGCGGTTGATTCGGTCGAATCGGCGTCGAGCTTGGAATATCCGACGATTCCACGCGAATCGTCGATGTCGTACGCGATGCCGAAGGTGTGGCCCGGGAGCGCACCGAGATCCTGCGCCGTCGTGCCGACCCATCGTGTCGCGTGACGCTCCGCGCCGAGTGCGGATTGACCGACAACGACACCGGCATCCGAGATTTTCAAGGCGTCGCCATAGGTTCCGTCGAGCGCCGGGAGCGTGACTGGAAGTGAAGCATCGGTGTCCCAGCGGACCGCGACGGCGCTGTCGGAATTCTCGGCGGTGTACGCCCGACCGACCACGACACCCGAGCCGTTGACGCCGTTTGCGATCGCGACCACGAAGTTGGAGATCGGAAGCTCGACCGCCGTGGCGTCGGAATACCACTTCATCGCGCGTGCGGTTGTCTGGATGCACAGAAAACCTCCGCAACCTGTCGTGCGGTTGCTCCATCCGACGACGCAGTCATCGGCTGCGCCAGAGGCGGCACAGTCACCGCCACCGGGGAGCGGGGGATACGTGACATATCCGGATGGATCCAAGACGGAGCCCGAAGCAGCGAGCGAATAGCCGCCACAAACAGACGAAGTGCTGCCCGCGATTCGTCCGCCCGGGCTCACGTCGTTGAGCCCGCTGCCGCCGTAGGGCAGGCACGGCGCGAGCGAACCCATCTGGCGGTGGAATCCGTCCGCGCTCCGCACGATTCCGATTTGCGGGACCGCGCCTGTGGAGGAAGAAGAACCTCCGACGGTGTAGCCGTCCGCATCAAGGCCGCTCGCGTACGTCTGGTCGTACGGCGATCCCAACGGATAGAGCATTCGGAGCGCGTACTGCTGGGCAAACGCAACAGAAGTCAGGAGCACGGGAATCGTGGCGATTGCAAGAAGTTGGGGACGCATGGGACCTCCGACTTCTCGACATTGTCGGCAGATGGTTTAATGCCGCAAGCAAAATCCGGGATTTCGACCGAATCGCTCGCTGAGAATCACGGGCAAAGAAGCGTGTCGTACGCACCGGCGAAAATCACGAAGTCAGAATCATCGACGTAGCCATCGAAGTTGAAGTCCGCGGCACAGCCCGCCGGCATGGATGCATCGGAGCAATCGAGGATGTCGTACGACGCCGCGAAGATCACGAAGTCGCTGTCTTCAACCAATCCGTCGCCGTTGAGGTCCGCGGGACAACCGGTCGAGAGCACGAGATTGGTGACCGAACCGGCGCCGGTGTCGAGCGTCGAATCGACCGAGACCGCGCCGATCGCCGCGTTGTAGGAATATGCGATCGATGAGCCGTTGCGGAAGACTCCCGCGACCGCGCTGTTCGCGGGCACGCGGAACGTCGTTCCGATGCTCAGCGCGAATCCGCTGTCGTTGCGAAACGACTGGGTGTACGCCGCGGCATTGAGCGGGGCGGTGTTCTCCGAAACCGTCACGTCCACCTGGTGGTGCTTGCCGCTGGGCTGGTGTTCCAGCACAACGTTGTTGAACGTCATGGTGTTCCACGCCGAGGGGAGCTTGGGCTTGAAGTTCATTTTCTGATTCGGAGCATCCGGCGCGTAGTTGAGGAACGCCATCACGCTGTCGACGAGCGTGCTCATGCTCTCCCATGCGTTGGGCCACGCGGTCTGCAGAACGAAGTTGGGGTAGGAAATCGAGTTGTCGTAAGCGATCTGCTCGGCGCCGAAGCCCGCGGGCCCGAGCCGATCGATCATGAGATCGACGCGGTGTTTGTGATTATCGATGTCGGCTTTGCCGGCGGTGAAATCGGCGCGCTCGGCGTAGAAAAGGCCGTACCAGAGCGTCGAGAGGAACCAGGGGCCGCCGTTCCAGTATCCGTCGCCCCAGTAGCGGTTGATCGTGTCCTGGTGCTGGCCGCTGAAGTTGACGAGCGGGTGATTGTTGCCGAAGGCGTCGAGCGCGACGCCGTTGATGCGATCGACGACGAGATTGGTGCGGGCCTCGGTCGGCGTGTAGATGTTGAACGGATAGACCATGCCGAGCTGGCTGATGTCGGTGTTCTCTCCGTTCCAGTCGAGGCGGGCATCGAGCGAAGGCTTCATCGCGCTTGCCTTGTCGAGCGCATCCGACGCTTCGGCGGAAAGCCCGAGCACGTTGAACGATTTGGCGGCATCCTGCAGCCCGCGGATCACGTTCGCGTTGCTGTAGATGAACGTGTCGTACGAATCTTCCCACACGTTATTGGAATACATGAGGCCGAACGCGACGTGCAGACGCGTGCTGTCAACGGTGGATGTTTGCGTGGACGAATAGACGGCGTCGCGGATCTGATCGACGAACGTGCCGAGAAGTCCGGCGTCGGCGTTCATCATGTAGTGGTAGTAGAGACCCCACGGGAGCACGGCGGTCTCGTCGATCTGCGGCGCGCCCCAGATCACGTAGCCGTCGGTGCTGTATTTTTGTTTCCAGTATCCCTTGCGCGTTCCGTAGAACGGGGTCGTTCCGATGTAGTTTCCGGCTGGCGTGTTCCCCGCGTTCCAGGTCTCAAAGTCGCGGTAGCACGTATCGCGCATCCACTTGTAGACATTGAACGATTCGGCGAGGTGGCCCGTCCGCGCCATCGTGATCGCGGCATACACCGCGTCGCGAGGCCAGACATACGGATACGCGCCGTTGTGGAATCCGGCGATCACGCCTCCGTTGAATCCGTCGCAGTGCAGGACGGTCGCGAGCAGGCCGCGCTTGAGCAGCCTGTTGTACGCGGCATCGGGTGTGGAAACGGTCGTCCCGAGTTCGAGCCAGGCTTGCCAGGCACTGTCGGTCTCGGTTTCGCGGGCCGCGACCGAGGTGCCCGCGAACCAATCGAGCACGGGCACGAGCTGTCGGTCGTAGATCTGATCGGTGCCGGGAATCGGTCGCTCGTGCGCGCCCGCGAGCATGATGTCGACTTCCTGTGTCGCGCCCGGGTTGAGCACCAATTGCATGCCGAGCCAACCCTGTCCGTTGTCGGCGGAGGTGTCGCGCCACGATTCGGTCGCGAGCGTGCCACCGGAGGCGCCGGGCGAAGACGTCGATTTCATGGATGCCGCGAGATAGAGCGCGTTGTTCTTCTCGTAGCCGCCGGAGGTCGTCGGGTTGTATTCGTTGGGATCACTGAATCCCGTGCCGGTTCCGGTGACAATGCGGTAGGTCTTGTCGTAGGCGCACATGGTCCCGCGCGCGGCATCGAAGAACATGAAGTCGTAGTTGTCGCCCCCGTTCAGAGCCGGATCCATGTAGAAGTAAACATTCATCGTCTTTGCGCTCGCGCCGTCGTTCCGGAGCAGCACGCGTTTCAGTGCGATGTGACGCTGCGGATTCCCGTTGAGATCGGTGGGAAACGTCACGCCGTAAGGCGCAAAGTCGTGCTGCGTGATGGTGATGTTGTTGCCGCCGGCGAAGAGATGCTGGCTCGTTGTGACCGAGTTGGTGTCGTCGGACGAGTACGACTGCGCGACATTGTCGTACGAGACGCCCGCGGGGTTGCTCACCCAGTGCGTGAGGCCATCCACGCGCAGGCCGATCATCGCCTGATTGAGATGCATCTGGCCGCGCCAACCGACGGGAAGACCGGGCGGAAATGTGTCGGGGCCGTCGGAGTAGCCTTCGTTCCGCGTTCCGACGCCGTACACACCGCCGGGGGTCGGGAAGTGGAAGTCGTAGTAGGTGCCATTCTGGTCGAGTTGCCCGGCGCAGAACGTGTTGCCGATGATCGCTTCTTCCTTGAAGAACGAGACGGGCGGATATCCCTCGCCTGGATTCGCGTTCCCGGCGCCGCGCCCGGGCCACGCGAGTTTGTTCGTGAAGGAATACGAAGCGCCGCCATTGGCGAAGACTTCGCTTCCGACAAACGGTTTCCACGCGCTGACTTTGTACTTGATTGCCTTCGCGTATGCGCGCGTGGCGATGGGCAGCGTTCCCTTCCACCAGTCGCGCGTGCCGCCGTTGGTTTCGTTGCGAACGAAGGAGATCGTTGCGGCGTCGTTCGTCAGGACCTGAGTCGTTCCGGTCGGCGCGCCGAAAGCACCCGATGGCTCCGAGCCGTCGGTCGTGTAGTAGATGCAGACCTTGTCGTAGGTGAACTGGAAACTGACGCGGAAGAACAATTCGACCGCTTCATCTTCACGCGGCACATCTGGTTCGCGCTGCGTGATGCCCGAAGGCTCACCGAACGTCTGGGAGGCGGGGGCGTGCTCCACGCTCGACGGCTGCGCGAGAGCGAGGCAAGAAATCAGCGCGGCGAAGAGCGCGCCAACAAAACTCGGTGATCGCATCGGGTCTGCTCCGGACAAAGGGGCGCAAGACGCGGGCCCAAGGCAAATATCGCGGATGCGCCGGGGCTGGTCAACGAAAAAGCGCCGCGCGGCGCGGAATCTCGGCGGTTTTCCCACGGACTGTTCGGAGCGTGCCCGGTGGAGCCGAGCCCGAGCCGGAAAGTCCGATAGACTTCTGACCTGATCTCGATGAAACAGCCGTTTTCTTCACACTTTGCGGAATCCACGATCATGCAAGCATTCGCCAGTGTTTCCCCGGTGATCTCGCTCTCGCGCACGATTCTTCTTGGTGCCGGTTTGGCACTCGCGGCGCTGGCCGCCTGTGACAGCGGGAGCACGACGAGCACGACAAAAAACGACATCGCGATCGGTCACTATGGATCGCTCACCGGTCCCGAAGCAACGTTCGGACTCTCGACCGACAACGGCATCAGGCTCGCCGTGTCGGAGATCAATGCCGCGGGCGGCGTCGACATCGGCGGCACCAAGCACAAGGTCGAACTCAAATCGGAAGACACCGAAGGCAAGCCGGAGAAAGCGGGAACTGTCGTCACGAAGCTGATCACGGCGGACAAGGTTGCGGCGGTGCTGGGCGAAGTCGCGTCGAGCGTGACGCTCGCGGGCGCGCCGGTCGCGCAGCAGTTCGGCGTGCCGATGATCACCCCGAGCAGCACGAACCCGCAGGTGACAGCCGTCGGAGACATGATCTTCCGAGTTTGCTTCATCGATCCGTTCCAGGGGTTTGCGTGCGCGAAGTTTGCGGCGCAGGATTTGAAAGTGAAGAAGGCGGCGATCCTCTTCGATCAGGCGTCGGCGTATTCGGTGGGTCTCAAGGATGAGTTCGAGAAGAACTTCAAGCAAATGGGCGGGGAGATCGTCGGGGTCGAGGCGTACACCAAGGGCGAGGCAAACTTCAATCCGCTGTTGACCAAGATTCGCGAAACTGGCGCGGAGCTTTTGTTCATTCCGGGTTACTACACCGACGTTGCCAACATCGCGCTCCAGTCGCGCAAACTCGGCATGACGATGCCCCTGCTCGGTGGCGACGGATGGGATTCGGCCGATCTCGCGAAGAACGGGGGCGCCGCGATCGAGGGCAGTTTCTATTCGAATCACTACGCGTCCGATCAGCCGACTCCGGAAATCCAGACGTTCGTGACCAAGTACCAGGAAAAGTTCAACGGCGAGACACCCGACGGGCTCGCGGCACTGGGCTACGACGCGGCGCGGGTGCTCTTTGATGCGATGCATCGCGCCGGCAGCACCGACGGATCCAAGCTCCGCGACGCGATCGCGAGCACGAAAAACTTCAAGGGCGTGACGGGTACGATCTCGATCAACGAGAAGCGCGACGCCGTGAAACCGGCGGTCATCGTCGAGATGAAGGGGGGCAAGCCCGTCTTCCGGGCGCGAATTGAGCCGTAAGCAGACCGGAAATGCGGAGCTACTTCGGGCGGAGTCTTCCGGGCGCGCCGCGGGTCGGTCGAGGGTGTAACTGTTGATTCGCGCGGAGCGCGGTCACGAGGAATCAGAGATGATCGAAGGAAAACGCGACAGTGCGACGGTGACACAGGAAGGCAAGCGGCTCCAGAAGCTGATCGACGGTGTGATTGTTCGCTACGCGACGACGCACGCCGACGAGCGGGGAGAGCTCTGCGAGATTTATGATCCGGCGTGGGGAATCACGCCCGAGGCGATGGTCTATTGCTATCTCACCGTCGTTCGCGCCGGGAAGGTGAAGGGCTGGGTGTATCACGAAGATCAGATTGATCGCCTCTTTGTCGCGACCGGCGCGCTCAAAGTCGTTCTCTTTGATCGGCGAAAGGAATCGCCGACGCACGGCATGGTGAACGAATTCACGCTCGGAGAGCGCAACCGCGGGCTGGTCGTGATCCCGAAGCAAGTTCTGCACGCGGTGCACAACGTCGGAACGACGGAGGCGACTTTCGTGAACCTTCCATCGCGCCCGTACAACCACGCCAAGCCCGACAAGTTCCGCGTGCCTTTCGAATCGCCCGAAATCCCCTACAAATTCGACAGCCGGCTCGGCTGGTAGTGTGGAGGCCGAGTGGCCCGGGTGAGTGTTGTCATTGCGACGTACAACTGGAGCGAAGCGCTCGCGTGTGCACTGCGCTCGGTGCAACTCCAGACCTATCAGGACTACGAGGTGCTGGTCGTCGGAGATGCCTGCACGGACGATTCGGCGGAAGTGGTCGCCAAGGTCGGCGACAGCCGTTTCCGCTGGATGAACCGCGCGCAGAATTCCGGCGGGCAGTGGGGACCGAACAACGACGGCATTGCCGCGTCGAGCGGCGAATACATCGCGTACCTGGGACACGATGATTTGTGGTACCCGACGCATCTCAAATCGCTGGTGCGTGCCGCGGAGAGGCAAAGAGCCGACCTTGCCTGCGCCATGGCGATCATGTACGGACCACCGGAGACCGGGGTGCGTTCGGTCACGGGCGTTTTCCGAGACGGCGCGATGGACGCCGGCCAGTTCGTCGTGCCTTCGTCGATGATGCATTCGCGCGCGCTTGTCGATCGGATGGGCCCCTGGCGCGATCCCGCGGCGGTGCAAATGCCCGCGGACTGCGAGTTCGTCCGGCGCGCGGTCGAGAGCGGAGCCGTGTTTGCTTCGACCGATGAGCTATCCGTGTTCAAGTTCAATGCCGCCTGGCGTCGCGATGCGTACGGAAACAGGCAGACGACCGAGCAGCGCGCGATGCTCGAGAAGATCGAGAGCGGCGTCGACTTTCGGCGTGAGGAACTCACCGAACTGATCCGTGCATTTGTGAGCCACCGGAACGTGGAGATTCGGATGCCGCACGCGAGCGAGGCGACGGCCGGCGCGATGAGGCGCACGAGCATCTACAAGGGTGCGGCGAGCCAGAAGCCCGCGATCGAGCCCCTGTGGGTTGCACGCCGCTTTACGCTCGGCGACCAGCCGGCGTCGCTCGAGTGGTACCCGCCCGAGACGCGCGACGGGCGAGAAACTTTTCGCTGGTCGGGCCCGAGCACGATCTCTTCTCTGCGCTTTCCGATCTCGCTTCAGGCGGAAACGGACATCCGCGTGCATGTGCTCGGGGTTGTTGATCCGCAAATCCTCGGAGCGTTGCGGGTGGAGCTCAATGGTGAACCGGTCGCCTGCGCCGTTTCGTCTCGCGAAGACGGAACGCATGTTCTGCAGATTCGATCAGACAAGCCCTCGCCTCCGGGCCGGGAAGTGTCGATCCAGATCGGCGTGCCGCGAACGACTCCGCGCCCGCAGGATCCGGACCGGCGTCCGCGGGGGATTGCGGTGGGCTGGGTCGACTTTCTGCCCTTCAGTCGTTCGTGAGAGTCGGCTAGACTCTCCGCCCTGCACTCGCCGCGATTCGAACCGGCGGAGTGCGTCTCCAATCGGGCCCTGATTCGCGTGGACACCCTGCTGCAAACTCTGAAAGACGGCCTGACCATCGGGAGCCTGTATGCGCTCATCGCGCTCGGCTACACGATGGTCTACGGCATTCTCAAGTTCATCAACTTCGCTCATTCCGACATCGTGGTGCTGGGCGCGTGGATCAGCCTTGTCATCGCGACAGCGATCGTCAAAGCGCTCGGGCTGGAAACGGGGCAGACGGCGCCCTGGTGGGTCGGGCCGTTCGTGCTTTCGTGCGCCATGCTCGCGTGCGGCCTGATCGGATTCACGATCGAGCGGCTGGCGTACCGGCCGCTGCGCAACGCGCCGAAACTGAACGTGCTGATCACGGCGATCGGCGTTTCGCTGTTTTTGCAGAATACCGGGCAGCTTCAGTTCGTGTTCGGCACGCGTCCCCGGCCGATCCCGCCGCTTCTCTCCGACAACGTCTGGTTTTCGATCGGCAATATGCAGGTGCGGATGCTCGACTTTGTCGTGATCGGCACTGCGGTGGTGCTCATGATCGCGCTCGAATGGCTCGTCTTTCACACGAAGCTGGGAAAGGCGATGCGGGCGGTGAGCTTTGACGTCCGCACCGCCGGGCTTATGGGAATCAATGTCGATCGGGTCATCAGCATCACGTTTGTCATTGGTTCCGCGCTCGCCGCGGCGGGCGGATTTTTGTGGGCGGTCAGTTTCACGTCGATCAAGCAGCCCGCCGACACGAGCTGGGTGCTCCTCGGGCTGAAAGCGTTTGTCGCGGCGGTGGTGGGAGGGATCGGAAACGTGCGCGGGGCGATGTTCGGCGGGCTCGCGATCGGCATGCTCGAAGTGTTCGGTCAGCAGTACATCAACCCCGCACTGAAGGACGTGTACGTCTTCGCGGCACTGATCATCGTTCTGCTCGTCCGGCCGGGCGGCATTCTGGGGAAGGCGACGGTGGAGAAGGTATAAGCGCAGCTCCGGCAGAATGTGCCGGGCGGCGATCAGCCGGAAAGATTCACGGACTCAGGACAACAAGACAACAGGACTCAGGACTCATTCGATTCATGGCCTCGCTTCAAGACAGAGCCGCTCACTTCAAGCCCGCACCGATCGGTGCGGCGTGGCGCATTGCCTGGCCCGTTTTGTTCGCGCTCGTTCTCGGCGTTGCGATGCAGATGTTCGTCCGGCCGAACATCGATGCCTATTCGTCCGCCCAGATCCTGAATATCGGAATTGCGGTGATCCTCGCCGTCTCGCTGACGATTGTGAATGGGTTCACCGGCCAATTCTCGATTGGCCACGCCGGGTTCCTGGCGGTGGGCGGATACGTCGCCGGTTCGCTCGCGTACTACGGCTCGTTCGCGATCTTCGGTTCGGGTGCCGCGCGGATGGGGATGCTCAGCGGCCTGTACGGTGCCCCCGCCGGTGCGCCGTTGATCACGGGCGGCGAGGTTCTCTTCCTGATTTCGCTGATCGTCGGCGGATTGGTCGCGGCGCTCCTCGGCGTGGCGGTCGGACTTCCGAGCCTTCGGCTGCGGGGCGACTACCTCGCGATCGTCACGCTCGGCTTCGGCGAGATCGTGCGTGTTCTTATCCAGCAGACGCCGCAGGTATTGATGAGCAAGGAAGAGATTGCCGCGGCACCGGCGTGGAAAGTCCCTCTCAGCGTCGGAGGTTCGCTCGGGTTCGGCAACGTGCCCAAGTACACGAGTCTTTTCTGGGTCTATGCGGCGGTCGCGATCACGCTGGTCTTTGCGTACCGCTTGAAAATGAGCTCAACCGGGCGCGCGATGCTTTCGATCCGCGAAGACGAGATCGCGGCAGAAGCGATGGGCGTCCGCACCACGTATTACAAAGTCTGGGGCTTCGTGATCGCGGCGTTCTTCGCGGGCATCGCGGGCGGGTTGTACGCGCACACGCTGGGGATCTCGCTCAGCCCTGTTGATGCGGGTTTCCAGAAAAGCTTCGACATCATCATCATGGTCGTGCTCGGCGGGCTCGGTTCGATATCAGGGGCCGCCATTGCCGCGGCGATCGTGACCTATCTGCCGGAACTGTTGCGCACGCCGGACACACTCCAGAAGTTCGCCGTCGTGGGTGTACCGATGCTCATCCTCGGCTTCGCGATGCTCGGGATGGCCGGGCGCCGTGAAAAGAGCGCGGACAAGAGCGGGCGCGATCGGCGTGCTCTCCCCCGCGTGATCATCTCCGTCGGCCTTGTGATCACCGGGCTCAGCGCGCTGGCTTTCTTCGCGAAGAAGCTCGACATCAATCTCGGCGAGTATCGGCTGATCATCTACGCGCTCGCGCTTGTGATCATGATGATCACGCGTCCGCAGGGGTTGCTCGGCGTTCGGGAGCTATGGGAAGGCTCGCTCTACCGCCCGCTCCGCGATTTCTTTTCGTCGCGCTCCGCAGACTCCGGCGGGAGGAAAGCATGAATGCTTCTGCCTCCATGATGGATACGGCAGAGGTGCTCGCGGGCGCGGGAGCGGGCGAGAACTCGCTCGAGGTTCGCGATGTCTGCAAGTCATTCGGCGGGCTAAAGGCCGTGCAGAATTTCCGCTTGACCCTGCCGCCGCGCGGGCTGTACGGGTTGATCGGGCCGAACGGCGCGGGCAAAACGACGTGTTTCAATCTTCTGACGGGCGTGTATTCGCCGGATCAGGGCGGCGTCTTGATCGGCGGGAAGTCGCTGATCGGGCTGCGTCCGCACCAGATTGCCGCGGCGGGTCTCGCACGAACCTTCCAGAACATCCGCCTCTTCGGCGAACTCTCGGTTCTTGAAAATGTGAAGCTGGCGTGCCACGTCCGGACGACGCACTCGATGGCGGGCGCGATCGTGCGCAGCGGTTGGCAACGCGCCGAAGAAGGGGCGATCCGTGAGCGGTCGCTCGCGCTGCTCCAGGTCTTCGGGCTGCTCGATCGGCAGGATGAATCGGCGCGGAATCTCCCGTACGGCGATCAGCGCCGGCTGGAGATCGCTCGAGCGCTGGCGACGGGTCCAAGGGTGCTATTGCTCGACGAGCCCGCGGCAGGAATGAACCCGCAGGAAAAAAAGGACTTGCGAAAGCTGATCCGGGAAGTGCGGGATATTTTCCGGGTTTCGATCCTGCTGATCGAGCACGACATGGGCGTCGTCATGGATTTGTGCGAACGGATCACCGTTCTGGATTACGGCATCGTGATCGCCGAAGGCCCACCGGCAGAAATCCAGAAAGACCCGAAAGTGATCGAGGCGTATCTAGGCAAGGAGTAGTGGGATCGCGGCGAGAGCGCTACGGCGCTCGTGTGCATGAAGCGACTGTCGGATTTGGCACTTTGTCCCTTTGGAGTTCGGAACTGTGCTTTCTGTCGACAATCTCCAAGTGAATTACGGCGCTATCCGCGCACTCCACGGCATCTCGCTGCGCGTCGAGAAAGGCGAGATCGTCACGCTCATCGGGAGTAACGGCGCCGGCAAGACGACCACGCTGCGTGCGATCTCGGGATTGGTGCGCTCGAGCGGCGGTTCGGTCAGCTACGAGGGCCACGACATCACGCGGGTCCGGCCGCACGAACTGGTGCGCATGGGCATCGCTCACTCCCCGGAAGGGCGGGGCGTGTTTGCGAACCTGACGGTCGAAGACAATCTGGATCTCGGCGCGTACGCGCGGAGCGACGCGGCGGGGATCGCGCACGACAAGGAAAAGGGGCTTGCGCTCTTCCCCAGGCTCCGCGAGCGCATCGATCAACTGGCGGGAACACTTTCCGGAGGCGAGCAGCAGATGCTCGCGATCGCGCGTGCGCTGATGGCCCGTCCGCAGCTCCTCTTACTCGACGAACCATCGCTCGGTCTTGCGCCTCAGGTCGTCACGACGATTTTCCAGATTATCCGCGAGATCAACGCCTCGGGAACGACGATTCTGCTGGTCGAACAGAATGCGCACATGGCCCTCAAGGTCGCGCACCGGGCGTATGTTCTGGAAGTGGGGGAGATCGCGATGGAGGGCCCGGCCACGCAGCTCGCCGCGAGCGACGAGGTCCGCAAGGCGTACCTTGGCGTCGGTTAGCGCGCTGCTCGCTTCGGGGGCGGCGCAAATCCCTACACGACGACGTTCACCATCTTCCCCGGCACCACGATGATCTTCTTCACGGGCTTGCCTGCGATGGCCTTCTGCACTCCCTCGTCGGCGAGCGCGATCGCCTCGACGGCTTTCGGCTCGGCCCCGGTCGGGACCGTGATGCGAGCGCGGACTTTTCCCTGCACCTGAACGGGCATTTCGATGGAGTCATCGACGAGCATGCGCGCGTCCACGGTCGGCCATTTCTGGGTGCTGACGCATCCTTCGGATTGTGTCAGCCCCAGACGCGACCAGGCTTCTTCCGCGACGTGCGGCGCGAGTGGCGAGAGCACGATGCACACGCGGCGCGACTGATCCTTCGTGAACGCGCCCGCGCCTTTTTCGCCGGCAGCGATCATCGCTTCGTTCACGAGCTGGATGAGCGAGGCGATCGCCGTATTGAACGAGAGTCGCTCGAAATCCTGCCCGACCTTGTGAATCGTGCGCTGCAGCAGTTTCTCGAGCGACGGATTCTCCTGTGCCGCCAGCCGGGGCTGGCCGCTTTGCTCGTCGATGAGCACGCGCCACGCGCGCTGCAGAAATCGGAAGAGGCCGGGAATGTCCTTGGTATTCCACGGTTTGCTCGCTTCGAGCGGCCCCATGTACATCTCGTAGAGCCGGAACGTGTCGGCGCCGTACTCGGCGATCACGTCGTCGGGGTTGACGACGTTCTTGTATCGCTTGCTCATCTTGGTGACGATCGGTGTCACCGGCTGGTTGTTCGTGATCTCGACATACTTGCCTTCAGCGACTTCCTTCACCTCGTCAACCGGGACGATCGTCTTGTCGGCGCGCTGGTACGCGTAGCTCGTGATCAAACCCTGGTGGAAGAGTTTCTGGAACGGTTCGGGCGTGCTGAGAAAGCCGAGATCGAAGAGCACGTTGTGCCAGAAGCGTGAGTAGAGCAGGTGTCCGACGGCGTGTTCGTTGCCGCCGATGTAGAGATCGACGCCCCCGAGCAACGTGTTCTCGCTTTCGCCGCGCGAATTGCCCGTGAGCCTCTTGTCTTGTCCACCCATCCAGTAGCGCTCGGCATCAACGCCGACGAGGCGCTCGGTGTTCTTCGGATCGCAGTAGCGCACGCAGTACCAGCTCGAGCCCGCGCTCCCGGGCATGGTGTTGGTCTCGCGGCGCACCGGTGTTTCGGGCGCGAGCACATTCGGGTCGACTCCCGCGGCAAACGCCGTCGTATTTGCCCACTGCCGTGCCTTGGCGAGCAGCGGCTGCGGATCGTCGGATTCTTCGGGCTGGTAATCGTTCAATGGCGGCAGGATGACCGGCAGCGCCTTTTCGCTCACCGGGAAGTGATTGCCTTCTTCATCGAAAACAATCGGGAACGGCTCGCCCCAGTAGCGTTGGCGGCTGAATGTCCAGTCGCGCAGCTTGAACCGCGTCTGCGCCGTGCCGACGCCGGCTGCTTCCATCCAATCGATGATGCGTGTGATTGCATCGTCGGTGGCGCAGCCGTCCAGTGACACCGCGGGCAGATCGTCCTTCTCCTGCCGCGATGAGTTGACCGCGATCCCCGGCGCGACACCGGCCTCGCCGCGCCAGGCCTGGAAGCCGCGCCGGTCGAAGATGTGTTTGAGCTGCGCGAAAGACGCGATATCCATGGATTCGAATGCTTCGAGCCAGGTGATACGGATCGCGCCGCGCGACTTCATGCCGATCGCGTCGAGGCTCGCGGGATCGATGTGGGTATTCGACGCCGGGTTCTCGCGTCGGCTGCGAACGATCGCGATCGCCTTCGCGAAGTCCTGCTCCTCGCCGGTTACGACGCCGAGAAAATCCGCGAGCAGCGGCTGCCACGTGTTTTCAACTCGCTCTTCTTCGGTCGCGTGTTCGCAAAAATAACTCATCGCGAGCGCCGTTCGCGGGTAGAGCACATCCACGATCGGCAGATTGAATTGTTTCGCGAATTCGAAATCGCGCTCGTCGTGTGCCGGTACGGCCATGATCGCGCCGGTTCCGTATCCCATGAGCACATAGTCGGCGACCCAGACCGGGATCTTCTCATCTGTGAGCGGATTGATCGCGTAGACGCCGCTGAAGACGCCGGTCTTCTCCTTGTTTTCCATCCGATCGACGTCGGAGGTGTTGCGGGCTTTTTGTACGTATGCCGCGAGCGCCGCGCTATCGGCTCCGGCGCCCGGATGGCGCAGCACGTGATCGATAAGCGGATGCTCCGGCGCGATCACCATGAACGTCGCGCCGAAGATTGTGTCGGGGCGCGTGGTGTACACCGTGAGCGAAAGAGGCATGTCGGCTTTCGCGCTCTTGAGCTCGCTCAGCGCCTGGGGCGAGAGCGAATGAACATCGATATCGAAATCGACCTGTGCGCCGGTCGAACGTCCGATCCACTCCGACTGCTGAATACGTGTCGAAGACGGCCAGTCGAGTCGGCCGAGTTGCTCGAGCAGACGATCCGCGTACGCCGTGATGCGGAACATCCACTGTTTGAGCGGCTTACGGAGCACGGGGTATCCGCCCCGCTCGGAGCGTCCGTCGATCACTTCGTCGTTCGCGAGCACCGTTCCGAGCTTCGGGCACCAGTTGACGGTCTGCTCGCCGAGATACGCGAGACGCTGGTTGTCGATGAACAGGCGGCGCTCGAGTTGCGTGAGCTGGTGCCAGGAGCGCCCGAGATTCATGCCGCCCTCGAGCGGGGCCGCGAAGCCGGACAGACCTTCACGCACGATCTCGCCGCTCGGACCGACGCGGATCGCACCCGACTCGAGCGACCGGATCAATTCCGCGATCGGGCGTGCTCTTCCCTTGGAGAGCCTGCTCGGAGACGGCGCCTCTTCATCGAACCACGAGTTGTAGATCTGCAAAAAGATCCACTGCGTCCACTTGTAGTAGTCCTCGTCGATCGTTCCGAATTCGCGCGACCAGTCGTAGCAGAAGCCGAAGCGCTTGAGTTGGCGCCGGAAGTTGTCGATCGCCTTCTTGGTCGTGATCGCGGGGTGCACGCCGGTCTGGATTGCGTATTGCTCGGCGGGAAGCCCGAAGGCGTCCCAGCCCATCGGGTGGAGCACGTTGAAGCCGTTGAGCTTCTTGAATCGGCAGACGATGTCGGTGGCGGTGTAGCCCTCGGGGTGTCCGACATGCAGCCCGGCGCCAGACGGGTAAGGAAACATGTCGAGGCAGTAGAACTTCGGTCTGGAAGAATCGAACCCCGCCTCTCCGGGGTTGGGTTGGCGGAATGTGTGGTTCGTTTCCCAATATTGCTGCCAGCGAGCCTCGATGTCGTCGGCGAAGGCGGCGTTGTAGCGATGCGGGAATTCCGCGTCTCGTGTCGGAGTTTCGGCTTGCTGGCTCATGAGATGGCCAAGCGTAGCGGTCGCCCGGGGGCGTTTCGGGCAACAAACCCGTCACTCTTCAGGCGCTCACGCGGCAGGCCGATGCCGACCGGAATGCGCATTTACTTGCGGGCGGAGAGCGCGGACGGGCGGGCGGCGACCTGTACAGCGGCGCTGGCCGATTTCTTGGCGGCCATGAGTTTCTTCGCCTCACCCGCAAGATAGAAGGACCCGGTAATGCAGATCAAGTCATCCTTCTGCGCCGCTTTGGCGGCCATGTTGATCGCCTCTTTCAGCGTCGGCGCAAGCTGCGTCATTTTGCCCTGATTCTCGGTAAATCGCCTCTGCAGTTCGCGCGGATCTGCGGCGCGAGAATTTCCCTCCGCTTTGGTGAAGATGATCTTGTCGGCACCGGTACCGAGTCGCGTCAACATCCCGCCGATGTCCTTGTCGGTGGCGCATCCGAAGATGACGATGAGCGAGTCGTACTTCACGTGCGCGCCGAGAGACTTCATGAGTGCGTGAATCGACTCGGGGTTGTGTGCGCCGTCCACGATAATCCGCGGCTGGGAATAGATCTGCTCCATCCGCGCCGGATTCGGCGTCTTCGCCAGGCCTGCCGCGGCCAGACGCTCGCTGATCGCGACGCCTCTTTCCTTGAGCCGATCGAGAATTGCGAGCGCAAGCCCGCAGTTCATCGCCTGGTGCTCTCCGCGGAGCGGCACGGCCACGTGTTCGAATTGAACGCGCGGCGTCGCGAGAGAGACCCGCATGTGCGCGCCCAGTCGAGACGTCGTCTCGAAACGGCTCGAGAATTCGATGGTCTGCCCGATCACGGCGATCGGGGCGCCCTCACGCAGCGCAACTTCCTTGATGGCCTCCAGCACAACGGGCTTCTGCTGCGGGATGGTCAGGATCGGCACGCCGGGCTTGACGATACCCGCCTTTTCCCGCGCGATCTTGTCGAGTGTGTCGCCGAGGATGTGCGTGTGCTCGAGCTGAATCGACGTGATCGCGCAGACTTCGGGCGTGATGACATTCGTTGAATCGAGTCTTCCGCCCAGTCCGACCTCGATGACGGCGACGTCGACAGCCTCTTGCGCAAAGTGCACGAATGCCGCGGCGGTCATGAGCTCGAAGAAAGTTGCCTGGCCCCACCGTCGTCGGATCGAGTCGGCGGCGATCGCGACATCGGAGACGAGCGAAACAAATTCCTGCTCGGAAATCATCTCGCCGTTCAATCGAATGCGTTCGCGGATATCGGCGATGTGGGGGCTCGTGTACAAGCCGGTCGTGAGGCCGCAGCCGATGAGCGCCGCACTCGTCATTTCGCACACGCTGCCCTTGCCCTTGCTGCCGGCGATGTGAACGCTCTTGAATGAACGGTGCGGATTCCCCAGCGCCTCCATGAGCGCAAACATCCGGTCCAGTTTCCAGATTTGCGACGGCACTTTCTTCGGATTGAGGGCTTCGACGTTCGTCCGGCTATAGAGGAAGCGGATCGTCTCGTCGAGATCGGCAAAGCCTTCGAATCCGGGGCCGATTGCAGGCGTCGGTTTCGTGTTTTCCTTCTGAATGACCCGAAGCAGGGAATGGCGCCGTTTCTTCGCTGGCCTCTCGGGCTTCTTCGTCTCTCGGCGCGAACTTGACTTCTTTGATGGGGCCATGGGGAAGTGCGCCGATCGTAACGCGGCGGCCGCGTTGGGCAAAGAAAATATTTGCGGCGCCACCGAAGCTCTCCTGTGCGCGCCCATCTGAATCGGTTGGCGCGGCGGCGAGACCGTCCACCGGGGCTTCATGAAATGAAGCCGGGTCCGCTGCGTCGCGCAATCCGTTATCCCACAAGCCTTTTCATTTCGCGTACGGCTTGTTCAAGCCCAACAAAGACCGCGCGCGACACAATCGAGTGTCCGATGTGCAGTTCCCGGATATCCGAGCGGGCACCCGGCAGAGACAGCAGATCCGGCGTGTTCTGATAATTCAGGGCGTGCCCGGCATGGATGCGGAGCGCATCGGAGAAGTCGCGCACACATCGAACGAGCGACTCGCGTGCTTTCCGATACGTCTCGCCTCCCGCGCCATCGCGATCGATCCACGCGTGCGCAAACGCCCCGGTGTGCAGCTCGAGCGCGTCGAATCCCGCTGCCGCGGCGGCCTCAGCCTGCTCCGGATCCGGGGTGATGAACGCGCTGGTTACGATGCCCGATTCCTTGAGCGGCGCCAGAAATGCCTTCCAGTGATCTACTTTTCCGGCGACCGCCAAGCCGCCCTCGGTGGTCACCTCCTGTCGGCCTTCAGGAACCAGGGTCACCTGATCGACACGATGCCGCAGGGCAATCGACTGCATTTCGACCGTCCCCGCCATTTCGAGATTGAACTTGACATGGCACGCGTCTCTTGTTTGTTCCACATCCCGATCAATGACGTGGCGACGATCCTCTCGCAGGTGGAGTGTGATGCATTCCGCACCTCCGCGGACCGCGGCGGCCGCCGCAGGGACGACATCCGGTTCGCCGTATCCCGCGCTCCCGCCCGGCCCGCTGCGATAGCGGGCTTGGCGGATCGTCGCGACATGGTCCACATTGACTCCGAGCAGCGGCATCGCACGATTGTTGGACTGTTGCCACCCGGGGTATCTTTACCGACGTGAGAGTCCTTATTGGCACACTCGGCTCGGCGGGCGATACTCACCCGTACGTCGCTATCGGCGAAGAGTTGATCCGGCGGGGTCACGTGGTCGCCATGCTCGCCAATCCACACTTTGAGGGTCGAATCCGATCGGTCGGGATTGAGTTCATTCCTCTCGGTGAGGAAGAGGACTTTCTCAGCGTGTTGCACGATCCCCGGCTCGCGCAGGAGGGAAAGAGTCCGTTTCTGGTCATCGAAGCGCTCTTCAACAAGTCGGTTGAGCCTTCGTATCACGCCACACAAGAGGCGATCTCGTCGTTTCGTCCGGATGTGCTGCTGCGGCACCACATTCTCTTCGCCGCGCGTTGGGCGGCCGAGGAGCACCACATCCCGGTTGCGACCGGAGTGCTCACGCCGTCGATGTGGTTTCACCCGGCCGAACCGATGGTGCTCCGATCGTTTCTACCCCATTGGATTCAGAAGTCGCTAGGGCGCGCGATTCGCGAGGGTGGCCGGCTCGCACTCCGGTGGTTCATCGATCGACCGGTGAACCGGGCGCGAGACCGGCTTGGATTGCCGGCGATTCGGGATGTGTTCTTCAGGGAAACCCGCGGCGGAGAAAACGTGCTCGGGCTCTGGTCTCGACACTTCCGACCGGCGCTCTCGGGCGATCCGGCAGGTTCGAAAGTGTGCGGGTATTGCTTCTTTGATCGGGCTGGTGGAGCGGAAGACCGATCGCTCGACCCGAGCCTCGATCGATTCCTCTGCGATTGCGAAGATCGTGGGAAACTGCCGATCGCGTTCACGCTCGGGACAACAATCGTGCATCACGCGCAAGACTTCTTTGGCGTGGCGGTGGAGGCGTGCCGGCAAATCGGGCGACCGGCGGTGCTTCTGGTTGGTCGCGGCGAATCAGGGCCGAGAGCTGGCGGGGAATCGGACGTGTTCGTCGCTCCGTATGCGCCCCACTCGTTGCTGATGCCGCGAGCGGCAGCGTCGGTTCACCACGCCGGCGCCGGATCTTCGTCTCAGGCGCTTCGAAGCGGCAAGCCGAGCGTGGCAATTCCCTTCGTCAACGACGAATTCGACATCGCGTATCGGATGAGCAAACTCGGGGTTGCGCTCGAGGTTCCGGCGTCGCGAATGCGATCGAGAAGAGCGGTCCGCATTCTTGCGGATGCGCTCCGGCAAGTGGTGGATTCACCGATATTTCCGGATCGGGCAAGCCGGCTTGGCGAAAGAATTCGGGCGGAATCTGGCGAAAAACATGCAGCCGATTCTGTGGAATTGATCGCAAATACCTAGGCGAGGGCCCAATCTATTGTGCGATGAAACCGAAATAATTGCCACTTGACACTAGACACGACCTTCGTTTTCGCCTACAACATTAGGACTTCGGTTCGAGGCAGTTTCAATCAGCCCCCACCCCAAAGCCCGCGATTGGCCCAAAAGGCAGATCGCGGGCTTCTTTTTCGGGACGCTCTGTTCGGGGTGTTGAAGCGCTCACGCATCTCCATGCATCGATTCTCAGTTCCGTCTGCACTTCGGGCTGAGATTTCTCCGGTCCGACGTTTCATGGCACCGCTCGCGCGAGCGGAGTGCCCGTCGTCTTCGTCGAATGCTTGTCGATTGAGGCATTCGCGGTTCGATGATCGCGCGCCGATGTAACCAGACCTTTCGTGATCCGGACGAAAGACGCGTCCCCGCGAAACGGTCACGAATTACATTCGAACCTCATTGCCGGAGATGGTCATCAAGGCTTGCGCGGCTGCCTGAATCTCGCCCGGAAATCGAATGGGTTTGCGGATACGCCTCCGGCACTCGTCGCGACTTGTGTGACTTTCTGGACAAGATATTCGGCGAGCCGGCAACGTACACTTTCCGATCTTGCAAGTGCGGCGGGGCGGGTCCTCGGCCGCGGAGCGAACCTTTGGCCACTACCGCGATCAGTACCAAACCCCTTCGACTGTCGGTCGTCGCCGGGCCGGCGATGGAGAATCTGGAGATCGCGCCGGACAAACAGACGGTTCTCGGGCGGGCCGGGATCGCGGATATCCGGTTGCTGGACGAGACGGTTTCGCGCAGGCATGCGCAGCTTGCCCTCAGGGCCGACTCCTGGCTCATCACCGACCTTGAAAGCAGGCACGGGACCACGCTCAACGGCGTCCAACTCGCGCCCAATGCACCGGCGCCGCTCCAACACGGCGACATGATCCGAATCGGACCGTGGATCTTCCGTGTTCTGCTTCAGGGGGGAGGACCGACTACCAGCATCGTCGCGACAACCGACGATGCCGGCGGAAGCATCAGTCGGGTGCAGCGGGTGCCCGAGAGCGAACTTTCGCTGCGAGCACAGGAACGCCTCGACCTGCTCATCGATGCCGCGGCGGGTATCGCGGGCGCGGACTCAGAAATTACTCTTGCCGATGCCGTTCTCGACGTGCTTGTCAAAGCAACGAGTTTCCCGCGTGCCGCGTTCATCAAGCGTGTCGGAGATTCGGATGCGGTTGAGCTTGTCGGCTACAAGGGAGTCGAGGCGGCGTCCGCCACGCCGATTCCGGGCGCGACCGGCGCGACGAATGTGAAACCGACCGAGGGTGGTTTTCCGAGCACGTTCTCGCGCACGGCTGCGGCGAAAGCGTTCTCACCCAGCCGCTCGCTCATCCGCGCCGCGAGCGAGGGCCAAGTTGTGCGCATCGACGCGGGAAGCAGCGCCAACTACGGGCAGTCGATCATCGACATGGGAATCCACAGCGCGATCTGCGCGCCGGTCATGGTTGGGCCTAATGCCGCGGCGTACCTCTACCTCGATAGCCGCGGCGGCGAAGACGCGGTGGCGCCCGATTCGGCGGCGTTCTGTCAGGCGCTCTCGAAAATCTGCGGCCTGGCCATGGCCAAGATCAGCGCGATGGCCCTCGCGGATCGGCAGAAGAAGCTCGAAGCGGACCTGCAGGCCGCACGCGATGCCCAGAGCCTGATCATGCCGGTTCCGACGGCTCGCGTCGGCGCGATTACGTACGCCATGCACAGCGAACCGGGCCGGATCGTGGCCGGCGATTTGTTTGACGTTATCGCCCTCGAGCCGAGCAACCCGCACGGGAAGGTTGCGGTGCTGCTCGGTGACGTCGCGGGCAAGGGTGTCGGTGCGGCGCTCCGGATGGCGACGGCACAGGCGTTCATCAACGCCATGCTCAAGCACACGAGCGATCCCGCTCAAGTGATGAACGCAACCAACCGTCACCTCGCTTCGCGCTGCGACGCCGGGCAGTTCATTTCAATCTGGTTCGGGATTTTCGATCCGCGCCCCGCCGGTGAAGGAGGCGGCACGCTGACGATCGTCGACGCCGGCCACGGCTACTGGCTGCTGATGCCGCCGGGACACGAACCGCAGCGCGTCGAAACCGTCGGCGGAGTTCCGATCGGCGTCGACCCCGACTATTGCTATACCGCCGAGACCGTGCAGATCAAACCGGGCACGCGCATCATTCTGTACAGCGACGGTGTGCACGAACAGCCTTCGCCGGCGGGCGACGAGTTCGGTCTTCAGAGGACGGTGGCGGCGCTGTCGAGCAGTACAAACCCGGAAGAAGACGTTGTGAACCTGGTGCAGTCGGTCAAGGCCCACGCGGCGCCGCAGCTTGTGGCGCAGGCGGCGCAGGGACCATTTGCCGCGGCTCCGACCGTGAATCTCGCGGACGATGTGACGGTCGCGAGCGTACTGATCTCGGAATAGGCGACTATTCGCGGGACGAGCCGGGCGGGTCGGTCGTGCGAAAGCTCATCGTGTACTGCGAGCCGTATATCGGATAGTCCGAGGCGACGCGGTACCCACGGAACTCATCCGGATCGAACAACAGCTTTGCGCAGACGAATTCGAGCATCTGGCGATAGCGCGGCACATCGCTCGAGGCGAAGCGAGCGAGGCCCGAACCGAGGTGGTCGAGCGACTCGAGGAGATCGAACTGATCGATATCGCGCGCCGGGTCGTTCCGATCCGCCGTGCCGCGGATCGCGGTGTCGTAGACGCGAAGATCCGGGTGTTCGTTCGGAAAGAGGTCCTTGTGAACGATGGCGTCGAACTGGAATCGCTGCGCAGGGATCGCAAGATCGCTGGAAGCCCACGCCCGGCGTCCGCGGGAAGCGGGAACAAATCGCGCGATTTCCGAGCGGTTGACTTCGCAGGTCATCATCTGGATCGAATCGCCCAGCTTTACGCCTTCGAGGAGGTAGTGGGTTTGTTCACCCACGATCTGGGCCGTGAGTGCGGGCGTGGGGCTGGTGCAGAACTCCGGCACGACGGTGTTCTGAACAGAGTCGATCGGTTCGCCGGAAACGGTGAACGGAACGCGTGTGTTCGGCGACTCGATGCCGCGCTTCGACGTGAATTTTACGACCGCGGCCGGGCGCAGCCTGGCGAGTCCGGACACCGCTTTGATCCACACGACGTCGCAATGCTCTCCGTCGGCGCTCGGCGCGAAAATGGCGGTCTCGGCAAACACGTTTGCCTGGAGCCCCTTGAGTTGGCTGATCGCGCGGAACGCCGCCTGCTTTCGGCGGAGTTCGAATTCGCGCCGAGCTTCGGGAACCCAGGCGCTCAAAATGGCCTCGAGCGAGCTGCGGTCGCCCGCGGCGCTGTCGATCAGGTTCTCGAAAGCGTCAACGGCTTCGTGCGCCGCCGCGAGCGCTTCCGCCGGAACGCCGTGCTTGGCGCTGGCTCTGAGGACGCGGCGCAACGGTTCGGGACCGGGAGCCCGGTGAATCAGGCTCATCGAATCGGGCGAGCGAACCGCCTTGAGAAGTCGAGAGGCCAGCACAGTGTCAACGCCGAGTTCGGTCGCCAGCCGCTGCGGCCCGGCGTCATTCCCCGGCACGAACTTCAGAACGCCGGTGAGGCCGCTCATGAGTTCGTCGCCCGTTCGCATGATTCGAACGTCTAGCGGAACATTTGAGGGAGGATGGGGAATAGACGTCGCTGCGGAAGTCATGCGTGCACCCGGATCGTAATCCGGCAGATTCGCCCATCATATCGCGAAGAAAGACCAATTCGATCAACATCTTGGAAATTTCCTTGAAACTTCCTTGAATCATATTCCCGGGTCGGTTATACCAGTACAAGTGCCGCGGGAGTTGGGCTTTGGATCCCAATCCTGCGCGGCGATTTATCAACCGCGTTTTCCGCACGCAGAGGAGAGTTTGACATGGCTCGCAACTGTTCACTGTTCGTCGGCGCCGCGATCGTGGCCGCCCTTTCGACCACCGGTTCGGCGAATGCCGGGACGATCTGGGACACCGGCTCGCCGGAGGGTGGTTTCTTTGGATACACCGGGTACGACGTTTTCGTCGGGCAATCGGTCGCCGTCGCGTTCACTGTCACCCAGTCGTACTCGCTCGATCGCGTCGGGGTGTGGATGATGAGCAACGACTGGGAGAATGCGGGTCGCACATACACGCTCTCGATCCGAACCGACGCAAACGGCGGAGCGACTTCGCCGAGCAACTCTGTCCTCGAGTCCTGGAACATGGCCACGGGCGCCACCGGGTGGAACCCGGTGCTCGATCAGGCGAATTCCGTTTTGCACCCGATTCTTGAAGCGGGAAAGACGTACTGGATCGTCGCCGAGAGCACCGAGGAGCCCTTTGTGGATCCGGTTTGGGTGTGGGCGAACTACTGGGATGGGGCGCTCAGCGGCAATATCGACTGGGTTAGCAATCCCGGGGTCTGGCAAACCGGTGTGACCTACGGCAGCACGCCGGGCACGGTGATTGAAGGAACTCTGATCCCCGGCGTCGGGACTCTAAGCCTCGCGGGTATGGCGGGCCTGCTCGCGGCGCGCCGTCGACGCTGAGTCGCACCAACTCGTCTTTCGTTGCACTCCCTTGCACCTCAGCCCCGAAAAACTCGGGGCTGTTTTGTCTTTGTCGGGCGTGTGCGGCAGGGCGACAGGAGATTCGAGCTATCGGAAACCTGTGTTCATCCGAACTGTCCGCAACCCGCAATTCCGAGCGGTCGAATCGGCCCTGGCGGGTACGCGCGGGGAGAGTGGAGACGATCATGCGAATGCAATGCTTGTTGCTCGCGGTTATCGCACCGTTCGCCGTCGCGAGCACAGTGGCGAACGCGGGATCGGGGAGCGGGGAGCTCTCGGAACTGCATCGCGAGATGCTGAGCAAGCGGTCGGACGCAGCACTTTCGACGTGTTTCGCCGAGGGCGCGAGCCCGGAACTCGTCGCGGCGTTCGCGCCCGCTGACGCGGCGCGCTTTCAGAACGCGGGTCGCTGGGAAAGGGCGGCGTATGCGCCGGCGGGCAGCCCCTTCGGACAACCCGTCACGATTTCGTACTCGATTGTTCCGGATGGAACTCCGATCAACGGGTTCAACGGTGAGGCGGATGCGCCGTCCAATCTGCGCGAATTCCTCACCGGAATTCACGGGAGCGAAGCGGCGTGGATGGCTCATGTGCACGCGGCGTTTGCGCGCTGGAGCGAGGTGTGCGGCGTGAAGTACGTCTTCGAAGAGAACGACGACGGCGTGGCGCTTGGGTACGGGCTCGGGGTGCCTGGAGTGAGGGGTGACTGCCGCATCGGCGGGCACCGGATCGACACAAACGGGAACATCCTGGCGTACGCGTTCTTTCCTTCCTCGTTCGAAATCGGTGAGAGCGGGGACGTCGTCGTCGATACGAGCGACAACTTTTTCAACAATCTCGCGGGCAATTCTCTGCTGCTGCGGAATGTGATCGCCCACGAGCATGGGCATGGGTTGGGGATGGCGCACGCGTGCCCGGTCGATGCTTCGAAACTCATGGAGCCGTTTATCGCGTCCAATTTCGATGGGCCGCGGCACGATGAGGTACGTCACGGGCAATACCTGTACGGCGATCGATTCGAACCCAACGATGATGCCGGGGCGGCGACAGCGATGGGAGAGTTGAGCGCCTGCGGGGCGCTGCGCGTGGGCGATCGGACCACGATTTCGCCGTTCAATCCGGCGGAACTGAACCGCATACCCCAGACGTCGCCCGCGGCACTCGGGTACTTTGGCGACCGCGATTTCTATTCGTTCGAAACGACGGCGGCGCTGCGGGTCGACGTGAAGCTCGAACCAGTCGGGTACTTGTTCGACGATTCTCCCGAGGCTTGCGGCGGCTGCTGCTCGGGCACGCTTGGCGATTCTCAGAGGCAGTGGCGGCTCGGCTTTGATGTGTTGGCGGCGGACGGCCAAACGGTCATCGGGTCCGAGACCGCGACGACACTCGGCGGCGCTGCGCTCGCGTCGGAGGTGCTGCTGCCGAGCGCCGGGAATTACTTCGTTCGGGTTCGGGGCGACGCCTTCGAAGCCGGATCGCAGATGTATTCGCTTGTGATCGATGCGAGGAGCGCCGCGCTCCGTGCCTCGCCGGCGGGTGAAACGGATCAGGGTGTCTTGCCGGGGGCTTCGCGAGCGATTGATATCGTGGTCGCACCGGATCGGGAAGAGGTGGACGTTTCGAGTTCGCGTTTGTGGTATCGGCGCACTCCGGCCGAGGCGTGGCGCGCGGCGCTCCTGCGGCAAGAATCGCCCGGCCTGCTTCGGGGAATCATTTTCAACGTTCCGTGCGGCGTGCCGCTTGAGTGGTACGCGGAGGTCGCCGGAACGGGCGGCACGGTGGTGACGACGCCTTGCGGGGCACCCGCCGCAACGCACAAGCCATTCGTCGGTGCACGGACGGTTGTGTTCGAAGACGATTTTGAAGTCGGTCGCGGCTGGAGTGTCGGGACCGATACCGCGACATCGGGAAACTGGACGCGCACCATTCCTGTCGGGACGCAGGCGCAGCCGGGCGAAGATCGCTCGCCGGTGGGATCGCGGTGCTATGTCACCGGGAACGGTCTGCCGGGCGACGCACCCGGCGCTGCCGATGTGGACGGTGGGTACACGCAGGTCGTGAGCCCGCTTCTGAATCTGGCGGTGTATTCCGATGTCGAGGTGTCGTACTGGCGCTGGTATTCCAATGGGAGCAGCAGCGGTCCGTACGTTGACACCGCGAGCTTTGATGTCAATGTCAATAACACTTCGAACTTCTTCTGGCGCAAGGCCGACATCATCGGTCCGGGAAGTGCGATCGATACCGACGTCAACGGTGGCTGGCGGAAGCGCGCGTTCCGATTCTCGTCATTGCCGGTCACGCCGACGAGCATGACAAGGCTGCGGTTTTACGTGTCGGATCTCTTTGAAGGATCGATTGTCGAAGCGGCGTTGGATGATGTGAAGGTGGTGGGGCTCCGATGCGATGCCGTGCCCTCATGCATCGGCGACCTCAACGGAAACAAGGTTGTCGGCGATGCCGATTTCGGCCTGTTCGTCGAGGCGTACAACCAGATGCTGTGCCCAGCGGAAAACCAGACCTGTCCCGCCGACTTCGATCTGAACGGATTTGTGGACGACGCGGACTTTTCAATCTTTGTCGGAGCCTACGCGAGCATGGTCTGTTCGTGACCGGGAGCTATTCCTCCGGCACATTGTCGCTGGTCACGATCTCGCGGAACTTGGCGCGGAGTTTCTTGGTGATCGGCCCTTCGCCCTTGGTCTTACCGATGTGGTTGGCCTTGGTGATGGCTTTGCCGTCGTGCTGATCGATCTGCGAGATCGCGATGATTTCCGCCGCGGAACCGGTCAGGAACACCTCGTCGGCCTTGAGCAGTTCGTCGAGCTTCATGTTTTTTTCGGCGCACTTGAGGCCGAGCGCCGGGCAGAGAACCTTCTGCACGAATTCGCGTGTGATCCCTTCAAGAATGCCCGCGTCGCTCGGCGTGGTGTAGACGACGCCGTCTTTCACCATGAACACGTTGTCGCCCGAACCTTCGGTGACAAAGCCCTCGGTGTTCATCATGATGACTTCGTGGCAGCCGTAGTCGATCGCTTCGCACTTCGCAAGGATGTTGTTCAGGTAGTTGAGGCTCTTAATACGCGGATCGAGGCAGGGGATCGGCGTTTTGGGTCGGTTGGCGACGATGACGCGCATCCCGTTCTCGTACATCTCTTTCGGGAACAGGTGGATCTCGTCGGCGATGCAGATGACGCCGGGAACCGGGCACTTGCGCGGGTCGAGGCCGAGCGTGCCGTAGCCGCGGCTGACGACGAGGCGGATGTACCCCTCGGAGATGTTGTTCATCTCGATGCAGCGGCGCTGCACGGCGACCATTTCATCCTTTGTGATGGGGATCTGCAGGCGGATGGCTTCGGCGCATTTGTAGAGCCGGTCCATGTGCTGCTTGGACTTGAAGATCTTGCCGCGGTAGACGCGGATGCCCTCGAAAACGCCGTCGCCGTAGAGCAGTCCGTGGTCGTAGACGCTGACCATGGCCTTGTTCTTGGGGAGCATCTGACCGTTGACGTAGATGAAGGGGCGTTCTTCCTGCGCGCTCGGAACATGAAAGACGCTGGGGCCCGGCAGAGCGGAGGCGTTGCCGGTGGGGCTTGGCACGATGGTCGAAGTGGCCATGGGTGTACTCCCGACGTCTGGTAACGGAGCGGTCCTTCCCGCGAAACTCCCTTGGCGGTCGGGCGATCCGTACGAAACGCATGATACGGATGCTCGTCGGCCCGGGTGCGAAATGAGGGGCTCCACAGGTCGGACTTTGCGTGAGAAATCCCGCCGCATTTGTGTCTCACCGAAACCGAAAAACCTCGATTGCGAACATGTTTCCCGGGGAAATCGTGAGGCAATCCACTCAATCTCTCATCGCCACACCGACGTGCGAATTCGGGATTTTCCGATCGGAGTCCGCATTTCCCGGTGAAGTTCGCCGGTCGGTGGCGCGCTCGCACCTGCTCGCGTTTCCGCGCGGCACGTCGAGCATCAGGCAGTCGGGACAGCCGGCGCAGATCGCGACGCCGGTGTTCGCGGTTTTCTACAACGTCGGCTGCGAGTACACGGCGACCTCGATCGGTTCGGATCGCGAGAGCACCGCGTTTGTACGAGTGGGAGGACGGGATCTGCGCGAGATGATCGGCGGCTTCGATCCAGCCGTCGCCGACCGCCCCGAGGCGCCGTTTTCGTTTTCGTCGGGGCCGGTCTCCGACCGGGTGTTTATTTCCCAGGCGGCACTTGAGTGTTCGGCGACGCGTCTCGACGCGCTCGCGGCGGAAGAAACGACGCTCCGGCTCGTGAATGACGTCGTCGTGGCGGCGTACACGGCGCGGTCGATCCGGCGGAGAGTCCGCGCCGGAAAATCGGACCGGGACTACGCGCACTGGACTCAGGAAATCCTCGCTTCGAGCTTTCGGTCGCAGAGCGGGCTGACGGAACTCGCCGAACGCGTCGGCGTTTCGCCGTTCTATCTCTGCCGCATCTTCAAGCGCGAAGTCGGGATGACAATTCACGAATTCCGCGATCGGCTGCGCCTTCGGGCGGCACTGGTTGAAATCGCCGACTCCGATCTCCCGATGTCGCTCATCGCGGCACGCGCCGGCTACTCGAGTCAAAGCCACTTCACCGATGCGTTCCGGACTCGATTCGGTGTGCCGCCCGGCCGCGGCAGGAAGCTCCTGAAAAATAGGGCTTGCGCCTCCGAATTTGAAGACCGCAAGATTCTGGAAGACTGAACAACCCGCTCGCGATACGTTGCAGGGAGTCGCCGTTCGGCGCCCCTTTTCTACTTTATTTCGTGGGAGCGGGAGATCGCGATGAAGTCTTTGAAATCTTTGTTCGTTGTCGCATTGCTGGCCTTTGCCGCGGCCTCGGCGCACGCGGAACGCTTTGTGCTCGTTGGCAGTTGGCAGGGAGCGATCAATCGCTATCGCCTCGACGGCTCCTTTGTGGATCAATTCGTCGCGCCGGGCACCGGCGGCATGAGCTTTCCGGACGGCATGGCATATGGAGCGGATGGAAACTTGTACGTGGCGGATGCGAACAACGCCCGCGTGCTCCGATTCAATGGTTCGACGGGCGCGATCATGGGCACCTTTGCGATGGGCTCGCTGCAACGTGCCGGATACTGCGAGTTCGGCCCCGACGGTTTGCTGTATGTCTGCAGCAACGGGGACAACGCGGTGCATCGGTTCGATCCGACGACCGGCGCGTCGCCGGGAGTCTTCGCGAAAGTTGCCGGGATGCAGTTTCCGGCAGGGCTCGCTTGGTCCGACAACACCATGTACGTCACCGGGTTTCAGAGCAACAGGGTCTACAAGTTCAACGCGGTATCGGGAGCGTCGCTCGGCACACTCGCCGGCACATTCAATATGCCTCTCTATGTCCGGGCGGGTCTTGGCGGCAATCTGTACATTTCCGAGTACGGACGCAACGCGGTCTCCAAGTACAGCCTCGTGCAGAACCAAATAATCTCGAGCTACACGAACCAGATGAACGGTCCCGTCGGCCAGACCGTGCTGCCGGATGGAACGATGCTGGTCACGGAATGGAACGCGGGCATCATCAACAAGTACAACGAGGCGACAGGCGCATTCCTGGGCGCGTTCGTCACCGGCTTCCCGCAATGTAACGACATCCTGGTGACGCCGGACATCGTGCCGGCGCCGGGCGCCCTCGGCGGCATCCTCTTGGGGCTGGCGGTACTCGGGCGTCGGCGTCGTTGAGACCGGCTCTCGATCAGCTGCGGAGCCGTTGCGGGCCTTTTTGCATATTCATGCGATGAACAGGGCAGAAAGGTGCGGATGGCGCATCTGACAGCGCTGAAACACACTTTCGGCGCTGTTTCGGAGGCCGGTTTTGTACGGTAATGCTCTTCTGCGCTCGTCCGTGCAACTTCCCGGGTCTCATTCCGAATAACCGAAGTGCTCCGTGGGTCGAGGGAGCTCGGATGCATTCGCAAACGACGATCGTTCTCCGGACAACTCAATTCGAAGCGGGGATCTTCCGGTCGATCGGTCGGAACCCCGGAGAGTTGCGGCACGACGTCACGCGGACGCATCTGATCGCCATTCCCCGCAGCGTCAGCGCGATCACGCAGGCCGGGCGGGGCGAAAGAATCACGACTCCGGTTCGCGCCGTGTTCTATAACCGGGGTTGTCACTACACCGCCCGAAGCGTGTGCTCGCTGCGGGAAACGACGCTGTTCATCCGCGTTCCGACGGCTGTGCTGGCGGACGCGATCCGTCCGCACGATCCGCGCGTGGACGCGCGGGGCGAGCAACCTCTGACATTTACCGATGGACCGATGAGCGATGCGACGTATCTGGCGCTGACGCGCATCGCGTTGGCTTCGCCTCGGGCGCACGATGCGGACAGAGTGCTGCGCGGCGCGGTGCGAGAATTGATCGATGGTGCGTACGCCGAGCGAGCTCGGCGTGCACCTTCGCGCCACGGTGTGAATGACGATGACTACGTCCGGTGGGCTCAGGAACTGATCTCGCTGAGCATCGGAGAGAACATCGGGTTGGCGGAGATCGCAAGGCGGGTGGGGGTTTCGTCGTCGCACCTGTGCCAGGCCTTCCGGCGCCGGCTCGGCATGACGACCCAGGAATTCCGCGCTTGTCTGCGGCTGCGTTTCGCGATGCAGGCGCTGGCGGGAACGACCCGGCCCGTCGGACGGATCGAGCCGATCGCCGCGAACTTGGGGTATCCCGATCCCGCGCAATTCGCACTTGAATTCCGCCGGCGCTTCGGTGTCCCGGCGGAAAGCATGGGCTCGATTCTTCGGTCGGGCGTGCTCCACCCCGCGGGGGTGTAGTGAAATTTGCTACGCGCCTCGGAATTCGGCGTGCAATTCGCTCTTCATCTGATCCATGAGCACGCCGACTTCGGGGTCCACTTCTTCGTGGCGCAGGGTCTTGGAGGGATCGCGGAAAACGACGCGGAGCGTCACGCTTTTCTTGCCCTCGCCGAGCTGCTTGCCCCGGTAGGTTCCGATGAAACGGAACGATTCGATCCGCTTGCCGGCTTCGGAAGAGCCGACGCGCTGCACGATCGAGGAGACATTCGCCCACGTGACCGCCTCGGCGACAACCGGCGAGAGATCGCGCTCGACCGAAGGAAAGGACGGGAGTGCTTCAATCGCACCCTTCGGCGGAAAAGTGTTCAACAGTCGGTCTACAAGCATCTCGCCTCCGACAAGCGGAAGATCCAAGCCGAAGAGTGCCGTTGCCGACGGCGCAAGGACGCCGAGGTGTCCGATCGGCGCATTGCCGAGTTTGACGAGGGCGAACGCCCCCGCGCCGAACGCAGCGGAAACGGGTTCCGTGGCTTCGATTGTCAACTGAGCGAGCGCTTTGGCGCCGCCGAGTGACGAGACGATCGTTTCGATCACCCCGCGGAGCGCTCGAACACCATCCTGCGTTTCATTCAGGGTCACCGACTTGCCGGCCACCGCGACATCCATCAACAGACCCAGGCTCCGGTGTTCGACCTGCGCACCCTTGGCATCCCTTGCGAAGACCGAAGCGATTTCATAGAGTCGAATGCCACCCGGGTTTGCAACCTGGCCATCGAGATTCGCCTTGCGGCAGGCGAGCAAACCGGTGAGCACGCTGGGCCGGAGCGTGGGTTCCTCACCCCTTCGATCGTCATCGACACCGATTGGAGAAAGCCCGGACGGCACGAATGCCGCGGCACGCTCGGGGCGGGTGAACGAAAACGTCACGGTCTCAAAGAACCCCAAACCGCCGAGCACGGAGCCGAGTTCGCGCCGGGCTCGCACCCGTTCCTGCGGGCGCTTCACGGAAACGCCGAGGCGCGGCGCGAGCGGAATCTGATCGAGCCCGTTCTGGCGGGCGATCTCTTCGATCAGGTCGATCTCGCGGGTGAGATCGGGGCGGAAGACGGGAATCGTGCAGCGGAGTACCTCGCCCTGCGTCTCGACGCCGATTTCAAGCGCCTTGAGAATCGCGGCGATTTTCTCGGCTGGTACAGAAATGCCGAGGATTTTCGCGCAGCGATCGGGACGGAGTTCGACAACAGTTCGCGGCAGCGCGGGCGCACCCGCGCTCAGCACACCCTTAAGCAACTGCCCGCCCGCAACCTCGACGATGAGGCTGGCGGCGCGGCGCGATGCGGACTCCAGAGTGCGCGAATCGACAATCCGCTCATACCGATGGCTCGCGTCGGTGCGGAGTTGGAGACGGCGTGCGGCGGCACGCACGCGCGTCGGGTCCCACGTGGCCATTTCGAGCGCGATATCAGTCGTGGTGTTCGTGACTTCGGAATCACCGCCACCCATCACACCGGCCAAACCCTGTGCGCGCTGCGCGTCGGCGACGACGATCTCGCCGGCTTTCAGGACCCGCTGCTTGCCGTCGAGCGTGAGAAGTTTTTCTCCTTCGGTCGCCTCGCGGACGACGATCGCGGGGCCCGCGAGTTTCTTGAGATCGAAAACGTGGCAGGGATTGCCCAGTTCGAAATTGATGAAGTTCGTGACATCGACCACGTTGTTGATCGAGCGCTGGCCGACCGATTCAAGTGCCTTCACCAGCCACGCGGGGCTCGGGCCGACTCTGACGCCCCGGATCACGCACAGCGTGAACATCGGGCACGCCTGGGGCGCGCGGTTTTCGAGTTTGACCGCGGAGGCGACATCTTCATTGGCTGGAGCGGGCTCGGGCTTTTCCTTGCCGCCGGTGCCGGGGGACTTGAACTTGCGGCCGGTCTTTGCCGCGGCTTCGCGGGCGAGACCGACGAGGCTGAGCGCATCACCACGGTTGGAGGTGATGGCGACATCGAAGCGGGTGTCGCCTCCGAGATCTTCGCGGGACTCGATCTCGAAGCCGGCATCGATAAGGGCGTGCTCGATCTCGCCGGGGGTCAGGTTGCCCGGTTCGAGGTAGGAATTCAGCCAGTTGGCGGCAATGTGCATGGGGCGGAAGAATAGGAAAGAGGCGGGTCTCGGCGACCCGCCTCATCAAGTGGCACAATCGAGAGTCGTGGAACTGGCTACTTTCGGGGCTTCAAGGGCGCATCGGGGACAATGTCGCCATTCGCATGCGAATCGGTGCCGTTTCCGGAAGAAACTCGTCCAAGCGCCGGAGGCAATTCAATTCCCGCCTGATTCGCGAGTTCGTGCAGCTTCGGCAGCGCGCCGACCATGCCCGAGACCCAGTCGGCGGTGGTGTTGCGGCCGGTTCCGTTGGCGGACATGCCGCTGTCCCAGACCGTGACCTTGTCGATCTTGAGATTCTGCACGGCCTTTACCTGTTCGGCGACGAGCTTGGGCAACTGCTCGATGAGAAGCAGCGTCGGTCCGACCTGCGGGTTGCTGCCGCAGGCTTCGATCAGCTTGCGATAGCCCTCGGCCTTGGCTTCGAGCACCTTCTGCGTACCGGTCGCTTCGGCCTCGTACTTGGCGAGAATTGCGTCGGCGGCGCCCTGTGCTTCGATGCGCTGGCGTTCGGCCTCGGCGCCCGCCGCGATCTCGATGCGCTTGCGCTCGATTTCCTGCGATGCGAGCGTTTCTTTGCTCAGGCGTGCGAGTTCCTGCTCGCGCTGCGCGATGAGAATGGCTTCCTGCGCTTTGGCCGAGGCGACTTCGGAGCGTTTGCGCGACTCGGCCTGGACTTCGGCGAGCTTGGCATTGCTCTCGGCCATCGTGGCGCGGGCGGAGTTTTCGCCCGTCGTCGCCGCCGACTCCGCCTGGGCGACTGCGATGCGCTGCTCCTGCTCGGCTTTCTTTTTGGCCGCCATCGATTCGGCCTCGCGCTGCGCACGAGAAACTTCCATGTCGCGGTTGGATTGCGCTTCGCCGGCGATGGCCTGCGCTTCGAGCGCCGCAACGGCAACGCGCTTGGTCTGCTCGGCGTCTTTTTGTCCTTTGGCGGCGATTGCGCTTTCGTTCGCGACCTGCACGTTGCGTTCGCGGATGGCGAGCGCTTCACCGATGGCGCCGTCGCGTTCCTGCTGGGCGACCTCGACCTTGGCGCGGTTGATCGCTTCCGCCGCGGCACGCTTGCCGATCGCCTGGATGTAGCCCGACTCGTCGGTGATATCGCGGATGTTGACGTTGATCAGTTCGAGACCGACCTTATTGATTTCCGTCCCGACGTTCTCGTTGATGAGCGTCATGAATTTTTCGCGGTCGCGGTTGATCTCTTCGATCGAGAGCGTCGCGATCACGAGGCGCAATTGACCGAGGATGATGTCCTGGCATTGCTCGCGCACCTGCTGAACGTCGAGATTCAGCAGACGTTCCGCGGCGTTGTTCATGATGACGGGGTCGGTCGAAATGCCGACCGTGAACGTGGCGGGTACGTTGACGCGGATGTTGTTCTGGGAGAGCGCGCCCTCGAGTGGAATGTCGATGACGATTGGCTCGAGCGAGAGGTAGGAATAGTCCTGAACTAGCGGGATGACGAACGCGCCGCCGCCGTGCAGGCATTTGCTCGCTTTGTTCCCGCCGACGCGACCGAAGATGACGAGGATCCGATTCGACGGGCAGCGCTTGTACTGCTTGACGACGAAGATCACGAAGAACAGGAAGAGGAGCAGCACCCCGCCTATGAGACCGAGCCACATCAGCGGCTGCGCCGAGTTATTCGAGCTGCTTTGTCCAAGGCTGAGAATCTGATTCATGGTTCCCTCGCACTCGTTTCTATGACCATTCCGGCTGGCCCGGCCGTTTTTCCAATCAAACCGTTTGCGCAAGCGCAATCACGCTTCGACCGCGACGACGCCCACGGTATTGTCCTGATTCACTCGTACTACACGCACACGCCGGCTCGACGCGATCGCATCGCCCTCCGATTTGGCGTTGACGATCCGCATTCGATCGCGCAGCACCATCCGAACCTGCCCCGAGCCTTCGCCCAATGCGGGGATGTTGACATAGACCTCGCCCTCGTTTCCGATTGCGGAGTCGAGCGAGATATTGCCGCTTTGCTGCATGTCGAAAATTGCCTTCAGCATGAGCGCGAGCAGCCAGACCATTCCCATCCCGCAGAGGATGGCGACGAGCAGACTTGTTTGCCAGGGCCAAACAGCGCCGCGATAAGCGCCGAGACCGCCCCAGCCGAATCCCATTGAAAAAGTGGAGATGCTCTGCAGGCTGAGGAGCTTGAACGCCTCGCCCGGGTCGGTGTGCGATCCATCGACATCGGCATCAGTTTCGATGTCGAGGCCGTGAGAGTGCCCAAGCAGCAGGAACGCGAGACGGAAAACGAAGAACGCCGTGCCCAATGCCGCTGGCAGAGCGAAGTAACCCGCGTTGTCGCCGAAGAAAAGTTCGAGCACCCGGAATCCCCCTTTCAACGCGCAATCGTAAGCGACCGGCGTCCCATCCTCGCCCCATCATTCCGAATACCGCGATCGCGGTTTCATAGATGCCTTGGGGCGCGGGAATTGACAGGCGGCGCGCGCAAGTATCCACTATCGTTCACGGTGGAGGCCACCAAACCCGCAACTCCGATCGCCGTCGGAATCGACCTGGGTACGACCAACAGCCTGGTTGCGGTGTGCGATGAGCGTGGTCCGCGCGTGATCGAGGACGAGGCGGGGCGGGCGCTCCTCCCAAGCGTGGTGCGGTACAACGACGACGGCGGGGTTGTGGTGGGACATGAGGCGAAGCTGTACGCGCACGAGTTCCCGGCTGCGACGGTCTCGAGCGCAAAGCGGCTCATGGGTCGATCGGCCTCCGATGCGCGGAAGTCCGAGGCGTTTGTGCCGTTCAGAATCGTTGCGGGCGAGAACGATACCGCGCGGATTCAGGTTTCGCGGGGAGACCGAGAAGAGGTCCACACCCCGCAAGAGATTGCGGCGGTGATTCTGCGGGAATTGAGACAGCGTGCGAGCAAAGCGCTGGGCGTTGAGGCTTCACGGGCGGTCATAACCGTCCCGGCGTACTTCGATGATGCGCAGCGCCAGGCGACCAAAGACGCGGGCCGGCTGGCCGGACTCGATGTGATCCGGATTGTGAACGAGCCCACTGCCGCGGCCTTGGCGTACGGGCTTGGCGCGGGTACTTCCGAGGAATCATCCGGCGAGCGGATCATCGCTGTTTACGACCTGGGCGGCGGCACTTTTGATGTGTCGATCCTGCGCATCACTCCCGCGCGCAACCAGGGAGAGACGAGCTTCTTCGAGGTTTTGGCGACGGCAGGTGACACGCACTTGGGAGGTGACGACGCCGACCACGCGCTGATGACATTCCTGCTCGGAGGCGATCCCGCGGGGCTATTTCCCGCCGATCGCCGGATCCTGAAGAACGAGGCCGAGTCGCTGAAGATTCGGCTGAGCGAGCATGAAGCCGTCAACTCTGAATTCGCGATCGCGGGGCGCACGCTCAGTCGGCTGGTGACACGTGAGCAGTACGAGAAGCTCATCTCGCCGCTCGTCGATCGCACGATCGAGCACTGCCGGCGAGCGATCGCCGACGCGGCACGAACGCTGAAATCGGAGTCGCCTCCCGCCATCGAGCGTGTGATCATGGTCGGCGGCATGACGCGGACGCCGCTGGTTCGAAGGCGAATCGGCGAGTTTTTTCATCTCGAGCCGTACATCGCGGTCGATCCGGATCAGGTTGTCGCGCTCGGAGCCGCGGTGCAGGCCTCGATCCTGACCGGCCGCACCAAGGGTGCGCTCCTGCTTGACGTCATTCCTCTTTCGCTCGGGATCGAGACAGTGGGGGGCGCGGTCGCGAAGCTCATCGTTCGAAACAGCACCGTCCCGGCGAAAGCGAGCGAGTTTTTCTCGACGAGCGTGGACAACCAGACCTCGATCCGGCTTTCGGTTTTTCAGGGTGAGCGAGAAATGGCGGCGGACTGCCGCAAGCTCGGCGAATTTCACGTCCGCGGCATCCCGCCGATGCCCGCCGGAATTCCGCAGCTCGAAGTTCGATTTCTGGTCGATTCGAGCGGCGTGCTGAATGTTTCGGCGCACGAGCGCCGAAGCGGGAAGAGAGCGGCGCTCCAGGTCATCCCGAATCACGGGCTGACGCGCGAAGAGGTCGACCGAATGGAACTGGAGAGCTACGCCCACGCTCGCGAGGACATGCAGCGACACCGCATCGTCGATCTCATCGCCAACTCAAAGTTGGATCTGAAGTGGATCGGAGAACGGTTCGAGCGGTTTAAAGACATACTCGAACCAGAGAACCGTGTCGAATTGCAGCGCCGCATGGAGGCTCTTCGCGACTTTGTGCAGAGCGCGGAAGCACAGTGGGATTCGGTGAACGCCGACGAGTTCCATCGCGCCAAGGAAGCGCTCGATCGGGCCAGCATGCGGCTCCAGGAAGTGGGTATCGCGATGTCACTCAAGGCAGAAGGCCGCAAGATTTGATGCGGGTGACCGGTCAGAATTGAGGTTGCAGCGGCGCGGGACCAACGGTCTGGATCGTCATCGGCCCGAGTTGGCGCCTCGAGAGATACTCGTTGACCTGTTCGAGCGTCACGGCATCAACCTCGCGAGAGAGTTCCGCGAGCGTGCGGCAGCGCCCGAGGCGGAAGTAGTCGGAGCCGATCGCGGCTGCACGTGCGGCGGAGGATTCACCCGCAAACACGAGCCGGCTCTTCATTCCCGTCCGCGCGCGTTCAAACTCGTCGGCGGTGACGGCGCCCTCTTTCGTCAGGATCTTTCGGAGTTCGGCGATCAGCACATCGAGGCTTTCCTGGGCGCGTTCCGGCTTGCTTCCGACGTACGCGACGACGCCTCCCGTGTCTCGGTCGCCTCTGTACCCGGCGCTGACGCTGTAGCAGAGCCCGCGTTTCTCGCGCACTTCGGTGAAGAGCCGCCCCGACATGCCGCCGGAGAGAACGTTGACCACGATCTTCTCGAGCAGCGAATCGGAGGAGGATTCGGTCGGCGCGTCGTAAACGAGCACGATCTGCATCTGGTTCGTGGCGTCGATCTCGTGGCCGTAACCGCGAACCGGAACTCCGTCGACGACGGGTTCGGGGCTCGTGCCGCTCCAGTCGCCAAGCAACTCATCGAGTTGCTGAGCGAGTTCGGCCGGATCGACCGCGCCGGCCGCGCAAAAGATCGAGCGCGCCGGGCTCTGCGCCTCGATCCATCCCTTCGCGAGTTCATCGTGTGTAATCGAAGTCAGGCCGGATTCGGTTCCGAGCCCCGAACGATTCAACGGTGAGCGATAGTGTCGCTCGCGGGCCGCGAGCACGGCCCGCTGCTGCGGATCGTCCGCGAGCGCCGCGATCGCCTGGAGTGCCAGGTCGCGTGCGGGCTCCACGGCGTTCTGATCGAACCTGGGACGCAGAACCATGTCGGTCAGCAGCGGCAGTGTGGCGTGCAGGCGCTCTCCCAGCAGGATCGAGCTCAGGCGAAGGAAGTACGACCCGTTATCCACGTTCCTCGAAGCGCCAAGCCGGTCCACCGCATCCGCGTGAGACCTGGAATCGAGCGCCTGCGTGCCGCGCATCAGCATTTCGGCCCACATCGCGGCACGTCCCATGCGCGCCGAGGGGTCTTCCGCGAATCCGCCGGGCAGGAGCCATGAAAGCGAGAGAGAGCGAACGGCGGGGTTCGGTTCGACGAGCAAGGTCATACCGCACCGCAATGTGGAAACGTGGATCGACATCGGTGTCGAGTGTAGGAAACTCTTGCTTATCGGAATCGGCCGGCGCAATCGCGCAGCGCAGCTCCCGGCGCTGCTGGACCGGGCATCCGATCGGGCCGATGGGGGTGGGGGTGTTTTCATGCTCAGAGTGACGATCTACCAGGCCCGGGACGGCATGATCGTGGCGATGCCGGTGCTCCATCCGCGCCGCCCCGAGGTTGTGTTGCTGCGCCCCGGGGCCGTGCTCGATCCGCACACGATCGCGAAAATGCGGGAAATCGGGCTTCACGAAGTCTGGGTGAAATATCCGCGGCTCGATCGGCTGAGCGAGTATTTCTCCGCCGGTGTCGTGCAGGCGTGCGCCGCGGTGACGGGACAGATCCGGACCGCGCTCGACAGCGCCATGCGTGACGCACACGCCCGGCTCGACTACGCCGCGTACCGGCGGGCGGTGTCGGGCTTGCTGGAAAAATTCTGCGAGCGTCCCAAGGCCGCGATGTTCGTCGGAGAACTGGGAGATGGCGCATCCCCGGCGCTGCGCCACGCGAGCAGCGTCTGCATGCTCAGCGTGCTCATGGGCATCAAGCTCGATTTCTATTTGATCCAGGAACGCATCCGCCTGGCGGCGCACAGCGCAAAGGACGTTTCGAACCTCGGCGTCGGAGCGATGCTGCACGACATCGGGATGGTGCGGCTCGATCCGGCAGTGCGGGAGCGCTGGGAAGCGACGCGTGATGAGTCCGACCCGGAGTTCCGCGAGCACGTTCAGATCGGGTTTGAAATGGTCCGCGATCAGATCGAACCTTCCGCCGCGGCGGTGGTGTTGCATCATCACCAGGCGTTCGATGGAACGGGCTTTCCGGTGAGGAAGGAAGAAGACGAGAAACCTCCCAAGGGTCAGGAGATCCACGTCTTCGCACGGATCGTCGCGGCGGCGGACCGCTTCGTACGGCTCCAGCGGACCGGCAGCGCGAACGGGACGGCGATCCCCACGGTCCGGGCGCTCAAGCTGATTCAGGAACCCGCGATCGCGGACAAGATCGATCCGGTCGTGCTCAAGGCGCTCTTCAATGTCGTCCCCGCATACGCGCCCGGCACGATCGTGACGCTCTCGAGCGGGCACGAGTGCGTGGTGACGCATTGGTCGCACGAGAATCCGTGCCGCCCGGTCGTCGAAACGCTGGTGCCGCCGGGCCGCGATGACGAGCCCGAGGCGTTCGATCTCAGGTTGCGGTCGGACATCTCCGTGGTGCGGGCGGAAGGACACGCGGTGGCGGAAGACAATTTCGCTCCCATGAACGCCCATGCGTACGACCTGCTGCATGGCGCGATGGGAAAAGAGAACCGCACGCTCGAACTGCTGAAACAACGCAAGGCTTCTTAGGAATGTCTTTGGCGCCCTATTTCGCGGGAGCCGACGCGTCCGCCTGCTTGCTTTCGGGCTTGGCTTCCGATGATTTCAGAGCGACGGAGGCTTCGGCGGGCTTGACGGCGCTGCCGGGCGAGGAGCCGTCGGCGATTGGCTTCGGCGCCGGCTTGCCGCTCTGCGTGATCGCGGCCTTTGGAGCTGGTGAGTCTTTGACAACCGGGATGCCCTTTTCATCGAGCGTATAGCCCGCGAGTTCAAGGCTTGCCTTTTCCCAGGCGCCCGAAAGCACCTCCGCCGGCGCCGGATCGCGGAGCAGGATTGTGCGCCCGACGTCGATGCCCGCGAGGATCTGCGCGAACGTGTCCGAGCGCTTTCCGAGTTTGATGGGCACACGTTCGTATCGGCCCGCCTTGCTGGCGTACACGTATCGCACGGGACCGCTCGTGAAGACGCCCTGCACCGGAATCCCGATCGAGTCCTCCACCCTGCCCATGGTGAGCCGGGCCTCGCAGCGCATCGACGGCTTGAGGAGTGAAATATCCTCGTCGCGTTCGATCTTGATTTTGACCGTGTATTCGCGGCGGTCGGGATCGCGCCATCCGCCAGATTCCGCCAGCACGCCGATCGAATCAACCATGCCCTGGAAGATTCGTCCGTTCGCCGCGTCAACCTTGACCGTTGCGGGCATCCCCGGCTTGATATCGCCTGCCAGGCTCTCGTGCACCTGAACGGATGCCACCATCTCGCTTGTGTCCGGGAGGACGACGAGCAGCTCGTTCGGATAGACCTGCCTCCCGATCTGAAGCGGACCCTCGTTGTTCCACCGGTTGCGGCTCATGCTCGTCGCGTAAACGACCAGCCCGCCGGACGGCGCTTTGACGGTGCACGCCTCGAGCTGCTGGCGCCACTTGTTGAGCGAGTTTTCCCGGATCGTCAGTTGCGTGCGCTTGTTGTTCCGCTGCGCCGCCTTGCTCGCAAGGTCGATCTCGGCGTTCATCTTGACCTTGACGAGCTCGCTGTTGGCCTGCTCGAGATCGCCCTGTTTCTGCTTCTGGTCCTTGGGAAACTGGTAATCCTCGTACACCTTGTCGTCGAGCTGCGATTTGATCCACGCACTCTGCGCCTTGATGTAGTCGAGCTCGTCGCGATCCAGTTCATCCTTGGAAAGGAATCCCTGTTCCTGAAGCTTCTGCGAGCGGATCAGCTTTTCGGCGAGGCGATCAAGCTCCAGCTTGGACTGCGACAGCGCGAGCCGATTGCCCTCGCGTTTGGTCTTCACCTCGCCCTCCAGCCACTGCTCCAGCGAAAGCTTCGCGAGCGTGACCTTCAACTCGGCGTTGCGCAGGTTGTTGGCGTTTTCATTGACCTGGATGTTGTACCCGTTCTCCGCCGCGACCAACTCGCTTTTGGAGGTCTCGATCTGGAGAAGCTGCTCATCGATCGCGGTCAGAATCCGATCCGAGTTAAGACGCACGAGCACGTCGCCTTCCTTGACGCGCGTCCCCTCCGGGATGATTTCCTGGATCACGGCCTGTTGCTCGACCCGTGATCGGATCTCGATCTGCTTCTTGGCCTCGAGTTCCCCGGTGGCGAGCGTTGTGATATCGAAGCTGATCTTCGAAATCTCGGCCGTATCCGATGTCGATAGAGCACCGGGATTTGCGGCTTCGCCCGTCAGACGCCCATTCGCAAAGATTGCCCAAGTCGTCCCCGCCGCGAGCACCACGATCACTCCCGTCACCAAGACCCTTTTCTTTGGCTTTGATTTGACCATAGAAGGGGCTCCTGATCGGGCGGCTGGACCGGTCGAGGCAAGATCCGGGTGAATCGCCTCAGGAACTACCGGCTATCGTGCTCGAGGTTGCCGACGGATGAATTCGGCGGGTACCGCGCTCTAGACGAAGAATAGCGAACAATGACGCCAATCCCAACTATGTAGCCGCATGAAACGCAAAAGGTTCGGTAATTTTGAGGCCCGCAGAATGTTCCAATGACCGGTGTTTGATCGTGGTGGCTGCGGCAGTCGAAGCGCGCGCCATTCACGCCGGATTCCGCTGTGCAGCGCCGATCCCGGATCATTGGGAGCGATCGCGGCTTCACGAGAGATTCGAGTTGTTGTTGTGCGGCGTGGGCAAGTCCAATGCCGCAGGTGCCGCGGCACGCGCGATCGCCTTGGATGCGCCGTCGCGAGTCTTGAATCTCGGGATTTGCGGCGCGCTTCCGCACCCCCAGCCGCTACAGATCCGTGAATCCGTTCTGGCCTCGCGCTGCGTCCTCGCGGATGAAGGAATTGCGACAGATGGCCTCTGGTTGCCGCTGGCAAAGGCCGGATTTCCAAGCGCCATCGACGGCGACGCGATTTCAACTTCGGATTCTTTCAACCATTCACTCACCCCGTTCGCGGATCGTGTTGGCGCGATCGCGACCGTCTCGACTTGTTCTGGAAACGACGAACGCGCACGGGAAATCTTCGGGCGTTGCGCGCCCGATGGGCTTGCCGAAGCGATGGAGGGCGCGGCGATCGGAATCGCGGCGCAACGCAGCGGAATTCCCTTCGCCGAATTGCGGGTCGTGAGCAACCGGGCGGGTCATCGCGATTCGCAAGGCTGGGATTTGAAGGGCGCGCTCGCCCGCCTGGAAGCGATCGCGGCAGGATTGGCCCGGCAAGAGAGCTGATCCCGGATCGCCGCGTTATCGGCCCGCCCGGTCGCGGCTCCGGTTGTTCGCATCGCTCCGAATGCGCCGATCGCGTCGGGGCGAAAACCAAACCGATTCCCGCTCCATCCGCGCCGGCGTCAAGCGCGAGCGGCTCCTCGTCGATTCTCTTGCGTCGCTTTGTCGGCGCGGGAGGGATCGCGGCGCATGTCGCTCGAACTGCTACGAAAACTCAATTCCGTCGGGCTCATGAAGCAGCTGTCGCCTGCCATCGGCGTCGATTTCGGCGTCGACTCGCTGAAACTGATCCAGGTCCAGCCCGGCCCGGTTCCCACGCTCATTGCCGCTGCGATGGTCGAAACGCCCGACGAAATCGGCGACGATCACGCAAAGCGCCTCGACTTTCAGTTGTCGCAAATGCCGCGGCTCATCAAGAAAGGCGGCTTCCGGGGCAAGCGGGTGGTCTGTTCGCTCCCGAGTTGGCAACTCTTCTGCAAACACTTGCAGGTACAGCGCATCGACGGAGTCCCGATGCATCAGGTCGTCGGCGCCGCGGTCGGACAGCAGATCGGCTGCGATCCCGGCGCGCTGGTGCTGCGCCATCGCGAAGTGAGCGCCGCCGGTGGCAAGGCCGAGGTCATCGTGAATGCCGCGGCGCGTTCCGCCGTTCGACACATGGTGGAGGCGATGCGCAAGAGCGGGCTCGAACCCGTCGGCATGCACAGCGAATTTGCCGCGGCCATGAAAGCGTTCGAAATCGCGGGCGGCGGCGAGCAGGACGGCGTGGCCCTTTATCTCGATTTCGGTGCGCACACGACCAAGGCGATGATCGCACACGGAAAGACGATCGTCTTCGAGCGCATCATCGAGGTCGGCGGGCGCCAGCTCGATCGGGCGGTCGCGAGCCAGCTCAAGTGCGCGATGACCGAAGCGCGTCGGACCCGGCTTTCGCTCGATCGCATGATGCCGGAAGGGCAGTCGTCGGAAGGGATGGCCCTGCTCAAGGGCGCCGGTTCCGATGAGCAATCAAACGAAGTCAACCTAAGGGAGCCGCTCGAGATTCTGGCGGATGAAATCCGCATGGGGCTGCGCTATCACGACGGACTCTTTCCCGGTAAACGAGTGGATCAGGCTGTTTTTCTCGGCGGCGAGAGCCGGCAGCAGGCTTTCAGCCGTGCCATGGCGATGGGCCTGGGCATGAACACCAAACTCGCGGACCCGCTCGCCAAGGTGGCGCGAACGGGTTCGGAACCAAGCCAGGGTGTGGATCTCAAGCAGCCGCAGCCGGGTTTCGGAGTCGCCGTCGGACTTTGCCACTGCCCCGCCGACCTCTAGATCCTGAAAGGGCCAAACCATGAACCCGTTCTTGCGACAGAACAACGAGGCGCCGGCCGGAACGAGCTTCCTCCCGGAGGACTATGTCGAGCGGCAGAGCTCGGCGCGCGCCAACGCGATGGCGCTCTCGCTCTTCGCGATCGTCATGGTCGGAGTGATCGCCGCGTTCTTCGTGACCACGCGCCGGTGGGAGACCGTGCGCGCCGAGCAGAGCAAGATCAACGAGCTCTACGCGCAGGAAGCAAAGAAGATCGAGCAGCTCAAGGCCCTCGAATCGCAGCGCTCGCAGATGCTCGACAAGGCCGAGATCACGACCGCGCTCACGGAACGGATCCCGCGAAGCGTGCTCCTCGAGCAGATTGTCAACCGCTGCCCCGACGATTCTCTCGCCTTCGCCGAGCTGGAACTCAAGAGCAAGCGGATCGAACCGCCGAAAGAACTCCCCAAGTCCGCAGCGGGCGCCAAGCCGGCGGTCAAATCGCTCACCGATACCAAGGACCCCAAGGACGAGAAGAAGGACCCCGTTCGGGCTCCGAAGTTCGAATACACGCTCACGATCAACGGCCTTGCGCAGCGCAACACCGACGTCACGGACTTCCTGTCCAGGCTCGGCGACTGCAATCTGCTCGATCGCCCCGACCTGCCCTTCATCGACACGGTGAAGATCGACCAGACGACGTTCCGCAAATTCCAGATCACCGCCGGGCTCAACTCGAATGCCGACGCCCGGATCGGCTTGCCAGTGGCGAGCGCGGAGAAGCAGGCGCCCGCAAAAGCGACGGCCGGTGCCGACGTGAAGCACAACGACTGAACCCGAAAGCGGAGTGAATGATCATGCGATTCGGATTTCGCGAACTGGTGCTGATGCTCATCCTGCTCGCGGTTCCTCTGTCGAGCTACTGGCTGGTCTTTCGGCCGGTGAACGCGGAGATCGAGCTCGCCAAAGCCGAAGCGGACCTGAAGCGCGATCGGCTCTCGAAACTGCGCGAAGAAACCTCCCGCAACGCCGACCTCGAAAAGGAAAACAAGGACATCGCCGCCAGCATCGAGGCGTTCGAAGCGAAACTGCCGAGCAAGAAGGAGCTCGACGCGATCATCCGGCAGGTCTCGGAACTCGCGACGCAGCAGGGCCTCACTTCGCCGACGGTCAAGAGCCTGAAGGCGGTGAAGGCGGCGATGTACATGGAGCAGCCGCTCGAGCTCGCACTCCAGGGAAATTTCCGTTCGTTCCACGATTTCGTCCACAAGCTCGAGCAGCTCCCGCGAATCACCAAAATTCCGGACTTCAAGCTCAAGCGCGCGACCGACAAGAACGGCGATATGCAGGCCACATTCACACTCAGCATCTACTACGTTGACGAAGGGGCAAAGTCACAATGAGCGCCGCCAACAAAGAAAAGCGACTGACGGGAGAAGTCCTCCCCGAAGAAGGCAATTCGATGCCCGGCGCGTTCGCCGCGGGGCTTTCGATAGGCGATGCGCACGGGCTTTCCGCCGCGCCGCGCTCGCGGTTTCATACGCAGCACGTCATCATCTTTTCCACGCTCGCGCTCTCGGTGGCGCTGATCTACGGGATGCGACGCTACGGCATGCAGTCGGGCTTGAAGTTCAATACCGCGGACCTCAGCTACAAGCGCGATGAGTCGCAGCACCGCCGCGCCGAGGGATTCCAGCGCGTGATGGCCGAATTGAACGCCATGAACAAGCAAAGCACGGAAGGGGTGAAGACGAACCCTTTCAAGCTGATGGGAGCCGAGGCGGGCGACGCCAGAAACGACCTGACGCCACGCGATGACAGCGCCGAACTCGCGCGTCGAAAGGCCGAGGAGCGCACGCGAAAACTCACCGAAGAGCTCGGCACCCTCAAACTCGGGAGCATCATGATGGGGCGGGTCCCGCTCGCGCGCATCAACGATGAACTCGTGCGCGTCGGTGATTTCGCGGGCGAGAGTTTCAAGGTCGTGGAGATTTTGCCGCTCGCAGTCACGCTCGAGGCCGACGGCAAGAAGTTCACCCTCGAACTCGCCGACGAATCCAATCCCAAGTCCCGTCCGCCCAGGGCAAAGTAGCCGTTCAAGGTCGTCTTCGAATCGCCGGTCGCGGCGAGCGCAAAGACAGAGAGATCAACCGCGCGTGGCCAAGTACAACATCGACGACATCCTCAACGAGCTGGGCATTGAAAAGCCCACCAGGGCGCTTCCCTCCGGAAACACGGAGTGCGCCGCCACGCCGCCCGGTCAGAAGCGAGTGAGTGTTGACGATCTCGGCGGGATGCCGGCTTCGGTGCGTGCCGCAGGGCCGGATGCTCAAGAGATGGCGCTCAGTCCCATTCCTGCAGTGCCCGCCAATCAGCGCGCCTTTGGAGAGCTCTCCAAGACCCGAGACGGCACCGACGAGACTTCGATCGTGCCCAGCCACGACCCGGCCGTCAAACAGAATCTGCCCGCGGCACCGCGCTCGTCCGTGGGCAGCGCGATGTCCGACCTCTACCGCCCGGAAGCGGCTTCGGGTGCTCTGGCACGGGGCGGGGCCGATCTCGCCGAATACCTTCTCAGCCGGGGCCTTGTCCCGCCCGATCGCATGACGGTCGCGCAGGGAGTGTTGAAGCAATCACCCGGCCGTCGCCTCGCCGACATCCTGATCGAGCAGGGAATCGATGAAGTCGTCATCCAGCGCGCCGTCGCCGAGCTCGCGGGCATCCCGTTCGAGCGGATCGACCTTTCCAAGGGGCTCGACGGCGGATTCGATGGGCGGCTCCTGCAGCAGCTCACCCCCGATTTCTGCAAGAAGAACGGTGTGCTCCCGCTCCGGATGGACGGAGGGCGCGTCGTGCTCGGCGTGACTCGCGCGGACGACGTGTTCCTCCTCGACGAGATCAAGGGCAGGCTCCGCGTCGCCGGCATCAAGGTCGTGATGATCACGAGCTTCGACCTGCGCGGCGCGATGGAAATCGTCGGCGCAGGCAGGGAAGAAGCCGCGGTCGACGTTTCCGAGCTGCTCGCCGAGGTGAACGAGGGCGACGTTCAGGTCGAGAAAAAAGAGAGCAACGAAGTCAACCTCGAGAAAGAGGCCGGCGAGTCGCCGGTCATCCGCTACGTCAACTACATCATTCAGACCGCCGTCAAGGAAGGCGCGTCGGACATCCACGTCGAACCCGCGGAAAAGAAGCTCCGAGTGCGCTTCCGGATCGACGGCGAACTCTTCGAGATGATGAACCCGCCGGGCGCGATGTCCGCCGCGATCACCAGCCGCCTGAAGATCATGGCGAACCTCGATATCTCCGAGCGGCGACTTCCCCAGGACGGGCGTATCCGCTGCGTCGTGCAGGGCCGCAAGCTCGACCTGCGTGTCTCGACGCTGCCGACCGGTTACGGCGAAAAAACCGTGATGCGTATCTTGGACACCAAGAGCATCAACGTGGAGCTCGACAATCTCGGCTTCCACACCGACACGCTTGAAGTCTGGCGCAAGATCATCGATTCGCCGCACGGCATCGTGCTCGTCACGGGTCCGACCGGCTCGGGTAAGACCACGACTCTGTACTCGTCGCTGCGCAAGCTCGACAAGAACACCATGAACATCTCGACGGTCGAAGACCCGATCGAGTATCACCTCGATGGCATCACGCAGACGCAGATGCACGAGAAGATCGGGATGAACTTCGCCGCGGCGCTCAAGAGCCTCCTGCGTCAGGACCCCGACGTGATCATGCTGGGCGAAATCCGCGATATGGAAACCGCGCACATCGCGGTGCAGGCGGCGCTCACCGGCCACCTGGTGCTCAGCACGCTCCACACCAACGACGCGCCCTCTTCGATCACGCGCCTGGTCAACATCGGCCTCGAGCCCTTCCTCGTCGGTGCCGCCGTCAACGGCGTGCTCGCGCAGCGGCTCATCCGGCGCCTCTGTACGCATTGCAAGGCTGAGGAAGCGCCGAGCGCCGACATGATCGAGTATCTGTCGATGCAGGGATTGCCGACGGACAAGCTCTGGGCCGCCAAAGGGTGCGAGCGCTGCCGCAACACCGGCTACGCGGGCCGCGTCGGTATCTACGAACTCCTGACGGTGGACGATCAACTCCGCGACGTGATCGCCCGAAACCCCAACGTCTCCGAATTCCGGCGCATGTGCATCGAGCGCGGCATGGTCACGCTCCGCATGGACGGCGTCCGCAAAGTCGCGCAAGGCCTGACGACGATCTCCGAAATCCTGCGCGTGACCGAGGCAAACGCCTAAGGATTCGCCGCGGAAAACCCGCGAACGCAGGTTTCCTCGCGCCGGTCGCGCTCCGTCTACGGTTGACCGTGAGCAGCGCTTCCCGTCCCAAAGTCGCAATCTCGCTCGGCGATCCCGGCGGCATCGGCCCCGAAGTGATCGTCAAGGCTCTCGCCGACTCGGCGCTGAGAAAGCAGGCTCACTTCCGGATCCTCGGCGCACAGGCTCCGCTCGATGCCGCCGCACACTCAGCGGGCATCGAGCCATTCTGGTGGCGCGTCAACGCAAATACTCCCGCCGCGGAAACCGCGGGCGTTCACGATGTCGTCCTTCTCGACTACGAGCCGGGCGGTTCGTCGCATGCGGCGCGAGTGACAAAATCGTCCGGCGAGCTTTCCTTCCGATTCGTGGACGACGCGATCGCGCAATCGAAGTTGCCGCAGTCTCACGCGCTCCACGCCGACGCGATCGTGACCGGTCCGATCAGCAAAGCCGCCTGGGCCGCGGCGGGCCACGGCCAATTTCCAGGCCACACCGAACTTCTCGCGCAGCGCTTCGGCGTCAAGTACTTCGGCATGATGTTTCATGCTTCCAAAGCCCCTTCCCTGAGGGAAGGGGTTGGGGGAAGGGAGGCGGCTTTTCAATGCGTCCAACCCCACGACCTCAACGTCATCCTCGCCACTGCACACGTGCCGCTGATGGATGTCCGAAACGTACTCACGATCGGGCGGGTTTCCGAAACGATCGATCTGGGATCGAGTGCCTGCAAAACGCTCGGCATCGCTCGCCCGCGCATCGCGGTCTGCGGTCTGAACCCGCACGCAGGAGAAGACGGACTACTCGGTGACGAAGATCAGCGGATCATCGAGCCCGCCATCAAGATTGCACGAAACAACGGGATCGATGTCTCGGGGCCCTTCCCCGGCGACACGATCTTCATCGCGGCGCTCCAGGGAAAGTTCGACCTCGTCGTCGCGATGTATCACGACCAGGGCCTGATCCCGGTGAAATTGCTCGCACGCGACCGCGCTGTCAACATGACCGTGGGGCTTCCGGTGATTCGAACCAGCCCGGATCACGGAACCGCGTTCGATATCGCCGGTAAGAATCTCGCCGATCCGGGGAGCATGCGTCGTGCGATCCTGCTCGCGCTCCGGATGCTCGCGGCACGCTGAGCCTCCTTTCCTACCATCCGCCCCGCACCCATGTCGCAAGCCATCGACTCAACCTCTTCCAAGGCTGGTGACGCTCTTCAGCCGGCCGGGCGATCTCCGCTGATGGAGCTGCTCGCGATCGCGATACCAACGGTCGCGACGATGACCAGCTACACGCTGATGACTTTCGTCGACAAGCTGATGGTCAGCCGGATCGGACCCGATCCTGTCTATGTCGGCGCGCAAGGCAACGGGGGAATCACGAGCTGGATCGCCGTGTCGATCGTCTTCGGCACGCTCACCGTCGTCAACACCTACGTCAGCCAGAACTTTGGGGCGGGGAAGCCCGAGCGGGCGCCCGCCTACGCCTGGAACGGCGTCTGGCTCTCGATCATCGCGTGGATTGTTCTCATTCTGCCCTACGCCGCGTTCATTCCCACAATGTTCGACCTCATCCGCGATCGCAGCCTGAGTCCGGACGCGCTCGCCGACGCGGTTCGCCGCGACGAGATGGCTGCTCCGTGTGCGCAGATTCTCCTGGTCGGCTCGATCATTACGATGGCGAGACAGGCGATCGGCCAGTTTTTCTACGGCATGCACAAGCCGTCGATCATGTTGATTGCCGGCGTCGCCGGCAATATCTCCAACTTCATTCTCAATTCGGTCTTCATCTACGGACCGAACGGGCCCGCCGAAGGTACTCAATCCGGCGTCGTTCAATCCATTATCCACGGCTGGTTTGCCGCGGCATCGGGCGTCGCCGATGCGCTGCACATCCCCGCGCTCGGCGTCGTCGGCGCCGCGGTCGGCACGGTCCTCGGCACGGTGGTCGAGTTGCTCGTGCTCCTGGTTGTGTTTCTCTCGCCTCAGTTCCACCGCCGGTTCGCGACGCGCTCCGGTTGGCGCCCGTCGCTGTCGCATTTGAAAGACCTCTTCCGCATCGGCTGGGCGCCCGGCCTCATGTTCGGCAACGAGATGATCTGCTGGGGCGCCTTCATGGTCTATTTCGTCGGGCACTTCGGCGCGCAGCATTCGACCGCCGGATTCATCGCCCACCAGTGGATGAGCCTTTCCTTCATGCCCGCCGTCGGAATTTCAGTCGCTGTCACGGCCGTCGTCGGAAAGTGCATGGGCATGGGCAGGCCCGATCTCGCGGCACAGCGCGCGTGGCTCGCGCTCGGCTTGGCCATGATCTACATGGGCATCTGCGCCGTTTGCTTCATCGTTTTCCGGCACTGGCTCGTCGGCATCTTCATCGACCCCGAGACTTCGCCCGAGGTCGCGGCGGAGGTCCTGCGTCTCGGCTCCGCCTTTTTGATTCTGTGCGCGCTCTTCCAGATCTTTGATGCCATCGCCATGACGCTCTCGGGCGCCCTGCGCGGCGCGGGCGATACCACCTTCGTCGGTGTCGTCACCGTCATCAGCTCCTGGATCGTCATCGTCGGCGGCGGCTGGGTCAGCGTGCGTTACTTCGCCCAGTTCGAGTCCATCGGCCCCTGGGTCGCCGCGGCACTCTACATCATCACGCTCAGTATCTTCATTCTCACGCGCTTCCTCGCCGGGCGCTGGAAGTCGATCAGGCTCGTGCACGACGAGCAGCACCCGGCCCCCGAGCCGCAGGTCACGGCGGGAGCCGTTGCCGACGGCGTTGTGTGACAGCGCTTTATGCTGTGCGCATGAATCCGCTCAAGCTCTACGACTACCTTGTTCGCTCGCGCGAAAAGATGTTCGATGCGGTGCGCCCGTTAACATTCGAGCAATACGGACAGAGGTTCGACTTCGCTCTCGAAACCATCGGCGCGACGATTACGCACATGATGATCTCCGAGTGGTACTACCTCGCGCGCTTCCGCGGGCTGCCGGTGCCGCCGTATTCGCAATGGCCTGTCCAATACGAGAATCCTGCTACGTTCGAAGTCGTGGAGAAGAACTGGCAAGCGCAACAGCGGGAAGTGCGGGGCGTGATCGGATCGGAGCGTGACTGGACTCGCCGCATCGAGTACGACTCGTTCGCCGATGATGCCGGAAAGCGCTGGCACATCGGCGCGACTGCCGGCGACGTGCTGACGCAGCTTGCGCTCCACGAAGTGCATCACCGATCACAACTCATGGTCATGCTGCGCCTGCTCGGCGCTCGGCCCCTGCAGGATATTGACTACAACGAATTGATGTACGAACGCCGTGAAATCACTTGACCGGTTTCGGCGATTTCTTCGCTTCGATCTCTTCCCAGGCGCTCATGACAGCCGGACGCACAACATCAGTCCAGATCGCGTATCCCTTCGCGGTCATGTGCAACCCGTCTTCGCGAAACAGAGTCGGATCGAGTTTGCCTTCGGGGCCGAGCATCGGAGTCGCGATGTCGAGAAAGGTCGCGCCGGGCGTCTTGTTGCAATAGTCGTTGACGATCGAGTTCGCTCGCTCCATCGCCGGCCAGTTGTTCCAGCGCGCCAGGCTCGGCTTGATCGCGATGTAGAACACCCGCACATCGGGGAACACCGCGCGTGCTTTCTTGTCGAAGTCAATGAATCCCTTTGCCGCGCCGGCGAAGTCGTGATTGTCGGTTCCGAGGTCGTTGTCGCCGCAGTAGTAAACGATTGCGCTCGGCTTGTACGGGAGCACGATGCGATCAAACACTTCGATCACGTCGCGCGTCTGCGATCCGCCGAATCCCCGGTTCAGCACCGGCATCGGCTTCATGTCCTCCGCGAGCGATATCCACATCCGGATGCTCGAACTCCCGGTGAATAGCACCTGTCCCCGGGCGGGCGGCGAAGCGCGATCCGCCTCCTCGAACGCACGGATCTCGTTCTCGTACCACGGCGATTGTGTCGCCGCGCTCTGACCGGATTCCGGCGCGCCCGGCTCTGCGGAGTTGCCGCCCATCAGCGCCGCGCCAGCGCCAACGGCCAGAACGAGAATGCAGACTCCGCGGAATCGTAGCGCCATGGAATGCTTCCTTTTCTGCGCGACGAGCCGCGAACCTTTTCAAGGCTCGATTGCTTGTCTTATGGTCCTTCGACGCCGGCGTATTCGTCATCGGTCGGCAGAATCGGTTGACCGTGCATTCCGTGCTGCACGACCTTGAACTGATCGATCAGGAACAGCGGCTTCTCGCACTGCTTCGCGAGCTCTTCGATGCGCTTCTGCATCCCCGCGACCTTCTCGGGATACTGCGACGCGAGATTCTTCGCTTCCGATGGGTCGTCCTTGATGTTGTACAAGTCAACCGACGAGGGGAGCATCGTCCGCCAGATCAACTTCCAGTCACCCTCCCGGATCGCGGCACGGAACGGCTCGATGTTGTAGACGATTTCGTTTCGCGTCGAATTCGAATCCTGCGCGAGCATTCCCCAGGCATCCATCCCGTCGAGCGGCTTGCTCTTCGAGGTCGGAGCGCCCGCGAGCCCCGTCACTGTCGGGAACATATCGACAATGTGGATCAGTCCCTCCCGTGTGCCCGGCGCGATCTTGCCCGGCCAGTTCGCCAGCGCGCACACCCGCGTTCCGCCCTCGAAAAGAGTTCCTTTTCCTTCGCGATACGGCCCGTTGTCGCACGGGATCGTCACCTTCGACATGTCCGCCATGACGCCCGCGAACATGGCGCTGCGCGTGCCGCCGTTGTCGCTGTGAAAAACAATCAGGGTGTTGTCACGAATCCCCGCCTTGTCGAGAGCCGCAACAACTCGGCCCACCTGATCATCGAGGCACGAGACCATGCCCGCGTAGGTCCGGCGGGTCGGGTCCTGAATGTTCGGGAAGCGATCAACATATTCCTTCGGCGCCTGATAGGGCGTGTGGGGCGCGTTGAACGCGAGGTACATGAAAAACGGAGTCGACTTGTTGTGAAGCTCGATGTACCGCACCGCGTCGTCCCCGAGCAGCGTGGTCGTGTATCCCTCTTCGCGCACGGGTTCGTTATCGCGGAACCAGTCGAGCACACCCTTGTCGCCGTGCGTGTAGTAATCGAGCTCGCCGATCATCGCGCCGTACTGATAATCAAACCCGCGCTGCTTCGGCCAGAACTTCTTGTCGGCGTGGCCGAGATGCCACTTGCCGATGATCGCCGTGTCGTAGCCCGCTTCCTTGAGCGCCTGCGGCAACAGCCACTCGTCGAGGTTCAAGCCGTACGTCGAAGTGGAAGGAATAACCGCGGTCTGCAGCCCGTATCGGAACGGGTAGCGCCCGGTCATCAGTGCCGCGCGAGTCGGCGTGCACATCGGCTGCACATAGAACTGATCGAGCCGCGCCCCTCCCGCGGCGAGCGCATCGAGGTTCGGAGTCTTCATGTCCGTCGCGCCATTGAACCCGACATCTTTCCATCCGAGATCGTCCGCCACGATGTACACGATGTTGGGCTTGGTGCCGGACTGGACCCCGTGATTTGCCTGTTCGCCGCGCACATGCGAGACCAGCGAGACGAAGAGTGCCAAGGCCAACAAGATTCGCATCTGAAAATCCCCGGTGACGGCGTGCAAAAGTGCTACCGATCAGAAGGATTGAGGGTGGGGGACTCGATTTCCTTCTTTCAGAGTCGAGGATCCAACGCCTCGGCTCGAAAAAAACTTCCGGAACAGCGGCGATCTGTAAGGATCGCGTTCGGTTTTGCGGTTGACCTCTGTCTCGAGGCTTCTAGTCTCCCCTCGACAAACAACCCGCCGGCACAGTGTCCGGCGGCAGAGGCCCGTTTTTTCGGAGCACGCATGAGCAGCGACCCAATGGACATGGTGATCGGTTCCAGCACCGCAACGCGCGATGCCGCGGCGGCGGACAAGCACGTTCAGGCCGCGAAGCAGGCAACGCAATCGGGCAATCGCGCCGAGGCGATCGCGGAGCTGCGCAAAGCGCTCTCGAACGATCCGAACAACGCCGAAGTGCTGTTCAATCTCGCGTACCAGCTCGACCTCGTCGGCGAAGAAGACGAGGCGCTCTCGCTCTACGAGCGTGCCGCAAACCGTCAGCCCGCGCACATCAACGCACTGATCAATCTCGCCGTGATGTACGAAGACCGGGGCGATCTCATGCGTTCGGAGCGCTGCCTGCGCCAGGTGCTCGACACCAACCCGAATCATCCGCGCGCCCGCATGTACATGAAGGACGTGATGGGCAGCAAGGAGATCATCGTCGAGGACGAGGCCGATCGCGACATCTTCAAGCGTCGTGCTCTTCTTGACACGCCGGTGACCGATTTCGAACTCTCGGTCCGCGCCCGCACCTGCCTCAAGAAGATGAACATCCGCTCGCTCGGCGACCTGCTCAAGATCACCGAGGCGGAATTGCTCAGTTACAAGAACTTCGGCGAGAGCAGCCTGCAGGAAATCAAGGCCATGCTCGTACAGAAGAACCTGCGCCTGGGCCAGGGCCTCGAAGATGCGCATCGTGCCGCGCGGCGCGCTCTGCAGGATCAGTACAAGGGCACGGGCCAGGAGCAGACGCTCGGCAAGCCGGTCACGGATCTCAATCTGTCCGTCCGCGCCCGTAAAGCCCTCCAGCTTCTCAATATCCAGACGCTGGGCGATCTCGCGAGCCACACCGAAGCGGAACTCATGGGCATCAAGAATTTCGGCGCGACCTCGCTCACCGAAATCCGCGATCGCCTCACCGAGTTCGGGCTCGGCCTCCGCAAGCTCGATTCGTAAACAAACCTTTTCGTGTTCACACAGCCCCGAGCGCCGGGGCTTTTTCATGCGCGAGACGTGCGCGACGGTTGTACAGGTTCGACGCGAGCGCACCGATCAGGATCGAAACGACCGCGAGGACCGCTGTGAAAAAAACCCTATTGATCGCCGTCCCGATGTCCGAGCGCCGAATTTCGCGGGCGGTCGGAGCGCCGTTCACGACATCCCACATGTAGACCATCGAACGCGCGTGCTTCAGATCTGAGTCACGAAGCGCAAAGCGCTCTGTTGGGCCGCCGATCGGAAGTCTGCTCAATTTCAGCGCTCGGTCCTGCGTGGTGAAGCGGGACTCGAGCGCACCAACCATCGCCATTGATTCCATGGGTATCGCGGCGGTTACGTCGTCGGGCCGCAGGTATCGCGCGCCCCCAGCGGTTTGAACCGGGATCGGATTCTTGTCCAGCAGCTCCTGTTGCGTGCAGATGATGGCGCGGTCGAGTACCGCCACGCCCTTTCCGTTGGGTGCGTCGAAGAGATCGACATGCGAAGTGCTCGGGAACATCACAAAGCAGAATCCGTCTGGAACCGGGCTTCCATCCTTTGCGTCCCAAACGACGCGCTCAAATGCCGGACGAGGAACCGCCAGCCACAGAACCGTCATCGATGTCACAAAGGCAATGAAACCGACGAGCGCTGAGGTTGCCTTGTGCTTTGCCTGCCCGCTGAAAATCGCCATGTTCGACTGTTTCTTGTTTGCGCGGAGCGGTGGGGCCGCGAATACGTGGGGTCTGCGCCCGCCGCGCCTCAGCCTAACCGGATTGCTTCGCCTGCTCAACTACGGAAGGGTCGCGCTCGTGCGTCTCGTGGAAGCCGAGTCGCGCCGTCGCGTACTTCTCGGGCGATACGTTCAAGTCCGGCGTTTTCCCTTGAACGTGCTGCGCGTGGAGATGCTTCAGAAACGGCACGCACCAGCCGCAACCTGTCCCCGCACTCAAACACTCGCTGATGAGCGACGCAACCGGCGGATTCTCGACCGCCAGGAACGTGCGGATCTTCCGCAGGCTTACGCGAAAGCACAAGCAAACTTCATCGTCCGGATCCACACCCAATCGTATCGCCGGCTACTCGCAACCCGTCCGCGCGGCACGCGCGCCGGTCACGGCAGAAAATTGTCCGGCTCCGCCGGCGCGGGCAAGACCATCGAAATTCCGCCCGCCGTCAGAATGAGCCGACCATCCACCGCGTGCAGTGCCGAGGGCGGTCGCGAAAGAGCCACGGGCTTGGAAGACACCAGCTTCCCGCTCGGTAACGCGAGGATCCGCAGATCGAGCGTCCGATCCGGTTCCTCGTCCGGGATCATCGCCACCTTGTCCGCGCCCAGGGCAAACAACTGCGCCGTCGCTTCGCCCGCCATCACTCCGCTGTCCATGCCGATGAGTTTGCCGTCGCGCTCAAAGACCGCGACGCCGCGTGAGGAAGCAAAGGCGACGCTGCCGTCGGGCAACGCCACGACACCAACAGCTGAATCGGTCTGAATTCTTTCCTTGCTGTCCAGTTCGCCCACCGGCGAGCTTCCGTCTCCGAGCGTGAGCCCGACGATGGCGTGGTCGTCGTTCAGAACGAACGCCCGATCGCCGACAATCCAGCACTCGAGCGATCGGCCGACCGAGGGCTTCTCGTAGCTCCAGAGCACACGTTCGGCCGGAGCATCGATCGCGACCACCCGGTCGTACATCCCCACCAGCACCCGGCCCCCGCCCAGGCTGCGGAGCCAGCGCACCTGCTGGCGATCACCGGGCGAGCGATTCGAAACCTTCGAATCCGGGACGAGTTTGCTCAGAATCGGTCTCAGGTCCTTCGGCGTTCCGCCCTTTCGTGCATCCAGCGCGAACATCGTCATGGCGGGCAACGAGATCGGCCCGGCGCCCACCCCGACTCTCGCATCCGGGCGTTCGGTGCTCGCCCCGCCGACGATCAATGTTCCAGCCGAGATCGCCCCGTCATACACTTGGATCGAAGGAATTCGCGTCGACCACAACGGCTTTCCGCTTTCGAGATCGATGCTCACGATCCGGCCGACTCGTTCAATCAGGATGAGCGTGCCCGCATCCATCGCGACAAGCAGGTCGCCCGGGCTGACCGAACCATCCAGCGGCGTTACAAACGGCGCCGCGTCGTCCGGAAGGCGAAGCTCGATCTCGTCGAGCATGCCGGCAACCTCGCGCGAAAGCCACGCGCTGGTTCCATCGTTGCGGATTCGTTCGATCACGCCTCCGGCCCGATCGGGGCGCGATTCCGCCGGCCAGTAGAGATACGTCGCCGACTGATCGATCCGGATCACCCGCGGCTGCCTCTGCTCGTAGTTTCGAACCCAGCGCGGCTCGAGCCGGCCGTCTGTCAGCGAAGTCACAAAGAGCCCGACCTGCTTGCGCCCCGGCGAGGTCATCACCACGCGATCGGTCGGTCGGCCGGGGCCTTCGGTGATCTTGGGCTCCGCAACCAGCCATCCGACGAGCGACTGAACGTCGGGTTGGACTCGGTCGCCAAACCGCGCCCGTCGGTTGCCACTCAACAGCCGATCGCTCGCGACCGACGGCACCGCGATCGGCCCGCCGCTGAAGATTCTCGACGCCTCGTTCGCCACGCGAACCGCCTCCGACGCCCGGTCGAGCGCTGCGAGAGTCTCTACAAGCCGGGTCGCGACATGCCGGCCCTCTGCCGCCAACTCCGGGGCGCGTGAACTCTGCGAATACTCAAGCGCTCGCATCGCCAGCGCGAGAGCGCGTGCCGCGGCAGGACGTCGGTTGTTCTTTGTATATGCCTCGGCGAGTCTCGACCACGCGCTCGCAGCCGCAGGCGCCGCGGGATACCGCCTCGCGAGCGCAACAAGCTCCGCCGGGCTCGCCTGCTCCCCTAATTCCTCGAGTTCGCGCGCGGCCTGCGCAGCGAACGCCGCATAGATATCCGGCCCCTGGCGCTTCACCAGCGCCAGCAGGCGATCGGTCGCCATCTCCGATGCACGCACCGGCACACCGAACTCTCCGGCGACCGTCGATCCGCCGAGTGAATCATCCGAGAGGATTCTCGTGTACGCCTCAAGGCTTGATGCCGGAGCACCCTTCGCTTCGCCGAGCCAGCCGAGCGTCAGCTCGTACTCCGCGAGTTCCGCCGGCGATTCCGCTCCGCGCGCAAACCGCAGCGCCAGCTCGCTGAGCACTTGAACCGAGGGTGCCGCAATCGGTCCGCCGCTCGCACGCTGATCGGCCGCCGGGTCCCATCTCTGCTTGCCCGCGGCAAACATATTCCTGAGCGAATCGATCAGCCTGCGCCGCGCCGCCTGCGCCGCCGTCGAATCCGGCAACCGATCGCGGATCTCGAGCACACGATCCACCGCCGGAACGATGCTCGGGTATTTCTGTGCGCGGAACGCGAGATTCATCATCGACAGCGCTGGCGACGGATCGTCGGGAGTCGCCGCCAGCCTCTTGCTCAGGATCGCCTCGGCGGTTTCCCACTTCAAAAAGGCGTGCAGCTCGCCGGAATCCGCGACCAGCAACCCGTCGCCGAGCGCGATGATGTTCCCGGTCTTCGTGATCGGATGCGAGGCCGCTTGCTTGAGGTCCGCCGCGTCGAAGACGAGCAGCCGATCTTCGAGCGGGACCAAGAGCTGTCCACCCGAGAGCGCCGCCATGCGCCCGACCATGGCCGGCTCGCGGAACGACGGGCTCACCACAGGATTCGACTTTTCGAAACCGGAAAGCGGCAACGAAATCACTCGATCCGCCGTCACCACGATGAGCCGATCCTTGACGCGCATCAGGTACGAAGGCAGCGTGGTCGCGTCGCCAAGGTCGTCGGCGTTGCGGCGTCCGAGCATGGTTCCGTCCACAGCAGAAAGCCTCACGATGGCGGAGGCATCCGGGGTGAGCGTGATCAAAGAGGTCCCGTCAAGCACCGGCTCCGAGCCCGCCCAAGGCTGGTTGCTCGCCTGCAGCGAGAGCACCGAAAACGTCCGCAGATCGCCGGGCGGATTCATTCGACGCACCCACACGACCCGGCCGCTCGCAGCCTCGACCGCCGCCACGATTCCCAGTCCGTCGGCGCGATACACAATCCCGTCCGCCGCAACGCATCGCTCCGCGGCACGCGGCGCACGATTGAACGGCATGACGCCCACGCTGCACAGAGGCCTCACCCACCGAAGCTTTCCCGTCCAAATGTCAAGCCCCGCCAGCACGGCGCCCGAGACGCGCCGCACCGACGAATTCCGGCGCATCGGAACGATCAGCACGCCCTCGCTCACGACCGGTTCGCCGCGGACCGAGCAGCCTTCGAGCCTGCGATCCAGCGTCGCGGGGTCGACCGACCACAGAACTCTTCCGGTTCGAATGTCGAACGCGATCAGGCGTCGATCGCCTTCGCGTCCGGTCTCGGTCACGTAGCCCATCGAAGCGACACCGACCGGCCCGCTCACGATCACCCACGCGCTCTCCTCGAGCCTCGAAAGAGGCGGACCCTGGCGCGATGAATCCCTCCGAAAATCGGATCGGGCCGACGGCGCGGGCCGGATCGACCACACCGGGCTCAGCGTGAAGCGGTCGAGCCCGCTGATCTCGGCGCCGTTGTTGACGATGACGAGATCGTCCACAACCACGGGCATCATCCACGCCCGCGATGCCGACTGCCGCGCTATTTCGAAGACCTGAACATCATCTTCGTCCTCTTCGCCGTCGCGCGACGCGCGCCGTGCCAGCACACTCGAGACGAGCGCGGCTTCGGGCAGCGAATCCCACTCGGGGGCTTTGCCCCCCACGCGCGGGCTGGCGAACTCGGTGTCCAGCCCGGCCGGAAGGTCGATCGGGTCACCGACTCCGCCTCCCGCCCCCGCCTCGCGAAGCCACCGATCCGCCCAATGCCTGACGTCTTCGCGCGGCAGATAGCGCGACACCTTCGCGGCAAGGGCCGCGGCATCCCGCCCGCCCTTGCCCGACCGATCCGGGTGGTGCTCGAGTTGCTCGAGCGTCAGCCGAGCCGCCTCAAATTGCGCGGCTTCGAAATTCGTTTGCGCCACCCGAAGAGCCGCTTCGAATCCCGCGGCAGTCAGCAGCCGCGCCCTCTCGACCTCGGCAAACTTGCCCTCCTCCAACAGCTTGTCCGCGCGCGGGCCTTCGGTCGCGCGATACCGCTCCAAAAGGGCGGGCCTCGAGAGCAGCAGCTTGTGTATGTGTTCGCGCACGCTGAAAAAGACGTCCCCGTCATCCTTCGATTCGAGAACCTTGTCGCCCTCTCCATCCAGCAGCGCCTGGATGACGCGTGACGACTCGGCGAGATTCCCGGTGCCGAGCAGATCGTCCACGCGGGAAAGTGTCTCGCGCGCCTGGACCGAATCATCCGGATAGACGGGTGCCACCTGGGCCACGACCGGGGCGCTGACGCCGACGAGAAGCACAAACGCGAAGAGCCAGGCTCTCACGCTTCGCTTCACCTCGACTTCGAATCGCCCCCACATGGATGGACTCCGGGTCAAACGTTCACCGGCGGGCAATGGTCCCAAAACCGTTCGGTCCGGCGTCCCACACTCCGAAAGCAACGGAACGCCAGTCCTCCCAGACACCATGTTCGGTCCAGTCTGTTCCACGGTTTGTGAAGTCTACGGGTCAGTCATCAGATAGCGCTTCAGTAAGCGTTATCAACGGTCGATTCCGCACGACCGATGGCTCGGATTCAGGTCGCCGGTGAAATCCAGTTTCCCGGCGACGCACATGACCCGTCCTCGCGCTCCGCGGTCACGCCAGCGACCGTGGGAGCGGCATCGATTTCCCAGGTTCCGACGTCTTACCGCCACCGACCGCTCTCGTGGCGGGATTCCCGCTTCGCGTGCATTCTTCTTGCGATCCTCGCCATGAGCCTGGCGGATCTCTCGATGACCCTTATCCACGCCACCTCGATCGGAATGCAGGAAGAAAACCCGATCGCCCGGTTGCTCATGCGCTACGGTGGCATCTGTTCGATCTGCGTCTGGAAGGCCGGTACTGTCGCCATCGGCGTGTTCATCCTGTGGCGTATCCGCCATCACCGCTGCTCCGAAGTCGGCGCCTGGCTCTGCTTCTCGATTCTCGCCGCGCTCTGCTTCCACTGGGCCAGCTACAACGCGCAACTCTCTTCTCTCACCAACGAGGTTCTCTCGCTCGACAAATCGACGCACACGAGCGAGTGGGTCGTCATGCACCCCGAAGCGGTGCGCTGAACGCGGGGATGATCTGCCGCGGCAGAATCCCACCGTTCCTGGCTCGCGACCGATCGCAAGAACCCGATTCATTCACTAGACTCGGGGCATGTTCAAGCCCGCGCTCGCATTGATCGCCCTTCTCCCGCTCCTCGGCTGCAGCGGCGTCGCGACTCCCAAGCTCTCGATCGTGGACGTGCGCCAGGATGAACACGAGCCCTCCGGCCGACGCATGATGGTCGTCGTCAAAGCCGAGAATCTTTCCGATGAACAACTGCCGCTCCGCGACGCAACGTACGTCGTGCGACTGGACGGCAAGGAAGTTTTCAACGGCCAACGCTCCCCGGAGAGCACGCTGCGCAAGTGGGGGGTGCAGGAACTCCACTTCCCGGTCGCGCTCCCGGCCGATCGCTGGCCGACGACGGACGTGCCGGTTCGATACGACATCTCGGGCTCGCTCGTCTATCTTCCGCCCGGCAAGCTCAACGAGATCCTCTACGACTACCACCTGCTCCGCCCGACCGCCTCGTTCTCCGGTACCGGCCAGGTCAGCCTCCACGCGCCCTCGCAGCCTGTGTCGAGCGCGGTTCCCGATCAGCCCGCCACCGGCGGGTAATTCTCAAAGCACGCGCACGGGATCGACATCGTTCATCGCACACGACACTCGCACGCCGGGCAGTGCCTTCTCCAGCCGCGCCGCCAGCCGCGCCAGATACCCGCGCTCCGTGCTCGTGTGCTCTCCGAGAATGAGCCCGACGCCCGCGTCGAGCGCGCTCATCACCTCGTGGTGTTTCATTTCCCCCGTCACAAAGACTTCGCACCCGTCCTTCGTCGCCGCCGCAACCAGTTCCGCACCCGCTCCCGGGCAAACACCGATTACGCTCACCGGCTTGTTGATGTCGGCACACGCAACCCGAACATTTTCGCGGGCGATGTGCTTCTTCAGCCTCGCCGCCAGCTCCGAAATCGGAATCGGGCGATCCAGCACGAGCCGTCGCCCGGCCCCCACGCGCCGCGCCGGCTTGGGCATCAGTTCATAAACATCGAGCGCCGGCTCCTCATACGGATGAAACTGTTCGAGCGTCTGGATCGCGAGCGCCAGCGCCGCCTTCGAGCACACCATCTCGAGCCGTACCTCGCGGACGCTCTCGAGACTCCCGGCTTTTCCGGCCGCCGGTGCCGCGCCCGCGCCGCCCAAAAACGTCCCGTTTCCCTCGAGCGAAAACGAACACACCGAGTAGTCGCCGATGAGCCCGGCCCCGGCGGTCGCCAGCGCCGAGCGGATCCTGTCCACCTCCGCCGACGGAACAAACGTCACGATCTTCACCTGCTGCGTCTCTTCGATCCGCGCGTGCGACTTCAAAGCGCGGCAGTCGCCCAGAATCTTCCCTTCGCTCCCGCCCGACAACCCCCCACCCGACAATCCTTCGCACAGCCAATCCGTCATCCCGCCCTCCACCGCATCCAGCGCCGTGTGAGGCGAATAGATCGCGATCCCCCGCTCGATCGCCCGCAGAATCACGCGCTGCTTCGCCGAGGTATCGGTCACGCGCGCGAGCGCCTCCCAGATTGGCGGGTGATACGCGATGATCAGGCCGACACCCGCTTCCTCCGCCTCGTACATCACGCGCTCGGTCAGATCGATCGTGAGAAGAATTCCTCCCCGCAGCGACGCCTCGCCGCGCCCGACGTGCAACCCCACGCGGTCCCACGCCTCGGCGTATTCCAGCGGCGCGATCCGCTCCATCGCCTTGACCGCATCTTGAACCCGCATAGCGCTCCTTGTCTTTGGATCTCGATCAAACCCCGAGGAGTACATACTACGAGTCGTTCGCCCGACGCCGGACTTAGCATCTCCCGTGTCCAAAACGCTCGTCATTCCCGCGCTCGCCAAGCTCAATCTCGCGCTCGCCGTCGCGCCGCCCGAGCAAGACGCGCTCCCCGATGGCAAACCCAACCTCCGCGCCGGCTGGCATCGCATCAGTTCCATCTTCACTTGCATCACCCTCGCCGATGAACTCGCGCTGACACCGCTCCCCGCCGGCCCCTCGCGCTTTTCGATCCGCTGGGCGCCCGACGCTCCGGCTCCCAGCCCGATCGACTGGCCCATCGAAAAAGACCTCGCTTTCCGCGCTCACGCGCTCCTCGAAGCCCACATCGGTCGTCCGCTCCCCGTCGAAGTCGTGCTCACAAAGCGCATCCCCGTCGGTGGCGGCATGGGCGGCGGCTCTTCCAACGCCGCCGCCATGCTCCTCGGCCTCGCATCGCTTTTCGAAATCGACCCCACAGCGCTCCCCGCGCTCGGCGCTCGGCTCGGATCCGATGTCCCGTTTTTTCTCGATCTCGAGCGCCCGCCCCGAGAAGCCGCGCGGCCGGCGCTCGTTCAAGGCTTTGGCGAACGCATCGAGCGCCGATCCGCTTTCTCGTCCTCCGTCGTCCTCATCTGCCCGCGCCTGCCGTGCCCGACCCCCGCGGTTTACCGCGCCTTCGACCGGCAACTTCGCGAGATGCACGCGTTCCGCTTCCGCGAAACCGAAATCCGCTCCATCTTCGACTCCGGCCAATCGCTCGACTCGCGCGCACTCTTCAATGATCTCGCCGCACCCGCCTTCGAAGTCGCTCCCGCCTTGCGCGATCTTCACGCCCGCGCTTCACAAGTGCACACTCCCGTTCACGTCACCGGCAGCGGCAGCACGCTCTTCGCGCTGGCGGATTCCAAAGATGCGCCGAGCCTGACCGAATCCCTCCGCAGACAGCTTTCCGCCGAATCCGCCGTATTGACCGCGTCGCTCATTTGACGATCGAGCGCGCCCGCCGTGCCCGAGCTCGCTCAGAACACGGCCGATTCCGCCATTTGTTCCGTCGTCCTTCATTCCGTCCTCACCCCCGCCGATACACTCAATTGCCCTCCTTGAGCTAGCCATGGCGAAAAACGGAAAATCCGGCTACTACATCGGGATCGACCTCGGCGGCACAAACATGCAGGTCGGCGTCGTCTCTTCCGATCTGAAGCTGCTCTCGCAGGCCAAGAAGAAGACCAAGGCCGAAGACGGCATCGACGGCGTCATGAGCCGCATCGTCGAAGGCGTGGTCGAAGCCTGCTCCGAAGCCAAGGTCAAGCTCACCGATCTCGAAGCTATCGGCCTCGCCGCGCCCGGCGCCGTCGATCCTTCCGAAGGCGTCGTTCTCGCCGCCGACAATCTCCGTTGGTCCAACGCGCCCGCCGCGCAGATCCTCCAGAAGCGCACCGGCGTCAAGACCTATCTCGACAACGATGTCAACGCCGCCGTCTGGGGAGAGAACAAACTCGGCGCCGGCAAAAACTCCAAGAACCTCCTCGGCGTCTGGCTCGGCACCGGCATCGGCGGCGGACTCATTTTCAACGGCGAGCTCTACTACGGCCCCTTCTTCACCGCCGGCGAGATCGGCCACATGATCTCGCTCCCCTTCAATCCGCCCGGTGAGCGCTCGCTCGAACACAACTGCTCGCGCACCGCCGTCGTCAATCGCCTCGTCAAGCTCATCAAGGCCAACCGCAAGAGCAAGCTCGTCGATCTCGCCGAGGGCGATCTCGACAAGATCAAGTCCAAGCTCGTCGCCAAGGCATACGAAGACAAGGACGAACTCACGGTCGAAGTGCTCGATTCCGCCGCGGAATTGCTCGGCATCACGCTCGCCGGGGTGACGACTCTCCTCTCGCTCGATCGCATCGTGCTCGGGGGCGGCCTCACGGAAGCGATGGGAAATCCCTGGGTCAATCTCGTCGAGCAGCACACCCGCAGGTTCGCCTTCCCCGATCGCTGCAAACAGGTGAAAGTCGTCGCGAGCACGCTCGAAGACCGCGCCGGTCTCATGGGCGCCGCGATGATCGCGATGCAGCGCCACGAGAAATAGCAGCGCACGTTGCCCGAACGCTACAGTCCTCCGATGCCGACTGCCGCCCCGGTGCGCCGATCGAACACGCCCGCTCGATTGAAACCGGGTACACCCGCATCAGTCGCGATCCCCCATTTGGTCGATCGCCACGGCCCCAAGCTCTTTGCGCTCGCCTCCCGGCTCTGCGGCAATCCCGCCGACGCCGAAGACATGGTGCAGGACGTCTTTCTTCAGGCCTATCGCAAGTGGCACGCCTTCCGAGGCGAGTCCGATCCCGGCACGTGGCTCTACTCGATCGCCGCGCACTCGTGCAAAGCCCGCACCCGGCGCAAAGGCGGCATCGACCGCCGCATGCCCGTTGTCTCGCAGCTCATGCCCTGGACCGACAACTCCGTCGCCGAACTCGGCGTCTCCAAACAGTCGCCCGTCGCCAAGGCGATCGAGCGCGAATCAGAGCGCGCCGTGCACGAAGCAATCGTCTCACTCCCCGAAAATTTCCGCGTCCCGCTGATCCTGAAAGAAATGCTCGAACTCCCGATCGAAGAAGTCGGCGCGGCGCTCAACATCAAGCCCGAAACCGTCAAGACCCGCGTCCACCGCGCGCGCCTGCTCCTCCGCAAGGCGATCCTCGCGCGAAAAGCAATCCCCAAAAAGTCCGCCCCCGCGCCGACATACGAAATGCAGGTCCTGCGAAGACCTCCTCCGCGCCAAGCTCGACGCCATGGACAAGGGGCGCCACTTTCCGATTCATCAGAAGGTGGTGTGCGAGCGCTGCCGCGCCGTCTTCGCCGAACTCGACCTCGCCCAAGACACCTGCGCGCGCCTCGCCGCCGGAGAATGGCCCAAAGCGATCCGCGACCGCATTCTCCGCTCCATCAAATCCGAAGCCTGATCACTCCGCGCGCTTGCACGTCGAAAGCCCGATCGGCACATACGCCGGGCAGAATCCCACCGCGCTCGTCAGCACAAACACGACGCCGATCGCCGCGACCAACACGCCGAGCCATTGCCCGTGCAGCGCTCCGTGCATGCCGATCCCGATTGCGATCGCCGCCGCGCCGAGAACCAACCGCACCGTGCGATCGGTCTTTCCCATATTGATTGCGATCATGATCGAACCTCCTTTTCCGGTCCGTTCGGACCGCCGCACCCTTTGAGGCCCCAAATCTCCGCAAGGTTCCCGAAAACAGAATACCGGGAACCTCAATCGCACTCGCCGCCTCCAAGGGGTGGACGGGGAAGGCCCCGTCCGGAGGTTCCCAATGAAAACCGCTCGTTTCGCACAGCCGACACACGTCGAATTCGACCCCGTTTCGGTGCGCAGACTCATCGCCGACGGACAAGCGCAACTGATCGACGTCCGCGAGCCACAAGAACGCGCACGTCTCTTTGTTCAAGGCTCCGAGTCGATGCCCCTCAGCGCATTCGATCCCGACAAAATCCCCGCAAACGCAGACAAACTCACCATCCTCCACTGCCACGGCGGCACGCGCTCGCGCAAAGCTCTTGACCGCGCCCTCGCCGGCGCCAAAGGCACTTTCGCCCACATGCGTGGCGGCATCCAGGCCTGGAAAGCCGCGGGCCTCCCCGTCGTCGAAAGCCCTTCGTTCTCGCTCACCCCGATGCAGCAGACCCAGGTTCTTATGGGCTTGCTCGTGCTGAGCGGCACGCTCCTCGGCGCGTTCGTCACCCCCTGGGCCCTCATTCTCTCCGGCTTCATCGCCTGCGGCATGATCTACGCCGGCGTCTCCGGCAACTGCGCTATGGCCAACTTGCTCGCATCGTTTCCATGGAATCAGACAAAGACCGCGCCCGCCGCGTGCAAGATTTGAACGTCATTCAAGAAAGGAATTCACCCCATGCTCAATAACCCCGCCAAGTTCTATGAATCCTGGCCCGCCGAGATGCACGCGATGAAGGCCGCAGCGCCCGACATCGGCAAGTCCTTCGGCCCCTTCTTCCAGTCGCTGATGAAGCCAGGCGCGCTCGCCGTGAAGGAAAAAGAACTCATCGCCCTCGGCATCGGCATCGCGCTCCGCTGCGAACCCTGCATCTACGCCCACGTCGAAAAGTGCTTCAAGGCCGGTGCAACACCCGAGCAGATCATGGAAGTTGCCGGCGTCGCCGTCATGATGCAGGGCGGCCCCGCCTACACCTACGCCCCTCTCGTCGCCCGCGCCGTCGAGTATTGGCAGAACGCTTCCGCCGCGGCGTGAATTCCCGGTAGCGGCGAATTTGAATTTGGTGGCACCGGTCTCCAGACCGGTAGCTTCAGAGAATCGCATCTTGGGAGCGAAGCGCCGCCACAGGCGTCGTGCCCCAGAATTCGAGTGAACCGCTCGTCCGACTTGAATACCGGGATCGATTCAGCACCCGCCCGCGCCGCCTTCTTTGTGAAGATTGCAAGACAACGCGGCATCCGCTGCGGGCATCAAAGCCACGTTTGACAGAATCAAAGAGGTCTTCGATCCCGATTCCACAACTTTGTGGATTCGGCATTGCAATAGAACCAGCTCGTGCTGTTGACACCGCAATCACAATTTGGTAGCGTCTTGCCGCCGTGCCGCATGTGCCGGCCGATCGCATTTCGCTTCCAAACCTTCGCCGGACCCGAATTCACCCGCGGCGTTGCCACCCCTTTTGTTCCGCCCAAAAACACAAAACCCGGAGCATCGCTGCTCCGGGTTTCGTTCTCTCTCAATGCCACTTCCGTAAAGGCCGGACCTCGCTCGGGTTCGCCGATCGAAGCCGCGGCCCGTATGTCATGCTCAGCAGATCTGCCCGCTCTGCGTCTCGTCGATCATGCCGTCGAGCGCCGCATTCAGCTTTTCCGGCGTGTCGTACGAACCGTTCGCGATCTGCGTACGGATCTGATCCACGAGGTCCTGACGCACCGCGGGGATCTGCTTCAGTTTTTCCAGCCAGGGTGCCAGCACCTGCGCCTCCGTGGACAGTTCGACCTTGTCTTCGCCGCGCGATACCTGGCCCTGCACCTGGATATCGCGTGCCCGAGGCTCGCTCACACCCGCGAGCCGACCCACCGAATTCACTCCCGACACACCTTCTGAGATCCCACCGATGCGTGATTCTCCGTTCAAGGGAAAACTCCTTACCACCCGTCGTCGCGAAAGGCACAACCTCCACCAAGGTTCGCCGAGCCACTTCCGGTCTCCCACCGGATCGCCCGCTCGCTGCGGGCTTCTCGACGTCCTGCCCTTCGCTGACTCCCGGCGTCAACGACACTCGACTCTGTTCGGGTCTCCCTTCGATCCGCGATCGGATCCGAGACGAGTGTGCGCCTTTCATCGACGACTTGATAAAGAGTTCTTCAAAGTTAAAACTTCGGCCCAGTCGCCGATAAGTCCAGAAAGCCCCTCAGGTTAACAGGCGTTCATCTCGCCTGCGGCCGCAGAAAATCTTTCCCGGCCTTCCTGCTAGGCTCCGGAAGCCAAAATCACGCCAAGAAATGTGGTACACTCCGACCATGATCCAAACACAATACGAATTTCGGCGATTCGGGGCGGGCAATCGGCCGCCCGTCTCGCACGCTTTGCGCTTCTGTTTGGCCTTCGTTTTTTTCCTGCTCGGGCCGCTCGGTTGCCAGAGCGCCCCCAAGGCCGATCTGGCACTCAAAGCCCAATCCCAGGAGCTCTTCCCCGAAGGCGCGACCCTCCAGGCATCCGACGCTCCGAGCGAATCTTCCGAACTCGCCTCCAAGTGGACCATCAAGCTCCTCCACCTCAAAGGAAGCGAGCGCGATCCCGCGGTCAACGCCGTGCTCCGCTCCGTTCGCGCCACCGGGGTTCCCGAAGCATTCCTCGAAACCCGAGGCGACAGCACGCTCGTCGTCGTCGGCAAGTACGACTCGCCCGCGTCTTCCGACGCCCAGGCGATGCTCAAGCGCGTCAAAGAAATCCAGATCGACGGCCAGCGTCCCTACATGGCCGCCCACATGCTGCCGCCCCCGCCTCAGAATCTCAAGGGCAGCATGCCCGAGTGGGACCTGCGCAACGTCAAAGCCAAGCACGGCAAAGACGCCGAGTACACGCTGCAAGTCAACATCTACACCAACCCGAGCGGGCGCGCCACGCCCGCCGAATTGAGCGAGTTTCGCAAAGCCGCGGAAGATGCCGTTCGAACGCTGCGAAAAGACGGCGCCGAAGCCTACTACTACCACGATCAGACCGGAAGCACCGTGACCGTCGGCCTCTTCAGCCAGGACGATCTCGACTCCGGTTTCAGCCTTAAGCCCGGCGCCGGCAGCGGCGTGCGCGAACTCCAGAAAAAGTTCCCCTACGCCTTGGTCAACGGCCGCGGCGTCAAAGACAAGGCGATCGACGCCCAGGGCAAACCGGTCGAGGCCATGCGCCCCAGTTTCGTGGTGCGCGTCCCCTGATGCTCCCCTTCACGCAATCGCCCGCGGCATTCCGATGAATGTCCATCGCCCCGCCTCGCCGGCGGTGTTGTGCCATTGGAACCAAGCATGCCCGAAACCCAGGCGCCCAGCATCGAATCTCTGACCGGAGGCATCGGCCTGCAGGATCTCCTGCAGATCGCCGGGTTCGCCCCCGCCGCGCCGGTTCCCACACAGCCCGCGCTCCCGCCCGGTTGCACGCGCCTCGCGCTCAGCGCCGAGCAGAAACAGATCAACCTCGACAACAACCTGCGCGCCATGCCCGCGCAGGCCGTCCGCACCATCCGCAAGATCGCCGCGGCATCCCCACGCACCGACATCGCGTTCTTCACGACTCAGGAAGGCGCGATCAGCGCCACGATTTCAGAAAGCGCGGGCACCCGCCAACTCGCGAGCCTGCGCCGGCCGCGCGAAGAAGCCGCAGCGCTCACCGCCGATGTCGATCCGGTCGCTTCCGGCGCCGTCGCGATTCTCGGTTTCGGTCTCGGCTACCACGCCGAAGCGCTCGCGCGAAAGTACGGGAAGATGGGCGTCCTGCTCGTCTTCGAGCCCGATGTCTCTCTCCTCCGCGCCGTGCTCGAGCATGTCGATCACAGCGAGTGGCTGAGTCTCCGCAACTGTGTGGTCGTGACCGATGCGGATGATCAGGGCGAAATCACCGCGTCGATCACCGGCGCCGAAGGCATCTTCATGCTCGGCACCCGCTTCCTCGATCACCCCGCCAGCAAGCAGCGCCTCGGCGATCTCGCCGAGCGCTTCAGCACCACGCTCTCCGGCGCGCTCCGCGCCACCCGCACCTCGATCGTCACGACGCTCGTGCAGGTCGACAAGACGATGCGAAATCTGCTCGGCAACATCGAGGCGTACGCCAGCGCGCCGGGAATCGCCGAACTCGCCGATGTCGCGCGAGGCAAACCCGCGATCGTCGTCTCCGCCGGCCCGAGTCTCCGCCGCAACATCGATCTCCTGCGCAAACCCGAAGTTCGAAACCGCTTCGTCATCATCGCGGTGCAAACGGTGCTGAAGACTCTGCTCGCAAAGGGCATCAAGCCCGACTTCGTCACCGCGCTCGATCACGACGCGATCAGCCGGCGCTTCTATGAAGGATTGACGCGCGAAGAAGTCGAGGGCGTCACGCTCGTCGTCGAACCCAAGGCAAGCCCCGCGATCTTCGAAGCATTCCCCGGTTTCATCCGTTGCCCCGGCGAGCGCATCCTCGACAACATCCTCGCCGAGGGCGCCGACGAAGGAGCGAAACAGCTTCTCGCGCGTCCGCGCGGCGAGCTCAAGCCCGGCGCCACCGTCGCACATCTTGCGTACTACCTTGCGCGCCACCTTGGGTGCGACCCTGTCGTGTTCGTTGGACAGGACTTGGGGTTCACCGATGGACAGTACTACGCGGCCGGCGCCGCGATCCATCAAGTCTGGTCCGGTGAACTGAACGAGTTCAACACGCTCGAGATGCTCGAGTGGCAGCGCATCGTGCGTCAGCGCTCGATGCTCCACAAGATGAAGGACCATCTCGGCCGCGATTGCTACAGCGACGAGCAGATGACCACCTACCTCGTGCAATTCGAGCGCGACTTCGGCGAAGACGTCGCGAGAGGATTGCGTGTGGTGGATGCAACCGAGGGCGGCGTTGCCAAGCGCCACGCGAGCGCGCTCACGCTGCAGCAGGCGATCGATCGCTACGCATCTCCCGAGCCGATCGCGCTTCCAAAGTGCGATCGCGCGCCGGAGAATCCGCGGCGGCGCGATGCGCTCTACCGGCGCTTGCGCCAGGTGCGCGCGGATGTGTGGCGCGTCGGCGAGATCAGCCGCGCGACGGCAAAGTGCGTGCGGGAAATCATCGAGCACCAGCAGGATCAGGCGCGCGTGAACCGCCTGATTTCACGCATCGAATCGCACGCGAAGGACGTGCAGGCGATCGTTCCCGGCTATCCGCTCGTGCAGCACCTGAACCAGACCGGGATTCTCAACCGCTTCAAGGCGGATCGCGCGATCGAACTCGACGGAGATCTCGCGCCGCTCGAGCGCCAGCGCCGCCAGGCCGAGCGCGATCTGAAGAACGTGACGTGGCTTGCGGATGCATCGGATGAACTCGGCGCGATGTTCGATTGCGCGATCGCGTCGATCAAGACGGGGCGTCCGCTGGCGACGGATCGCGCGGATACGCGGCGTCTCGATGCCACGGTCGCCTCGATCACGGTGAGTGTCGCGCGCGAGAACGTTCATGCATTCATCCCGGTCGATCCGGAGCTCTCTTCGCTCGGCATCGCGCGCGATCTCTCGAAGTCGATCGCGGGTTCGCACAATGCTTTGCAGATGACGCTCGCGCGGCTCGCGCGCTCGAAGAAGCTGCGGGGCGTGACCTTGCTCACTTCCAAGCCGGATCGTGTGCGCGCGCTGCTGGGGAATTCTTCGGGTTTGTTCGGCGCGCTCGACGTGCAGATCGCGGCACTGCCGGACAAAGCGGGCGATGCGCGCCGGCGGGCGATCGGCGCGGCACGCGCGTGGTCGCAGCCGTGCTGGCGCGGCGGGATCGCCAACATCACGATCTTCGACGAGGCATTCGCGCCGGGAGCGATGCGCCAAGCAATCGAGCAAACTCCATCGCTGGATGGTGTGCTGCTGCTCGGCGCCGACTGGTGTTTCGCGGATCCCGAGAACATCGATCGGCTGATCGAGCGGTTCGCGAGCGCGACCGACCCGCAGCGGATGGTGTTCTCGCCCGCGGCGCCGGGGCTCGGCGCGTGCATCCTCGAGCGCGCGCTCGCGCTCGAGTTCGCCGCGCAGTTGCGCGCGAACGGCGCGCTCGGTTCGATCGGCACGATTCTCGGCTATTTCCCGGCGGCGCCGCAGGTGGATCAGATCGCCAAGCCCGCGTGCGTGACGGTCGAGCCCGCGGTTCGCGACGCGCAGCTGCGCTTTGTTGCGGATCGCGCGGATCGGGTTCACTTGCTCGCGTCGATCGCGCGGCGGCTCGGGGATCGCTGGATTTCAGCGAGCGCGGAAGAAGTGGCAAAGATCGGGCGCGAAGTGGCGACAGCGGTCGCGCCGAATCCGGATGCGGTGCACATTCAGTTGTCGGCGCAGCGAGTGGGGGGCGCGATCTCGCAGCCGCTCGATCTGGAATTGCTGCGATCGCGGCTTGTGCCGCTGCGTCTTGGCGAGCGCGGCCTTGCGGTGACGTTTGACGGCGGCGAGCCGCTGCTGCATCCGCGCTTTGAACAAGCGGCCACGATGGTGCGCGAACTCGGCGCATCGGCGGTTCACGTTCGAACGGAACTGCTTGACGAGAATGATGTTGCGCGACTGATCGCGATCGCGTCCGACGTCATCAGCATCGACCTGCACGCGGATCGAGCCGAGACATACAAGCGCGTGCGTGGGATCGACTCGTTCAATCAGGTGCGCGAGCGCATCGTGAAACTTCTCGAGGCGCGGAAGACACTCGATGATGGACTGGTGGATCAGTGGATTGTGCCGCGGATCACGAGGCGCGACGAGGTGTACGGGGAGATCGAGAGCTTTTACGACCGATGGATCATGGCGGCGGGCGCTGCGGTGATTGATGCCCTCGATGCGCCGATCGAGGGACAGCGGATCGAGCCGCTCCCGATTCCGGCGATTGCGGCGAAGCGGCTTGAAGAATCGGTGATCCGGATCGGCGCGGATGGGTCGGTTGTCGGCGGCGGAATCTGCGGGATGGATGCCGCGGCATGAAGGCGGTTGCTGTCATCCTGGGTCGCGCGGGGAGCAAGGGCGTACCGGGCAAGAACACGGCGCCGATCGCGGGCAAGCCGTGCGTTCAATGGACGATCGAGGCGGCGAAAGCGTCGGAGCACGTCGCGCACATCATCGTTTCGAGCGATGATCCGGTGATGCTCGAACTTGCCGAGCACGCGGACACGATCGCGATGAAGAGACCGGCGGAACTGGCGAGCGATGGGGCACGGGTCGATGATGCGGCGAGGCACGCGATCCGGGAATTTGAGCGCACGCACGAGAACCTGACGGAGCGTTCACCGATCGTGATTCTCTATGCGAATGTGCCGGTGCGGCCGCCGGACCTGATCGATCGCGCGGTTCACCTGCTGCGCACGACCGAGTGCGACAGCGTGCAGTCGTACGCGCCGGTGGGGAAGCATCATCCGTGGTGGACCGCGAAGGTTGATCAAGCGGGGAAGGTGTCGCCGTGGGAGGGAGAGGTGCTGAATCACGGCGTGTTCCGGCGGCAGGACTTGCCGCCCGCGTTTGTTCCGGACGGTGGGATCATCGCGCTGACGAGGAGGGCGCTTTTTCTTGAAGTGCCCGGCGTGCCCGCGGGCCCGCACGCGTTTTTCGGGAAAGATCGGCGGGGCGTGGTCAATCCGGAAGGTACGGTGATCGACATCGATGCGCCGACCGATCTGCTTGTGGCGGACGCGATTCTCAGGGAGCGAAATGCGGATCGGTGAGCGACAAATTGCTGATCCAAAGGGGGGAGCGCGGCCGTACGTGATCGCCGAGATCGGCGTGAATCACGATGGTTCGGTGGATCGCGCGCTGGAGTTGACGAGGACTGCCGCGGAAGCCGGGGCGGACGCGGTGAAGTTTCAGTTGTTTCGCGCGGATCTCCTGATGAGCCGCGCTTCGGTGCTTGCGAACTATCAGGCGGCGTCGGGAGAATCGGACCCGTTCGCGATGCTGCGCCGATTGGAACTGTCGGTGGACCAGCTCGCGCCGGTGGTCGCGCTCGCGCACCAGCTCGGGATCCATGCGATCGTGACGGTATTCAGTCTCGAATTGGTGGCCGAGGCGGAGCGGCTGGCGTGGGATGCGTACAAGACCGCGAGCCCGGACATCATCCACAAGCCGCTGCTCGAGCGACTGGCCGCCACAGGAAAGCCGCTGATTCTCAGCACGGGCGCTTCCACGATGGAAGAGGTGCACCGCGCGATCGTGTGGCTTCGCGCAGCGCGGGGGCGCCTCGCCGTGCTGCAATGCGTGAGCAGTTACCCGACGCCTTTTGCGCAGGCGGAACTTGGGGGGATCGTGCTCCTGAAGCGGGCGCTCGATTGCCCGATCGGGTACAGCGATCACACATCGGTCGAGGAAACGGGTGCGCTGGCGGTGTCGCTCGGGGCGTCGATTCTGGAGAAGCATTTCACGTATGACACGCATGCGAAGGGGCCGGATCACGGTGCATCGCTGAATGGGGCGTCGCTGCGGCGGTATATTGCCGCGGCCCGAAGCCCGGGCCGGGCGCCCGAGGTCGAAGCCATGAAGCGCGTGCTCGAAATTGAGAAGGATGTACGCCGGGTCTCGCGGCAGTCGATCGTCGCGGCGAGGCCGCTTTCGGTGGGGCACCTCATCGGCCGGGGCGATCTGACGTTCAAACGCCCGGGGACCGGCGTACCACCCTTTGACCTTGAGCGCGTGCTGTCGCACAGAGTGGTGCGCGAAGTGGAGCGCGACATGCCTCTTCAGTGGGACGATCTCTCGCCGATGTCGTAAAAGCATGGCTTTTCAACCGCCCAAGTCCGACTCCGAATTGCTCGCGCCTTCGCCCAAGACGCCGGGGAAGCGGCGCATCGCCATCGTGACGGGCACGCGCGCGGAGTTCGGGCTGCTCAAGCCCGTGATCGCGGCGATCGGCCGGGAGCCGGGGCTCGAACCGGCGGTTGTGATCGCGGGGAGTCACTTGCTCGCGCCGGCGAACACGCACGAAGAAGTAAGGCGCGCGTTCCGCGTCGCGGCGGTCGTGCCGATGCAACTGCCGGGTGCGCATACACGCATCGAAGATGCCGAGGCGCTGGGGCGGGGCATCTCGCGCTTCGCCCGGACTTTCTACAAGGCGAACGTCGATTGCGTGCTGGTGCTCGGGGACCGGATCGAAGCGTTCGGCGCCGCGAGCGCGGCATCGGTCGGCGGGGTGGCGCTTGCGCACATTCACGGGGGCGATCGGGCCGAGGGGGTCGCGGATGAAGCGATGCGGCACGCGATTAGCAAGCTCGCGCATGTCCACTTCGCGGCGTCGAAGCAGAGCGCCGATCGGCTGATCCGGATGGGTGAAGCGCCGGCATCGGTTCACAACGTCGGTTCGCCGGCGATGGATGGGCTGAGTGAGATCGCGGCGCTGGGCGACGAGGAAGCGCGGGCGGTCGGCGACCCGGAGATTGTGATTCTTCATCACCCGTGCGGCTTAGCTGACGCGGAAGAAGCGGCGTGGACGCGCGCGATCGTGGAATTCGCGGCGGGTACGAAGAAACGGGTTCTCGTGCTTGCGCCGAATTTTGATCCGGGGCGGGACGCGGTGTTGCCGGTGCTGAAGGAAGCGATCGCGGCGCACGGGTGGCACTTTCTGGATCACTTGCCCCGCGAGGTGTTCGTCGGCCTGCTCAAGCGTCTGGCGGCGCGCGATGGGATGCTGATCGGGAATTCATCGGCGGGGCTGATCGAGGCGGCGGCGATCAACTGCCGCGTGGTGAATGTGGGCCCGCGGCAATCGGGGCGGGAGTCGCCGGGCAATGTGGTGCATGTTTCGGAGCCGTCGGCTGCTGCGATCGCGCAGGCGGTAGATGCTCATCGGATGCCGCCGAAGCCCTTGCATCCGTACGGTGACGGGAAGAGCGGTCCGAGAATTGCAGGAGTTCTGGCCGGGATCGACTTTGCTGATCCATCGCTGATCCGCAAACGCTGCGCGTTCTGAGCGGGTTTCGAGCGTCCAACGCTTTCGATTTGGTGGCTCGTGAGGGTCTTTGAATACGCGCGGCAAATGCCCGAAAGTGGCACCAAGGCCCGGCCGATAGCTCCTCCATCCAGAGGAGTCTGCTATGTCACAACCGGCCGCCGGCACACCGTCATCCGTTGCTCCCGCTGCAAATGCACAGGCTTCCGGTGCCGCGCCCACGGGCGCCAAGCCGGGCGCACCGGCGACGCGTGAGCAGGTTGTTGCCGCGGCGATCCGCGAGATCAGCCACATCGCGACGCTCCCGGAGATCACGCTGAAGATCGTGGAGCTGGTCGAGAGCCCGAAGAGCACGGCGCAGGACCTGAACAAGATCATCTCGGCCGATCCGGCGCTTTCGTCGCGGATTCTGAAGGTTGTCAACTCGTCGTTTTACGGTCTGCCGGGTCAGATCGCGTCGATCAATCGCGCGATCGTGATGCTGGGGCTGAATGCGGTGAAGAACATCGCGATCGCGGCCAGCCTCGCGAAGCTCTTTCGCGGCGGCGAACTCACGGCAAACTTCTCGGCGAAGCACCTGTGGTCGCACTGCAACGCGGTGGCGGTCGGCAGCAAGATGCTGGCGGACTCGCTGCGGCTCGGCCTTGCCGATGAGGCGTTCCTCGCCGGCCTGATGCACGACATCGGGATCATGGTCGAGATGCAGTTCGATCGGGCGAAATTGATCGAGGTGCTGCAGAAGGTGGGAGCCGACAGCAAGGGCGTGCCGATGACCGACTGGCTGAAAGCCGAGGAAGAATGCTTCGGCGCGAATCACCAGGATTTCGGCATCGCGCTCTGCGACAAGTGGCGCTTCCCCAAGCCGTTTGTGTACGCGACGGGATTCCATCACCGGCCGCTCGAACTGCCGAACGAAGCGCGGACGATCGCCTCGATCGTGTACGTCGCGGACCATCTCGCGAGCCAGCTCGAGGGCGGCTTCCGCCAGGATCTGCTCGTGACCGACATCGGCGCGGATGTGTGCGAGCAGATCAAGCTCGATCAGGTGAAGCTCGATGCGATCCGCAAGATCTTCCCGGACGAGGTAAAGAACGCGAATTCGATGCTGGCGTGAACCAATCCATTCCGGCGGACGGGATCTGTTGAAGCCCGCCGCCGACACGAACTCTCTCTTTCTCCCTTCGGGCGGCTTTGTGGGAACACGAGGCCGCCGTTGTTTTTGTGAGGGTGCTTTGGGAAGCGGGTGGGAAGAGGCTTCCGGTGGTTGACATCGATTTCGGATGACGTTGGAATTCGCCCTGCGGGCGAAGACATGTGCGGGAGATGTGCTCAGCTGGGCGAAGGGAGCACTTGCGCCTTCGTTGGAGGAGCCGAACAAAAAACTGCGGTCGAACTACTTCGCGAGCCTGTCTTTCCAGCGTCCTAGGTGTTCCCGGCGCGTCAGGTCGTACATGAGCGGCGTGACGGTGACGTAGCCCTTCTTGAGGAAATCAACGTCGGTTCCTTCGTCGCAGCCGCGGAAGCCCAGTCCGCTGCCGGTGGACCAGTAGTAGGCTTCTTTCGCGGGGCTGAGGCGCTTCTCGTAGCTGTCTTCAAGTCCGTGCGTGTTCATCGGGCAGACGCGAATCTCGGGCATCGGGCCGCCGGATTCGGTGATCGGGATGTTGATCGAGATGCACTCGTGCGCATCGGGCAGGCCGCCGGCGAGGACCAGCTCGATCGCTTTGCGTGCGCGATTGGCCGCGACATCCCAGCGTGTGAGGCCTTTGCCCATGTGGAGGCTGACGGCGATCGCGGGGACGCCGAGGAAGGCTCCTTCGATTGCCGCGGCAACCGTGCCGGAGTAGATGACGTTGATGCCGCAGTTCGCGCCGGAGTTGAGCCCGCTGATGAGGAGATCGGGGCGGGCGCCCTTGCCGAACTTTTCTTCCCAGAGATTGGAGATCGCGAGCTTGACGCAATCGGCGGGGCGGCCGTCGACGGCGATGCCGCTCATGCGCGGGTTGACCTGAACCTCGGAGACCATAATCGGGAGGTGAAACGTCACGCCGTGGCCGGTCGCCGACTGCACGCTGAGCGGGGCGATGGTGAAGACTTCGAAGCTGGTGGCGCTGTTGGGGGCGGTGATGGGGCCGCCGAAGCGGTTTTCGGGGTCGGTGAGCGCATCGAAGAGGTGGGTGATACCCGGAGCGCGGATGCCGTCGTCGTTGGTGAGCAGAATCTTCATCAAGGCCAGCGTAGGTGTGGGCGGGGGCGATGGGCGCAATCGCGTGCAAAGGACGCACCTTGACCGGCGTGCAACCCGCGGAGCGGAGAGCGGTAGAGCGGTGTCGGAGCACACCATGAAACGCAAATGGGACGAACGGCTGGCGCTCTTGCTGACGATCGTTGGGGTCGCGGCGGGGACGTGGGGGCTGATCGGGCTGGCGCGCACGGTTTTCGCGGCGGACACGCCGGGATATGCCGCACCGAATTCACCTGTTCAAAGAACCCCGGAAAAGCCGGAGCCGGTTTCGGTTGCTTCGGAGATGAGATCGCACGCGGCGGCGGGCGCGGCTCTTTGCGAGACCCCGTTGGGCGAGCAGTTTCTGGGTGCCGCGGCGAGCCTGCCGCCGGTGGCGCCTCGGACGATCTATCGAGATCGGGAACGAGGGCTTGCGATCACGGAGGACGCGTGGAAGAAGCTCGCTGAGGAGGAGCGGGCGAAGTTCAAGCCGCGCGAATGCGATGAGAAGTTCTATTACTACACGGGGTACGGAACGCCATTGAATTACGCGCGGGCGCTCGACCTGGCGGGGAAGTATCTCGGCAGCGGCTCATGGGAAGGCAAGCGAATTCTGGATTTCGGCTATGGAAGTGTCGGGCACTTGCGGATGCTCGCTTCGCTCGGGGCCGATGCGGAGGGGGTTGAGGTGGAGCCACTGTTCGCGGCGCTGTATTCGTGGCCGGGAGATCAGGGGGCGATCGAGCCGGTTGCAGGAAGTAAGAAGTGGGGGTTGCTCAGACTCCATCACGGACATTGGCCGGGTGAATCCGAGATCGCCAAGTCGGTGGGGGACCGGTACGACCTGTTCATCAGCAAGAACACGCTGAAGCGCGGGTACGTGCACCCCGAGCGCCAAGCCGACGAGCGGATGCTGATCAAGCTGGGCGTGGATGACGAGACGTTTCTGAGGGCGGTCTACGACAGCCTCAACCCGGGTGGCATCATGCTCGTGTACAACATCGCGCCGGCGCAGAACCCGCCGCAGAAACCGTTTCTGCCGATGGCGGATGGGCGGTTCCCGTTCGATCGCGCGCTCGTGGAGAAAGTGGGGTTCGAGGTGCTGGCGTTCGATGTGGTCGATGATGAGGTGATGCACAAGTACTGGCAGGTGTACTTTCCGGACCCCGATATGACTCCGCAGAAACTGAAGGAATCGATCTTCACGCACTACACGGCGCTGCGGAGGAAGTGAGCAGAGTTCGATATTTCGGGGATTTAACACGGAGGACCACAGAGAACCACGGAGAGGAAAGGCAGAGAAAGAGGGGAAAGAGAAAAGGCAGCAGATCCGGTGGTGCGAGTGCGCTGGTGCAGTGAGGAATGGAAAACACGGAGGACCACAGAGAACCACGAAGAGGAAAGGCCGAAAAAGCCAATAACGAAATCAGCGATCCGACTTCCGTACTTCCCGTCTCTCCCTTTTTCTGTCTTTCACCGCCTCTTTTCTCCGTGGTTCTCTGTGGTGCTCCGTGTTGAGCTTCACTCTTCGAGCGTTTTTTTGCGGCGAAGCAGGTGGTGGTAGCTCTGCGCGAAGCGGTGCGCCTCGTCGCGGATGGATTGGCAGAGGCGCAGGCCGGGGTTGTCGCGGCCGAGGCGCACGGGCTCGCTTTCTCGCTGGATGTAGATGAGTTCTTCTTTCTTGGCGAGGCTGATGACCATGGGCGGCTTGACGTCGAGCTGGTCGAAGGCTTCCAGTGCCGCGTGAAGCTGACCGAGCCCGCCGTCGATGAGGATGACGTCGGGGTAGAGCTCGTGGCCGCCGCCGGCTTCGCGGTAGCGTCGGCTCACGACCTCGCGGATGCTGCTGTAGTCGTCGTTTGTGCCGCCGCCGGGGAGGTTGGAAACGTTCGCGATCTTGTAGCGCCGGTATTCGTTCTTAAACGGGCGTCCGTCCACGAAGCAGACCTTGCTGCCGACGGTTTCGCCTCCCATGAGGTGGGCGATGTCGATGCCCTCGACGCAGCGGATCGGGTCTTCCATTTTGAGCGTGCGCTGCAGACTGGCGAGGGCTTTCTCGGGATCGAGATAGGAGATCTCGGTTTCGGGCTGCCAGCCGTCGCTTTTGCTGGCGCGCTCGTCGAGTTTCTGGATCGCCTTGATCTGGTCGCGGAGCACGGCGGCGCGCTCGAAGCGCATTTCGTTGGCGGCCTCCGTCATTTCCGATTCCATCTCGCGGAGCATGACGCTGCGTTTGGTCCCGAGGAAGCGGACGAAGCGATCGATATCGGCGCCGTAGGCGTCTTTGCCGATCTTGGCGGCGCAGGGGGCCGTGCACTGGTTGATCGCGTAGAGGAGGCAGGGGCGGAAGAACTTGTTCTTGTCGTCGTTCTCGATGATGTCGAGCTTGCAGGTGCGGAACTTGAAGACGCGCTGGAGGATCTGGATCGCGTCGCGGAGCGCGCCGGCGTTGGTGAAGGGGCCGAAGATCTTCGCGCCCTTGAGGTCCGGGTCGCTCGGGTTGCGTGTCACGAAGACGCGCGGGAAATCCTCGCGCTGGGTGACGACGAGATAGGGGAAGGTTTTGTCGTCGACGAGGCGGACGTTGAAGCGCGGCTTGAGGTCCTTGATCAGCCGGTTCTCGGTGAGGAGCGCTTCCCACTCGCCCTCGCACTCGAGCGTGTCGAAGTCCTGCACGCGGTCAAGCATCGGGTCTTTCTTGAAGCCGAGCTCGGCGGAGGGGATGAAGTAGCTGCTGACGCGGTCGGGGAGATTCGCGGCTTTGCCGACGTAGAGGACGACGCCCTTGTCGTCCTTCATGAGATAGACGCCGGGGACTTTGGGAAGGCCGCGGGCCTTGACGAGCAGGCGCGCGAGGCGGTCTTCGCGCGATTCGGACGGATTCGGGGGGCTGTCGCTCACGGGCGATTGTATTTTGCCGCGGAACGCTGCGGAGGAAGTGAAGAGTTCACCACGGAGGCAAAGAAGCACGGAGAAGAGGCAGGGAAATGGGAAGGCGGAGGGGGAGGACGCGAAGAGGCGTACGCGTGAACAGGTGACGGGGCGAGCAAGTGGAGCGGAAGGGTCGCTCAAGACTCGCATCGCGGCATGCCTCCTCCGTCGTTGCTCCGCTGCTTGAGAATGCGCAAAACACGTGGTTGATCAACCGTTTCAGGCGTTGGTTGTTGCACGCCTACGGCGTGCTGAAAATCTGCGCGCGGGTACGGAGGGTGTCGCTCAAGGACTCGCTCCACCCTCGGCTCGATTCTCTCAGCCCGTTCGGGCTGAAAAGGAAGTGTGCGCCGCGGTGCGTGATAACGAATTCCGCGCCGCTGCACGATCAGTCGTGGGAAGCGGGGGGATCAAGAGAGGAGCCCAAATGTGCAACCTGCGCCGTGAACCGTCTTTGAGCCATCACAGGCAAATGAATTGCTCGTAGCCCTGAATAAAGATCACGTAGTCGAAATCATCGACGACGGAATCCTTGTTGAAATCGCTGGGGCAGGCGGAGGGCATGGAGGATTCGCCGCAGTCGTACAGGTCGTATGCCTGTGTGAAGACGGCGAAATCGTGATCGTCGATGAAGCCGTCGTGCGTGAGATCCCACGGGCAGGGGATGATGACGGGGACGCGGGCGTCTTGCAGGATGGCGAAATCGAGCGCGGAGACTTGATAGCGAATGCCGCGGGCGAGCGGTCTGCCGGACATGACGTCGTTGAGGAGATCGGTTCCGGGCCTGGGCGGCTCGTTGCCGACGAGGAAGGGTGCGCCGAACGTCACGGGGACGGGCGCGCGGTACGCTGCGACGGCGTTGTCGCCGATGAAGCTGAAATTCGTGCCGTCGAACACGATGAGCTGGTCAAAGGTCGAGCGAGCGTTGCCGGAGTAGGTGCCGTCGTTGCCGTTGATCCAGCCGTCGAAGGCGAAAGCGCGTCCGAGGCCGCGGGCAAACTGCGAGACCGCGTCGAAGCGCGCCGAATCGATCGGAGCGGTGCGTGAGAACGGAGCGGGATCGAACCACAGGTCGTTGACGGCGAAGGTCGGGTTGATCTTGAGAACGATGTCGGGATCGAACGAAGCGGCGGGATAGCCGTTTCGGATGTGCGTCGAGGCGCCGGTCTCGAAGATGTCGATGCCGCCGTCGATCGTGTCGAGGTACGACCACGTGAAAGAGCGGCAGGACAGATTGGACACGGATGAATCCGGGAGGACTTCGATCCACAGTTCGGTGTTGCCCTTGAGCCGCTCGGACCACAATGCCGCGGCACCGTGCAGATTGCTCGCGATGCTCGCGGACAATGGAGCGAGCGTGTTCTCGGGATCGTTGAAAGTGACTCGCAAAGTCACCTGAGCCGGTGCGGCGGAAGCGAGGCAGAGCAAAGACAGGACTGCCCCGGCATTTCCTCGGCGCGAACCCGCAATGACCCGCATGATGTCCATCGGCCCCTCCGATGTCCGGAAGAACGCACAGCCATGCCGCCCCCAAAACCCCGATCACATCCCGGAATACGACTTCAGCCTACCCACAGATTCGCGAATCACAAGCAAATCAAGCAGAGCCCACCTCTTAGAAGCGTGAAATGTGCGAAGGGACCGTGGTGAAATGCGAGCGGATCGAGAGCGAGAGCGCAAAATCGGTGCTACTGCGGAGAGATATGCGAAGAAAAACGGAGCTGGTTGCCGGATTCCTGCAAGAATCGGCGGATGCGCCGCGGGGCATTCGTGATCTATTCGTCAGTTTTTTGCCCACATGCAGGCGGGCGGGCGTGGCGGATGGATCACAGTCTTGCCGCAGCGAGGCTGGCGAGTTCGCTGCGCTCGCTCTTGTTGAGCACGACGTGGCCGAAGAGACCGAGGCCTTTCATTTTTTCGGCGGTGTAGGAGAGGCCGTTGGAGGATTGATCGAGGTAGGGGTTGTCGATCTGGCCGATGTCGCCGGTGAGGATGAGCTTCGTACCTTCGCCGACGCGGCTGACGATGGTTTTGACTTCGTGGGGCGTGAGGTTCTGGGCTTCGTCCACGATCATGAACTGGTGAGGGATGGAGCGGCCTCGGATGTAGGTGAGCGGTTCGAGGACGAGCTTGCCGTCGGCCATGAGTTTCTGGATGCGCTGTTCGCTCGAGTGGCTTTCGGCGGCCTGGTGCATCGTCGCGCCGCGCGTTGAAAGCAAGTAGGAAAGGTTGTCGAAGATCGGCTGCATCCAAGCGCCGAGTTTTTCGTCCTTGTCGCCGGGGAGATAGCCGATGTCGCGGCCCATGGGCATGATCGGGCGGGCGACGAGAAGCTTTTCGTAGCGCTCTTCGCTGAAGACCTTGGACATGCCCGCGGCGAGCGCGAGGAGGGTTTTGCCGGTTCCGGCGCTGCCGAGGAGCGTGACGAGGCGGACTTCTTCATCGAGGAGGAGATCGAGCGCCATCGTCTGCTGGACGTTGCGGGCCATGATGCCGAAGACGGGCTTGCGCGGGCCGGTGACGGGGATGACGTGATCGGTCTCGCCGAGGCGGCGGCAAAGGCCGGTGTGATTCTCGTCCGACTCGTCTTTGAGCACGACGAATTGATTTGCGATCAGCTCGCGCTGGTATTCGTGGCCGAGATCGTCGGTGGCGACGAGGTGAGGGGCGAGGCGCTGCATCTCGAGCAGGCGGTCTTTGTAGAGTTCATCGATCAGCGAACCGTCCACGTCGGCTGTGACAAAGCCGGTGTAGAGGCGATCGGCATCGACCTTCTGATTTTCGAAGTCTTCGGTCTTGATGCCGAGGCTGTCGGCCTTGATGCGGGCGGCGAGGTCTTTCGAGACGAAGATCGTGCGCTGGCCCTGCTTGTGGAGCGCGAGCGCGGCGGCGATGATGCGGTTGTCGGGCGAATCTTCCTTGATCGCTTCGGGGCGCGGGTGATCGGTGACGTCGATGCGGATCGTGCCCGTTTCGCCATTGGCGCCGACGGAAGCGCCGGCGCGCGCCTGCGGCGCGAGATCGCCCCAGTTGACGCCGTCGATGAGGCGGCCGGCGCCGCGGAGACGATCGAGATAGCGGATGCACTCGCGCGCGTTTCGCCCGAGGTCGTCTTCCTTGCGCTTCATCTTGTCGAGTTCGCTGATGACGGCGAACGGGATGATGACGTGGTTTTCCTGGAAGACAAAGAGAGCGCTTGGGTTGTGGAGCAGGATGTTGGTGTCGAGCACGAAGTGCTTGACGCCGACGGCGGAAGAATCCGACGGGCTGCGCTTCACGCGACGTCCCGGTTCGTTGCCGCTATCAGAAGCGGTCGCGACGGCTTTTTCCGTTTGTCGTTCGACAGGCTTTTCGGCTGGCTTGCTCGGCACGCCTTTTCGTATTCCTCGGTCGGCGCCCTTATCAGCCTCCGTGGCTCGGGCGGTTGCTGCATCGGACTCCACGGCCAGTTCCTTGGCCCCGCTCAGCGCTTTGGACATCGATCTCTCCGTCGATCGAGAAGCCGGGCTTCTCGACGCCAAGGGAAGCGACTCCGTCGCTCTCCCGCCTTTCCTGTACCGGCGCAGCATACCTCAAGGATCGGTCGAAGCGAAAGTCCCCCCGAGCAAAGTTCTTGCAAATCCTGAGTCCACAAGAGTTACACGCCGCTGGCGGCGCGCTGAAAGCGGTGGCTTGCGTTGATCGCGACCGGCGGTCGTGCATCAGAGGGCCTGAGATACCGCGCCGATCATGAGGAGCAGGGCGATTGCCGCACCAAACGCTCCTTTCAGCACGATGGCGACCCCGCGCGCCGCGGCTGCGCCCGCACCGACGTTGGCGCAATCGCGCCAGGTGCGGTTCGCGCGAGATCGATCCATGAGGCTCGCGCCAATGCCCGCACCTGCGATGGCACCGATGATGGTTCCAACGGGGAAAAACAGGATCAATGAACCGATGAGGGCACCTGCGATGGTCCCGACGATCGCGCCTGCCGCGGCACGCTTTGTGCCGCCCGCCTTGGCGGCTCCGGCGGCCGACGCGACGAGTTCGAGGATTTCGGCGAGGACTCCGAGCAGGAGCGCGACGATGATGACCCACCACGGGAACATGCCCGGGCTGAACCACTGGAAGAGCAGCGCGACGGCGATCGGCAGCCAGATTCCCGGCAGCGTGAGCAGCGTGAGAACAAAGCCGACAAGGCCGGCAAGGAGAAGTGAAAAAAGGGCGAACCAGAGCACGGCTGATTGTTGGGATCGCGATCCGATGGATTGTGGCCCCTCCGATGCGAAGGCTGCCCGCTATGCGGCTTCGAGCACCACGCGCAGGCAGTCGGGGCGGGATGCGCGGCTAAACGCTTCCAGAAACTGAGTCACGCGAAACTTCGCGGTGAGCAGGCTGCGCACGTCCACGCTGTCGCCGGCAAGGAGCCGCAGCGCCTCGGTCAGACGCTCGCCGCGCGAGCCGACGAGTGCGATCTCGTTGGTGTGCAGGAGGTTCAGCGAAGCATGACTCGGAGCCGCCGATCCGGCGGAGGCCGCTCCGGGTGGTTCGAGCAGCAGCACCGTCGCCCGCGGACGGGCGAGTTTCATCGCGATCTCGAGATCGCCGGGCTCGTTCGAACAGAGGAATACAACGTCCTGGTCCGCGCGCCGTCCGACCTGATCGATGTGGCGGTGCTTGACGCCCCATTTTTCACAGAGCTCGAAGCGCGAGGGTTCGCGTCCGAGCACGCGCACGGACGCGTTGCGCTGTGTCATCACCTGGGCTGAGAGCAGCGCGATCGGATCGTCGCCGAGAATCGTCACGAACGGCTTGGATTCGAGCCGGACGAGATCCGCCGCGTGGATCGCGCGCCCGAGCACGGTTGCGAAGCACGCGCGATCCTCATCGAGACCCTTTGGAATCTCGACGAGTGAAGCAACGGGAAGCGAGACCTTCTCGGCGAAGGCGCCGTCGCGCTCGCTCCCCAATTCGGAGCGCGAGCGGCAATGAATCGAGAGTCCGGCGCGGCACAAATCGCAGGCGGAGCACGGGAACACCGAGGGTGCGACCACGCGCTTGCCCTCGAGCGACGGAGAATCCGGCGACGAAAGCACGATTCCGACGAATTCGCATCCCGGAGCAAAAGCGCGACTCGATTCTCGTCTCGTGGCCAGCGTGCGAGGATCGATGAGCGCACGCGTGATTTTGACCAGGGCTTCCCGCGAGCGCACGATCGGATCGGGCGATTCCACGAGCGACCAGCCGGATGTGTGAGCAAGCAGTCTTCGCACCCTTCCCTATCGACTCGCCCGGGGCGCAGGCCGAAGGTCTCCGGTCAGTTCTTTGAGTTCTCGGACGGAGCTGCCGGGGAGGGCGATGCGGAATCCGGCGACTTTTTGCCTCCCGGTGCGATCTCGGAGAGCGGCACCAGCGTGCCCCCGGCGATCGGCGGCATTCCGGCGGGAGTCGCGGCGATCTCGTTGGGCGGAGGCGAAACGAACGGCAGGTATTCGATCCACGTCTTCTTTCGGTGGAAGACCGGGTAGATAAATGGCGTGCCTGCCGCGAAGGGGGATTTCGTTTGGTCGTACCAGCGGATCCATTCGCGGCGGTCGAATCCGAAATCCTGCCCCGTCATCGTCCGGAGCGACGAGAGCGCCGCTTCGTTCACCGAAAGCTGCGAATCCGTCAGGATCGTAATGAGATGCTGGATGACATCGGTGCTCGGGTATTGACCGAGCGCCGTTGCCGCGGCGGTGCGGATATCGGGATTTTCTTCGCTCCCCTCATCGCCCCGGACCGAATCGGGGTCGCGGCTCGCGTCCATGAGAGGCTTGATGGCCTCGCCGCTGTGCAGGCGCTGCAATCCGCGAGCGGCTTCCAGTCGAACCAGCGGATCCTTGTCGTTCAGATTCTTGACGAGGATGGGAACGTTGCTGCTGCTGCCGTGGTTGGCGAGTGCGCGAGTTCCCGCGATCCGCACGGTTGCGTCCGAATCCTGTGCGCGATCCTCGAACAATTGAAGATAAACCGGCTGTCCGGCGAAATACGCGTTGCTGAGGAGCATGGTGCCGCGGTAGCGGTTGTCCGCGTTGTACGGATCGATCGCGAGTTGAACGGCCTCGCTCGGGGTGGGCTGAGCGAACACGTCAAAGATGCTCGTTGCGCCGGGACGGGCATCGTCGAAGACATCGCAGCCCGAAAGCCAGCACGCACACGCTAGAGTTGCGATGCAGATGCGTGCTCCGAGACGAAGCGGGTAGAGGCATTCGGGTTCGGGCGACGCGGACATGGGCGGGAGTATAAGTTTGACTCGCGTGAACACAAATCACCACTGTCGTTCTGCGATTCCTGTCCCGGCCGTACTCGCCGTTCTGGCGGGCGCGCTGGTCGGAGCCTGCGCGACCGAGTCTTCCGGAAGTGCGGATTCCGCGGACCCGGCCGAAATGGTTTCGCAGTCCTCCGGATCGATCTCGGCGGAAACGGTCTACAAGCCGGCTCCCTGGAAGAAGACCTACTCAGAGGGCAGGCGTGTCATCCGGCGTGAAGCGAGGCAGGTCGGCGATTCTCCAAACAAGTGGATCATCGATGAGTTCGATTCGCCCGACGGAACGCTTCGCGGCGGGCTAGTCCGTCAAACAACATTGGAGCGCGGGGCGGATGGTTCTGTTTTTCTCGTCGAATTAGGGCTGGTTCTCGAGAACCGCTCTCTGGCGTTTGACCCGCCGCTGGTTCTCATGCCCGCCACGCTCACAGGCGAAAAAGCCTGCATCAGTACTTCCGATGTGACCATGAAAGACGGCGACTCGGCCGCGGCAACCAAGACCCGTGGCACCGCCACCCAAACAACAAAGCTGGTCCGTCAGAGCGGAGACTCCACCGTCATCCGGTCGCAAATGGAAGCGAAATTCGATTTCTCCACCGTCGATCGAACAGCGGTTCTCACGGTGGTGCCCGGTCGAGGGATTGTTCGCGAAGTGCAGGATCGCTCCGTCCGCTTCGGACTGTTCAACCTCTCACGCACCACTTCCACGGTGACGCTGGTGGAACAGGTTGATCAATAGTCAGCCTCGGCGGCCCGCCGGCTTGCTCCCGCTTAATGCGGCGATTCCGCGGGCTTGGCGTTCGGCGACGCAGGCTCGGTGGGCTTTGGCTCGGCCTTGGGCTTTTCCGTTTCGGGCGCGTGTTCATCCGCGACTGGTGTTGAAGGTGCGGCGTTTGGTGCCGGAGGTTGCTGGGCCGCATTTTGCATCGCTTCCCGCCTCGATCGTTCGAGCGCGGCGGCAGGACCGCCGCTGTCGGCGGCAAAGCCGCCGAAGAACGCCCCGGCGAGACCGCCAAGAACAAGCCCGATGATCAGCCCCGGCAGAAACGCTTTGACGAAAGCACCCGAATTGGCGGATTGGTCGGGCGTCGAAGTTGTTGCTTGATCAGACATTGCGATACTCCCGCGATCTTGTGCCGCGCTCGACTGGCTACAGAAGCCGGCGCATGCGGTGAACCCAAGCCCCATACCTCACAACAGAGCGTATCAGATCAATTCTGGAAGGGCGTCCCCGGCCAAACGCCGTATGAAGGCGCCAACGCCAGTAGGGCCCGCGGAACTTCCATCGGCTGACGAAGGCCAACCGCAACAACTCCCAGATTCCAACAGTCGTTTCGCGCAGAGCTCGGCCAAGACGCAGCATAGTTAAAAATCTCTTCATCCGGCTGGCACGGATTGCCGGCACCATTCGATCAGTTCGACCAAACCCGCCTCGAGCGTGTTCATCGGTTCGTACCCGAGGAGTTGGCGCGCGAGATCAATATTGGCCAGAGAGTGCTTGACGTCCGCTGGACGCTCGGGCTGAAGCACTGGGTGGATGTTGGGGACGCCCGCAACGACCGCCATCTGTCGGGCCAGTTCGAGCAGGGCGATGCTGCGGCCTGTTCCGATGTTGACGACGTCGCCGCGCGGCGGCACCTTGGTTGAGCCCGCAAGCAAAAGAGCGAGAACCACGTCGGAGACAAACGTGAAATCACGGGTTTGCAGACCATCGCCGTAGATCACCGGCGGCTGCCCGGCCATGAGCCGGCGGGCGAATGCCGCGATGACACCCGAGTATGGAGAATCCGACGGCTGGCGGGGCCCAAAGACATTGAACAACCGAAGAGAAATGGTGCTCATCCCGTAGCAACGGGCGTGCACGCTGAGCAGGTGCTCCGCGGCGAGCTTGCTGGCGGCGTAGGGGCTCAGCGGGCGGGGCAACTGGGATTCGACGCGGGGCAGCGAGGGGTCATCGCCGTAGGGCGAGCTGCTCGAAGCGAACACAACGCGTTCGACTCCGGAACCCGAAAGTGAGTTTGTCTTCTTCGTCGCTTGCAGCACGCGGAGCGTGCCTGTTGCGTTGACGCTGAAAGAACGCTGCGGATCATCGACCGAGCGCTGCACGCTGCACACGGCGGCGAGGTGGAACACGGTGGCGGCGCCTTCGAGCGCCTCCGAAAGTGCATCGTCGTCGAGAATGCTGCCCCGGAGAAAGCGGACACGTTCCGGCTCGAGTTCGATCAGGTCCGCGAGATGCTCGAGCGTGGAATTTGACAGATCGTCCAGCACGCGGATCGAGGCGCCCAGCGAGAGGAGCGCGTCGACCAGATGCCCGCCGATGAATCCGGCTCCTCCGGTCACGCAAACGGTTCGTCCGTTGTAGAACGGGCGAAGTCGGTGCACCTTGTCCGCCGGGAGTTTCATCGCCCACGATTATAACGGGCGGCAAAAGGTCGTCACGGGCAGACGAGGCTGGTGTAGGACTGAGCGAATCGGACAAAGTCTGCGTCGTCGCACGATCCGTTGTGATCGAGGTCTCCGGGGCCGGAGACGAAGGCGTCGTAATACGCCGCGAAATAGCTGAAATCCTCGTCATCGACGAAGCGGTCGCCGTTGAAATCGCCCGGGCAGAGCGCTCGGAGCTGGTTCCGCACAATCGCCCACGAGTTATCGGTGAACTGCAGGCGGAACACGAACTGCCCGGCGCTGTTGATGGAGCTGGCGAGCCCGTCCTGACCGTTGCCCATGTAGTAGTTTCCGATCGCAGCGACAGTCTTGCTTTGTCCGTTCACGAGGATCGAATCGCCGGTGGCGATGACCTTGGAGCTGCTCCCGTCGGGATAGTTTGTGAACAGCACACGGTCGTAGCGAGCGCCCGGAATAAAACCTTTCAATGGCGCGCTGAGGAACAGCTCACCCTGCGGACCGACGGCGGAGTACGGAGACAACTCGAACGTCTGGCGGGCGCCCGCGACGCCCGGCGCGGCCTGTCCTGCGCGAAAGCGCTGCACGACAGAGCCATTGGAGAAGCGGGTAAAAAAGCCGTGGTCGGTTTCGGTCTTCACTTGCGATCCGGTGACCGTGGCTTTGAAATGAACGTTGCCGATCGCATCGAGCACGGCCGAAGAAAAGGCGGAGACGCCGAGAGGTTCACCGAACGCTTGGAGCGGTGTCGTACGGGTTACGACCGGCAGGATGGTGTTCGAGCTCGAAAGCCAGATGGAGTGCGCGAACTTCGGTACGGCCAACGCGTCGTCGTGATCTGCAAAGAACACGATGGTGCCGCTGCTGTTCATGCGGTGCATGCCGGGCAGCACGCGCCGAACGATGTAGCCCCCGCCGTCTTCGGCGAGCGGGATGAGCGTGCCGCCCACAATCTGAAGGCTGGGGACCCAATTCGTCGCGGTCCAGCGCGCGCTCTCGTTGATCGGGGCGATGAGCGGACCCTGCAGAACTCCGCCAAACGCCAGCTTGCCGCTGCCGTTCAGGAGCGGGAGCATGAGCTCGCGGACGGTGGTGGTGGGCTGCGAAATGTTGGGAATGTCTCCGCCTTTGAGAACAGGAAGGAGCACGCCCGCGCTGTAGAGCCAGACGCTCCCCTGATTCGACGAAGTGATTCCGGGACCTTGGAGCGAAGCACTGAAGGAGATCTGGCCCGAAGCATTGATCACAGGGTCGCCGAAGTCGCGGAACGTGACTCCGATCGCGAGGCCCGGCGCCTGCTGACCGACGCTGGCGACGACCTGAACTCCCAGCGACTGGGAAGCGCGGAAAACACGCAGCGTGCCGTCGCCCGAACCGGATCGCGCGCTAAAGGCGACTTGCCCGGTGCTGTTGAATGTGACCACGCTCGTGAAGAGCGACTTCAGCGTGCCGAATCCGCCTGACAGGCTCTGGCCTTCGCGTGCGAGCATCGTCCAGTTGCCTGAGGTGCCGACCCAGATTCCGGTCGATTGTGTCGCCGAAGAGAGATTCCCGACGAACGCGAACGTTCCCGCGTCCGAAGTGACCGGCGCCATGAACGAAACGAACTTGGTACCAGACTCGGTGCCCGGCGCGGCCGTGCCGGATGCGAGGATCACGTCGAGTGGCGCGTTCCCGGCAAACGCGGTCGCTCCGAGCAAACCCGCCAGACAGATGCTGGCGGGCACATTCGTATTTCGCAAGACTTTCTCCTCGCGCGCTACGCCGCCCGGATGCGGCAAAGTTTTAACTGACTGTCCTAGTCCTGTGCGGCGAACCGCCGGGCACTGCACGGCGCTTCACGCCGGGCCCAACAATCCAGGCCGTCCGACCCCACAAGTCGGCTCCCTATTGTGCACCACTCCAGCTGAAAACGCTCTCATAAAAACCGCGAAAATGAGAAAAAACTTATGAATACGGAGAAAGCCGGAACAGGAATTCGCGCAGGGATCATCGGTTTGGCGTTGTTTGCCTCGCTTCCGGGCTTTGCGTCCGCGGCAGCTGCCGATCCGGCTGCTTCGGCACCGGAAGACGCCAGGCTCCAGGAAGTCCTGCAGCGAATGCGGGGAGTCATGCGCGATGTCACGACACTCCGCTACGACGGCTCGTCCAAGGTGCAGATGCCCGACGGAAGACGCATCGCTGTGAGCGAGACAAAGGTCGTTGCGGAACGTCAGGTGGAAGCGTCGGGTTGGAAAGTCCTCGTGGACGGCACATTCGGTTTCGATTGGGTCGATCCGAAGGTCGCGCGGAAAGACGATCCGATCGCGATTCGCGCCGCTTGGGACGGGCAAGTTGCCTCAGTCCTGTTCGAAAAGCGCAAGATCCTGAGGAAGACTGCGCCGGCCGACATGGAGGGCGTGCGCCTCGATATGAACCAGGGGGATGCCGCGGCCACGGTTGCGTGGGAGTTGCTCGCAAACCCGCCGTACGGGAACATTGACGGTGCACAGAAGGTGGAGTTTGAGGAACCGGAAAAGGTGGACGAACTGGAGTGCGATGTGATCTGGGTCGTGCCGGCGTCCGCGCGGGGTCCGGCTGTCCCGTTCCGCCTGGCCGTCGCCAAGAAAGACGGCCTGCCAAGGCGCGTCGAGATGTTCCGTCCTGCCGCGGCTCGTGCCCCCAAGGAAAAGCGCGGGGAACCCGGCATCGTTCTCAGCTACTCGAACCTGATTGGAACGCCGGCAATGTCCGGCGAAACTTTCGACGTCGAGTTGCCCAAGGGCTTCACGCTGTCGGCCTCGAAGAATCTGCCGCAGCAAACGGCGGAGCCGAAGGAAGATCCCAAGCCGGTGGAGACGACTCCATCGGCCGACGTGCCGCCGCAGCATCCGTTGCTTCCATCAAACCCGCAATTGCTGTCGGTTGGCTCGAATGCACCGGCCTTCACCTTGAAGGACTTCGAGGGCAAGGAGCACACGCTCGACGAGTTCAAGGGAAAAGTGATCGTGATGGATTTCTGGGGAACGTGGTGCCTTCCCTGCAAGATCGCGATGCCCGCGATTCAGAAGGTCCACGAAAAATTCGCGGGCAAGGACGTCGTCGTGATCGGGATGAACTTTGAATCGAATCCCAGCGCCGACCCCGAGAAGTTCAAGAAAGACAAGGGCTACACCTACATGTCGCTCGCGCATGCCGAGACGATCGCCGGAAACTACAGGGTTTCGGGCTGGCCGACGTTCTATGTCATCGGTAAGGACGGAAAGGTCGTGTGGGGTTCGAAGGCGCTCGTGCCTCCGCCGGGCGGGACGAACAAGCAAGAGGATCTCGTCAAGTATCTCGAGGACAATCTGACACTTGCCGTCGAGAAGGCGTTGAAGTAATCCGGATCACTTGCCGCGGGACGCGATTGCCCGCGGTTTTCTTTTTTGCATCGAGTACCGTACATTGGGCGCATGGGCGAGAGCGCATCAGATCGTCGTTTTGTCGCGGTGAGCGCCGATACGGCGCGCCTGATGGGAGTTGATTTTCTGCCGGTCGCTCGCCGCGCGGCCGTTGATGGGGTTCGGGACACCGTCTTTGTCGGCGCGGATTCGAAGGGTGCTCACGTCGAGGCCAAGCCGCTGCAACGCGGCTCGGACGCCGAAGGCGCGAACCGCGACATTTCCGTGCGTTTGCTCGACGAGCTGCGCGCCCGATACGAGGCCGACGCTCCGCATCAGCACTTTGTGACGGATCACCATTCGATTGTGTTCGGCGAAGGCGATCCGTGTGCGCGGCTGATGTTCATCGGCGAAGCGCCGGGAGCGGAAGAAGACAAGACGGGCAGACCGTTCGTCGGCAAGGCGGGGCAACTGCTCGAAAAGATGATTCTTGCGATGGGTCTCCGGCGCGAAGATGTCTACATCTGCAACGTGCTCAAGACTCGTCCGCCCGGCAACGCGACGCCGACGGGCCGCGAGGCAGAATTGTGCAAGCCCTATCTGATCGATCAGATACGCATCGTCAATCCGCAGGCGATCGTCACGCTGGGCCTTCCCGCGTCGAAAACGGTGCTCGCGACCGAGGCCTCGATGGGGAGCCTGCGTGGAAAGTTTGCGCGGGTGGTGTTCCACGCGCATCAGGGAATTCTGGAGTCCGTGAACGGGCTGCGGCCGGAAGGGATGGAGATCCCCGTTATGCCGACGTATCACCCGGCCTATCTCCTTCGGGATTACACCCCCGAGAACAGGAAAAAAGTATGGGACGACTTGCTGCAAGTTGTGAAATTGCTAGGGCTTACGCCCCGTTCCGTTGTCACAGGGTGAGCAGTTGCCGGCCAAAGGAACGCTGAAACCTGAAGGCCGCAGTGGCTCCGAAACCGGACTTCAGAAAGCGGTGACAAAAAGTCGGCGGGAATCCTGAACCGGACCCGGAACCTTGCGTATCGGAAACCGCCCTGACGGATCGGCCGGTGGCCGCGCCGGCGGGGATCCATGTGACCCCCACGAGACCCGGCGCTCGAGCGTTTGCCCGCAGCGCCGGGGCTTTTTCTTTTTTGGATTTGAGGGATTCCAGTAGGCTCGGGCATGATCATCACCGTTCTTTCGCTGCTTTTGTTCTTGGCCGAACCGGCGGCAAGCACCATTTCGCCCGAACAGGACGCGCCGGCGAAAGCACCCGATCCCGCGGCGGAACAACCGGATGAATACGGCCCGGTCGTCAAAGTTTTGTCAACGGGAGACGAGCCGCGTGAACGCGCGAAATTGTCGCTGCATGTGGGTGATGTGCAGTTCGCGGTGATGGAAGTGGACATGCAGATGAAGATGGCAATGGATGGCGTGGTGCACCCATCGCCTCCGATGCCCGTGATCAGCGTGAACATGCGGATCACGGTGGAGGAAGCGTTTCCCGATGGCCGCTGGAAATACGCGGCGGAATTCACCAGCGTGGATATCACCCCGAAGGATGAAACGCCGGCGGAAGTCGTGACGATGATGCGGGGGATGATTTCGGAAATGGCGGGGATGAAGATGAGCGCCGAGATCGACTCTGAAGGGAGGCAGCGGAATCTCGAGATCGTGTCGAAGATCGCCAATCCCATGCTGTTCCAGTTGCTCGAATCGATGAAGCAGAGCGTGTCGCAGATGGCGATCCGGCTGCCGGAGGAAGAGATCGGTATGGGTGCGCGATGGGAAGTGGACGCCAAGATAAACGTCGGCGGAATCGCCGTGCGCCAACGCAGCACGTATCGCCTGGTTTCGCGCGAGGGAAATACGGTCAAACTCGGGATCTCCACTCAACAATCGCCGGCCGAGAAAAACGCGGCGATAAAGAATCTCCCCGAAGGGGTGAGCGGCACGCTTGTCGATATCGCGGGCAATGGCAAGGGGGAGCTGGTTTACGACCTTTTGCGCGTCTTGCCGGCTCGGGGGCACATCACCGGAGAGTCGGTCGCCAACATGGATATGGAAGGCCCTGGAATGAAGGCCAAGGTCGATACGCACATGACCATGTCTATGGTGATCCGGGAATCCAAGGGGCCGGCCCAGACGGCTGAATCGAAGTGATGCCGAAGCCTACTTGGGTTCCGGCTTCTTTTCCGGCTTGGGGTCGCTGATCGACGGCTGACCTTCGAAGTCGAGCTTGGTTTCGGGTGCGAGGCGCGTCAGCTTCGTGATCACGAGCCGATCTTCCGGGAGCGCGGCGGTCCACTCAACTTCCACGATGACTTCGACTTTGTCGCCGACTTTTAGCCCTTCGTAGCTGACTCCCGCCCCCTTGGCAAAGCTCATGGTCATGGGCTTCATGCCCGGCTTGCCCCGCGAATCGGTTCCGACTTTGCCGTCCTTGTTTGCGAAAGTCGGAATGCGTTCATGGTGCAAGCGCATCACGCTGCTCTCGATGCCGGGGAGTGTTTCAATCTCCGCGCGCACGGTGTACGTCGGATTCGCGGGCGTCGCCGGGGCTTTGACTTCGGACGCGGGCGTTTCGACTTTCGGCTCTGGTTCCGGCGTCGGCTGTGCCACGGGCTGAGGCGGCGGCGTTTCTGCGATCGGCGTGGGAGCCGGTTTCTTGTCCGGCTTGGTTTCTTCGCCGCAGGATGCGAGCAGGAGCGAAGACGCGGCAACGAGCGCGATGTGTTTCATGGTCGATCTCCAAGGCAGTGTACGGGGCGGGTGCGCGCGGGTTCCTGAAGCGCGGGGGCGGCGCAGGGCCCCGATCAATCGCGCATACCGGCGTGAACAACATTCGGTTCATTCTGATCGCCACAACAAAAAACAAACGACCGCCCTGAACGGGCGGTCGCAGTGAATTCCGGAGGCGATCGATCGAATCAGCTCGCCTTGATTTGCAGGAAACGGCTGACCGAGGCGATATCGGGAGCCAGGTCGAGCGTGTAGACCATCTTCCATTCGGCGCCTTTTTCGACGCGAACAACACGCGCGGCGGTCTCGCGGCTCACCCAGTCGCGGTTGCCGCGGTTGTAGACGTTCATGCGCTGGCGACGCTTGGTCTGGGCGCGGCCGAGGGCGCGGCGGTTGTCGGGGTCACGCCGCATGAGACGCTCGATCGTGGAGATGGCGCCGGTCGCCCGGGGCATGGAGCTGACGGTGCAAACGACGTTCTGGCCGGCCTTGAAGGTCGGGGCGGACGGAGCGGATGACTTGGCAGTGGCCATGGTGAACCTCGAAATACCTTTTGGACTGGCCCGGAAGCGGTACTCCGCTCCGTGCAGGGTCGAGATATTAGGCACGAGCCGCAGGCTTTTTGCTCCCATTGGATTCTGAATGCGCCATCGGATCGAAGTCGGTCTCCCTAGAGTTGCGCATGACCACCGAGAATCCCGGCCAGAACCCAACCGGACAACCCTCCGGCCAGCCCCAATTGCCTCCCTTTCACCCGGAGTGGACGCACCACAACAAGCCGAAGATCCGTCCGCTTCGCGGCTTCGCGGCACAGGTGGGCGACCAGCAAGCACTCGGCCTCGCCGATGCCAAGCAGATCACCGATCGGATCGTGATCACGGCGCCGGCGATGCAGGTGGTGCTGCCCTTGATGAACGGGGAGCGGACAGTGGATCAGATCTGCGCCGAAGTGGGGCGCGGTTTGACGCCGCAGATCCTCGGGCAGTTTGTGGTTCAGCTCGATGAATCGGGCCTGCTCTTTGGTCCGAAGTTCGACGAGATCATGACGAAGATGAAGACGGACTTTGATTCGTCTCCGATCCTGCCTCCGGCGACGACGGCGACTTTTGTCGATGCGCTCGTCATGCAGGAAGTGGCGCGCGAGATGAATCTGCCGGCGAAGCCCCCGGAGGATCAGGCGGAGGCGCAGAAGCTCCAGAGGCAGGTGCAGGAGCGTGCCGCGGCGTTGCCGGATGCGAGGAAGGATGAGATCGGCGGCACGAAGCTGCGCGAGATCTTCGACGCGTGGATCGACAAGGCGCTCGAGAACGCGGAGAAGCCGAGCTTCGATCAGTTGCCCAAGGGCGTTGTGGCGCCGCATATTGATTATGCGCGAGGCTGGATCAACTACGCGAGCGTGTGGGGTCGGATGCGCGTGACGGACCGCCCCGACCGGATTGTCGTGCTGGGGACCAACCACTTCGGCGATTCGACCGGCGTTTGTGGCTGCGACAAGGGGTATCGCACGGTGCTGGGCACGTGCGAGCTCGATGAAAAATTACTGGCGACGCTGAAGGAGAAGCTCGGCGCGTCGAACTCGGAGCTGCTGTTCCGGAATCGCTACGACCACGAGCGCGAGCACTCGGTCGAATTGCAGATCCCGTGGATCCAGCACTGTGTCGGGCGCGACGAGGCGGGGAATTTCCCCAAAGTGTTCGCGGCGCTCGTACACGATCCGGCGGTGAACAACGGCGAGAGCTACGACGGCAAGGGTTTGGCGCTCCAGCCGTTCATCGATGCGCTGCGCGAGACGCTCGCGGCGCTCCCGGGCAAGACGCTCATCGTGAGCAGCGCGGACTTGTCGCACGTCGGCCCGGCCTTCGGCGACCAGCAGGGTCCGGCGGGCGACACCAAGGAAGCGGTCGAGTTCCGCAACAAGACGTTCAGTCACGACAAGGAGATGCTCGAGATCTTCAGGACGAACCGGCCGGATGATCTGGTGGCGTCGATGGCGTGGCAGCAGAACCCGACGCGCTGGTGCTCGACGGGGAACCTGGTCGCGGCGCTGAAGACAGTGCAGCCCGAGCGCGTGGAGATGCTGAACTATTCAGCGGCCGTGGACAACAGCGGCGCGGGCATGGTGAGCAGCATCTCGGCGGCGATGTTCTAAAGACGAAGCCAAAGCGATTTACCACAGAGAACACAGAGGGCACAGAGAAGAAAAGGCAAAGAGGAGATTCAGGCGGCACATGCTTCTGACTTCTCTATCTGTCGTGTCTTTCTGTCTGGCTCTGTGATCTCTGCGTTCTCTGTGGTGAAATTCTGAGTTGAATTGTTCGGAGACGGATGATGACGCAGGAAACTTCCAAGAAGCCGATGGACGCGATCATGGCGCTGTGCAAGCGGCGCGGGTTTATCTATCAGGCGTCGGAGATCTACGGCGGCATCAACGGCTTCTGGGATTACGGCCCGATGGGCACGCAGCTCAAGAAGAACCTGCGCGACGCCTGGTGGCAAGACATGATCCTGCGGCCGTGCTGGGGACGCAACGGACCGAACGGAAAGCCGGTGCGGAACGTGGGGCTCGAGACGTGCATCATCCAGCACCCCAAGGTGTGGGAGGCGAGCGGGCACGTGGGCGGGTTCAACGATCCGATGGTGGATGACACAGAAACGAAGCAGAGATTTCGTGCTGATCACTTGGCAGCCGCCCATCTCATTGCGACCGGCCCAAGTCGGGAGAGTGTTGTTGCTTCACCACTGATAGGTGTGGCTATTACGCAGCTTCACCCGACTGCCACTTTTGTTGACGCAAATGCATCGTGGGATGAGTTCCTAAAGCTCGATCAAATCAAGAAGCGCAAGCTGCACATTGTCGAGGCGCAGACATTGGTGCTTTCCGAATTGGTTGGTACATCCCTGCTGTGTCAGAACGGGAAGACTGGTGAGTGGGAATATTGGGTGCTTCGACCTATCCCGCTGAGTGCTTTGCGTGAAATCTACAAAGAGATTCCAAGTCCATTTACTGGTAAGAAGGGCACGCTCACCGAACCGCGCATGTTCAACTTGATGTTCGACACGATCCCCGGCGCGATCCGGGACGAGGCGAACAAGGCGTACTTGCGTCCGGAGACCGCGCAAGGTGTCTTTGTTCAATTCAAGAACGTGGTCGATACCTCGCGCATCAAGATGCCCTTCGGCATCGGAAACACGGGGCGGAGTTTTCGCAACGAGGTGACTCCCCGCAATTTCACGTTCCGTTCGCGCGAGTTCGAACAGGCCGAACTCGAGTTCTTCTGCCATCCGGACGAGTCGCTCGAGTGGTACAAGTTCTGGCGCGATTTCCGCATGGAGTGGTGGAAGACGATCGGGCTTGCGGGCGAAAATCTCATCCTGCGCGAGCACGAGAAGGACGAACTCTCGCACTACTCGCAGGGCACGAGCGACGTCGAATACCGCTTCCCGTTCACCGCGCCCGGGTTCGGCGAGCTCGAAGGCATCGCGCACCGGGGAAACTACGACCTGACGCAGCATCAGAAGGTCAGCGGCGTCAAGCTCGACTTCTTCGATACCGAGCGCGGCGAGACGCTCCCCAACGGCGGCAAGAAGGGCGAGCGCTATATCCCGCACTGCATCGAGCCCGCGGCGGGGCTCGATCGCGGCGCGCTCGCGCTCATCTGCGAGGGATACACGCACGATGCCTCGCGCGCCAGCCCCGAGTTCCTCAAGTTGCACCCGCGCGTCGCGCCGATCAAGGCGGCCGTTTTCCCGCTGGTCGCCAAGGACGGCATGCCGGAAGTCGCGGAGAAGCTGCACACCGAGCTGAACGACAAATTCTGGAAACTCGGCGGCATCGAGATGGACGAGAAGCAGTCGATCGGAAAGCGCTACGCCCGCATGGACGAGATCGGGACGCCCTTCTGCATCACCATCGACGGCGACACGATGAGCCAGCAGATCGTGACGATCCGCAACCGCGATACGGCGCAGCAGGAGAAGGTAAGTCTCGACAAGGTGGGGGCGTTCTTGAGCGAGAAGCTTGGGGTGTAGCGACAGCTTGTTTTCAATTTGTCGCGATCGCGAGTTGATACCTTGACGACATGGGTATTGATGATGGCACGCCCGCAATTCGCTGCGATCATCTTGGGCGAGGCAGGTGTGTAAGGGTGTTGCGATGACGCCGTCTCTTGTCCTTCTTCCCGGGCTCGGCGCCGATCAACGCTTGTTTGATCCGCAGCGCCGCCACTTTCCGAATCTCATCAGTCTCCCGTGGTTCGAGCCGCTGGCGCGCGAGTCGCTGGCGAGCTATGCGGTGCGGATGTCGGAACGTATTCGCGACTCGGTGCCGGCGAATTCGCGGATCGTGCTCGGTGGGGTCTCCTTCGGCGGGATGCTGGCGGCGGAGATGGCTCCGCTGCTCAAGCCCGATGCGGTGGTTCTCATCGGCAGCGCGCTCCATCCGTCAGAGATCTCCTTCAAACTCCGTACGATGGCCTTCGCCGGGAAGTGGATGCCGGTGCCGCCGCGCGCCACAACGCGGATCATGGGGCGCACGTTCATCCGCACGCTCGGCCCGATGAAGCGTGAGCATCGCCATTTTCTCGAAACAATGATCGACGCAGCCCCCTTCTCGTTTCTGCGCTGGGCAGGGAACGCGATCTTCGGCTGGGAAGGGCGTGCGAAGTTTGGATGCAAACTGGTGCGGCTGCACGGCGATCGCGATCGGATCATCCCCCTCCCGAGAAACGGCCTCATTCACATCATCCGCGGCGCGGGGCATGTGCCGAATGTCTCGCATGCGGATGAAGTGAACGAGCACCTGCACGCGACTCTTCGGAATGTGTGAGTATTCTGGGATTGGCAGAGAGGGTCGGGGCAGTATGGGCGGGAGAGGAGGCGACGATGCGATTCTCGTTTTCTGAAGCGGTCCCGATGCTCGAGCGCACGCCGCGGGTGGTGCGGTCGATGCTCCAGTTCCTTCCGGAGAGTTGGACGCATCGGAACTACGGCTCGAACCCGGACGGATCGGCGACGTGGGCGGCACACGAGATCGTGGCGCACCTGATTTTCGCGGATCAGACGGACTGGCTGCCGCGGGCGAAGCACATACTCGAATTCGGAGATTCACGACCGTTCGAGCCATTCGATCGGCACGGCCACAAGCCGTTGATGCAGGGAAAGCCGCTGCATCGTTTGCTGGAGGAGTTCGAGAGCGGCAGGCGCGAGGCACTCGAGGGCCTGCACGCTTTGAAATTGTCCGACGAAGACTTCGGGCGTTCCGGCAAACATCCGGCACTTGGGGCTGTCACGATGGGCAACTTGCTCGCGATGTGGGTTGTGCACGACTTGAATCACGTCGCGCAGATGTGCAAGGCGATGGCGTATCAGTACAAGTCGGAGGTGGGGGCGTGGGAGGCGTACGCGTCGATCCTCGCGCCGCCCGCGCCGAGATAGTGAGAGAAAAGAAAAGGCCCGGCGTTTGCCGGGCCCTTTCGCACGAGAGAAGAGCGATCAGCGTGTGACGATGTACGCCGCGTCGAGCGTGCGGGCGATACGCGTACGTGCGTCGTCGAGATGAGCCTTGGTGTAGGGGTCGTTCGCGCTCTTCATGCCGGATTCCGCGAGCGCATCAACGCGTTTGAGCTCGGCCCGCGCCAGCGTGGAGATCGCACGGAGCGAGGCGCTCCCCGTATCTTCCAGCAGCGCGAGCGTGACGAGGCGTTCGAGGTGCTCGCGCTGGAGATTTCGACGCAGCGACGAGACCGTCGTGCCGGATGTGCCGTATTCGCGCCAGACATTATCGGTGATCGTGCGCACGACTTCGACCATCGTGAGCGGGTTGTCCGACGGCGAGGCGCGGAACTCGTTGTCGTAGAGACGGCGCAGGCGCGTGCTATTCATGAGCATCGTGAGCGCAAACGACTGCGCGCCGCCGATCGTGTCGTGGATCGTGAAGTTTGCATCCTGCACGATTTCACCGACTGCGTTGGGGTCGTAGAAATATTCCTTGTTAAAGTGGCGGACGAGATCGGGGGTGAGCCCGTACGCGTTGTCTTCGAAGGCGTTGTCGATGATGAGCTTGAGCGCGCGGCGCTGCTTCTCGGGCGGGATATCTTCGATCGGCGAGCGATTGCCCGGGTCTCCCTTGGCATCGTTATTCAGATACGAGCCGCCGACCCACCTCGAGGTGATTGAGAGCATCTGCAGGTGCGTACCGAGAAGTGCGGCGTAGCGCCGTCTCGCAAAGGCCCACGACTCGCCGTCCTTCACGACCTTGTCGAGCAGCTTGCTCCGCACGTCTTGCACGAGAGCGAGGCGACTTTCGGCGAACTGCAGATTGTCCGAGCCCAAGTCCCACGTGTTGTTGCGCGGATCGGCATCGAAGGAAATCGCGGCCTGCGACTGGAAAACCAGTTCCGGCTCGCCCGCGCGCTTGGCGAGTTCGGCCATCTTGTCTTCCGGTCCGTATCCGTACGCGATGACCCACTTGTCATACGGCCCGACCGTGGGGGTGGCGTAGGGACCTTGGACATCGCCGAGTTTGAAGTTGATGTTTGCCGCGGCATAGTCCATGACCGAGCCGATGGTCGGGCCGCTGAAGCCGGCGGAGTTGATGTCCTTCAGCGAACAGATGCTGCTGGCGATCATGTTGTGCTGCAGCCCGAGGCAGTGTCCGACTTCGTGTGCCGCGATGTAGCGGATCATCTGGCCGACGAACTCTTCCGGCAGATCATCGAGAAGATCGGCGGAGTTCGGCTTGACCGAATCCGCGGCGAACGCGGCATCGGCGAGTGAGAGGTCGAGCGAGAGCAGCGAGCCGACCTGGCACATCCCGCCGCTCATGTTGGACTGTGCCCATGCTTCCGATCGGGTGAGCGGCGCGGGCGTCGGAGACATGGCCTTGAGCGCCCTCTCCTTCAGAATCGCTTCTCGCTGCTCCGCGTTCACCATGCGAAGGCGAGGGTCCCATGTCGGATGCTCTTCGAGCCACGCGAGCGTTTCGGGACCGAAGGCGTGCTCGGTGAGCGCGGGCGAGAAGTTTTCGATCATGCTTCGAACGGAGCGGGTGAGCCCCTGGTGCCAGACGACGTCGGCATCGAGAATCTCGCCGGTCATCGGATTTGTCCGGCTCGGACCGATCGCGTAGGTCTGGTCGCTGGCGCTCCAGCAAAAGAAGTTGTAGCGGGAATCTTCCGGGTCTTTTTCCATGTTGGCGCCGGTTGCCGCGTCCTGTTGATAGACGACGACCGCGTTGTCGATGCCGATGTCGGCAAAGGCCTGGTTCCACAGAAGGATTCCTTCGCGCACGTAACGCCGGAAGCGCACCGGCGTGGTGTTCTCGATGTACCAGACGATGGGCTGCTTGGGCGGGCTGAGTTTGAGGTTCGGATCGGCCTTTTCGAGGCTCCAGTGATTGATGTAGCGATCCGTCACTTCGCGATTGGCTGTTTTGCCGAAGTCCTGGTGCCAGGTGTAGAAGTAGCCGAACTTCGAATCGGCCTTCCGGGGTTTGAATCCCGGCGTGCCGCTCAATTCGCCGAAGGAATACGCGAAACGGACGAGCTGGCCGTCGGGCTTGGGCGCCTGAAACTCGATGACAATGTTCTTCGGGAAGGCCTTGGCCTTTGTGACCTTTGCCAGCGCCGGATTCACGGTGGGCAGATTCGGTCCATAACCTCCGAACGCGGAGCCGCCGAAGAACTTTGAAACGTCCTTCGTCGCCATGGTGCCAAGGTCGATCACCGGCCGGTTCTGCGGCGCCATCCCGACAATCGGCACGGCGGTCAGAACGCGCCCTGTGTAGAGCTGTTCGATGGAGTCTTTGGCCTGCTTGTCGCCGTTGGTGCGCACGCTGAAGTCCGGCGCGACGAGTGCGAGCTGCTTGTCGAACCGCTCCCATTTGACGTAGTGCGTCGGGCCCATCACGCCGGCCTGCGGATCGCCCGCGGTCACCGTGCACGCGATCATGAGCAGCTGCTGCTCGTAATTGGCGGGCAAGACCGCGAGCAGCTTGGAAGTTTTTTCGTCTCGGTACAGGTCGTAGAGGGGGTTGGAGCCGTCGGCGACAGAAACGACTTTGGTCATTCCTTCCGTGATCTTTTCGAGAGAAGGAAAGTCGGGAGCCTTGGCCGGAGCGCCCGGTGCCGCATCGGGCGCCGGCGGCGGGGCGGATGCGCCCGAGGGTTGCACCGTTTGGGCAAAGGCCGAACCGGCGGCAAGGAAAAGCGAGCAAAGAGAAACGCGAACGCTTCGATTTGTGTTGTTCATCGTCGTGCTCCCGAAAGCGGACGGTTGTCGCCGCGAGCACGATACAAATTGAAGTTGCGAAAGTTGCGACGGATCTCTGCACGCTGTGGCGCGAGAGTCGAGCGGTGCGCGAACGCCGATGCCGAAGACCGCGAACCACCGAGGTGTTTCAGAGTGCAATTGGCGATGTTGCAAAGAAGGGTTTTGATCGGTATACTTTGTGCTCGCGCTGAGTGCGCGATTCAACCGTTTGCACCGTTGCCCGTTGCTGGCTGTAAGAAAAGGATGCTCCTCTCGCTTTTTCGCGGAACGGCGCCTGCGTCGTTTCCCAGAAAGCACGAGACGGGATCTTGGCGACGGACGGATGCGTAACCGGCGGCGGGTTCCAATGGCCCGGGGCGACGAAGGCGGCAGATTTCGGCTTGCGGCGCGGTGACAGACTGAACAGCAGGCCGGCGAGGAGCGTGTTCGCGTGTGGAAATGGATTCTTGGGACCTTGCTCGTCATCGCCGTCGGAATTGGCGGCGCCGGCGTTTGGCTGGTCAAATCCGGTCAACTCGAAAAGATCCGCCAGAACTTCGATCCGTCGCTCAAGGCAACCTTTGTGAAGCTCGAAGTCGTCAAGCGGGGCGATCTCGTGCGCGTGGTCAGCGCGCCGGGTGTGATCGAGCCGCGCCAGAAAGTCGATATCTCCGCGCAGGTTTCGGCGCGCATCATCGCGATGCCTTATCGCGAGGGCAAGCGCGTGAAGCAAGGCGAAGTGATCGTTCGTCTCGACGCGGACGATCTGAGAGCCTCGCTCGAATCGGCGAAGGCGTCGCTCCTGAGCGAGGAAGCGCGGCTCGCGGGCGCCGATGCGTCGATGCAGAACATGACACAGGAACTCGGGCGCAAGCGCGAGCTCTGGGCGAGCAAAGACATCTCGAAGGCCGAACTGGATTCCGCCGAGGCGGAGTACACGCGGGCCCAGAGTCTGTACAACCAGGTTGTCCACTCGATCGCGATCGCGAAAGCGAACATCGAAAAGGCCCAGAAAAACCTGAGCTACACGGTCATCACCGCTCCGTTCGACGGCGTGGTGACCAGCGCACAGGCCGAAGTTGGGGAGCTCGTCGTCGTCGGCACGCTGAACAATGCGGGATCTGTGATCATGCAGGTCGCCGACCTCAACACGATGATCGTGAAAGCAAAGGTGGACGAGACCAACATCGCGCCGGTGCGGATCGGGCAGCGCGCCAAAGTGTACATCAACGCCTTCCCGAATCGGACTTTCGGCGGCGTGGTCGAAACGATCCAGCCCCTGCGCGTGGTGGACAGAGACGGAACCGCGTTTTTTCAGACCGAAATCAAACTGGAAGTGCCGGAGGATGTGTCGATTTACTCGGGCATGACGGCGAACGTCGATATCGAGGTCGAGACCTTTACCGACGTGATCAAGGTTCCGAGCCAGGCTGTCGTCGAGCGTCTCGTTGAAGAACTGCCGAAAGAGGCGATGCGCGACCCGTCGCTTGTTGACCGAAACAAGAAGTGGACGCGGGTCGTGTACGAATACAAAGAGGGCAAGTCGGTTGCGCAGCCCGTTCTCGTCGGGCCGAGCGACCTGACCGATACCGTGATTCTCAAGGGGCTCGATGACGGAAACAAGGTCGTCACCGGCCCGTTCAAGGTGCTGATCAGTCTGAAGTCGGATCAGAATCTGACGGACAAGGAGGATCGCCCGGCGGGAGCGCCTCAGGCCGGCGACGTGCGGACGACCAGCACGACTCCCTCAAAGACGGAAGAAAAGCCGGCGAAACCCGAGAAGGAAAAGCCAAAGGAAGCGTCGAAGGACGAGAAGCCCGCGGAGACCGCGGGCAAGGGCGGCGCGTCATCCGGCGCGCAGGCAACCGCGCCGGCGGGTAGTCGGTAGGGCGATAGCACTCGGCAGCGTTTTATGCTCGCGATCAAGATCCGCCAACTCGAAAAGACCTACCGCATCGGTACAGAGAAAGTCCACGCTTTGCGCGGCGTCGACCTCGACATCCAGCGCAACGAATTCGTTGCCATCATGGGTGCTTCGGGTTCGGGCAAGTCGACGCTGATGAACATCCTGGGTTGCCTGGATCGTCCGACCCGCGGGCAGTATGAACTGGCGGGAAAGCCGACCCACAAAATGAATGCGGCGCAGCTCGCCAAGGTGCGCAACGAAGAAATCGGCTTTGTCTTTCAGAGTTTCGAGCTGCTCAGCCGCGCCAACGCGGTCGCAAACGTCATGCTCCCGCTTCTTTATTCGACGCGGCATTGGTGGGGGGCGCGTTCGATGGCCAAGCGCACGCTCGAGCGCGTGGGCCTGGGCAACCGAATGGGGCACAAGCCCAACCAGATGTCGGGCGGGCAGCGCCAGCGCGTCGCGGTCGCCCGCGCGCTCGTCACAAACCCGAGCATCCTTCTCGCCGACGAACCGACGGGCAACCTCGACAGCAAGACGAGCGAAGAAATCATCGCGCTGTTCAAGCAACTCCACGACGAGGGACAGACGATCGTGATCGTGACGCACGAAGAAGATATCGCCGGACACGCCAAACGCATCATCCGGTTGCGGGACGGAAAGATCGTGTCCGATCATCCGACCGACGAGGATCCCATCCACCAGGATTACCTTCAGTCCGCGGCGGATTTCGCTGTGCGTGCCGCGGCCGCGGTGCCATCTGCGCAGGGCAATCGGTCGAGCTCGATCGGAGCGGGAGCCTGACCCATGTTCATCTTCCGACTCCTTTTTCAGACGGTTCTCATCGCCCTTGCTCAGATTTGGGCGAACAAGGTTCGCGCGCTTTTGACGACACTGGGCATCGTGATCGGCGTTGCCGCGGTGGTTTCGATCATTGCCGCGACCAAGGGCATGGAGAAGTTCGTTCTCGATCAATTCGCCACGATCGGCGCGAACAAAGTCTGGATTTTTCCGCGCATGCCCGACGGCCGGCGCGACCGCTACAGCTGGCGTCAGCTGCGAATCTCGACAAGGCAGGTTGACGGCATGCTCGCGGCCGCGCCGTCGCTGGCCCGGCTCACGCCCATCATGAATTTCACCGGCACGGTCCAATACGGCGACCGAGTGCGTGATCTTGTCACGGTCACCGGGATTCGTCCCGACTGGCACAAGATCGAGGATCGCTCGGTGACTGTCGGCCGCCCGTTCACGCAGACCGACGAGGACGGCAAGCTCCAGGTCTGCCTGATCAACGACAAGGGTGTCGCGGAACTCAATCTGAATTCGGATCCGACGAGCACGGTCATTCTGGTCGCCGGTCGGCGCTTCAAGATCGTCGGCGTCGTCGAGACCAAGGCCGTCTCTCCGATGTTCGGTGGCAATGAATCGCAGACAGAGATTTACATCCCGTTTGCGACCGGCGAGATGATGCGCCCCGAGCCGCGGATGTACGTCGTTGCGCAGAGCCGCGGCCCGGAGTTGACCGAAGACGTCAAGGCCGAAGTCACGACGTATATGCGCCGAGTCCGACAGATCCAGCCGGGTGATCCCAATACGTTCGGTGTGGAGGCGATCGATTCCGCGATCGAGCAGTTCAAGAAGGTCGCGACATTTCTTCAGGTGTTCGCCGCGGGGATCGTCGCGATCTCGCTCGTCGTCGGCGGCATCGGCATCATGAACATCATGCTCGTTTCGGTCAGCGAGCGGACCCGGGAGATCGGGCTGCGCAAGGCGGTGGGCGCGAAGCCGAGCGTGATCCTGACTCAGTTCCTGGTTGAGGCGATCACGCTTTGCCTGATGGGAGGAGCGATCGGGCTTGCGATCGGTCAGGGGTTGGTGTTCCTGTTGCGTTCGTTGCCCGGGCTGTCGTTGGGTGGCGCCATCATTCCCGGCTGGGCGATCACGCTCTCGGTCGGGTTCTGCGCCGCGACCGGGCTTGTCTTCGGCATGTTCCCCGCGATCAAGGCGGCTCGTCTGGACCCAATCGAGGCATTGCGGCATGAATAAGCGGGCTCGCGCACGAGGCGCGTCTTCCTATCCCGGGTCTTACTTCGTTCTTGGGTTCAGAATCGCGGCGCTCGCGGGTGCAGGGGCTGTGCTCTGTGCGTGCGAAGGAAATCCGTTCGCGAGCGAACCGGCCGATTTTGGGCGCGAGGTTGCGCTCGACCGGTTACGCCGGATCGATACAGCGAACCTCGACCGGTACGCCAAGCCGAACCCGAAGATTCCGACCGATGCGGCGGGCATGGTTGACAAGGAAGCCATCGAGCGCGCCCGCAAGCGATTCGAAGGGTTGAAGACGTATGACCTGACGATCGAAGAAGCGCGCGCCAGCACGCTCGCCAACAACTTGGACCTGCAGATCGCGCTGATGGACCCGGCGATCGCGCGCGAGACCGTGAGCCAGGAAGACGCGCGGTTCGAGAGCGCTTTTACGCTTCGGACGTTGTGGAGCGAACAGAATCAGCCGACCGGGCTCGATCTGCCGTTTATCGATCAGACCTACACGGGCACTCGCTTCATCGAGCCCGGCGTGACGATTCCCACGCGCACGGGTGAAACCATCAACGTGTCGTTTCTGCCGCAGCGGTTTGATTCGAACCCCAGCACCGGCGTCTTCAATCCGCAGTACACCAATGATCTCGCCTTTTCCGTCAGCCAGCCGCTGCTCCGGAATGCGGGCCGGCGTGCGAACACAGCCGCGCTCCGCGTCGCAAACTACAACCGTCAGGCGTCGGAAGCCTCGACCAAGCTGGAAGCGATCCGTCAGCTCGCGGCGATCGATCGTTCGTACTGGCGGCTTTACCAGGCGAAGAAGAATCTCGAAGTCGCGCAGCAGCAGTACGAGTTAGCGTCGGCGCAGCTCGACACCGCCCAGAACAAGGTCCGCGCCGGGTCGGTCGCGGAGATCGAGGCGATCCGTTCGCAAGCGGGAGTTTCTGATCGGCTCGACACGATCATCCGCGCGCAGAACGATGTGCTCACACAGCAGCGGGAACTCAAGCGGGTCATGAACATGCCGGGGCTTGATGTCGGTTCGCCGACGATGGTTGTGCCTTCGACGCCGCCGGATCTCGTGCTCTATGAGTTCAACCGCGATGATCTGACGAAGTTTGCCGTCGCGACGCGAATGGAAATGTTGGAACTGGAATTACGCCTTGCCGCGGACGCAGCCAACATTGATTTCCAGCAGAACCAGGCGCTGCCGCTGCTCTCGCTCGACTACACGTACAACGTGAATGGGCTCGGGGGCGTGCGCGGCACCGCGTTCCAGAACACGATGTCGTTCGAGCACGCGGACTGGTCGGTGGGTTTGTCGGCACAGATTCCTCTGGGCAATGAGGCGGCGCGTTCGGCGGTGCGCCGTGCGATTCTGACGCGCCTTCAGCGCTTGAGCACGCGCGAGGCACGCGAGTTGGCGATTCGCCAGGAAGTGTTGAATTCGATCGATTCGATCGAGGCGGCGTGGCAGCGGGTCATCGCTTCGCGACAGTCGGTCATTCTGAATACCCGCGCGCTGCAGGCCGAGCAGCGCCAGTTTGCGGTCGGTAGCAGCACGAGCGTGTTCGTGCTCGACGCAACAACGCGGCTGGCCGAAGCGCAGTTCAGTGAGATTTCCGCCATCACCGACTACGAGATCGCGCAGGTTGATCTGGCGTTCTCCACCGGGACGCTGCTCGGGCAGTCGCGGGTAGACCTGACCATTCCCGGCCGCCCCGATCCCGATCAGCCCGCGCCGCGCGAAGAAGTCGGGCGCGAAGGGCCCGCGCCGTATCTGCCGGGTCCGGGCATTCTCGAAATCTTCCGCAAGGGACGCGCGCCATCCGAGGAAACTCCGCCCGTACTTCCCGCGCCGACCGAACAGCCCGCGCCCGTTCCGTCCGGAACTCCGGTCGATCCGGGCAGGGCCGTGCCCGACCCTGTGCAACCGGTCGCGGACGGGTACGACAAGGCGAAGGCGCCCGCAGGGCCGTAACCGCTCAGTCGCAACCAAAGGCGTTGTACGCCGCGGCAAAGATTGAAAAATCCTGATCGTCCACGACTCCATCGGCGTTGAAATCCGCCGGGCAATCTGCCGGCTGGGCCGGATCATCGCACAACAGATAGTTGTACGACGAGGCGAACAACACGAAATCGGCGTCATCGACGACTCGGTCTGCGCTCAGGTCCGGCAGGCACAAAGTATTCGGCACGAGAGTCAGAATCGAGTTGGACGCGAACGGCCCTTCGAAATGCTGCGTGCGCTGCGCGATCGAGCCGCGCCGCGGCCAAAGGATTTCAATGGAGTCGATTTGGTTCGCATTCCCGATCCCGAAGTGCGCACGCGGATCCTCGGTCGCGCTGTAGCTGGAGCCCGCGACGATCTCGCGCACCTGCGTGCGTCCGCCCGCGGTCAATCGGACGACGGCACCCAGAGCGCTGCCATTGATTCCATTGCCGCCACGGAGGAGCACGTTGAACCAGTTGCCCGTGCCGGGAAGAGCGCCGGAAACATTGTGATAGATGCTCACGAAGTTGCCCGGATTGACGGTGACAATGTCTTCAAAGCCGTCGTTATCGAAGTCGATGCGTGCGCACTGCTGGCTGGCGAGCGAAGTGGTGTTCAGAGCCGCCCGCGCATTTGTCCACGTTCCGTTACCGTTGTTGCGGAACAGAAAGTCGACGTTCGCCGAGCTGAACGAACCTGCCTGATAGTTGTCGAGGAAGCCATCGTTGTTGGCGTCGATGAACGTTGTGCCCCATCCGAAGAAAGTCTGGAACGGAGTGACTTCGGTCAGGGTTCCGGCGCGGTTTTCGTAGTACGTTCCGACGACGGCGTCGGTGATCGCAAAGTCGATCCACCCGTCGCCGTTGAAATCTCCGGGTGCGATTCCCATCGGCGCTGGTCCGACATGGCGGAATCCCGATGCAACGGTCTGATCGTTCAGTCGTCGCTTTCCCGCTCCGGCGGATGAATTCTTCAGTGTCAGCGGCACGGTGTTGTTGAACAGAACCAAGCCATCTTCCCAGCCATCGTGGTCGTAGTCGGACCAGACCTGGGCGTAGGTGATCCCGCTGAACGTGGTCACGGGGACAAGGTCATTCCTCTTCGAGAAAGTTCCGTCTCCGTTGTTGCGAAGAAAGAGCAGTGCCTTTCCTCCGTATCCGCTGTTGGTGACCAGAAGATCGGCGAATCCGTCATGATCAAAGTCGACGGCAGAGGCCGAGGTCGGATTCGTGTCGGTCTGGCGCACGCCCGATGGGCTGCTGACATTGGTAAAGGTTCCATTCCCGTTGTTTCGATAGAGCAGCCCGCCGGTCAGGCCGGCGCCGGGTCCGATCTGATAGATATCGCTCCACCCGTCGTTGTTGTAATCGAAGACAACGACGCCGCCCGGGCCGCGCGCGGTCCCGTCCGCATCGCCGATGCCGCTCGCGACCGTGACGTCGACAAAGCGGCGCCCGCCGGGAGCGGACGGATCGGCGGCATTTCGGAAGAGCCGGTTCGGCGATCCGGCGTTGTCGGCGATGAAGAGGTCGTACCAGCCGTCGCGATCGAAGTCGATGACGCCGATCGAGCCTCGGATCGTTCCGAGCGTGATTTCGTTGCGGGCGGCGCGATCGACAAACGCGATACCTCCGATCGAGGTTTGACCTATGGCAGGTGCCGCTGCAACGCCGGAGCACATGGCGAGAATGCCGCAGTACGTTCTGGTGTTCAAGGAGTTGATCCCGACTCCGCAAATTGGCGCGAGGTCGTGCGGAGAGACGACGTTCGCGTGGCCGCCCGATGTGCGGCGCTCTTCACTGAGATGCCGGGCGAGCCCGGTGTGTGGTTCGAGTTGACAACCCGCCCGAATTTCAGGAAGTTTGCCGGTCCGCGTGATCGCGAAGCGCCCTCAGAATCCGGCGGATGGAAGCGGGCGGAATTCCCTGCCGAGTATTCGCCGCACCGATCGCGAACGCCAGCGTCCACTGTTCGGCGAGAATCCGCAAGCCTTGAGGCAGGCTGAGTGAAGGGTCGTAAATATTCGTTGATTCGGACAGCACGCCATTCAACTCGACGACGCGAAACTCCCGGCCGCGCGCGAACGCCCGCGGGCATGAATAGCGAATGTCGAAGCGACCGAAGAAGAAGCCGGGAGTCCGGCGCGCAATCGAATCGATCGCTTCTTCGAGCTCCGGCGTGATCAGATTCGCGCCGTCGAGAAACATCGTTCCGCGGCAGTGGTTGCCCCGGATCGACAGCGGCACGACTTCGTCCGCCGCAGGAACGGAGTCGGCGCGCTCACCGAGCTGTTCCAGCAAGGTGCGGGCTTGAAGCCGGAGACGAGGATGACTCCAGATCAGCGTCCGGAGGGTCGAGGCGCCGTCGCCCTGCACGCTGGGGAACTTCTTGTCTGTGATCGAGAAGATCCGCCCCTTTGTTTTGCCGGGGTGCCTGAAATAGAAGACGCCTGCCTCAAACGGACCGCGGTCGTAGGTTTGCGCGACGATACGGCCGGGATGCGATGCGAGGTATGCCGTGGCTTCCTCGCGATCGCGAACAAGCGCGACGCCCGTGCCACGTTCACCGACATCCGGTTTCAGAACCAGCGGATATTGCCAAACTCGCTCCGACATGACATCGTCGAGAGCGCGAAGCCGCGTCGAGCCGCGATGACCGTAACGTGGCGACAATTCCGGTTCGAGCACCGCGCTCGGCACGATCGCTTCAGGCGGAAGGCTTCGCAGGATGTCCCACTTGGATTCGCCGACCAGCCCCCCAAGAGGAATTCCAGGGTTCGCGGCGGTGAACGCGGTCAGACTCCGGTGCCGCAACACGAGACGCGCAAAGTGGGGAAGCAGAAGAACGTAAAGGACCCACCACGGCCAGAATTCCCGGCGAGTGAGACGAGACCAGCGGACCGACAATCGGGCAAGCAAGCCACCCGGTCGGTGTGCGGCGGCATCCGGCGCCGGCAATGCCAGGGGTTCAAGCCGTGCGGGCAACGTCGTCATGCAGTCGTCCGAGTGCGAGAGGAAGCAAAGATGCCGCGATCAGCGTTTGTTGTCGAACGCTCGGCGACCGTGTATCGCGCACGCACAACAGAAGAGGCCGCAGGTTGGTTGGAGAGCGAGCGATAGGTGAGACGCACGGAATCGGTGCCCACCTCCACGACCGATCGGCTGACGGTGCGTGCGTCGGGTCGCGACATTTCCACGCTGAGATGGCGACAGTCGGGCCACGAGTGACGGTGAAAAGCATCCTGAGCTTCGAACGCGGACAGGCCCGAAGTCATGATCTCAAGGAAAAGATCGCGGCGAGGCCACTCGACGAGGTGATCGCCCAGGCCCGAAGAAGTCGCGATGAAAGGCTGATCGAGCGAGCGGAACGATTGGACGGTAATCTGCAAACCGTCCGCCGCGGCAACGGCGATTCTCCCGGCTTCGACGGCGACCAGTCGAAACGGCGGATATTCTCGCGCATCGAGTTCGAGTAACGCGGACATCGCGCTCCGCACATCGCCCGCTCCGAGCAACTTCGGAATAATGTCGCCCCGGCTTCGCGTCCCGATCGGCTTGGGTCGGCGCTCAACGGGATTCGCGTTGAGCAACCCGAGCACGACACCGGCGCTGTTGACGCCGATCCAGGTGCCCTGCGAAGGTGGATCGATCGGAAGAATCGCGTCGTATGCGCCGAATCGACGGACGACGGGGGGCAGCGCTTCACAGCGACTTCGCTGTTCATCGCGGTTTACCACGACTCGAAACAGCGTCGAGGGGAGGGCGCCCGATCCCGGCACGATGGTCAGTGTGCACACGCGCTGTTTCCCTTCGCCGAGGCTGATTGATGGGCGAGTGTCGCGGGCGCGTAACCGAAAGAGCCCGGCAGCGAAACCCCGAGATCAACGGCCATTCCCTTGATCGTGGCGTTGTGATGGATTGTGTGCGAGAGCACAAAGGCGAGTTCGCGTCCGAGTGTCGAACGCAGATCGACCGGCGCACCGTCCTTGGTCGGAAGCAATCGGACCGTGAGCGGCAAGTCCAGAGACAGGCTTGCGACGTCGTCGATCTCGCGCCGAAGTCCGCGGATCTCTTCTCGCGCGGCGATGGGGTCGGTTTCGATTTCGGTTCCCCGCAGCCGCCTGTCATATTCGACGACGTCCCCCGAGACGCCGCGGACGAGGGCTCGAATGTGATCAAGACAATGGCGAACGTGCCCGCCGATCGTGCCCTTGAAGAAAGCATCGTCGGCGCGCCGCGTGTATTGCTCTGCGGTCAGCGCGGCAACTACACCGGCGAGCTCACGCAGAAGCTCAACGACCGGACCTGCGAGGGGGCCGGCGAAGTGAGAAGCGGGTGAAGCGGCGGAAGATCGGTTGTCACGGGTCAGGCCGATCATGCCGAGCGGACGCAACTGTGCCTGGGTGCTTTGGATTGCCGTCACGGAGAATGACTCCTTGATCAGAGGATGAACGGACCCCCTTGTGATGCCGGCTAAGCCGCTCTGTGGCACATCTCAAGCCTGGCTCAGAGCGGTCGGACTCCCCCCGAAGGAACCCGCAAACGCTTGATGCCAGCGAGGATTTCGAGCTCTCCGGTGACGGAAACCGGGTCGGCGACAAAGGGCCAGAATTCCGGTCCCAGCGGATCGCCCGTATCGGAGCAAAGCAGAACATGCTCGAACCGCGTCTGCGCGTCGCGGGTGACCAGAACCGGCGGAACGCCGCCCCGGATGCACAGCGTCGCACATGCTTTATGTGTTTTTCCCTCTCCGGGTTTCATCGCGCCCAAGTAGCACTTGGAATCGACGATCTCTCCCGTGATGGTGACGGTACCGAGGCGGGTCGGACGGGCGAGATTGATCGACTTGGTCGCGCTCTCGGGTTTCAGCGCGTCCGATCCGGGCTCGAGTTCAATCATCTGACGCCCATCGCGATCGAGCTTCCAACCGGAAATGTTGACCGCGGAGCCATCGGGGGGGAGTTCCCGGGCTGCGCCGTGTTTTCCCATTTCCACCAACAGAAAAACCGAAGGCGGTCCCCCGCTCGATTCAGATTGAACAAGCAGAGCGGGGTAGGGCGTTCGGACGATGAATCCGCGGAACTGCTGCGCGACTCCGTCATTCCAGCGTGCCGGGCCGGGATCGCGCTGCGTTCTCGCCGCGACGAGTCCGACCGCGATCACGCCCGCAACAAGCAACGGCGCGATCACCTTGAAGAACGTCCGGAGAGGGGCCGGCACCGGTAGATACCCGACATAAAACGGCTGATCGTTTGTTGTCGTGGGTACTTCCTCAGGCACGGACCACCTCCGGCGCTCCGAGTGAGTCTTCCGAGGCAACGGGGGCGGGTTCGATGGGAGTTCCCGGCGGAAGCGGCATGGCGTTCACTTCGATTCGACCGCGAACGACGCGGACCTGATAGGTGGCGATCTTCTCCGTAAACGGTGGGGGGGAGCATCCGTCACCGGGCTTGTACTGCCATCCGTGCCACGGACACGTAATGCAGCCGTCGATGACTTTTCCTTCGGAGAGCGGTCCACCCTGGTGTGCGCAAACGTTGGTCACGGCGGAAATGCCGCCATCATGCCGAAAGACCGCGATGCGCTCCCCTCCGGGTGTACACACATTGCGTGCGCGATTTGCGGGAATGCCCGTGACAGGACCCGCATCAACCCATGTCTCGTCTGATTCGATGCTTGTTTGAACGCCGACATCGCCCCGCCGTTCTTTCTCTGCCGCGGCGATATGCAGCCCGCAAACCAGGGCCGCGCCGCAAGCCATCAGGGCGGGAGCGAGCATGCCGCGATCGGTCTGCAACGCGCCGAGCGCAACATGCCCGACGAGAAGCGCATACGCGACATACACCAGCATGTGAAGCCGCTTCCAGCTTCGGCTCGAAAGATTGCGCAGCCAGAAGTCATGACTCGTGGCTGCCATGAAGAACATGATGATCAGGGCGCAGAGGCCGAGCCACTCGAAAGGGAACGCCTCGATCGATGAAACGCGAGTGCTGCTGGTGAGGAGTGAAAGTGCCGGATTCACAACACCGAAACCGTGGTAATAACCGACGGCGATCGACGCGTGCGCGAGGGCGATCAGGAATGTCAGAACTCCAAGGTGCCGCCGGTTGTAGAGAACCGGGAGAAAACGCGGATCGAGTCTCGCAAGAGGGCCGATGCACAGGATTACATGAAACAGGACGATCGCGCACGAACCGAGCGCGCGCATGATGAGGATTTCGTCCGAGACCTGGTGCGGCGATCTCCAAAGAAACTTCCCCACGGCGACGAAACCGAGCACGTAAAGCGCTGCAGCGCCGCACGCGATCGTGTCGTACACGCGCTTGTGCGCACTCCATTGAACCGCGCGATACCCGACGCTCATCGGCGCGTCTCCGGAGTTGGAGTTTGGCTATCCAGAACACGGACTGCGCGTCTGTGTGCAACGATCGCGAGAACGAGCAGCAGAGCCAACGCCGGAGTGATCAGGATCCATGCCGCGCGATGCATCCGCCGAAGATCGCGTGTCATGGATGCTCTCCCCCCCGAGGGCGGGCGTTTGCGAACTTCACGAGTACCCAGGGCCAGAGTGCCGCGGCACCCGGCCAGATGATCAGCCGGAAGCCGAGCGATACATGGGCCGTTGCCTGATCGATTCGGGCGATGCCGGCGAAAACGAACCAGCCGCCGATTGCGATTCCGATTCCGGCGTATGCCGCGGCAAGGATGAGGATGATGGTTGCGACCGACTCGGACATCGATTGCTTCGATGCCGCAGAATCGGGTTGATCTCAACGGCTGGAGGTTGCGCCGAATGTTTCGAGCCGGATCCGGTAGAGACCCGTTCGGGCGGTCATGTAAAGAGAACGGCCGTCATCGTCGCCAAAAGCAAAATTTGCGGGTAGTTCCGGAATCGAGATGGTTCCCAGGTGCTCGCCTGCTGGCGAAATGATCCAGATGCCGCCGGGACCGGAGACAAACACATTCCCACCATGATCGACTTTGAGCCCATCCAGCGCGATTTCGCCGGGGACGGAAGTCATGTCGAAAAAGGTGGTTTGATTCACAAGTTCACCGGAAGGGGTGACCTCATACCGGAGCACAACCTTGCGCGATTCCTCCCAGTTGTCAACGTAGAGGAAGCGTTCGTCGGGGCTGAATGCCAGTCCATTGGGAGCCTTGAGCTCGCGCGACGCGAGCCGGAGCTGTCCGTTGTAAACGCAGTAGACACCTGAGTAGGCCAACTCCTTCCGAGAATCATCGAAAGCCTTGGGCAGCCCGAACGGGGGATCGGTGAAAAAGAGCGTTCCGTCGGAGCGGTAGATCAGATCATTCGGGCTGTTCAATCGCTTGCCGCCGTCTTGGTCGGCGAGCACCGTAATCGTGCCGTTGGGTTCGAGGCGCGTCACTCTCCGGTTGCCGTGCTCGCAGATCGTGAGGCGGCCTTGAGGATCGAGCGCGAGTCCGTTGGACCCCGGCTGAAAATACTCGCTGATTTCGGCTCCAGCTTCGCCCGTGTAACCGCTCGAAGCGCGGAAGATCGAAACCCGGCCCGACTGCGGGTCGTATCGGTGGATCACGTTCTGATTCGGATCACTGAAGAGCAGATAGCCGCCGTTGCCGCCGCCGCCATAGCGGAACTCTGAAGCGCGTGGAACCCACACCGGTCCTTCAGTAAAGGCGAATCCGTCGGCGAGCAGCTCCGCCTGAGTGTTCGGAGCCAGAATCGCATCGAGCGCCGTGGTCTTGCGTGTAATTCTGGTTTCGACCGGCCGAGCACCGGCGAGTCTGCCGGGTTTGTAAAAGCCCAGGGTGGCGCTACGGATCCAGATGTAGTTGGAGGGCGGTGCCGAGAGCGGCGCGTTTGCAACGAAAACAGCGATCTCGTGCTTGGAGCCGGGGCGAGCATTCGCATCGACGACCACGCGGTTCGGCGCGTTCCATCCGCTGCCAAGTCCGTTGCTTGATGAACCAAGCACCGGTGTAAGCACGCCATCGACCCAGATTTCTGAATAGTCGTCCGCCGTGATGTCGAACACGATCATGTCGCCGCTCACGCCGCGGCCGCGAACTGTTTCGGGCACGGTCAGACTCAGGCGATACCAACCGAACGCGAGTTTGCCCGCGGTTTTTCGCGCTTCGAGTTGATTCGGTTCGACCTGAATCCACGGAGCGTTGTCGAAACTGTCGGTGCCGGGCCGGGGTGAGACATTTCGCGTGGGCGTCGATATACCAGTCGGCTTGTTGTCAGGTCCGGCCAGGCGATTCGTGTCTTCGACAATCGCCGCGTCGAGATAGCGCCACTGCGCACCGACAAGTTGCGCCGCCGAGACCGACCGAAGATCGATGATTGAGTCCGGAACCGGCGGCGATTGGCGAGACGCCGCAAGAACAGTTTGGCCGACTGGGCTGGTGCAGAATGCAACGGCGATCGAGAGAAGAGCGAAGCGATTCATGAGTGTCTCCGGAAGCGGGGTCGATCGCGGGGCTTGCGATCCCGTGTTGGTTGACGGCAATACCTTGAGAGCTGAGGCGAGAAACATGGATCAGTTGCAGCGCAGGTGCGAAAGGCTCGGCCAGTTTTGCTCGGCCTTTGTGTAGTTCCCGCTGGTGTCCTGATTGAAGAGCCGGTAGGCCTCGTCGGTGTGCTGAAGAACCAGCTTGCCATCGACGAGTTGGTAGATTTCAGGATTTACAGGAGAGACTTTGTTGATCGATGCCGCGTAGCCGCAGAATCCGCCGAACTCAGGAACGTACTTTGTCGGCTCCTTCTCGAACATGTTCTTGTTGTCCGCGCTGACGAAGTAATAGGTCGCACCGGCGAAAGTGCGTGCGAGTGCGGGGTCGCCTTTCACGGGCTTTGGCTGCGTGAAATATGTCACCGGGTCGAACCCGTCGAGAGCGAGGCCGCTCGAATCGACGTTGACAAGCGAACGTGGCGCGGTCCCATTTCGATCCACAATGCCGGGCCAGTTCTTGTCAGCTTTCACGAGGTTGCTCGCCGGGTCCTGATGCCAGAGATCCCACGCCTTCTTGTTGTGCTGCAAGAGCAAGCGCCCATTCACAACCTCCCAGTACGTTGGATCGATTGGAGAAATCGCGTCGATCGATGCGGCGTACGCGCAGTAACCTCCGAACTGCGGGGCATATTTGTCCGGAGCAGCATCGAACGCCTGTTTGTGTTGTGCGGATGCGAAGTAATAGACCGCGCTTTCGTACGTTGATCGGATGGATTCGTCACCCTTTACCGCCTTCGCGTCGGTGAAATAGGCGACCGGGTCGTAGCCTTGGATTGCAAGTCCCTCCGAATCCAGATTGAGAAGCACCTTTGTGTCCTTCGTCGTCGCGTCGGCAACGCCGACGCAGCGTCCCGGTCCGGATTGACATCCTGCGAGCGAGGCCGCGATCCCGAGCATGAGGCCGGCGACAAGGCAGAGTGAACGAGCGCGTGTGGTAATCATGTGGAAGTCTCGATGTTTTTTGGCGTGAGTGTGAAGCGAATCGCGATTACTTTGCAGCTGAGGTTGCGCCGGAGGATGCGACAGCAGCGGCGCCGGCGAGAGCGATTTCTTCGTCTTCGCCTTGTGAATGCGCCCCGCTGACGCCGATCGCGCCGATGATGGCTCCGTCGCGCTCGATCGGAATGCCGCCCTGCAGCGGTGTCATCGCATTGACTCCAACAAGCGCGGTTCGGCCCTTGTTGATCGATTCCTCAAAGGCGCGAGTCGGCTTCTTGAAGAGCGCGGCAGTCCTGGCTTTTCCGATCGAAACTTCCGCGCCCGCCGCGAATGTGCCGTCGACCCGCTGAAACGCGATGAGGTTGCCCCCGTCGTCGACGACCGCGATCGCGCCGCCGGCGTTGCGTTTGCGGGCTTCGTTGATCGCCGCCTCGAGAACGCGATTGGCGCCCTCGAGCGTCAGCACGGGCTTGAGCGAAACTGAGCTGCCGGCCGGGCTATCCGCCTCGCAGCACGCGTATTCGGCGGCGCCCATGCCGCCGACCGCGGCCAAAGCGATCGGAAGAGCGAGCAGCGAAAGTGCGAGCGACTTGTTCATGGTTATCCCCTGTTGTGCGCGGATCGATCGCGCCGCGCATCCACCGGGATGCGTTATCGCCGCGAACGCTTCACGCGGAACTCATTTGTTGACGAACGTGCTCTTCCGATGCCCACGGGGCGCGGAACGTGTCACGCGCCTATCGAAGGCCGAGCACTTTTCCGAGCACAACAATGCGCTCTTTGAGGCTCTGCGTGGGCGGATCAGATGCGTTGTGATGGAGCACGACCATCGTCGCGTCATCATCAAGTGTCGGTGCGCCGGTGCGGCGAGCAATCTCCGCGAGCACGAGCGTCCGGAATTGCGAAGGATCGGACGCATCAACCGAGTTGATCACATCCAGCAAGCCGTCTTCACCCCAGGGCTTGCCGTCCGAGCCGGACGCTTCCAGGAATGCGTCGGAGTAGAGCGCAAGCAAATCGCCTCTTTCAAGCTGCACCGCGAACTGTTCGTAGCCGGTCGGATGGATGATGCCCAGGGGTAGGTTTGTCGCTCCGAACTTGCCCGCCGATGCAGAAGCGAGCGTTCCTTCGCACGTTCCATCGAGAAACCGCCACTTGCCTGTGCGAATCGACCGATGCAGCGGCCGGGGATGCCCGGCGTTGCAAATGACCGCGTGATCGGTGGGCGAGAAGTACGTAACGAGAACGGCGGTCGCGAATCGCCCGGCATCACTGGCGAATTTCTTGTTCAGTGCTCGCGCGAATTTCCGCTGATCCGCTGTGTTTATATAGCGGCGCATCAGATCGCGCAGCGATGCCGCCGAGGCGGCCACCACGCTCCCGTGGCCGGCAACATCCGCCAGGACGAACCGCGTGATCATTCCCGCGGCACAGTTCGAAACGTAGTAGATATCGCCGCCCTGCGCGTCGCCGACGTGCGGCGTGCACCCGACAAAGACGTCGTTCCCCGGAACAGAAACTTCTCCGACGAAGCCGTCGTGCCCGCCCCAGACTTCCATGCAGGCGATCCGGCGCGCATCGACTTGCTCTGCTTGATTGATCACGAGACCATGTTCCGACGCGTCGCTTTGATGGCTTTCAAGAGACCCTCGGGTGCTGAACCGCGCGCCGAGTCATCGCTCGGCTCGAGCGCCGCCCGTCCGAGTACGATCGTCTTGCGATACGCGTCCAGATAGTTCACGCACGAAGGACAAACCGCAAGGTGTCGCTCGAATTCCCGAAGCTGTTCCGCCGGAAGCCGACTCTCAAGGTAGTCCGAAATGAAATCGATCAGCTCGCGGCATGTGATGTAATCGGATTGAGACACGAATCTTCCTTGAATGGCGTGCGAACCGAGACCCCCGGGGCTTTGATGCCGCCCGAAATCCCCATGCGTCACTCGTTTCGGGGAAAACTTCGCGAAATTCTGATTTTCTTTGCAAGGCGCGCGAAGACGCGCCCCGCAAGACACATCCGGAAACACGCGGCATCGCACTGCTGCCGCATCGGCTGACGGGCACACCGCCCAGCGTCCGGCGCGAGGAGACCATCATGAAAGCTGTCGCAGTTTTCCCGCGCGAGCGGGCTGTTCGTGTCATCGACGCACCGGAACCCCGAATCACAGCACCCGATCAGGTCAAGCTCCGCACGCTCGAAGTAGGAGTCTGCGGCACCGACCGGGAGATCTGCGGCTTCCACTACGGATTCCCGCCCTCCGGCAGCGACCACCTCATCATCGGGCACGAAGCGCTCGGTGAGGTGATTGAAGTCGGCGCGAAAGTGACCGGATTCAAGAAGGGGGATCTTGCAGTCCTCACGGTTCGGCGCCCGTGCAACCGGCCGGAATGTCCCTCCTGTCAGGAGGGGCGGCAGGATTTTTGCTATACGGGCGCTTTCACCGAGCGCGGCATCAAGCAGCAGCACGGATACATGACCGAGTACGTCGTTGATTCCGAGCGCTTTCTCCTCCAGATCCCCAAGGCGCTCCGCGAATTTGCCGTGCTCGTCGAGCCGCTCACAATCGCCGAGAAAGCGCTCATCGAGGTCTGGCAGGTTCAGCAGCGCCTTCCGTGGTCGTGTCCTCAGGGAGGCAAGAAAAAGCCCGGACATTGCCACCACGCTCTGGTCCTGGGTGCCGGTCCGATCGGCCTTCTCGGCGCGATGGCGTTTGCCAACGCCGGGTTTTCGACGTTCGTCTACAGCCGGGAAGACGAGAAGAGCAGCAAAGCCGAGCTTGTCCGCTCGTTCGGCGCAACATACATCTCAGCGCAGGTCACTCCGGTCGACAAGCTTGTCGATCGCATCGGCACCATCGACGTCGTCTATGAAGCGGCCGGTGCATCCAAGCTGTCATTCGAAGTTCTCAAGCACGTCGGCCACAATGCGGCGTTTGTATTCACCGGCGTCCCGGGGCTGAAGGGCGCATCCGAAGTCGATACCGACCTCATCATGCGCAACATGGTGCTGAAGAATCAGGTCCTTCTCGGCACCGTGAACGCCGGAAAAGATGCGTTCGAAAACGCCATCAAGGACCTCAAGGATTTCAAGAAGAAGTGGCCCGAGGCGCTCCGTGCACTCATCACCGGACGCTACAAACTGAGTGAAGCAACGACTCCGCTGCTCTCGACTGATGGCATCAAGAACGTCATCTCCTTCGGATGACCGAGATGCTTTTGCACTGGAAGGCATACTGCATCGAGGCGTCGCTCCTCGGCGCCTTCATGTTTACGGCGTGCGCCGCGGTCGTGCTCTTTCACCACCCCGGTTCTCCGGTTACTGGCGCGATCAATTCCGACTTTCGAAAGCGCCTCGCGATCGGCGTCCTGATGGGGCTGACCGCGATCGCGCTGATCTACTCGCCGCTCGGGCAATTGTCCGGCGCGCACATGAACCCTGGCACCACGCTCACGTTCTTTCTACTTGGCAAGGTCGAACCCTCCGATGCCGCGTGCTACATCTGCTTCCAGGCCTTGGGCGGGATCATCGGTGTTGCCGCGGCACGGCTTCTTTTTAGCCATCACGTCGCACACGAGCATGTGCGCTATGCCTCAACTCTGCCCGGCAAACACGGGCTCGCCGTCGCGTTTGCCGCGGAATTCATCATCTCGTGCATGCTCATGACCGTGGTGCTGTGGACGAGTAACTTTACTCGGACTGCCGCGTACACCGGAATCTTCGCCGGAATCCTTGTCGCATCTTTCATCGCGATTGAGGCTCCCTTATCCGGCATGAGCATGAATCCGGCGCGCACGCTTGCATCCGCGGTCTGGTCCCGCGAGTACCGTGGCCTCTGGCTCTACTTCACCGCGCCGCCGCTCGGGATGCTTCTCGCCGCGGGTGTGTACGTCGCCCTCCGCGGCACCGACGCCGTCTACTGCGCCAAGCTCCATCATCCGCACGAGGGCATCTGCATCTTTCACTGCAATATCGATCGCATGCCCGGCTGGACCGCGACACCACATTGATCCCGCGGCATCGCATGCGCATCTTTTTCACGCGCGAGCAATCTCATGAACCCAAACGTTTCATCCGACGCTGCCTACGACGTCATCATCATCGGTTCCGGCGCCGGCGGCGGCACGCTCGCACAGCGCCTCGCTCCCAGCGGCAAGCGCATCCTCATCATCGAGCGCGGCGATTTCCTTCCCCGTGAACGTGAAAACTGGGATACACGCGCGGTCTTCGAGGAAAAGCGCTACCTCGCCAAGGAAACCTGGTTCGACAAAGACGACAAACCCTTCGAGCCCTACACGCATTACTGGGTCGGCGGCAACACCAAGGTCTATGGCGCCGCGCTCCTCCGCATGCGCGAGCACGACTTCGGCGAGGTGCGTCACTGGGGCGGAGTGTCTCCCGCCTGGCCCATTTCCTACTCCGATCTCGAACCGTATTACTCCGAGGCCGAGCACCTTTATTCCGTCCACGGCACGCGCGAGCCCGGCAAGCGCGATCCTTACGACCCCAAATCTTCGCGCGATTACCCGTTCGGCCCCGTCGCGCCCGAGCCGCGCATCGCCGAATTGATGAGCGATCTCAGATCGCTCGGCACCAATCCTTTCCCGGTTCCGCTGGGCGTGCGGCTCAACGAGCGCGATCGCGCCGCGCCCCCGTCTCACCTCAGCCAGTTCGACGGCTATCCCGATCTCACCGAAGCCAAGGCCGATGCGCACGTCGTCGGCATCCGCGCCGCCCTCAAGTATCCCAATGTCTCCATTCTCACCCGCGCCAAAGTCGAGCGTCTCGACACCGACGAGCGCGGCCGTACCGTCCGCGAGGTCATCGTTACGCGCGACGGCGAGCCCCTGTCACTCCGCGCCGACATCGTCGTTCTCGCTGCAGGCGCGATCAATTCCGCCGCGATCCTTCTCCGCTCTTCGAGCGCGAAGCATCCAAACGGCCTCGCCAACAGCTCCGATCAAGTTGGCCGCAACTACATGACGCATCACAACGGATGCTTCCTCGTCGTCTCGAGCGAGCCCAACTCCTCTCAATTTCAAAAGCACTTCGCGATCACCGACTTCTACCGCGGTGCGCCCGATTCACCATACCCCCTCGGCACAATCCAGCTCATGGGTAAGCCCGATCCGGGCACGATCCAGTGGCTCCGCGGCGATCAGCTCCCCGGTGAGAATCTCGAGAGCATCCAGTCCCGTACCATCGATTTCTTCCTTACATCCGAAGACCTTCCCAGCGCGACCAACCGTATCTCGCTGCGCGCCGATGGCTCCCTCCGCGTTGCCTACACGCCCAACAACCTCAACGCCTACCAGCGACTTGAAGTCAAACTCCGCGAACTCATGACGCTCGCCGAGCGCGGTCGCGGCAGATCGCAACCTCATTTTCTCTCTTCACGTCTCGGCGTCGGCGGCGTCTCTCACCAAAACGGGACGCTCCGATTCGGCACCGACCCGCGCACGAGCGTGCTCGATCTCAATTGCCGCGCCCACGATGTCGAAAATCTCTACGCCGTCGATGGTTCTTTCTTCCCATCCAGCAGCGCGGTGAATCCGTCTCTCACCATCATGGCCAATGCGCTCCGTATCGGTGATCACTTGAATCGCCTTCTCGGGGCTTCGCAAGTCAGACAGCCGGAGGTCGTGCACGCATGAATCGCCTCGTGCAAGCCCTCTACATGATCGCCGTTCTCGCGCCGGTTCGCGCGCAGACCCCCGCGCAGCCTTCTTCTTCTTCTTCTTCTTCTTCTTCTTCTTCTTCTTCCCAGCCCATCGCCGCCGCCGTCCTCGGTGTCACCATACCCGTCAGCGATCTTGATGCCGCGATTGATTTCTACACGCGCGTGCTCAGTTTCGAAAAACGCGACGAGCGAGAATCCGCCGGACGCGAGTTCGAATATCTCGAAGGGACGTTCGGCGCTCGCGCCCGCTTCGCGACGCTCCGCCTCGGGCAGGAGCAGATCGAACTCGTGCAGTATCTCGCGCCCGAAGGCCGCGCGATCCCCGCCGAGTCGCGCAGCAACGACGCCTGGTTCCAGCACATCGCCATCGTCGTCCGCGACATCAACGAGGCCTATTCCCATCTGCGCCAGAACAAGGTCCGTCACGCATCTTCCGGTCCGCAAACACTCCCCGCGACCATTCCGGCTGCCGCCGGAATCAGCGCGTTCTATTTCAAAGATCCCGATGGCCACGTACTCGAAGTGATCCACTTCCCCGTCGGCAAAGGCGACCCGCGTTGGCAGACTCCGACCGATAGGCTTTTCCTCGGAATAGATCACACGGCGATCGTCACTACCGACACCGAGCGCGCCCTTGCCTTCTATCAAGGCAAGTTGGGCCTGCGCATCGCCGGCACAAGCGAGAACTTCGGCGATGAGCAGGAGCATCTGAACAACGTCTTCGGCGCCCGACTGCGCATCACGGGTCTTCGCGCTGCTTCCGGTCCGGGGATCGAGCTTCTCGAATATCTCGCCCCGCGCGACGGACGCCCGTTTCCGCCATCAACCAAAGCCTCGGACCTCTGGTCCTGGCAAACGCGCGTCGAAACGTTCAACTCGTCCTCTCTCGACGCCGCGGCGACGCTCACCCGATCGTCGTGGGTCTCGCCGGGAATCGTCGAATTCGCGGCCACATCGCAACCTCGTGCTTTCGTCTCGCGAGATCCCGACGGCCACGCGATCATGCTTCTCGCCCCCGCCCCATCCCCTGCCTCAGCCTCCGCCGTAGCCCCAACACCCGTATCCGCAAAGGCAAGCGATTGACACGCTTCACGACACGCGGCATCCCATTTCCGAGCACCAAAAAAGGACGCCCCAGTGATTAGTTTCTCTCGAATCGGCCTCGTCAGCACGCTCGCCTTCTCCGCTCTCGCAATCGCCGAGCCCGCGCCGAACACTTCCGAAATCCGCACGACGCTCACTGCGCTCCAGACCGGCAAGTCTTTCGCGCCCAAGGATGCCGTCGGCTCTTATCTCGCGCTCCACTTTCTTCCCGCTGTCTCAGGTCAGGCTCAGCCGCACGCCGACATCGTGAAAGAATTTGCGTCGCAGACTTCGACCCTGGCGGGACTGACGGAAATCTTCATCACGCCCGACCCAGCGCCCTGGACAACAAATCTCGGCGACTCCGCGGCAATCGTGTATCTCGATACCGGAAGCGGGCTCGCGACCGAACTCAAGCTCAGCCCGCTCAATTCCCCGGCGACGATCGTCTTTGATCCCGCCGGTCACGAACTCTTCCGCTGGTCCGGCGCCGCGCCGCACGACCATTTGTCTTTCGTTGCTTTCCAGCAGCGCTTCACCAAAGCGACTACTCCTGAGTCGATCAAGGAGTACAACCTCCCCAAGGGCAACAACCTCGCGATCGAAGGCTACGACCCGGTCGCCTACTTCGTGGGCGGCAAGCCCCTGAAGGGAAGCGCCAATATCACGTCGACCTGGCGCGGCGTGCAATACCGCTTCGCGAGCAAAGAAAACCGCGACACCTTCAACGCCAATCCCGACAAGTTCGCGCCCACCTACGGCGGCTGGTGCGCGAGCGCGATGGGAGCAAAGGGAACCAAAGTCGAAATCGACCCGACCAACTTCAAAGTCAAAGACGGTCGCCTTCATCTCTTCTACAAAGACTTCTTCTCCGACGCGCTGAAAGACTGGAACAAGCACGAGAAGGAATGGGAGCCCGCCGCCGACGCAAACTGGAAAAAGTCTAGCGGCGAAGGCCCGCGCACTGCCTCGAAGTAGCCATCTCGTTTCCGAGTCTCTCCCTCTCCCTCGTCCCTCGCTTCTTTGCGTTCATTGAAGCGGGGGATTTGAACGCTTCCGATCGGAGCTCCACGATGAATCAACCGCTCTCTCGTCCGCTCCTCATCCTTTCCTGGTCGCTCCAGATTCTGGTCGCGATCATCCTCTTCCAAACCCTCTTCTTCAAGTTCACCGGCGCCGAAGAAAGCAAGTTCATCTTCCGCACGATCAACGCCGAGCCCGTCGGCCGCATCGCCAGCGGCATCTTCGAGCTCATCGCCGTCATCCTCCTGCTGAATCCTCGCACGGTCGCGATCGGTGCCATTCTTTCTGCCGGCGTCATCACGGGTGCAATCATCACCCATCTCACCAAGCTCGGAATCGTCGTGCACAACGATCGAGGCCTCCTCTTCGGCCTCGCGCTCACTGTTTTCTTTGGCTCGATCGCGATCCTCGTTATCCGCCGCCGCGAAATCCCGTTCATCGGACATCACTTTGCATCGAGCGGCGCTCAACCCGGAATCGTGAACACCTAGCGCTTCGCGCACACGCCGTCACTTATTCGGAGCGACAACATGGCAACAGCGACACCCGACCCCGAATCCGCTCGCCTTCAGCATGCGGACAAGCAGCCATGGCGCCGCTGGGGTCCCTATCTCTCCGAACGTCAGTGGGGCACGGTGCGCGAGGACTATTCCCCCGGCGGCGATTGCTGGAATTCCTTCCCGCATGATCACGCCCGCAGCCGCGCTTACCGCTGGGGCGAAGACGGGCTCCTCGGAATCAGCGACGAAGAAAGCCGGCTCTGCTTCGCGCTCGCGCTCTGGAATGGCAAAGACCCGATTCTCAAGGAACGTCTCTTCGGACTCACCGGTCCCGAGGGCAACCACGGCGAAGACGTCAAGGAGCATTACTTCTATCTCGATTCGACGCCGACGCATTCCTACATGAAGGCGCTGTACAAGTACCCACAGGCCGAGTTTCCCTACACGCGCATCGCCGAAGAAAACCGCCGCCGCTGCCGCGATCAGCGCGAATTCGAGCTCGAAGACACCGGTGTGTTCTCGTCGAATCGCTACTTCGATATTCAAATCGAATACGCCAAACGCGGTCCAGAAGATATCGCGATCCGAATCACGGTTTCCAATCGCGGACCCGATGCCGCAACACTCCACGTTCTTCCCACCCTCTGGTTTCGAAACACCTGGTCGTGGGCCAACGACTCGTGCGCGGGTTCGTGCACCACGATGCCCATGATCAAGGCGATCGGTCCCGCATCACTCGCCGCGACGCACGACGATCTCGGCCGGTACGAACTCCACTTCGAATCCGGCGGTGCTCCCTCTGCTCAAACGCCCAAACTCGTCTTCACCGACAACGTCAGCAACGCCGAGCGTCTCTGGGGCGTTCCGAGCGAATCTCGTTTTCGAAAGGACGCGTTTCATCGACTTGTGATCGACCGAGACGCCGACGCTGTCAACCCGCAGCCGATGGGAACCAAGGCCGCGGCGTGGTACACGCTGAACATCGCCGCGGGCGCAAGCGTCGTCCTCCGTGCTCGCCTGGTCCGCACCGGCGACAGCGCGATGCGTGCCCCGACCTCGTCATCGCTCGAAGCAGCCGAAATCAACAAGACCTTCAATCAGCGCATCGCGGAAGCCGACGCCTTCTACAACGCTCCCGGTCGCCGCCACGATCTCCTTCCGCCCGAGGAACGCCTCGTCGCGCGCCAGGCCGCCGCCGGGCTGCTCTGGAGCAAACAGTTCTACTACTTCGACATTCCAGATTGGCTGAACGGAGATCCGAAGACCCCGCGCCCCCCCGAATCGCGCAAGCGGGGCCGCAACAGCGACTGGGGCCATCTCAACAACAAAGACATCATCTCGATGCCCGACAAGTGGGAATACCCGTGGTACGCCGCGTGGGATCTCGCATTCCAGATGATCCCCTTTGCGCGTCTCGATCCGCAGTTTGCCAAAGACCAGCTCGTGCTCTTCCTCCGCGAGTGGTACATGCACCCCAGCGGCCAGCTCCCCGCGTACGAATTTGCGTTCGGCGATGTCAATCCGCCCGTGCACGCCTGGGCGGTGTGGCGCGTCTACAAGATCGCCGCCGAGAAGATTCCCGACGGTTCTTCCAGGCGCGACCGCGTTTTCCTCGCCCGTTGCTTCCAAAAGCTTCTCCTCAACTTCACCTGGTGGGTCAACCGCAAAGACCCGACCGGCAAGAACCTGTTCAGCGGCGGGTTCCTCGGTCTCGACAACATCGGCGTCTTCGATCGCTCCCAGCCGCTCCCGACCGGCGGACACCTGGAGCAGGCCGACGGCACCGCGTGGATGGCTTTCTACTGCGGCACGATGCTGAGCATGGCGCTCGAACTCGCCAAGGACGACCCCGCCTACGAAGACATCGCCACCAAATTCTTCGAGCACTTCATCGCCATCACCGACGCCATGAACACGCTCGGCGGCACCGGTCTCTGGGACGAACACGACGGTTTCTACTACGACCAGATCCGCATGGGCGATCAGGTGACCCCGCTCCGCGTCCGTTCACTCGTCGGCATGATCCCGCTCCTCGCCGTCGAAATCCTCGAATCGGACACAATCGACAAGCTCCCCGATTTCAAGAAGCGGATGGAGTGGTTCCTGAAGTACCGCACCGATCTCCCTTGGGCGACCGAGTGCGCCTGTGCGCATTCACAACACTCGTCCAATCACCGGTTGCTCGCGATCCCGACTCGAGACCGTCTCGTCCGGACCGTGCGCTATCTCCTCGACGAATCCGAATTCCTGTCTCCCTTCGGCGTGCGCTCTGTTTCCAAGTTCCACGAGGCCAACCCCTACATCTTCCGCGCCGGAGACCAAGAACACCGTGTGGACTACTGCCCCGGCGAGTCCAACACATGGCTCTTCGGCGGAAATTCCAACTGGCGCGGGCCCATCTGGTTCCCGCTCAACTTCCTCCTTGTTGAAGCTTTGGAACGCTACCAGCACTATTACGGCGATTCGCTCACGGTCCAGACCCGCGCCGGTCAAACGCTCACCTTCGCACAAGCCGCCGACGAGATCCGTGTCCGGCTCACCAGTCTCTTCGTTCCCGACGAAGACGGCGTGCGTCCTTGCCACGAAGGAAGCCCGCAGTTCTCAACCGATCCGCACTGGAAAAACCTTGTCTACTTCCACGAGCATTTCCATGCCGACACGGGACGCGGGCTTGGCGCAACCCACCAGACCGGTTGGACGGCGCTCGTTCTCGAAATGCTGAGATCCTCTCCCAAACCCGGAAAGTCCGTCGACCGTCGCGATTCGGAGCAGGAAAGCACCGTGACAGTCCGCCGTCACGCCGCCCCGGTCGCGGCATCTCAGTGACATCGTTCCTTTGCGCTCGCCGTGAGGAGTCGCGATGCCCATTTCCCGAATTCTCATCACATCCGGTCCCACACACGAGCCCATCGACGCCGTGCGCTTCATCGGCAATCGCTCGTCCGGTCGCATGGGTGCCGTGCTGGCAGACGCCGCCGCAGGGCGAGGCGACGAAGTCGTATTGCTTCTTGGTCCCGGTGCGGCACAACCTGCGGACCCCGCCGTCACAGTTATCCGTTTCCGTTCCTGCGCCGATCTCCAATCGCTTTTGCGTTTGCACGCCCCGCACGCGGACACCCTCATCATGGCCGCGGCAGTCGCTGACTATCGGCCCAAGCCCAATCCCCTGATGTCCGGCGGAAAATTCCGCCGCACAAATCAGCCGCTCACGCTCGAACTCGAGCCCACGCCCGATCTGCTCGCGGAGGTCGCCGCAACCCGGCGTGCGGGTCAGCTTTTTGTAGGCTTCGCGCTCGAGCCGCGCGAAGAGTTGCTTGCTTCCGCGCAGCGCAAGCTCACGAAGAAAAGAGTTGATGTCGTCGTCGCAAATCCGCTCGAGACCATGGATTCAGATTCCGTCGAGGCCATGCTCGTCTTCAAAGACGGAAGCCGCATTGACACGCCCGGCCTTATGAGCAAGAAAGCGTTCGCGTCGTGGTTCTTCGATGTGCTGCCGGCTTTTCAGAGCGCAGGCAAGAAAACGTCCGAATCCACTGCCTTCGCACCCGCGGCAAACTGAGCTTCCTCCAAGTCCTAAATCCCGGTCGCCATTCGCACAACTTGCGTGGTCATTTCCATCTCGCCTGCGGGCACCATCACCATCAGGTGATCGCCCGGCAGCATCACAAAGCGCGCTTCCGGCAGCACCTCCTGGCCCGCGCGCTCGATGCCGATCACGAGGCAGCCTGCCGGCAAGCCCGATTCGCGGATCGTCCTGCCCGCCAGGCTCGAGCCGTGCTGGATCCCGAGATAAACCGTGTGCGGTTTGGTGATCGTCAGCGCTCCGTGCTCCGCCGTCATCCGATCCACATCCGCCTCGAGCAGCGCCTCATAGATCGGCACGTCCTTCAGTGCGCCCGCGACCAGGTCGCTGATCAGGCACGTGACGCCGAGCGCCAGAAGTTGCTGGTAATTCCCCGTCATCTCGACGATCAGGACGATTCCCGTCAGCGGCGCCCGAATCGAGCCGGTGAAGAACGCCGCCATCCCCAGCACGGCAAACGCGGTGATGTGCGGTTCGAGCGCTGGGAAGAATCGTGCGATCTCCTCGCCGATCATCGCGCCCGAGATCGCGCCGAGCAGAAGAATCGGCGCGAAAATGCCGCCTGGCGCTCCCGACGAGTAGGACAGAATCGTCAGAACAAACTTTACGAGCAGCAGGACGAAGAGCATCCCCAGCCCCCATCCCAGATGCCCGCCGAGTAGTTTTTCTGCGATCGAGTGCCCGCCGCCAACCGCCTCAGGGAGCCACCACGCCGCAAATCCGCAGATCGCCGCCGCGATCCCGGGCAGCATCCACGACGGCACAGCGCGGATCTTCCGAGCCGATGCGCACGACTTCAGCAGCACGCGATTGAACAAGACGCCGAGCAAGCCTCCCGCGACTCCCACAAACGCCGCGGCGGGCAACGCAGAAAGCGGAATCGCCGAGTATCCCGTCGCACCGAATGAGGGCAAATCACCGCCGAGCGCGCGAGCAACGATGTCGGCCGTCAGCGCCGCGACCAGCGCACCCGCGAACGTTCGCGCCGACAGCTCGCGGTGCATCTCCTCGATAACAAACAGGAACCCCGCGAGCGGCGCGTTGAACGCCGCGGCAATCCCCGCCCCGGCGCCGCATGTCAGTAGCTGAGGCACCGACCGCGAAGGTATGCGCAGCAGCCCCGCGACCGCCTGGCCGATCGCCGCGCCCATCTGCACGGTCGGGCCCTCGCGTCCCATCGAAAGCCCGACGCCGATGCCGAGAATTCCGCCCAAGAACTTGATCGGCAGGAGCCTCTTCCATCGCATCGTGCGGACGTGGAGCAACACGCCCTTCAAGTGAGGAATGCCGCTCCCCGCCGCGTCCGGAGCGAACCGCAGCACGACCCATCCGATCAAACTGCCGGCGCACAGCCCGACGATCGGCAGCACCGCCCACCCCCAGAACTCCGCCCGAGGCATGCCATGCAGCCACTCGAGAAAATTCCCGCGCGATCGCTCCGCTTCAACGAGCACCCACTTGAACGCGACAGCGAGTAGTCCTGCCAGAATCCCGACGATCGCCGCCCGCAACAGGTGCCGGTTCTTCGAATCCTGAAGCCGAGTCTCGACATTCGAAACCGGTGAGGAATTTGCTGCAGCGGACGCGGCCGGGGACTTGTGCTCACCGGAATTGGTACTTCCATCCTCCGTCACGAGTGCCCTCGCGATGCATGAGCCTCGGCGTGCCGGCTCTTCGGTTCGCCCGTAACGCGGCGCGCCGCCGCCTCTCGCGATTCACTCTCCGGTTCATCGGCAAAGTAGATCGTCTGCGACGGAAAGGCGAAGTCGATCCCGGCATCGCGGAACTGACGAGCGATCGCCAGATTGATCGACTGCAGCGCATCCATGTGTGCGTTGTAGTCCGGTGACTTGATGTAGTACACCGCCTCGAAGTCGAGCGACGACCCCCCGAATTTGGCGAAATGGCACCGATCAAACCGCAGCTTCTCGTTTCCCTCGATGATCTTCCGCACCATCTTGGGAATCTGCTCGAGTTGATCCGCCGCCGTTGCATAGACCACGCCAAAGTTGAACACGACGCGACGCTCGGCCATCCGCTTGTAGTTCCGTATCCGGCTCTTTAGAAGGTCCGAGTTCGCGAAGACCAGCTGCTCGCCCGAAAGACTCCGAACTCGCGTAGTCTTCAGGCCGATGTGCTCGATCGTTCCCATCTCGCTTCCGGAAATGATGAAGTCGCCCACGACAAACGGTTTGTCGAGCGCAATCGAAAGCGACGCAAACAAGTCGCCCAGGATGTTCTGAGCCGCCAGCGCGACCGCGATGCCGCCGATTCCCAGCCCCGCGATGAGCGCCGTGATATCGATCCCCAAGTTCTGCAAGGCCAGCAGCAGCACCAGCGCGTACACGATCGCCAGAACCGCCCAGCGCAGGCTGACGATCGTTGCGGCCGCCGAGTGTGTCGAAGCGCCGTCCCCTTTGTCCCGCGAGATCCAGGCCAGTCCCCAGTCGACGAACACCGGCACGAACCGCGCGAGCTGGATCGCCAGCATTACGACCACGACGGCCTTGGCCGGGAGCGCGATGCGCGGATCAAACACCAAAAGGGCCGCGGCGACCGCCAAGACCCACGTGGTGATCGCCAGCCACTTGCTTCCCATGCGGCGCATTACCGCGCGGACCGACCAGTCATCCGCTGCGATCGGGCCTCTCCGACCGGTGAACAACTTCCGGATGATCGGAATACCGAAAAGCACAAGCACGAACGTGGCCGCCGCCGCGAGCCAAATCCAGAGCGGCCGATCGAGAATCAACTTGTTCCAGTCCAAGTTCTTCCAGTCCATGGTTCCTCCGGCAATCTCGCCGCGTCCGTTCCCGATTGTTCCAAGCCCAACCCGGCGGGCGCCACCGGCCCGCTCATGAAGACGCTCTCATGATTTATGTTTTTCTTCTGACCGAATACTACCGCCCTCATGCGCTCCCGAAAGTGCAATTCCGGAATTGCATCGATGGGCGCGCAAAGAAGATAATGCCAAAGCCCAAACATCCGTTCTCTAGAATGACGCGCTCGCGCACTCCGCGTTCATCCCATCGGGTGGAGACTCCATGATGCGGAATTCACTTTCAGCGGCTCTCGCAATCATCTCTCTTGCATTCCCGTCCGCCGCGGACCCGCCGCCGCTCGAACCGGTGGATGAAACGATCGAGGCGCTGCTCGCGCAGCAGGACACCAATCACGACAGCCTCATCACCACCGCCGATCAGGGCAGCCGGCTCTTTTTCCTGAATTCGCACGGTAAGAAGCCGTTCCTTGTGGAAGGGACATACCGGCTCGGCAATCTGCTCCAGCAACTCGGGGCCGCGCGCAGGGAAGGAAAGCGGCAGATCCAGGTCACCTCCGCCGAGATATTCCTCAACCCGGCGCAGCACGTTTCCTTCATGATCCGTGAGTACTACTGGAACTGGCTCACCCGCACCGTCGATGCGAAGGGTCTGTCTCGCATCGTCGATGACCCGAAGCTCGCCGGCGCGCCCGCGCGCGTCTACGTTCCGTTCGGTGACGCCGAAGCATGGAAGTACTACTCGACCATCGCAAGCGAAAACCCGAGCCTGCACGTCGAGGCAATCCGTCTGCCCGAAACCGTCACGCCCGAGTTCGCGAGATCGCTCAACAGTGCGCCGGGGATTCTCGCGCTCGCGCTCGTCGGAGACGATTCCGGCGCTCTTTCGGGCGAGCCGTTCGTCGTTCCCGGCGGGCGTTTCAACGAGATGTACGGCTGGGACAGCTATTTCATCGCGCTCGGCCTGCTCGCCGACGGACGCACCGATCTTGCGCGATCCATGGTGGACAACTTCGTCTACCAGATCGAGCACTACGGAAAGATTCTCAACGCCAACCGAACGTACTACCTCACCCGGTCGCAGCCCCCGTTCCTGACCTCGATGGCGCTCGCGGTGTATGAGAAACTGCCGCGAACGGGAGAGAGCCGTTCGTGGCTGGAGCGAGCGGTGCGAGCCGCTATCCGCGAGTACGAAACCGTCTGGACCGCCGAACCGCACCTCACGCCGACAGGCCTCAGCCGCTATTTCGGCTCCGGGCTCGGGGTACCTCCCGAAGTCGAACCGGGGCACTTCGCACCGATCATCCGTCCGCTCGCCGCCGCCAAGGGGCTCACCGAAGCGGAATTCGAGAAGCGCTACATCGCTGGAATGCTTTCTTCCCCCGAACTCGATGAATCGCTGAAGCACGATCGCGCGATGCGCGAGTCCGGCCACGACACGTGCTACCGGCTCATCGGTCGCGCCGCCGATCTCAACACCGTCGCGCTCAACGCGCTGCTCTACAAATACGAGTCCGATCTCGCGAGCATCATCGAACAGGAATTCGGGGGGAGCATCACGCTCGCCTCCGGCGACTTCAGCCCGGACCAGTTGTGGAAGAAGCGAGCGCAAACCCGCCGCGAGCTCATGATGAAGCTGATGTGGGATGAACAGCGGGCCCTCTTCTTTGACTACGACTTCGTGCACGCCAAGCGGCTCGACGATGTGAGCGCCACCACGTTCTATCCGCTCTGGGCGGGGATGATGAACCGCGAAGAAGGGCAGCGCCTCGCTCGCGCGGCACTCGCGCTTCTCGAAGAGCCCGGCGGTATCGTCGCCGGCACCGAGGAATCCCGAGGTCGACTCGGCGCGGGCCGCCCGCCCCGCCAGTGGGATTACCCCTTCGGCTGGGCGCCGCACCAGATGATCGCCTGGCGTGCGCTCGTGCGGTGCGGCCTCGAGGAGGACGCGCGCCGCATCGCCTACCGCTGGATCTACATGATCGCGATGAACGCGGCACGCTCCAACGGCGCGATCGTCGAGAAATACGACGTCGTCGCCCGCAGCATCGAAGCATCGGCCGAGTACGGAAACGTCGGTTCTCGATTCAAACTCGTTCCAGACGGCGGCTTCGGATGGACGAATGCTTCATATCAAGTCGCTTGGTCCTACGTCAGCGACGCCGACCGCGAATCGCTCGGAAGGTTGATCCCGCCGGAGTGGGTCTTCGGCGCATCGCGCGAGAGCCAATCGCCGGAGTAGGCGCAGAAAAAGGGCGAGCCCCTCTGGCTCGCCCTCGCTCACACTCTCTCTCGTGACTCATCTCACGGACAGAGCAGTTCGTTGTACGCGACGACGAAAATCTGGAAGTCGCTGTCGTCGACGAAGTCGTCGCCGTTCAGATCCGCCGGGCATCCCGCGGGCATCGATGCGTCGTTGCAATCGAGAATGTTGTACGCAACGACGAACATCGTGAAGTCAGAATCGTCCACAAAGCCGTCGTTGTTCAGATCGCCCGGACACGGTGCAACTTCCGACTGCCGCTCGAACGCGCCGTGATCCACAATCGGCGCCGTTCCGAATCCGGTATCGACGGTGTCCGGATCGTCCACAAACCGCGGCATCCCGTTCCAGTCCGTCGTCATGCCGCTCGGAACCGCGGCATTCTCTCCCGCATCAACGCTCGGCGAACCCGCGAGCAACCGGTAGTCCCCCGCGCCCGGATCCACAAACATCGGATCCGCAGTCACGATCGTCAGACCTCCGATCACAGGGCCCATCGAGACCTGCGTCGCCTGGAAAACGGTGTTCGCCATGATGTCGATGATGCCGAGATCCGTCGATTCAAATCCGATGCGTGCCCCCGGTCCCGAGAAGTAGAGAATGTTGTTGTTGGCCATCGCCGAAAATCCCGAAATGTCCTGTCCCGTCGTGCGCGGCCCCGTCGCCTTCCCGGTGTTCCCACCCGATCCGGACGATCCGCCGCTCCCGGTCGATCCGGTCGAGCCCGTCGGCCCGGTGCTCCCGCCGATTCCCGGGTTTCCTCCAGGCCCGCCATTTCCCCCCGCGCCACCCGAGCCGGCCGCACCTGCTGCACCACCGGCGGCCGCGACGAGATTCGAAAAAGTGTTGTTGACAACCCGCGGACTCGCGCCGGGATTCGTGACAAGGACCGACCAGAGATTGCCCGAGTTGCCGCCATCGCCACCCGGACCACCTGTACCTCCCTTTCCTCCTGTGCCGCCCTGACCTCCATTGCCGACAACACCTTGGCCGCCTTTGCCTCCGGTACCTCCCTTGCCTCCCGTGCCACCTTTGCCTCCTGAACCTCCGCGGCCGGAAGTGGTCGATTCGAAGAGGTTTTGCGCGATGAGCGATTCACCGGTGTTGCGCATCTCGATGAGGACAAGCGTGCCACCGTTGCCGCCGTCTCCGCCCGGGCCCCCCAAGCCTCCTTGGCCGCCGGTGCCCCCGGTTCCGAATGTGGCGTTGTCGCCGGTGGTGCCTTGGCCGCCGGTGGAACCTTGCGAGCCGTTGCCGCCGGTGCCGGCCTTGAGGTTTGTGAAGAGCGAGTTGGTGACATCGAGGCGCTGTGCGCCGTCGACGTAGATTCCGTAGAGACTGGAAGCACTGCCGCCGTTGCCTCCGGTGCCGCCGGCGTTCGCTCCGCTGTACGATTTCATCGGACCGATGTTGCTGGCGGTCACGGTGATGTCGGCGTCGGCGCCGCCGAGGATCGCGCGACGCGTGCCCGGAGCAACGACGAAATCGTCGTCGTCTCGGATGGTGCACGAAATCAACTTGAGTGTCGCGTTCGATACGTTGAAGCACGTGTTGAGCATGTCGCTGATGATGGTGTGTGTGAACGTCGCGTGCGAACCGCTGAGCACATCGATTCCGTCCCAGGTGTCATTCACAGTCATGAACTGAACGGGGTCGGCTTCGGTGCCGTTGACGTTGACAACAGCGCCGGATTCGAACGAGACTTTCCAATCGGGACCGACGATCACGAGCGCTCCGGCGCCGATCGTGAGGGTGCCGGTGTAGCTTGTGTCGTCGGAGATAATCAGAAGACCGTGAGCGGGCACCACAACATCGCCCGGCATGACGGTGAGCGCCCGGGCCTGTCCCGAAAAGGCGAGAAGCGCGAGCAGAGGTGAAACCGAGCAGAGTCCGCGAGTGAGCATCTTTCGTCTCCTTTTTCTTTGGCGAGCGTGAGGCTTATTCCCCGTGCCAATCACCATCGCGTTGCGGGCGCGCGGCGCGCTTCACGGTTGCTTCGAGAAATCCTGAGATTTTGGCCCTTTAATCAGGGGCGCGGGCTGTTCAGCCAATCCGGCGGTATTTGATCCGGAGGTGGGCCCATGTCGGAAGGTGCGGACATCGCGACGACACTTCTCGCCCGGATCACGCGGGGTGATGGTCATGCCGCGGATGCGCTGACCCCGATGCTTTACGAACAGCTGCGCGCTCTCGCCGGGTCATTGCTCGTGGATGAGCGGCGCGGGCATTCGCTGCAGCCGACGGCGCTCGTTCACGAGGCGTACCTTCGCATGATCGATCAGCAGAAAGTTGACAAAGACGATCGCGCGGCTTTTTTCGGTCTCGCGGCGACGTTGATGAGGCGGATTCTGGTCGATCACGCAAGAGCCCGTCGGCGGATGAAGCGCGGCGGCGGTGCACGACGCGTGATGTTGCGGGAGTCGCTCGCGCCCGGTGTGGAGCCGGCGGACGAGTGGAGCATCGATGTCGAGATTCTGAACGCGTCTCTGGAAAAGCTGGCGGAGCTCGATGAACGCAAGGCACGGCTCGTGGAACTGCGGTTTTTCGGCGGGCTCGACGAACCGCAGGCGGCGGAAACTCTGGGGATTTCCCGTGCCACGGCCGCACGGGACTGGCGGTTCGCGCGTGCGTGGCTCGCGCACGAGATAGAGGAGTCTTCGGGGCCGCGGAACAGGAGGGCGAAGGGAGGCGAGGGTGACTGAGCGAAGAAGCGACGCCGATAGGTTTCGAAGGATCGAGCGGCTGTTCGACGCGGCGTGCGATCTGCCGCGGGAGAAATGGGCGGAAAAGCTGCGTCAATTGGAACCGGAAGACGAGAGTTTGCGCGACGAAGCGATGGCGTTGCTCCGGTCGGAAGGGTGCGGCGTTCTCGAGACCGGCGTGTCGGGCCCCGTCGCGCTGGCATCGCTGCTCGCGGAGAGCACGCCCGCGCCCGTCGATGTTCCGGGGTTTCGAATCACGCGCGAGCTCGGCGCGGGCGGGATGGCGGTGGTCTACGAAGCCGAGCAGTTGCACCCGAGACGATCGGTCGCGCTGAAAGTGCTGCGCGCCGGATTGAGCACGCCGGAACTTGTGCGGCGATTCGAATTCGAAGCGGATGCGCTCGGACGGTTGCAGCATCCGGGGATTGCGTCCGTCTACGAAGCCGGCGTCGTGGGGACCCAAAACCACCCGCGGCCTTACTTCGCGATGGAGCTGGTGGAGGGTGTTCCTCTCGATCAATGGGTGGAACGGGAACAGCCGTCGGTGCGTGAACGGCTGGCGCTGGTTGCGAGCGTGTGCGATGCGGTGCAGCACGCCCACGCACGCGGCGTGATCCACCGCGATCTGAAGCCCGCGAACATTCTCGTGTGGACCGACGGCGCGGCGCACGCGAAGGTGCTGGATTTCGGCGTGGCGCGGGCCACCGATCAGGGTGCTGGTCTGGTGGAATCCACGCAGCACGGGCAGCTTGTGGGAACGCTCGCGTACATGAGCCCCGAGCAACTCGCGGGCGAGCACGACGCTGTCGATATCCGGAGCGATGTGTACGGGCTCGGTGTGGTCCTCTTTGAACTGCTCGCGGGCAGGCTGCCGTGTGACGTGAGCGGGATGGGCGTCTTCGAAGCGGTGCACAAGCTGTGCGAGACCAAGCCTCCGCGGCTGGGGGCGCTGAAGTCTGAGTGTCGTGGTGACATCGAAGTGATTGTGGCGAAAGCAATGGAGACTGACAAGCAGCTTCGCTATCAGACAGCGGCGGCGCTCGCCGAGGACATCCGGCGGTACCTCGATCACCGGACGATCCTCGCGAAACCACACAGCGCGATCGAGCAGATCTCGCGCTTCGCCAGGCGCAACCGGCTCGCGGTGCTGGGAGGCGCGCTCGTTGTCGCGGCGATCGGGGTGGGTGTGCTCGGGCTCGCCCTCGGCCTGAATTCGGCGCGCACTCAAGCGAAGAAAGCCGAGGCGCGCCGCTTGGAAGCGGTCCGCCAGGCGGCGATCGCGCAGGCCGTGACCGACTTCTTCAACAACGATGTGCTCGCGTCGATCGTTCCGAGCGCGGAAGGGCGAGACGTGACCGTCGCCGAGGCGCTCGATGCCGCCGCTTCCGGCCTGCCCGATCGATTCCATGACGATCCGGTGACGGGTGCCGCGATCCGAAACAACATCGGCAACGTGTACCACGCGCTCGGCCGATTTGGCGATGGCGAGCCGTTGATTCTCTCGGCGGCGGAAACGTTTGAAGACAAGCTGGGCGCCGCGAGCGAGCTTACGCTCGCGGCGTGGACTGATTACGGGAAGATTCTCCGCGACCAGGGGAAGTACGACGAGGCAAAGGTCGTTCTTGCGAGAGAGTCTGAGATCGCGGAGAAGAATCTTGGCCGAGCATCGCGCGCGGCGCTCGAACTTCTGATCGTGCGCGCCGCGATGAGGGCGGAGGGTTTCGATGACTTCCCCGGTGCGAGGGCACTGCTCGACGAATTCGATGCGCGCAGCAAGGAGGCTTTGAACGCAAACGATCGGCTGATCGTGTACGCGACGCAGATCCGGGGCGACTGCGCGTTCGCGCTCGGCGAAGCGGAGGAGGCCGAGAGGCTTTACCGGAAGGTGTACGAGGATCGGGTTGCCGAATTCGGGCCCGATCACCCTTCCACGCTGATCGCGCTGCATAATCGCGCCGCGGCGCTCGAGAAACTCCAGCGGTTCGAAGAGGCCGAACCCATGTACCGGCGGATTCTGGAGATCGAGCGGGTGCGCTCGGGACCGGATCATCCGGACGTGCTGGTCACTGCGCACAACCTCGCGTTCCTGTGCGAGAGCATGGGGCGATACGCGGAGGCGGAACCGCTGTATGTCGATACGCTGGCCCGCTGTCACCGGGTCTTCGGGGATGCTCACCCGGGAACACTGACGTGCTCGGTAAGCTTGGCCTCGCTGTATCGCGCGACTGGGAGGCCCGAACTCGCGGCGGAACTTCTCGAGTGCGCGCTGCACGATGCGCTCGAGGAGATGACGGCGGATGCGCCGCCCGCGGTTCACGTGATGACGGCGCTTGCGACAACGCTCGCGGACCTAGGTGAGAACGAGCGGGCCGAGCCGCTCTTTGCGCAGAGCATCACGGTGCTGCGGGGTACGTTGCCGCCGGGCCATGCGCGCCTCGGCGCCGTTCTTTCGAACTGGGGAGGCTGCCTCGTGGCGCTGGGACGGATCGGCGAAGCGGAGGCGCCGCTGGTTGAGGCATTCGAGATTCTCGATGAGAACGGGAGCAGCGCGGACGCGAAGAAGGCCGCGGACCGGCTTTGCTCCGTCTACGAGGCGATGGGGCGCGAGCGCGATCATCGGTCATGGGAAGCGCTGGCGGCGACGGAAACGCAAGACTAACAACCGAGAGGTCTCTGGGTGAGCTGATTCAGGACCGGAGTGCCGCCGGAGTCTCAAGCGCTGACGAATCGAAACCTTCTCCGGTGCTGAGGCGCGCGAATATCTTGGCGCGGTGCGCGAAGAGTTCGCGTGTGCGTTCCTTCTGGCTCGCCTGAGCCTTCTTTGCCGAGCGCTCGCCCAGCAATTGGAGAAGGTGGCGGATGGCTTTTTCGGCGATGCGGTTCTGCTGGCGCGCTTCGCGATCAATGCGCGTCCGATCGGTCGAAGCGAACGCGATTCGTTCGTTGGCGGCACGTGACTCGATGATGCGCGCCTGCTCGACGGCGTTTGCGAAGATTCCGCGGCAGCGGTCGATCGCGAGGATTCGCCGAGCGAGAAGGCTCGGGCGTTCGGACGTGGCGGCTTCCGGGTTGGCGAGCGTGCGGAGCTGTTGCGCGGCGAAATCGGTGCGAACCAGCAGCACAATTTGGCGCAGGCCGCGCGGAACGAAGTCGTATCCCGCGAACGCGGTTCCGTTGCAGAACGGGCAGCGCTTGAGACCGAGCCCCGCGCACGGCTGGCAAACTTTGGTGCCGGAATAGAAGCCCTTGCCGCCGCAGTCGTCGCATTTCTCGCGTCCGCCTTTGCAGTAGGGACACGGGTCGGTCGCGAAGGCATAGATAAGCCGCTGGGCCTGTTTTTCTCCGATTTGCTTTTGGAGCGCGGGCAGCATGCCCGAGCCGCGGCGGATGGCGCCGGATCCGTCAGCGAAGCGGAGGATCTGCATGGCTTCGGTCAGATCATCCTTGCGCAGCGCGGTCTTCAACTCGTCAAGAATCTCGGCCGTTTTGTCCGCGTCGTACGACATGCATCGCGTCCTTTGCTCACAACTTTCGGATAGTGGCACCTATGGTACCTCATGGCAGGCGGTCCGGCCGATCAAGTCGAGCGTGATGATTTGTCGGCGAACGAGCAATCGCAAGACGTCGTCGCACGGTTTCAGGCGGTCGATCTCGGTCCGGACGCAACGCGTGCCTTCTTTGGAACACTAAACCAGGATGAGGCGGCTCGCGTTCTTGAAGGGCTGACGGAGGACACACGCGCGCGGGAAGTGCTGCTTTGGCTGCCGCGGGAACAGAGCGGATTGATTCTGGCATCGATCGATCCGTCGAACGCGGCAAGATTGGTCGCGGAATTGCCGAGCGACGAGCGGGCGGATATTCTGGCTGCTGTCGAAGAGGAACGGCGCGCCGCCATTCAAGCGATGCTTCCGGTCGGGGTGCGACACGATGCGGCGAAGCTTCTTTCGTACGAGCCTGATACCGCGGGCGGGCTCATGGAAACGGAGTTCGTGGCTTACTCGGCGAAGGCGACGGTGAGCGACGCGATCCGGGACTTGCGCGCGAATCAGCAGAAATATGCGGTGATCGGCGTCCAGTATCTGTACCTGCTCGACGAGGCGGGAAAACTGGTGGGGGTTGCGCCGATACGCGATCTGATGTTGGCGGCGGAAGATTCTCCACTCGCGAGGCTCTCGGTCCGCGAACCCGCGTCGGTGCGCGACGTGGCGACGCTGCACGAAGTTGCAGCCGTGTTCGATGAGCACCCGTACCTCGCGCTGCCGGTTGTGGACGGAGCCGGGAAGATGCTCGGAGTCGTTTCGCGCGCCGATGCGACCGAGGGAGAGCAGGAAGAAGCGGAAGACGACTATCGACTGAGCCAGGGAATTGTTGGCGGCGAGGAATTGCGCTCGATGCCGGTCGGGACACGCCTGAGGAGGCGTTCGGCGTGGCTGGGAGTCAATCTGATTCTGTGTCTTGGCGGCGCAGCCATCGTCGCGTTCAATCGCGACACAATCGCGAAGGCGATCGTGGTCGCGGCGGTGCTGCCGGTGATCTCCGCGACGAGCGGGAATGCCGCGATGCAGGCGGCGGCGGTGAGCATCCGCGAGTTGACGCTGGGAGTGATTGATCCGGCCGCGTGGCGGCGGGTGCTGATGCATGAATTGGGGCTCGCCGGACTGATCGCGGTTCCGCTGGGCGGGGCGGTGGCGGTGCTTTCAAATCTCTGGGGTGCGTCGTGGTCCATCGGCGCCGCTGTGGGGACGGCGATGACGCTCAATGCGGTGATCGCAATCGCGATCGGGGCGATCTGTCCGCTGCTGCTGCGAAGGCTCTCGGTGGATCCGGCGCTGGCGAGCGGACCGATCACAACAACACTTGCGGATGTGAGCGGCTTTGCGTTGACCCTTGGGCTGGTCGCGATCGCGACCTAGCAGGCTGTTGAAATTCTGATTGTGCCTACTGCGCCGACGCATTGCAGACAACTTTCTGGCCCTCAGACCCGGGTCGCGAGGGTAGATGGCGGTTCGAAATTGCGACTGGTTGGAGTTTTTCAACAGCCTGCTAGGACCGGTCGCTCAACGGGAACTACGCGGCAGGGACCGGCGCGGGTGGCGTTGAGGGGGCTGCGGTCGACGTTCCGACTTCGGATGTCGCCTCGGGCTTGGGGGCGTCGTCCGGCTGAGCATCGAGATCGATGTCTTCTCCAGCGACGACCATGGCGCAGACGGGGAGGGAAGAAAGCGAATCCTTGAGCGGCTGCCCGCGCGGGCCGGAGAGGCGTCCGCCCCGGACTCGGAGCGGCAGGAAAACGATGGTTGCGCTTCGGGAGTGCTCAATCAGAGAGTCCGGGCCGGAAAAATCGACGAGATCGATCTCGGCGTCGATCCGCGCTTCTTCGAGCATCTCACGGGCGCGGGCGATGGCATCGTCGCGGTGTGCTTCGCCGGAGTGGATAACGCGCAGGCGGATGTCGGCGGACTTCCAGCCTTCGGCCCGCGTCATGAGATGAGCGAGCAGAAGGCAAAGACGACAAGTATCGCTTTCTTTCCACCAGACATCGATGCAGCGTTTGTCGAGGTCGGTCTTTTCGAGCGTGATCCAGTCGGAATCGTCTCCTTCGAGCAGGATCAGGTTCTTCTTCTGTCCGAGCGCGGCACTGAGCGCTTCGGGTGGCGGGGCATCACCCGAAACGGGCGCATCACGGAACTGCTCGCGCGCGCTCATGAGGATGGTGTTGGCGCGAAGAGGGCCAAGTCCGTGTGATTGCAGAAGGACCGCAAGCCCTTCTGCCACGGTCGGTGTGGCGACGACACGCGTAAACGTTTCGAGGCCGGCTTCACGGACCTGCGTACGGAGCATCTCTTCTGCGGCGGCAAGCCGGTCCGCGTCCACGTGCTGTGTGGAGTTGGCCGAGTCCTTGTCGTTCTCGCCGGGCGTCAGAACGCGGACCGCGGTTGTGAAGCCGCTGTCGCCGTCGATCCAGGAAGCGAAGGTGAGGAGACGGACGCGATCACGCGGCTCGTTGCAGAGGGCAAGGACGAAGGGTCGCCAGTCGCGCGGATGCGGAGTGCCGCCGTTCATCTCCATCAGGTGGTCGCGGACGCGCCGGAAGTGATACGCGTAGCGGCTGTCGGCCCATGCCGAACGGGGGGCGATTCGTCGGAGGTATTGATAGAGAGCGACCATCGCGGCGCCGGCGATTGCCGCGGCAACCGGATTGATCATGATCCCGGCGAACAGACAAAGGGCGGCGCCGGCGAGACTGAGCCACGAGTTGAAGAATCGGAAGGTCGGTCTGAACGCGGGGCTCTTGGCGCGGGCTTCGATGAAGGTGGCGTAGTTGAGAAGCCCGTAGGAAAGCAGGAAGCACATGCCGACAACGGCGGCGATGGCGTTCAGGCTTCCGAGCGCGATCGTGGCGAGCGCCACGGCGACGGTGAGCAGGACAGCGCGCCGGGGATTGAGCGTTGGACCGACGCCCTGGGCAAACATCGCCAACGGAGGGATGACTTTGTCGGAGGCCAGCGACTGGAGAATGCGCGGAGCGCCAAGGCAAGACGCCATCGCAGATGAGAGTGTGGCGGCGATCACGCCGACTTCGATGAGCCAGGGGGCGATCGCAACGCGGCGCATTGCGCCGTAGTCCTTTTCGAGAACATCGAGCGGTACGGAAGCGGCGAGGAAGACGGCGGCGGCGAGATAGACGACTGTGGAAATCAGGACGGCGAAGAACGTGCCGCGTGGAAGGCTCTTCGCGGGGTCGCGGAGATCGCCCGACATGCTCACGCCCTGCGTGAAGCCGGTGACGGCGGGGAAAAAGACCGCGAACACGAACCAGAAGGGAAGACCCGACCGCTCGCCGTAAACGCGGAGCGAATCGCGCAGTAGCTCGTTGTTCCAGTTGAGCGCGCCGCCGATGAAGAACGAGGCGATCGCGAGTGCGAGCGCCGCCATAACAAAGTACTGAAACTTGGTGGCGAGGTCGGCCCCCGCGAACGCGATCGTTCCGATGATAATTGTCGCGGTGGCCGCGATCCCGGCGGTGACGGTGACATCGCCCGTGCGACCGATCAGAGCGGCGACTGCTTCGCCGAAACCGATGCAGTAGAAAGCAACAGAGACAGATTGCGCGAGAAAGAGAACCAGACCGATCGCGCCGCCGTACTGCACGCCGAGCGTTCGCGAGATCAGGTAGTAGTCGCCTCCGGCGCGAACGCGGATGTTGGTCGCGATCGCGGCAAGCGAGATGCTGGTGATAACCGAGATCGTGGTCGCGAGCGCGATGATGGCAATTGCTTCGAGCAGCCCTCCCGTGCCGACGACGTAGCCGAGACGTCGGAAGAGGATGATGCCCAGAATGGTGAGAATGCTCGGCGTGAAGACGCCGGCGAAGGTTCCGAGCCGTCCGCGTGCGAGTTCCGGCGAGTGCTGGGCGGGGGGAGCCATGGGATTACTCTATCGATCGCGCTTCGCGCACGGGAACGAGGAGAACCGGGCAGGGAGACGATTCGAGGACGCCCCTTCCGACCGAACCGAATACGAGGCGCTTGAGCAAGCCGTCGGCGTGCGTACCCATCACGATCATATCAATCGAGTGTCTTTGGGCGTGGGTAACTATTTCGTCGATCACTGTGCCGATCGGGCAAAACGTCTGGATTCGAGAGGAAGCGCCGCGAAAGCGTTCTTCGACAAATCGGCGGAGCTTCGAGTTCGCCTCGGCGAGAAGTTCGGAAGAGGGTGGCATCGGCATCGGCAACGCGGCCATGGCGCCGGTTACCGCTGGATCGGTCACGATCAAGGGCGGTTGCATCACATGGATGATGTGGATGTGCGAATCGAAACGGGAAGTGAGAAGTGAGACGTGCTCCGCGGCACGCTGCGAAAGAAGCGAAAAGCGCGTCGGAAGCAGGATTGATTTCAGAGAAGCGTTCATGCGTTTCTCCCATTGAATGGCGGCTCAGATCGGGCGAATGCACGAAGAGTCTTTTCCATCATGAGTCGCCGCATTGAATGAATTCCTCCGGGGTCGTCGGGGCAATCACACGCGGTCAGCGGGGCGAACGAGTCTGGCTTGAGCGTGGTACGGCACGGGGGCGTCGAGCTCCTCGGCGGTACGAGATGCGAGTGATCGTACCGGCCCGAGGTCTTCATCCCAGGAAAGCGACGCCTGCGCAAGCGAAGCGATGGATCCGACGTGCCGGCTGAGTGTTCTCCGCCGCGCCGGATCGGATGTGCGCCTTCCCGCGGCGGAAACGGCGTTCAGAAGCGCGCACATGACGGCGGGATTGCCCGTGGAGCACCGACGGATTTGATCGAGGCATTGGCCGGCGAGCGCATCGAACGAACGCCCCGATGCGAGAACGCGGACGACGCCGTCTTCGGTTCGAAGGCGATCCGGGATGTCGCGGTCGCCGAGCGCTTCGAGGATTACGCCAAGATGATGCACGCACATGACGGCGGTGGTGGTGTCGTTCACGCCCGGCGAGAGCGCCTTCAGTGCGATGTCCACGATCTGGCGGATACCGAAGGCCGCATCCTGCTCGATTGTGCGCGTCGAATCGATCTCGAAGAGGGCTCGGATTCGCGCGTGCGACTCGCCATCGGGCAACGAGGCCAAGCCGATTTCGCAGAGCGTACCGGCGGGCGTCACGAATTCGCCGATATCGGCCGTCATGCGGATGATGCAGTCGAACTCTCTGGCGATCGCGAGCAGTCCAGGGGAATTCAGCGACTGCACATAACCGAAGCGCTCGGCGAGAACAGGATGCCATGCCGTCGCGTTTGGCGGCGGAGCGACCGCCGCAGTGTCGTAAGCGGAAATCGGAGCGCCGAGTTCGTCCGGGAAAAGATGACCTACGGCGGTGAGAGTTTCGGCGGTGACGCTCGAAAGAATGGTGCTAACTTGAATCGATCTGGCGATGTGATGAATAAAGAAGATGAGGACGCCGATGCTGGCAAGGGCCAGGACGAGGCCGCCAAACACGGCGAGAGGAGGAACAAAGTCACCCTCGTCTCTGCTGAGAACCGTGCGCAGCACAATGAGGCAATACGCGAAGAGGCCCACAAAGTAGCCGAGCACGAACTGATTGAGCCGATCTCGCATGAAATTGCGGATCAGGCGCGACGTGTATTGAGAGGAAGCGGTCGCGAGCGTGGTAATGGTGAGCGAGAACGAAAGACTTGCGACCGTCATCATCGACGCGGCGATAGCGGAAAGCATGCCGCGCGCACCGGCGGCCCCAACGCCGAAGATCAATGAGTTTTCTCGAACCCAATCCGTTCCGATCGAGACATCGATGAGGATCAGGGCGAGTGCCAGCGCGATCGCGCCGAAGACCAGAACCAACGGCACAAACCACAGGCTGGAAGCAATCCTGATCCAGAGTTGGTGCAGGTGGTGCACAGAATCGATGATACCGTGAGTCGGAGTCGATCTACGAAGTAATCTGTCGCGTGTGAGCGGCAATTCACGTGGAGTCATCGCGGAGGCGAAGAAAAAGCGACGCTCGTTTGAGCGAATCGATCGCGCTGCGCCGCTCGTATTGCTGAGTCGAGGCGGCCTCATCGACTTGGCGATTGCTGAGCACTCCGGAGGTTGTTGCCCCACGCGGTGCGCGCAAGGAGTTGCGGAATCCGCATCGCTCACTCGCGTCGTCCTATCCGGCTTAAGCCGGGATTTAGTCTCGTTTCATCGTTCTGGCGCGGGTGCCGCACTTTCTCCGGCTGTTGGACCATTTATGATGAGATCCGAAGAGAGAAACACATGTCGTTACAGCAACCAAAGCCTCGTCCGTGGTTGATCGCCGCCTGGCCGGGGATGGGAAACGTCGCTGTTCTCGCGGTAACCCATCTCATCGAGCAATTGCGGATGAACCCATGCGGGGAGCTTGACACAACGCCGTTCTTTGAGGCGACGGAAGTGCAGGTTCGAAGTGGGCTCACACACCGGGTCGAATTGCCGCGCGGGCTGTTTTTCTGCTGGTCGAATCCCGGTCGCGGTCGAGACCTGGTGGTGTTCATCGGTGAAGCACAGCCTCAAACGGGAACTCTGGAGTATGCCCGAGAGGTTGTGCTGGAGGCAAAGAAACGGGATGTCGAACGCGTGGTCACGTTCGCCTCTCTCGCGTCGGCGATGCATCCGTCGCTCCCTTCGAAAGTGTCCGGCGTCGCGACCGATACGGTGACACTCGACGAACTTCGGCGCGCCGAAGTGCGAGCATCCCCGGATGGTCAGATCGGTGGTTTGAACGGACTGCTGCTTATCGCGGCGGCGAATCTTGGAGTCTCGGGATTCTGTCTCTTGGCGGATATTCCATACTTCGCGATGCGCGTTGCCAACCCCAAGGCCGCGAGAGCGGCGCTGAGCGTCTTCAGCCTGCTGGCCGAAGTCGATATTCCTTTGGAGAAGCTGGATGCGCAGGCGGCGATTGTCGATCGAGCGCTGATCGAAGCGCTCGAACAGATGGAGCAGAGCCTTGGCGAAGACGCGCCCTCTGCCTCACGCGATGAAGAGGAAAAGCCGGAAGTCTCGCCGCCCGAAGACGAGAAGGCATTGTCCGAGCCCGACCGGGCGCGCATCGAGCGGCTCTTTGACGCGGCAAAGAAGAATCAGGGCAAGGCTGTTGCGCTCAAGAAAGAACTCGACCGGCTGGGAGTGTTTCCGGAGTACGAAGGCAGATTCCTGGATCTTTTTCGCAGAACGGAATGAAACCTGACGGAGGAGCGGATGTTCCTCGGAGCCGGCGAAATGATTCCGCTCGGAATCGGAAACCGCTCCGGCGAGGAACGCGTCAAGCGACCGCCTGACAGCGATGGGAAAGCGGAGGTTACTCTCCACCGCTCGAACACTCCTCGCGACGGAGACCTCAGGGGAACACTGACGGAATTACTCATCCGATACAAGCGAACAAGACTGCGAACAAGCCTTAGCAGGGCGTTGAACAAAGGCGGCGTCTGCTCCGGATCGCCGATGCCGACTTTGTTCAACGCCCTGCTAGGGCAAGGGCTGGAATGTGATGGCTACAGATAAAAAAGCGAGCGGCAAAATTATTTTTGAAATCCACAAATATGTGGAATGTGAACCACGCAACTTCATAGACAAATGACTTGGCGGTCGCTCCCGGCGAGACAACTTCGTGCGCCATACTGAGTTGCGCGGCGGCTGCAGTAAGAGCTTGTCGCGACTGCATGAACCCACAAAGTTGTGGAGCAAGATGAATGCGAATTGAATGGTGCAACGGCAGCAACGAGCGCAAATCCATGCAATGCAAGACCGTACATTTGCTGAGAGTGCCTGGAACGCTGACTTATCCACATCATGTCACAAACTGCCCACACAATTGACAGAGTTTCGTCACGTTCATATACCGTGCCTCCTGTCAATGTGGGAGTGACTGCCCCGACGAGAAGTCGGGGCCGAAGGCGTGTCAGATAAGCAGGGGAAACAACAGGCCAGCAAGTAGGAAAGGGACATGTGCGTCATGAGAGCACGGGAAGAATTCGGAGCATCGTACGGCCAACGCCTGCCGAAGGCACAACACAGTCGATCGGGGCACCCATGCAGTGCGCGGCAAAACGGCGTCAGAAGTCGCCGGATTGTCGCCATCGTTATCACGATCGTCGCTGCTGCGTCTGGGATTTGCAGTGTGGATCCGCGATGCGCCGCCGCCGCGTTGTTGGAGGAGCCACACCGAGTTAGTCCTGCAACATGTCTCGCGCTGCTTGGCTTTTCGGCAGAGGCTTTGGCTATTGCGGATGCATCCGACGAAGAAGTGCAGCAGGTTCTTTCGTTTATCGCGTCTCAGAGCGCTGACTTTGACACGATTCAGCGGCTTCGGCGGGAGCTCTCCAAGAAAGCGGCTGCCGATAGAACGGACGGAGGTAATCAATCCGACTGCTCCGAGACACAGAAGCAATTGACGGCGCTCGTGGTGTCGCTGAGAACAGCGCTGTTGGGACAATTCAACGACCAATCGCGGACCCTGTTGCAACGATGGATCGAGACATCAAAGTACGACGTCGATCCCGACTTGCGGGTGTTGGAACTGGAGCCGCAGGATTGGAAACGCCTTGAGGCGGCGACGGCGGCAACGCGGGCTGCAGCGCGATCGGGAGAAGTGAGCCCGGCCGCTGAGCAGTCGTTCATCGATGATTTGCGGGCCCGGCCGGAAGTGATTTCGGCCGCGGCGCGAATGGGTGCGCGCTTGGGCGCGGTGCGGCAATCTCTTCGTTCATAGGAGCGGGTGTCATGAATCGTAATTCCGGCATTTCAGCCAGATTCTGTGCGCTTCTCGTGTTGGGAATAGTTGTCGCGACCTCGGAGGCAGGGCTCCGGCTTGACCCGCCCTGCAATCCGGGGACTTTTCCGCAGCTCCAGATTCCCTTGTTGGCGTCGATTCCAAACACCGGTCCGCTCGTGACCTGCTTGCCGAGCGATCGACCTCCGACCGGAGAGGAGCGAGACGAATTCCAAAAACTGCGCGATAAGTTCATTGAGGCCGGATTCAAGCCGGAATGCTTTCCGTCAACCGATGGCAACGGGCATGCCGTTACCAAATGCGTGTGGCGGCGCCCGGACGGTTCGCTCGTGTTCACAGGAGATAAGGATTTCCCGTTTCCCGATGGGTCCCCAAACGGAAATCCGCCCGGGCCACAAGTCACACCGATCAACGCCGGGGGCGGCGGTTCGCAGGGTGGAGGATCTCCAGGGTCGGAGAAGCACGACGATGACAAAGAGAATTGGGCGGGAGCCGCAGGAACGACTTGCAATCCCACGGTGATCGCAACGGGCGCGAAGGTCAACGACGAAGTTGACCTGGTTGTGGCTCTACCCGGTCAGAACTTTGAGTTGCGTCGCTGCTTTTCTCCCGCAGAGCCCAAGATGGGCTACACCGCTGGGCTGGGGTGGAATCTCTCCGTTGATACTTCGGTTGTCAAAGCCGACGTGTTGCGCAATGCAGATGGGTCGCTAGCCCAAGACCGCGGAGTGGCCTACATCGTTGTGAACGCTATTCCGCAGCGCCAGACCACTCTGTTTCATAACGATCGGACTGGTGGGCTGGAGGGAACGGGATCATTCTTCCTCCCAATCGGCCCTGGCTCGACCTTTATCGAAGAGATTGAGAACTTCCCGATTCCAACAGGTCCAAACGGCGAAACCACACCGATGCCGGTGTTCCGAGAGGTGACGTTCGGCGGCGGGGCAACTGTGTATTTTCGAACGAAGAACTTGGTCGCGCCTTCACTTCCGACGGACAAGGTCGAGAAGTACAAGCGGCTCGAAGGAAGCATCGCGCAGCAGTTCGATCCGTTCGGCAATGTCTGGACCTACGACTACGACCAGGACTTCGACTCGCGCCACGATCCGGTGAATGGGTTGGTCATACAGGAGCCGGTGCCGCGCCTGCGGCATGTGTTCTTGCATGGAACTTACGCCGGAGATCCAGGGATGCGTGCCCGCGTGGACTTTGATTGGGACTGGGGGTACATGGACAACAACGCGTTTGTCTGGCGTACGGACATGCTGCGTCGCGTCAATGTCGTGCGCTTTGCGAAGACGGCCACCTCCGCAACCCAGGAGTGTGTCACCGATTCCGTTGTCTATACGTATGTTCAAGATCTGCTCGACATTGCACCTGGTGGCAATACCCAAGCAAACCGCGATGCGATTCTGTATATCGGCACTCCTCGGTGCCTCGCCATGGCAACAAGGCGCACGCTCCTGAATGCTCCCGTCAACGGTGACGCTGTTGGCGGAGATGGCCCGGAGGTGCATAACAGGTTTTCTGAATATCGCTATGCCTTCGTTGGCGGAAGCCTCGCAGGTTTGAAAGCGATCTTCTATCCCGAGCAATTCGAATACATCGCAGAGAATGCCACGACCAATCTGCAGCCAAGCGGCAGTTTGGGCGCGCTCGCCGGAGACGGAAATCTCGTTCAGGCCGCTGCGTTTGAGATGTTGCAACTTGACGACTCGACCGTCGAAGATGTCATTGCGCTGCGAAACTCCGGAAGCTGGACACCCAAGCAACTCGCCGGCAAGTGGATGCACTACGACGCCGGAAAGACACTGAGGTATCAGTTGGTTCGGAGCGGATGCGGCTGCGGTGCTTCGATACGCGAAGACTACGCGGTTGCGCTTTCCGCAACCTCGAACAAGGTCGAGTTTCCGGGCGGGGCGACATTCTGGCTCGCCAACTATGCGCGGATCGTTCATGAACGAGTCTGCGACAAAGACGGAGTTCCCGGAAACGGACCTCCCCTGCGAACCCGTATCTATCGAAACGAGCAGAGGATTATTCACCGAGTTGAAGAGTTTCCCGTTGAACAGTTTCCCAACGGTCCGCCGAGCGAAGGTCAAGTCGGCTGGGGTTCAATCGATTGGGCGCCGTTCACTACCGCAGAAGCAACATTTGAATACAACGACAATGCATTCTCCGAGCCGACACTGAAGCGTGTCTGGGTCACAGGATATGAATACGACGTGAAAAACCGCGCGATAGCGCGGAGAATGTCATCCTCGATGCTGAGCGGGGTGACAAGCGTTCCCATGCCAACGCTCCCGAGCGGAAGCGGCGAGTTCTCGATAGGCAACACGAATGCCGCCGCGGACGCATTGGATTTTCTAGTAAACTCGTATGTGACTGCGGTTCCGGAGATACCTGGTTACTCGGTCGTCGCCTACAAGGCGAGCACGGGTGGGGTGACGGAACTCACGCAATACCGAGATTTCTCGGACGACGCGGCAGGCTTAGGTTACAACCTGCAGACATGGTTTGGACGTACTTTCGGCAGGATAGCGAGTCTCGATGTTGTCCAGAAGAGCACGCAGTCGGGCACTCAGAACTACATAACGGAAGAAAGGGAATTCCTGCCGGTCTCGAGTTGGCGGCCCGACCTCCCAACGCTGCAACGGCGCTTTACCCGCGTTCCTTCCAGTCCGACCATCGACACGAAAAATTCATATCAACTTGAGGCGTTCTACGGCGACGCCAACGTGTTCGGCCCCGCCTCGCTCGGAAGCAGCCTTGTTCGCGTGGCCACAGCCACAACGTCGGTCACAAAGGATGATGCCGGCCAAAACGGAATCACCGACGACATTTTTTCTGCTCAGGGATTTAGCAGGATTGGCAACCGAGTTTGGGAGCGTCAGCCCAACGGACGCTTGGACGTTGCGTTTCACGATGGACCAACCGGCGCCGAGGTGATGCGTGTCAATCACGTGTCGAACGCCACCTCGATTGCGGGCAAGCCGAATCCGCTGGTGACCGGTGCCGCCGGACGCGCCCTCGGCTTTTCGCCGGCAAAGATCACATTCAGCAACAGTGTCGATTCACTTGTTTCAATCGCCATTGTCGACATATTGGGGCGAGAGCGGCGCCGCGTCGTCAATATCCCGAATCAGCACAATTCAAACGGGAGCGGCGGCGATGACTTGGTGCTTCAACCGGGTGGGAGTGTCACGGACACGTCGTATGGCCGCGACACGGTTTTTCAGCGCTGGTACCCTTTGTACTCTGATCGTCGATGGATGACATATGTTGAAACTCACGGGGAAGGATTTTTCTCGTCGCCGACGACCACGAGTTTCTTTCAGCCACCTTCAACGACGCCTGTCGTCTGGCTTGGACCGGCTCAGCGTACGTATCTCGATTCCGCGATGAACGCGGTTTGCGAAGAGACACGCGAATCCAATCACGTCGAAGCAAGTGGGCAAACCCTCGCCCGTACGGAGTATTCGCTCGATATCGCGGGAAGAGTATCCGCAACCCGAAGGTGGTGGTCGGCGCTTAGTGCCGAGGCCGCAGAAGACAAGTTCTACCTGTCCACGGTGGAACGGGATGCGCTCGGTCGTGTAAGCAAGACGATTGACGAAAACGGGGGCGTGACCGAAACAGACTACGACGCTCAAGACCGGGCAATCGAAATACGAACGACGGCGAGTGAGGGCACGTCATTGTCCGCGGCGGCGACGACGAAATTCATCTACGACTATTCCGCAACTTCCACCAACAAAGGCGGCGATGGTCTCCTGCAATTCACGATTCAGTCTGTAGGTAGCGGCAGCCCCGCCAGAGTGCGTCGGAGTTTCTACGACAATTTGTACCGCCCAGTGGCGGAAGTCGCAGTCGAATCGATCGCGGCAATGAACACTCCGGTCGGTCCCTGGAAGCTGACAGTCAGCGATCTCGCCGGACGTACGATTGAGTCAGGAACGGCATCGTCCGAGCTGAGCGTAAGCGCTGTCGTTGCCCGGCTGTCCTCGGTCACGATTGCGATTCCAAACGGCTTGGATGGTCTGGATCACCTGCTCAGCCACGAAAAAACCTATTACTCGGCGCACCGCGGGCTCGCATACCGAACCGAGCGAGCAGTCGAGCCCGGCAATTGGAGCGCCGGTGTGCTTCGAACGGACAGTTGGTTTGGTACCAGCGGCCAAGTGCAGCTATCCCGTGCGCCGTCCTCGCCGATGACTGTTTACTGGCGTGATGTGCACAACCGCGTGTTGATGGAGACGACGCGCTGGCCCGAATTTGTCGCGCCAAACTTCGAGACATTGCCGGCGCCGTCACACCCGGCGCTGCAGCGTCAGTCGTACAGCTATCACCCGGGCACATCTCTGATCAGCCAGAGAGTTTCGATTGCGTCCTCTCCAGACACGACCCTTCCGCAAGTGCAGTCCACTATTGGTTACGTTTACGATCCTGCAGGTCGCTCCATCGCGACCGTGGATTACGGGTACGGGAGCAGCAGTGATCACACCGTTGACGATAAGACGCAGCCGCTCAACGCGGATTCCGCGCCACCGCCGGCGATCATTCCGATGCCGCTCTCATTGGCCCTGTTCCCGTGGTACATCGATTCATATGACTCGGCCGTTCCGGAGGTTCCGAATTCGTTCCTTTCTGCCAATCCGGGCGTGCTCATCACCCGTCAGTCGTACAACGCGATGGGCTTGCCGCAGGATTCCATTGATCCCAACGGACGCATCACGCGCACGCTTTACGATGCGCTCGGGCGCGTTGTCGGCGCGATCGAGAACCTGAGACCGAACAGGTTTGATGGCGTTCGCAACTATCTTGTTTTTCCCAGACTGGTCGAGGCCTCGGGTGCTACGCCCGCGCATTGGGGCGTTGATTGGGCAGACTTCAGCGGGGCCGGCACGCTCGGCGGCGATGAATTCCGCGTCGCGACAAACATGCTCGACGGGTTGGGAAATTCGACCCTAAGGGTCGCCTTCCAGCGCCCGTCGTCCGGCGAAACGACTCCCGCGAAGCAATTCACCCGGTTCGTCTATCGCATCAGCGAGACATCGGGCACTTTCTCGAGCGCAGGGTACGGGTCTTCGAATCTCCTCTATGAAATTCGGTATCCGGATCCCGTGTCCGGCTTGCCTTCGACCGCGGATGATCAGCGAGTTCGCTATCGATACAACATGGCGGGCGAACAAACCGCCGTTATTGATCAGAACGGCACGACGCGGCTCTTTTCACGCGACTCGCAGGGACGGTTGTTGACCGATGCGGTGCAGCTGCCTCTGCCGAGCGGGAGCAAGGTTGATGCGACTGCCGCAAAGATCCGCAATGTCTACGACACCAGCGGCCGCGTCTCGACGACCGAGATGCTCGACGCATCCAATACGACGCTGAACAAAGTGACGTACGAGTACGATGCGCTCGGGGGCGTGAAAGCGCTCAAGCAGATTGCGGGCTTTGCCGGGTCGAGCGCCCTCGGCGGCGAGCGTGCCGTGAAATACGACCTGCAGTCGATTCCGTGGGTCACGAGTCCTTCGGGTGTTTCCGGCGTCTATCTCAACAACTGGCGGGGCGTGCGCGGCATTTCGTATCCGGATGCCACGCCTTCGTCAGCCACGGACGACACCGAGCTTCGTTATTACGCGGACGCGGATCATGTCGGGAGCGTGGCCGCGACCGATGCGCACCATCGATTCTCGATCGCTCAGCCCACGCTTCTTGCGCTGCGGAATGCGGGCGCGGACGTGGGAACAGTTGCCGCCACTTCGCTCAATCCCTCCGGCGTGAAGCTGCTGGCGAACGTGCAGCGGCTGGGCATGGGCCGCACGGTGAGCATGTCGCTGGATGTGCCGCAGGTACACCTGGACCGGATCCGATCGGTGACGGGGCGCACGAAGGAAAACGTGTACTTCGGGTGGGATCGTTTCGGCCGGCTGAAGCATCAGGCCTGGACTCCGACGCGGCCATCAGCACCGACCTCGGCGAACGCGACTCCTGCGAGCGGAACCGGAAGCACGGGCTGGATGCAGGACGCCTCGTCGATGAGCGCGCCGATTGTTCGCCCGCTCTATCAGCACGGGTACTCGTACTCGGCGAGTTCGGAGCGGCTGAGCGACGACGATCTGCGGCCGCAGGTCGCGGGGTCGGCGCCGGACCGGAAGTACACGTACGACAATCTGCGTCGGCTCGTCAAGGAAGAGACCGGCAAGTTCAGCTGGTCGTACGGCGTGCTCGCCTTCGCGCCGGGGATCGGGCCGGCAGGGAGCGGCGTGGAATCGAGGTCGTGGTCGCTCGACATGCTGGGGAACTGGAAGAGCGTGGCGAGTGATGTGGACGGAGACGGGGTATTCGCCGCGGCGGAGACCTCGATCAGGACGCACGATGCACAGAACCAGTTGACGAGCCTGGGCGCGACGACCGCGGGAGGGGGTGGGGGGTGGGGGTGGGGGGACGCCGAAGTACGTTCGCGCGTACGACAAGAACGGGAACCTGATCTCCGAGACCATCGAGGGAGACAGCCAGCCGATCCGCCGGTACACCTATGACGCGTGGAACCGGCTGGTGCGTGTCGATCGGGGAGAGGGCGGCAGTGTTGAACCGTCTCCGGTCGCGTCGTACGCGTACAACGCCTTGAACTGGCGGACGGTGGAGCGGGTGCGCTGGCCCGGGGACGCGGAGTCATCAAACGCGGGGTACACCAGAACCCGCGTCTACTTCTTCAGCAGCGACTGGCAGGTGCTGGACGTGCTGGAGGAGCGGAATGTCGCCGATGCCGGGGCGACGCCTCCGGTGCCGCTGCCGACGGAGCCGGCGACGGGGATCACGGGGGTGGGGGGCTTCACGCCCGACACCGAGACGCAGTTCTTCTGGGGCGTGCGGGACAAGGACGAGCTGCTGGAGGTGCGGAGCCGGGCGCTGACCAACGCGTCGGGGGTGACGATCGATCCGGTGATTCCCTGGACGGACGCCGCGGTGAACTCTCGCTACGCGCTGACGGACGCGAACCTCTCGACCGCGGCGTACGTGAGCGCGGGCGGGACCTTGCGCGAGTCGCGTGTCTTCGATTCGTACGGACGGATGATCCGCTGCCTGCCGGGTGATCTGAACGGTGACGGGGTCTGCGACGACACGGATTTCTCGATCTTCGACTACGCGTACAACGTGCTGGACTGCACGGACGCGTCGATGCCGGACCACAACGGGGGTCCGGGCGGGGGCGGGGGGAATCCGCCGACGTGGGGATGCCCCGCGGACCTGAACGGCGACTGGTACGTCGACGAAGCCGACTTCCTGATCTTCGCGGCGAGCTACAACCAGCTGATGCCGGAGGCGGATGCGCTGGTGAGCGGCAACGCCGCGGGGGGAGCGCTGGCGTGGGGCCCGGGCTGGAACGGGTACTGGTTTGATCCCGCGACGGGGCTGTGGCTCTCCCGCAACCGGTGGTACGACCCGATCGGCGGCAGGTGGATCACGCGCGATCCGGCCGGGTACGTGGACGGCATGTCGTTGTACCTGTATGTGAAGGGCAACCCGTTCCTGTTCAGGGATCCGAGTGGGTTGTACACGTTTGGGGAAATGATGCAGATTGGAGGAGCCTTCCTCTCTGGTGCACATCAGGCGTTTCAAAATGAGGTTGTGGGAATTGATAATATGGCCAGACAGGCGATTTACAACGCGGGGGACACAATTGGTTTTGCGGTTGAAGTGGCGACCGGCGGAGCGGTTTCCTACGAACCATATGGAGAACTCGCGAAGCAATCGGGGGCTACAACCGACGTTGCAGCCGACACATACATGATCGCATCGCGGGCAAAGACCTCTATCGCTTCGCTCACGATCGCCGACAATGTCGAAAACATCTACAACTACGCGAACGGGGAAATCTCTGATGAGCAGTTCTCACAGGGACAGGGGGGCAACGCCGCCAATGCCGTCTTGATGTCGAGGGGTGCCCCGACGCGACCGTCACGAGCGTCTGTGCCCGCTCCGGCCGGAGAAATCCGCCCCGCCGACGCGCCAGTTACCGAGGGAATCTATGAATTTCCAGATCAACAAGCCGGCAAGGTTCCCTATGTTGGCGAGTCCGAAAACATTCCAAGGCGGCTGACTGAACACGAAAGCGCTGGAAGGTATGTGCCTGGCACCGAGACTCGACAAGCTGTTCCCGGCGGAAAATTGGCGAGAGAAATCGCAGAGCACCAGCGAATCCAAAGGATAACAGGTGGACAGAAAGCCAAGAATTCGCCAGCTGTCGCAAATAAGAAAGATCCGATTGGCCCTGCTCGTCGCCCAGGTTGCGGGCTGCCGGAGCCTCATGATTAAAGAAAGAAAGGCTTGGTGTCATGAATTCAAGACCGTCCGAGCTACCCATGCCCGATGCCGCCGCAAGCGATCCGCGCGCTCTCGAAATCTTGCGCGTTTGGGCAGCAGGCGGGAAACAGCATGTTTCAATCGCAACCGACCTTTGGAGAGATCCAGCAAATTGGGGGATCATGCTGGTTGATCTCGCCCGACACATTGCAAATGCGTACGAGCAGGCGGGCACAATGGGCCGCGACGAAGCGCTTAGCAAGATAAAAGCGGGCTTGCAGGCGGAGTGGAGTTCTCCCACGGATCTGCCCACTGGAAGAATCAAAAAATAAGGGCGGGTAGTAGAGCAACGCGCGCCACGTAGACGAGCATGGCGTATTTTTGCAACGGACTCACTGGCGGACGGTGGAGCGGGTGCGCTGGCCCGGGGACGCGGTAGTGTCTGTCAAGTTGCGCACATTCGCTGAGGGCGTCTCCTCGGGAAGGTGCTGCCCGTGCTCCGGGGCGATCAAAGAGGGGAAGATCGACTGGGCGGGCGCCCGCGCGGACGAGGGAACCTGGGCGCGATGGTTCGTCCGGGGCGAACGCCGGAGCGCGGCGTTCAAGAAGAGCCAGCGACGAAGAAAGCTGGTGGAGGAGTTCTTCGGATGGGTGAAGACGGTGGCGGGGATGAGACGGGCCAGGCATGTGGGATGCGAGAAGATCGGGCAGTGCTTCGAGCTGGCTGCCGCGGCGTACAACCTGGTGCGGATGCGGAAGCTGCTGGCGGCGTGAGCGGTGCGGGAAACCAGCCAGCAGGAACGATGCCGCCGGGGAAGTGCTCAAATCGCCGGCAATCGGCCGTTGTTCAACAGCCTCTAGAAACTAACGGAGGGGAGGAGATTCGAACTCCTGAAAGGGACAAGCCCTTTGGCAGATTTCAAGTCTGCTGCTTTCAACCGCTCAGCCACCCCTCCGAGGGTGCGGGCGATTTTAGTCGCCGGCGGACCGTGCGCGCTGCCCGGTTTGCCGCGGATTGACTGATGCCGGACGCTCCGCGGCGGCTGCGATGGGCTGGCTCGGCCAGAGCCCGTGCGATCGCAGAAACTCCACGAAGCTCGCCTTGTATTTTTCTTCGTCGTTTCCGGGCAGATCATTGTGATCGCAATCGAGCGTCACGAGCTCCGCGTCCGGGCGGAGCTTCTTGAGTTCTTCCGAATGACGGTGCGGGATGATGCGATCGTGCTCGCCGTGCACGAGCATGACCGGGGCCTTGATGGTCTTGAGCGCCTCGTCGTTTCGAAAAGGGTGTCTCACAAGCCAGCGCGGCACGTGATAGCCGTCCGCCATCGAGGCGAGGGATGTAAACGTGCATTCCAGAATCAGCGCCGCGGGCGGCACTTGAAGCGCCACGGCGCACGCCACTCCTCCGCCGAGCGATCGCCCGAGCAAAACAAGCTTGCTCCCGTCGATCTCGGGCCTTTGGAGCACGATGCGGAGGATTGCCGCGGAATCCTCGACGATTGCTTTTTCCGAGGGTTCGCCCTCGCTGCGCCCGTAGCCGCGAAACTCGGGCAGGAGGACGTTGAAACCTTCCCGTTGACACGTCTCCGCCATCCACGACCAGTTTTCGATGAAGTCCGCGTTGCCGTGGAAGCAAACAAGCAGCGGACCGGGGGATTGCGCGCTGCGGCCCGCACCCTTGAAATACCACGCTTCGATCTTTCGGCCATCCGGCGCCGTGTACCAGATTCGTTCGCCGGTTGACGGGAGTCCTCTGCCGGACGAGTATCCCGCCGCGCGGGGAAAAATGATTGAATCCTGGACTTCCCACAGCGCGCCCGCGAACGCGGCGTATCCGAGGCCAATGACGGCGACGAGCAGGGCCGCGGCGCGGATCACCCAGCGAGAGACGCGTCCACGCGCGTTTTTGTTCCTTGGGCCGGTCTGATTGGCGGACATCTAACAGGCTGTTGAAATTCTGATTGTGCCTACTGCGCCGACGCATTGCAGACAACTTTCTGGCCCTCAGACCCGGGTCGCGAGGGTAGATGGCGGTTCGAAATTGCGACTGGTTGGAGTTTTTCAACAGCCTGCTAAACCCTTGCTCGTTGGGAGCGACAAAATCTCTCTTATAACCCTCGCACGATGCGGCGCACTTCCTTCAACCACGCAAAATCTTTCTCCCATGGCCAGGGGTGACCCGACTCGTTGCCTTGTCCCACATCCTTCGATCCGAACCACCAGCCTCCCCAAAGAATCGCGCTGTCGCAGCGCTCGCGCACGGTGTCGATCATCGTGCCGAAATACGGAATCATCTTGTTTCGAAACTTCGGATCGGAATGGTGGTAGTGGGGGCAGATGAACGGAATAACCGGCTTGCCATACTTGTACGCTTCTTCGATATTCGCGATTGCGTACTTCACCCAGCCTTTTTCGTCGTCGTAGAACGCGTAAAGAGAAGGGCAGATGACATCGAGGTCGCCCGCTATCACTGAATTGAAGCGGTTGGTTCCGTGCCATGCAAGCAGCTTTTCTTCGCTCGGCATCACGGGCGTCCAGTAATCCCCGACCGGGCATACGGCGTACGTTCCGATCTGTGCGTGCGGATTCTTCTTGTCGCGCTTCGCGGCGCGAAAAGCCGCGATTCGCTGCGCGTGCCCCTGCGCAACGCACTCGGCCTTTTGAACGCGGACGTCCGAACAAAGCCCCTCGAAATCGACGATCAGGAGATCCGATTTCTGCTCGCTCGCCCACTTGCCGACGACGACGGGGTCATATCCGCCGCGTGAATACCACGAGACCGGGGTGAGTCCTTCCAGCGTGAGATCGGGTTGATCCTTGAATCCCAGCAGATTGTACAGCTTGAATCCCATGACTCAAGCGTATCAGCCCACCGCGCGCCGACGCTCTCACGGGCTCTTCCAGCCTTGCGCGATCGGCATTCTTCGCCCCGACCCGAACGCCACGCCGGTCACCTTCAGCCCGATCGCGGCTTGCTTGCGTTTGTACTCTGACAGATCCGTCAGGCGGATCACTCGACGAACTGTTGCCTCGTCGAACCCTTCACGTCCGGAGCAGTCGCGAATGATGTCGCCGGCGCTCTGCTTGCGCTCGACATAGCGGTGGAGTATCTCATCGAGCACGTCGTAGGCGGGCAGCGAGTCCTGGTCTGTCTGATTCGGGCGGAGTTCCGCGCTCGGTGCCTTCTCGATGCTCGCAGCGGGAATCGGGGGCGCCGCAAAGCCGCACTCGCGTGCGTGTGCGTTCATCCACTTTGCGAGGCGATAGACCCAGTTCTTTGTCAGATCACACAGCACGGCGAGTCCGCCGTTCATGTCGCCATAGAGAGTGCAGTATCCAACCGCAAGCTCGCTCTTGTTCCCGGTTGTCAGCACGATCGCGCCGGTGCGATTCGAGAGAGCCATCAGGATTGTGCCGCGGAGGCGCGATTGCAGGTTCTCCTCTGCAAGGTCCGGCAAACGTTCTCCGAGTTTCGGCGCCTCGAGAGAAACCAGGGCCGGATCAATCGTGCTTACCGCGCCGTCGAACACCGGCGAGATCGGCACCGTGATGCACTTCATGCCGAGCCGCTGCGCGACGTCGTATGCATCCGACTTACTGTGCTCGCTCGAGTATGGGCCGGGAAGCGCGACGCCCAATACGCTGGAAGATCCGAGTGCCGCGCACGCGAGCGCCGCCGTCACCGCGCTGTCGATGCCGCCCGAGAGCCCGAGGAGCGCGCTTTTGAATCCGGTCTTGCGGCAGTAGTCACGCACACCCAGGACCAGCGCACGGAACAACTGCTCTTCGTCGCTCTTTGTCGTGACAGGATCCGTCACGGAGCCCGATTTTGTCGGCAGCTCGACGATCGTCATCGCCTCTTCGAAGCCGGGGCCGGCGGCGATCAGATCGCCATTCGGAGCGAATGCCGCGGCATGTCCGTCGAAAACCAGTTCGTCGTTTCCGCCCACCTGGTTCACGCTCGCCACATACACGCCATGGTTCATGGCGTGCTTCTTGAGAATCGTGCGATGTCGCGGGCTCTTCCCGAGCACGAACGGGCTTGCCGAAGCGGAGACAATCACTTGTGCGCCGGCCTGAACGACTTGAGCGACGGGATCGGGCGCGTCGGAATAATGCGAAGCGAATCCGGCGTCTTCGCCCTTCCACAAGTCCTCGCAGATCGTCAAGCCAATTGTGACACCACCGACCTCGACCACCAAGGCGCGATTCCCCGGGGTGAAGTAGCGGTCCTCATCGAAGATGTCGTATGTCGGCAGAAGTCGTTTGTCGTAATAACCCAGCATTTGGCCGCCGCGGTACGCCAGCAGCGAATTGGCGATCCCATCAGGCGAATCCACGTTGCCGCTCACCGGCAGTGGAGAGCCGAAGATCACCGTGATGCCGCTCGAGTGCTTCTTTCCCAACTCCTTTGCGGCATCGACGCATGCGCGGAGAAATCCTCCTTGAAGCAGCAGATCCCTTGGCGGGTAGCCGCACAGGGCGAGTTCAGGAAACACGACGCAGTCGGCGCCCTGGTCTTTGGCGTGCTCGATCGACTTGGCGATTGCCGCGGCGTTGCCCGCGATATCGCCGACCGTCGGATTCGTTTGTGCAAGAGCCAGTCGCATTCATCAATCGTAGTTGTGCGCGATCGCATCGAGCACTCATTCAAGTTTCGAACTCGGTCTCTGGATTCCGTGAGGACGCACCCGCCGGGGTGTGGCCGGTCAGTCCCCGCGGCACAAACATGCGGTGAATGCCGAGTCGAATGAGAGCGAACGCGGATAGCGTCGCATTCACGACGGCTTCACTGGCGAGAACAAGCAGCGCGACGCCGGCCATGGCCGGCGGGTTCTCCAGCCCGAGCATTGCCGCGGCACCGACAACTGCTGCCTCCCGAGTGCCGACCGTGCCGGCAGGGCTCATGACGCCAACGACAAAGTGCATCGATGCCAACAGGACGCATGATTCGAACGGGATCGGTGTCCCGACAATTTGTCCCGCGATGTAGAAGCGTCCCGCCTGGCTTGCCATATCGACCAGCCGCACGGCGACCAGCGCAAGGACGCGACCCGGCGACGCGAGGATGTCGAGCCCGCCGTGAGCGGTGCGGACGAACCTGGTGCGCACGATTGTCCTTGCCCGGTTTCCAAACCGCTCGGCGATCGCCCGAAGGATCGCCATGCCGCGGGTTCCGTGAAAATACCACGCGAGCAGGCAGACGATCGAGTAGCCGGCCGCGCCGGTGAAAAACGCGATCGCGATCCATTTCCCGTTGATTTCGCGCACGGCCAGTGAAGCCAGGAAGAGCGGCAAAATGGTGATTGCCATCACGATCGAGACCGCTCCGAACCAAGCTCCGATCAGGGCCAACGGGACTCGATCTCGCCGGTTGTGTACCAGAATCCGAAAGAGCATCCCGGCCTTGAAAGGGACATAACTCAAGAACGTGGCGATGACGTTGGTCGCCTGCAAATCCCAGAAGTTCAGTTTCTTGATGGGGTGGAGTGAAACATAGAAACTCAGGCCGGAACAAAAAAGCACCATCGCGTTGGCGGCGCAAAGAATCGCGATGTGGTGCGGAGGGGCATGCCTCAACGCCGCCAGCTGCTCCTGGTTACCCGGGCTAAACGCTTGCCTGACGCACCAGGCGAGCAGAGCCACTCCGATCGCAAAGCCGATCACTTGCAGCGCGATTCTTCCGGCGGACATCCGCTTTGGTGTCTCCGTGCTGTTCATTTCCGCGACTCCGGCGCTCGGATCGGACGCACAACCGGCGGCAAGTCCTGCCCCGAAGACTTTGGTTTGCCCGCTGGGACTGTCGCCGGGAACCAACGCGTCAGAACGTCGCGTGAAATCGCCGGGTCGTACCACTTGATTTCGATGAGCCGCCCCAGCTCCGAGAAGTTGATCAGAACCGCGTCGATTCCCCGGTCAAGCAATTTGCCAGACCACTCAAAGGGCGCGTTCTCACTCTCTTTCGTGGTGCGGACGGCGTCACCCAGCGGCGAAGCATCCCAAGTCGTGTGATACACCAGCGGACCCGGAACGTAGAACGGCGTCGAATCTCCGAGCAGATACAGCGTTTCTCCCGGTGCAACCCGGGCGGTGTCGCCCTCCCGCAAACTCGTTTGAGCAAAGAATTGCGGCCCGAACCCGAGCGCTTGATTCGGGTTCCCACCCTGCTCGGACCAGAACGCGTCGAGCGAGCGCATCGCCATGAATCCGGTGCAGACCGACGTGGCGGTTATTGCAAGTAGAGCGTACCGATCGCGCCGTCGCGAAGCGGCGCGGAGCCAGGCTCCGCTGGCCGCCAGCCCTATGAGCATCGCTCCCGGGATCGCAAGGGGTATCAGAAATCGCGACTGCAGGTGTGTCAACGTGAGCCACGCCAGGATCTGTACGGCGAGCGAAGCAACCAGCAGCCCGGTGCACTGTCGAGTGCTTCGGGCGACAAGCCCGATCACGGCCGCGGCGCCGACGATCGGAAAAAAAGCGCTCCACTGCGGATGCATCAACCCCCGATGCCGCGCTCCGGCCGGATCGTTCGGGTCGATGAAAATCAGCATCTTCAGACGATCCGACCAAGAGCCTTCGAATTGGTGCGCATGCGCGAATCGCGCATACTGCTCGGCTGTCCAATGCGCGTCGCCGAAGAGCCCGTGGGCGTACGGGAAAATTGGATTTCCGCTTGCGAACCAGTTGCGGAGCAACCATGGCGCGAGGGCGATGAATCCCGCGCCGGCTGCGTACGCCACCAGCCGGATCCAGCCTCGTGCCGGCGAAAACCAGATGAGCGCAAGCCCCGCCATCGGCGCTGCCAGAACAAGCGCGGTCGGTTTCAGTCCGCACGCTACGCCGATCAGCCAGCCAGTGAGAACAGCTCGGCTCGTTGCTCCGATGCCGCGATCCAGCGCCGCGACCATCGCGCCGGCGATGAGAGAGCACATGGCAAGTTCGTTGTACGCCATCGAACCAACGACGACAATCCACGGAACGCACAGGAACGCCGCGGCACCAACCCAACCGGCTCCGTGCGGCGCCCCCTCGCCTCCTTCTTTCGTCCGAGCGAGCGTTTCGCGCGTCGCGGCGGCGACCATCCATGCGGCAACCACTCCGAATCCAACGTGCAGCAACTGACAAGAGATCGCACGCCAACCGTCATTCGCAAGAATGCCGCTGACGCCGTTCACGGTTGATCGCGGCGCGAACGTCCAGAGTTGCAATGTGAGAAAGGCGCTCTCAAAGTACGACGGAAGATACGAATAGACATTGTGATTCAGCGGCGTGAGCCGGCCTAGTTCCAGCCACTCGCGCGGCAATTGGAGGTGGTAGCTCAGAACATCGAATCCGCCAAACTCGCTTGACCACAGAATCCCCGGTGCTTCCATCGCCGCCACCAGCATCACGGCGAGTGCCAGAACGAACGCACCCGGCGCGATCATCCAAAGTCCGATCCTGCTTCCTCCGGACGCCTCTCGCGGCGGTCGGCGCAGGGAAGCGATCAGCAGCACGAGGCCCAAAGCTCCGGGTGCGAGCGAAACCAGATTCCACAAGTACCCCGGCAGCCATGCCCCGACGCAATTGATTCCATGTCCGATTGACAATTGAAGCGACAACCCGGCGACTGCTTGAATCGCCCATGCTTCTCTGGCTTTTCGGAACAGGGGAAGAACGAGTCGCCCGAGCCCAATTCCAGAAGCGATGTACAGCGCCGCGGGCCCGGCGGAAGCCAGCAGCCAGTACGCCGCGGCAGCCGGACCCTGTAGGCCGCTCAACGGGCCGCCGATCGACGCGATGGCGCCGACCAGAACAACCAGCAAGGCGGCGAGCAGGGGCCACACCAAACGCTCGGTTGATGGTCCAGGGTGTGTCGGGAGCGCGTGAGCCATTCGTTCTGGCTTAGGATAATCTATGCCCGGGTCCAAATCGTTGTCCGGTTCCCCCGCAGAACTCGACGAACTCGCCGTCATTGAACCGGTCTGCGCGGTCTTTCGACGAACGCTAAAAGGGGCCGGGCTGAAGTACACGCTCGAGCGCGCACAGATTCTTGATTCGGTCATGCGCCAGCCGGGCTTGTTCCACGCGGATGAACTGATCAAGGGCCTGAAAGCCGAGGGGTTCCGTGTTTCGAAGGCGACGGTCTATCGCACGCTGAAACTGATGCAGGATTCGGGCATCATCCAGAGGGTGCTCTTCGATGACGATGATGCCGGGCGATATCAGGTTGTGTTCGGAACGAGTGGCAGCGACCTGCTCATCCGTACCGACAACGGTGATGCGGTCCAGATCGAGATTTCCGAATTGCGGGGCCTCTGTGAGAAGCTGTGCGCCGAACGTGGTCTGACACTGAAAGCCCACCGGCTCCAGGTCTTCGCCGCGCCGAATTGAAACAGGGTTGCCGGCCGCCCGCTATTTGCTGGTGGATCGAGAATCCCGATCTTCTCGACACCGATTCTCGCGCAGCGCTCGTGCATCGTGACGACGGCTTCGTACGGAACGTTTTCACGCGGGCGTACCACGATCGCGAGCTCCTTGGGAGATCGATTCGCGGTCATATCGGTCAGCCAGGCATCCAGCGAATCGATCGGTGCATCCACAAGGGTCGGAATGCTCGAAGCCGAGCGCGTCGTGACACGGACGTCCTTGCCGTCCTTGGAAGTCAGCAGCAGCTCGACGCGCGTCAGGTGCTCCGGCACTTTCACGATCGAAGGTTTCGACGGCGGGAGCGCGGTCTTCAGCAGCCACTCCGGTCCCAGCACGCTCGCGCTCGCCATAAAGAACACGAGGATCACCATCACCACGTCCACCATGGGCGTCATGTTCGGTGCGTAATGCTCGTCGTGCATCGCCAGTGCGTTGCGCCGGCGAAAAGCGTGTGCGCGAAGTCCGCTCACGAGGTGCTCCTCCCGCCTTTGGCCGCGACGAGCTTCACCGAGACCAACCCCGCATCGCGGCACGCGGTCAGAATCGGCGCAACCTTGCCGTAGTTCAGCGATCGGTCCGCACGGATCTGCACCTCGGATTCGGGCGCGATCTCGGACATGTCCTTGAGAATCTTGGTGAGTTGCGACTCGAGCACCCGTTCGGTGCCGATGAGCAGAACCGTCTCGTTCGTCTTCTCGTCGACCGCGACGTTGATCACGATCGGTGTGGCTTTGTCCGGCGGGCGCCCCGTGGTCGAGGTCGGCAGATTCACGCTGCTGGACCGCCCCGCGGCGAGATGGCCGACCATCAGGTAAAAAATGATCAGGCACATCACCACGTCGATCAGCGGTGTGACGTTGACGTGCCCCGCGCCTTCGGATTTTCTGAACGTTCGCAAACGCATGATTTGTTTCGAATGAGATTCGGTTACACCGCCGTGGCCATGCGTGAAACCGGTTTGGCTTCGACGCGCGGCGGGAAGGTGCCGTCGTCGTCGTCATCAGCGGGCAGGGACTCGATCAGCTGGGAAGAAACAAGCATGCCCCGCGTGCAGATCCGGTCCACGATCGAGCGGTAGAAACCGAACACAAACAGGCAGGGAATCGCGAGCGTCAGGCCCAGCAGCGTGTGGAAGAGCGCCTTGCTGATGCCCATGGAAAGATCGGCCGGGCCCGCCTGGCCACCCGTGGCGCCGAGCGAAGTGAAGGCCAGGATCATGCCCCAAACTGTCCCGGCCAGACCGATCAACGGCCCGAGATTGCCGACGACGTTCAACGGTTCGATCGCGCGGAACCAGCGCGCAACCTCTTCGCTCGCGGCGATCTCAGCGGTCTCACGCATGCCGAGCCGGTCACGCTTGCGTCCGGGCTCGATGACCTGACGCAGCACCCGCGAAGGAAAGCTCTCGTCGTGCTTGACGAACGCCCGGAGATCTTCCTCGCGACCAGCTCTCATCAGGTCGTTGATGCGTCCGATGCTCGCCTCGGGCAGGATCTTGCGCTCCCGCACATCGATCAGGCAGCGGACGATAATCGCCACCGCGATCAGAGATCCCAAAAGCAGCAGCACAGTGAAGAAGTCGAATGACTGAACGAACAGACCCCAGAGGCCCCCCTGGTCCGAAGCGGCAAGCACGGAAGCGCCGCAGAGAGTGAGACTTTGCATCATGCCTTTATCGTAGAGACCCCGGAGGGCGGCATTAGTTCTCTTTTTCGTCGTGGCTCGCGCGGTCCGGATCGGGGGATGGAATGCCTTCCCGGGGCGCCGCGTCATAGTCGGCGTCGGTTGCTTGGCGGCCGATTCGGTAGGCGCCCGAAAACCATCGGTTCAAATCGGCGAGTTTCTCTCGTTCTCCGGCAAACGGGTATGTAGTACGCGTCGGTTCAACCCAGGCGCCCGAAATCGGACACCGGGTCGGTTCGCGCTCGATGAATTCCGTGGCAAGCGGTCTTTTCGTGAATGATTGAGGCAGGGAGATATCGAGCCGCCGCGTCGAATCGCCGAGATTGGCAAGCCGAATCCGGAGCGAGTCCGGCGATGCACCAAACGCCCCGGAGATCCGTGCCGGCCATTCCACGATAATCACGCGATCGGGTCGAGCGCTTCCGGCCGGGTCCACCGATCGGTCCCATCCCGCGGCGTCGAGATCGTCGGATGAATGCAGCCGATACGCATCGACGTGAACAAGCCGGAGAATGCCCCGAACTCCGCGCCCCAGCGGGTACTCATTGATGACCACAAAGGTCGGGCTGCTCACGAGCCCCGGCCCAACTCCAAGTGCTTGCGCGAACCCCCGAACAAATGCCGTTTTGCCAGCGCCGAGGTCGCCTTCGAGCAGCACGATGTCGCCGCCGCGCAGCAAAGCAGCTACTCCTGCACCGATCGAAGCGGTGTAATCGGCGCTAGTGCTGGTTCGGACAATCTGCGTCACAGCGGAATCATTGGAACGCTTTATCGATGCTCCCAGCCCAGTTCGTGGGCGTCAATTGTGGCCGTGCCGTCGAGAATGCCGCACCCGCGTCCGTTCCCGACGCTCCCGATGCGCGAGATCCTCAGCCCGCCGGGCAGCAGCGAGTCAACCGCGCCAGCGGCAGCGAACAAGAGCTCGTAGTCCTCGCCATCAGAAGCGGCGCGACGCCAGTCCGAACTCTCGCCGGGGATGAGATCAGAACGAATCTCGAATCGGGCGCTCGAAGCGCTCGCCATTCGTGTCGCGTCGCGTCCCAGCCCGTCGGAGATATCCATCATCGCGTGCAGGCGTGGACCGAGAGCTTCGGCGAGCGCTCGGGCCTCTTGCAGGCGGGGCTCGAACGTCAGATGCTTTCCGAGCCCGGTCGCCGCGTCGAGCGTGCCGCCGAGCGTGCCTGTGACGTAAATGCCGTCTCCAGGTTGAGCACCAGAACGGAGCACCGCTCCACGCGATGGATGCGGCGAACCGACGATTGTGACCGTGATCGTGAGCGGGTCGGTCGCGCACGGAAGAGATGCGATGTCGCCTCCCACCAGCGGGCACTGCCAGTGCTCCGCCCATCCCTTCATCGACTCGAACAGCGCGTCCGCGTCCGGCTGCGGAAATCCGCGCGGCAGAGCGCCAGTTGCCAGCGCGCAAACCGGTGTTCCCGCCATCGCGGCAATATCTGAAAGAGAGCGGGCGATCGCCTTGCGCGCCACAAGATCGAGCGGCGTCCCTTTCCGAAAGTGGCGACCCTCAATGACCTGGTCGACCGTCAGCAGGCAGTCGGTGTTCGCGATTCGCACAACGGCGCAGTCGTCGCCCGGGCCGGTGGTGACCTGGGGAAACTTGCGGGCCAGCGATCCTGAGCGCTCGGCGATTTTCGCAAGAAGTTCGCACTCTCGCATCGCATCAGCGTAGCCGCCGATGCAGCCGAATATCGCGGAACGGCGCTTGCCGCCCGCAAAGGAGTATGGGACGCTTGGCGCAACAAAGGAGTCTGGCCATGGCGATCAATCAGGACAAGCTCAACAGCCTGCTCGGAAAAATCGTTGGAGACTTTGGCGGGGCAATGAGCTCTGTGCTCGTGACCATCGGCGATCGTCTCGGTCTGTACAAAGCGATGGCGAAGGCGGGCGAGAAAGGCGTGACGCCTGCTGATCTCGCGCGCGATACCAACACAAACGAGCGCTACGTGCGCGAGTGGCTCTTGAATCAGGCCGCGGGCGGATACTGCGAGTACCGGCCCGCCGAAGGCCGCTTTGTTCTCACGGAAGAGCAAGCGTTCGCGTTGGCGGATGATTCGAGTCCGGCGAACATGGTCGGCGGCTTTCTGGTTTCCAATTCGATGGTCAAAGACGAAGACAAGCTGATGGAGGCATTCCGTTCGGGAAAGGGAGTCGACTGGGGATCGCACCATCACGATCTCTTCCACGGAACCGACCGCTTCTTCGCCGCAAACTACCGCGGCAATCTGGTCGGCAACTGGATTCCCTCGATGGATGGCGCGGAGAGTCGCCTGAAGTCCGGCGCCGTCGTGGCCGACATCGGCTGCGGGCACGGATCTTCGACGATCCTCATGGCCCAGGCTTATCCAAAATCCAGATTCATCGGCTTCGACACGCACGGACCGTCCGTCGAGTTCGCGAATCGCGCCGCGAAATCGGCGGGCGTCTCCGATCGCTGCAGCTTCGCGATCGATTCCGCGACAACAGTCAAGCCGCAGGAAGGCGGATTCGATCTGGCGTGCTGCTTCGATTGCCTGCACGACATGGGCGACCCGGTGGGCGCAGCTCGCAACATCCGGAAAACGCTCAAGCCCGACGGATTCTGGATGATCGTCGAACCATTCGCGAACGACAAGGTCGAAGAGAATCTCAATCCCGTCGGGCGCGTCTATTCCGCGGCATCCACCATGATCTGCGTCGCCCACTCCCTCTCACAGAACGGTCCGGCGCTCGGGGCGCAGGCGGGCGAGGCTCGTCTTCGCGCCGTGGTTTCGGAGGGCGGGTTCACCCGTTTCCGGCGTGCAACGCAGACTCCATTCAATCTGGTGCTCGAAGCGCGACCGTAGCCGAGTGTCGGCGCGGAGCTTCGAGTAGAAGATAGAGAAGGTCGTCCGTAAACGGGGCGTTGCTCGTGAGCTCGATGTGGTCGCCTTGCAGAAAGCGGACACTCGACCATGCGATCGGCGAATCGAGGCGCGCTTTCCATCCGCCGCCCGTGCGTTCATCCATCAACGCGCTGGCGCGTGTCACCGTTCCGTCGCCGGGGGCCTGTTCAGAAACCGTGAGTTGGCCGCTCCGGTGGTCAACTGTGATCACGCTCGGGGTGGGGATGGTGTCGCCGGCGATCAGGTGAATCGGAACCGGGGATTCGCCTATCGGTCGATCGAGCGCCGCATGCAGTTGCTTCGCGCGCTTCAGGCACTTCGACAACTGGTCGAGCGCGATCGCGCGGCGTTGCTCCGCGTCCCCGACATCCGGCAGCAGCCAAGCGACGTACCGATCCTGCCTCGCATCCGCAAGCCCCCAGTTGTATTTCTTCCACGTTTCAACGTCGTAGAGATCGATCGCCTTCCGCGTTTGCGAATCGATCACCCGCGCGTGTCTCGTCCGCGGCAAGAGCTCATAGATCGAAGGCATCGTGCCCAAGAACGCCGGCTGATAGGTGGGCGTGATCGGCGAGTACGAGACACCTTCGACCATCTGCTTCAGCGCGAGCACGGAACCCGCGCTCGGCGTTCCGACAATGATCAATTGATCGATGAACTTGGCGCCCTCCCAGCTGGGCTGAGGAAGCGATCCGTCTTCCGGCAACGCCTGAGTCCCGTACCTCAGGTAATAGAGAGCGACGAGCCCACCCATCGAGTGCGCGACGACATCCACCTTCGCGGGCCTGCCGTCGGCGCGTGCATCGGTCGCGAGCCCCGCGGCATCGCGCACGAGGCGGTCCAGCCGCGCCGCGCTCTCCGAGATGTCACGCCGCCAGTCGTAGTCGAACTGAAAGCAGGTGTAGTGCAGCCCGGCGTAGTCGATCGGCCCCTCGGCCTCTGTCTTCGCCCGAGACGCTCGCGCGATATCGCGATCCACATACTTTCCCGCCGCCAGCGAACGGATGATCCCTTTGTACGGTTCGAGCGCGTTTACTTTGAGCAAGCCCACGTTGGCCTCGAGCGATTCGAGCACGCCGTCGGGCTCGACATCGTCTGTGAGTTCACTGAGCGACGCACCCGAACGCATCGGAAGGCAAAAAAGACGAGCGCCCTCGGGATAGTCCGTGTCGGTCGCGCCGTAGGTGAATGCCCCCCAGACGACTTTGCCCGAGCCCTTCTCCACGAGGTTGGAGCCGAGGATTCCGGGAATGACAACCACCGGGTTGCGCTCGCTTCCGATCTTCTGCGCCGATTCCTCGTAGATCGCCTTGAGGTCCGGCGAGCGTGCCGAATTGGTTGCGCATCCCGGCGCGAGAACGGCCAGCGCCATGACGGCGATTGCGAGCGCGATAGATCTGCTCATGCAAGCGTGGATGCCGGCCGTACCCGATTGTGGCGGCAGAAGTCGGCAGTCGTGCGGAGAATCAGCGGGCGAGGCGTGCCGTAAGCCAGCGGATCGAGCCGACCGCCAAGAGCGCTACGGGGAATCCGACGAGCCAACCCAAGGCGGTCGCCTTGAATGTCCGGGCTGGGAGATGGGAATCAAGTCCAAACCAGGCGATCGAAAGCACGACCGCCGAGCAGGCGGCCACGATCAGCGAGAGCAATGCCAAAAACACCAGTTCCGCACCGCGCTTTGAGAGCATGACACTGGTATCGGCATACGCTGTGGCGTATGCCGCAGATGCAAGATCCGTTGCCGGGCGCGATACGTACGAACAATCAGAAAGCCATGGAGTCGATCTCGGTCTTTGACATCTTCAAGGTGGGGGTCGGGCCCTCAAGCAGCCACACGATGGGGCCGTGGCGGGCGGCACAGCGTTTCCTCGACGCGGTCGCATCCAAGGCGACGCTCGCTCGCGTTCGCCGAGTACGGATCGATCTTTATGGCTCGCTCGCCAAGACCGGACACGGACACGGGACCGATCTCGCCGTCATCCTCGCGCTCAGCGGCGAAGACCCCGAAACCTGCAAAGTCGAGGGGCTGACCCTCCGCGTCGAAGAGATCAAGCAACGGGGGCTTCTTCAACTAAGCGGCCGTCATCCGATCGACTTTGATTTCTCGCGCGATCTGCTTTTTCACATGGGCACGGCACTGCCGTTCCACCCAAACGGAATCACTTTCACGGCGACGCTTGACGATGCATCCGTCATCTCCGAGACGTACTACTCCGTCGGCGGCGGATTCGTCGTGCAGGAAGGCGAAGCCCCGAGCGGCAGCCACGCGCGCAAACTCCCCTTCCCGATCGAGCACGCATCGCAATTGCTCGGATACTGCCGCGCCCAGGACGCGAGCATTCCCCAGATCGTCGGTCGCAATGAACTCACCTGGCGCACCGGCGCGGAGATCCGCGAAGGGCTCCTCAAAATCTGGCGCGAGATGCAGGCGTGCATCTGGCGCGGCTGCAACACCGAAGGCGTGCTCCCGGGCGGCTTGAACGTGGTTCGCCGCGCCGCGCGCATGAGCCGCAAACTGTTGAAGAGCGACACCGCCCGCGATCTTCCGCACGATCTCGACGAGTGGACCGACGCTGTGACCGTCAGCGCCCGCGATTTCGAAGCCATTCTGAAATGGGTCAGCGCGTTCGCGCTCGCGGTCAACGAAGAAAACGCCTGCTTCGGGCGTGTCGTTACAGCTCCGACCAACGGCGCCGCCGGCGTCATCCCCGCCGTGATGATGTACGCCCGGTGCTTCAAGAGCATGAGCGACGACGCGACAATCGACTTCATGCTCGCCGCGGGCGAAGTGGGGAGTCTCTTTAAGAAGGGAGCGACTATCAGCGCCGCCATGGGCGGCTGTCAGGCGGAGATCGGCGTGAGCAGCGCGATGGCCGCGGCAGGCCTCACGCAGGTGCTCGGCGGTTCTCCAGGTCAGGTTCTCATGGCGGCAGAGATCGCGATGGAACACCACCTCGGCATGACCTGCGACCCCATCGGCGGACTCGTGCAGATTCCCTGCATCGAGCGCAACACCATGGGCGCGATCAAGGCGATCACCGCCGCGAACGTCGCGCTCGAAAGCGACCCGGCGCAGGCAAAGGTCACGCTCGATCAGGTCATCGCCACGATGTGGCAAACCGCCAAAGACATGCATCACAAATACAAAGAAACGGCAGAGGGCGGGTTGGCGGTGGCGGTGAGCATCAGCGAGTGCTGAAGAGGCACGAGGCACTAGCAGGCTGTTGAAGAATCCCGCAAAGCCCGCGCAACCGGAAGTTTCCGGCGTGCGAAGATGAGGGCATGAAGGGCACACCCGGTCGGCAGGCGGCGATCTACCACACGTTCAACGTCGAAGATTTGATCGAGACTGGCCATCCGCTGCGGCCGATCAAGCGGATGGTGGACGCGGCGCTCGCGGAGATGACCCGCACGTTTGCCGCGGCGTACAGCAGCCTCGGGCGGCCGGGCATCCCGCCCGAGACGCTGCTCAAGGCGCTCCTGCTGCAGTGTCTCTACACCATCCGGTCCGAACGCGAGCTGTGCAGGCGTCTGAAGACCGACCTCCTCTTCCGCTGGTTCCTGGATTTGCAGCCATCGGACGAAGTGTTCGACCACTCGGTCTTCACGCACAACCGCGACCGGCTGGCCGAGCACGGCATCACGAGGAAGTTCTTCGAGCATGTGGTGAAGCAGGCGATCGATGCGGGATTGACCAGCGACGAGCACTTCACGGTGGACGGCTCGCTCATCCAGAGCCACGCCTCGCTCAAGAGCCTGAAGAGGATCGAACGCGAGGCGTCGGACAAAGACGACGATGGACCATCGGGACGCAACCCATCGGGGGACTTCAAGGGCGAGCGGCGGACCAACGCGACGCACGCCAGCACGACCGACCCGGAGGCGAAGCTCTACAAGAAGGGGAATGGGGTGGGAGCGTTCCTCTGTCACTCGGGCCATGCGCTCACCGAGAACCGGCACGGGCTGGTGATGAGCGTGCGGGTGGATGAAGCCAACGGCACGGCCGAGCGTGCCGGCGCGCTGGCGATGCTCGATCATGTCGAGTGCCGGCACGGGGTGCGTCCATCCACGCTGGGTGCGGACAAGGGGTACGACGCGGGGGCGTTCCTGCTGGCGCTCGAGGAGCGCTGGATCCGGCCGCACGTGGCGATCAAGGAGGGGAAGATCGACTGGGCGAGCACGCGTGCGGACGAGGGAACCTGGGCGAGATGGTTCGTCCGCGGCGAACGACGGAGCGCCGCGTTCAAGAAGAGCCAGCGACGAAGAAAACTGGTGGAGGAGTTCTTCGGATGGGTCAAGACGGTGGCGGGGATGAGACGGGCCAGGCACGTGGGACGCGAGAAGATCGGGCAGTGCTTCGAGCTCGCCGCCGCGGCGTACAACCTGGTGCGGATGCGGAAGCTGCTGGCGGCGTGAGCGGTGCGGGAAACCAGCCAGCAGGAACGATGCCGCCGGGGAAGTGCTCAAATCGCCGGCAATCGGCCGTTGTTCAACAGCCTGCTAGGTGGGAGCGTTGCATTCGGGGCAGGATGTGTTTGGTGGAAGGCCGGCGAGGGAGTAGCCGCAGGATTTGCAGTGGCCGGTGCGGTGGCGCTTCATGCGTCGGATGAGTGCGAAGGAGAGCGGGACGAGGGCAAAGGGGAGTGCGAAGAGAAGAGAGTTGGCGGCGAAGCCGAGCGGGATGGGGCGGAACGAAATTGTGCGACCGTTGGGATCGTTCAACGCGGCAGGGAGAGGCGGAAGGACTTTCAGTTGCCACATCGAGCGCGGCAGTAACTCGCCCGCAGGCACGTACAGCAGGGATGAGAGGCTGAGAAGGGGCCAGCCGCTGGCGCGACCTTCCCAGGTGGTGAAACTCGAATCGTCGTCAGGCGGAAGCGGCATCCATGCAGGCCAGATTCTGGGAGGCATCATGATGTCGCCAGCGCCCATTGGCCACGGCACCATGCGTCTTGAGTTGGTTGGGCTCATATCGGAAGCGATCCGTTCGGCGATTTCATGGCTGAACTTCGTTTTGGAACTGATCGTGACGACGTAAAAGCCGGTGCGATAGCGGAATTCGGCATCGAAATGTTCAACATAGATTGGTTGGCCCGAAGGCCGGATGTTCGCGGGTGCTGAGTCACCCACCTTGTAGACCTGAGCCGGCCGAAGTGACAGCCACCACGCGACTGCGATGTTGGTCACCGCTCCGCAGAGAAGGCAGATTGCAAGGGTGATGATGGTGCGGCGGCGTTTGAGCATGTGAAGCGATTGCAGGTGGGTTATGGTACCGGAATGCCCAACGAACCCCGATACTGCTGCGCGATCCTGATAGATTCGCGCGGCAGGTACGTGTTTGAGCGCCGACCTCGGGATGAGGCGGATGCGCCGGGGATGTTGACATGCTTTGGAGGCGGACGCGAAGATCGCGAGAATGCGGAGTCGTGCCTGCGGCGCGAACTGAAGGAAGAACTGGGGTTTGAGGCGAGCGAACTGGAGCGGGTGTTTACGTTGCGGACGCCTCGGGGCGAGGCGTGGTTTTATCGGATAGCGCAAGGTGCGACGGGTCCGGAGGAGGGGACGGTTCGCGCGCTCGAAGCAGGGTTTGAAGTTGTGTGGGTGGAATCGGGGAGTGAACTGATGAAGGAAGTAGGGGCGTGGCACCGCGTCGTATTCGATGCCCTTGCCCGCGGCGAGCGCGAAGCCCGTGTCGACTAGGTTCTGTCTGACGGATCACCTGTACGGCGCATGTTCGGCGCGACATGCTCATTTTCAGCGTTTCCGCATGGTTCACTCCTGACGATCAACGCTGTTTTCGATCCGTCAGACAGAACCTAGAGCAGTCTCATTTCAAGCAGCGCGTTGGCAAAGAGACATTTCAAGCGATCAACGGCGTGCCGGAAGAGCCCGAAGCGCAGCGAGGGCACCCTTGCAGCCGACATCAACGCTGGTACCAAGAGTCTCCGCGCGTGGCGTGAGTTGAAAACGCTCCAAGCACGAAAAAAGGGCGAGCCGTTGGGCTCGCCCTTCTCAATGTTGAATTGCTCCGAGAACTTACTTTCCTTCCGACGACGCATCCGCCTTCGGCTTCTTCGGGCCGAGATTGCGGACTCCGATCAGATTCAGTTCGATCGTGCACGGAACGTCGCCCGCGCGCGTGCTCCCCGACTGCGGGTTCACCTTGTTCATCTGCGCCGGCACGACGATCTTCCGCTTGCCGCCTACTTTCATCCCCTCGACGCCGTACTGGATCGGCTGAAATTCGTTCGGAATCCAGACGTACGGGTCCGTAGCCGTCACTGTCTCGATGACTTTTCCATCGGCATCGGTAATCGTGTGCGTCGTCACCGCGACGAACTGACCGCTCGCCTCTTCGCCCGTGCCCTCCTTCTCATCAACCACCTGCAGCGCGTCGACCAGCTGAATGACGAAGACGAGGTCCGAATTCGGCGGGATGCTCGCGCCCGCGCCGCGCTCGCCATAGCCGAGCGCCGCCGGGATGATCAGGCGACGAACGCCGCCGACCTTCATGCCGGGCACGCCTTCCTGCCAGCCCTTGATCACGCCGTTCAGCGGGAACGCGACGGGCTCGCCCCGCCGGAACGCCGAATCGAACTCCGTGCCGCCGTTCTTCAGCGTGCCGTGGTAGTACGCCACGACCGCGCCTCCCGGCTTCACCTCATAACCGTCGCCGATCTTGAGGTCCTCGATGATCAGTCCATCCGCCAGTTCCTGCCGATTGACCACCGGGCCATCCGGAACGGGAACCTTCGGGGGCGGGGGAGGCAGCACATCGCCCTCGGGCTGCGGCGAGCCGCCCTGGGCCGGCGTGGCCTGCTGAGCGTGTTGCGGACCTTGTTTCTGAGCGGGGTCGCCGGCGTAGCACATCCCGGCGGCAAGCACGAGCGAAAGAGCGGCAGTCAAAGAGCGCATTGCAGTATTCCTTTCAAGAAGGGAGACAAGGGTAGCCGGGGGCGGGGGTGGTTGCGATAGGCTGCGGACGTGACGCCCGTTCTATCCCCGACTTTTGTGCTTCCGCTGGAGGGTTCGCCCGACGGACGGGTCATGGAACCGGGACTCGCGTTCAGCGGATCGCCTCCGATGTTGTACGTGCTGGAGCCGGTGTGGAACGCGACGTGGGGCAAGTGGTTCTTGTGGCACCTCCCCAGTTTTGGCGCCGCGGTCTTACTGATGACGCTGGCGCTGACTGTTTGGTGGATACGAAGAGTGTGGGTGCGTCCGCGGGTGGCGGGGCAGATGTACTGCCGCGGCTGTAACCATCAGTTGGCGCGCCCCCAGTTGAAGTTGAACGAGAAGAAGCGTGCCGTGTGGGCGGATGCGGAGTCGAAGTGTCCTGAGTGCGGTGTGCGGCACAAGCGCGGGCCGGTGCGGGGAAGGGCACGCTGGGTGCGGCTGCTGATTCCGGCACTGGTAGCGCCGGTGGTGATGTTCGTGTGCGCGCTGGTACTGGTGGCGACGCTGAAGTTCTTTATCGCGTCGCCGTGGGGAGGAACCACGTGGCCGGTGATGGGAATGGAGAAAGCGTTCGGATCCTGGGCGCTTGAACGGCGCGCTGGCGCTCTTTTCTCGCAGTCGCTTCGATTGCTCAAAGTGGATCCGGAGACGGGCAAGGCAGACTCGCTAGGGATCATCGACAAGTGGGGAGGAGGCGGCCTGGAGTTTGTGACGCCCAGCGGCGAGTTCGTGGTGATTGCGATGAATCTGGAGGACGAACTGCTGGTGATCGACACGCGGAGCGGTGATCGGAAGAGCTATTCGATTGCCGAGAGCGATCAAGAGGCAGTTTCCGCTTACGTGCTTCAGTTTGGTCGGGACGGGAACTCCGCGTTCATCAACCGAAACTTTGTCGAACCTTCGGGGAAGGTGATGAACGAGTTGGTGAAATTCGAGCCGCGGAGCGGGCGGATGGAGGTTGTCGGAACGGTGGAAGAGTTTCCGGCGTTTGGTGGGCCGGGCACGCACACGAACGGGCACTTCGAGCTGATGGAGCTGCCCGATCGGGTGATATGGGTGCATGTGACGAGTCGGACGAACACATCGGGGCGCGGGGAGGAAATCGTGCTGCGTTGGATGGCCGGTCGGATGCTGACGGAGTGGACGGAGACAACGGCGAACGGATCGTTCTCGGTTGATTTCAGTGCGGATGGATCGCGGTGCCTGGTGAATGACTTTGTCGCTGGGTCCACGGTCGTGTTCGACATGGAGTCGGGGCAGAAGGTGGACGCGCCGGCGACGAAGCGGCGGGAGCGACCAGAACCGTGGGGTCCGCGGATCGGCTACGCCGGTCCCGGGCGGGCGGAGGTGCGGGCGATAGGAGGCGGGCGCGATGTTGTGGGATCGCTCGCGATTTCGAACACGGGGATGACGCTGGCGGCGACGGACGACGGACGATTCGCCGCGGCAATCGGCGATCGGGACGTGCCGCCATCGTGGCTCGGTTGGCTGCTCGGCCTGCCGCCCACCAAAGGGGCCGAGCTCCGGATCTGGGACTTGCAAAAACTGATCGACTCCAAGCCCTGAATGCCGCACTCGATCAACCGATAGAAGTCGATTGTGAGTTCGGCCGAATCGGGCGCCGCCCGTGAACGCTGTGGGGACACCTCGTTCACTCGCGCCGGAACAAGTACACCCCGAAGCCCATCGTCGCGCGTCCATGCTTCCGATACAACGCATGCCAAGCTCGCGAACGCTCCAGCATCGCCGGAACATCCTTGTCTTCAGGATTCTCGCGCGCAAACCGCTCGATGTTCTCGGAGTACGCGTTTTCGTATACGTCCCATTCTGCTTCGCTCGCAGCGACGGACCACACCAGCCGAAGGCCGTGCGTTTCTCCAAGCCGCTGATTCGCCTCGTGCGAATCCATCTCATCTTCTGTCGTGCCAAGCGCCTTCAGATACTCCGCTTCCGGCTTCTTTCTCCAGTAACCCTCGCCAAGCAGAACATGCCCGCGCGGCGTCACCAGCCGCGCCATCTGCCCCATCGCCCGATGTTTGTCGAGCAGCGCGTGCGACGACCCGATGCAGCTCACAAAATCAAAGCTGCCGCCCGGCAACAGCGGCACGACATGCTCCGCATCGGTCAGCCGAAAACTGATCCGTTCGCCAACTCCTCTCGCCGCGGCACGCGCCCGTGCCTCTTCCATCATGAAGGCCGAGTTGTCAATCCCGAGCGCCCGGAACGGCGCTGCAAATCGCTCCGCCAGACGCACGAGCAACTCGCCCTTGCCGCACGCGATGTCCAGTGCCGACGCGAGCGGTGCCGCGGCCGGCGCGCGGTGCGCCGCTTCGATGTGCTCCAGCGCAGCCTCCATCGAGACGCCGGAAACCGGGTTGCAGTACGCGTGCGAAGCATGCGCAAGCGCGGAAAAGCGGGCGCGGTCCATGTTCCAAGGGTAATCAGCGAGCCAAGCCCTCCCCAGAATTGCCAGCAAATCGCCTGAAACCCTGCAAGATTTCCCTCTCGGCGCGCAAGACATGTCGACGACTCAGTCGTTTGCACTGAGCGAAACGAAATACGACGAGACCGGAGAATCGATATGAAGCACGGAACAATCGTTTCGGCGTTGGGTGTGATTTTGTCCGCGACCGCATCTCAAGCAGCAATCACCGGTGTCACCGGCTCCGCCACCTGGCTCGGCGTCGCGCCCCCAAGCTGCGTACCCGGCGCGCTCACCGGGCCCACCGTCTACACCTGGGATGAACAGCAGAACGTCTTCACCGGCGGCGTCTTTGTCGACATGGTCAACAACCCGGGTTCCAGCGGCGGCGCGATCTCCGGCGTCATCGGCGGCAACTTCGACAGCCACTTCCTGCATCTCGAGGACTACACCGGTGTCGGCCCGTTCATCGGCTCGGTCACTTTCAGCGGCCAGATCATCGGCGTCGTCTTCGTGAACACGACGCTCGACAGCACCGACGCCGGCTTCGGCGCGCTCGGAACCGCCTATCCCACCACCTACCCCTTCCGCGGCCTCAACACCCAGTCCTCATTCTCGATCAGCGGCAACACGCTCAAGTTCAATCTGTGGTCGATCTCGCCGGTGCCGGAAGTCGTTCAGATTCGCGTGCTCACGCACCCCGTCCCCGCGCCGGGCCCGCTGGCGCTGCTCGGTCTCGGAGGCCTGTGCGTCGCGCGCCGCCGCAGGTAATTCCAAATTCGCCCGCTCAGCGGGTCATCGCATTCGAACCACTTTTCAAGCATCCGGATGCTGAATCCGGCATGCAGGGGGATTCCCATGAAACTTGCAATGTCCATCACAGTGTTGGGGCTGTTCACAGGTCTTGCTTCCGCGGCAAACGCTGCAATCACCGGAGTCTCCGGCGCCACCACCTGGCTACCGCTCCCGCCGGCTTCTTGCATGCCCGGTGCCCTGACCGGACCCACGGCGTTCGCGTGGAATGAAAAGCAAGGCCTGCTCGTCGCCAACGTCGCTTGCAACATGGTCAACAACCCGGGCGCAAGCCCCGGCGCCGTCGCCGGTCTCGTCAGCGGCGTGGTCGACAGCCACTTCATCCACTTTGAGCCCAACACCGCCACGCAGATCGTGAACGGGCAGGTCACCTTCGCCGGCAAGATCCGCGGCGTGATCTTCAAGCAACTGCTGCTCGATATCACCGATGTTCCGCTCGGCTCGCCCGGCACCGTCTATCCGACCGGCAATCCGTTCCGCGGCCTCAACGCGTCATCGATCTTCACGATCAACAACAACGTTCTGCACTTCCACTTCGCGGCGCCCGTGCCGACCTCCGACCTAATCGAACTGCGCGTCCTGACCGAGCACGTCGTTCCGGCGCCGGGCGCGATGGCGCTCCTCGGCCTCGGCGGGCTGGGCGCGGCACGCCGGCGTCGATGACCAAGAGCCAAAGAGCATCAACCTTTGAGAGCAAACAAGAGTCAGCAATCAAAATCTAGGAGCATCGATCATGAAGAACTTGACCGCGGCATTGTGTGCGATGATTGGTCTGTGCGGCGCCGCCAACGCCGCGATCACCGGTGTGACAGGGCAGACCACCTGGCTGGGCTCGCCCCCGGCTTCGTGCGTGCCGCTGGCGCTCACCGGCTTCAACGCCTACGCCTGGGATGAACAGCAGAACATCACGCTCGCCACGCTGGCGGTGGACATGACCAACAACCCAGGCACCAGCGCGTTCATGATCCCCGGGTTGCTCGGCGGCACGTTCGACAGCCACTTCATCCACTTCGAGGGCATTCCCGGCGTGATCAGCGCGCAGGGAACCGTCACCTTCGCGACCAACATCGTCGGCGTCATCGTCAAGCCGCTGACGCTCGACAACTCCGACGCCACCTGCGGCTCGTTCGGCACCGTGTATCCGACCACCTATCCGTTCCGTGGCATCAACACGACGATCCCCTCGTTCTTCTCGATCAACGCCAACACCATCACGTTCAATCTCGCGGCACTCTCCGCCGTCGGCGAAGTAGCACAGATCCGCGTGATCACCGACGCCGTGCCCGCGCCCGGCGCGTGCGCCCTGCTCGGAATGGGAGGCATGATCGCGGCGCGCCGGCGCCGGTGATCCACCGGTGACCCGCCGACCACCCGACAAAAACCGGTCGCTCGCGTTCTTCTCGCAAGATCGCTCGGTACAACGAACATTTGTTCGGAGCGCCGAAACATGATCACACAGACGCACTCAGGGCCTGGAGGCCTGCTTCGCGAGTGCATCGATCGCCCGTCCGCTCCTTGAGTCGGCGGGCGGTTGCAATTCGTTTCCGATTAAGAAGATGAGCTGACTTCCCGACGGCAGGGCGAAGCCCTGATCGGCAATGGCCGGTGGTTGCGGCGTAGCCGCACCACCGGTCGATAGCGCCACCCGTTTCATTTCAGGCCGAAGGCCTGAACGAGCGAAACGACAAAAGGCCCCGCGTCGAGCGGGGCTTGTGCGAAATCGGATGGCGAGTGAATCCACCCCCTGCGCGCTCTCTCCGGGAGAGGGTTTCGGAGGAGTGGGGGTTAGCGGCCGGCGGTCTGCTTCATGCCGAGCTTTCCCACCGTCTTCTTCACGCGGCTTGTCTTGATCTCGGTGAGCAGCCTTTCCGCGGCCTGCTTCTCGTAGAGATCGGCGAACTTGAACGCCTTGCGCTTCTTCCACTCGCCGCGGTGATACGCATCGCTCGCGAGGATCGGGAAGAGCGCCGACAACTCGCCGAAGACCATCTGCTCGTGGACGACATCGACCTTGCCCCAGGAGCAGGCTTCGCGGAGGGTCGAGCCGGAGAGAGCGCCGTCGCGGCTGTCGGCGACGGTCATCTGGATGGCGTACTTGTGCATGCCGATGTCGCCTCGGGCCTTGCCGCCCTTGCGCTCGTTGAGCAGTTCAGCGGCAACCACGATGTCCTGGGCGAAGTTCTTGGGGACGCCGCCGCCGAGCATGAGGAGGCCGGTGTCCTTGCAGGCCAGTTTGATGTCAGTCAGTTCGCGGAAGTCCTTGCCGCTGTCGAAGGCGACCTGGCCGCGGCCCTGCTCGATGGCTTCGGTCTGCTGCAGCACGATGCCGAAACCCGCGGAGCAGTCGCTGAAGGCGGGGCAAAAGATCGGGACGCGCTTCTGGTAGGCGGTCTTGACGAGCGATTCGTTCTTCGGGTGATTCTCGACGAGGTACTTGCCCATCGCCTCGATGAACTCGCGGCTGCTGTACGCCCCGGGGGCGAACTGGTTGAAGATCTCGTAGGTCGCGTCGTCGCAGTCGCGGAGATCGTCCTCGTTGATGTAGGTGTCGTAGATGCGGTCGATCATCCAGTTGCGGAGGGTCATGTCATCGACGGGCGGCGCTTCGGGCGAGCCGGGGGCGATGTAGTGCTTGAATCCCAGGCCCTCGAAGAAGTCCTGATCGACGATGTTCGCGCCGGTCGAGACGATGGCATCGACCATGTTGTTCTCGAGGAGCGTGATAATGGCCTTCTTGAGTCCTGCCGACACAAGCGAACCGGCGAGGGTCAGGATGACCGCGCACTCCTTGTCCTTCAGCATCATCGAGTAGATGTCCGCGGCATTCGCCAGCGTTCGGCTCGAATACGCCATGTCGCGGTAGCTGTCGATGATCACCCGCGCATCAAACGCGGTGATATCGATGTGCTCGATGGGGCGGGAGAGGAGTTGCTTTTTGGTCCAGGTGGATTTGGTGTTCTTGGCCATTGTGGGCTCCAAAGAGTCCAAAGCGCCAAAGTTCCAAAGCGCCAAAGACGGGCAGAGCCACCTTTGGCAATTTGGGTCTTTGGCCCTTTGGCGATTTCCTGCAGGCCAAGCCCCCCTGGCCGGTTGCGAGTTGTTCTGGGTGCCGCGGGGGTGACGCGACGACAAATCATACGCGCCTCGCACCGCAAAGTTCGTCACACTCAGGCGCTTGTTACTGGCAGATCAGCCGGTTGTACGCATCCACAAAGATCACGAAATCAGAGTCATCGACAAGTCCGTCGTCATTGAAGTCCGCCGGACAGCCCGCAGGCATCGACGGATCGCCGCAGTCCAGGATGTTGTACATCACCGCAAAGAGCACGAAATCGGCGTCGTCCACGTAGCAGTCGCCGTTGATGTTCGGGCGACACGCGAGGTTGAAACCGGTCACCAGAATCACCCGATCGCCGCCGTTGAATGTATTGAAGAGAAAGTGACCGTTGCGCGGATCGCGCGTGCCGCCCTCGGCGCCCGTGAGCCCCGAGATCAATTCGCGCCGGGTCGCAAGTATCGGATCGCCAGAGGCGTCGAGGTCGTAGCACGCGATCTTGCCCGTGTTGTATTCGCTCACCAGTACGCTGTGCTTGGTGAATCCGGGATTGCCCGGCTGGACAAACACCAACCCTTCGGGTCCGCCGCCGATCCCGATGGTTGTTGGCGCGCCGGTGATGTTGTACGTTCCCGATCCGTCCGCCGAGAACGCGAGGTCCGCCCAGAGCGATGCGTTGTACGAAGATGCTTTCATTCTGCCCTCGCCTGGAAAACCGGCGGGAACAAACTGCACGCTGCCCGTCGAGCCCGCGAAGAAGGGGGCGAGCGACACTTCCTTGTCGGGCCCGGTTGACAACGGCTTGATCTGCCCGATCGCATGCTGGCTGAATCGCGTGAAAAAGAGCACGTTCCCGGGTCCGAAGGTCAGCCCGCCATCGATGTTCGGCGCCGTCGCGAACAACTCGGCCGTCCCGTCGAATCCGTCGATAACCCCTTCCGCGTCGCGCGTCACCCTGATCGAATAGATGGCGCCGCCGTCCTGATTCGCCGCGCCTCCGATGAGCATCATGTCGGGATCGTCATACTTAAAAGTCACACCGCCGTACGGCACGGGCACGCCCGGAACACTTCCGAGTTGGCGGATCGAGTAGCACCCGCCGAAGTCGGGGTTGATGGTTTGCGCCGATGCGATACCCGCGCTCGTGCAGACAATTCCAAAAGCGATGCTGAACTTCATCAGGCTCTCTCCTTCGGCTTCGAAGGCCGGAACCCCTATTCTGTCTGCACACACACGGTAAACGCAAGACCCTTCTTCCCACAAATCTATTGCATTGGTTCTCGGACGCAGGAGCGCGTGATGGAACTTCGATCGCTACAGGAATTCATGGGGGAGCGCCGGATCGACGCCTGGCTGCTCCACGATTTCCGCAACACCAATCCGATTTTCCTGCGGCTCTTTCCCGGCAAGCGCCACGTAACGCGGCGATCCTTCGCGATCGTGCCGGCGCAGGGCGAGCCGAAGCTGATCACGCAGAGCCTCGATGAGGGCGCGTTCGCGACCGGGGAAAGCACCAAGGCGCTGAAGCGGGTGGTCTACTCGGGATGGAAGGATCTGCACGCGACGCTCGCGCGCGAAGTCGGGATGCTCGGGCGCGTCGCGATGGACTATTCGCCGGGCGATGCGCTGCCTGTGATGGACGTCGTACCCAGCGGTGTGCTCGACGTGGTGCGCAATATGGGGCTCGAGGTGGTGTCCAGCGCCAACCTCGTGCAGGTCTCCATCGCGCGGTGGGGCGCGGAGGCAAAGAAGAAGCACGACACAGTGAGCAAGCACACCGGCGAAATCATGCCCGGTGCGTTCGCGTTCATCGCCGAGCGACTCCGCGCCGGCAAGGAAGTTTTTGAACTCGAGGTCGCGGAGTGGGTACGCGCGCAGTTTACCACAAAGGGGCTCGAGTGGCCGGACGGCCCGATCGTGAGCGTGAACGGGCATGCCGCGGACCCGCACTACGAACCGATTGAGCGCACGCCGACAAAGATCAACAAGGGTGATTGGGTGCTGATCGACATGTGGGCGCGGGTGAAGGGCGAGCGCGACGGCGAAGAGAATGTGTACTCCGACATCACGTGGACGGGGTTTGTCGGGAAGGAAGTGCCGCCGGGGATGAAGCGGGTGTTCGATTCGGTGCGCAACGCGCGCGATGCATCGGTGAAGCTCGCGCAGGAATCCTGGAAATCGGGAAAGGCGGTTCAGGGTTGGCAACTCGATGAAGCGGCGCGCGGGGTCTTCGAGCGCGACGGGTTCCTGCCCTTTGTCAAGCATCGCACCGGGCACAGCCTCAGCCCGGGTGTGATGGTGCACGGGATGGGGATGAATCTCGACAACTTCGAGACGCGCGACACGCGCGAGATGCTCGGGGACATCGGCTTCACGATCGAGCCGGGGCTTTACCTATCGAAAGAAGAGGCGGAGCGCGTCTGCGGCAAGGGAACGCCGAGCTTCGGCGTGCGGAACGAGATCAATGTGTATGTCGATCCCAAGAACGGGCCGCAAATCACGAGCTGCGTGCAGAACGAGCCGGTTTTGATCGGGTAAGTCGTTTGCTCGTTCTATTGGACGGATCGCGCAGAAACAGCCGATAGGGGGTAGACCGGAAGAGAGACTCCGCGCGCCGAGCGCGGCGAGCTTTGCATTCGGGCGGGAGAGGGAATTCGGTGCGGAGCCTTGGCGGAGTGTGTGCGCGTGCGCGAAGCAAAACTCAAAGTCTTGATGGCGGGTGGTGCAATTGCCGCGGCATCGTGGATCGGCGGCTGCGCGGGATCCGGCGAACAGAAGGCGCAGGCGAACAAGCCGAGCGATGTGAACGCCGGTCTCAACGCGCTGGCGCGCGGCGATCAGCCGACGCAGGAAGAGCTGCAGAAGTTCATCGAGCGTTCGGCGATCGACATGGAAGAATTGAAGCAAGCGCAGGCCGAGCGCGAGCGCCGGCTGGCGCAGGCGCGGCTCGCGCACGCGGAATTGCCGGAAAACAAGCCCGTGGAAGCCGAGGCTGCTCCGGCGCCCGCCGAGAGCGCCGCGTCAGCCGAGGCGCCGGCGCCGAGCCTGTCGCTGAATGCCGAAGCACGCAAGGCGGAACAATCGACGCAGGATCGGGTGAAGGCGCTCGCAGCGGAACTCCGCCGGGCGATCAGCGACAGGGCGGATGATCCGGAGAGCGCGATGCCCAGGTATCTCGCGCTCGCGATGCTCGAGATGCTGGCGGCGAGCGAACAGGGCGTCAACACCGACGGGCTTTCGCTGCCCGCGCTCGATAAATTGACGGACAAGGAACGGGCGGCAATCAACTCGGTGCGCGATCTGCTGGAGGCGCTCGCGAAAGATCCGGCGTCGGCGGGCGATCCGCAGCGAGTGGCCGAGCTCTTTGCGCGCAGCATGGAGGCACTCTCCGGCGCTCAGAACGTTCACATCGCACGGGCCGAGCTGTGCAGCAAGGTGGAGGCGTTCGGGCGGTTCAAGCCGTTCGAAGGAACGCAGTTTCTCGCGGGGCAATCCAACCGCGTGATCGTCTACACCGAGGTGGAGAAGTACGCGTATCGCGATCTTGCGGGCGACGGCGCGAATTCGGGCGGCGACCGCTGGTCGGTCGAACTCTCGCAGGAGCTGCGGCTCTACAACGCCGACGGCAGCATGCTCGCGTGGCGCAAGCCCGAAGAGACGGTGATCGAGAAGTCGCGGAACAAGCGCCGCGATTTCTTCATCACGCAGATGATCGAATTGCCGCGGACGCTGACGGTGGGTCCGTACAGCCTGAAGGTGATCGTGCGCGATCGGGTGGGCGGCGGCGTGAGCGAAGCGGTAATCCCGGTCAGTATCGTCGCGGATCGCGCGCTCGTGAATGCGGGCGAGTCGAAGACGCAGTGATGACTCGGATTGCCGCGGCGCGGTAGGCTCGGATCGTGCCCGAACTTCCGGACATCGAGGCGTACATCGGCGCGCTGCGGCCGCGGGTGATCGGTCGCGAGCTCTCGCGTATCACGATCAAAGGTCCGTTCCTGCTGCGAACATTCGAGCCGCCGATCGAGGAAGCGGAGGGGAAAGAGGTTGTTTCAGTCGAGCGTCTCGGGAAGCGGATCGTGCTGGGCCTCGCGGACGAATTGTTTCTCGTGTTGCATTTGATGATCGCGGGCAGGCTGCTGTGGAAAGCGCCGGGTGCGAGGCCGAGCGGCAGGATCGATCTCGCCAGCTTTGATTTCGGCGATTCGGGCGTGCTCTTGCTGACAGAAGCGAGCCCGAAGAAGCGGGCTTCGCTGCATCTCCTGCAGGGGCGAGCGGCGCTTCGAGCGGAAGATCGTGGCGGCATCGATGTGCTGAAGTGCACGCCGGCGGAGTTCGCGAGCGTGCTTCTTTTGGAGAACCGCACGCTCAAGCGCCGCCTTACCGATCCGCGCGCGTTCAGCGGCATCGGCAACGCCTACAGCGACGAGATTCTCCACGCGGCAAGGCTCAGCCCGGTGAAGCTCACCCGTGCGCTCGGCGCGGAGGAAATTGAACGTCTCTGCGCGAGCGCGAAGAGGGTGCTTTCGGAGTGGTCCGATCGGTTGCGATCGCAATTCAAAGACCGATTCCCCGGCGTCGGCGACATCACCGCGTTCCGCCCCGAGTTCGCCGTGCACGGCAAGTACGGCAAGCCGTGCCCGGTCTGCGGCAGTCCGGTGCAGCGGATTGTGCACGCGGAAAACGAGACCAACTACTGTGCGACCTGCCAGACCGGCGGGAAAGTGCTCGCGGATCGCTCGCTCTCGCGCCTGCTGAAGGACGACTGGCCCCGCACGATCGAAGAGTGGGAGAGCGACGTGGGCGGGGCTGAATGAAAACCCCGCGCCGGAGCGCGGGGTTTTTCTTTGCAAGCCCTGATTGTGCGAATCCGATCAGCGCGCGGTGAGCACGCGGTCTCCCTGCATGTGCGACGAAACAAGCCGTTCGAGGTCCGCGAGACGCGCCTTCAGATCGCGCGTTTCCGCTTCGAGTTCTTTCACTCGGAGGGAATCGGCGCTTTGCGCTGGCGACGCGTGAGAAGCGTTGAGAATCTCAATGCGGTTTTCGGCAAGGTTTCCGAAGTCTTCGGAAGAGCCGCCGTACCACATCGGGCGCACGAGCACCAGAATCTTTCCGGGCTCGTTCGCGTCTTCCATCGCGATGCCGAGCGACATGCCGGGTCCGTTCTGCCTCATGGCGTGGCCGGGGGTCGGGCTGCTGGTGAGTCGATCGCCCGCCCGGATGACTCCGTAGCCCGTGTCAACCTTGCAGGGAACCCGACCGAGCATCGCGATGGGGCGCCACTCTTGCTTGGCGCGCGATTGCAGCATGTTGCCGACCGCGTTGAAGCCCCACTGATCGCCGGCGTAGTACATCTCTTCCTGCAGGCGCGAGAGTTCGGAGTCGGAATCCTGAACGGCGCTGATGCCCATGCCGCAGACAAACGCGGGCTTGGTGGAGACGACGCCGAGAAGCATGGCCTGACCGGGGCGTGTGCTGCGCTCGACGTGCTCGCTGTTCGGCCCGCCGATCGCAAGGGCGACGACATCACCCGCCTCGAGGTCCATCTGTCCTTCGATCGGCCGGAACGCTTCCGCAAAGTCGAAGGCGTTGGTGGTGACACCGGCGTCGAGTTCCAGATTCGCCTCGTTGGTGCTCTGCATCCGCATCAGCGGCGTGCCGAAGATTTCGGCGGCGTTGGCGTTCAGGGCGAAGACGCCTGCGTTCGGGCCGCTCTCGTTGTTGTCGGTGTCGATGCGGATCGTGATGCCGCCGGTGGATTGGATATCGCTGAAGCCGTCGGGGTCTTCGACGGTGATGTTGCCCTGGATGTGGATGCCGTCGGAGAAGACGAATCGATCGACCGAGTCGTCCCAGCGGAAGTTCTCGCCGGTATCGCTTCCGTCCTCGCGGAAGTAGATGACGCCGTCCTGATCGGCTTCCTGCGAGTGAAACATCATGTTCCCCTGCACGAGGATCGTGCTGTTGCACTCGAGATCGTCCGTGATGTAGACGTCGCCGACGTTGTTCATGCCGCTGGAAGTCGGGGTGCCGGAGCCGAAGCGGCTAAACGACTCCGAAGCGCCGATGCTCAATGTTCCGACGGCGATCGGGCTGCCGAAGGCGGTCGCGTCGCTCACCTCAAAGCGGTCGTCCGAGTCGTCCCATCCGATCCATTCGCTGGTGTTGGAACCGTTGTTGAAGAAATAGATCGTCTGATCGGCGTCGCCGCCCGAATTCGGGCGCATGAAGAGCGCTCCCTGCAGCAGCACGTCGTCCGCGGCGGAGTCGCCGAGCTGGAGCTGCAGGTTGCTTCCGGCGATGGTCAGCTCGGACGTCGAACCGGTGACGATCCACGTGCTTTCATCGATCACGGTCGTATTGCCAAGGCTGTTCGCGCGATCCGCGTTGATCGCAAATGGAGCGGAGTTCAGCCTGGTTCTGGGCAGCACGGCGGTGCCGTTGACTTCAGTCTGCACGTACAGGATCTCGTTGTCCTTGAGCACATCTCCCAGATTGGTGTAGACCGGTCCGCCCGCGGCATCGATGACGGCGGTGCCAAGGTCGACCGTGAACACGCCATTCGAGACCGCCGTGCCGGGCCGGCTGATGCTGCAAATCTCCGTTCCGCCAACCAGCGCGGTGAAGAGCCGGAAATTCAGGTTGAACGCACCATTCGCAGCGACCCCGCCATTGGTGAGGCGCCCCTGATAGGTGACGATGCCCAGCGGCGGAGCCGCGACGGCGAGTCCTGCCAATGACACAAGTCCGGCGACAGCGAAAGCGCGCATCATGGGTCAACTCCTTTCTGTTCGAGCCGGCCCGCACGTGCGCCGGCGGTCCCGCAAGGGCTTCGCGCTTCGGCGAATTGCGGTGCTCCTGCACGCTAACCATGGGCAGATCAAACTGCAACAAAAACCCTGATGTTCCGGGTGATTTCTGAAAAGCGGGTTTGGAGTGTGATCGCTTTCAGCGGGCGCCGTTTCATTTTCATGAAGCGAACTTCACGGCTCCGCCCACACGCGCTCGAAGATCTCGACCGCCCTTGTTTCGCTCGCGGCGACCTTTGCGAAATCCGGCAGGCTTTCGTGACCTGCGGTTTGAAGTTCGCTCGGCGCCGGCCAACCCCCTTTGAGCGCTGCACCGCTCGATACGAACAAACGCTGCACAGGGTCGGCCAACAGGAACCTCACAAAGTCCTGCGCGAGCGCCTCGCGGGAAGCGTCCGAGTCTTTGGATGGATGCGCGACGAGTGCCGCGACCTGCGGCATCATGAGTATCGCGCCTTCTCCTTGCGAAGGCGCGCTCGCGTCGAGTTCGGCCGTGCCGCCGCGGAAGTCGACCGGCCATTTCTCGGCTTTGCCGGCGGCGACATCGTCCGAGTCGGTCAGACCCGCGCTGATTTCTCCTTGCGCGATCGCCTGCACGACCATCGAGTTGCCGTCGTAGAGGCGCGCACCGTTTGCTTTGAGCGCGCGGACAAACGCCTCGTATTCCGTTTCGCCGAATTGCGTCAGGAGCGCCGCCATGTGCGTGCGCGTCGTTCCGAACTGCGGTCGGGCGAGGCCGATTTTTCCCATGAATTCTGGTTTGAGAAGATCACCGAGTCTTCGCGGCGGAGTTTCGTTCTCGAATCGTCCGGTGTGATACGCGATCACCCGCGCCCGGTACGCGAGCGGAAGCCACAAAGGCTGCGAGGGATCGATCGAGGCCGGAATCGGCCTGAGAACACCGGACTGACCGAGCCGGATGACCCCGATCGGTTCGCTCGCCCAGAAGACATCGGCCTTCGGAGATTCTTTTTCGTCCATCAGCCGGCGAACGAGGCCGAACGTTTTGGTTGCTTCGGTGTCGCCGACGATCAAGATCCTCGCGCCGGTCTGTTCTTCGAACAAACGGACGATCGGCCGGAAGAGCGCATCATCGGCAGAGACATACAGAACGAGCCTGTTCTCGGGAGCAGCATTCGCTTTCGCTGAATCGCGCCCGCAAGCGGCGAGGAAGCAACTCGCAAGTCCGCCCAGCGCGGCGACGATCGCGATCTTGATGCACCGCCGGTTGGACTGCACGGAACGTTCGTTCATGCTCGATTCGTACGCGCCCGATTACGTGCCCGAAGGCTTCGGCGCCTCCGGTTTGGAGTCCGCGGGCTTCGGATCAGGCTTGGCGCCCGACTCCGTGGCGGGCTTGGCGGCGGCGTCCACGGCTTTCTTCTCGAGCGTGCCGAAATAGGTCTTGACGGCTTCCTGATACTCGCGCGGCACGCGCATGGCCTCGAGTGCTTCGGCGGCGGAACCCTTTGCCGTCTCGACCGCCGACGCGAACTCTGCCGCGGACTCGCCTCGCACCTGCTCTCCATACACAAGGCGCGTTCCGATGATCGGGCCGCCCTGTGTGTTGCTGTTGGCTTTGCGCTTTTCGGTGCGGTAGTCGGCGGCCAGCTGCTCGGGGCTCTTTCCGTCGCCGCGGCCGGGGCCGCCGGAGCCGCTTCCGTTTCTGTTGGTATCTCCCTCGCGCCACAACCCGTTCTTGGCGTTCTTGCAATTGCCGCCCTTGCAATCGCCCCCGTTCTTGCAGCCGTCGCACTCGCCTTCGGCTTCGCACTTGCCGCCCATTTCCTTGAGCTGCTGCTTCGCTTCGCTCGCAGCGGCCTGGAGCGCCTGGGCTTCCTGGGCCATCTGCTCCATCTCGCTCATCTGCTGGCTGAGCTGCTGCATCGCCTGCTTGCCGGCCTCGCTCATTCCTTCCTTCGACATGCTCTGAGCCATCTGGTTCATGGACTGGCTCATGTTCTCGCACTGGCCCATCGACTTCGACATCGCCATCGCCGACTCGATCATCTTCTTCTGCTGCTCGGGCGACATGTTCTTCATCTGCTCGAGAGCCTTCTTCACGGCCTCGGGATTCTGCGCGGCCTGCTTGGCGAGCTGCTCGGCGGTCTTCTTGTCAACTCCGGCCTGCTGCATCAGGTTCTTCAGTTCTTCCTGCTTGGAAGCCTGGTCTTTGAGCTGCTTGGCGAGCCCGTCGAACTGCGCCTTGACCTGCTCTTTTTCCTGCGGAGAAAGCGAGGAGTCTTCGAGCTTCTTCTGGAGCTCCGCGAGATTCTCCTGCGCTTTCGAGAAGTCGCCCTTGGCGAGATTGCGTGAAAGTTCCTGGAGAGGACCGGGGCCCGGCTGCTTGAGCTGCTTGAGTTGATCCTGGAGGCTCTTGAGTTGCTGCTGGCGCTCGCCGGACTGCAGTTGATTCAGGCGATCGTTCACGTCGGTGAGCTTCTTCACCGCGGCGCGCCGGATCTCATCAGGATTCACTTCGGTCGGCGGCTTTCCGGTCGTGGCGTCGTCCTGCCCTTCCTTTTTCATCTCGACGCCGGCTTTCGCGAGCATCTCGGCGAGCTTGTCTTCCTTGGCTTTGACTTCGGCCTTGACCTGCACGATCTCCTGCTGGTGATCCTGCGCTTCGTGGCGCTTGGCGAGCAAGCCGAGCAGGTCGTAGCGGGGGAGGCTCATCCAGAGGATGCCGACGCAGAGCGCCGCGAAGACTGGCACGTACCAGCGCTGCGGAGCTTCGATCGGAATCGCGTGCGCGACGCGAAGTTTTTTTGCCTTTTCTTCCGCGCTCAAGACGACCGCCTTTGCCCACGAATCGCTGTTCTTCTCGACGCAGAGCGCCGTCGAGAGCGATTCGCGAAGCCCGGCCCTTTCATCGAGGACACGTGCCGCGGCGATTTCACGGTGGCGCTTGGCGATGGACCAGATGAACGCGGCGGCGAAGGCGATGCCGAACGCAACCCAAGGGGAGAGTTTCCAGTTGATCGCGACGCCGAGCAGGCGATCGAGCAGCGTGGCGATGAAGAGCGCGACGATCGCGAGCGTGATCAGCGTCGCGAAGCGGGCGATGAATCCGACGATGAACAACCTGATTGACGCCGCCCGGACCGCGTCCTTGACGTGTTGCATGGCTCGTCCTTCCCGACCGTTTCCCGGCGTGGTCCCCTTCGGGGATGCTCTCGCGTTCGGTTCTACGGTCGCCACACCCGATTCGTTTCGAAACCGACCCTACTTGAGCGCCAAATTCTAGGAGAATGTTCGGAGAATCATCGGCGGGGTTGCGGCGTGCCGTCTATTCGTCGGCAAAGCTCTGGACGGTGACCAGCCCGATGATGATCGGCTTGGCATCCTCCGAGGCGCCGGGGGCCGGGCTTTGTTCGACCTGGCAGAGCACGACAGGGTCTGGAATGTCGGACGCCCAGAATCCGCCCTCGCGGAACGGTTCCCCGAACTCATCGCGAAATTCCCGAAGCGGCAGGGAAACCGATTGGCCGACTCCGATCGGTGTGGTGATGGGTCGGCTGAAGCGGCGATTGAGCCAGATTGTTCCCGGACCCAGAGGCGAAGCGGTGGTGTTCGTGAAGTCCAGTGTCTTCGAGCGCCGGAAGACCTGGACGTCGATCGTGGGTCCGGCGGGAAGCTCCTTCGGATACGGGCGTGCGTAGTCCACGGGAGGAACCGAACCGCAGGCCGACAACATTGCGGCCAAACCAGCGACGAGCAGCGGGGGCAGGAGCATTGAGTTGGCGCACCGGGCGGTCTTCATGATTCCGCCAGAGAGTACCCGCTCGGAGCGCGCCGCGAAAGCCGCGTCGAGAGCGCGAACAATTCGGTATGGCGCCGTCGGTCCACCAGATCAGTGTTTCCAAGGGAGGCGTGCCGAAGCTGCCCGTCGCTTCCGCCCGAGTTCTGGTTGAAGGCGTCGAAGGTGATTGGCAGCGCGACCGGAAGCATCACGGCGGACCGGATCGCGCGGTGTGCCTCTTTCCGCTGTCGCTGATCGAGAAACTGCGGGCGGAGGGGCATCCGATTTCTCCCGGGACGATCGGCGAAAACCTGACGCTGGCGGGAATGACGACGCAAGAGTGGGCGAGTCTCGCGCCGGGCGCTCGGCTTGCCTTCGCCGGTGGTGTTCGACTCGAGATCGTTTCCTTCTGCAATCCGTGTTCGAATATCCGCGACTCGTTCCGCGATCTGCAATTCACGCGGGTCAAGCAGGATCTGCACCCGGGCAGTTCGCGGTTGTACGCGCGGGTGCTTGCGGAGGGCACGATCGAGACCGGTGAAGCGCTCACGATCGAGGCGTCCGGATGAGCACGCACGCGGCAAGGGTTTCGGACGAACTCGCGTGCGAAGGTGCGGAGGAATCGCTCGCATCGTGCGACGTGGGAGGCAACGCGACGGCTCCCTCGCCGGCGATCGCGCCGGGGATCGAATCGATCGATGCGCGCGGCGCGGCGGCCGAAATCGCGAGCGCGCACGGCGGGACAGGAATCGACCCGCGCATCCCGGAGCTCGTGCCAGGGTTTGATGCGCCCTTTTTTCAGGCGGGGCTTGCGGGGTACAGCGATGCCGCGATGCGGATCATCGCGAGGCGGCACGGCTGCCCGTTCTGCGTGACCGAGGCGCTGCTCGATCGGACGTTGCTCGCGGGCGGGCGAGGATTTGCGAAGGCGGACCTGGGCGAGATCGCCGACAACGTGCCCGGCGGGGATGAGGATCATCCGCTGGCGGGGCAGATCATGGGGAGCGACCCGCGCGAGATGGCCGCGGCGGCGCTGAAGATGATCGAACAGGGCGCGCGGAACGATCGCGCGTACCGGGAGCTTGCGTACGTCGATGGAAAATTTCCGGAGCCGGGCGAGCATCTGCGGTTGCCGGGCGGATTCCAAGGTGTCAAGGTGCCGAGGTATCAAGGCGCCGAGGGTGAAACCAAATGCCAAGTTCGCGGCGGTTCTTCTCTTGACACCTCGCCTCCTCGAAACCTCGACACCTCTTTCCAGGTGATCGATGTCAATCTCGCGTGTCCGGTGAAGAAGATCAAGAGCAAGGCGCGGGGCGGACACTGGCTGGCCGAGCCGCAGGGCGCGATCCGGATTCTCGAGGCGGTGCGCGAGGCGGTTCCGAAGGAGATTCCGTGCGCCGTGAAACTCCGGCGCGCGTTCGACGACACGCCTGAGATGGCGGAGAACTTCGAGCGGATTTTCAGTGCGGCGTACGAGATGGGGTATGCGTGGGCGACGGTTCACGCGCGCACGGTTGAACAGAGATACGTCGGCCCGAGTCGGTGGACGTTCTTCCGCGAGCTGCGGGCAAAGCACCCGGAGAAGATTTTTTTCGGCTCCGGCGATGTGTGGCGCGCCGAAGATATTTTTCTGATGATGAAGTACGGGGGCGTGAGCGGCGTGAGCGTCGCGCGCGGGTGCATCGGCAACCCGTGGATCTTCGCGCAGGCGCGGGCGCTCATGCGAGGTGAACCGGCGCGCCCGCCGACGATCGCGGAGCAGCGCGCGGTGCTCGACGAACACTTCCGTCTGCTGGTCGCGGTGAACGGCGCGATGAGGCCGGGATCACCGACCGTTTCGCCGGACGGGACGCCGACGTGGAGCGAGAAGCATGCAGCGCGGCTGATGAGAAAGTTCGGGGTGCGGTTCAGTGCGCATCATCCCGATCGTGAGCGCGTGAAACAGAAAGTTGTGCGTGTCACCAATCTCAATGATTGGCGGCGCGTACTCTCCGAACATTACGGCGAACCGGGCGCCGTCTGAGCGCTCCGCTTCACAGTCGAGGCTGCCCGCGGACGCTCAGACGTTTTTGCTCCGTTCGCCGGTGCGGCAAGGACATGCCGCCCGCCACCCATTCTGGAGGTTTGCATGAGAAAGGTGATCTTTTTCCTTGTTTTCGTCGGCACCCTGATGGCGGGCGTGCCCCGAGTCGCTGCCCAGGACAAGCCGGCGTCACCTCCTCCCGCGGAGCAGCAGGCGCCCGCATCGCCGGCGACGGAGCCGAAGGCCGAAGCGCAGCAGATTTCGACGCAGCAGGCGGAAGATGCCGCGGTCGCAGATACGGGCGAGGGAGCGGCGGCTGCGCCGAAATCGAAGAAGAATTTTCTGGGTCTGCCCGAGGGCTGGAGCGGCGCGGTTGAGCTCGGACTAAGCGGCTCGGACGGCAACACCGAGAACTTCAACATGCGTGCCGCGTTCGATCTTGCGCGCAAGATCGGGCTGGCATCGACCGAGCTCAACCTGACGTATCGACATTCTGCCGAAGGCGGCGACGTGACGGCGAACCGCTTTGTCGCGGGGATCAATCATGATCAGCGATTCTCCGAGACCTCGCGGTGGCGGTGGTTCGCGACGGCGCTCTATGAGTACGACGATTTTCAGGATTGGCGTCACCGGCTGACTTTGGGTACCGGTCTCGGATACGCGTTCATCGAGGACGAGAAGACAAGGCTGATCGGTCGAGTCGGTGCGGGCGCGAGCAAGCGGTGGGGCGGCGCCGACGAGAGCTGGACTCCGGAAGGAGTCCTGGGGATTGATCTCGAGCACAAGCTCTCGGAGCGCACGTCGGTGTATGCGCACGTGACGTATCTGCCGGACATGTCGGAGCTCAGCCAGTACCGCATCAACTCGAGCGCGGGCCTGAAGATCCTCGTTGATCCGGAATTGGGGTTGAACCTGCACGCGGGGTTCGAAGATCGGTACGACTCGAACCCCGGTCCGGGCAGCCGGCGCAACGACATCGACTACTTTGTGATGCTCGGCTGGAAGTTTTGAGAACGCGATGAACGCGCGTGATCAGACTGCTTTGGCGGTGCCGGTCTTGGGTTCGACCGCCGCGGGCTCGGGGTAATCGATCCGGGTGTGATGGATCCCGGACAGGGTGCGCGCGACGCTCTCGGCGATGCGCGAGAGATCGCGGAGTGTGATCTCGCAATCTTCGAACTGTCCGTCGAGCAGACGCTTGTTGACGATGGTCTGGACGAGTGCTTCGAGGCGGGCGGGGGTGGGATCGGAGAGGGCGCGTGCGGCGCTCTCGACGGCGTCGCAGATCATGAGGATCGCGGCCTCGCGCGTCTGAGGTTTGGGGCCCGGGTAACGGTATTCGATCTCGTCGGGGACGTGCACGTCCTGTTCATCGAGCCCTTCGCGATTGGCCTGTTCGAGCGCGCGCTTGCGGGCGCGGTGATAGAAGAATTCGACGAGTGTGGTTCCGTGATGGCTCTCGATGAAATGCTGGATGGAGCGGGGGATGCCGAAGGCGCGCGCCATTTCCATGCCGTCTTTCACGTGACCGACGACGACGAGCAGGCTCATCGCCGGGGTGAGCTTGTCGTGCTTGTTGGGTCCGCCTCCCTGATTCTCGACGAAGTACTCGGGCTTGTTCATCTTCCCGATGTCGTGGTAGAGAGCGCCGACATAGGCGAGGAGCCCGTTGGCGCCGATCGCGTCGGCGGCGGATTCGGCGATGTTGGCGACCGCGAGGCTGTGGTTGTAGGTGCCGGGGGCGCGCATCTGCATATCGCGCAGCAGGGGCTGCTTGGGGTCGCGGAGTTCGATGAGGGTCATGCCTGTCGTGATATCGAACAGGCGCTCGATTGTCGGAAGGAAGAAGAGGAGCGAGCCACCGAGCGCGACCGTGGCCATGCCGGCCGTGATCGAGTCCCAGGTGACCTGCCAGATCGCCGCGGTGCCGAGCGGACGCTCGATGAACCCGACCAGCGCGGTCGCGAGGCCGACGGCCAGCCCCGTGACGAGCGACATGCGGATGACGGTGGCGCGATCGCGCAGGTCCTTCAGCATGAAGACGGCGCAGCAGACGCCGAGCAGGATCACGGCGTAGGAGCCCGCGCTCTGGTTGAGGGCGAGGCAAACGAGCAGCCCCTGCAGCACGCCGAACGCGAGCGCGACGCGCTGGTCGTAGGCGATACAGAGCACGATCGCCACCATGAGCGTCGGCAGAACCGAAAGCGTCGGGGCGAGTTCGGGCTTGAGGGCCGTGCCGATGACGGCGATCGCGAGCGCGGATGCGAGCAGCGCGCACACACCGATGATCCGGCCGCTGCTCCTGCGGATGCGCTGAGCAAAGAGCGCGGTGTACGCGATCATCGCGAGCGTGATCGCCGTGACGATGGTGGCGATGGCGCCGTCGCGCAGCCAGACCCGCCATTTCTCGGCGTCGCGCTCGAACGCGACCATCTCGGCTTGGAACAGGCTGAGTTCCGACTCCTTGAGCGTGTCGCCCCGCCGGAAGATCACCTGGCCGACCGGGCTTTCTGCGATAACCGGCTTGACCGCGTTCGCCGCGGCGTCCTGCGCGAGCGCCGTCGCGTTGCCGTCGAGGCGGAAGGTCGGCTTTGTCAGCTGGGCGATGCGCTCGACGATGACCGGGCGCACGGCGGCGGAAAAACCGGCTTCCCGCGCGAGTGAGTTGACGGTCTGGCGAAGGTGAACGGGGTCGCCCAGGTTCATGACTTCGCGTCGGGATACGCCTTCGACAATCGCCGTTTTCTTCGAGGTGGGCTCCTCAAACGTCAGCGTGATCTGCGTGTGCAGCCCTTCCTGGGTTGCGCGCTGCCAGGTGCCCGCATCCAGAATGGGCATGCCGCGAAGACCCTTCATCAGCTCGCCGACCATCGCGACCCACTGGGCGGATGGCTCGCCGTTGACCGCCTCGCTCTTCACCGCGGCGAGCGAATCCGCGGTCAATGCGAACTGCTCTCGGATCCCGGGTTCGACCTGATCGAGCGATTGCACCCGCGCGAGCGTGCGAGGCAGATTTTCCAGCGAGCTCTTGAGTTCCTGCAGCGCCGCCATGTCTGCCGCAAATATGCGTGGTGTGCGCTGGCGCGCCGCTTCGCGCGCGGTCTTGGTCGCTTCGAGGTCCTCGATCGCGAGCGGCACGCGGACGAGACGCGTGTCGTTCATCACCCTGTTGACCGCGACCATCGGCTGCCGGCGCGCCCAGACCGCGAGCGCCGTCGCAACGAGCACGAAGCACAGCGCGACGAGGATCGCGTTGGTGATGCGGGGCGTCGCAAACAGCGGAGACAGCGCGGATCCGATGGAATCCAGCAGCCGCGACGAGGCGCGGTGGCGCTGCCGGATCAATTCGGCGCGGGAAGACGGCTTTCCCGAATCCTGCGGCATCAGGCTTTCTCTCCGTTCAGGTGCGCCGCGGAACCCGCGGCGTCGTCGCCGTACGCCTCGATGATCCTTTGAACGATCGGATGGCGCACGACGTCCAGCTTCGTGAGTTGCGAAAACCCGATTCCCGGCGTTCGCGACAGTCGCCGTGCGGCATCGATCAGGCCGCTCTCGCGCGGATCGGGCAGGTCGATCTGCGTCGTGTCCCCGGTCACGATCATCTTGCTTCCATGGCCGAGCCGGGTCAGGAACATCTTCATTTGTCCCTTGGTCGTGTTCTGCGCCTCGTCCAGAATGATCACGGCGTTGTTCAGCGTGCGTCCGCGCATGTATGCCAGGGGAACGACTTCGATGACATCGCTCGCCATGAATCGCTGGATCGTGCCGAAGTCCATCATGTCGTGAAGCGCGTCGAGCAGCGGACGCAGGTAGGGATTGACCTTCGCCTGAAGATCCCCCGGCAAATAGCCGAGTTTTTCGCCGGCCTCGACGGCGGGGCGCACCAGAATCAATTTGCGGCAGCGATCTGTCTTGAGCAGATGGACCGCGGCGGCCACAGCCAGGTATGTCTTGCCCGTTCCCGCCGGCCCCACGCAGAACACCAGATCGTGATCGCGGATTGCCTCGACGTAAGCCTGCTGGTTGGAGGTCTTTGGTCTGACGGGTCGGCCCGCCGAGAACACGGCCAGCCGTCCGTCCCACTCTTCGAGCGAGGGTCCCGCGACTGTCGGGTCGTCGAGCGTGCCGTTCGAGCCGGACTTGGCCCGGCGGTCCTCTGCGACCGTTTCATCCGAAATCAGGTTGAGAACTTCCTGGCGGCTGAGGGCGGAACTCTCGCCGTTCATTTCCCCGAGCTTTTCCAGCACGCGGCGGGCGATCGAAACAGGTGATCGATCTCCTCGAACGTACACCGTCGAGTCGCGCGACGTGATGCTTACTCCGAGCGCTTCTCGGAGCATCTTGAGGTTCCGTTCCGACGATCCCACCACGCTGACGCGTCGAGCGCCGGTGGGTACGCGAACTGCGATTTCAATGCGGTCGGACTGCGGCAAGGCGATCCATTCCGATGGCAACCCGTCGAGGGATCGGGAAAACGGGGTGCATCCGATCGAGAAGACCCGGACGGTGGTAGGCTGCTTGATAAAGTCTAAGGGGCGTGGAAGGCCCTTCCCGGTGAATCCGGGTTCATCACACCATCAGCATCGGAGCAAGTCGTGCCGCGTATCAGTCCAATCGCCGCAAGTTCTTTTTTCGTTATCGGACTATTTTCTGCTTTTCAGGGGGCGTGCCTGGTTGGTTGTTCGACATCCGGCGGCAGCAAGGGCTTCTTCACAATTTCAGGAACAACTTCGGTCGCGACAGGAGACTGGGATGATGTCAACGCCTCCGTGCTGGCGGCATCGCAGCACAGAGAAATGACAGTCTTGACCGAGTCGCAACCAAATCCGACGACGCTCGAATTCGATCTTCTGACCGTTTCGAGCGAGCCGGTCACCATCACCGTCACGCGCAGTAGCCCACCGGATCCTTCGATTCGCCTGAGTCAGGAAGGCCCGATCGCGATGACACTGGAGGTCAAAGTGGGAAGATTCGGCGATTCGCGTCGTGAGCGCGAATTGATCGATGACATCCGATTCAGGCTGGGGGATCTCGTCGGGCCGTTCACGACGAAACCGCTTCCTTCGAGTTGGGGGGGCTGGGGGAACTAAGCACCCGGCTGTTCGGCAATTCAACGATCATGGTGGTGCCCTGCTGCCAGACCGATTCGACGCGGATGGAGCCGCCGAGCGCACGCACGGCGTTCTGCACGATCGCCAGACCCAGCCCGGTTCCTCGACGCTTGGACGTGCCCGTTCGCGCGGCATCGACTTGATAGAAACGATCGAAGACTCGTGCCTGATGATGAATTGGAATGCCGACTCCGCGGTCGATGATGCGCCATTCGGTTGAATCGGGCGTATCTCCCGTGCGCGCAACAATTCGGATCCTGGTGCTCTCAAACGCAAACTTGCCGGCGTTCTCGAGCAGATTCTTGAGAATCAGCTCGAACAGCCGCGGGTCGGTGCGGATGCAGGCGAGCTCCGGAGCGAGGTCGAGTTCCAGACTGAGGCGGCGCTCGTTCAGCAGCGGGTCGAGAAGTACGCCGATCGAATCCACGGCCGGCCGCACTTCGACTTCCGCAAACTCTGGCGCTTGTCCCGAAGACTCGAGCTGCGAGAGACGCAGCACATCCGCCGTCAGTGCTTCCAATCGGTTGACGTTGGTGTCGATCATCGCGAGGAGCTTGTCCGTCATTTCCGGATCGTCGTGGACCGACTGCTCCAGTGTCTCGAGCGCTGCTTTGATCGATGCCAGAGGCGTGCGGAGTTCGTGGCTCACGCTCGCGACAAATTCCCCGCCGAGCCGGAGCGCCGATTGGAATTCTGTGATATCCCGGAACGAAAGCAGAATCGATCGGGGCCGGTCCCGCGGCTCCTGAGCCAGCGGCGCCCCAATTACGCGAAACACGCGCCGGGCATCACGACCGGTTATGGCAATTTCTGTCTCGCGACGCTGCTCGGTGCGGGCCGACTCGAAGAGTTCGATGATCTCGGTCTGCGGGAGCAAGTCTTCGATCGAGCGCCCGATGAGGCCGACTCCTCCCGTGCCGAAGAATTCGCTCGCGGCGGTATTCGCGGAAAGCACCGTTGCATCTGCGGAAACGAGCAGCAGCAGATCGTCACTGGCGTTTGCGGCAGCGTGCAGGTCGGCGCCCGCTTGGGCGGCGGAGTCGCGCGGCGGGTTCGCGCCGGATGGCGGACTGATTCCTCGGCCGCGCCGCACAGGAAGCGTCGCAGGCGGGCCGGCCCAATCCGTTTCAGATCTTCGTGCCAGAATCGCCCGGGTCGTCCAGGCGACCGTCGCGATTCCGAGTGTGAGCGAGAGGGTACTCGAAAAACCGGAGTACGCCGTGATGCCGGTTGCCGCGGCGCCCGCGCACAGGATGGCGACATCTCGAAGTGAGCCCGGGCTTGGGCGGCGCGGTGGCATCTTGAATCGTAGAAAGAAGAAGGAGAGCGTCCGGGTCAGGAAGCCGCGGCATCCAGATCGGATGGCGCATCATCTTCGACCGCGAGAGAGCAGCGATACCCGACTCCCCGCACGGTCTTGACGATGTGCGCGGAATCACCGAGTTTCTTTCGGATGCTGGTCACGTGCACGTCGATCGTGCGTTCAGTGACGGTCACTCCCGGCCCCATCGCGCGTGTCATGAGCGCGTTGCGCGAGAGGACGCGTCCACTCGCCTGGACCAACGAGGCCAGAATCCGGAATTCCGTGAGCGTGAGTTTGATCGGGAGATCGTGCAGGGCGGCTTGGTGTGTATCGGTGTTGATCTCGATGGGACCGAGCCTCATGATCCCGCGTTCGCCCGAGAGTCTGCCGCTGCGCCGGAGCAACGCCTCGATTCGGGCGAGGAGTACTTTCATTGAGAAAGGCTTGGTGACGTAGTCGTCGGCGCCGAGCTTGAGGCCGACGACCTGGTCGGTTTCTTCCCCCTTTGCGGTGAGCATGATGATGGGGATGGAGGCCGAAGCTGGCTCGGCGCGAAGGCGCGCTGCGACTTCGGTCCCGGGCAATTCCGGAATCATGACATCTAAGAGGATGAGATCCGGTGCGTGCTTGCTGACGGCATCGAGCGCCGACCTTCCCGCTGCCGCGGTCGCGGTCGAATAACCGGCCCGCTTGAGGTTGTACACCAGCAAATCGCTGAGATCGCGTTCGTCTTCAACGATCAGAATGTGTGGTCGATCGGACATTTCGGTGATCCCAACAATTTGCGAACGCGGAATAAAGGCCGGAGCAGCGTAACGCAGGAGGGACCGAGATGGCTGGAAAGGAGTATTGAGACTGCGCGAAGAATGCCGATCCTGCCGATTAAAGGATTTTGTTTGGCATCAAGATTGAGCAGAAGTCAAAAACGGAGGTGCGAAAACAATTGGTCAGGGGGGGCATACGACCGAAAAAGTCGAAGAGAGTTTGGACTTGCTAATATACGGGTGGTACTGTTCAAGTCCCACCCGGCTCGGATTCCGGGAGTATGTCCCACGATTCGAAGTGCGTTGGAGGTGGGGACTGATCGTCGAAGAGAGCCGCGGAGCGGCTCGAAGCCTGGAGGCGATTCGACGATCGGAAGAGTTGTGGTCGTTCCGCGACTCAGGATTGCGTGGTCCGGAAGACTGGCCTTGGGGCCTCTCTTTCGTTCGGACTTGAAAGATGGGCGAGCTTTGAGACGGCTCGTCCGGGAACAAGGAGTCTTACGAGATGGGTCACACGAGCAAGATGTTCTTTATCGCTGGCGCGGCGCTGGGCCTTGCGGGCACAGCGATGGGCGCAGAGTCGTCCGACACGAGCCGCGCGTACAACGCCGAGCTCACGGCGGACGCCGCGGGTCGCACGAGCCTCGCCGCCGGCAAGGCGAGCCAGGGCCTGACCATCACCGATGGTTCGGGCAACTTCAGCATGCGGATCGGCGGACTGATCCAGTTCCGCTACACCGCTGACTTCCGCAGCGGCAACACCACCGACACGAACCTCCCGACGCCGACTCCGGCTTCGGGCGGCGGCGTGACCGGTCAGGACAAGGCCACGATCGGCTTCAGCCTGCCCCGCACGCAGATCTACTTCGCCGGTATGGCCGGTTCGCCCGAACTGACGTACTACATCCAAGGCAATTTCTCTTCGGCCTCGAGCAACACAACATTCAATAACCCGAATCCGGCGGGCGACTACCTCCAGAACTCGAACAACGGCAACTTCCAGCTCGAAGACGCCTACATCAAGTACGCGTTCGACAACAACTGGGACGTGCGCTTCGGTCAGTTCAAGCTGCCCATCCTCACCGAAGACCTCATCGGTGACGGCTACCAGCAGTCGATCGATCGCTCGTTCGTGACGAACGTGTACCGTCAGCAGCGCAGCCAGGGCATCCAGGTCGGCTACACCGCCGACTCGTTCCGCGTCCTCGGTGCGTTCAGCGACGGCTGGCGCTCGGCGAACACGGACTACAACAACCCCAACGAGTCGGACTACGCCGTGACGCTCCGCATCGACGGCAAGTTCGCCGGCGACTGGAACCAGTGGAACCAGTTCAGCAGCTGGCAGAACAGCCAGTTCGCCGCGTTCCTCGGCGGTGCGATCAACTGGCAGCAGGGCGGCAAGACCGGCACCCCGGGTGACGCTCAGGTCAACCTGAACCAGGCCAACTACCTCCTCTGGACGATCGACGGCCAGGTGAAGGGCAACGGCTGGAACTTGTACGGCGCGTTCATCGGCAGCCATGCTCGCACGCTCAACACCATCGCGGGCGCGGGCGCGAATCTGAACAGCTACGGCTGGCAGATCCAGGGTGGCTGGTTCGCCACGCAGCAGATCGAAATCTTCGGTCGTTACGACGGCCTCTACGCCAACAACTCGCTGGGCGCAGCCCAGGGCGGCGGCACAGTGAGCCCGCGCACGTGGAACTTCATTGACTTCGGCGTGAACTACTACCTCTTCCCCGAATCGCAGACGGCCAAGATCAGCGCCGATGTCGTCATCGGTCTGAACAAGAGCCAGAACCTGCAGGCGATCAACTTCCAGGGTAACGCGGGCACGGGCCAGTTCGTTCCGGGCAGCACCGTTGCTGCTCCTGACACGAACGCCGGCGTCCTCGGTGGCCCGAAGGCCGGCGAAGTCGCGATCCGGGCTCAGTTCCAGCTCCTCTTCTGAGCTGATACTGCTCTGATCAAGCCGCGAGGGTGAAGACTCTCGCGCGGTCCGAACGAGTTGTCTCACCGGCCGCCCTGCACGGGCGGCCGGTTTTTCTTTTTGCGGAGTTATCTGCCTCTGTTCCGGCGTACAAAGGAACCTCCCGATTCCGGCGCATGTATCCGTTGCGGCGAGGTGATCATCGAATGGTTGATGCCGATCCGGGCCGGTGCGGCAGAGCTGGGAAGCGTGGCGGCTTGGAAGTGACTGGGAGGTGATATTTTGCGGACACTGGTCGCGATTCCGGTCTACAACGAATCCAGGCATATACGGGCCGTGCTTGATCGCGTGCTCGAGCACGCGGGGAACGTTCTCGTCGTCGATGACGGCTCAACCGACGACTCGGCGTCGCTGCTGGCGTCGCTGCCGGTGGACGTTATCCGGCACTGTGTGAACCGCGGGTACGGTCGTTCGCTCATCGATGCGTTTCGGTTTGCGGCCTCCGAGCGGTACGACTGGGTCATCACCATGGACTCAGACGAGCAGCACGAGCCCGAGCGATTGCCCGAGTTCTTCGACGCGATCGAACGGAACGACGCGGACATCGTGAGCGGCAGCCGATATCTGCGGGAATCAACTCCCGAAGCGCTGGCGATGGCGCCCGGCGATCGCCGACGCATCAACCGTCTGATGACCGAAGAAATCAACAAGCTTCTTTCGCGGCGTCTCGGAATGACCTTGACCGATTCGTTCTGCGGCTTCAAGGCCCACCGGGTTTCGGCGATGTCGCGACTCGAGCTGTCCGAAGACGGCTATGCATTCCCGATGCAGCTTTGGGCGCGAGCCGCGGCACACGGTCTGCGGGTGCGCGAATTGCCCGTGGATCTCATTTACAACGATCCGAATCGGACCTTTGGCGAAACGCTGAATGATCCGGAGGTGCGGCTGAGACACTATCGCGAGGTGCTGCACAGAGAGATCGCGCTCGGCGGCGACCGGATCCGGCATCACCGTGCGGAGATCACGCCCGCTCCGTGCCGCCACGCGGGGCTTGTCGAATCCGCGGATCGACGTGCGTGCACGCCGAATCGGGCGGACAGTCGCGACCGTTCTTGACGCTCATCCTCCGGCACGAAGAAGAGCGATAAACTTCGTCGTGTCTGATACTTCCGAGAAATCAAGGCCCTGTCCGCTCGGCCACGCCGCCGAGTCGTTCGTGTTGCGTGCAAAGGAACACGGCACGGCGCGTCCGGGCGCACTGGAGCAGTATCGATCGTTCTTCTGGCGGGGCGAGGCGGCCGGTGGCGAGGTTGCGCGGATCGCGAGCGTCGTGATCGACGAAGGGGCGGAAGGCAGAATCTTCAAGTTCACGCAGGAAGTGCCCGCTTCGGAGTCGAAGCTCGCGGGGCAAGTCGAGATGTTGCGGACGGAGAGCGTGCTCATTCCGATGATCGGCAAGCGGCGTGTGCGCACCTACACGCTTTGTGTTTCTTCTCAGGTCGGGTGCGCGATGGGTTGCACATTCTGTGAGACGGCACAGATGGGGCTTATCCGGTCGCTTTCGGTCGCGGAGATCGTGCAGCAGTGGTACGCCGCGACGCATTTGTTGAAGCACGCGGACATCCCCGAACCGGTCGTCACTCCTCAGGGTCTGGAAGGACCGGTGCGCAACATCGTGTTCATGGGCATGGGAGAGCCCATGGACAATCTCGACAACGTGCTGGGAGCGATCGACGTGCTGCGCGATCATCGTGGGCCGTCGATTCCGATTTCCAAGATCACGATCTCGACAGTCGGTCGCGTCGACGGCATCGCGCGCCTGGCCGATCACATTCGCAAGGACGGCTGGCACCGGCTAAACCTCGCGATATCGCTCAACGCCGCGTCGGACGACATTCGCTCGGAAATCATGCCGATCAACCGGCGCTGGAATCTTTCGGAACTTCAGAAAGCGCTGATCGGCTTCCCGGTCTATGGCGGCGGCAAGCTGTGCGTTGAATACGTGCTGATCCCCGGGGTGAACGACAGCGACGACGATGCGACGCGGATCGCCAAGTTTCTGGCGCCGATTAACAGCGACTATCGCGCGCGGAAGAACGCGAGCACGCCGCGCACGCTGCTCAATCTCATTCCGTACAACCCGCGCCGCGTTTCTCCGTGGCCGGCTCCGACGGAAGAGAACGTTGATCGGTTCCTCGCGCGATTGATCGAACTCGGTGTGTACGCCAAGCGCCGGCGCACCAAGGGGCGCGACCTGATGGGCGCTTGCGGTCAACTGGGGAGCGAGCACATCCGCCAGCGAAAACTCGTGGACCTTTCGGTGTCGCGCTAACGCCCCGCGTCAGGGTTGCAAGCGAGTTGATTTCCACTTGCCGCAGCGGAATTCCGCGGGAATGTCCGAGGGCTCGATCGTGCGAGTCCATTCCGCACGATCATGCACTCTTCCGGGTCCGCCTAGCCACAATTCGACGCGTTCCGCCCAGAGCCGCCATCCGCCCCAGTGAGGAGGGCGTGGGATCTCGACTGCATCGCCCTTGTCCATGATGTCTTTGATGGAAATCCCAAGCTTTTCCATGACACCAGCGATCTGAAACAAGAGTTCTTCGCGCGAGGCGATCGGCTGGCTTTGATCGCTCGCCCATGCACCGAGACGGTTTTCCCAGCCGCGGGTCTTGAAATACGCGTCGCTCTCTTCCGCAGGACTCTTCACCACCGGTCCTTCGATGCGGACCTGTTTTTCCAGCGCGTCCCAGTGAAAGACCGCCGCGGCCCGCGGGTGCTTGGTCAAGCCCCGGCCCTTGCGGCTGTTGTAATTCGTATGAAAAACGATCGCGCCCTGATCGAGGATTTTCTTGCAGAGCACGATGCGGGCGGTGAGCGCCCCGCCTTCGTCGAGGCACGCGAGCGTAAAGGCGTTTGGATTCGGTGTGACCTTGTTGGCGACGGCATCGTCGAACCAGGCACGAAAAAGCGGCCAGGGGTCTGCCGGCAGACTATCGGGCAGGGTGTTATGGGGAGAAAAAATCGCCGCGATATCGATGGGCTCTGACATTTCCCAACTCTAGCGGCGGGCGGACGGGGGACGAATTATGCACACTGCTGGGGATTGATTGTCGCTTGGTACAAGTCGTCGGAATGGCGGGCTACGGTGCTGGCGATGAGCAGCTTCGAGGGACAAGAAGGCGGCGGGGGGAGTGTGGGGGGCGGCGGCAAGCCGTGGCGGGAGCGCCGGCCCCCGGTCTCAACGGAAAAGCTGTTCGATCGCCTTCCTCCGCACTCTCTCGAAGCGGAAATGAGCCTGCTCGGTTCGGTGCTTCTCGACCCGCGGATGCTGAGCGATGTGCTCGCGGTGGTGCGGAAGCCCGAGGAGTTTTACGCCGAGGCGCACGCGACGATTTTTCGCTCGATCGTCGAGGTGTACGACCGGTTCAACTCCGGTGACCTCGTTCAGATTGTCGAATCGATCAAGGACAAGGGCCAGCTCGAGAACGTCGGCGGCGCGGACTATCTGGTGAAGCTCGCCGAGAGCGTTCCGAGCGCGGTGAATGCGCCGCACTACGCCCGGATCGTCGCGGAAAAGGCCAAGCTGCGGAAATTGATCGATGCCGCCGGGACGATTTTGTACGACGCGTATCACACCGGCGAACTCGGGCCGGACGGCGCGCGAGAGGTGCTCGACAAGGCCGAGATGGCGGTTTTCGAGATCGCGCAGCAGCAGCAGCTCGCGGATCCGCAGTTGCTGAAGGACTTGCTCCAGCTTGAAATCGATCGGATCGAGAGCCAGGAAGGCAAGGGCATCAGCGGCGTGCCGACCGGTTACATCGATCTCGATGATCTCCTGCGCGGGATGCAGCCCGGCGAAATGGTCATCGTCGCGGCGCGTCCCAGCATGGGCAAAACGGCGCTCGCGCTCAACATCGCGGAGCAGATGGCCGTCGGGGTTTCATCGGGCGGGTATTCGGCGGCCCCGAATCCGGTCGCCTTGTTCAGTCTTGAAATGTCGAAGAGCGCGGTGACGCAGCGATTGATCTCGGCGCGCTCCGGAATCCCTTCTCAGAATCTTCGCGGTGGCCACAAATTGAACGATCGCGAGTATCGCAAGCTGCTGTCGGCTTGTGATGAACTGGCGAAGGCGCCGCTCTATGTCGACGATACGCCGAACATGACGGTGCTCGCGCTGCGTGCGCGTGCCCGGCGATTGGTGGCGCAGCACGGCGTGAAGGCGATCATGATCGACTACTTGCAGTTGCTCACGTCGCCGGGCGCTGCACGAGAGAGCCGCCAGGTGGAGGTCTCGGCGATCAGCCGGAATATCAAGGCGCTCGCGCGCGAATTGAACGTACCGGTGATTTGTCTGTCGCAGTTGAACCGCGCCAGCGAGCAGCGTGAGGGCAACAAGCCCCGCATGAGCGACCTGCGCGAATCGGGTTCGATCGAACAGGACGCCGACGTCGTGATCCTGCTGCACCGCGAGGACTATTACCACACGCAGAATCCGGATTGGGCGCTCGACAATCCGGACAAGGTGGGCGTCGCCGAGCTGATCATCGCGAAGCAACGTAACGGACCGACCGGCGTCGTGCGTCTGACGTGGGATTCGACGACGACGCGGTTCCGCAACTACGCGGGCGCCGGCGTGCAGCCACCACCGGAATTCGCAGGTGGCTTTGATTCCGGTCCGCCATCCGGTGGATACGAATCGGTTTCTGCCGCGGCAGGATTTGTCGAGGCCGCGCCGCGCTCGGCCTTTGCTCCGGGGCGAAAGACGGGGCCGATCGAGAGCCATCGCGACGGCGGCGGTCCGGAGCGAGAGGCCGAAGTCGCTGCGGACGAAGGCGACGATTCGGTGGGCGGCGTTCCGTTCTAAGCCCGATTGCCAATTCCGGATCCCGGTGCGCTCGCGCCGGTCATATGCGGTGCGTCCGAGTCCTTGTTCGCCGGGCCGATCAAGTGCAGCGGGCGTTCGAGCAATTTCATAACCACCAGCGCGATGAGCGCGGCGCCGGTCACGATGGACGCGAGAAGAATCTCGCCAAGACCGCAGGCAGCCCCGATCGCGGCGACGCACCATACCGCGGCGGCGGTCGTGAGGCCGTGAACTCCCTTGTCGGCGCGCACGATTGTTCCGGCGCCGAGAAAGCCGATCCCAGTCGTCAGGCCTTGCAGGACGCGGCTCGTCGCCTGTGCCGCGGAATCGCTGCGCATCCCGCTCGCTCCCGCGCCCACTTCGATGACGAGCAGCGTGAACGCGGCGGACCCGATTGAAATAAGCGTCATCGTGCGAAAACCCGCGGGATGCTTGCCGAACTGGCGTTCCAATCCGATGACAGCGCCGAGGCCGAGTGCGGCACCGATGCGGGCCACCGCTTCAATCGTTGTGATCGTGAGCATCGGGGGAGTTTACCGGCGCCTACCGGGTCGCCGGTTCGGTGATCGGACTCGGGGCGACAAAGCCGTCGTACTTGATGAAAATCGCCACGTCGTCGTCGCTGGGTGCCGCGGATTGCCAAGCGGCGACGTAGAGTTCGGCGAGGAAAGATGCGCCGTCGGCGAGCCGATCGGTGATGAACTCCGCGCCCGGCGCACGCCACAGATCTCCGTTTTGTTCGAGCTTGTAAAGCGGCTCGACCTGCGCGTGTGAGCGCTCGATCTGCAGGATCACGGCGGGCCACGGATTCACCGGGTCGGGCGTGTTGATTTTGGGCGGCGACGCTTTGAGTTCGGCGCGGATCGAGGCTTCATTCAGTTTGTGCTTGGTGAGCGTGTCGGCGTCGATCTGAGCGTGGATTTCTTTCTTTGTCGTGTAGGCATTCGGATTGTCGCCGACCCAGCCGTGGTGATGGCGGGTGGTGTGGAGCGGCTGGGCGCAGTCGCCGACAAAGTGGCTCAGCGCGCCCATCGAAACCGCGATCGCCATGCGCACCGCTTCGATCTCGTTGTGGCGCGCCGGGTCGTTGATTTTCTCGAGCGTTCGCAGAGTCTTGAAGTTTGATTGGAGCTTCGCGTAGTTCTCGCAGATTGCCTGCGGGAGAAAGCCGGGGTAGGCGTCGGTCTTTGCAGCATCGAATCTGGGATTCGGCTGGCGTCCCGCGCCGGGGTGCGCCTCGCGGGCCAGGCGAAGCTGCACCGCGAATTCGTGACGCAGAGGCTCGATCGTTTGAAGCGTCAGACCCAGATCGGTCAGATCCTCGACATCAAGGTAGTGATCCGGGTTGTTGATGTGAGCGAGGAAGGGATTCTTGATGTTGCGCCAGCGATCGGGCATCGTGGCAAGATCGGCGATCCTGATCGACCAATCGGTTTCCGCGATCCAGGCGGCATCGGAATCGGCGACTTTCTCTTTGAATCGTTCGATTCCGACGCGGGTAATCGCGCGATGTCCGAACGCGTCCCACGCGAAGACGGGGGATGCGATAAAGGCGGCACACGCAAAGAGTACTGGTAGATTTCGCACCCAAGAAGCGTAGCGGATTTCGGCCGCGGCCCCAAGCCCTATTCACGGGGCAAGATCAGCCCCGAAAGCAGCGGCTTGCAGCGGTACCCGAGATCGAAACACTCTTCGGATACGTCCGGGGCGGAGTCGTTGGTCGAGCTTGAGTGGGCGGATTGCAGTTGAGTTGCTCGGGGACTATCCGCCGGCATTCTTCACCAGGGTTTTGATTGATTTCAGGTATCCCGCGGCGTTCTCGTTGACACACCCAATCGCGGCATCAAGAAAAGTGATTGCCGCCGGTCCATCCATCACGATCGGAGCCGGAGCCGAGCCGTCGCGCCATGCCGTGACCTCCACGAGGCTTCGGCCAGCGGATTGCGCGGGGACTGATTTTCCGACGCATGCCAGCGCGTCGGCTTTGGATTCAACCGAGGTGACACCGATCGGCGCGAGGCCGCGCTTGGAGAGCCAGTCCGACGATGATTTGAGTGCGGCGGCATCGGTCCACAGCACGATCGGCGGCGAAGGTCGATCGCTCGGGCCCACCCAGGCGACGATGATGGCGGAAGGGGTCTGCATCGTTGAGTCCGGCGCGATCGTGCCCGGTGAAGCTGATTGTTTCGACAACTGCGTCGTTGTTTTCTCTTGCTGCTTTTCGCACGCCGCAAGCGTGGCGAGGGCGAACACCGCGAGAGTCGTTCGACCCAAGAGAATCATGGGGCCTCCCGGTGTTCGCGACTGTCATTAGGCCGCGGCACGCCGCCTGCGAGCGGCGAATACCGCACCGAAGCCGACGACTGCCAGGCAGGTGGGCGCGGGCACCAGGCAGTCCGTGCAGTCGGTACTGAGCGAGTATTTTCCTTTGCCGTACCGGGCGTCGAGCGCGGCCTGTGTGAGCCACTGCGGACCGGCAAGTTCATCCCAGCCGTTGACGACGTTGTTTCCGTCCTTGTCGATGTTGAAGCCGTAGGTGCCGCTCCAAAGCACGCCGATCTTGCCGGGCGCGATGAAGCACACGAGCGAGAGTTCCGCAAGCCAATCAACGGCGCCGCGAAGGTACTCGCGCGTGGGCTTGTCTTCGAACCGCAGGCCGAGCCCGCCGTCGGTTTGATGCGTCTTGTAGAAGAGATTCGGGTACTCGTTTCCGTCGCGTGCTTTCAGCGTGTAGTTCCAATAGAACGGGTAGTCGACGCCCTTTGGATCCGTCTCGCCGGGGTCGAAATAGGGTGTGCCCGCGGGCGTGTCGGTGTTGATCGGCTTGGTTGTCTTGATCAGTTGGATCCACTGAAGCTCGCCTTTGAGCATGTTGGTGGCGACGGCGCCACCGCTGACGGAGACGCCCTTGGCCTTGAGATCGTCATCGCGATAGGGAATCGGGAACGCGAGATTGATCGTGGCGAGGAGTTTTCCGTCGCACTTGATCTCTTTGTTCTTGATTTCCTTTGTGTCTTCGGCGCCGGGTGACGGGCAGGCAACGCCGACCGAGAAAGAAACGAGCAGCAGAGCGATAGATGTTTTCATCCGAATGTCTCGCGGGCAAGCACACGTGTCGGGATATGAATTCACTCGGCAATCGGAAAGGGGCGACCGCCGGTCGCGATCGCCCCTGTTCGACTTCGGTCATCGGCCGGTCGCTTCTCGTTCTCTCAATTTCGGCGGCGACGGCCTGTTGCCAGGATTCCGGCGAAGGCGAGAGCACCCGCCGCACCCGGAGCCGGAACAAGGCAGTGTTCGCAATCGGTGCTGACGGTGTAAATGTCACCGAAGCGCTGATCGATCGCGGCCTGAGTCAGATAAGTGCCGCCGACTGCGATCTCGTTGATCCCGTCGATCGTCAGCAAACCACCGGCGGTGATAGTGAATCCGTAGCTGCCCGTCCACAGAACCCCGATCTCGTTGGTGAGTTTGTTCCAGCAAACCAGGCTGAGTTCGGCGGTCCAGTCGATGGCGGCGCCGGTCCATTCGCGTTTGGGTTGATCAGAGAAGGCGAGCGTGTTGCCGCCGTTCGAGAACTGATTCTGCACCCACAGGCCGGGGTAGTTGTTGCCGTCGCGCCCCTTGAGATTCTCGTTCCAATAGAACGGAAAGTCATTGCCTTTCGGGTCGAGTTCGCCCGGATCGAAGTAGGGCGTGCCCGCCGGAGTGTTGGTGTTGATTGGTTGATTCGTTTTGATCATCTGGAGCCAGCGCATCTCGCCGGCGAAGTTGGCCGTCTTGGTGGCGTTGCCTGTGACTGTGATCCCGCCGACTGCGCCGTTCGAATAAAGCGTCGGCTTGGCGAAATTGATGGTGGCGAGCAGCTCGCCGTGGCATTTGATCTCGCGATCGACGATGCCCTGAAGGGCGGCGAGCGAAGAAGCACTTCCAGCAACAAGCGCGAAAGTCGCGCACGCAACGTTGAAAACTCGAGACATCGCCGATCTCCTATTGATCAATGTGCAGCGCCCGGCAATCTTCCCGGAGATTGCGAAGGCAGAAACTGGAATCGGCGGTGCTTCGTGCCCCGCCCCTCTCCTGAGCGCGCTCTGGACTGGATTGGAAACGGCCGCGCCCACGAACCCCGGCCCGCGCCGGACTCGGTCAGTTTCCCGAGAAACCGGGTGGCTGTCAAGGGAGTACCTTCGCTTGGGGCTCGTTTCGGTAATTTGCTGAGTCGCAGAGCCCTTAGGAAACAAACAGGTCACGGTGAGGCTCGTCGTCCCGCTCGGGACGGGCAGCCCTGGACATGAGCGACCCGATAGCGGCCAGCGGATCGACCTTCTCGAACAGAACCGCATGAACCGCACGAGTTATCGGAACTTCGACCCGATATTTGGCGGCAAGCTGCAAAACAGCACGGGTCGTGGCGACACCTTCGACGACGAAGGGCGATTCGGCGAGATACTTCTCGACGTTTGCTCCGCGGCCGATCGCTTCGCCGCATGACCGGTTCCTGCCTTCCGGGCTGAAGCAACTCGTGGCGAGGTCGCCCATGCCGGCGATGCCGGCAAATGTCTGCGTTGAGGCGCCCATGGCGGCGCCGAGGCGGGCGATTTCGGCCATGCCTCGCGAGAGCAGGGCGCTCTTGGCGTTGTTGCCCGCCTTGAGCCCGTCGAGCACACCTGCCGCGATCGCGATGACGTTCTTGACGGCTCCCGCCAGCTCGATTCCCAGCAAGTCGCTGCTGGTGTACACGCGCAGCCATGAAACGGAAAAAAGGGATTGAATTTGGCATGCAAACACCGGGTCGTCGCTTGCGGCGACCATCGCTGCGGGCAGACAGAGCGCAAGTTCCGCTGCGATGGTCGGACCGGAGAGACAGCCGATCGGCCTTGGTTTCCGATCCGGATTGTCCCTTCCGGTCTTTCGAAGCACATCGGCGATGATCTCGGACGGGCGAAGCAGCGTGCCTTCTTCGATTCCCTTGGAAACGGAGATGATCCCGGCATCGTCGGGCAGGAGCGGCGCGGCACGTTCGAGCGCAGGGCGGATGAATTGCACGGGGATCGCAACGACGACGATGTTCGTGCCCCGGAGTGCGTCTTCGAGCGTCAGGCACACTTTGACCTGTTCGGGCAATTTGAAGTGGTGAAGCCGGGGGCTGGTGCGGGTCTGCGCAAGTTGCGCGCCTTCGGATGGATTCCGACCCCAGATTCTCACGTTCGCGGGCCGCCGGATCAGACCCGGAGCCGCTGGCAACTGCTCCGCCGCCGAAAGAACGCCGGCACATACCAAACCCATCTGGCCCAATCCCAGTATTGCGATCGAGGACAATGCGGGGTTGTCAGGGCTTTTCTTCACGGGGCTCGAATCCGCGTTTATCGATGTTCGGTTTTTGATACCGTTCCGCGCTCGAACCGTTCGGACGCGGGCGTCGTATTGTTGGCCTGCCGGACCGTGCGTCCGGCTGGTCCGGCATTCTGCCAGTCCACCCGGTTTCGTCCAATCATCCAGCCGCCGATCATCGTCCCGCAGTCATTCGGCGCCGATTCAGCAACCTAAAACGCTATGGCAGCTCACACACACACGCACGCCCACGATCACACGCACGACCAGACCAGCGAAGAATTGATCTGCTGCTCGCATCATGAGATCGAGATCGAGCGGTATATCAAACTCTCGCTTTTCGGCGGAGTTCTGGTTTTCGTGACAACCGCCGCCCGGGTTCTTCCTCTCGGCGTTTCGCCAGCGATCGTGCAGATCCCGGCGATGATCGGTGCGGTGCTCTTGGCTTTGCCCTTGCTTTGGGCGGCCTGGAAAGAAGTCCTGGCCGTGCACCTGTCGAGTTCTTCGCTCGCGGCGATCGCGATCATCGCGGCCATCGCTATCGGTGAATACGAGATGGCGGGCTGGCTCGCCTTCATTCTGGTGATCTTCGGTCAGTTCGTCCGGCGCAGCGCGACCGGTGCTCAGCGTGCGATCGCCGAGCTCGTGCAATTGACTCCTGACGTTGCGCGGCTTGTTGACAACGGCGCTGAGCGCGACGTGGCACTGAGCCAGGTTCGCGTCGGCAATCTTGTCCGGGTTCGTCCCGGCGAGAACCTGCCGGTGGACGGAAAGGTCGTCACGGGGCGATCGACCATCAATCAGGCCTCGTTGACGGGCGAAGCAGCGCCGGTGGAAGTGCAGCCGGGCGATCAGGTGTACGCCGGCACGAGCAACCTCACCGGCGGCATCGATATCGAGGTCACGCAGATCGGCGCCGAGACGACGATCGGCAAGGTGACTCAGTTGATCCGGCAGGCCGAACGCAGCCGCACGCCGCGCCAGTTGCTCATCGAGCAGGTTGCGGGCTTCTTTGTGCCGGTTGTGCTTTCGGTCGCGTTCATCGTGTGGTTCTTCATGAGTCAGTCTGAAGACCTGAACTTGCAGAAGAGCGCGATGAAGACGGCGGTGGTGGTGCTGGTGGTCGCGTGTCCGTCAGCGATTTTGCTTTCGAGCCCGAGCGCGATGCTCGCGGCCTTTGCCGCGGCGGCGCGCCTCGGCATCATGGTGAAGCAGCCGAACTATCTCGAAGCGGCGGCCGACATCACGGCGGTCATTCTCGACAAGACCGGCACGATCACGACCGGCAAGTTCCAGGTGACCAAGTTGGCGCCCTCGGCCGGTGTGGACGGGGCAGACTTGCTCCGCGCAGCCGCGAACGGCGAGCAACATTCGAATCACCCGCTGGCACAATCGATTCTGACAACCGCGCGGGCCGCGCGCGTCGAGGTTGACGGCACGCAGAATTACGAGGAAATCCACGGGCGCGGCGTGATCGCGCGGACATCGCTCGGTGAAATCCGCGTCGGGCGCGCGAGCTGGATTTCCGACGGAAACGCGGGCGTTCAGCGCGAGATCGAAGAGGTGGAGAAGCGCATCGAGGGAATGACCGGCGTGCACGTGATGCGCGACGGCCGGTATCTCGGTGCCGTCGGCCTCGAAGATACCGTGCGGTCGAACTGCCGCCAGGTGATTCAGAACCTTCGCGAGAACGGCGTGAAGCACGTGGCGATGTTCACCGGCGACCGGCTCAGCGTCGCGACACGGGTTGGCCAGGCGGTCGGCGTCGACATGATCGAAGCGGAATGCCTGCCCGAAGAGAAGCACGAGCAGATCCGCGGGCTCAAAAAGCTCGGCTATCGCACGCTGATGGTGGGCGACGGCATCAACGACGGTCCCTCGCTCGCGGAAGCGGATGTCGGCGTTGCGATGGGTCTTTCGGGTTCGGACATCGCGGCGAATTCCGCGGGCGTCGCGCTCATGAACGACGACCTCTCGCGCATCCCGTTCCTGATCGAACTTTCCCGCCGCACACGAGCGATCATCGCGCAGAACATCGCGGCGTCGGTGCTCATCGCGATCGTTGGACTCGTGCTTGCCGCGACGGGCAACTTCAACCGCGCGGGAGAATTCGGTCTTCCGCTCGCGGGTTTGTACCACTTCCTCGGCGACATCTTCGTCTTGGCGAACAGCTTCAGACTCTTCCGCTTCGGCGAGAGCTTTGCTTCAACCGAGAGCGCGCAGCCGGCCCTCAGGCGTCGCGCGGCATCTGTTCGCGGTCTCGCCGGTGCGCAGCCTGCTGCGGCCTGACGTTTGGTCAAGAATCTTGTTCCGATGGAGCCCGGGCGAATGCTCGGGCTCTTTCTTTGCTAGAGCAGCGTGCCGCGCAGGATGACGATCGCCGCGGTGAAATAGATGATGATTCCGGTGACGTCCACGAGCGTTGCGACGAAAGGCGTGCTGGAACCCGCCGGATCGAGTTTCATCTTTTTGAGACCGAAAGGCAGCAGCGCGCCCATGATCGAACCCCAAAGCACGACTCCGAACAGGCTGGTCGAGATCGCCGCGGCAAGCCGGATGTAGTGTTCTTGCACCGACGGATCGGTGACTTCGATCCCCTGGGAATTCTTGCGGACCTCAACCCACCAACCCATCAGTCCCCAAAGGCTGACACGGATAAACCCAAGCGAGCCGATGATCAAACCGAGCACCATGGCAACAACGAATTCGCGTCGGATGGTTTTCCACCAGTCCTTGACCGTGACTTCGCCGGTGCCAAGCGCGCGGATGACGAGCGTCGAACTCTGTGAGCCCGAGTTGCCGCCGGAAGAGATGATCGCGGGTACGAAGATGGATAGAACGACCACCTTCTGGATCTCGTCGTCGAAGAAGCGGAGCGTGTTGCTCGTGAGAAGCTCGCTGAGAAACAGGAGCGCGAGCCAGGGCGCGCGCTTCGCGACGAGCGAGCGCACGCTCGCCTGAGCGAAGCTCTCTTCGAGCGCCGCCATGCCGCCGACCTTCTGGATGTCCTCGGTGAACTCCTGCTGGGCGACGTCGGCGACGTCGTCAGCGGTCACGATGCCGATCAGATTGCCCCGGCTATCGACCACCGGCAGCGCCGTACGGTCGTAGCGCGCCATCAACTGCACGGCTTCTTCCTGCGGCTGATCGGCCCGCAACGTGACAAAGTTACGGTTCATCAGGTCTTCGATTTTCGCGGCGGGATCGGCGAGGAAAATCTGTCGCAGGCGAAGATCGTCGATCAATTTGCCCGAATCGTCGACGACGTACACGACGTTGATCGTCTCGGCGTCCCGTCCGTGTTTGCGCACATAGTCGAGCGCCTGCGAAACAGTCCAATCCGGCCTGATCTTCAGGTAGTCGGGCGTCATCAGACGACCGACCGTGCGCGGGGGATATCCGAGAATCGCCTGTGTCGTCGCGCGCGTTTCGGGCGAGAGTTTGGCGACGACGCGCTCCGCCACGGATTCCGGCAGTTCGTCCAGCAATCGCGCCTGGTCGTCGGCGCTCATTCCCTCGATGACGCGCACGGATCCTTCGGCGCCGAGCTCGTTGATCAGCGTTTCCTGGAGCTCGGGCGTGAGATACGCGAAGGCTTCCGCCGCGGCATCGCGTGGCATGAATCGGAAACCGAGTGCCGCTTCGCTCGGCTCGATACTCGACAGAATGTCGGCGACGTCGACGGGCGGAAGTCCGTGCAGCGCACTGCGAACTTCGGAGAACGCTCCTTCTTTGATCAAAGCGGCAATGTCCGGGGCCAGCAGCTCGGCCGTGAGATTCACAGCAAGATCAAAGCACGGACCCAATGCAGCCGCAACAGTCTTGCGGGCAAAATGCGATCAAAGCGCCAGATCTCCCAGTCCTCGAAGCCCGAGTGGTTCGTGCGTGAAGAAGGGTTCTGCCGCGGCGGTTCCGATCCGCGAACCCATAAAGCTCACTCCGGCATCAAGCCGCTCGAGAAGCCCGCTTGCCGCCGGGTTCAGCTCGAATTGGGTGCGGTAGGCGCGGATCGCGGCGCGACGCTTTTCTTGGTAGCCCGCGATATCCATGACAAATGTGGGGTCCGGAACGCGGCGCAGATGGGTGCAGTAGTAGTAAATCAACCATTTGGGGTAGATCGGCGGCCGGTCGAGATCTCCGGGCATGGGCTGCTTCGTCAATTTGGCGTCAAAGCGGGCGTCTTCCACGATCCGCGTGGTCGCAATGTGATCCGGGTGCGCATCGAGCGGATGCGGACAGAAGACGATCGTTGCCTGGTGTGCTCTGATTTGTCCCGCCACCGCATGACGGGCTTCCAGCGAGTGCTGCACCCGCCGATTCGGAAGATCGAGCAGATGCCGGGTAATGACCGGTTTGTCCGGGCCGGGTTGCAGCGCGGCGAGCGCCTCCTTGGCTTCTGTCAACCTTGTTGTTCGATCGCCGACCGGGGTCGGGCATCCGTCGGTGATATCGAGGATCGCGACCCTGTGTCCCTGGTCGGCGAGGCGGGCGATCGTGCCCCCCATTCCCAGTTCCTGATCATCCGGATGCGGTCCGACGACAAGTATGTTCGCCATGCGGTGTTCCTGTGGTCGGGGATCACTCTTGCTGGACCGGCACCTCTTCAAACGGCTTGGGAGGCCGGGCATCGTCGCTCTTTGCCGCGAACGAAAACGGTCCGCTGGCCGGCTTCCAAGGCGGTTCCCCCTGCCAATGAAGCTGCCGTGCATAGACCCACAAGGGCACGGTGTTTCGAATCGGCGTTGAAATACGCTGCTCCACGGGGGTCGGGGTTACGACAAAGCTTGGGTTTGGAGGCGAGATCGAGATAAAGACCTCGGTGCGTCCGCGCTGCTCCATGATCTGATCCAGCGAAACCATCCAACCGCCGATCGGCGGCTCGACGACAACAGTCCATTGGGGGCTGGATTCGATCCAGACGGTGGGGCCGTTCCAAGCGGCCTGCGTCTTTTCGGGGATGAATCTCCCGGGCCCACAGCCGGTGAGCAACGCGCCCGACGCAAGAGCGCCGAATGCGACAACGACTTTGCGAGTTTTTCGAGTCAACGGAACGATTCTGTACATGCGCGAAGATCGTAACCGATGGCCGCACGCGTGCCGCCAGTAGGCCGCGTCGAACGCGCGGAAACTGCCCGTTTCTTCTGGAGCCTGCCAAGCATGTCTCGCCAATGGATTGCGTGTGTTTCCCGCCTCGGGCTTGTCGCCTCGATTGTTTTCGCCTCGGTGGGCTTGGCGGGATGCTCCTCGTTCGATGCCAAACCGACCGGGAGGCCCGTGTCGTTCCGCGAAGAGCCTGACATCCGGGTGCGAATCAAGAAAAGCACCTTGCAGACCCGGATCGAGGGTCCCAGCCGGATGGTAATTCGCCCGACGACTGTAGTGCGGGCGGAAGCGGTCACCGGTCCGCTGACATTCCGCGGCACCACGAACGGCATGGTCATGACGGACGGGACCGGTCGGCAGCGAGAATTCGCGCCGGGCACGGATGTCGAGGTGCTACCCAGAGAAATGAGCGAAACCGAGCGCCGTTCGAGCGACGGGTACAAGCCCGGGGACGCGCTGGTCGTTGACGGAGGGACTCATCCGGGCTTCGCGCTCGTGCATTCCAAGTCGAATGAGGGCGGGGTGCTCGACGTGATCGGCGTGATGCCGATCGAAACGTACGTGCCGGGCGTCATCAGTCACGAACTCATCGCAACGTGGCCCCGACAGGCGTTCGAGTGCCAGGCGGTGGCGGCGCGTAGCTATGCGCTGCACGAGCGAGAACGTTCCCGGCGCGCGTACGAGTACTTTGACGTTGAGAGCAACACCAGCGATCAGATGTACGGCGGGTTGTCGAGCCTGACGGTCGCGGTGGAGGCAACCCGGGCGACTCGGGGCGTGGTCATGACCGAGGGGGTCAGCGGACCGGCGAGCAAGGTGCTGCTCCGCACTTACTACTCGTCCACCTGCGGCGGCGAACAGGCGTCGGCGAAGGATGTGTTCCCCACGGCCGGCGCCAGTGCGTTCAATCTCGCCAAACCGCTCCAGGCGCAGAAACGCGAGCATTTCTGCCAGAGCGCGGGGCGGTATCGATGGAGCGCCAAGCGAGGAGACACCGAGCTTTCAAGAAGAATCCAGGCCTGGGGCGCGAACGCGGGTCACCCGGTCAAGACGATCGGCCAACTCACCTCGTGCAAGATTGTCGAGCGGAATGTCACGGGGCGACCTGTTCGTTATGAACTGGGTGACGACCGTGGCCAGATCTTCAAAATCAACGCAGAGCAGCTGCGCAACGCTTGCAACTTCGCGGCGCCGGGTTTGACCGAGATCACGAAGGAAACTCGGGTCTACAGCGGCGATCTCGAGATGTTCATCGCATCCGAAGATGTGATCATCAACGGAAGGGGATTCGGGCACGGCGTCGGCATGTGCCAGTACTGCGCCAAGGGCATGGCCGAAAAAGGCTGGGATTGGCCCGCGATGATGAAGCTGTTTTACCCGGGGGCGGGAACCATGAAGGCGTATTGAGCCGAGAAGCGTCACCCGAGCAGATCGATCACCATGCCCTGGATGATCTGGCTCGCCGACTTGTTCATGTTGTCGAGAATCTTGCTCGTCTGCTGAAAGCCGGTGAAGAGCTGCGCCGCTTTGAAGAGTTTGGCGCCATCGGTTCGCAGCTTTCGTTCCGACTGCACGACGTCCGGAACTTCGGGCATCGAGGCGACTTGTGCCGCGAGACGCGCCGCGGCCTTGACACTTTCCCGATTGCTCTTGGTGAGATAAAGGTCGAACGGAGTCGGCGGAGCGTTGGTCAGGAGCGCGCGCAGATACTCGTTTTGCGAAAGCAGCACAACATCGAATGGCGGCTGAGCGTCCCGAGCCAAGACCGGCGTCGCGTACCCGTCGTTGCGAATCACGACGGGCAGGAGCGTCGGTCCCTGTTCAAATCTTGCCACCGGCGAGATCACGCAGAGACGAGTTCAACGGCTGTGCCATGCTATTGGATGGGTCCGGAGCTCCGATAAACAAGCCGCTGCTGTACGGAGACCCGGGCGATCGATGCCGGCGCCTTCGAAGGGCTGTTCCGTTTGTGACGACTGTCTCGATTCGGCAACATTTGAAGTCGAATGGTGACCATGGTCAACGCGACCAAAGATCGCCGGTGCTTCAGACGAGCGAACTCGACTACGACCTGCCTGAAGAGCGAATTGCCGTGGAGCCTGTTTCGCCCCGCGATTCCGCGCGCCTGATGGTCGTCGAGCGCGCCCGTGGCCGGCTCGCGGAGCATGCGGCGGTGCGAGATTTGCCGCGCTTGCTGCGGGCGGGAGATGTGTTGGTCTTCAATACCACCCGTGTTCTGCCGGCGCGCCTGCTCGGCAAGCGAGAAGATACCGGCGGTGCAGTCGAGGGCCTGTTTCTTTCGCGCGCAAATGATGAGGATGTCGAACGTTGGACGGTGCTGCTTCGTGCCAAAAAGGTTCGATCGGGCATGCGGTTTTCGCTCGAAGATCCGGCCGGTGCGTCCTGTGGTGTCACACTTATTGCGATTGAGAAGGTTCCGGATGAGGCCGGCGCATGGCTGGTTGCGGTCGAGAACAAGTCCGGAGGCGACGCGCTCGAACGCGCGGGGCACACGCCTCTTCCGCCGTACATCATCAAGGCGCGCGAACACTTGCACCGACCCGGCGAGGAAGCCGACGATGCGAAGCGCTACCAGACGGTGTACGCCGATGCGCCCGGGTCGGTCGCCGCGCCGACCGCGGGGCTTCATTTCACTCCTCAACTCCTGACCGATCTGCGCCGAATCGGAGTCGAACGGGTGGATGTCACACTTCACGTCGGAACCGGGACGTTCCGGCCGATCGAGGCATCGATCGTCGAACAACACCCGATGCACTCGGAGCGATGTTTCATTTCGAAAGACGCATTGCGCCGTATCGTTCGAGCAAAGAGCGAGAACCGCCGCGTGATCGCGGTCGGAACCACCAGCGCGCGCACGCTCGAGAGCTTCGCCGCGAATTACGAAGCGTTGATCACCGGGGGCGCGAGCGAAGAACAGGCGATCGGTCGCCTACCCGACTTTCTTGATACCTCGTTGCTCATCACGCCCGGGTACAGGTGGAATTGGGTTTCCGGCCTTTTGACCAACTTCCATCTGCCGCGCAGCACCCTGCTCGCGATGGTCGGCGCCTTTCTGACCGAGACACAAACACCTCTCCGTACCCTGCGAGACTTGTACGCCGAAGCCATCCGTCAGAAATACCGCTTCTACTCCTACGGCGACGCCATGCTGCTGCACTAGGCGTCAAAAAACGGCCGTTTGTTCAAACCAATCCGCTCTTCGCGGCATCGAACTCTCAAGGGAGTGCGCGATGATTGCAGTCGTCATGTCGTTGCTCGGGATTCATTTGGCGGTTGCCGATCCGGAATCCGGGGCTCGAGCATCGGAAATGAAGCCCGCCGCGGTCGTCGAGTTATTCACCTCGGAAGGATGCTCCTCCTGCCCGCCCGCGGACAAATTGCTCGCCGAGTTGATCGATGAGCACGCCAAGGCCGGCGACCTGATCGCGCTCTCGTTCCACGTGGACTACTGGAACAACCTCGGTTGGAAAGATCCTTGGAGTTCACCCGGCGCCACTCAGCGTCAGCAGGAATATCGCGATTCTCTCGGCGATCAAAGCCTCTACACGCCCGAGTTGGTCGTTGGAGGCAAGGTGGGCTTTGTCGGCTCTGATCGGGCTCGCGCCGAGCGAGAGATCGCGGCCGAACTACTCCGTCCAAAGCCGATCCCCGTTTCAGCCACCGCGAAATGGAAAGAGACCAGCGAAACCGGTCGGCAACTTCACGTCGTCGTCCGGCTTGGAAAGAGCGACAAGATCGAAAAGTTGATTCGCAAGTGGACGGTCTTGGTCGCGGTCACTGAAAAGGGTCTCTCCAGCGACGTTCGCCGGGGCGAGAATGCGGGTCGGAAACTCAGCCACCAGAGCGTCGTTCGAGTCTCGAAGACTATCGAATCCGAATTGAACACCAAGCCCGAAATCGATTTCGCAATTCCGGCTGATTTGCAAGTCGATCGCGCTTCCGTCGTCGTGCTGGTGCAGGCCTCTCCGGGAAAGCCAATTGAAGGGGCTTCTCATACGGAATTGGTTCGAGCCGAACCCGCCACGCCCTGAGACCGCTCTCGCTTCGGCACAGACCAAGTCAGTTTCCTGCTCCGCGTGCTCGTTCCGGGGCTGTTGCTGTCCAGCGTCTATCCGAACCGATATAGGATTCGCGCGCCGGATCGGTCGCGGCATGGAGGCACGGGAATGGATACGTTCGTGATCGAAGGCGGTCGGCGCCTGGAGGGCAGGCTTCGGATCAATGGCAGCAAGAATGCCGCGCTGCCGCTGATGTGCGTGCCTCTGCTCACCGACGAGCCGGTCACGCTGAGGGACGTTCCGAACCTTGCGGATATCCGCAGCCTGCGCAGCTTGCTCGCGGAACTCGGCTGCGTCCAGACCGGCGAGAAGCCGGGAATGATGACCCTGCACTCGCAGGATTTGACCAAATGTCACGCACGATACGAGATCGTTCGCACGATGCGTGCGAGCATCAGCACGCTGGGCCCTCTGGTCGCCCGGCGGGGCTACGCCAAAGTCTCCATGCCCGGCGGGTGCGCGATCGGCGATCGTCCCGTTGATCTTCATCTGCGCGGGCTTGCCGCTCTCGGCGCCGAGATCACACTCAACGGCGGCGACATCATCGCCAAGGCGCCGCGCAACGGGTTGAAAGGCGCGACCATTTTCCTCGGTGGCCAATTCGGTTCGACGGTGCTTGGCACCGCGAACATCCTCTGTGCCGCGACGTTGGCGAAGGGAACGACGGTCATCGAGTCGGCCGCGTGCGAACCCGAGATTGTCGATCTCGCGAACATGCTGATCCGGATGGGTGCCCGCATCCAGGGACACGGGTCACCCCGGCTGGTGGTGGAAGGAGTGGAGAAACTCTCCGGCGTGGATCACACCGTCATGGCCGACCGGATCGAAGCGGGAACGTTCATGCTGGCGGCGGCGATCACCAACGGCGATATCACACTCGAAAACTGTCCGATCGATGCCATGCTGGTGGTCAAGGACAAGCTCGGCGCGATGGGAATCCAGCTCGCAGTGAGCGGGACCGACCTGCTTCGCGCCACCGTTCGTGTCACCAGCGCGCGAACACTCCGACCGGTGGAATTCACAACACAGCCTCACCCCGGCTTCCCGACCGATCTCCAGGCGCAAATGATGGCGACGCTCACGCTCGCCGACGGAAACAGCGTGATCACCGAGCGCATTTTCCCTGAGCGCTTTCTCCACGTGGCCGAGTTGTCGCGCATGGGTGCACGCCTGATGCGCCAGGGACCGACCGTGATTGTCAGCGGCGTGCGGAAGCTGGTCGGCGCCCCTGTGATGGCGAGCGATCTTCGGGCCAGCGCCGGTCTCGTGCTCGCCGGCATGGCCGCGGAAGGAACGACGATCATCAACCGTGTCTACCACCTCGACCGGGGCTACGAACAGATGGAAGACCGCCTCGCGTCGCTTGGTGCGAGCATCCGGCGAATAGACGACAAGGACCTTCCGGGCAATATGACGGGTGTTCTCGAATAGCCTGAAACAGAGGCGTATTTCGGGGGTCGAATGCTCAATCCGAGGCACCGGTTACGGCTCGAACCCGTTCGTTGCCCGTCCGTATGATTGTCGCTCGCCCCATTCTTCCGCAGGAGTTCGCGATGCGGTATTCGAAGATTCTCACGCCGGCGCTTGTCGTTGCCCTATTCACCGGGATCGCCTCACCTTCTCTGGCGGGTGATGGAACATTCGATCCGAATCGCAAGGGCGCCGGCGAGCGCCGCGTAAAGCTCACCGCGATGGAGCGAACGCCGTTCGATTGGACACTTTTCAACAAGCTGTCGGACTGGAAGAACGGCCCCGCGCCCACGCAAGCGGCACTCGATGGCAAGGTCGTACTCATTGTGACCTATTCGGACTGGTACCGTCCGGCCGCTCGCGCGCTCACGATCGCGCGCCGCGCGGTGGAGGCATACGGAAAAGAAGGGCTCGTCGTCATCGCGGCGCACAACCCGGATGGTTGGAAAGACGCCGCCAAGCCCGAGGCGCCCGCCGGGGCCACCATGCTGATCGCTCACGATGCCAACGGCGAATTCCGCAGCGCTCTTCTGAGCGCGCAAGACCCGAATTTCTATCTCATCGATCGCGCCGGGCAACTTCGGTTTGCGGATATCGCGAACGAATCCGTGGACGAAGCTGTGACGTTCTTGCTTTCCGAGAAGCGGGAGGACGCGGCATCGATCAATCAGCGCGAGGCCGAGTCGAGGCGCGCAAAAGAGATCGCGGAAACTCGGACCGCTTCGATCAACAGCCAAAGCGACCTGCTCCGCAACCTCCCGGAGTTGCCCTTCACCGCCCCGACCGCGGACCAATACAGTGCCGCGAACTGGCCAAAGCTTCCGAGCGACGATCGCGGTTCTTCGAGCGGTGAATCGCACAAGGTCACGCTGCCGAACGCCGGGTGGTCGCCGGCGCAGCCGCCGCTCGCGGGTCGAGCGGCGTTGCTCTACTTCTGGAATCCCGGGATTCCCGCCTCCTACGAGCAGATGCAACGGCTCGCCGATCTGATGCAGCGCCAATATCAGCGGGATCTTGTCGTGGTTGGTGTGCTGACCGACATGAGTTCGCTCGGCCAGCGCAACGACCACATGTCCGACGAGGAAAGGGCGAGAAAGTCCCTCACCCCCGAAACAGCTCTCCAGCGCATGCAGGAGTTTCAATCGGCTCGTCGCTACGACCACGCGATGGTCGTCGACCTTCCGGGAAGTGTTCTCAAGACCGTCACCTCGCAGAGCGAGATTTCGCTCCCCTATGTGGCCATTGTTTCATCCGACGGCATGACGCGTTGGTGGGGTTTCATCGGCTCTCCGGAAGCACGAGGGGCTCTCGATCGCGTGCTCGAAGTCGATCCCGGCGTGCAGGCTCGCCGCAAGGCCGAATCCGATTACCTGAAGGCGGCCAAAGGCGAGAGTGTGGGTTCTGCGGCGCAAACGCCGCCCAAGAAGTGAATACGCCGCCTCTGCTGAATCTCGTTCTGCACGAGCCGGAGATTCCCAACAACACCGGCAACATCGGTCGCACGGCGATCGTGCTTGGGTGCTCGCTCCACCTGATCCGCCCGCTCGGGTTCGACACGAGCGAGAAAGCCTGCCGGCGCGCCGGGCTGGACTACTGGCCGCGGCTTTCTGTCGAACATCACGATTCGTGGTCGGACTTTCAAAGTCGCGCTTCTTCCAATCGGATCTGGTATTTCTCTGCGTTCGCCGCGCGGAGTGTGTTTGACGCCGATTTTCACAGGGGTGACTGGCTGGTCTTTGGGAAAGAGACAGCGGGCTTGCCCGAGTCGATTCTGCGACAAGCCTCTCCGGAACAGTGCCTGCGCTTTCCCATGGTCGACGGAGAGCGCGGGCTGAACCTTGCGACAGCGGTCTGCGCCGCGGCATACGAAGCTATCCGCCAGATGCGGGCGCGAGGAGAGATTGCCATCGATGACCGAGGCGTCATCCGACAGTGATCAGGCATCGCGGCTCGAAGCGGCCGTTTCCGATCCCGCTTGTGACGGAAATACAAATCGATCGAGGAACTCTGAGGTCTTCCAGACGCAGTGCTCGAGAGCGTGCGTCCTTCCTTTGCTCCCCATCGCCGCACGCCGCAACGGGTCACACGCAAGCATGCGCATCGCGTCCGTCAGTTCGGATTGGCTCTTGAAGCAAATGCCGGCCTCTGTGCCCAGTTTTTCGCGGATTGCCGGGAGATCGCGGCCGATGACCGGCATCCCCGTCAGCATTGCTTGTACGCACGCCTGCGAGTAGGTTTCCGAAGCCGAGGCGATGATGAGCACATCCATCGCCCGCAGAAAGCCCGGAATCTCGGCGGCCGTCATCCACGGATAAGGGATGACCCGCGAGCCCCACGCGCTCCGTGTGCGCTCGTCGGGCATCCGCGGATAGCTCGCGAGGTGCAGCTCGCAACGCGCGGCGCAATCCTGGGGAAGCGCCGAGAAGGCGCGTATCACGCCCTCCACGCCCTTCAGCGCCGTATCCAGCTTGCCGAGCATGCAGAATCGCACCGGCCTTTGCTGCCGCGCCTCGGGGGCAGGAAAGAACGCGTCGGGGTTCGAGATCCCGTAATACACGTCCACCGGTTGTCCCCCGGTTTTCAACGGAAAAGCATCGGCCACGTGGCGGCTGACGGCGACGACGCGCGCGGGCCAGCGCGAGAGCGTTTTCAGGAACGAAGCTTTCGGCGCCGCGTTCGCTTGGATCACCAGCCGCGCGAACACGCCCCGCTTGAGCATCATGTTCACGCCGGGCACAATTCCCCGGGCCACGTTGCCCACAATCGCGACATCGAACGTGCGATTGCGAAGCGCAACCGCCGCGGCAACGGTCGTCAAGAGCGGCTTGCGCAACGCGGGAACCAGAACGACTTCCAGATTGGGCGCACGCGATTGCGCACCCAGCTGCTCATCGAATTTCGATTTCCAGGTCCGTTCCAGCGGCACGCACAATTGATGACCGAGCGAGACGAGATCGGAGAGGATCTGGAAATCCATCACCTGCACGCCCCGGATCTGTTTGCCGGCGCGATTGGCGAGAAATGTCGGCGCGAGATACAGGATCGCACGCGTGCGGCTCATCGGCTTTGGCTCCGCATGTCGGCGAATCGAGAACGCCGATCAGCCCAATGCCGCGGCACCGGCGACGATTTCGGTGAGCTCGGTCGTGATCTGCGCCTGGCGGGCACGGTTGTAGACGCGGGTGAGGCGTTTGCCCATCTTGCCGGCGTTGTCGGTTGCGGCCTTCATCGCGACCATGCGTGCGACCTGTTCGCTGACGATCGCGTCGTTGAACGCCTGGAAGAGAACAGCCTTGACCGCAGAAGGCAGCAGTTCACCGAGCAGCTCCTCGGCGGACGGGCTGAACTCGTACTGCACCTTCATGCCGCTCTTGGACTCCGGTTTTTCGGTCTTCGATTCGAGCGAATCGGCCTTGAACGGCAGCAGTTGCATGACCGTCGGGATCTGCTTGCCCGCAGAGATGAACTTCATGTAGATGACGTGAACGCTCGAAATATCGCCGTTCGAAAACCGGTCGATGTAGTTCTGCGCGAGTTCCTCAACCTTTTCGTAGCTGGGCTTGTCGCCGAACTGGTTGTGCTGCTGCGAAACCGGAATCTGGTTGTACTTGAGGAAGCCTGCACCCTTCTTGCCGACGAGCTCGATGAATCCCGCTCGGTGCGACGGATTCTCCCGAACAAAGTGCATGCCGGTGCGCAGGATGCTGCCGTTGTACGGTCCGCACAGGCCGCGATCGGAGGTGAGGACGAGCAGGAGAGGCTTGGCTCCGGTCTTCGCCGTGCCGCCGGTGAGCAATGGGTGCTTCACGTCGGTCAGGCTCTTGGCGAGGCTCGCCACGAGTTCGAAAAGAGCGTCGGTGTAGGGGCGGCTCGAGACCGATCGCTGCTGAGCCGCCGAGAACTTGGCGGTCGCGATCATCTGCATGGTCTTTGTGATGCGCCGAATATTGCCGACGGCCCTGATGCGTTTCTTGATTTCGCGGGTCTTGCCCATAGGGGGAGAAGGATAGGCGATTGCAGCGGCAGAATCGCTGGCAAGCGGGGCGAGCTCGGTTCTTGTTCGGTGGCTGGACGAGGCCTTTAGACGGGCATTTCGGCCATGATTTTGGCCGCTGCAGCGAATCCCAACGAAATCGCCTGGCCGCCTTCGGGCGTAACGCGAATCGACTGCGCAGGTGCATCAATTTCCGTGATGGTGGCGAGCGTGCCGGGCTTGAGTCCCTGGCGCGCAATGAATTCGAGGAATTCACGATCCTGATCGGCAACGCGAGCCACTCGAACGCGCGCTCCTTTGGGAAACCCGCAAAGCGACTGCCCCCGCGCTTCGCGCACGCCACCCTTGCCATCCGGAATCGGATCGCCGTGCGGATCGACACTCGGATGGCCCAGATGCCGGTCGAGCGCTTCGAGAACCGTGGGGGAGATCGCGTGCTCGAGGCGCTCGGCCTCGGCGTGCACAACCGACCAGTCGAGTTTGAGCGTTTCGACAAGAAAGGTTTCGATCAGCCGATGGCGGCGCAGGATGTCTCGTGCCGCGGACTGCCCTTTCGCCGTCAGAGAAATCCCGCCGAAACGCTCGTACTTCGCGAGCTTGGCCGCCGCCAGCTTCTTCGCCATGCTTGTCGCGGTTCCGGTCGTGACGCCAACCACCGCGGCGAGACGTTTCATGCCCGCTTCGCCCGTCGGCGACTCGCGGCAGAGCGCGTCCAGCGCTTTCAAGTAGTTTTCAACGGTTTCACTCGCCATCGGATTGTGGAGTAGCCACGTTCGTGTCGGGCGCGGGTTTGATCCATTCCACTGCGGTTTCATAAAGCAAATACCCGTTCAGAACCACGATCACGACTGCCATCGACCACGAAATAGTCTTGAGCCAGGTTCCGTTGACAAAGCGCCCCATCTTCGTCCGGTCGGAAGTGAACATCACGAGCGGAATCACCGCGAACGACAACTGCAGCGAGAGAATGACCTGGCTCAGGATGAGCAGCTCGTTAACGCCCTTGGAACCGTACAGAACCGCGACGATCGCGGCCGGAACGATCGCGACCATGCGGGTGATGAGGCGTCGAAGCCACGGCTTCAGCCGGATATTCAAAAACCCTTCCATGACGATCTGCCCGGCGAGCGTGCCGGTCAGCGTGCTGTTCTGGCCGCTGGCGAGAAGGGCGATCGCAAAGACCGTGCTCGCGGCAGTCGCGCCGAGCACGGGCGTAAGAAGTTCGAACGCCTGCTCGATTCCCGCGACATCCTGGTGGCCGGAATTGTGGAACGTTGCCGCGGCAAGAATGAGAATCGCGGCGTTGATGAAGAACGCGATGAACAGCGCGGCGGTCGAGTCGATGGTCGCGAATTTCACCGCCATCGCCTTGCCCGCGTCGGTGCGTTCGTATCGGCGCGTCTGCACGATGCTGCTGTGCAGGTAAAGATTGTGCGGCATGACGGTCGCACCCAGAATGCCGATGGCGATGTAGAGCTTGGCGGGGTCGGTCACGACCTCCGGGCGGGGCAAGAGTCCCGAAGCGATGCCGAGAATATCCGGCCTCGACGCGATCATCTCGTACGCAAAGCACAGGCCGATGGTGAGCACGAGTGCCGCGATCACGGCCTCGATTGCGCGGAAACCGCGATACTGCAGCGTGAGAATCAGAAGCACATCGACAGCGGTGATGCACACGCCGAGCCACAACGGGATTCCGAACAGCAGATTGAGCGCGATCGCGGAACCGATCACTTCCGCAAGATCGCACGCGGCAATCGCGATTTCACACAACACCCACAAAACGAATCCAACGGGCTTGCTGTAGTGATCGCGGCAGGCCTGGGCCAGATCGCGCCCGGTCACAACGCCGAGCTTCAGCGCGAGGTGCTGCAGCACCATCGCCATGATGTTCGAGATCAGAATGACCGTGAGCAGCGTGTATCCGAACTGCGCGCCGCCCGCGAGGTCCGTCGCCCAGTTGCCCGGGTCCATGTATCCGACCGAGACCATCAGCCCCGGCCCAGTAAACGCGAAAAGCTTCTTCCAGAACGAACCGGTGGTGGGGACCGGGACTGATGCGTGCACCTCCGCGAGCGAAGGAGTTGAGCTTCGGGCTCGCCAGCCGGGCTCGATCGCAGGGGTTGCTGGAGTCGGGTCGGATGGATTCGGCGGAGTGTTTGTCATGGTCTCTTCTCAATACCGCACGGTCATCCCGGCGAAAATCTCGACGGCGCTCGCGGCGTCCGTGAGTCCGATCCGGACTCCGCCGTCGTACTTGAGGTCGGGCGTCACTTGCCACCACGCGCCGAGATTGAGCGAAGCCCGGTAAGGCTCAGCGTGCGAGAAGTTTGCGACCCCCGCGTATTCGACAAACGCACCGACGGCTTCGGTGAATTCTTTTCCGAGCGTGGCCGTGTGAACAAAGTCGACGCTGTACAAACCTGTCCCGCCCGCTTGCACAAGGTCGAACTCGGCCATCGCGCCCAGATCCCATCCGTGTCCGAGCCCCAATCCCGCTGGGATGATCATCGCGAACGCGAACTGGTCGTTTCCGATTCCGGGATGCGCTGTTGGAATCTTGATCGCCGGCATCGCGGCGATCGCGAACGCGTGTTCCGAAGTGTCGTCATTCCCGTAGAGATTGACCTTCAGCCGGACGGTTGTATCCCCAAATCCCTGCGCGATCGTGCCGCCAGCGGGGTCGTCGGTGTGAATCCACACATAAGGCTCCAGTCCGATCTGAAGATCCACATTGTCGAGCAGTCCGGCTTTGGCGAGAAAAGGAGCAACGCCCCATTCGCGCACCCGGGGCGAAGAAGAGTCGGCGTTCCGCAGGGTCCACTCGGCGAAGCTCATTTCGAGCTGGAAATGTCCGGCATCCACCGTGTACGGCGACTCCGTGACATCCGGTCGGTCGGTCGACATCGGCCGCATCTGGTCGCGAGGAACCGGCGAGAAAAGCGTGTACTGGCCGAAAGCAGGCGGCGAAACACCCAGGCATAGCCCGGCGGGAATCATGAGGGGGAGACGGCGCACGTCAAATACTACGGAGATGAGTTTGATGAGTCAAACTTTTAAGTTGGACGAACGAAACGACGTCCGTTTGCATCCGGCGCGGCCAAATCAAAGCGATCACGCCGAGCGCTTGTGCGCTAGAGCCTTTTGCGAGTTACACTCGCAAGGAGGGTTGAATACCTCCCGCCTCCCGGGGTGACCGAGTGCGAGAATTCAACGACCAGCCGAAACAGTCGCTACGGAAGTCTTCCAGCGTGCGCCCAGCACCTGCTCCGCGTAACGGTTCATCGAATCACGAAGCTGCTCGAAGCTCTCGAGGACGTAATAGATCGGCTGGAAGTGGTCAATCTCGAAGTCGGTGTTGCACACGCGTTCCATGTCGAACGGCCGCCATTCGGCGACGGGGCGTTCGATGCAGTCAGCCGCGCTCTGACCCTTCTTTTCCCACGCGCCCTTCAGCGCGTACTCGCTCTCTGCGTGGCTGCTCACCAGACCGCTGCCATAGATCTTGACCTGGCCGCCCTCCTTGATGAGTCCAAACTCAACCGTGAACCAGAAGAGCCGGCCGAGGCGTTTGATGTGCTCTTCGTCCTCGCAGAGCAGCGACGCCTTTCCGTACGTCTGAAGGAAGTCCGCGAAAACACGCAGCGCATGCAGCGGGACGTGCCCGAACACATCATGGAAAATGTCGGGTTCCGGCAAGTAATCCATCACCTCGCGCGGGCGGATGAGCACCGTCGTCGGAAACTCCCGCTGCGCCAGGCAGGCGAAAAAGGCCTTTGCCGGCAGATACCCCGGAACGCCGTACGACGCCCAGTTCGATTGAGCCCGCAGAAATTTGTTGATCCCGTCCAGCTTCGTGCCCTTCGGGAGTTTCGCCCCTCCCGCGATCTCGATGTCGCGGTCCAGCACAAGATCGTCGAGCAGCGGGAGCCGATCGCGCGTCAGCCGCAGGATCTTCATGCCGTCGATGAACTGGTTGCTCACTTGGCGTTCGAGCACATCCCAGCGCCGGTCAAAGAGATCGCGCCACACCTCATGATCCTGGCGCGTGTACTTCGTGTAGTGCTGAGTGATGTAAAACTTGTCGGCGTCGATGTCCTGATGGTGTTGCTCGGGCGCTCTATCCGCCCATGCCTGGGCCTGACGCGCTTCGTCGGAATCGATGATGTTGTTGTAGCGGATTTCCTGGCGCATAGGCCTCTCCGTGCGGAATCGAGTCCTTCAGGGCACGGCACTGTATCCAGAATGAAGTACGAATCCGGCTCACCATGTGCTCGGTCGATTGTCGCCAAAAATAGCGTGGGCCGCAATGACTGCGGCCCACGCCAGGTCAGAGGCGCGTTGGCGCCCCTTTATATGCGGTTGCGAAGCCGAAACCCCACCGGGCGCGCGACTGCTTGCGGCATGGGTCCGCCGAATGTTCTGAGCAAATATCGGCGAATCTCACCGATCAATGCGCGCAACATGACGTGGTTCCTCCCTTCGTACGCCCGCGCGTACGTCTCCCTGATTGACTGAACTCAGGCAATCGGCGGCAACTGCGGAAAACTGCCGCCCGAGTCCACCCAACCTCTTGTCTCTTGGCCACAGAGTAACGCTTGGGTTCGCCCGAACGCAAGCAAAATCCACAAGACCTTGAATGTTCGGATCGTGTAAGGATTTGCAAGGGCCTTTCTTATTCCACGGTGAACGGCAATCTAATTGCTGCGCCTGCGGTCGTCGGACGGAAGCACTCCCATGCCAGCGTTGCGGGAATCGCCTGTTCGGGCGCGATCGCGCTCTCAAGTGTGTTCCTTCGGCGCTCCGTTGCGGCCCGGACACTGTCTTGAGGGTTCGCTCGCACCACGGGCACATCGCTTCCAAACAGAAGCGTTCGACCCGGTTCCAGTCCCGCATCGATGAGCTCGCGCCAAGGCATAACTCGGTCGAGTCGGTGGCCGAGACCGGCGCGAAGCGCCTCAATGTCCGCGAGCAAATGGCAAGGTTGCACGCTGGCGATCGCACCGAGTTCCGCGAAGCGCGGGACGTCGCGCTCATCGACGATTTCGCAGTGCTCCACGCGGATCGCCGGATGGTCTTTTTCGCGCTGATCACCTTTCCAACGCTGGATGCCATCCAAACAGGCGCGAACCGCACCGTCACCGATGGCGTGCATTGCGATCCCCAAACCCGAAGCGCGGCATCGGGCGATCGATTCGGAGATCGCGCGCGCATCCATCAGCGGCTTGCCGTGCGCAAGCTCGGACGGTGCATCCGAGAATGGTTCGAGCACCCAGGCGGTTCTGCTATTGAGCGTTCCATCGGTGAAGATCTTTCCACCCAGCAGCCGTACTCGCTCCGACTCCCACGAAGCGCGCCCGCGTGCCGCGCTTTCTACCTCCTCCAGCGGCACATACAAACCCACCCGCATCTCCCCGTCGCGCCGTGCATTCAGCGCCGCGATCGTCGGCCCGAGCCATGCAGGGCTGAACAAATCATGAACTTCGACGAAGCCGAGCGCGGCAAGGTGATCGAGAGCGCGATCAATGAGCTCCGGCCGCGAAGACTCCGGCGGCTCCGGTGCCAGCGCCCAAGTCGAGAAAGCCACGCTCTCGAGAAGCAGTCCGGTCGGTTCGCTTTCTCGGTTTCGTTCGATGATTCCCCCTGCGGGATCGGAGATCCCGCGGTGAATCCCGGCTTTTTTGAGGGCCGCGGAGTTCGCAAAGACCGCGTGGTGATCGAACGACATGATGAGCGTCGGGATCGTGCCGGTGATGCAATCCAGCGCGTTCCTCTCGAACCAAGCGCCCTCTTGCCATGCCGCGGTTCTTGCGGAGTGTGCCTGCAGCCACGCGCCGGAAGGAAGGGCATGAACCCTTCGCCCGATCCGGTCGAGCGCTTCCGCGGCACTCGCGCATCCTTCCAGCGAGAGCATGTCGAGGGCCCGTCCGAGCCACGGAATGTGCGCATGGGCTTCGCGCAGCGCGCCCGGAGGGGTATTCAGTGCCGGCTCAGCCATGATTCGATTGTTGCCGCGGCCCGTTCGCAAGCGAGACGGCGTTCAAACTCCACCCGCACCAAGCCGGTGCGGGTCCGCACATCAAGACCTATGTCGTCCACCCCGACCGCTTTCGGCTCGATGACTTCACGCCCGCTCAGATCCTTGACGAGCGTTCTCAAAGCGCCCGAGTCCGAGTTCAGAACACGACAGATCCGGGGCTCGTCCGCCCAGAGAGGGTTTGATGCAAATTTTTTTTCGATTTGGAATGATTTTTTGTTCAATTTGCCATCGACCGGGGTCAGCCCGACGAATTTGGCGCCCTCCGACCGCCCGTGATAGATCAGCAGACGATCGCACGCGCCGTCGCGAGCCGCGTCGAGCGCGCGGCACTCGACGAGCAGTTGCAGCGCTCCGTCGGCCTCGTCCGGCACGTGCAGTACGACCGACTGCGCTTCTTCGACGTTCGGCGGCAGCGACGCGACGATTTCGCCCGAGCGCGGATCGATGACAAAATTTCTCCGAAGCACCACTTCATCAGAAAGAATCGTGCCCGAAAAGTGGCGACGCAAGAAGCGCGCCGGATCATCGGGCGAACTCGCTTCAATCATTTCTGTGTTCACCATTGCATCATCGGTTCCTGTCATGACAATTGCAAATCCGGCTGCAAATCAGGCCCAAAACGCCAGCGGGGCCGCACGGCGGCCCCGCAAACGGTCGCGAAATTTTGAATTCGGATCGGAACGATTTGCCGGATTAGCCGGCCCACCCATCCGCGAGTGCAGATAGGGGATTGCGAGAGGGATGTGCGCCGCGGCTATTTGGCAGGGACCACCGCGGGCCTCCCGAATTCCTCTCGCCTGGGAGGATTCGGTCCCAACAGCGCGTTAGCGCCGCTTAGATTTCTTCTTGCCCTTCTTCTTTGCTTTCTTCTTGGCCATGAAAGAGGTCTCCTCAAACATGAGTTCGTGCGCCTTGACCGTTCGGATACGCGACAGGTCCGAGCGGACGCACGTTGAATTATCGGAAGTGTGACAACTTTCTCTTGAGAGTGCAAGTCAAAATCTCAAGTGGCGGAAAGTTTTCCACATAGCGCGCAGCGCGCGACAGCGCTCACCTGTCGTTTGCGCGCGCACTGCGCCACTTCGGCGCCTCGAAGAGAGAGTCGAGTGATGTTGTGTTGACGCGGTTGTACTGCGCGAGCGTTTCTCGATCGCTCGCGCCCGCCGGCACGCGCGCGCGGACATTGCCGTTCGCCGGGTTGTACCAGAATTCCGCAAGGTCCGCGCCCACGCGCGAGTCGACCGCCCGAACGACCGGGTCCTGCAGATACAACTGATCGGCCGAAGCGATCTCGATCCACGGTCGCGTGCCTTCGATCCACGTGTTGCGAGGCGGATCGTCGCCGAACCATTCCGGGTCGATTTTCTTTGGCCAGCCTTCGGGACTCTTTGCGGTTTCGACCATCGCGGCGCGACGGTCCACCTCGCGCTTGAGTTGGATCGCCGCCGCGCGGAGCGTGCTCTCCTTCCCGCCCGAGACCACGCGCTCGTACTGCCAGCCACCGACGACCATCACGCCCAGCAAGAGCGTGATCGCCGCAACGAAGTTGACCAGTCGATGCATGAGGCTCCCCTCCGGCACCCGGTGGCGCCGTATCGCACCTTCTTCGGACCGTGCCATGGTCAACTTTGCCGGAAACTCGGGCTTGCGCTGCCGCCCTTGGAACCTGTACCGCCTGTAGCGGGAAGGGCCCGAAAAAACTGGTAGGATCCGGCGAGTCTTCCGGAGACAGTTATGAATACCCAGATGCGTCAAGATTCCCGGGGTGTAGTCCGCCTGATGATGCTCAGCGGCGCCGTTGCGATCGGTCTGATTTCACTCGCCGGCTGCAGCGGCGCGGGGCAGAGCGAAGTCACGCCGACCGATCGACCGTCCGAGGGCGAAGGATGGGCGGTGCAGGAGCAAATGGCGGAGAGTCAGGGGCAGTAAACGCTCCGTCTTCACCATGACAACGACTTCTCGGTTCGCTTCAGCGAACCGGATAGCATCGTGGGATTCCACGGGAGCTTTTCATGCAAACTCGGCGAGCACATAGCGCGGCAACTTTCCTCTCCATCTCTCTCGCCGCCGTGTCCGGTTTCGGTCTTGCGGGTTGCAAGTCCGACGGCAGCGCGGTCACTCCTGAGAATCGCCCATCCGAGGGTGACGGTTCGCACGTGCAGGAGCAGATGGCGGCGGCGAATCAGCCCCAACAGGAACGCTCGAACGAAGCGAAAATGGAGACCGCCGCCGGCGAAGCCGCGAATCGCCAGATGGCGGAAGCGCCACCTCCTTCTCCGGCGCAGCAGGATGTCGCCGCGAACGAAGCGCCAATGAGCGGAGCAACGCCTGAAGCGCCCGCGTCAACGAAAACCGCTGCCGAGACCCCGACAAGCGCCAAGCCGACGGTCAAGGCTGAAGGTGAACCGAAGGCAGAGCCCAAGCCGCAAGTCACTTTTCTGAATTGCGACAACGCAACCGAGATTTCGACCAAGACCAATGACAATGGCCTTGTCATCGAGGAGCTCAAGCTGGGCGAAGGTGAACCTGTCAAGGCCGGCGCGATCGTGACGATCAACTACCACGGCACCTTGAAAGATGGCGGCACGTTGGTCGACACCACCCGCGGCAAGCAGCCCGCGACGTTTCCGCTCAACAAACTCATCAAGGGTTGGCAGCAAGGCGTTCCGGGTATGAAACCGGGGGGGATTCGGCGGCTGATCATCCCCTATCAGCTCGCATACGGTGAGACCGGAAAGCCCCCTGTTATTCCGCCAAAGAGCGACCTTGTCTTCATCATCGAGCTGATTCAGGTCGTCGAGCCTTCCAAGTAAGGAACAGCCATGCCCACTACGCCCGGCGGCGTCGAGATTGAGGAAATCACCCTAGGAAAGGGTGATGAAGCGACCATCGATTCGATCGTCACCGTCCATTATCACGGCACGCTCAAGTCCAGCGGCAAAGTCTTCGACTCGACCAAGGGCGGCAATCCGATCGAGTTCCCGCTCGAAGATCTCATCCAGGGTTGGCAGGAAGGAATCCCGGGCATGAAGATCGGCGGCAAGCGCAAACTCACGATCCCGTGGGCGCTTGCCTACGGCGCTGCCGGTGCTCCGCCGGACATTCCTCCCAAGGCCGATCTGGTCTTTGAAATCGAACTCGTCGATCTTCAGTGATGACCGTTGCCGATTCTCCGAATCCGCCGGTTGAGCGCATCGACAGATCGCCATGGTGGGCGAGTCTCGGAGTGCGCAGCGCGGCATATGCGGGCAGCTTCACGATCGTCCTCATCGGGACGATCGCGAGCTATCGAATCATGCACGGAAACGAGCCGATCGATCGGCGCTTCCGCGATTTCTATGAGTTCTACAGCGGGGCGGAGGCGCTGGTCAACGGCACCGACGTCTTCGCGGCGGGCAAACTCGGCTACATCTATCCGCCGCTGCTTGCGACGTTGCTGATGCCGCTCGTGCAACTCGGCATCGATGGCGCTGGTCTGGTCTGGCTGGTGACCAACGCATTCGTGCTCGCGTTCGCAGCATGGTTCGGCGGTCGAACTGTTGCAACGAAGTTCGGTGTTCCAAAGGCCGCACCGCTCATCACGCTCATCGGGCTCGCTCTGCTCGCCGACAAGCTCTTCGGCGACATGAAGATGCAGCAATCGAACATCCTGATGTTCGCGTGCTGGGTGATCGGAATGTGGGGGCTGGGAAGACACTGGCTCCTCTCGGGCCTCGCGCTCGGATTCGGATTTAGCATCAAATACCTGCCGATCGTCGCGCTTCCGTACTTTGGTGTGCGAGGACGTGCCAAGCACGTCATCGGATTGATCACGGGGATCGTCTTTTGGGCGCTGATTCCCGCCGCGTTTATCGGGTGGGGGACCAACGCGGATCTCTGGCGCGGCGCCGCCGAGGGGCTCATTCACTCGGGGGACGGCGGCTGGCAGACCGAAGAGGGTCGCGCCCGCGTCATGAACACCCGCGAATACGGAATCTCGATCACGACCGCGATCGTCCGCACCGCGGATTCGATGGGGCAGCCCAAACTCGGCTTGCCGATCGCGGCACTGCTCATGGGCGTCACTTTTCTGGCCGCGTGGTGGGTCTACCGGAGAAACAACCAGCCGATGTGGCTCGGCCGATGGGGAAGAGCCGAGCAGGATCGCTGGCCCTTGCTGCTGGTGGAATGGACCGGGCTGATCGTCGTCGCGCTCGCGTTTTCGCCCCAAACCAACTCGCGCCACCTGGTCCACTCGATGCCCCTCGGGTTCCTGATCGGCGCGGTGATCATCACCGGGAAGAGTCAAACAACGAGGCGTCTTGCAATCGCCGCCGCGGCGATCTGGTGGCTCGGGATGGTCCTGCCCCCGTCGATTCCATCGCTACAGGAGTCGGTCACGGCTTGGAGGCGTGCATCGGGCTCGTGCATCTGTATGGTGATCGCGTGGCTCATCACGGCCGAGGCGGTGCTCGGTGATCGGAATCAAACCCGGAAGATCGAGCCCAGTTTCTTGCCGAGCAGCACCGACGCGGAGAAGAGCGTGATCGTGAGCAGCGCCATCCCCCAGACACCCATCGCGCTGGCGATGTAAACGCCATCGCCCAATCGTTCGGTAAACGCAAAAATCGCTTTGGTCAGCGGATACTGATGCTTCTGCTGCGCGAGCAGCATCGAGTCTGAAACTTCGAGCATCGAGAAGCTGAAGACCAGCATGCCTCCCGCGATGAGATTGGCCATGATGAGCGGGATGATGACGCGCCGCACGGCGGTCAGGCGCGAAGCACCGAGATTCATCGCGGCTTCTTCCAGTTCGCCGCTGGTCTGCTCCAGCCCCGCAACGGTGGATCGAACGATGTAGGGCAATCGCCGGATTGCGTACGCCGCGATCAGCAGCGGGACCGGATTGGGGTTCGCCGCCAGCACGCTCACGAACTCGCCCAGCGGCCCTTCCTTGCCGAACGGCCAGCGCAAACTCATCGCCACATATCCGAACGCCATCACCAGTCCCGGCACGGCGAGCGGGAGCATGCAGAGCGCATCGAGCACCGCGCGCCCCTTGATCGTCGTCCGCACGATCAGATACGCGATGACGACTCCGGCCACCATGCTGATCAGCATCGCCGCGGTCGAGAATTTGAGGCTGTTGACGATTGCGCCGAAACTGTCGCGCGCAGTCAAAGCTTCGCGGTAGTGGGAGGTTGTCCAGGAAGTCGGAAGGACCGAGTCGTACCACTGGCCCGGCACCGTGAAGCTGGTCAGCACGACGCCGAGGTGCGGCAGGATCGCGAGCGCGAAAACGAACAGAAACAGGCCCGCCGCGGCATACCCCGCAAATCCGGTCAGTTCTACTTCTCCTCCCGCGCGGCTCGCCTTGCTGTACATCGCGTAGCCGGCGCGCCCGAAAAAGTACTTGCCCAGCACGTACATGAACACCGCCGAACCGAGCAGCACCAGCGTCAGCGCATACGGCTCGGCGCTCGTCTCGACCTGCTTGAGCCCGTAGAAAATCTGTACGCTCGTGACATTGTAGAAGTCGAACATCAGGGGCGTTCCCAGTTCTGTGAACGCCCAAATGAAGACAATCGTCGCTCCCGCGAAAATGCCCGGACGGATGAGCGGCAGAGTGATCCTGAAGAAACGCCGCCACCAGCCCGCGCCCAGGTTTTCCGCCGCCTCATCGAGCGCCGGGTCGAGGTTCGCGAGTGCCGCGGTGGTGTTCAGGAAAATGATCGGATAGAGCGAGAGCGCCTGGACACCGACGACGCCCCACACCTTCGCCGAACCCAGGATGTCAAAGTGCGTGCCGAAGAGCGCGTTGAACGCGCCCTCCCGCCCAAGGATCGCCCGTACCCCGATCGCCCCGACAAACGGGGGCAGGATCATCGGCACCAAGACCGCGGCATTGAAGAATGTCTTGCCCGGATATTTGTACTGTGCCGCGAGCAGCGCCAGCGGGAGGGCGATGATCGTGGCAACCGTCGTCGTCGCGACCGCGAGCAGCGCCGAATTCCCGATCGCCCGGAAGAACATCGGGTTGCTGAAGAGCAACTGGAAGTGATCGAGCGTGAAGTTCGAGAATCCTCGACCGAATCCCTCGCCTTGCACTCTCTCGAACGCGCCTTGGATCGTCAGAAAAATCGGGTAGATCAGCAGGCCGCTCAGCACGCCGAGCGTGAGAAGCAGAAGCGCGTAATGCCAAGCCTGCCGACGGAAGCGCATGGGGGCGAGTGTAGCGAGCAGGGTCAGACCGCCGCGAACTCCGGCGTTTCCCCGTTCAGCACCCGCCACACATCGCGAACCACCCACGACATGTTTTCCTGCGCTCTCACCGTTGCCGCGGCAAGGTGAGGCGACAGATGCACATTCGGCATCCCGAGCAGCGGATAATCGGCTCCAAACGGCTCGGGTTCGTGAACGTCGAGCAGCGCCATCGCTTCGGCGTTTGCTGCGAAGAATGCGGCGCACGCTCTGTTGTCGATCAAAAAGCCCCGCGCCGAATTGATGAGGAGGACATCAGGTTTCAGGTGCCCAAAGGCGTCCGCGTTCAGTAGTCCGCGGTTCGACGGACGCCCATCGACGTGGATCGTCAAAATGTCGGATTCGCCAAGCAGTTGCTCGCGTGAGGCAGGCTCCGCACCGTGGCGCATCTCCGACGGCATCTCGAGCAGATCGTGGTAGATCGCGCGCATGCCGAGCGAGGTAGCGACCGCCGCCATGCGCTTGCCGATGCGCCCGAGCCCGTAGATGCCAAGTGTCAGTTCATCGATCTGGCGCCGGGCGCGCAGGTCGCGCCGAACTTCAACCCAGTTTGCTTTTTCGAGTGCATCGCTGAGAAAGAGCCGGGGCCGCAGCGCGTCAAAGATCAGCGCCCACACGAACTCGACCACCGCCTGCGTATTCGCGTCCGGCGTGCTCACGACGCGCACGCCCCGCTCGCGGCAAGCCTCCTGATCAATATTGTCGAGGCCCACCCCGGCGCGCCCGACCACCTTCAGATTCGGCGCGCCCGCCAGCATCGCCCGATCGACGCGTGTGTACGTCCGCACAACCAGCCCTTGGGCCGACGCCAACAAACCCCGGAAGTTCGGTGCATCGGTACCGCAGCGGACGAGTTCGCATCGCTCCGCCAGCCACGCGGCAGGGGCGGCATCAAGGTCCTCGGTCTGAATCACGAGCGGTTCGGCCACACAGGAGAATAGTGACGAAGGGATTCCGGGAATTTGCGGATTTCCGCGAACTCGTCGCGGGGGATCCCCGCTCCACAATGGAATCGGGGGGCGAGAAAACTGGGAGTACCTGCATGAAGACCTTGAACACGCGTCTGGTTGCCGGAATCTCCATGGTCTTTGCGCTCGCCGGGCCGACGCGCGCGCTGGCACAGGTCTCGGGCGGGGCGGCTTCAGTGGAAATCGTGCCGCAGGCTCGCCGTTGGATCGCGCCCCAGGCAAATGTTGCAAGGCTCTCTGCGGTTGATGTCCGGGTTTCGATCGACGGGCAGATGGCCACAACCACCCTTGAGCTGGCGCTGTCCAATCCCTCCGGCATTCCCCAAGAAGCCGAGGTCATGCTCCCTGTCCCCGACGGCGTTTCGATCCGGTCGTTGCAATTCGACGGCGTGGGGAATGAGCCGACGGCAAAGCTCCTGCCCAGAGATGAAGCGCGCCGTGTCTACGACGAAATCACACGCCGACGCAAGGACCCCGCCCTGCTCGAATTCGCCGGTTACGGCATGATCCGGACCTCGGCGTTTCCGATCCCGGCAAACGCGACGCTCAAGGCACGCATCACCTACGAGCAGCTGTTGAGCAGCGATAACGGCCGCGTCGAGTATGTCCTGCCGCGGAGCGAGAACATCGCAATTTCGCCTCATGCTTCTCTGGGCGGCGTGGCATGGACCTTCGCCTGTTCGATCAAGGGCGATCGTCCCATCAGCACGATCTATTCCCCGTCCCACGAACTTGCGATTGAAAGGACGACGCCAAAGAGCGCGGAAATCAAGGTTTCTGCCGCGGCGGCCGCGGCACCGGGTGCCTTCCGAATCACCTACTTGCCCGAGAGCACGAAGCACGAGGGGCTTTCCGCCACCCTGCTCGCCTACCCCGATCCTTCGATCGGTGATGGCAACGGCGGCTTTTTTCTGCTACTCGGCGCGCTCCCGCCCCGGGATGACGACGCGCTGATCCAGAAACGCGAAGTGACGCTCGTGCTCGATCGCTCGGGCTCGATGCAGGGTGAGAAGTTCCAGCAGGCCCGCGATGCCGCGATCGCCGTGGTGAACGGCCTCGGTGAAGGTGAACTCTTCAACATCATCGACTACTCGGACTCGGTAAGTTCCTTTGAGAAGGCACCGGTCGCGAAGTCGGCGACGAGCGCGCAGCAGGCAAAGGCTTATCTCGGGGCGCTCCGTGCGGACGGCGGTACAAACATCCACGATGCGCTGCTCGATGCCGTTCGCCCCGGCGTGGCCGAGGGCGCGCTGCCGATGATCATTTTCCTCACGGACGGGCTTCCCACGGTGGGGGTGACGAATGAGGTCGCGATCCGCGAGGCCGTGAAGGCGGCGAACACGCACGAGCGACGCCTGTTTTCTTTCGGCGTCGGCTACGACGTGAACACGCCCCTGCTCTCAAGCCTGTCTTCGGCATCGCGCGGCGCCCCGACGTTCGTGCTGCCCGGCGAAAACATCGAGAACAAGGTAAGCCAGGTTTTTCGCCGGCTCGATGGGCCGCGACTGGCTTCACCCGTTCTCACGACCGATCGAACGATTCGCGAATTGCAGCCCCCGACCATGAACGACGTCTTCGAGGGTGATCAGATTCTCGTCGTTGGTCAGTACACATCGACCGCGCCGCTCAAGTTGCGGCTCGATGGCAAAGCCGGCGGCAAGGATGTCAACTACGAGATGTCTTTCGATACCGGCGAATCGGCTTCCGCACGCAACGGCTACATCGCGCGCCTGTGGGCGACACGCAAGATCGGTTTCCTGCTCGGTGAGATCCGCGAGCACAGCGCCGAAGGCGTGAACCGCGCGGACCCGAAAATGAAAGAACTCGTGGACGAGGTGGTCCGCCTCTCGACCCGCTACGGCGTCATGACCGAGTACACCAGTTTCCTCGCGACCGAGCCGGGGGTCGATTTTGTATCCGGGGCTGGTCGGGAGGCCATGATGGATCGCGCGACGATCGGATTCACTAGGCGTTCGTTCGCCAGAGCGGGCAAGGCGTCCGCCAACCAGGAAATGAATGTCACCGAGCTTCGATCGGCGGTCGTGCCGCAAGCCGCGGCAGTTGGTGGGTATGTCAACAAAGACATGGAGCAGGAAACCGTGGACGGCGTGCAGAACATCGCGCAGAACACCTTCTATCAGAGGCAAGCTCCCGGTGATCAGAACGCACGTCAGCGCTGGGTCGATTCGCGCCTGCTCACCACCGAAACCGAAAAGCCGGATCAGACGGTTGCGTTCGGAACACCGGAGTACGACCTCGTCGCGCAGCGGCTGATCGATCTCGGTCAAGCCGGCTATCTCGGTATGCCCGGCGAGGTGCTCGTGCTCGTCGATTCCAAACGCATTCTCCTTCAGAACATCTCGGAGTAGCGATCCGAAACTCACCCGAAGAAGGGGGACGCAGCGCCCATGAAAAAAGGCCCCGGCGAACGCCGGGGCCTTGGCATTCAGGTGAATCGCGTTATCACGTCGATTGTCCCGCCGCCTCGGGCTTCGACTGCTTCGGCTCCGCCGGCGCTTCGGCCGGAAGCGTCTCGGTGTGGAAGTAGAGATGGTCGTCGGCCTTGGCGGCGGTGTCGCCCTCGGCCGGCTTCTTGTGCGTGATCGTGATCTTGCACGGCGGCGTGAAGTCGCCCTGCAGAAGCATCTCGGAAAGCGGATCCTCGACGTACTGGCCGATCGCCCGACGCAGCGGACGCGCACCGAACTCGGGGTTGTACCCGCGCTCGATCAGGAAGTCCTTCGCCAAGTCGTCGATCCCGATCTCGATCTTTTGCGCCTTGAGCCGCTTGCTCACCTTCGCGACTTCGTAGTCGATGATGTTGGTGATATCGGCCTTGGTCAGCGGGCGGAAGACGATCACGTCGTCCAGACGGTTGATGAACTCCGGCCGGAAGAAGCGCTCGATCTCCTTGGCGAGCACGACCTTGATGTTGTCGTAGTCGCCCGCCTCGGTCCGCTTCTGGAAGCCGAAGCCCGCGCCGCCCTTGATCAAATCAGCACCCAGGTTGCTGGTCATGATCAGGATCGTGTTGCGGAAATCGACGTTTCGTCCGAACGAATCGGTCAAACGGCCTTCTTCCATGATCTGAAGGAGCATGTTGAACACGTCCGGGTGCGCCTTCTCGACTTCGTCGAGCAGGACCACCGAATACGGCCGGCGACGGATGCGCTCCGTCAACTGGCCGCCTTCCTCGTAGCCGACGTATCCGGGGGGAGCGCCAACCAGCCGCGAGACGTTGTGCTTCTCCATGTACTCGGACATGTCGAGGTGGATCAGTGCCTCCTCGTCTCCGAACATGAACTCCGCGAGCGCCTTGGCGAGCAGCGTCTTACCCACGCCGGTCGGACCGACGAAGATGAACGAGCCCATCGGGCGCTTCGGGTCCTTCAGCCCGGCGCGAGCGCGCCGGATCGACTTCGCGATCGCCTTGATCGCCTCGTCCTGGCTGATGACCTTCTTGTGCAGTTCCTTCTCGAGTTCGAGCAGGCGCTGCGCTTCGTTCTTCTCGAGGCGCTGGAGCGGCACGCCCGTCATCTTGCTGACGACTTCGGCGACCACTTCCTCGTCCACGACGCCGTCCACGGCCTGCGCCTTGGTGCGCCATTCCTTCTGCAACTCCTCCTTCTTGCGTCGGAGCTGCTCGGCCTGGTCGCGCAGTTCCGCGGCACGTTCGTAGTCGGCCGCTTTCACCGCCTCGTCCTTCGAAACCGACAAGCGCTCGATGTCGCCCTCGATCTCGGCAAGATTCGGCGGCTTGGTCATGCTCTTGATCCGGACGCGTGCGCCCGCTTCGTCGATCACGTCGATCGACTTGTCCGGCTGCACGCGACCGGTGATGTACCGGCCGGAGAGATCGACCGCGGCCTTGAGCGCTGAATCGGTGATCTTCACCCTGTGGTGCTGTTCGTAGCGATCGCGCAGTCCCTTGAGGATCTCGATCGTCTGCTCGTCGCTGGGCGGATCGACCGTGATCGCCTGGAATCGGCGTGCCAGCGCCGCGTCCTTCTCGATGTATTTGCGGTACTCGTCGAAGGTGGTGGCGCCGATGCACTGGATCTCGCCTCGTGCGAGCGCCGGCTTGAGCACGTTCGATGCATCGATCGCGCCCTCCGCGCCGCCGGCGCCGACAAGCGTGTGCAGCTCATCGATGAAGAGCATCACGTTCTTGGCGCGGCGCACTTCGTTCATCACTGCTTTGATGCGCTCTTCGAACTGTCCTCGATACTTCGTGCCCGCGACCATCATCGCGAGGTCGAGAACGACCAGCCGCTTGTCGTGGAGAATCTCCGGCACGTCGCCGCTGATGATGCGCTGCGCAAGACCCTCGACGATCGCGGTCTTGCCCACGCCCGCTTCACCGAGCAGCACGGGGTTGTTCTTGGTGCGCCGGCAGAGAACCTGCACGACGCGTTCGATTTCGATCTGGCGACCGATCACCGGGTCGAGCGTGTTCTCGCGCGCCAGTTCGGTGAGGTCGCGTCCGAAGCTGTCGAGCGCCGGCGTCTTGCTCTTGCCGCCCTTGGTCGCGGAGACCGAGCCGCCGCCCGAAGACTGCGCGCCCGCTCCGGCGGCTCCCGCGGCCCCGCCTTCCATCTCCTCCGCGCGCTCGTTGCCGGCGCCCAGGAGATTGAGGACTTCTTCGCGGACTTCCTCGAGCTTCAGGCCGAGGTTCATGAGAACCTGTGCCGCGACTCCATCGTGCTCGCGGAGCAATCCGAGCAAAAGGTGCTCGGTGCCGACATAGTTGTGGTTGAGGTTGCGTGCTTCTTCGATGGCGTACTCGATCACCTTCTTGGCGCGGGGCGTCTGCGGCAGCTTGCCCATGGTGACCATCTCGGGGCCGGCCTTGACGAGCTTCTCGACTTCGAGGCGGACCTTGCGAAGGTCGACATCGAGGTTCTTGAGCACGTTGGCGCCGACGCCGGAACCTTCCTTGACGAGGCCGAGCAGGATGTGCTCGGTCCCGATGTATTCGTGGTTGAAGCGCTGAGCCTCTTGATTGGCCAACGCCATCACTTTGCGTGCCCGATCGGTAAAGCGTTCAAACATCTCTGGCACTCCCGGAGGGCAGAACTCCCTCCTTTATCTTCGCACCGGCCGGCCCCCCGGCTTTTGGCTTGACCGCCACCGGGGGCCCAAAACAGTGCTTCGCGAGATCTCAAACGACGCCAAGAATGCGCAAGAGCCTGTAGATCAAGTAGTTCCGTCGAAAAGCGGCGTTTTCCCGCCCTTGCGCCGATTTTGCCCCGAAACGCTCGCGGCAACAAACGGCATCGCTTGTATCGTCTGCACAAGCCGTGCCGTTCGGTAGAAGTTGGATGCCGCCCAAGGAATGTGGGCACAGCCCCGCGCAGCGCCCGGTGTGGCACAAGAAGGGTCAGAACTGCGTTGAGCAGCCAAATGCTGCCAATCTGGCAGAAATGACTCAGGGGCAGATGAGCGCGTCGTACGCGGAGGCGAAGAAAAGGAAGTCCGAGTCATCCACAAGACCGTCCTTGTTGATGTCGGAGGGACATCCCGCGGGCATCGCGGGATCGATGCACAAAAGCAGGTTGTACGCCGAGGCGAAGAGAACAAAGTCTTCGTCGTTGACGAAGCCGTCGCCGGTGAGATCGGACGTCGCGCACGAACCGTTCACCTTCAGTGTGTACTTGCCGCCCCATGGTTGGTTGCGCGAGACCTGGATCACGTAGTTGCCCGGCGCGAGCGAGCGGAACGTATCCGCCGTGTAGGAGCCGCCGTTCAGGATGAAGAAGCCCTGCGCGATCTGCCCGCCGCCGGCGGAAAGAATGCGGATATTGGCGTTGCTCTGAGCCCACACATTATCAGCGACGGCGGAAACCGTCAGCGTGCGATAGTCGGTCAGCGTCACCTTGAAGTAGTCGGCGCTCGCCACAAGCTTCATGTTGTACGTGGTTCCGAGCGAGATCGGCGCGGCACTCGCGAGCGTGGCGTTCGGCGCGAACGCATCGTCGACCGGCGCACCGTACCGACTGACTAATCCGTCCTTGTCGCCTTGGCTCATATAGCTGCGGTTGCCCATCGAGGTGGCAAACTGGGAATACGCGGGGAGCGTATCGATCGCGCGGCAGTTCGCCGGGCACACGCACGATGACCCGGCGGGGCAGCAGATGGAAAAGGAGCACTCGTCGTAGTGCATGATGCTCTCGAAGTCGTACGTGCCCTGCGGCGCGCCGCTGTTGATCGGAAAGTTGGCGCTGTAATACTGCGACTGGATGTTGGCCTGGTTGACAACGACGTAGGTCCCGCGGTCGGAACGCTGCTGTTCGTGATAGATACCGAGCGCATGCATGAGTTCGTGACAAATGACGTAGCGCGAGGACCAGCTGACCAGATTGACCGTTTGAGATCCGCCGATACGCCCGACGAATGAATTGTTGCCGGTGCTGTCCTGCACCATGATGTAGTTGGATTCGCTCGTCCGAGGCACGTACGAGACGTTGCACACAGTCTCGAGCTCATTCATCGCGATGCGAAGCCGATTCGCGTTGGTCGCGTTCACGTTCGCGTTCATCACGTACGGAACGACGCCGCCCGGCCACAAGTTGGCCGCCCAGAGGCTGCGGTCGTCATATATCTGGAGCGGAAGTTGGCAGGGCACATCGTCGGCCGCCGGCTCCGAAAAGAGTGGATGGCTCGGGTAGGGAAAAGTCTGGGCGAAGGCAGCCGTGCAGAGGCTGGCGGAGAACAGGAACGCACACGCGGTCGATTGGCGGGTCGATTTCTGGGTCACAAAAGGCCTCCTGATTTCGGCGGGGGCTTGGTTTGCCCGGGACTTGAATCTACCACCAGAGAAGCCGATTTGATTCGCCCGATTTGGGAGTTCCGCCTAGAATCTTGACCCCACAAGGCCGGAAACCGTCTTTGTGAAGGGACATTTAGGACCGCGTTCACTACCGCGCTGCCCGAGGCTTCGCCGCCCCGGGAATTCGAGAGCCCCGCCTGGTTGGCGACGGCGTCTCGAAACAGTCGGTGGGAGGTTGAAAGTTATGGCGAAAAAAGAAGTCACTCAGGTCTTCAAGATCATGGCCCCGGGCGGGCAAGCGACGCCCGCGCCACCCCTCGGCCCGGTTCTCGGTTCGAAGGGCGTGAACCCCGGCCAGTTCATCCAAAAGTTCAACGCGGCAACCGCGTCGTTCAAGGGCAAGGTCGTCGGGTGCATCGTCACGGTGTACAGCGACAAGAGCTTTGAGCTTGAAGTAAAGAGCTCGCCCGCGAGCGTCCTGATCAAGGACGCGGCAGGCGTCGAAAAGGGCTCGGGCGTTCCGAACAAGGACAAAGTCGGCAAGATCACCAAGGCGCAAGTCAAGGCGATCGCCGCGACCAAGCAGGCCGATCTCAACGCCGCAAGCGTTGAAGCGGCGATGCGGATCATCGAAGGCACGGCGCGCTCGATGGGCGTCACCGTGGTCGAAGGCTAAAGGAGCAAGACCACATGCAATACGTCACCAAGCGCACCAAGAACAACGACAAGCTCCGCGTCAACAGCGCGGTCGAACCCGCCGCGGCGATCGCGGCCCTCAAGAAGTTCAAGGCCACCAAGTTCGATCAGACGGTCAACGTCTGCTTCCACCTCGGCATCGACACCGCGCAAGCCGATCAGGCGCTGCGCGGCTCGCTCAGCCTTCCTAAGGGTATCGGCAAGACCAAGCGTGTTATCGCGTTCTGCCAGAGCGACGTTTCGCCGCAGGCTCTTGCCAACGGCGCGGTCAAGGCCGGCGCCGACGACCTCGTCGCCGAGATCGAAAAGGGCTGGATGGATTTCGATGTCGCCATCGCGTCGCCCGACATGATGCGCGTCGTTTCCAAGCTCGGTAAGGTGCTCGGCCCCAAGGGCCTCATGCCCAGCCCCAAGGCCGGAACGGTCACGACCAACGTGCCCGAAGCCGTGAAGGAATACTCGGCCGGTAAGGTCGAGTATCGCGCCGACAAGGGCGGCAACGTGCACGCGGTGATCGGCAAGATGTCGTTCAAGGACAACGACCTCGTCGAGAATCTCGAGCACTTCATCCGCGCGATCGAGAAGGTCCGCCCGGCGACGGCCAAGGGCGTGTACATCAAGAAGATCACGGTCAGCGGCGTCATGACTCCGGGCGTGCAGGTCAAGTACGTCAATGCCGCGGCGGCCGAGGAATAAGCACACCAGCACTGAGAGGATTCACCCATGTCAAAGACAGTGAAAAACATGATCATGCGGGACTACACGACCCGCATGGGCGAGGTGGAGACGGCGCTGGTGATCGGCGTCCGTGGCCTCAACGCCAAAGACACGACCAAGCTTCGCGCCGGACTCGCGAAGAAGAAGATGAAGGTCACCGTCGTCCGCAATGCGCTGGCGAAGAAGACCTTCGAGGGCGGCAAGCTCAAGCCGCTCACCGAGTTCTTTTCGGAATCGACCGCGCTCGCCTACGGCGGCGAATCGATCATCGAACTGACGCGCGAAGTGGTCGAGCTCACCAAGGCGATGCCGAAGGTTGAACTGCGGGCCGCGATGCTCGACGGCGAGATCTTCAAGGGCAAGGCCGGCGTGACGGAACTCTCGAAGTTCCCGACCAAGGATGAGGCCATCGGCCAGATCGTCGCGCTCGTCATCAGCCCGGCGAAGAAGGTCGTCGGCCAGATCCTCGGCCCGGGCCGCAATGTCGCGGGCCTGGTCAAGGCGATCGAAGCCAAGCTCGAAAAGGGCGAGGCGATCGCGAAGGCGGGATAAGGCAGAGGCATTTGGCATCCGGCACGAGTGTCGCAGAAAGCATCAAACGCCGCGGGGCTCCGAGCCCCGCGGTTTTCTTTTTGTCGCGGAGTGGCCAATGCATCAGCTCTTGGTTCCGGGCGTTAGGCTGTTTGCATGGATCATGCAGTTGCCGCGCGCCCTTCTCAAAGACGAACAGCGGTCGTGGCGACCGCAATGACAATCGCGCTCGTTGCCGGCGCGATGGCGCTGCGCTCCGTGATGCTGTTCTCCAGGGTGCTGCCCCCCGGCATCGACGCCGCGTACTACCCGATGCAGGCGCGGGGCGTGCTCGAGAATGGCAAGCTCCCCTACGTCGAAGTTCCGTTCATTTTCTGGCTCGATGCCGCGCTCGCCAAAGCGCTGATGATCTTGCGCGGCATGGATGTCGATTCGGCGACGCTGCTCGCTTCACGCATCGTCGATGCGGTTTCGCAGCCTCTCGCGGCAATCCCGCTCGCGCTCCTTCTGCTCGGGCTGGCCGGCGCGATCCGCGCGCGAAATGCAGGATCAAGCGGTGAACAGGGCGAATCTCGTCGAGCCGTCCCGCGTGCCCTCGTGATCGCAATCGCCATCTTCGCCGTGGGCGCGATCGCGATTCTCAGCCCGCCGATTCTCCGCATGACGGGTGACTTCCAGAAAAACTCGCTCGGCCTGGTGTGGATGGCGGCATGCGCGTGCGCAATCTACGCGGCCCTCCGGCGCGGCGGCGTGATCCGCTGGCTCTTCGTCGTTTTGTTTCTCGCGCTCGCGGCGATCACGCACATCGGCGCATTCGGCGTGACAATGGTGCTCGTCTCGAGCTCGATCGGCGTGTTCGTGCTGTTCCGTGCAAAGCCTCGCCCCAAGACGATCGTTCTCAGCGGGCTTGCCTGCATCGCCGGCGCGGGAATTCTCTGGCTGCTGGTCTACTCGGTCGCGCCGTCAAAGGCGATCGGCCTGACGCAGGGCGTGACGAAGATGTTCGGCGCGGGCGATCGGCCGCAAGGCCGACCGGCTCTTTTCGATCAACCGGGTCGGCCCGATTTCAGATCCGACAGACCGCATTTTGACGGCCCGGACACTGATCAACCGAGTTTCGACCGGCCGATGCAAGACTCCGCGGGTCCGAATCGTCCGATGCAGTTCGATCGCGGGCCCGGCGGTCCCCCGGGCGGTTTTCCAGCGGGCGCACTCCCGATGCGGGCCGGTGCGTGGGCCGTGCTCTTGGTCTTCGGCTCGCTCGCGATCTGGCGAGCTCGACATGTCGGCGTGGCCGAGATGGCAATCGTTTCGGGCGCGGTATGCACGGCCTTGCTCGTCACATGTCCGCTGATCCAGGGTCAATACGCCGAGCGCTTGTCGCTCATGACGCCGATACCGCTCGCGATCATCGTGGGCTTCTTGCTCCTGAGTGGCGCCGAATCAATCCGAACTTGGGTGCGCATCGGTGCGCCGGCGCTCGGCGCGATCGTCGGAATCGTCATCCTCATTTTGGCGTTTCCGATGGCCCTCCGCGGCAAGGGCGGACCGCCGCCGCGCTTCGCAAACAACTCCGGCAATTTCGCTCGCGGCACAGGCAATTTCAGCGGCCGCGGCAGTCCAAATGGACCGCAAGGTCCCGGTGTTCAGAATGGCGGGGACGGACCGGGCGCACCCGGGGGTGGGGGTGGGGGCGGTTCGGTCGTCGCGGATGATGCCGTCCCTGAGTTTCGTTCGATGCGCGGGCTCGTTCCGTCCGATGGAAGCGCCGTCGTTCTCGCGCGGCACGGCTTGCAGTGGTGGGCCGGGTATTTCCTCAAGACGCCCGTGCGCGAGGAGCATGCGACCGAGGAGCAACTCGAGAAATACCAGCAGGTGTTCGTGCTGACGGAAAAACGCCGCGGCAGCGAGGCGGGCTTTGATTCCGTGGGTGAATTGTCGGGCAATCGTGATCGAGTCCCTGCTGACGGCGATCAGCGCCGTCCGCCGGACGGGGGCACGATGATCCGCGTGCCTCCGGGCGCGGAGGTGGTGTACGACGGTACGTTCTACCGGCTTTCTCGCCGTCGTTGATGTCCAATCACGGACAGATCAGTTCGTCGTAATTGTGAACGAAGACGACAAAGTCGCCATCGTCCACCAGACCGTCGCGGTTCAGGTCGCTCTGACAGTGCGGGGGCATGAAATCGTCGGTGCACAAGAGCAAGTTGTACGCCTGAACAAACTTGACGAAATCGGCGTCGTCCACGAGCCCGTCGAAGTTGAGGTCGCCGCGGCAGACGGGGACTTCGTCGGGGATTCCGTCGGCGTCGGCGTCGCGCGAATCGCCCAACAGAATGTCCATCTTGTCGCGGGTGGCATTGGCGTTCTGATCGAGGTACATACCGGCGTTCACCCCGATGCTTTCGCCTTTCAAGAACACGTCGGTGCCCGCGTCGTAGATTCCGTTATTGTTGACGTCGAGCACGCCATCCACCTCGCACAGGTCGCCACCCTGCGAAGCGCTGCTGTCGCACGGAACGCCCACTTGGACATTCAGAAGATTGCCGCCGGAAACATTGACGACCTTGAACGTGTGCGACGGGGAAATATCGACGAGCGTTTGACCGTTGGAGAGCGGCCCGTTCGCGATGAAGTAGAAGCGCGCGGGGCCGTTGGCGGGAAGGCCAGAACCCTTGAGGAACACCGTTTCGCCGGGCAGGTATTCGTTGCGGGCGTTCCCCGCGTTGTCGGTGAACGTGAGGCGGAGTTCGGGCGGATCATACTTTCGCACGTAAGGATCGCCCGGGATTCCGTCGGCGTTTCCGTCGAGTTGATTCCCTGCGGCATCGGTGATCTGAGCGGGCAACAAAGTCAGCGCGTACATCTGCTCGCTGGGGGCGGTAACCGGGGTCTGAAAGTAAACGTCCATCGTGCGCCACGATCGCACGATGTTCAGCGGCAACGGGGGTGCGATCTGAATGGGGTTCGGACCGATGGTCACGTTCTCGTTGAACGTGAAGCGGATGTGCGCCATCGGGGCGACGGCATCCTTCATCTGTCGCGCCTGAACCACGTACGGAGGTTCGCCGATTCCCGAACCCTGAGCCAGCCATTGGACCATGTAGCGATGCGCGATCTGATTGTTCGGCTCGACATCACGGAGAATGCCGTTTCTGTCCAGTTCCACCATGACGGCGAACGCCGAACCGAGGCCGAGCGCGGACTTGGAGACGTAGGCCACCGCCTCTCGCCCGCGGATCGCGTGGAAGAGCACGGGCATTGCCGTCGCGTGCCACGAACCGGCCGTGTATTGCTCCACGCCCGCGGTTGTTGAGTTTGAGGAGCCGTCGGAGGTCTGGTGAATCCTGATGCGCCATTCACATCCGACCAGAGCGTTCCAGGGCGCGCTGGGCGGCACGCCCGTCGCGGGGTTCATGTCGGCGTCGATTCCGAAGAGGAAATCGCGAGTCTGCCCGGCGAGCATGGGGATCTGCAATACATCGTCGCCCACTCCCATGTGCAGATCGATCTCGTCGTCGCTCGATTGGCCTCCCCGGGCCTTCTCGATGTTGTCTTCCGGAGGAGTCGGCGGAGGACCGCCCGAATCGCAGCCGATCGGCGCGCACGTTCCAATCTGACATGCCTTCCACGTGAGGGTGACCGACCCGTTGTTCTTTCCCGCCCCGCCGTCAAGATTCACGGGCTCGGTCGTATCGGTCGCATCGCAGAAGATGCAGGTGCCCGGGGGATGAATATCCAGATTTCGCATGGTTCCCATCGAGTCGGACGTCGGCTTGCCGGTGAGTTGGAGCGCCTTGTGAATTCCGGCGAGCGCATCCTGGATGGGTTTGCCGTCGGTCTTGAGAATGACGCCCACTGCCGCGGCGAGAACATTGTCGGCGATGTCCGCGATCATTTCCGCCGTCGAATCGTCGTCGTCCCAGAAGTCGATGACCGCTTCGAGGTCGGGAATCGGGCAGCAGAGGTCTTTTTCGATGAGCAGCACGTTGAGTCCGAGCGTGCTGTTATCGCAGATGTTGTAGGGTTTGTCGTCGGAGTTCTTTGCCTTGGCGCCCGCGGAATTGGAGGTGGAAGGTTCGCCCTCGAAGCCGCAGTTCCATGCGAAAACCAGGTCGCCGCACCCGCGCGTGAGCCGGTCGTCCATGTCGTCGATGATCGAAAGATCCTTCAGCCAGACTTTCACCTTGACCTTGGGAACCGGCGCGACCTGCGCGTTCGACGAGTGAACGACGAGCATCGAGCCGGCGAAAAACGCCAATGCCGCCACCGCGCTCCGGAACGAATCGAACCGAGAGGGTCGATCGCTATTCATGTGAGTACTCCCTGCGGGGGCGGAAGCGGCGCGAGCCGCTCCCGCTTCGCATTCTACCTTGCGGTGGGCATTGGCCACCAGAGGGAATCACCCTAGATTGCGGCGGTCCGGGCCCAAAGAGGCAGCGTTTTTGCCGCGGCGGAGCACTTCTCCCTACCATCGCCTCCTCTCAACCTCGGAGATTCGTATGGCTTGGATGAGCGTCAAGCAGGCCGCGAAAGCGGCGCCGGGAACCGCGGTCACCCTGAAAGGGTGGGTTCGCACCCGGCGCGACAGCAAGGCCGACGGCGGCCTCTCCTTCATCGCGCTCCACGATGGAACGTGCTTCGACACGATCCAGATCGTGGCGAAGGGCGACATCTCCAACTACGCCGACGTCGCGAAACTGACCACAGGCTGCGCGATCGAGGCAACAGGAAAGATCGTTCAGAATCCCAAGGGGGGCAACGAAGTGCTCGTCGATGCCGCAATCGCCGGCGAGGGCGCGGGTATCAAGGTCATCGGGCTTGTGGACGATCCGGACAAGTACCCGATCCAGCCCAAGCCGCACAGTTTCGAATACCTGCGCGAGGTCGCGCACCTGCGTGTTCGCACGAACACGTTCGGCGCCGTTGCGCGCGTGCGTCACACGCTGAGCATGGCGATACACCGGTTTTTCGACGAGCGCGGCTTTTTCTATGTGCACACGCCGATCGTCACCGGCAGCGACTGCGAGGGCGCGGGGCAGATGTTCCGGGTGAGCACGCTTGATTCGGTCAACCCGCCCCGGTTGCAGGCGGGCGAAGGTGTCAAGGGATCTGGTGTCGAGGTGTCAAGTACGAAAACACCCTCGGCACCTGGACACCTCGACACCTCGGCACCTGATTTTTCCCAGGACTTCTTCGGCAAAGAAACGCACCTCACCGTCAGCGGCCAGTTGAACGTCGAGACCTATTGCTGCGCTCTCTCCAAGGTCTACACCTTCGGTCCGACTTTCCGCGCCGAGAACAGCAACACCAGCCGCCACCTCGCCGAGTTCTGGATGATCGAGCCCGAGATTGCGTTCGCCGATCTGAAGGATGACGCCAAGCTTGCGGAAGACTTCATCAAGTATCTGATCCAGACGATGCTGAACGAGCGCGCCGACGACATGAAATTCTTCGACGAGCGCATCGAGAAGGGTCTGCTCGTCCGCCTCAAGGATGTGCTCGACAAGCCCTTCCGCCACCTGCCATACACAGAAGGGATCAAGATCCTCAAGGAGGCGATCGCGAGCGGCAAGGCCAAGTTCGAGTATCCGATTGAGTGGGGCAAGGACCTTCAGTCCGAGCACGAGCGCTATCTCACCGAGCAGCATTTCAAGCAGCCGGTGGTGCTGATGAACTATCCGAAGGCGATCAAGGCCTTTTACATGCGCGAGAACGATCCGGGGACGGACGGCGCACCCGGCCCGACGGTCGCGGCGATGGACGTGCTCGTGCCGCAGGTCGGCGAGATCATCGGCGGCAGCCAGCGCGAAGAACGCCTCGACAGGCTCGACGCCCGCATCACCGAGATGGGCCTGCCGATCAAGGAATACTGGTGGTACCGCGACCTGCGCCGCTACGGAACCGTGCCGCACGCGGGCTTCGGGCTCGGCTTCGAACGCGCGATGATGTTCCTGACCGGGATGCAGAACGTGCGGGATGTGATCCCGTTCCCAAGGGCGCCGAAACAGTGTGAGTTCTGAGTAACTGCTCGCTTTTCATGCGCTGCGATACAAGCGCATCCGAGAATGGCCAGTTTCGGTGTTATCGAAGAAGTAACGGGAGTTCATGATTCGAATCGCAAGGCAGTGCTTTGACAGGCCGTCAAACGCACACTGAATCTGACTAGCGGCCGCCAACGCCAAGTCCCACGCACTGCTCGCTTCGACAATTCTGCGTCCAATTGTGTATTTGTTGGGGCCGTTGAACACGATCGGTCGTTTGGATTCGAGTCGATGGATTAGCGCCCCGAGCACCAACCGTCGCGGTGCAGCGGCCGCGCCGGCAGCCATGTTGGCTTGGATCTCAAGCCGCTCCCGAGTCATGTCGTCCAGCGTTATTGTCGTGTCGTGCAACACAGCCTCCTCCGCGCAGCGATGAAGCTCTGCACGCAGCAAGTCGCCTTGAAGCACGCCATGACCAATAACCTCATGCCACAGCACGAATGTGCGACGCGGGTGCCCAGATTCCGGACTTGCGATCTGATCAATCCATGCGCAGTTTCTTACCGGGTCAAACGCGCCGAATACCTTCGCCTTGCCGAGCATTCCAAGATTTGCTCGCTCGATAAGCTCGATGCCGTATTTTGGCTTGATCACTTCACGATAAACGTGAGCAAATCTCCACGATCCCAAGACAAAGTCCATCTCGGTCTTGCGATTGAGAATTGGCGCGAGCACTGCATCGACCGAACGCTCTATTTCGTCCGGGGACGCGTAGGGGACTCGGATCAAACTGAACTTCTTGGCATTCAACGAAGTGTCCATGGTTCCCGAGGATACCCCTCCTCGAAGCGTATCGATCCATTGCCGACAAGTTGAATCGCATAACGTCCCATTCCCGAGAAGCTCTCCATCCCAGGCTTGGCTCGCCAGCTTCGGGCTCCCAATCCGCAGCACGAAAATTCGCCGCTGGAACGCCAATCAGCCCAATGGCAGGTTCCTGCCACCGGCAACGAATCATCCATCTCTCGAGCTGGGAGATTTGCGCTTTGACCATGGAGAAGGACGCGAACGAAGACACGCAAAATGCACCTGAGTGGCGTCTTACTCTCCCTCACCCGGCGCGTGCAGCGTCGTAATCTTGACAAGTGTTAATTGGTTCGGCGATTCGGACTCGTCAAGAAAGAAAAGACGCACAACCAAGTTCGCGTCAAAGGATGTGACGCAATCCAGAACGAGGAGGCCGGGTCGTTCACCGACGGCGCTCGACCGTCGTAGGTACGGATGAGGGGCATCGCTGATGTGGTACACATGCGTCGCGACTTCTTCGCGCACTCCCTCGTCGAGAGCCATCCACGCTCGCTGTGCATCAGGCGTAAGTCGAACGATCCAAGGCAAAGTCAGCTCTTGCCTCTCGCGGTGCCGCGATTTCCAGCGTATGACGACAAATCAAGCACCGCGGTGCGACCTGCTTTTGCGTCGGCGATTGACGCTTCCAGTTCATCAAGGTCAATCCCGATGTTCTTCGCCTCTTTTTGTGCTTGCTCGCGAAAGAACTCGCTGAGAGCGGCGTCCGATATTGGAACTCGGGCGCGGTCGTCGCTCGGACGCGCGCCCCAAGCCTCTTTCCACGGTCGTTCTCGGTGCGTCAGCTCGCGCAGGTACGAACCGGAGTACCTGCTGTAGCGTTGCCACACCCACCTCAGCAACTCTGTTTCTTCACTGGACAGATCGGTTGCGCTCGTCCCAACTTTCGCCGCGATCGCCTCCCCGCCAAATTTTTTGAACTCCTGGTACACACGATCAACCACAGGGCCGTGCTGCCACGCCTCGATGGGTTCTAGGAAGAGCGGCTTCTTGTAATACGCCAGCGACCACCCCTGCGCGTAATACACCAGCTTCTGCACTTGCATGTGCGTCAGGGGCGTTGGCTCTTCCATCTGGTTTGCCAAATGAACAAAGTGGCGGGCGACGGCTTCGGCGGTGGTCATCGGGGCCTCCGTTCCCTTCCGAACTGAAGCCGAACAATAACGGGCCGCACACAGGGAGTCAATGCGTGTCGGTTTCGGGTGCCGCTTACGGGCACACCAGTTCGTTGTACGCGCCGACGAACAGCACGAAATCAGAGTCGTCCGCGAAGCCGTCCTCGTTGAGATCGGCCGGACACTCCGCGGGCATCATTGCATCGGCGCAATCAAGGATATTGTACCCGACGACGAATAGCACGAAGTCAGAGTCATCCACGAACGAATCGCCGTTCAAGTCCGCAGCACAATGCGTCTGGATGATCGCGTTGTCGAGCGCCCAGCACTCATCGAGGAATCCGTTGTACTGGCCGGTCTGTGTGATCGTCCCGAGACAACTGAATGCCACGGTTCCTCCCGTGTGGTTGATCACTCTGCGGAATCGGTAGCGATACGAGGGAATAGCAGAATTGCGATGGATCACAAGCTCGTTCGAGCCCGAGGCGCCGGTTCCGCCGGAGAACGGGCCACCGCCGAAAGGCGTCGCCGGTGAGTACGTTTGCTCAGGCCGATCCGCGTTACTGAACGCGGCTCCGACTTTCTGAACTCCGTTCAGGCTGAACGAAAACGTGTCGGGGCCGAGAAAGAATGCGCCGTTGCCGTCCCACGAGTTGATGTTGTAAAAGTCGAACGCGAAGTCGTACTTGCCCGGCGCGAGCGGCCCGAATGCAAAATTCACGGCTGCGGTCTGGAACACGCCAAGGACGACCTTGCCGTCATCGGCCGCGAATGTCGCGCCGGTGCTCCAGCCCGCCGTTTCTCCCGATTGAAAATCGCTTTGATAGAGAACACCGGCGTCTGCGCATGCCGCGGCCGCCGCCATGGCTACGAATCCTCGACTCCAAAGACGCATCGATCCCTCCATAAAACTGGATACTGCCCCGACAGTCCCGATCGTGCGTGAGGTCACCGCGCGAGGTCGGAACCCCAGGCTCACCCGCTCAGCCTATCGCTCCTTCCGAAGCCGACTCAATGAGAATCTGACGATGTTTGCAGGATTTTCGTGCAGGAATCGGCTCCTCGTGTGAACTCCTTCGTCGCCGTTGCGCTTCAGAAAGGAGTTCGCACCCAAAACGAGTGCCCCAAAAAAGCAAGCCGCGGAACACGAGTCCCGCGGCCGCTCTGAAGAACGGGCAACTTTGAAAGCGAAGAGGCAGCTGCGCGGTCGATTCAGGACCACGCCATCCACTCCGTGCGCGGGAATCCCGGCGCACGCTCGCTTGTGCATGGTCTTGCCAGATGCGCCGTCAACCTTGCAACCGAAAACCGGAATTTTGAAAAAATCTCGAAGTCGGTTTCGGGGATCCCCAAAAGCGAAAAACGCCGCCCCCGAAAGGGCGGCGTTCCGAAACTGGCGACTGCCGTTCTTCAGGAAGCGGCCGCGCCGTACGGGACGGTGCAAATCCGGTCAGCGGATTCGCCGGCCGTGGCCGACAGAACTCTTGTCAGCTACAGAGATTACCGCCGTGTGAAGATTCGAGCAAGGCCTTCACTTCTCCTTCGGTCGCACGAGACTGCTTTGGAACGAAAAAGGCCGCCCCGGAGGCGGCCCGATGATGAGCAACATTTGTCACAAACTGCGAGCGGCGAGCGATTACGAGGCATCACCGCCGTAGGGAACGCAATTCTTCTGGCAGGCCTTCGCGGCGTAGCAGTCGTTGCTGTAGACCTGGCCGTTGGGGCACAGCACCGGCCGCCACACGTCAAGGCAGTAAGTCCCCTTGTTGCAGCCGCCGCCGATCGGACCGACCGCGATGGTCACCGACGCGATGCCGGCAACGCCGCACACCGCCGTCGCAACCGCAAGCATGGACAACTTCCGCACGTTCGCTTTCATGGCGAGACTCCTCGTTCGTACGGTCCCGCGTCCCACGCGGAGGGGGACCGACTGGGCCAATAGCCTACCGCGCGCCGCGGGCGACACAAGCCTGCGGCGATGATCCCAACGCACTGATTTGGCGCAACTCCCGCACCCGCCTGACCCTGTGACATCCCAAAAAAACTGGCGCGCCCACGAATCCACAAATCTGTGGATACGAGGAGGCTTCTGGGTCGTGGTAGTATCGGCGCGTGCCCAATTCCTCCGAAGCTTCCGGCAGTTCCACGCGTAAGCCGGTCGATCGAGCTTCGCTTACTTTTCAGATCTTCTTGCTCGCCGCCGTGTGCGTGCTGTGCGTGCTCGTCGTTCTGCTCGTGCGCCAGAATCGAGATCTTCGCGCACAACTCGAGTGGAAGCAGCGCGTTGCGGAGACGACGGCGACGCCGGCGCTCGCGATCGGTGAGACGGTTGAGCCGCTCGAACTCATTCAACCCGACGGCGCTGTCCAGCGAACGAGTTTCGGAGACGGAGAACCGGCGACACTCCTGCTGTTTGTCTCGGAAAACTGCGGTTACTGCGAAAAGGCGATTCCGCTCTGGAGGGGCGCGCTCCGTGATTCACATGAGTCGCTCTCGCACGCGAAAGGACAGGGAATCCGCATCGTTGGAATCGTCGCGGATCCCGCGGACGACGCGCCGCTCAAACCGATCGCTCCCGAAATCCCGACGTATCGTGTCAAGGACGGCCCAAAGACGTGGCTGATCCGAGTGAACGCGACGCCGAGCGCCGTGCTCTTGTCACCGGTCGGAAGAGTCGAGAATTTCTGGATCGGCGAAACCAGCGCGGCGCAGGTCGAAGAAATGCGTACCGCGATCCTCGCCGCCGCGGCACGCTGAAAGATCGCTTTCGATCACGATGGGCTAGATCGCGCCGTGCAGCGCGCCCTCGCGCGGGAACGCGGAGCCGATCAGTCCGGGCGCGAGCTGCGATTCACCCGAGAGCAGCGCCGCGTTTGCCGCGGCATCGTTCGCGCTCTGCAGCACGCCGTACGCGACGCCGCACACCACGTGGTTGATGTGCTTGAGCTGGCTCAGGATTTCCAGGTGGAGATCGGTTGTCTCCATCGTCTGCTGAGTGCCCTTCTGCAGCCGGTCGTAATGCTTTTCGCGGAGCGAGATCTCGTGATCACGCATCCGCGTTTTATGTTCGAGCAGTTTGCGAGCCATTTCCGGCGAATCCGAGACGAAGACCGCGCTCGCGAGTTCGAGCGTCGCGGTCGTGCCCCGGAAATAGACCTTGAGTTCTTCCCAGCCTTCTTCGCTGAAGCGAAGGCCTTTCTTGGCTTTCTTGATGGCGGCCGAGACCAGATTGCGGTCGATCACGTCGCCGATCGTTTCGAGATCGGTCAGGAATCGCAGTTGGCGATCGCGGGCTTTGTCTAGTTCTTCGGGAAGATCGTCGCCCATCGTTGCGGTGAGATACTTCTTGATCTGACGATCGAGGCGATCGACGTGATCGTCGCGACCGCGGATGTGCTTGCACATCTGCTCATCGCCCGATTTGAGCGCTTCCCACGCTTCCTCGAGCATGTCCACGATCTCGCGGGTGACGAGGCCGATCTCGCGCTTGCTCTGCGAAAGCGCGATCGCGGGCTCGTTCGGCCAGCGGCTGGTGCGCAGCGCAGTCGTGCCGCCGAGGGCACCCGCGCTGCCCGTCAGGAACGTGACAAACTGCGCAACCCACACGAGGAAGGGTAAAGAGACGACGACGGCGATCAGGTTGAACGCCGTGTGCGCGATCGCGATCCGCGCCGCGAGCGAGTACGGGATTTTTTCCATCCACTGCACCGGTATCGGCAGCAAGTAGATGATGACCACGGCGAGGAGACCGCGGCAGATCGTGACGCCGATGCCCAGCCTGCGCGATTCCATCTGCTTCCATCCCGCGATGAGAAGCGTTGCGCACAATCCGAGATTGGCGCCAACCACAAAAGGCAGAGCCACGCTGTCCGACATGAGCCGGCTATCGGTCAGGCCGAGGGTGACAAGCACGGCGATGGTGGCCGTGCTCGATTGGGCAGCGACCGTGAGCGCGATCCCGAGAAGAACGAGCACCATCGGGCTTCCCGCGGCCATTTCAAGGAGCACCGGCACTTGCTTGGAGGATGCGAGCTCGCCGGTGGCATTCGAAATGACTTGCACGCCAAAGAACAGGAACGCGACAGAGAGGATGATCTGGCCGAACGCCCTGATCTTGTCGCGGCTGGTTCCCTGAAAAAGCACAACGCCGACCAGCGCCAGAATCGGCGCCTGATTGAAGATGTTGAACGCGATCAAATGGACGGTCAGCGTGATGCCGACGAACGCGCCGAGAAGCAGAGCCATCGCGCGATGCAGCGCCAGCTCACCATCGCGAACGAGAGAGACTGCGAGCAGACTCAGCGATGTGCTGCTCGGAACGACGGTTCCAATAAACGTGCCGGCCAGAGCCGCCTTGGGTGCGCTGCTCGTCGCGCGTCCGATCCACAGGTCCAGACGCTCGCCCACCAGCCGATCAAGACCTTTGCGAAGGAATCTGATCGCAAAAAGCAGCAGTGCAATACCGCCCGCGGCGTGTAGAAACTCGACCATCAACCAAGCTCCATCCTGTGCATGCACGCGCCGGCTTGCGCTGCCCTGCGCCGCCCATCTGTCGCGTCATGCCCCCAAACCTTTTTCCTCTGTTCCCGAACGCTTCAGCATCGAACCAGCCGGGGCGCGATTTGAGCCAGCGCGCAAACTCCGGCCGGTTCATTACTTCGACGTCGGGAACCGATCGTCTTTACCATTTCTTAACACTTGTTCGGGCTTGGGTCAAGCGATTTTTGCACTCCGGCCCCGAGAAAGGCAGGTGGCGCTCCAATTCGGATCATTCTCAAACCGTCTTCACCGAGTCGGACGGTGACTCGTCCTCAGCTTTGTCAGGCGGAGTAGCCCCACTTGAGAGACTCTTTTCGATGCGCGCGTAGACGATTCCGACGCCGAGCATCAGCAAGCCAAGGCAGAGGACGCTGACCGCTCGCCAACCAAGAGCGACCCGAGCAAGATCGAAGATCAATGCCTTGCTGGCCGCGATCGTGAGCAAGCCAAGCCCGCAGCGCCGTACCAGAGGCACATTTCGCCAGAAGCCGACGACGAGCAGGATGATGGCGAAGAGGCCCCACCAGACACTGACAGCCGCACCGCGCGCGGTGGCGTCGATGGGAAGCATTTCCGAGAATCGGGCGACTTCGAGGCTGGTGGCGACCCAAACGATAACCGTTGCCGTCGACCAGCTCAGGGCCTTCGCCTTGGCTTCCCGACCGATGAGCCGGGGTCTTGAGATTCGCTGGATCGCCAGCAGAGTGCCCGCGAGTGCAAACGCGATCCAGAGCCCGGGGTGGAGCAGCGGGGGAGCACCGGAGCCGGCCCAATCATTGAAGCCGAACTTGGCTACCCATGTGGCGAGTGCCGCCAGCCAGACCAAGAGGGAGTGGAACTCAAACGCAAGATCCTTTGTGACACGAGCGAACGCCAGGCACGTCCAGCAGATTGCAAGCCAGGCGTAGCAGATGCTCGTCGCACTCGAATCGGCGTGCGAAATGCCGAGTACGAGGAGGAACACCGCGAATCCGCTCATGACTTTTGCGACTTGCACCCATCGCCAGGATGCCTCGCTGAGGATCCATGCCATCGCAAGGATGGCCAATCCGTTTGCGAGCGCGACCCACATTTGAGGCACCAGCACAAGGCCGGCAATCTCGACGGTGTTTGAACGCTGCACCCACCACGACAGGCCGATGGTGCAGGCGGTCGCGCCCGCAATTGCTGCGAGAGAAGCAACTCGGAGTCCATCGGATCGGCGGAACGCTGCGGTAAGGCCGAAGACTAGAGCCGTGCCGATCATGGCGCAGGCGATCGATTCGTGCGCCGCTTCTCGGTGCATGACCGACGCGCCGAGAAAGAAAATGCCGATGCCCAGACCGAAGTTCCTAGCGGGTTGCGCCGATCGCCAGGATGCTTCGGTGAGGATCCATGCCAGTGCCAGGACGGACAGTCCGTTGGCGAACGCGACCCACATCTGGGGAACAAGCACGAAGCCTGCAAATTCGACGGCCCCCGAACGCTGCGCCCACCACGACAGGCCGATGGTGCAGGCGGTCGCGCCCGTGATTGCCGCGAGAGAAACAACTCGGAGCCCACTGGATCGGCGGAATGCCGCGGTGAGGCCAAACACCAGCGAGGTGCCGATCATCGCGCATGCGATTGATTCGTGCGCCGTCTTCTGATGGAAAAGGGAAGCGCCAAGCAATGCGATGCCGATGCCCAGGCTGACGTTCTTTGCGATTTCAAGCCAGTGATCCGGGATGAAGCGGGCGGTTCGTTCCGGCGAATCCGCGTCGGCGGGCGTTCCGGGTAGTGCAATCACAATCGAATAGACAATCCACGCGACGCCGACTCCCGCGCACGCGCCGGCCCACTCCGTGAGATAGAAGCCGAGGATCTCGAGGCCCGGGGCGTTTGGCGCGGTCGCCCACGAGTCGTAGAGGAGCACGCGACCGGCGGCGAACAGGAGCACCAGGCCGCTGTAGATGTCGAGCACCTGGGTCCGGAGCCAGCGGGCTGCGCCGAGTGCCGCGAGGCCGATCGCGGTGAGGGCGATCGTTTGTGCAAAGCCCGAGAGCGCGATCGCGATGGTTGCAACGAGCAATGTTCCCGCGGTCACGGACAATGCCGCGGCCAGTCGTTCACGCGTCGACTGTGGTCGCGGATTGAGGATTCCCCCCGGCCCAACCAACAAGCACGCGAGCACGAACGCGAGCCCGCCGATAGCGCCGGGCGTGAGACTCTGCGCGAACGCGTGCGATTCGCGCGCGAGGTAGACGCCGAGAGAACTGGCCCAGGCCGAGAGTGAAACGCTCGCGAGCGGGCGCAGCCGAAGCCGCATCGCCTTCGAGAAAAAATCTTCCGACTCGAGAATCATCGAGAGGTCGGATTCCGAATACTCCGTGATTCCCGCGAGTTCCGCCCGTCGCGCGGTCCAGGCGTTTTCGATGTGACAGAGGAGCCACGTGCCCCCGAGCATGGAGAGCCCGATGATCGGCGACTCCGCGCCAAACTTCATGATCCAGCCGGCGCCGAGCAAGAGCGTGCCGCACGTCGTGAAGAAGCGGCAGATTGCGAACGTTCCGCCCTTGGTCAATGCGAGCACCTGACCGACGACGAGAAGCGCGCCCCAATAGAGCGGCAGATAGACGTAACCGGTGTTGCCGCTGCTGGCGATGAACGGCGCGATGTACGCGCCAATGAGCGAAACAAGTCCGACCACGCTCAGGCTTGTCAGCGCGCTGATTGCCACGCCGATTCCCATGATGCCGGCGAGCACCGCCAGCGTGACTGGAGGCGGCATCAACTGGTACAGCGCGTACGCGGCATAGGACGAGATGTAGAGCGAGCCCAAACCGGCAATGGTGAGGCCGACCGCCGCCCATTCATTCACGCGCCGGCGCGCCCATTCGCCTGCACAGAGCAGCGCGATTCCGAGCATGCCGCCGAGCGAGCAGCGCGCCCAGCCGGGAATCAGCCCAAGCCAGCCATTATCCACAGCGATTTTCACGAACAGCGCAACGGCGATCGTGACCGCGAGACCTCCCGCGAGCGGAAGCCACTTGCCCCCGATGAGGCTTTCGAGTTTCGCCCAGTCAATCGGATTGTGCGCCGCGACCTTGTCGAGCTGCGCTCGCCAGCGAAGTTCCTGCTCATCGTGCAGATCGAAACCCTCGTCGTCCGTGAACTTGACTGGCTCGGCTGCGATCGGCTCAATCACCGTGCGCGGCGGAAACGATTCGGGCGGGATAACAACAGGAGTCGGTCGAACGGGTGGCGTGGGAGGAGCCGGGATCGGTGCGGGCCGCTCCTGTGCGGGCGTGCTGACTGGAGGTGCAACAGGAGGCGCCGCTTTGCTTGGAAACGTCGCGGATTCGATCGCAAGCAGCCGTCGCTCAATCGCTTCGAGCCGTTTCTCGAGATTGTCATCCACGCATGCCCCCGGGCTAAGTGTTAGTAGATACTAGCAAGGTTGTTTTCTGGGATCAAGTCGATCCGGGGATACGCGCCCGAACATCCGGGCCTTCTCTCGGCTACCTTCCCAGACTACCCGGAGACTCGCATGACCAACGCCACTCGACAACCCGAACCCACGATCAAGCTCTATGAAGGTGATGCCGAGGCGCTGCTGCGGGCCGAGTTGTCGCCCGACCGCGTGAGTCTCTTGCCGGGCGCCGGGGGCAAGCTCGCGAGCGGTCAGCGCCTGCGGATCCTGTGGGGGCAGGACATGCTTCGCGACATCCTCGACGGGCGCTATCGCACGGTCGTCTGCGGTGTGAACGACCAGGACAATTCGCACGGGATCATCGCCCAATTGTGCGAGCTCGTCGCGACCAGCCAGTGGTCCTCGCGCTCGGTCACGAGCTACGCGAAATTGTTCCAGGAATCCGTCGCGGTGCACGCGGCGCACGACCGTGAGCCATACGTGCTGAAGTTCGATCTCGACAGCGTACTGATTCTCGCGCTGCTCCGGCCGCGCGGACGAGATCACTTCACGCTGGACGATCTCTCGCGCGGATTCATCACGATCAACAAGATGCTCGCGGAGCGGCGCGATCGGCTTCCGGTCTGCACGGTGAGTTTTCTCAACGCCCGCGCGAACAAGCTCGTCTCGGGAGGGGGCGGCGCCGACGCCAACGCCGAGCCGAGTTTCGAGAGCGTGCTCAAGACGATGTACCACGCGGGATTCCGGGGCGATGTCTACACCTCGCCCGCGATGTGGAAATTCGGGAATGTCGGCGTGTTTCCGAGCTATCCATTCCCGGAGGGCGTCGAGCGCATGCGCGACGGCAGCAGCTAACACGGAACCGCCCCGCTTCCGCACACGAGTTCCGTTCACTCATCTATTTCAGAGGACTCACACGCATGTTCAAGACCAAGGCATTGGTGCTCGCGCTGACCGCAACGCTTGCTGCCGCGATCGGCGCGGCATCCGGTTCCGACATGAACGCCGAATCGGCGGCCGAGCAGCAAGCAGAGAATCTGAATCAGCGCGTCGGCGAATTGGTCGCGCAGCTCCGCAAGAGCCGCGAGGCGATCAAGCAGTACGAGTGGATCGAGACGACGACCGTTTTCCTCCGCGGCGAACAGAAAACGCAGTTCGAGAAGCGCTGCTACTACGGGGCCGACGACAAAGTCGAAAAAATCATGCTGACCGAGCCCGCCCCGGCGGAGCGCAAACGCGGGCTCCGGGGAATGATCATGCAGCGCAAGAAGCAAGAGATGTCCGACGAGATGCGCAGCGCGGTAGGCATTGTGCACGACTATGTACCACCCACGCACGAACGCATCGAAGCATGCAAGGACGCCGGCAATGCGTCGATCGACGTACTCGACCCGGGCAAGCGCGTGCGCCTCAGTTTCAAGGATTACAAAGTCCCCGGCGACAAGCTCAGCATCGAGATCGACCTCACGAACAACCGCCCGACCAAGCTGAGCATCTCGAGCTTTCTCGATTCGCCCTCGAAGCCGCTCAATTGCGACGTGAAATTCGGCACGCTCGATGACGGAACGACGTACGCCGAGGAGACGACACTCAACCTTGAGAAGCAGGAGCTGAAGGTTGTCGTCGAGAACTCGGGGTACCGCAAGCAGCAGCAGTGAGCGACGCGGCGCGATAGTTTTTTTCGCTACCGCAACTCGAGGCCGTCCCACGCGAGCATCATGTCTTCTGGGAGTTCGGCTTGGGTCGCGGCGTGGCCGAGATCATGCGTCATGTGCACGAAGTATGTTCTGTCTGCTCGTACTTCGTGCGCGATGCCGACGGCTTGGCCGAGCGTGAGGTGCGTCGGGTGATGTCGGTGGCGGAGCGCATCGAGCACGAGCGTGCGCGTGCCCCTAAGCGCCGGCCAGGTTTCGGGCGGAATCGCGGAGACATCAGTCAGATACGCGAGCGGAAGAATTTCGCTCGAGGCGTCGGAGGCGTCGATCCTGAACCCGGCGATCGGAAGCCGGCCGTGATGAACACGAAGCGGAGTCACGCGCAGGCCGAAGAGATCGATTGCTCTTCCGATTTCGAGCGGCCACGCGATCAGCGTCGCGACGAAACTCTGATTGATATTCTTCTCGCTCTCGAAGATGTGTCCGAATGTTCGCTTCAGAAAATTCAGAGTGTGCGGCTCGGCGTACACATCGATCGCCTGTTCCTGGAGCGCGTTGTAGCGGCGCACCTCGTCGAGACCGAATGTGTGATCGACGTGGTTGTGCGTGAAGAAAATCGCGTCGAGCCTCTTCACTCCGAACCGCAGCGCCTGTTGTCGAAGGTCGGGGCTGGTGTCGATCAGGATCGTGCGCGGCTTGCCCGAGTCGTCGACCCACTCCATGGCGGCGCTCGTGCGCAGCCGATTGTCTTTCGGATCGCTGCTGCGGCAGACGGCGCATTCGCAACCGATCACCGGGATGCCGCTCGATGTGCCCGTGCCCAGGAACTTGAATCGGAAATTGCGCACGATCCTTTTTGGGCTAGTGCTTGGTCTGCTTCATCGGGATTCCCTCGAAGAGCAGGGGATTGTCGAGTGGCTTGTGCGAGCCGATGAAGATCGAACGCGTGAGGGGGGTGCCCGATTCCTGGGCTTCCCAGTCGGTGATGAAGTTCTTCCAGTTGGGCTGCGTCGTCGGCATGTAGACGTGCGGGAAGTGGCGCTTCATCTGGTTGTAGATCCACGGTCGCGTCGGGCGGCAGCCGGTTCCGTGCATCGCCTGGGAGAAGTGCGCCTTCTCTTCTTTCACCAGATTGATCGATTCGTCCGAACCCATCGAGACGCACGTCTCGAGCAGGAAGAGTTCCTTCGCGAAGGGCGAGAGAAACTCGAGCGATTCCTTCGGATTCGCGAGGTGGTAGAGCACGCCGAAGTTAAAGACAATGTCGTACTTCTCGTCGCGGCGGAGATCGCTGGTCGCGGGGTGCTCGAGATCGAGAAAGAAAAAGCGGAGGCCCGTCATTTCCTTCTCGAAACGCCACTTGAGCATGGCGAGGTTTTCGGGGCGGCTGTCGGTGGCGTCGACAGTGCAGCCACGATCAAGGAAGAACGTTGTCAGATCGCCGATACCCGCCGAGATCTCGAGGATGCGTTTGTTCTTGAGAGGCAGGTTGAGGCTCGCGAGATGCTCCATCACGCGGAAGGTGTGGCGCAGGTACCACCAGGAGTGAAAGTCCGAGCGCGGGTCTTTCTGGTTGTCCCATGCCGCGATCGGCTGCATTCCGCCCGGCCTCATCGGGCCTCCTGTCGTCGTTGTGAACGTCTGAAAATTCTGCACTTTCGAAGCTCCTGTCCGGACCTATCCGCGATTCCGCGTCGTCGTGATTCTTTGCTGCTAGTCGCGATCGCGGAACGAACTCTCACCCATGTAGTTCGGCGATTCTTTGGTGATCCTGATGTCGTGCGGGTGGTTTTCCACGACCGTGGCATTGGAAACGCGGCAAAAACGTGCGCGCTGACGCAGTTCTTCGATGGTTTGACATCCGCAATAACCCATGCTGCTGCGGAGCCCGCCGACGAGCTGATAGACAAATTCGGCGAGCGAGCCGCGGTAAGGAACAAGACCTTCCACGCCCTCGGGTACGAACTTCATTCGCACTTTGCCATCATCGTCGAGTTTTTCGGCCTGGCGGTAGCGATCGGCGCTGCCGGCGCTCATCGCGCCCTCGCTGCCCATGCCGCGGTAGGTTTTGTAGCGGCGCCCGCCGCTGATGACGGCTTCGCCCGGCGATTCATCGAGGCCCGCAAAGAGCGAACCCATCATCACGCAGTGCGCGCCGGCGGCGATCGCCTTTGGAATATCGCCGGAGTGACGGATGCCGCCGTCGGCGATGACGGGGACGGACTTGTCTGCAGCCATCGCGCCGCTCACGGCGTTCATGATGGCGGTGATCTGGGGCACGCCGACGCCGGTAACGACGCGCGTCGTGCAGATGGAGCCGGGACCGATTCCGACTTTGATTGCGTCGGCGCCCGCTTCGATGAGATCGATCGCGGCCTCGCGCGTCGCAATATTGCCGACGATGACCGGTACGCTCGCGCGCTTCTTCACATCGCGGAGCGTTCGAAGGACGTTCTCGCTGTGGCCGTGCGCCGTGTCGATGACCACGACGTCGACTTCGGCTGCGAGCAGTTGCTCGAGGCGATCGAGTTGACCGACACCCATCGCGGCGCCGCAGAGCAGACGTCCGCGCGAGTCGGTATTGGCATTGGGGAATCGGCTGAGGCGCTCGATGTCGCGCATCGTGATCAGGCCGCGCAGGTTTCCCTGCGCATCGACCAGCAGCAGTTTCTCGACCTTGTTCTTGCTGAGAACGACCTCTGCCTGTTCGAGCGTCGTGCCATGCGGCGCGGTGATCAGGCCGTCGTGCGTCATGACGTCGCGGACGAGGGTTGTCGGCTCTTCGACGAATTTCAGGTCGCGCCGGGTGAGAATACCGAGCACTTTGCCCTTGCCGCGCGGGTTGGTCGCGCCGTCTTCGGTCACGGGAAAGCCGCTGACGTTGTGGGCTCGCATCAATTCCTTGGCGCGGCTGACCGTATCGGAAGGGCCGAGCGTGAGCGGATCGGTGATGATGCCGTTGGCGCTGCGTTTCACCTTGGCGACTTCGCGTGCCTGGGCTTCGGGAGACAGATTCTTGTGGATGATGCCGATTCCGCCTTCCTGGGCGAGCGCGATCGCGAGCGAATGCTCGGTGACGGTGTCCATCGGCGCCGACACGAGCGGGATTTTGAGCGTGAGCGTGCGTGTCAGGCGGGTACGCGTGTCGGCCTCGGCCGGCATGACACCGGAACGGCGCGGCACGAGCAGCACATCATCGAATGTGATGCCGTCGTACTCGATCTTTTTGAACGGGTCCAAGCCGCCGGAATCGTTTCGGGGCTTTGCGTGTTCCGCGGCACCCGAGTCCTGGGCACCCTTGGAAATCGGCCGGGCCGCTTCTGCTTTGGGCAACATGGATGAGCGTTGGGGGTGATATCCACCGGGTCAAGCCCGCGACGCTTTCCGGCTTTCGGCATCTCAAGATTCTCATCGGATCTTCAATGGAGCCCGGTCCCGATGCCCGTTTCCGATCGCTAACCTTGCGACTCTCGCCATGCCGCTGCCCACCCTTCAACTCGACCTTTCCCATTCGGCCGACGCTCCCGGTTCTTCGGGTCTTGCGGCACCTCTTCGCCGCGAATGGTTCTTAACAAACGGACTCGGGGGCTTTGCGAGCGGCACTCCGGTTGCCATTCCTCAGCGGAGATATCACGCCTGGTTGATCGGCGCGATGCAGCCGCCGGTGGGCCGAGTGGTCGGGCTGAATTCGATGGTGGAATCGGTCGTGCTTCGCGCGGGCGATGCGCCAAAGGTTGGAACCAGCGCGGGAGGCGAACAGCGCCTCGACTTTTCTTCGTTCATGTTTCCGGGCAATGACGAAGCTGCGCGCATGGGTGAAGCGGGGGGGGCCGCTGCCGTGTTCAGCCCAGCAGGCTATTCCTATCTTCGTCGATTCGAGAAAGACGTTTCGTGCCGCTGGTTCTATCAGTGCGGGCCGGTTGATTTCACTCGCGAACTCACGCTCGTGAGGCATCAGAACGCCGCGATCCTGCGATACCGCGTGAAATCGGCGCGACACGCGGCACGCCTCGAACTCCGTCCGCTGATTTCTCTCCGCGATTTCCACGAAATGGTGCGGCACGCCGATCGCAAGAACGACTACAGCGTGCTCGCGGGCACCACATCGTGCGAAGTCAGCGCTCGCGGCAATCGCCTCTCGATCGAGACGTCGCAGGGCTCTTTCACACAGGACCGTCAGTGGTGGTTTAATTTCCGATACGAACGGGATTTCGAGCGGGGCCAGGATTGCCAGGAGGATCTGTTCACTCCCGGATGGTTCTCGTGCAACATCGAGCCCGGACGCGAGCAAACCGCTGAACTCGTTGTGCGCATTCTTCCGGCGACATCAAAGCCCGTGCGGGTGGCGCTGAGTTTCGATGCCGCGGCAAGTGCGGAGCGCGGCCGATTGAACGAACTCGCTGCCGCTTCGCTTTCGAGGTCTTTGCTCGCGAAGTCTTCTTCTCCGGATGCTCAAACAACGGCCACGCTGGTTCAGTCCGCAGATCAGTTTGTCGTTCGGCGCGTCCGCGCTGTCGCGGCGGGCGCGCGGGCGATGGCGGGTGTCGCCCCAAGCGAAGCCGCGCTGCCGGAGGAGTCGTCGGTGATCGCCGGCTACCCGTGGTTCAGCGATTGGGGTCGCGACACGATGATCTCGCTCCCGGGTCTGCTGCTCACAACGGGTCGATTCGACGAGGCCCGGCGCGTCATGGAAACTTTCGCGGGCCTCACGCGGCGCGGGCTGGTTCCAAATTGTTTCGACAATGGCAGCGGCGAAGCCGAGTACAACACGGTTGACGGCTCGATGTGGTTCCTGCGGGCCGCCCGCGCGCTCCAACTCGCGTGCGCCGCGGAAAAGCTGCCCGATCCGGCGCCGGAGAACTCTCCGATCCGGCGCGCATGCCTTGCGATCGTCGAGGCGTATCAGAGCGGGACGGACTTCAGCATCCGCATGGATCCGGATGACGGCCTGATTTCCGCGGGAGATGTCGGTACGCAGCTCACGTGGATGGACGCGAAGCGCGACGGCGTCGTGTTCACGCCGCGCCACGGAAAGCCCGTTGAAATCAACGCTCTCTGGTATTCCGGCCTGCTCGAAGTCGCCGACATGATCGAAAAAGATCGTCCAAAGACTTCACGCGAGCTTCGTCAGATCGCGGAACGAGCCGGGAAGAGTTTTCGCGAGCAGTTCTGGAATCCGGCCGGATACTTGTACGACGTGCTCTCGCCGGGCGCCGGCGGATATGTGCCGAATGATCAGATCCGACCGAACCAGCTCTTTGCGTGCAGCTTGCCTTATTCGCCCCTCGAAAAGCCCCAGCGTGACTCTGTGCTGGCGGTTGTGCGCCAGCATCTCTTGACCAATCGCGGCCTTCGGACGCTCAGCCCGCACGATCCGCACTACATCGCGCGATATCAGGGGCCGCTTTTCGAGCGCGATCGGGCTTATCACAATGGAACGGTGTGGCCGTGGCTGCTCGGTCCATTCGCCGAGGCGATTCTGCGGTCCGGAAGTTTTTCCGCTTCGGCAAAGTCCGAAGCGCGCAAGGTGATTCAGCCGCTGATTGAAATGGTGAGCCAAGCCAGCGGTGGCGGCCCTTCGCTCGGTCAGATTCCAGAAATCTACGACGGCGATGATTCGCCCGAACGTCCCCGACGCCCAGAAGGCTGCTTTGCGCAGGCGTGGAGCGTCGCGGAATGTCTTCGCGTGTGGCTGCTCACGGAATCGAAGTAGGAGGCGCGTTTGCCGCGCAATTGTCCGTTGAGATTCCCGACGGATCAGCCGCAGGATTTCTTGTCTTTCGGATCCTCGCCGGCCGCCATGAGTCGTTCGCCCTGTTCGGCCGTCATGCTTCCTTCGGCGATGTACGCCGCGATCTCGCGCCGCGATTCCTCGCGCTGCTTGGTCTGGCTCGCACTCCTGATCGCGCTCATCACCATATAGATGATCCAGCCGGTGCCACCGAACACGATCGCAATGATCGGTATGAACATCTCCGCATCATTTCCGAGTGTGTGAATCGCCATCATGTTGCGTCGCTCCGTTTCTCGATCGTCTCGAATCGCTCAGCACATTCCGCCGCGCTTGCCCGCCTGCATCAGTCGCTCGCCCTGCTCGGGGCTCATGGTTCCCTCGGCGATGAACGCCGCGATCTCCCGGCGCGTGCGTTCCCTTGCCACTCCGGTGACCGCCATTGCGGTGTGCTTGGCGATGCTGCAGATCACGATTCCACCGACGACCAGAAGCCACGGGAAATAGCCGTGGTCCATCACGCTGACCCAGAATCGCGGAAAATCGCCGTCGGCCAAGAGTGTGAACATGGTGCAAATCCTAATCCATCGTGTCGCTTCCTCGCAACGAACTTCTTGGGGATCGGCGGCCAAGGATTTCATGAGGACTTTGTGAGTATTTCCCCTTCAGGCCGGCGCCAGACCCCCTCACCAGAGGCTCAGGATGCCGCCGTGGTCGCCGATGTGCTCGGCGCGTATTCCAAGGGCTGGTTTCCGATGGCTCAACCGGACCGCCGGACCGAGGCCGGGGAGACGGAAATCGAGTGGGTGCAACCTCATCGGCGGGCCATTTTGCCCCTCGATCAGCGCTTTCACATTCCAAGGTCTCTCGTCCAGCGCGTGCGGTCCGGACGCTTCAGAGTCACCACCGACCGAGCGTTCGAAGCCGTGATCCGCGGGTGCGCTTCCGTTCCGCGAACAAGCCCGGACGGAGAGGGCGCCAATTCCGCTTGGCTCGCTCCCGACATCATCGACGCGTTTCTTCTGCTCCACAAGCACGGGCACGCGCACAGCGTCGAAGCATGGATCGAATCTCCCGGAGCGAAGGCGAAACTCGTGGGCGGGCTTTACGGGCTTGCGCTCGGAAAAATTTTTTGCGGCGAGTCGATGTTCCATCGCGCCGATCTTGGCGGGACGGATGCGAGCAAGGTCTGTCTTGTTCACCTGGTGTGTCACCTGCGCGCCAGGGGGTTTGAGTTGCTGGATGCGCAGCTCGCCAATCCGCACACAGCGCAATTCGGGATGTTCGAGATGCCGCGTACGGAATACCTCGCTCGACTCTCGGCGCTCGCGCCGCAGAAGGTCGAATGGGCTCCATTCGAACCGGCCCGCTTGTGACCGCGCTACTTCGGCTTCGAACGATTGCGGAGGTGCACGAGCAGCAGGCACTTCCACTGGCTGTAGAAATCAAACGCGGGTCCGGTGTCGACGATCGTCACTGACCCATCTCCGAAAGCGCGCGATGAGTGTCCGCTGCGATTGGGGGGAGGCCTGAACTTCTCGAACGCATCATCGAAGATCGCACGCGGTGCCTCGGCCCGAAAGCGCCGGCACATGCGGTCAAAGTTCTCGCGATCGGTGAAACCCAGTTTCCCCTCCAGAAAGTCGAAACTGAACTGTCCCGTGTCGATCCGGATCCGGCGCGAATCAACGAGATAGATATCGAGAAGGAATCGTTCGGCCACTCGCGACGAAACCAGATTCCCTCCGACGCCGGATCTTCCCGCGGCACCTGCCGCCCCGGTCGCCTCGCCCGGATATCCGTATTCACCCGTGGGAACGGGCGTCGAAGTCACCGAGCGCCGCTCACGGATACGCCCGGCGATCATCGCGAACACATCGTCCATGATGAGCGATCCGGTCTCGTGCATCCGAGGTCGGAGCGGCTCGTACCCGTACATCGCGCGCGGTGCACCGAGCGCCGGAAGCAGGCGCTTGGCCGTGATAGGCGATCCGAGTTTGTCGAGCGATTTCCGCCTCGCCGCGAACGCCTGGATTCCGAGGTCATGAAGCGTGTGGACCGCCTCGTGGCCTTCGGCATCGTCGCAGATCTTGACGATCGCGGGCGTTTCCCACTTCTGGGCGATCTCCGCGCTGTATTCATCGATTTTCAGTGCCGCCGAGAGGGCAACGGTCCGCTCGCGCTCCGTCATATCGGCGGGATAGTGAAGCACGGTGACATACGCCCGGTCGAGAGTCATCTGCGAAATTGTTGCCTCGGCGCGCGCCGAGGTCTCTCGCGGCAAGCACCTCACCCCGTAGCATTCTCGATGCTCTCCGCCGCGGGAAAACAGTCGCCTCCAACCGCTCATCCGGCTCATGCGTTTCAGCGTTGCATCAACCCGCGCTGCGCCGCGGAGTTTCCGGTCGAGCGTGTTCTGGTTGCCTGCCCGAGGTGCCATTCGCTTGTGGATGTTGTCTATCACAGCCATCGCAAGAGCGACCTGGATTTTTCGCTGTTCACGAAGCGCTCTCTCACGACCGGGCCGCGATCCGCGGCGGGTGTGACGATCGGCCAGGGGTCGACCGCCGCGGCACTCGACTTCTCCGGTGTCTGGCGCTTCCGCGAGCTGCTGCCGTTCTTCCGACGCGAGAGCGAGATCGTCACGATCGGAGAAGGGCGGACGAATCTTCAGCGCGCCGATCAACTGGCGAAAATGCTCGGTTTCGATGTGCCCACAGGCCCCGGCACTTCCGGGCCGCTCTATCTCCAGTACGAAGGCTTCAACCCCAGCGGCAGTTTCAAGGACAACGGCATGTCGGCGGGTTTCACGCATGCCTCGATGGTGGGGGCGAGCAGCGTCGCGTGCGCGAGCACGGGCAACACCAGCGCGAGCCTCGCCGTGTACGGCGCGCTCACCGGCGTGAAGTGCTTCGTGTTCATCGGCGAGGGCAAGATCGCCTACGGGAAGTTGTCTCAGGCGCTCGATTACGGCGCGATCACGCTGCAGATCGCGGGCGACTTCGATGCGTGCCTTGCCCGGATCCGCCACATCGCGGAGAACATGCCGCAGGCGGGCGTGTATCTGATGAACTCGGTCAATCCTTTCCGTCTGGAAGGGCAGAAGACGATCATGTACCGGGTGCTGGAAGGGCTTGACTGGAAAGTGCCGGATTGGATCATCGTTCCGGGCGGAAACCTCGGCAACTGCTCGGCGTTCGGCAAGGCGTTTATCGAATTGTTCGAGATGGGGCTGATCTCGAAAGTGCCGCGGCTGGCGGTGATCCAGGCGAAGGGTGCGCGCACGCTCGACCGCGTGGTGAATGAACAGGGAGTCGGGTGGGCGAAATCCGGCGCGGGTTCACTCCTCTCTGGCGAGTACGACCGGGCGAAAGTCGAAGCCGAGTATCTGCGGATGGACACGGCAAATGAGCGCGCGCACACAGTCGCGACGGCGATCGAGATCAACCGTCCGGTGAACTTGCCCAAGGCGCTGCGGGCGCTGCAGGCGATGAACGGCGTGGTGCGGTCGGTGAGCGATGCGGAGATTCTGGAGCACAAGGCGCTCGTTGGTCGCACGGGCTTTGGATGCGAGCCGGCGAGCGCGGCGTCGGTCGCGGGCGCGCGGCTGCTGCTGAAGGAAGGCGTGATCAAGCCGCACGAAACGGTGGTGTGCATTCTGACCGGACATCAACTGAAGGATCCGGACGCGACGGTGCACTACCACATGGAGCCGGAGAAGCAGAAGGGCGACTCGAAGCCCGAAGGCCGCTTCACCAATCGCCCCATCCGAGTCGCCGACAATCTCGATGACATCTTGAAAGCCATGGGTATCGCCGCCACCTGATCTCACTCGATTTGTTGATGCTTGCTCGACCCCGCTTTCTCCGTCTTCCTCCGCGAAACTCCGCGATCTCCGCCCACTCCGCGTTCTCTCGCGTCTTCTACCATCGAGGTCATGCGTTTCAGACTTCTTGCACTTGACCTCGACGGCACGCTTTTCAATCGGGAAAGCGTAATTTCGCCTGCAAATATCGCGGCCGTTGATCGCGCGCGCGATGCGGGACTGAGGGTCGTCGTCTGCACCGGGCGCGGCTTGCTCGAATGCGTCGGGGGTCTTGAAGCGATCAACCAGCGCGAGCCGGTGGTCGTCGCGGGCGGGGCGATCATCGCCGATCCGCTGACGCGCACGACGCTACACCGTTTCAACATTCACCAGAGCCTTGTTCACAATGCGGTGGAGATCATTCTCGCCAGCAAGCACGCGGCACTCGTGCTGAAGGATCCGCTGCAGGCCGGATTCGACTATCTCGTTGTGAATCCAGAAGGCTGCCCGATCGATCCGGTTTCGCAGTGGTGGTTTTCGAAGATGAATGTCGAGGTGCGCTACACCCAGAGCCTTGCGGACGATCCGTGTCCGCTCGCAACGGTGCGCGTCGGCGCCTGCGGCAGAGGGCACATCCTCGACGGCGCAAAGGGCAAGCTCATCGCGGCGCTGGGTGATCGCGCGGTCATCCACAACTTCCCCGCGGTGATTTCGCCCGAGCACGCCAAGGCAGTCGGAACGGGCGAAAGCCTCAACATCCTCGAGATTTTCGATCGCGACGCGACCAAGTGGTCGGCGATTTCCTATCTCGCGTGCGAGTGGGCGATCGAGCCTTCGCAGGTTGTGGCGATCGGCGACGAGATCAACGACGTCTCGATGATCGAGGGCGCGGGGCTCGGAATCGCGATGGGGAATGCGATCCCCGCGGTGAAGGCCGCGGCGAAGCGTGTCACACTATCGAATGCAGAATCGGGCGTCGCTTACGCAATCGACCGCGTTTTGGCGGGCGAGTGGTAGCCTACTTCGGCAGCACAATCCCGAATGATTTCGAGTTCTGCTTCATGTAGTCGTACTTCTTCGATGCCGTGTCGATGCCCGAGATCGAGGCCCAGGCCTTGTCGACGGCCGCGTAGCCCGATTTGATGTGCTCTTCCGACATCGTCATCATGGACCCGCTGGACATGCTGGCTTTTTCCGATTCCGCCTGCTTCTTGGCGGCTTCGAGCGACTGACGGACGACTCGGGCATGCTCGTTGGCGCCGATCGCTTCGTACGCGTCCGCCGCGATCGAGCCGAGCTCCTCGGTCTGATTGAAGTAGGCCCTGGAGAATCCGCCGTGCGAGACCTCGTTCTCGAGCATGAACAGCGACGCCATGCGCTTCTGGTGCTGATCCATTTTTTGGAATGCCTCGCTGTCCACCGACGGATTTCCCCGGTGGGCAAGCAGCATCTCGATCCGGTCTTCGAACATTTGACGGTCTGTGTTCATTGAGATCCTCGCGTTACGATGAAAGCAGGACACACACTTGCCCCAAACCTTGACCACAATAAAAGACCTGCTCTCGGCCCGGGGCCTTGCGCCAAAGAAGTCCCTGGGCCAGAATTTTCTGGTCGATCACAACCTTATCAAAAAACTGGTGGATGTCTCGGGGGTTCAGGCCGGTGAGCTTGCCCTTGAAATCGGCCCGGGAACCGGCGTTCTGACCGACGAATTGCTCTCCAGAAACGTGCGCGTGATCGCGTGCGAACTCGATGACGGATTGCACGCGCTGTTGCAGGATCGCCTCGCTGAGCAGATTTCTTCCGGTCAACTCACGCTCATCAAGGGAGATTGTCTCGACGGAAAGCGAGCCCTGAACCCGGGCCTGCGCCGGCTGCTTCGTGAATCCTCCGGCCAGTCGGACTACGTTGCGGGTGCCGCTCCCCCGACACCTCGGCGCCTCGACATCTCGACGCCTTCATTCCGACTGATCGCGAATCTGCCGTATGGCGCCGCGACGCCCTTGATGACCAATCTGCTTCTCGACTATCCCGGTTGTAGTGGACTGTTTGTTACGGTCCAGAAGGAAGTCGGCGACCGATTCGGGGCTTTGCCCGATACTCCCGACTACGGGCCGCTTTCCGTTATCGCTTTCGCAACAACGCACGTTGAACGGATCGCCAAGCTGCCGCCCGAATGTTTCTGGCCCCGGCCCGATGTGACCAGCGCGATGATCGCGCTTCGCCGTCGGGCGGATCCGCTGACTCCGCGACTTCACGAGCTCGCCGACTTTGTGCAGGCGGTTTTCGAGCAGCGGCGCAAGCAGCTCGGCGGGATTCTGAGGGAGAAATTCTCCGTTCGCGAGCCATTCGCATACCCGGAGGGCGTTTCGCCAAAATCCCGGGCCGAGAACCTCTCGCCCCGGCAACTACTTGCGCTCATGCTCGCCGTTGAGGGTGGCACGAGCCGAACCGGCGCGGTATCGTGAACGAAGATTGACAGGCCCCTTGCCGCGAGGAACCACGCCCTTGCACTCCGCTGCGTCGATCCCGACGAACCGTTTCGCGGCACGCCTCTCACCCCCGATATCGCTCAACCCCGCTGTTCTTCGCGTTTTCGGTTCGCCCAGCCGCGTTCTTGTCTCGCTCGGCCGCCCCGTGCCTCGGCTACACCCATGAGCTTTACCGATCCGCACGCCTCAAATCCGCTCGACCAGAACGATGTTTCGTCGCTCGCCCACATGCTCGAGCCGGTACTTCATCGCCAATGCGACGGCCGCCTTGGGCCGATTACGTGGTTCAAGTCCGCCTGGTCATCCAGCGGCAGCGCGACCGGAACGGCCACATGGACCGATTCCCGCGGCTCTTGCGACGCGATCGTCAAGCTTCCGCTGGGGCCCGCCGAGTTTCGCTGGACCACCGAACTCGGAAACCCCGAGGCGAAAGCCCCGACCCCGCGCGTGTTTGCTTTCGGAAGCGAACTCAACGGATACGACCTCGCTTGGATTGTTGAAGAACGTGTGAAAGGGGAACCGATCGCCCCGCGCATGAAGCCGGATGATGTGCGCCAGGTGCTGGTTGCCGCGGCGGACTTTCACGATTGCGCCATCCGGGTGCGTCCAGAAGTTGAACAACCCAAGCAACTCGATTGGGAAGGAACCTTGGCGAAAGCGCGAGAGGTGTGCCATGCCCACGCCATCGCGGAGCCCCAGCGCTGGAACGAAGCCATCAAGCACGCGGTCAAGCTGCTCCCCAAGCTGCTTGCGCGCTGGAGCGCCAGGCCCCTCAACTGCTGGTGCCACGGCGACCTCCACCCGGGGAACGTGCTGCGGCTTGCGTCGCCTCGCGATGACTCGCACGCGTGCGTCATGATCGACCTTGCCATGGTGCATCCGGGGCACTGGATCGAGGACGCCGTGTACCTCGAGCGCCAGTACTGGGCGGCGCCCGACTACTTGCACGGGGTGAAGCCGGTGACCGAATTGGCGAATCTGCGCCGCAAGCGGGGCCTCAGAGTCGATCCCGAGTACCCTGATTTTGCGAATATCCGCCGCGTGCTCATGGCGGCCGTTTCTCCGGCGTTTGCAGACCGGGAAGGCCACCCCCGATACCTCAGGGCCGCCTTGGAGATGCTGGAAAACACGCTTCCGCAAGTTGCCCGATAGTCCGAACAATTCCCTTGCGGATTCCGCGGTTGAGCCTCCTAGAATGGCCGCCCCACCCCGCCACCGCGCGTGGCGGTGGGGAATGGGGTTGGACGCAGTCAATCAGTGGAGCCATTCGCGTGGAATCCTTCGACAAACTCAAGAAGCTCATCGCCGACGCGGAAGAGGACATTCTCAAATTCGACGGCGGGAACAAGGCCGCGGGAACTCGGGTCCGCAAGTCGATGCAGGAGATAAAGGCCGCCGCCCAGGAGATCCGCGAGAAGGTTCTGGAAGTTCGCGATGCCCCAAAGCCCAGCTGAGGCACAGGTCCATTCCACGGCTCAAGGCCTCTCCAAAGAGGAAGAGTCGCAGAGCGCGCCCGCCAAGTTTCTCTTTGACCTGTCGGGAATCGACCTGCAGGGCGAGGCTGTCTCGGCCCAAGGGCTGGAACTGGTTATCCCGCACCGCGGGAACATGAGGCTGCTCGACAAAATCGTCCACCACAGCGACGATTTTCGCCGGGGTTTGGGCGTCCATCACACGCGTGCGGACGAGTTCTGGTGCGCGGGGCATTTCCCCCCTCGCCCGATCATGCCCGGGGTCCTGATGATCGAGGTGGGCGCGCAGCTCGCCTGCTACCTCTACAACGTCCGGATGCGGAACACGCATATCGCCGTCTTCCTGCGGATCGATGAATGCTCCTTCCGGGCGATGGTCGAGCCCGGGCAGGACTTGTTTGTGCTCTGCCAGGAAGTGAAGGCCTCGCGCCGGCGCTTCATCTCCGATATCCAGGGGATGGTCGATGGCAAGGTCGCGTTCCAGGCACAGATCACCGGCATGAGCATGTGATCTTCGTCGCTTTCGCCGGTCTTCCGCTTTCGCTCCGTCGCGCGCTCAAACATGTCGCCCTGCTGAATGCCGAATTGCTTCGAATGCGTTGCTACCCGCTCGTCTTCCGCCCCATCTTCAAAGACAAAGTGTGGGGCGGGCGCGCGCTCGAGACGCTCGGCAAGAAACTGCCGCCCGGGAACATCGGTGAGTCGTGGGAACTCGTCGATCTTGATTCCACTTCGGCGAGCGGCGGAGGTGGCAGTGCGGAGCACTCGGTCATCGAGAACGGTGCGCTGGCGGGCAAACCGATCCGGGAAGCGATCCGGCAGTGGGGGCCGGAGTTGCTGGGAGAAACCAATCTCTCCCCGGCCGGCGCGTTTCCGCTGCTCGTCAAGTTTCTCGATGCTCGCGAGCACCTCTCGATTCAGGTACATCCCTCGCCCGACTATGCCGCGGCCAACCGCGATTGCCACTTGAAGACCGAGTGCTGGTACGTGCTCGCAACAAGCAAGGTGAACGGACAGGAGCCGGTCATCTTCAAGGGCCTCAAGCCCGGCGTCACGCGCGCGGATCTCGAAGCGGCGGTCAACAACGAGACGGTGCCGGATGTCATGCAGTCGTACCCGGCGATCGTCGGTGAGTGCCACAACCTTCCCAGCGGCACGATCCACGCGCTCGGCGCGGGAGTCGTCGTCGCCGAGGTGCAGACGCCGAGCGACACGACATTCCGCGTCTACGACTGGGCGAAAGAATACGGGCGAAAAGGACGCGAATTGCATATCGGGCAGACGCTCGCATGCACCGATTTCGGTGCGCCGCCGCCCGTCGCGCGGCTCGACGCCGATCAGAACAAGGCGCGGCTCGTCACCACCGACTACTTTCGGCTGGACGAGTGGCGGCTGCGCGCGGGAGAAACCGCGTGCCTTTCCGGTCGGCCGAATCGCGCGCATGTCGTCATGATGCTTCGGGGCGCTGCATCGCTCAACACGGGCGCTTCGCAATCGCTGGAAATCGAAGCCGGCCGGACGATCCTGATCCCGGCTTCGCTGACGAATTCGTCGTCGATTGTTGCAGCGGCAGACTCGACGCTTCTTGTTGTCGATGTGACGTGATCGACGGCTTCGGTTTCGCTACCCGCGCCGCAAGAGGAACGAGTTGTAATTCTCGTGCAGGTTCGGACCAATGAGCGCGATGCGCTCATCGGGCAAGCCGCGCAGCTTCGCAAAGTACGACATGAACAGTGAGACATTGCTCCACCCGATACCGACAAGGGCGTCGCAGCGCGAAGCGAGCAGGGTATCGAGGAGCACATCTTCGCCGAGCCTGCGACCGTCACGATTCTCGTGGAAGTGCAGCCCGACGCTGCCGGCCGTTCTGGTGGCAGAAGTTTCGATCACGCGCGATCCGTATTTGGCGCGGTACTCGTCCGCGGCCGGTTCCCAATCGGTGAGAAGGAGCAGGCGAGCATCGCTCCCGAGCGCTTCCATTTGGCGGGCGATCTCGGTGTGATACGCCGCGTGCACCGGACGCATGTCGCCGACTTCGATGGCTTTGTCGCTGCCGCGCACGTGCGCCGCGATGACCGGTGTGCCCTTTGTTCCGATGCCGAGCTTGTCGGCGGTTTCATCAACCCTGGCGAGGATTTCGGGCCTCGCGTGAACGTGGCGGGCGAGCACGAACTGGTACATCTCGGCGAGCGACTTCCCGGCGAGCGGGCTCGAGCTTCGGATCCAGTGCGAGACGGCGACCGGCGGCGCGTGAAAATCGCTGACCGTGACGCTCGCGTCCGAGGACAAGAACGGCAAGAACGCGATGCGCGACCCCGGCCCGGTGAACGCGCCGTTCTCCGCCACCATGAGGTTGTCGGCGCGCCACTTACTTGGAAAGAACGTCGCGTTTGCCGGAACATCAACGGACGAAACCAGCTCGAAGAAGTACTCCCACGTGTTGACACGCGATTCACCGAAGCGGGAGTTCTCGCCCCATAAGACCAGCGGCGTGCGCTCGGTCATCTCCGCGACCATCAGTTGTCCGATCACGTGATCCACATCCGACCAGAAACCCTGGCCCCACGAGCGGATGATGTGCAGGCCGCCGCGACCGGGTGAAGACTCCGGCATCGTCAGAGCCTTTTCGCGAGCCGATTGCGCGTCGCCGGGCGCGAGCCCGGGCATGTTCATCGCGCGCTCGAGCGCGTCGAGCGCGATATCGCGCCGACCGACGATCCGCGCGACTTCCGCGATCATGATCCACGTGCGTGCATCGCCCCAGCCTGTCGCATTCATCTCGCGGCAGACGCGCTCGGCGAGTTCGATATTTCCTCGCAAGATCGCGTCGCGGCAGAGCGAAAGAAGCAGATTCTGCCGCGGAATGTCGATCGGGATCGTCTGCATGAGGGTGAATGATTGACGCCCAATCGGCGGCGGCTCCAAAAAGAAAAGGGCCCGCGTTTGCACGCGGGCCCGGGAATTCAGATCAGAACGAGGATTACCGGCTGACGTAGTTGGTGAGTTCGTCGTCGCGGACCGGGGTCTTGAGCTCGGTGCAGGTCGTGATGCCCGAGATCAGGTGTTCGCCCGGAGCCGAGGCCTTCGCCAGGAACTTCCACATCGTGCGCCCGCCAACCGGGATCGTGCCGACTTCGAAGACCAGCTTGCCGTTCTCCATGCGGTTCGACTGTGCGGAGCTGACGAACGTGATGACCGACGGGATTTCCATGGTCATCTTCACGTTGGTGAGCGGCACCATGCCCTGGTTCATGACCTCGCAGGTGTACTCGTGATTGTCGCCGACGTAGACCACGCCTTCCACGTCGCTGACGAGCGTGCCCAGGTCGGGCAGGCCGGCCGTCGTCGCGGTGCAGGGGGCCGAAACAGCCGTCGCGCAAGGAGCGGTCGCCGTTGCGGTCGTTGCCACGCTGCCGACGCCCGAGGTCTGCACGGTCATGCTGACCGACTTCGATGCGCCCGGAGCGAGCGAGCCGAGATTCCACGAAGCGCCACCCGCGCCGCCCGTGCCGCCGCTATCGGCCGACGAGAAGGTCGCGTTGGTCGGAGCGGTCGCGGAGACGGTCGTGTTCGCCGGAGCGTTTCCGGTATTGGTGACGGTGAACTTAAAGGTCAGGGGCTTGCCGGTGCGGCCAACCAAGCCACCCTGCGGGCACTCGGCCACGATCTTGAGAGCGGGCTGCGTGATGGTGACCGACTGCGGCTCGGAGGTCGCGAGCAGGCCGTCATCCGCCGTGACCTTGGCCGGAATCGTGTAGGTTCCGGGCTTGGTGGCCTTGAGGCCGAGGCTGAACGGCTTGCTCTGGCCTTGTGCCAGAGAGCCGGCATTGAAGGTGTACGAGGTGCCGCCGTCCATCGTGGTAAGTCCCGCGGGGAGGGACTCGCTGACGACGACGTTCGTCGCCGGTCCCGAACCGGTGTTCTTGACCTCAAAGGTCGCGTTGATGGCGTCGCAAACCGTTGCGTTCGGCGTGACCTTGTGGGTCAGAGCGACGGCCGGCTGAACGACCTGAAGGTTCGAGCAGAGCGAGTTGGCGTAGCTGACGGTGAGACACGTCGAGCTGTTGCCGACCGCGTTGGCCTTGGCGGTCGCATCGATCACCATGCACTTGCCGGGGGGCAGGTCGCCGATAAACCAGCGGGTCTCGCCATTGGGGCCGCTCGTGGTCGCCTGCGGATTGCTGGTGACGATCGAACGGTTCTGCAGGCTGGTGGCCGTGACGATCACGTTGCTCAGCGTCGCACTGGTGAGGTTGCTGACGTAGATCTTGTACGGGAAATTGCTGTTGGCCTTCACCATCGCCGGGAAGACTTCCTGCAGCATGACGTGCGACGAAGACATTTCGCCCGTCGGGAAGCCCTGCTTCGTGGTCATCATGTCCGGGCCGATAACGGGATTGCAGGGGTCCGCCGAGACGCGGGCCGGCGTCGGGGTGACCGCCGGGGCATCCTTCGGCTTGCGCCAGTAGTAGCCGTACGCACCAACGCGCGTCGGGGACTCATCCGTCGGAAGGCGCTTGCCGTCCGCCTGACACCCGATCAAGCTCGATCCCACAGTCACGGCCAGTGCCGTGAGCCCGACCAGTTTTCCGAACATTTTCATAGTTTTCCTCTCACGCCGAGACCGGACTGATGTTTCCAGCGGCCCCAGAGCCGCCAGAATTCGAACCCTCGATCGTGCATGCCGGCCTCGACCGCAAGCGACGACCATGACGGAATAAACACTGCCGCGCGATCGACCCAACGCGGCGGCGAATCGCAAAACTCCAACGCTTTCCCCTGCCGGAAGAACCGTCCTCCAGAAGTTGCCACATGCCATCTTGCATGGAGAAAACGCCCCCGAATGACCGGTGACGGGCCCAGTTAGGCGAACGCCTTTGGCACCCGTTCCGGACTTTCGCCGATTCAGTGTATCCAATTGGGGACCCACCTGTCACCCCCTTTGTCGGCATGAGGCGACTTTTTCGGACTACGTTCGTAAGCTATCGGACGCGAGATTGCGCAAGATCTGCTGTTTTTTCGGCGTCGGCGCGGGGTCGGATGCGGGTCGGCATTGTGCAACTCGCGTGGAGATTCGACGGCGAAGCCATCTTTGCAACCGTCCGACGCATGTTCCAAACAACGATCACGTTTTTGCTACTGGCATGATCCAGAAACTGAGAAAGGACTTTGGCTTGAAACACGCTTCGCGCTCGGCGCCCGGTTCCCGGGCGGCTCTGCTTGCACTCTTGGCGGGAATGACCGCATTCTGCGCGCCGGCAATGGCATGGCAGGCGCCGCCGGCAGGCAAGATCGAGGTGAAAACGGCCGACGACCTGCCCCGCCATACCTACAAGATCGAGGGTGCTGCCAGCGATTTTCTTGTCAGCGACGCGGCGTTCAGGGCTTTTGTTTCGGAGCTGAAGGCCAACACCCTGACCGATCTCGAGAAGTACGACATCCAGGATAAGACGACGCTCAAAGGCTATCAGCAACTGCTCGCGCAGATCGCGATGTTCGAAGGAAACTACGACGAGGCAATCAAACGCATCGACATGGCGAAAGAGCTCGAAGGCAAAGAGTCGGTCCGGCTGATGTCCGGCCAAACGCTCCGATCGATGATCGCGGCGAGAAAAGTCAGCGATAACGGCGCCGACAAAGCCGCGTACCTCGCGGCGTTCAAGAAGGAGCTCGAATCCCGCGTCGCACCGCTTCCGTGGGACAAGGTCCGAGAGAGCATTCTGCAGGCGCGCTCGACCGCGATGATCCTCAACAAGGACCTGATCATCGGGCAGGTGAAGGCGAATCTGGATCCGGTCGTGGCGGCGAACAACGGCGAGATCTCCGGCGACTACGTGGCCGGCATGGTCAACATGCGCAACCTGATCGACAACATGCTCGAACTTCAGCCCGCGGTGGCGGAGGTGTACGGAAAGCTCGCGGAAACCAACAGCAAGCCGCGCGTGGACGTGCTGAGCGCGAGCAAAGTCGAGTTGGCTCCGACCGATAGCGCCACCCCGGTCGTGATCGGCATCTGGGACTCGGGAGTGGATGTCTCGCTCTTCTCGGGAAGGCTCTGGGAAAACAGCGCCGAGATAATCGACGGCAAGGACAACGACAACAACGGGTTTGTCGACGACGTGAACGGCATCGCCTACGACATGAACGCGAAGCCGACGAGCGGGCTGCTGATCTCGATCGACGAGTTGAAATCACCGCTCAGCCTGGTCGAAACGTACACGAAGGGAGCGGGGGATAGCCAGGCCGGTGTCCAGAGCAAGGAAGCCGATGCGTTCCGTACGTACGTGAAAGGGCTGAAATCCGATCAGGTCCAGAGCTTCATGGAAGACCTCGGGCTTTACGGCAACTACTCGCACGGGACGCACGTGACGGGGATCGCGACCGAGGGCAATCCGTTCGCGAGGGTGTACGGCGTTCGCCTCACCTTCGATTTCAAGGCGGTGCCGCGCTACACCTGGACCAAGGAGTTCGCGACCGACATCGCGAAGAGCTTCACCGACACGGTGGCGCTGATGAAGAAAGCGGGCGTGCGTGTGGTCAACATGTCGTGGGGCTTGAGCCGCGAGGACATCGAAAAAGAACTCGAAGCCAAGGGGATCGGCAAGTCGAAAGAAGAGCGGGCGGAACTCTCGCGTGAGTACTTCAAGATCATCCGGGACGCGATGAAGAACGCGATGGCGAGCGCGCCGGAGATTCTCTTTGTTCCCGCGGCGGGTAACAGCGACAACGACAACACGTTTGCCGAGCTTATCCCCTCGGGGATCGAACTGCCCAACGTGCTCACGATCGGCGCGATCGATTCATCGGGCAAGCCGACCAGCTTCACGACGTTCGGCAAGGGCGTGACGATCTACGCGAACGGCTTTGAAGTCGAGAGTTACGTTCCCGGCGGCAAGCGGTTCAAGTACAGCGGCACGTCGATGGCGGCGCCAAACGTCACAAACCTTGTCGGAAAGATGGTTGCGGTGAATCCCGAGCTGACGACGGCGCAGATCGTGCAGTTGATCCGGGAGAACGCGGATCCGATGCAGGGTTACGACGGTCGTTTCGTCATCAATCCGAAGAAGACGGTTGCCGCGGCGAAGCGGTGATCGCGAACGAGGTGTTCGGCAATGAAAAACCCCGGCCGAGCGGCCGGGGTTTTCTGTTTTTGAAGGCGATCGCGTGATCAGAAGGCCGAGGTCATGTCCGGGTCGGGCCAGAAGCGGGCGGCGCCGATGTTCGCGGTGAGCGCGAAGCCGGAAGAGGTCATCTGATAGATCGTCACGTCGTCGCTCGACGCGCCGGCCTGATTGCCGGTTCCGCCCTTGCCGCTCTTCGTGGTCACGCCGGCCGAAGCGGTTCCGCCCCATTCCCACTTCCCGGCGACGAAGCGATCGAAGGCCGCCTGATTCTTAAAGATGAGGACGATGCGGTTTTCTTGAGCGCTGACGCCGGCGTTCAGGCTGTTGCTCGACATCCGCATGAAGGTTTGCTTGCCGGTCGCACGATCTTCGGCAACGCCGAATCCGTTGCTGCCGCCGATTCCCGCGCCCATCGCGATCGTTTGAAACGCGGCATAGCCGGCGGCGCTCTGCAACGCGGCCTTGGCATCGGGGTGTTCACGTTCAAGACGTGCCAGCGCCTGGTCACGCATCAGCTGCGTGCTCGCCTGCCGCTCCGAGGTCGTTTGCCCTGACGGAGATGCGCACCCGCCCACGAACCCGGTCATCCCGGCAATGCCGACGATCATCAACGCACACGCAATATTCCGAGTCTGCATTTGTAGTTCCCTTTGTGTTTCCCGCGGCGTTCCGGCGCGACGACGCGCCCGCGAGTCCGAACGCCCCTTCACTCTATCAACTCCAGCGGAATTGAATTCGTCGGCATGCAGTAAATGTCGAGCGGGCGCAACACTTGCGCCGAAGCCAACTTAGGCGCACCTGGCGTGTTCCACGGTCGCGTCGAACCCTCATTCGGGTGCGGCACCGGCGCACGATGAGCTTTGCATCGTCGAGCTGCAGTGTGCGCGAGCGAGCGAAGCGCCGGTCAGTCTTTGAGAACCACCCAAAGGGCGAGAAGCAAGCCGGGAATGTAGAACACAAAGCAGAGCACCAGGCACAACAGTGTCATGCCGATACTCTTGTTCTTCAAATACACGGCGAGCGGCGGCAGCAGCAACGCGATGATGACCAGAAGCAGTTTGTTCGTCGCAAGATCGTCCGCCATCGCCGTGATCTCCAATTTGGTGCTCGTGTCGATCGAACGCGTGGTTCAATGTACCAAGGAATCGAGAGTCCGGTCGAGTGACAAGTCTCGGGTTGCTCGACGGGACGAACCGAGCTCGCTTCGGGTCGGGCGCGCTCTAGCAGGCTGTTGAAATTCTGATTTTGCCCGCTGCGCCGACGCATTGCAGACAACTTTCTGGCCCTCAGACCCGGGTCGCGAGGGTAGATGACGGTTCGAAATTGCGACTGGTTGGAGTTTTTCAACAGCCTGCTAGTCCGCGGGAAGCGGCGAGTCCGAAGTTGGAGGGATTGCTCTGTACCCGAGATCGTTGACGGCCTTCGCGAGTTTTTCGGGCGCGGTCGTTGCGGGTTCGTACTTCACCGTCGCCACTTTGGTTGCAAAGTTCACGCTTGCCGAGAGCACTCCCGGCTGCTTGGCGAGGCGCCGTTCGATGGTGTTCGCGCACGAGGCGCAGCTCATTCCCTCGATCGAAAGGTCGGCTCGGCGAGATTCGCCTGGCATGTTTTTCTCGCTCCCTTCTAGTGACCGTGATGATGCGGAGCGCCCGGCGCACGCCGCAGCGGCGGGGGAAGAATCCAGGATTTCGTCGCCGCGGCAGGAGCGCGCGGCGCGCTCGCTCCGTCCGCTCGAACTCCGCTTTGCTCGAGCGATTCCTTCGTCGCGGGCAGAGACATCGTTCCGGGGGGCGGCTCGTACCACCCCGGGTCTTCATTCAGGTTCGCGATCTCATCCCGAACTTTCAGAATTGTGAACATGCCGCCCATGGTGATTTCGTCGTACGGACCAACGCCGCCAACCATTGGGATGCTGTTTTGCGGCACCGACATGCCCATTTCCGTCATGCCGCCCATGCCGTTTTCTCCCATCGTCATGTATCCAGGAAGCAATTTGCGGATTCGCGCATCGAGATCGCCGGGCTGTACTCCGATCATGTTGGCGATTCCGTGACCCATTTGATTCATGACGTGGTGAGTCATGTGGCAATGCATCGCCCAATCGCCCGGGTTGTCGGCGACGAACTCGACCGTCCGCGTGGAGCCGACCGGCACCAGCACCGAGGTCTCCGGCCAGCGGGCGGACTCGGGGATGACGCCGCCGTCGGTCTCGGTGAGAATGAAGTAGTAGCCGTGGAGATGGATCGGGTGATGATCCATCGCGCTGAGATTTCCGATGCGGATGCGCACTCGGTCGCCGGTCTTGACGATCAGAGGTTGCGTTCCGGGAAAGCACTTGGCGTTGATCGTGAGCGTGTTGAAGTCGGTCATCTCGTTCGGATCGGGCCGGCTCGCGCCGACTTCGATCTTCCATTCGTGGAGCATCAGCGCGAAATCACGGTCTGGGCGCGGGTCCTGTGGATTGCGCGGGTGAATGATGAAAAGACCGGTCATGCCCATGCCCATCTGGGTCATTTCGTCGTGGTGGCTGTGGTACATCAGCGTGCCGTGCTGGCGGAGCGTGAACTCGTACATGAAAGTCTCATCCGGCAGGATCGCGCGCTGTGTCAGACCGCCAACGCCGTCCATCCCGCTGGGCAAGAGAACGCCGTGCCAGTGAACGGTTGTCGGCGCGGTGAGCTTGTTGGTGACGAAGATGCGGACGCGATCGCCTTCGACGGCTTCGATGACCGGACCGTGCACGCTTGCGTTGTAACCCCAGCAATTGGCCTTTAGTCCGGGCGCGAATTCGTGCTCGACATCCTCTGCGACAAGGTGAAACACCTTCACGCCATCGACGATCCGATATGGGAGAGTCCATCCGTTGGGCACGACGACCGGCGTGTAGTCCCGGCCGGGCTCGCCGGGGGGAAAGTGTTCGCCCGATCGCGGGGTGTGTGTTGCGGGGTGTGCCCCACCGTGATTGTGATCGGGCGGCGTGGAGGGCGACTCCGCGGCACGAGCTTTACCTCCGAGCATCAACGCGCCGCCGGCAATAGCCCCCGCGGTGAGCATGTTCCTGCGGGAAAAGGCGAGCTTGGATCCGCGCGGAGCGACCGTGGTTGGGTTGTTGTTGTTGTTGTTGTTGTTGTTGTTCACTGATGTTCTCCGGTTGCAGAAGCGCCCGTGCTCGTGGAAATGGCGCCGGCTGTTCTGGTCGTTCGTTCGAAGGGGGTCATGCGTCCGCTCAGGATCTGGTCGAGCTCGGATTTGGCCTGCCAATAGCCGTGAACCGAGGCGATGTACTCGGCGCCCGCGGCAATCTGGTCGCGTTTGGCCTGCAGAAGCTGAAAGCCGGAAATCTGCATCGCGTTGTACTGGTCTTGCGTCTCGTCGAGGATTTTCTGCCTCAGAGGCAGAATGACTTTCTCGTAGTAGCGGGCTCGCTCGAACGCAGAAAGAGCTCCGCTTTGTGCGGCACGCACGCGCGAGCGGATCTCGACCGCTCGGGCGATGGTGCGTTCGGCGGCTTGTTTGTAGCGAGCCTGTGCGGCACCGAGTGCCGCCTGACCCTGATCGAAGATTGGAATCGGAACGGCGAGCGAAGGCCCGACGGACCATTCGCCTTCGAGCTCCCGTTCGCTCGCGGCGCCGATCTCGGTGCCGTCGAGCCAGGCGAAAGGCTTGGCCATGCCCGCGGATCGTGCCGCGATTTCGGCTTCTCTGCGCAGGAGAGCGAGGTCGAGGCTCGCTCGGATCGCCTTGGCCTCGAGCCCGTCCTGCGGGGGCTGTTGATCGGGGAGCGCGGGTAGTCGTGCGGCGGCGACCCACAATGTTTGCGATCCCCACAGGCCCATGAGCGCATTCATGCGCTCGCGCAGGTGGATTTCCTCGGCCTGAGCCGCGGCCAACTCGATCTTGGACTGCTCCTTCAGCGCTCGTTCGTTGGAGAGATCGAGCTCGCGGATGTTTCCCGCGTCGCGCAGGCGGCCGGCGAGTTCGTACGAAGCCCCGGTCGCTTCCACAACGGTCTCGCGCATTTCGCGCATCTGACGCGCCGCTTGATAGTCGTAGAACGCGGTTCGTACTTCGAAGGCCGTGTCGAGCACCGCAGCGGTTACGCGTACCTTGGCGGCCTCGAACGCGGCTTCGGCTCGCCCCTTCTTCAGCGGCATGGCCAACAGGCTCAAGAAATCCTGGGCGATTCCGAGATCAACGCCGGGTCCGACGCCGCTCACGCCGAAGCGGAAATCGCCGCTGAAGACCGGGTTTTTCAATAGCCCGGCCTGCACCACATCGCTCTGGGCCAGATTCAGTTCCTCGTAGACTGCTTGCAACTCGTGGTTGTTGAGCAGCGCGACCTGCACGGCCTGATCGGCGGTGAGTTCGCCTTCGAGAATCGTCGCGACAGCGGCCTTTGCCTGCGCATCCTCGGGTGTTCCGTTGTTCCAATGAACTTGTTCGCCCGATCGCTCGGCGATACTTTGTTTCACATCGTCGAATCCGAGGCCGGGCTTCATCGACGAGCAGCCGGCCAGAAGAGAGGAAGCGAGGATCGCCGCGAGCGGCGCTTTGGTTCTCACTTTGGCTCTCCTTGCTTTGCTTTGATGGCGGATATCGGCTTGAGTTTCATGTTGCACTTGGGGCAGCGCTGATCGGGCTTGTCGGACGTGACCTCGGGATGCATGGGGCATGAGTAGATCACGGGCGCTTGCGATGCAGAGGAATTCGAAGGTGCGGACGTGCTTTGTCCCGCGGAGGATTCATGCTCCGGCGGCATCGCCATGTTGCTCATTCCATGGCCGGAGTGATCTGTCTCTTTCTTCGGCGCGTAGACCGGTTCTGCCGCGGCAAGATCCAGAGCGCTCGAGCGCGGCGGCGGAGGCGACTCAAGCGCGACCGGATTTGCCGGGTTGTCGCTGGAGAGCACGGGATCGGTGTACGTCATCGTGCAGCCCCCGAGCGTGAGCAGTATTGCAAGCAGGATTCGATGCTTCATGAGAATCTCCGAGACTTGAGCGGGCATATGCGCGACCGTGATCGCGAGAAGTCCCCCGCGCGGGCGTTTGCCCGCCGGAGGAAGAATGGTGAGAGTGAAAGTGAGCGAGCGTGCATCGGTTTCTCAGTTGTCGCCGTGCATGTGTTCGCCGTGGCTGTTCTTCTTGTCGTTGCCCGCTTCGGAATCAACGGACTTTGATTTGCGGGCCTGATCGACCATGTTGAGGTATTTGGCCGGGTCTTTTTCGATGCCCGACTTGCAGTCGGCGCAGCAGATTTGGATCATCCGACCTCCGACGACGATGCTGTCCGCTTCGCCCATCGCGCCGCCGAGGTCTTCATCGCTCACGGGGCACTTGGTGAGCGGATAGGTGTCGGTCTGCGCCTTGATTGCCGCGGCATCGATTTCGGCGAGGTACTTCTTCGGGTTCTGAAAGAACATTTCCTTTTCGCTTTCGGCGCCGAGTCGGATGAGACGGTTGCCGAAGACGAATTCGTACGGCTTCGCGGGCAAGTCTTTCCCTGTGACGACCGAAGTCGTGAGCGGGTAGAGCGGCCGCTGATCCTCAGCGATCTTGGCATCGAGCTTGGCGGTGCTCGCGGGAAGATCCTTCTCGAATTTGGGTGGGCACTTCGAGCAACAGAAGCGAACTTCGTGCCCTTCGTAGACCTTGATGTCGGCGTCGCCCATCGCGCCGAACTTTTTGCCCGATACCGGGCACATGCCGAGCGGATAGGGATCGCCGATCCGGTTGTTGGACTGCGACGCGGGTGCATCGGCCGCGGGGGCGCCGTGTTGCTTCGACTCATCGGTCGAAGAGGGCGAGTGATGATCATGCTGGCCGAACGCGGGTCCGGCGCTGAAGGCGATCGTGCAAACAAGCACGGAACGAAGAGCGGAGAGAGTTGTCATCGTGTAGCTCCTGATTACCGTTTGAAAATGAGGGGAGCGTGTTGGGTCGCCGGCGGAGGCGCCCGAACTGACGGAGTGAATCCGAACAAACGCCCGCGAACTTGCGGACGCAGTGCTGCATGGAATAAAGAAAGGAACCGATTCGCGCGAGCGGCCAGTGGGAGGGGCCGCCATCAACTCGCCTCTTCGGCGGCGTATCGATCTGCTAGACGATCAGCGCGCAATGCTGGCGCAGAAGCGAAGTCGCGGGTCTGACAACCGTGCGCTGGATATCAAAAGCTGCGTGGGCCGCCTCGTCCGCCCGCTCGGCGATCGGAACGCCCCACACGACGGGAGCGACAACCGGGCTTGCCTTTGCGATCGTCGAATCCGGCGGCAGAGGAATCGCCTGCAGCCCGAGACCGGCGCAATTGTGATGTCTCGGTTGATCGCCGGGGACTGACTCGTGGCAGCCGCCGGTTGTCTCGGATTTGCAGCAGCCGCAACTGTCGCCGCACAACGACATCGCTCCGGAGTCCGACTTCGCAGCCGCCGAAGCGCAGAGGCAAACCGGACCGCCCAGAGCGAGGGCAATCGCGAGCAGAAGACGGAAAATGATTGAGCGTGCGAGCATGAGATTGCGTCGTCCGATCAATTCATAATAGCTCGGCGGTCGCGACGAAGTTCGTTCCGCGCAACGGCCACGATTGATGAACGCGGTCGTGGACACTGGGCAGCCGGTGCACGGTTCGTGCGGCGGGACAGACGTATCGTCCGCGATCCTCTACCCTTCCACCATGCGAACCACCGTCCTTGCTCTGATTGCGGGCGTTTCGATGGCGTGTCCGGCGTTCGGCCAGGCGACGACCAATCCGTCATCTGCTTCAAAGAAGCCCGGGCTCGCCGATCGCTCGGGCGAGCGCATGGACAACTGGTGGAACGAAGCGGTGTTCTATCAGGTGTTCGTGCGTTCATTCAAAGATTCGGAGCAGGGGCCGCTCGCGAACGACGGAATCGGCGACTTCGCGGGGCTGATCGAGAAGCTCGACTACATCAACGACGGTGATCCGAATACGACCACTGATCTTGGCGCGACCGCACTCTGGCTGATGCCCGTTTTCGAAGGTCCGACGTACCACGGATACGAGACCAGTGACTACTACAAGATCGAGAGCGAGCACGGAACCAACGCGGACTTCAAGCGGTTTCTCGACGAGTGCAAGAAGCGTGGGATCCGCGTCATTCTTGATCTCGTGCTCAATCACACTTCGAGCCAGCATCCGTGGTTCAAGAACGCGGCCGATCCGAAAGATCCCAAGCACGACTGGTTCATCTGGTCGAACAGCAAGCCGGCGTGGAAGGGTCCGTGGAATCAGGAAGTCTGGTTCAACGCGGCCGATGCGGGGGGCAGGCGGAGCACCGGCGGCGGAGGCCCGTACTACTACGGCATTTTTTCGAGCCACATGCCCGACCTGAATTACCGCAATCCCGAAGTGACCAAAGAGATGTGCAAGGTCACGGAGTTCTGGCTCAAGGACTATGGCGTGGATGGATACCGGCTCGATGCGATCCGTCACCTCATCGAAGACGGCCAGCAGCAGGAAAATACCAAGGAAACGCACGACTGGCTCCGCAACTGGCACACGTTCTACAAGTCGGTAAATCCAACTGCGTTTACGGTCGGCGAAGTCTGGACCGACACGGCGACGATCGCGAGCTACGTGCCGGATCAGCTTGACACTTGCTTTGAATTCGATGTGTCTTTCGCGACCATCGATGCCGTGAACAACGCGGACGCGAAGCGGCTGCGCGACGCGACGATGAATGCGTGGAAGGCGTACCCACGCAATCAGTTCTGCACGTTTCTGAGCAACCACGACCAGACGCGCGTGATGACGCGCTTCGGCGATGATTTCACGAAAGCAAAGCTCGCGGCGAGCCTGCTCTTCACGCAGCCCGGAATCCCGTTCATGTACTACGGCGAGGAGCTCGGCGTGGTGGGGGACAAGCCCGACGAGAATCTTCGCACGCCGATGCAGTGGACGGCGGGCGCGAACGCCGGATTCACGACCGGGAAGCCGTGGCGTGCGGCGAACGCCGATGCTTCAACGAAGAATGTTCAGGCCGAATCGTCCGATCCGAACTCGCTGCTGAGTTTGTATCGCCGATTAATACGGCTGCGTCGGGACAACCCAGCGCTCGCGAAAGGCGATTACACGGCGCTCGAAGCGAGCGACAAGTCGGTGTATGCGTTCGCGCGGACGGAAGGCGACCAAACGATCATGGTCATGGCAAATCTCTCGGACAAGCCCGTGCAGGGATGCCGCGTCCGCGCGGCATCGGGCCCGTTCGCCAAGGTCGCGCCGCCCCGCGAACTGCTGCAGACCGGGGCCCAGATCAATCCGGCCCCGCCGCGCGTGGTCGGAAAGGGCGGCATCGCGGACTACGTTCCGGTCAATCAGCTCGGACCGAGGAGCGTGTACGTTCTAGAAATCTCGGGCACGAAATAGGGGGCGCTATTTCTTCCGCTGAGGAGGCCGTGCCGCAGGAGGCGGCGCGGTCGGAGCGGACTCGGGCTCTTCTTCGAAGAGCTGCTTCTTCAATTTTTCCAGCGACGCGACAACCGCTTCAGCTTTGTCGTCTTTTGCCCGGGCGAGCATGCCGTCGAATAGTTCTTCGGCGTAGGCACCCTCGTCAAACGTGCTTTGGTCGCGCGTCGAGCGGAATCGCCCGCCGGGCGCAAACTTCACCTTGTAGCTGTGCTCGAAGACTTCGTCATGCGTCACATCGACAAGCCAGTCGCAGTAATCCTTGTTCGCTGAGTAGCAGTCGCACTTCTCAACGAGCGCGTGCGCCTCTTTGCGATAATCGTCGCTGACCCGGCTCTTCTTCAGATAGACATTTCCGATACCGGCCAAGAGCGCGATCAGCAGAACGATCGCGCCACCAATCGATCCCACCCGTCCGAACATGGCAGAGTCTCCTCGGCTTGAACGTTCCGACCGCGTTCCCCGGTGGCGCGCGATTGGCGGAACAATTTAGCAGAGGATCAATCGTCGCACAACACGGAAACGTCCATCCACAGAATTGTGGACTCGAAGAAAGGTTCGATAAGAAACTAGACCCGCTCTTTTTCCGCGTCGGCGATCCGTAGTCCGGCCCTCTGAGCGACGTTTGCAAGCTTTACTCGGTCGTCGATTTTTAGTTTGCGGCCGATGTTTTCGCGGTGGGTGTTGATGGTCTTGACCGAGCGGTGCAGCAGCTTTGCGATTTCTGCCGCGGCAAGGCCCTGACCCAGGAGCGCGAGCACCTCGAGTTCGCGGCTTGTCAGAACATCGAGGGCGCCGAGTTCGATGACCTCGCTATCGACTTTGTCGAAGCCGTCGGTGCGGGTCAGTTCTTCGGCCTTTCCTTCGCCGCTGACGCGCTTGGTAATGACGAGGAAGCGGCGGGGCATCGGGCCGCCGTGCTGTTCACCGGGTTCCATGGAGTCTGCCGCCTCGGCTTCGAGCGGGTGGATCCACGAGTACTGCTGTCTTCCTTCCCAGATCGAACGCAGCTGGACCGGCTTCTTGGTGTCGCCGGCGTGCTTCAGCAGTTTCAGGCGCTCTTCCACCCATGGCTTGGGGTACATGTCCGCAAGATTCTTCCCGATGGTGTCGTGGGACGACTTTCCTTCACCAAAGAACATCTTGGCAATCTGCGGGTTTGCCCAGAAGATGTGTCCGTCCTCGCCGACAATCGCGACCCCGATCATGGGGTCGGCTCCGATCGCTGCAAAAACCGCCCTTAGCTCAGCGGGCGCAACGCCCTCTGGAAGCGAAGACTCCGAACCCGTGCCGTGGGAAGGGTGAAAGTCGGCGTGCATGAGGGAAGCATACCACGGTCTCAGGCTCTTTCCCGAGTGGCATCTGTAAGGCGGAGTCCGGCTCTTTGCGCAACCGCGGCAAGTTTTACGCGATCGTCGATTTTCAGCTTTTTGCCGATGCTCTCCCGGTGCGTATTGATCGTCTTCACAGACCGGTGGAGCACGGAGGCGATGTTGGCAGCCGAAAGTCCTTGCCCGAGTAGCGCGAGAACTTCGAGCTCGCGCGTGCTTAGAACGTCGAGAGCGCCGAGATCGATAACCTTCATGTCGAGCTTTTCGAAGTCGGAGGTGGGGAACATGTCCTTGGCGTTCTCGTCACCACGAACCTTTCGGCTGATCGTCAAAACCTGATGTTCACCTGTTCCTTCGTCTGCTTCGGCAGAGATGACCTGTGCCCATGTGTAGATTTGTTCGCCGCGCCAGATCATGCGAATGAGAGCCGATTTTCCGCTGGCGGCGCACTGATCGATCACCGAGGCCACTTCGTTTGCGAACGATTCCGGATAGATTTCCTTGAGTTTGCGTCCGATGGCCTGTTCGGGTGTCGCGTCCGGCCCGCGGAACATTCTCGAGAGTTGCGGGTTGGCCCAAACCACCGCGCCGCCGGGACCGAAGATCGCCACGCCGCTCATCGGGTCCGATCCGAGCGCAACACCCAGCGCTTGAAGCTGAGCCTTCCCGAGAGCGCCCCCTGTCCCAACGGCTTCCTTTTTTGGGCCGGTGGTCATGCGCTCATTCTACAAAATCGAGGAGCGCGAAGACGACTCAGGAGCAAATAAACCGCTGATAAACATTCCTTCATCGCACCGCGTACGGCGAGATCAATCGTCGTCGGGCGCAGGGATCGCGCAGTGCCCGCCGTGCTTCAGGTGGTAATCCTGGTGGTAGTCTTCCGCCATCCAGAAACCGCCGGCGTCACCCGACTCCTTCGCGAGTTCGATCGTGGTAACGATTTTGCGGGTCCGGTATTTCGGTTTTGCGCTCTGTTCCGCGATGAATTTCTTCGCTTCAGCCAGTTGAGACTCATCCGATGCGAATATCGCGCTCCGGTATTGGCGGCCGTGGTCCGGCCCCTGCATGTCGAGCTGCGTCGGATCGTGAAACTTGAAGAACTTCGCGAGCAGTTCGCGGTAGGTCACGCGCGCCGGGTCAAACACAATGCGCACGGTCTCGGCGTGTTCGGTGTCGGTGTAGCAGACGTCTTTGTATGTGGGGTTTTTGACGTGCCCGCCCATGTATCCGCTCACCACGTCGATGACGCCCGGCACCTGCTGAAACAAATCTTCCGTTCCCCAGAAACAACCGCCGGCGAAGTAAGCGGTTTCAGTCTTCACAGGTCGGCTTGCCGCCGGCAGGTCGAGCTTGCCGCCTGTCATCTCCACAAATTCGAGGGACACGCTGTTGACGCAGTAGCGAAGCCCGGTGGGATCCGGTCCGTCTTCGAAGACGTGACCCAAGTGCGCTGAGCATCGTGTGCAGAGGATTTCGATGCGCTCCATTCCGTAAGCGGAATCCTTGAGATAGGCGACATGGTCGTTGTCGAACGGCCTGAAAAAGCTCGGCCACCCCGTGCCCGAATGGAATTTGTGATCACTCGTAAAGAGCGGCAAGCCGCAGAGGCGGCAGACATACGCACCGTCTTTGTGGTTGTCGGTCAGATTGCCGCAGAAGGCACGCTCGGTTCCCTTTCCGAGAATGACGTCGCGTTCTTCCGGTTTGAGTTTCTGCGCGAGGTCGTCGATCTGCTTCTGCGTGAGAGGCGTGAGGTCGTAGCCGCTCTTGGAGTAGCGAGGTCCGTCGATTTTCTTTTCTCCGGCTTTGCTGATCATGTCTTTGAGAGTTCCTTTTTCATCGGAGGTTTCGCCGCTCTTTGCCGGGAGTGCGGCATTGCCGTATCCGTAGCCGGCATCGGGCCCGCCCGCCTTTGCCAGGTAGAAAATCCCGCCTGCGATCGTTGCGGAAGCGAGGAACAGAACGGTCATCCGAAGAATGCGCATAGTCGTTTCCGCTGGCAAGGTCCGCGAAGCACGCGCCTCGGGGTTCGTGGAACCCTTGGTTTCCGGTACGTCTTCGATGCCGGATGGGTCTTGGATGGTGCACCTTCGTTTCTGATTTGCTGCAATTCCCGATCGTGTGCCAAACGCTGTTTTTGGGGCGTGAATGCCGGATCGATTGCCGAAAAACCGATCATTCAGGAAATGTTGCGAGATCGGGCTCGATCCATGATTCCCGGGCCTGCGCCGACATGATCCTTGCTCGGGAATAGAAAACCCGCATCAGCGAAACGCAGAGCAAGTGGGGATGCTGGGTGAGGAATTCTTCGGGACCCGAGAGCGGGCCGAATGTCTTCATCGCGCTGTGGATGACCCGCATCCAGGCGACGGTCAGGGTTTCGTGGTAACCGCCCGACGGCGTGTTCTCGACTCCCTTGGCTTTATTGAAACGGAGAATTCCGGAGCGCATGAGGTTGATTGCTTCGGGGAGCGGGTGTGTTCGCAGATAGAGATAGGCGACGGTGAGGTGCGCGCGATGCGTGTATTCCTCCTTGGGGATTGCGCATGATTCGAAGTTTGCGAGGGTGATTTCCATGGTGTTCGCTGCAAACTGTCGTCAGGAAGGCGCGCGTGCCGCGGGCGAAAAGATCGCGTTTGCCGCGGCGACACCGGACTGCAACGCGCCCTCCATGTAACCGATAAACGCGTAACTGCAATGCTCGCCCGCGAAGTGAAGCGGGCCGACGCCGCGTGCAAGCGCCGGGCCGATGCTTGTAACCTCGCCCGGAGCGGGAAACGAGTAGCTGCAGCGTGTCCATTCTTCGTGAGGCCAGCCCATGAATCGTGAAGCGACGAAGTTGGCTTTGTAGCCCGGATAGAAGCGCTCGAGGATGCCGGCAAAGTTCGAGTCGCGTGTTTGCCGGGCCCAGTCAAGCGTGTGAACTGAGCCCGGGCCGCCGTTGAAGCCGACCAGACAGGCTTCAGGGCCGGCGTTCTGCCCATCGGTCCCGTCCCAGGTTTGTTCGACGTCAAGATCGCTCAGCGCGTATTGAGAGAGATTGTCGTCCCGCCAGAATCGGCGCTTGACGCGCGCGAGGTACTTCGTGTTCGATCCCGTCTGCGGCAGCAAGTCCGGCGGGAGTGCGGGATCAAACGCAATACGGGCCCAGGTGGGAGGAGGCGTCGCGAACACGATGTGATCGCATTCGATCATCTCGCCGTTCGCAAGAAAGACTCGCGTCGGCATGCGTCTGTCGGTGTTGAACGCGCCGCGTGTGTCGATCGAAGTCACGGGCGTGTTCAAACGGATGCGACCTGCGCCGATTGCGTCCGCGAATCGCCGCGCCAGAAGATCATTCCCGGAAAGTGTGCGATAGGATTCGGTTTCGGTCCAGAATTTTTCGAGCCCACCGCCTTTCACGCACGCGAGCTGCGCCAGCAGGCTCATTCGCGACGGATCCTGCCCGTTGTCGGAAGAGAGCAGCACCCAGCAGGCCCGCTTGGTCAGCGCATCGACATCAAGGTCCTGAATCCACTCATCGATTGTCTTTCGATCGAGTTCGTTGGCGCGCGCACTCAGCCATGGCTGGTTCGAATCGATGTCTTTCGCGAGCGAGTTCATCCGGCTCAACGCCGCGTTCATGCTCTCCCACAATTCGGCGGCCCGATCAAAGTCGAGTTTTTGGCCATCGATCACAATCGGATCGCGTGTTCCCTCACCCTTGCTCACATCGGTGAGCTCGATATCGAATTCCCTGGCGAGCGCGAGCCAAAGCGGGTGATTGGCTCCGATGAGTTCGCCGCCGCCTTCGACTTTCTTTCCGGGCACGAAATCGCGAAGCGTCAGCACGCGCCCTCCGATGCGGTCGCGCGCTTCGAACACGGTGACCCCCGCTCCCGCCCGCGAGAGTTGATACGCGGCGCACAGACCAGCGAACCCCGCGCCGATCACGACCACCTTTTCTTTAGAGGCCTTGTTCGCGATCGACTTGGGACCGGAGGCGCAGGCGGGCAGCAGGAGCGCAGCGCCCGCCGCGGCAGTCGCACGAAGAAACGCGCGACGCGACTCATCCGTCGGTCGTTCGCCAAACAATCCGTGCAATCGCGAATAGATTGTCATAATGTTCAGCCTCCGGGCACACTATCGCATATCCGAACGGATACGCGCCGCATTCTGGCTCCCCTGATGCTCGGGTGATGGACTACCCGCTTCTTCCGCGAAATCCATCCAGCGGAAAGGCGGGATTGGCGATCGGGCGCAGCGCCAGCGCCAGGAGCGAACGCTCCTCGTCGTCGCCGGCGACCCGGTTTGTCCCGATCATGCCGCAGCCCGTGCAGCGGTGGATGATCGCCCATTCGCCGTCTTGGCGGACTTCGATGGCGATCGGCTCCATGCCGCTGCGGCAGGCGCACGCGCGGTCTCCGGGTTCATCATCCACGTGGCGCGACCAGAGGCAAAGCGGGCAGTGGTTTCGATGCCTGGTTCCCCACGCCTGAACGGCGACCGGGGCGTTGCAATGAATACAGGTGAAATCGTTCGATTCAATTCTGCTCTTGTGAGACATTGGTGAAAGCAACCGTGCAAGCCGACGGGCCTTGGCGCGTCGGAAGACTGAGAATCAAGATTCCCGGTTGGATCCAACCCGCGGCGGGTGCGCGCGTACACGCCTCTCCGGAGCCGAGACGCTCTGGAGATTGCGATCTATTGCTCGTGTTCGGAGGCGAAGGGCGCTTCCGGGGGGCAGATCGCGGCCACGGGGGTTGGATCAGACAGTTGCTGCCATCAAAGAAACTGTAGCACGTGCCGCGAGTGGACAAATGTTGTCTGTTGTGCCGGCTTCCGGCCGATGCGATACTCATTCGGAGCCTGTGTGGTGGCTCTCTGACAAAAGGAGTCCCCCATGACGCAGCTCGCTTCTGCTCCCGCATCCGCAGCGACCGCTCCCCACGTTCACGCATTGGCCATGGGTTGGAAGTCGCTGCTGGTGCGCGGCATTTGTGCGATCATCTTCGGCGTGATCGCGGTCGCGGCGCCGATCGCGACGCTGGGCACATTGATCTGGCTCTTCGCTGCGTTTGCGATCGTGGACGGCGTGTTCGCATTTGCCGCCGCGATCTCCGGACGCCTGCGTGCCTACGCACCGACTTGGTGGCTTGTGCTCGTCGGTGTCTTCAGCATCGTGGCCGGGCTGACGATCTTCGCGTATCCGGCGCTCTCGGCGCTTCTGATGCTGACGTTCATCGGGGTGTGGGCGATCTTCCGAGGGATCTTTGAGGTCGTCGGCGCGATCCAACTGCGAAGAGTTATCAAGAACGAGTGGGCGCTCATCATCGGCGGGCTCATCGATATCGCCTTCGGTGTGTACGTGCTCGCATTCCCGGGGCAGGGGGCGCTCGCGATGGTGGTCGTGCTCGGAATCTTCGCGATCATTTCCGGGTTTTCGCTCATCGCTCTCGCCATGAGGCTCAAGAAGCACGCGGTGGCAGCGCACTGATTCGTGAATGAGTTTGCTTTCGCCGCAGCACTTTGGGTTCCATCGTTGCATCAAGGAACTCGTTTCGCCGGGTTCCACTTCCAATCTCGAACTTCGGGCATGTCTTCGCCGTGCTGCTGCACGTAGCGCGTGTGCTCGCGTCTCTTTTCGGCCATTCGCTGAGCGAGGTCGTCCCCCGGCGTACCGAGCGTCCCGATTCGCCGCACCGCATCCATGACGAGGTGATACCGGTCCATGTCATTCAGCACGACCATGTCGAAGGGCGTCGTGGTCGTTCCTTCTTCTTTGTATCCACGCACGTGGATGTTGCTGTGATTCGTGCGCCGATAGGTCAGGCGATGAATGAGCCACGGATAGCCGTGATAGGCGAAAATCACCGGCTTGGTCTTGGTGAAGAGCAAATCGAAGCCTTCATCGGACAACCCGTGCGGATGTTCTGATGGTTGCTGAAGGCGCATGAGATCGACGATGTTGACGACTCGGATCTTGAGGTCGGGAAGATTGTCGCGGAGCATCATCGTTGCCGCGAGAACTTCGAGCGTGGGGGTGTCGCCGCAGCACGCCATGACCATATCGGGCTCTCCTCCGTGGTCGGTGCTCGCCCAGTCCCAAACGCCGATTCCGGCCTTGCAGTGCGCCGCGGCGGAATCCATGTCGAGCCATTGCTGCGAGGGCTGCTTGCCCGCGACGATGACGTTCACGTAATTGCGGCTGCGCAGGCAATGATCGGTGATGCTGAGCAGGCAATTCGCATCGGGCGGCAAATAGACGCGGATGACGTCGGCCTTTTTGTTGACGACATGGTCGATGAACCCCGGGTCCTGATGGCTGAACCCGTTGTGATCTTGCCGCCAGACGTGCGAAGAAAGCAGATAGTTCAGCGACGCGATCGGCTTGCGCCAGCCGAGTTTGCGAGTCACTTTCAGCCACTTGGCGTGCTGATTAAACATCGAATCGATGATGTGGATGAACGCTTCGTAGCACGAAAACATGCCGTGACGCCCGGTGAGCAGGTATCCCTCCAGCCAACCCTGGCACTGATGCTCGCTGAGCATCTCCATGACGCGGCCATCGCGAGAAATATGCTCGTCGGTCTTGAGGATTTCGGCTGCGGACATCCGGCCGGTGACTTTGAAAAGTGCCTGCCATCGATTCGATGAAGTCTCATCCGGGCTGAAGACGCGAAAGTTCGCTTCCTCGGCGTTCATCTTCATCACGTCGCGCAGGAATTCGCCTTGGATACGCGTCGATTCTGCGATCGCGCCGCCCGGAGTCTCGACTTTCACGGCGTACTTGCGGAACGATGGCAGCCTGAGATCCTTCAGAAGCATGCCGCCGTTGGCATGAGGATTCGCGCCCATGCGCCGATCGCCCTTGGGCGCGAGTTCTGCGAGTTCGGCGATGAGCACGCCGTTCCCATCAAAGAGCTGATCGGGCTTGTAGCTCTTCATCCATTGTTCGAGCATCTTGAGATGCCTCGGATTGTCGCGAACGTGGGACAGCGGAACTTGATGCGAGCGGAACGAGCCCTCGACCGGAAGGCCATCCACGACCTTCGGTCCGGTCCAGCCCTTCGGCGTGCGCAGCACGATCATGGGCCACTTGGGTCGCTGCTTGAAGCCGGTCCGGCGCGCCTTGCTCTGGATTTTGCGGATTTCGGACAGCACCTTGTCGAGCGTGCTCGCCATGAGCTTGTGCATCTTCGCGGGGTCGCTACCTTCGACGAAATAGGGCTCGTGGCCGTATCCGCGCATGAGCGCCTGCAATTCGGCCTTCGGGATACGCGCGAGAACAGTGGGGCCGGCGATCTTGTAGCCGTTGAGGTGCAGGATCGGAAGAACCGCGCCGTCGCGCGCCGGGTTCAAAAACTTGTTCGAGTGCCAGCTTGTTGCCAGCGGCCCGGTTTCGGCCTCGCCGTCGCCGATCACACACGCCGCGATGAGATCTGGATTGTCAAAAACCGCGCCGTACGCGTGCGAGAGGGCGTATCCGAGCTCGCCGCCCTCGTGAATCGAGCCCGGTGTCTCTGGAGCGACGTGGCTGGGAATGCCTCCGGGAAAGGAAAACTGCTTGAACAGCCTTTGCATCCCGGCCTCGTCCTGCGAAATGTTCGGATAGATCTCGCTGTAAGTGCCTTCGAGATAGGTGTTCGCGACCAGTCCGGGCCCGCCGTGTCCGGGCCCCGTGACGTAGATGACGCTCAGGTCGTCGCGTGCGATCACGCGGTTGAGGTGGACATAGATGAAATTCAGACCGGGAGTTGTTCCGAAGTGACCGAGTAGGCGCGGCTTCACGTGCTCGAGCCGGAGCGGTTGTTTGAGCAACGGGTTGTCGAAGAGATAGATCTGCCCGACCGAGAGGTAGTTGGCGGCACGCCAATAGGCGTCCATCCGACGGAGAAGCTCGGGTGTCGGCGGCTTGGGCATCTTCAATTCTCCTTCAGCGGCGCTCGCGGACCAGCCTGGCGACGTGCCGCGCGATCATAACTTCCTCATCCGTGGGAATCACGCGGACGCACACGGCGGAGCGCCGATCGGATATGAGCGGCTTATTCGAGCGATTTGCCTTGGCGTCGAGCCGGATGCCGATTCCGGACAGGCCATCGCATAGCCCGGCGCGAATTTCTGGTGAATGTTCACCAATCCCGCCGGAAAACACGAGCGTGTCGATGCCGCCGAGGGAGGCGATCATGGCCCCGAGTTGGCGCCGTGCCGACCAGCAGAACAAGTCGATCGCATCGCCGGCGCGCCGATCGCGATCACACCGCTTGAGAAGTTCTCGAACATCGTTGCTCGACCCCGAGATGCCGAGCAGCCCGCAGCGCTTGTTCAAGAACTCGGTGAGAGCGCGCGGATCGAAGTGCTCCCTTTCGGCGATGTGAATGACCGCGCCGGGATCAAGGTCGCCGGGTCTCGTGCCCATCATGAGCCCCGCCAGCGGCGAAAACGCCATCGTCGTGTCGATCGAGCGTCCGTCCAAAACCGCCGCCATGCTCGCACCGGATCCGAGATGCGCGAACACCACGCGCCGGCGCTTCGCTGCGAATCGCTCCACCCGCGCGAGTTCTCTTACGAGGAATTCGTACGAGATTCCGTGATATCCGTATCGCCGAACACCCGCGTCAAAGAAACGCTTCGGAATCGGCAGCAGCGTCGCGAGCCGCGGCATCGTGCGGTGGAATGCCGTATCGAGGCACGCAACCTGTGCCATGCCCCTAAATTCCCTCTGAAATGCTGCAATCAGCGCGAGTTCGGCGGGGAGGTGCGCGGAATCAAGTGACGAGGCTGCGTCGAGCTTGCGCAGAAGCGGCTTCGTCACAATCTGGTGGTCGGGAGAATCCGAACCGCCGAAGACCAGGCGGTGTCCGATTCCAAGGAGCGGAGCGTCGCACGACAGTGCTCGCAACTCCTTTGCGAGCAGCGAGGCAGCTTCCGCTGGAGAGATCGCGCCGATGGAGCGAGCGCTCTCCGAGGTCCCCTTTGCTTCGAATCGGCGAATCACGAGCCGGGTGCTCGCCGCGCCGAGCCGCTCGATCAGGAGCGAGGCGATCCGGTCTGGCTCTTGCCTCACACGAAACACCGCGGCCTTGATGCTCGAAGAGCCGCCGTTGATCGCAAAGACACAAGCATCCGGCGCGAGCGACCGGCTTTGCGAGCGCCTTCTTGAAATGACTCGTCCGGTGCTCATGTCAACGCTTCGACCCTTCAAAAGAGATCGTCCACCACCAGAACGGCGCGCCGACATAGGAATGAGGCGCACACCAACGTCCGTTCCTGTACGACAAGAGTACCGAAGCCGAAATCTGTGTGTTCAGCGTCCGATTTCGGCGAACAGCGGCAGGTGGTCGGATGCGATATCGCCCCCGACTCTCGCCGCGGAGCACCGAAGCCCACGAACGAGAATGTGATCGATTGGCATCGGGACGAGGCCGGCGAGTCCGCTTGAGGGCCAAGTGCCGATCCACCCGCGCCCGGCGATACCAGCCGTATCGAGCGCTCCCGCGGCCGCGAGTTCGCGCAGATTGTCACTCCGATCGGTGCTGTTGAAATCACCCGCGATCACGACCGCGCGGGTTTCGCTCTTCAACCAGTCGCAAAGCCAGCGAGTCATCGCGCGCTGTTCGGCAAAGTATTGAAGATGGATGGGAGGCGCGAAGTGGACGTTCTGCAGAACAATCGGTTCGCCGTCGTGCTCGATGATCGCTCGAACCTGCGGATCCCAAACACCGACCTCGCCTCCAATGCGCCCTTCCAGCCCATTCGGCGCACGGATGGATCGATGGGGATACAGGTCGGGAACTTCGAGGAAAGGGAATCGCGAATAAATCGCGGAGCCGAACGCGTGATCTCGAAGGCCCTCGGCGACGTTGGGGTATCGACCCGCGAGCAAGGGGATCAGCCTTCTCGCTTTCGCTGGTGTGTACTCCTGAAAGAAAATCACGTCAGGATTCAACTCGATGATCCGGCGCGCGAGCACATCCACGCCGTCGTGCCCGACGAGCAGATTGGCGGTCATGATGTGTAGCGGCGAACGAATGGGCGAAGGTGAGGGACGCATCAATGACCACGCCATCGGTCCGAGCGTCCACCCCAAAAGCGGCGCCGCGATGACTGCGACCCTCCAATTCCGCAGAACAAGCAGACCGATGATCGCGAGCGCGGCGACAATTCCCAGGTGTGGTTCGAAGGTGAGCACGAAGAACGACGCCGCTCCGAGAAGACCTCGCGGGGCAGAAGATTCGATCCAGGCGCTCGGAATCACGTTTGCGAAGACGATCGCGCTCGAAACGAGAATCAGCGTCGACACGCAGGCTGCGACACACGTTGGTCTCGCACGCGGGAGTCGTGATTTCATTCCCGGCCTTACGCCTCGTTTCTACCAAGGTTCGATCGCAAAGTGTGCCTATTTCGCCATAATGAGCCAGCGCCCGAGCCGTGCCGCCCAATTCCGAAAAACCAGCTTGGTGTCCGCATAAGGGTCTTTGACAACGCCGGGTTCTCGGGTTTTGACGAGTGACGAGTCGATCGCAGAGGCAAGCGGTTCGCCAGTCAAAGAATCGACAATCTCCATCTCTGCGGCGGCACCGCCGTCCCATCGGAACCAGTCGTTGTTCGGACCTGCGGAACGCGCCACTTCCGTAATTGCAGTCTTCACGCGCGCCGTTTTCGGCGCGGGGACCGTGATGACCGGATAGGTCGCCTGCAAGATGTCCACGATCTCGTACCGGAAGTCAGCGGCGAGCCGTTGCTTGTCGTGTTCCGTGATCGGGAAGCCTCGCGAACTCTCGCTCGGGATCACGATCACAGGATCGACGATGAATCGCTTGTATTGAGAAAGTTTCGGAGAACTCCAAACGAGCGTGCCCGGAAATTCGGGCGAAGGTTTGAGCCTCGCGTAGTCGGAAATCAGCCCGGAGTGCCGCGGCGGCGGGAGGGTGTTGACATCGAGCGGCTTGGGTTCGCCCAACGTGTTGGTCTCGGCGCGGCTCCCCGAGGACTTCGGCGTTTCGGAGCAGCCGACGAGTACGAGGCCGGAAACAAGAGCGATGCGGAGTGCGAGCATGAGGAGTTCCGGAATTGGGTGGAGCGTCGATCGTTGGAGATACAAGCCTACTCGATCGGCGCGAGCCCCTGCAGCGCCCGCAGATAATTGATCTGGCCGAAGTGATAGGAATCGTGCGGGAGAAAGTGGCTGATGGCGTTCATGTGTTCGGCCGACGTGTCGTTTGAAGCAAGTGCCGCCCCGATTCGCTTCTGGGATTCGACGAACCGCGCCCGTGCCGCGGCCCAGGCGCCTTCCGAGGAGTCGGTGATCTCAGGGAAATTCTCGCGCTCCAGCACTTCCTTGGGAGTTGTCTGGCCGTTCAATTTGCGCAGCCAATGCTCGCGCCACAGGCACATGTGCAGGACGATCTGCCAGATGGAATGGCGCCGCGAAGCGCCGTCGCTCGTCGGGGGTTGCCACGAGGCTTGTGACGCCGAGAGTCCTTCGATCGACTTGGACCACGAGGCTGCCCAGAGACCTTGCGTGAAAGCGTCGTTCCAGAGTTTCGAGATGAATTGGGGCGCGGTTGCAGACATGCAGAGACTCCGATCAGTGCAGATTCGGGGGTGTTTGCCATGCTTTGATCGACTCGATCGGATGCACAAGCATGACCACATTGAGCGTGAGATTGTCGCGGATCCAAAGCAGCGTCACGACCTCGAGTGCGACGAACAGAATCAGGGTGCGCCGTACGCCGATTTTGGATGCGATGAAAAAGCCGAATGCGCAGGACAAGATGTCGCCCAGCGAATTGCCGATGCTGTCCCCGTCGTAATTGAGGGAGGCGGTTTGCGCCCGGTAGCGCTCGATCACAAACGGCGTATTTTCAAGGACTTCCCACCCAGTCTCGAGTGCAATCGCGCCGAGAAACCACCAAGTTGGAGTAAATGCTCTTTGCCAGTGTTCGGGAAGCGCGCCATGCAACCACCGGAAAGCTATGAAGAAAAGCAGGCCGTGCGAAACATGAGAGAACGTGTACGCGTCAAGAAAATGCTGCGAGCAGTGCATCGACCAGACGTCGGTAACCCACGGGGATGGATTACCGCAGGCGCACCACCAGACGCGACCCATCATGCGGAGCCCGACAATTGCGACCCCAACGAAAACAAGAGACATCGCGAGCGGCACGCGCCAAGCGTCATCGAAGTCTTGCGATCTCGGTGCCAACTGCGCCATGATGAAGCGTAACACTCCCCGGCAGCGTGGCTTCAGGGGTCCCCTCGGCCGTAATGCGACACCGATCGACGAATGAGGAGCGATTCGGTGAGGAAGAAAATCTCCGCCGATAGTTCGCCCCCGGGAGGCGTGTCGTGGCTGTGGCGCCGGTAGGTCAGGATCACCGACTCCAGCCCGGTCGCGAGATCAGCGGGTTCGAATCGGAGCGAGGGGTTGCGATCGAGCGCGCGCTGAAAATAGCCTCGAAGGTCGGGGATTCCCTTGATCGACGGTTCGTCGCCTTTTCCGATGGCGTCGTTGTATCGCTTGATGAATGGTGAGTTGTGCTCGATCGAAGCGTCGTAGCACGCGAGAATCGCATCGATATCGTGGGAATTCCACGCGGAAAACCAGCGGCTTGCGAACGAGCGTGATTGTTGGGGAGTGAGCGCCATGGTTGTGCTTCTCTGGGAATGCGATCAGGAGGTGCGCGGACCGACCGAAGGCTGGATCAAGTCCCACTTGTTGCGATAGAGATCGAGAAAAACCGCGACAGTTCCGAACGCCTCGCGCCGGGGCTGCGAAATGAACGTGACGCCGCGCGAGGTGTAGAGATCAAAGTCCCGCGCGATGTTGTCGGTGTGCAGAAAGATGAACACGCGTCCGCCGGTCTGATTGCCGACCGAATCGAGCTGCTCCTTGCTCGCGGCACGGGCGAGCAGAATCGCCGGCGAAGTCGCGGACGGAGGAGACGGCGGCTGCACGCGCACCCACCTTTTTCCTGCGCCCATGTCGGTATCTTCGAGCAGCGTGAAGCCGAGTTTGTTGCAGAAGAAGGCGATCGCTTCGTCGTAGTCCCGAACAGTGAGCGCGAATTGGGCGATGTGCATCGCGCAGAGCGTACACGCCGAACACAGCGTCCGGCGACCTGCCGGGCAGAGCCGTCGGCCCTTCCGCGATTACGGCTTGCGAGCCGAGACATCCAGGCTCGTGATGTAGTCCGAAGGTTTGGAACCCGCCGGCAATTTCGCGATGATGGCTTTGTAGAGCGGATCTTGCCAGTCGGTCATGGAATCGATGTACTGACGCTTCGGAGTCAGGATGATGTCCCCGAGGCCGACCGACGCCGCCATCGCCCGGGTTTCTTCTATGAGCACCGCGCCCGCAACGCAGCCGACGAGCGCCTCGATGTCGGATCGCACCGAATCCGGCAGCGGCCGCACAAGCGCCAAATCGGACACGGCGACTCTGCCTCCCGGTCTCAGAACGCGGGCGATCTCTTTCCAGACCCGCGGCTTGTCCGGCGAAAGGTTGAGCACGCAATTGGAAATCACGACATCCACCAAGCCATCCGCGACCGGAAGGTTCTCGATTTCGCCGAGACGGAACTCCACATTGTCGAGCCCGGTTTGCGCGCGATACGACGCGGCATTCGCGCGAGCCTTGGAAAGCATGTCCGGCGTCATATCCACGCCGATCACACGACCATTGGCTCCAACCTTCGGGCCCGCGACGAAGCAGTCAAATCCGCCACCCGAGCCGAGATCGAGTATCACCTCGCCCGGTTTCAGCGAAGCGATCGCGGTTGGGTTGCCGCAGGACAACCCCATGTTGGCTTCGGCGGGTGAGGCGGACAGATCGGAAGCGGAGTAACCGATCGCGGCGGCCAATTGCTCCGGAGAAAATGTCGCCGGGCCGCAGCAACCGCCGGCGGGCGAGCAACAGGTTCTCGCCTCCTGCCCGGCCTTTGCTTCTTCGAGCATTGCCGCACTTTGCGCCGCAGACCATCCGCCGGCATTTGCGATTCGCGCGTAGCCGGCTCGCACATGCTCGCGGAGCACATCGGCCGAAACCGTGGAGGACGACTTTGCTTCCGTTTCGGCGCAGCAATCCGGGCCGCAGCAGGACTTGTTTTCTTCATTTGTCACGTTCGAGCCTCCTTCAGATTCAATTCGAGCAGCCGCGGTCGCAGCTCGGCAACAAACTTGGCGATCTCGTCGCGGACACGCCGGTAATGCGGCAAAGCGTCTTCATCGGAACGCGCACCGTTCGCCAACCGCGGCGGATCTTCGAACGGCACATGAAGAACACGCACTCCGGGAACGACCGGACAAGATTCATGCGCGGAATCACAGACCGTGATGATCACCTCCGGCGTTGGAACCTCTGCGAGAGACTTCGAAAAGTGTTTCGAAATATCGATCCCGACTTCCGCCATCGCTCGCACCGCCAACGGATTCAAACGCTGCGGATGAGTACCTGCGGAATACGCGCGGACAATGTCGGCAAGCATGGCGCCGGCAAACCCCTCTGCCATCTGGCTCCGGCACGAGTTTCCGGTGCACAGAAAAAGAATGTTGCTAACAGCAGCCACCGGAGGTTTCCTTTCTGGTTGGGCGACACTGTTCGATCGCGACGGCGAGCGCGCGGAAAATCCCGGAGAGGTGAGCGAACCGCACGGAATACGTCACGGTGCGACCGGACTTCGTGGCTTCGAGCGCGCCGGCCCGCGCCAGGATCGCGAGATGTCGCGACACAACCGAGAAGTCAACCGAGCAGCACTCCGCGACCTCGCCGACCGAGCAAGAGCGGCCGCACTTGGCGATACACGCGAGCAGCGAGATGCGAGTGGGATCCCCGAGCGCCCGGAACAACTCGGGCGTCAGCAGCTCGTCGATGGGTGCGCAGCAGGAGGCGGCCTGCTTCGGGGAAGCGGGGCGGTGTTTTATGCGTAGTTGCGTCATTATGCAAATAATAGGCTCCATCGCAAGAGCCGCCTGCGCGACATCACGGCGAAAAAAGCCCCGCGATCACGGGGCTCGTTCCGGATCGGAATGTTCGAACGCGATCAGCGGGCCGTAGCGATCGTGGCTTTCACAGCAGTCGGCACGCTCTGTGCGAGTGTCTGGGTGCGAGCGCTCGCCGGGTACGCGGCAGCAAGCGCGGGCGTTTCGGCCCGTGGCGCCCGGAACGCCGCAGCCTGATCTTGCGCTGACAGCGAAACCGCGCCAACGTACGCCCCGAGGCAGCAGGCGATTGAGCCGACGGCTTTGTTCAGGCGGCGAGTCTTCACGTTTGAAACCTTGGCGTTCATGTGTCGCAACCCCAAAAGACAAGGAAACCCGGCGGAGTGAACACATCAGCCATCTGAAACATGCCCCGAGACCGCGATGCGTGCCAACAAAACCTCCGTTTCCCTCTCCGTCTTTGCGCGTCTGTAACGTCAGTTCCGATAATCCGTTTGGGATATGGGCGGAAGTTCGGCCTTGGCGCCCCCCCCCCCCCCCCCCCCCGAAGCCAAAGCCGCCGAGAGACGACCTGTTGAGGCGCACCCACCGATTCAAATTCCGTCGCGGCTCCCACCTCAGCACAGCTTCGGGGCAAACAGGGGCCCTGGGCACTGCACCGGGTTTGGCTCGGTTGAGCGTCTCCGCATTCGAAGCCGCACTCTTCCTACTCGAGGATTCGCAGAGTCACGACTCGTCGCTCGCCTCGCGCAACTCGCCGACGCGATTCAACAACTGCCAAGCGGCGCCAAGCTCGCGTGCGTGTTCGCGCCGAAGTTCGAAGCAAACAAGCGCGAGCACGAGAACGAAACGCGCACAAAATCTCGGAGGTGTGCTTTGCGCTGCGCTTACATCGTTGCGTGCGCGCGCAGCAATCGCGAATCAGTAGTAATCATCACGCTGCCAATCTGACACGCCAAAACACGCTGGAATTGCGGCGAGATGCGCGTCGCTGTCAATTCCGTCATGTCGTTTTCCGACGGGCGCGGCCGCTCCGCGCCGTGTGCGCGAGCGAACTGAAAAGTGCAGCGATGTGTAACACGAGAGACCGTCACCGGGACGGCCAAACAACTCAACGCTCCGTGGAAGGAAGCACACATGAACACGAATCGGAATGCCACTCACACTCGCTGGTCCCGTCGCGCCGGAATGAGCGCACTCGCTTTGTTTGCCGCCGCGGGCATGGCTCTCTCGGCTCGTCCTTCGGTCGGGGCAACCGATACGAAGATCGCGCCGGAACCCGCACAAGCAACCTCGCTCGCGAAGAGCCTTTCCGCGGCATTCCGCGGCGCCGCGAGCACCATCGGTCAATCGGTCGTGAGCATCCGCATCGAGAAGAAGAGCACAACCCCCGCCATGTTCAATGGCGGATCCGAAGGGGGGAATGGAAATGGTCAGGAAGCGCCGTCGTTACCGCCGGGTGCAGAGAAATTCTTTGAGCGTTTCTTTGGCGGGCAGGGACCCGGAAGCGAGAACCCATCCGCTCGGCCGCAGACGCCGCGCCAGGGTTCCGGGCCGAGCGCTCGCCGCGCGCCGATCATGATGGGCCAGGGGTCCGGCGTCATCGCCACAGAGGACGGCAACATCGTGACCAACGCCCACGTGGTGGACGGTGCCGATCGCATCGTCGTCACCATGTCGGACGGAACGGAACACGAAGCCAAACTCCTTGGTGCCGACAAAGACGCCGACCTGGCCGTCATCAGGATTGATGCGACCGGACTCGCCGCCGCGAAATTCGCCCAAAGCGATGAAGTGCAGCCGGGCGACTGGTGCGTGGCAGTGGGCAACCCTTTCGGGCTCGATCACACCGTGACCGCCGGCATCGTCAGCGCGAAAGGGCGCAGTGGCGTCGGCATGGCGGCCTTCGAGGACTACATCCAGACAGATACATCCATCAATCCCGGAAACTCCGGTGGTCCGCTCGTGAATCTCGACGGCGAGATCATCGGCATCAACACCGCAATCCGCTCGAACTCGGGCGGAAACGAAGGCATCGGTTTCGCGATCCCCGCGGCGACCGTTCAGGCCGTGATGCACGATCTCATGACCAAGGGCTATGTCGAGCGCGGCTATCTCGGTGTGTCGATCCAGCAACTGACCCCCGATATCGCCGCCAACATGGGTGCCAAGCCCCGGCAAGGCGTGCTCATCGGTGATGTCGTGCCCGGCGGACCTTCCGCGGTAGCGGGCCTCGAGGCCGGAGACATCGTGACGACTGTCAACGGACACGCCGTGACCGATCCGGGTCAACTCATGAGCCGCATCGCGCGGTTGAGCCCGGGTTCGACTACCGATCTGCACGTTCTTCGGAACGGCGGCGATCAGGAGTTCTCGGTGAAGCTCGGCAAGCGACCCAGTTCATCGAGTTCCGTGCCAGAAGCCAAGCCGACGGAGTCGCAGGGCAGCGCGCTCGGCCTCTCGGTCCAGAATCTGGACAAGGCGCTGCGTGAGCAATTCAACCTGAAGGCCGATGAGAGCGGGCTCGCGATCACCGATGTCGCGCAAGGCTCCGCCGCGGAACTTGCGGGATTGCAGCCCGGCGACATCATTCTCGCCGCAGGCGGCAAGCCGGCGTCCGATGCCCAAGCGTTCGGCGAACTCGCGAAGAGCACGAATGCCGACAAGGGGCTGCTGCTGCGAATCAAGCGCGGCGAAGCGACCCGCTTCGTGGTCATCAAGCCCGAGAAGTAGTTTCGTGAAGTCGTCCGCCCGCGGGAGGTGGCGGCGGACGACGGCCCGGGTTCGTGGGGCTTTGTTCCGGGTGTGGTGTGTGCTGAGCGCTTGGGGCACGGCCGGGGAGTATGGCCGCAAACGTCCTCTCGCTCTCAAAGCGGGTGTCCGGTGTGTAAAAGCCCCGGGCACCTTTACAAGAGACGGCTCCTTCCCTCCGCGGCCCCGGGTGTGTGTGACCCCGGGGCTGCGGTCTCTGGGGAGTGCATCGCCCGTGCCGCAAGAATCGAACACGGCCGCAATTCAAATGATGACGGTTCGGTGGTTGGGACGGGAGGTATCGGCCGATTCGGCCCGCATGGCGTCCGCGAGCGGCTCGCCGGTGACGAGTGACCTCAGAATTCGCAGCGTGAACAGTCCGTTCGACGGACCATCCCAGAATTCGGCGAACTCGATCCGCACCCGAATGATCGCGATCGAAGGATCGTCCGGACCGGCGGGCCACCACGCCTTGAGCAAGTAACTCCACAGCTCACGCACCTTTGTCGGGTTTCGCTCCGTCATCGCGCGACCGAGTACCGATACAAATCGATTGTGCGACGAGTCCGCGTAGGTGATCTGCACCCGATCCTCGTTGGCGATTTCCCGAACCTTGCCCGTGTGATCGTCCGTCACGAAGAGCAATTCGCCGTTGAATGTTCCGGGGTCGATGCGCTGGGTGTACATCGGGCGCGTGTGACAGAAAGGCTGCGTCGGTCTCGTGGGAAAAGTGGTCATCATCGCGACGCGGATGTGTTGGATGAGCTCGGCGAGTTGACGAAGATCGGATTCTGGTGATGACATTGGTTCGGTTTGTCAAACTTGTGAGTGGCGCACAATCTCAAAAAGATCGGGCGGCCCCGTGAAGGGCGGCTCGATCTCGAGAGAGGGAGAGAGAGGGAGAGACAGTCAGGAGGGCCTAGTTCGGATCTTTCCGTTCGGTTTCGACCTTGCGCTCGACCGTCTCTGTTGTCTTCTTGGTTCCTTCCGGGGTTTCCGTCACTTTGGTGGTCGTGGACTTGTGCGTGCTGGTTTCCTTGTCGCATGCCGATAGGCAGAGCGGCACAAAGAGCCCGAAGAGGCCGGCCGCCGAAAGTGCGGCGATTCTGAATTTCTTTCTCATGACATTGCCTTTCTGAAGTGTGCGCGCGAGGCGATGGCCCTCGCTAGTTGGGCGTGATGGTGGTGTTTTTCTCACGCGTTTCGGTGACGGTCGTTTTTTCTGTGGGCGTATCGGTTGTGGTCTTTGTCGTGGTCTTGGTGTAACCGACGGGTTCACTCGCGCACGAGCAGAGCAGCATCGCCGGCAGTGCCATCGCCGAAGCGGCCACAAGCGACACGATCAATCCCGATTTGGCGCCTTCCTTTCGCATAAACCTCCCGGCTGAAACGGTTCGTCGAAGCGGGGTTGCCCGGGGCTTCGGTGCCTCGTGCTCCTCGCCGAAACAAACCTCAACAACAACTTCGATCGCGACTCTGTTGACGCGATGAGCAGAGCCTAAAAAGCGGCTCAGAGGCGGCCCGACGACTCTCGCGAAACATGTAGACTGCCGCGTCGTGAGCAACATTTCAGACACACCGTCAAAGCCGCGGCCTCCCAAGCCGATCGCGTTCGCGATTCTCATCATGCCATTCGGCGCGATGAGCGGTTTTGTCACCGTCGCGATGGCATTTCTGGGTACGCGTTTTCAGTTGACAGTCGAAGACTCGGCGCTGCTGATCGCGTCGGGCATGTTTCCGCACGTCTGGAAATTTCTATGGGCGCCGATCGCGGATACGACGCTCACGCGAAAGAAGTGGTATCTCATCTCCGTGATCGGTTGTGCCGCGGGCATCACGGCGATGAGTTCGGTGCACTTGAACCCGCAGAATCTCAGGCTTCTTCAAGCCGTCATTTTCACCGCGAACCTCGCGTCCACGTTTCTCGGCATGAGTGTCGAGGGACTGATGGCGCATTCCACTCCGCCGGAGCGCCGCGGGCGCGTAGGCGGCTGGTTCCAGGCCGGCAATCTCGGAGGGAACGGCCTTGGTGGCGGCGCGGGACTTTGGATGGCGACGCACCTTCCATCGCAGGCCGATCCGGCGCCGTGGATATCCGGCGCCGCGCTCGGAGTTGCGTTTCTCGCGGGGAGCGCCGCGCTCTTCATGGTCCCCGACGCGGCCGCGGAGTATCGGAACACCTCGCTTCCGCGTGCGGTCTTCGGAGCGGCGACCGAATTGTGGCAGACGGTCAGGTCTCGCGGAGGTAGAGGCGGCGTTGCGAGCCATCGAGCGGCGTTGCGGCAAAGACGATGCGGCGACCGTCGGGTGAGATCGCCGCGTCTCTCGCGGATCGGTAAATCGATGTGGACGATGGAATGGTGAACGCGAGCGTGCGTTCCGCCGGGGAGCCGCGGACAGGAAACAAATGTGTTGCCGCGAACCAGCTCGCCGTGCCGGCAGCAAGCGCGGCGATCGCTGCCACCAGCAGCACGTTCCGGCGGGATGATTCGCGCGGGACGGGGAGCGCGAGCGTCGTCCCCGTCGGATGGTTCGCGGCAAGATCGAGCTCGATGCGGGCATCGCCGATGTCGTGCAGCCGGTTGTGCTTGTCCTTTGCGAGGCAACGCTTCAGTAAGAGCAGCAACGTCGGGGGAGTATCCGGGGGCAGTAGCGCCCAAGGCGGTTCGCCGTGCAGGATGGCGCCCATCGAATCGGTCGCATTCTCGCCCGGGAACGGACCCGCGCCCGAGAGCATTTCGAAGAGCACGCATCCGAAAGAGAAGATGTCGGAGCGCTTGTCGACGGGCTTTCCGCGAGCCTGCTCGGGCGACATATAGCCGGCGGCGCCCAGCACGACGCCCGCGATGGTGGGGCTGTGCGCCGCCTTGGGGGTGACGACGGTCGGCGAGTCGCCCCTGATCGACGCAAAGCCGGAAGTCGATGGATTGCCATCGGCCGTGCGCGCGAGCCCGAAATCAGCACCTTCACCTTGCCTTCGGGCGTGACCATCACGTTGCCGGGCTTGAGATCACGGTGGATCACACCCTTTTCGTGCGCCGCTTCCAGCGCTTCGGCGATCTGGCGGGCAAGCGGGATCGCATCGTCGATCGGGATCGGGCCGCGCTTCAGCCGATCCGCGAGCGTCTCACCTTCGATGAATTCGAGAACGAGAAAGCGATGCGACTCGGCCTCTTCGAGGCCATAGATCGCGCCGATGTTGGGGTGATTGAGCGAAGCGAGAAGCTTGGCCTCGCGCTGAAAGCGGGTGAGGCGGTCAGGGTCGCCCGACAGATGCTCGGGGAGCGCCTTGATCGCGACCGGGCGGTCGAGGCGCGTATCACGGGCAAGAAAGACGACCCCCATGCCGCCACGCCCGAGCTCGCGCTCGATGGTGTATTGACCGATTTGGCTGCCCGGTTTGAGCACTCGGCAGAGCCTATCAGGATTGACAACAAACGCACCGGCGCGCTCGTCGCGGACTCACCGAGCGTCCACAACGCGCACAGACTTGACCACGACGAGTTCGAGAGGCACGTTCTGCATGCTGCCGTCTTCGACGGGGATATCCGGGCGGGGCTGCGTCTTGCCGCTTCGGATGATCTCGACGACATCCCATCCATCGATGACTCGGCCGAAGACCGCATACCCGGCGCCGCCCGCAATTTCACGGGGCGTGTCAAGCTTGGGGTTGTCCACGACGTTGATGTAGAACTCACGAGAAGCGGAATCCGGGTCTTTCTCGCGGCCGAGTGCGATGGTTCCCTTCACGTTCTTGAGCCCATTCTGCCACTCGTTCTTGATCGTGACATCGGGATGGCCTGCCTCGGCATCCCGCTTCGCATTGTCGCGCAGTCCACCCGGCGCGGAAGGATCAATCGTCCAGCCTCCGCCCTGGATAACGAAATCCGGGATCACCCGCTGGAACGCCGTGTTGTCGTAGTGCCCGGCTTTGGCGTGATCAAGAAACGAAGCCGTGCTGAGGGGAGCATGCACGGGATCAAGTTCGAGCGTGATGTCGCCCTTGGTTGTGGACATCACAACGATGACGACGTCGGCTTTGGTTGTACCGGACGACGCTTGTCGATCGGGAGCGCCCGAGTTCTGAGTACATGATGCGACGAGAAGAATGAGCGGTGCGCCGAGCGTGCGTGCGATCATGCGATCAGCATACCGCCGACGCTCGCACATCATCTGGCCCGAATGTTCCAGTGCCGGAGGTAATTGTGAACCTCCATTTCCTCCGAGGCGATGAGGCCGATGTGCCCATCCGGCCGCACGAGGTAAAGCTCCGTTGGCGAGAAGCCGGCGTCCGCCGCGTGCGAATCAAAGGGAAAGTGTGAATAGGCGAGATTGTGTGTCTTCGCGAAGCGGGGAGTGTTCTCGCTTTGCGAACCGAACGCGTGCAACTGCCAATCGAGCGAACGAAGCGGCGCGAAATTGTCGTGCGTCAGAAGCCAAGGGAGCCGGTCGCCACCCTTCAGTTTCCCGGACTTGCCGCGGCTGAGCGCGCTGCTGTGATATTGGATGCGCACCTGCGAAACAAGACGGAACTGGGCACGCCGAATAGCCCGACTCTTGAGCAAGAGGGGAAACACAAACGGAAAAAGCACGCTTCGAACAAAGCCAGGCCCGACGCCCGGTCCGACCACCGCTTCGAAGATCCGGTCGGTGGTGTCAACGAGCGTGCGCGCGAATCCCATGCGCTCAGACTCATAGGTATCGAGAATCTCGGGTGCGGCACGGTGTTCAAGCACCGCCGCGAGCTTCCACGCGAGATTCACCGCGTCGCCGATGCCGGTGTTCATTCCCTGTCCGCCCGCGGGGCTGTGGATGTGCCCGGCGTCGCCGGAGAGAAACACGCTGCCGCGCCGGAAACCCTGCGCGACGCGGTGATGGACGCGGTACGCGGAAAACCAGTGAACGGCCTGCACTTCTGCGTTGAGCTGCGACCGGATGATCGGCCGAATGTCTTCGAAAGTCGCTTTCGTCGGGTCCGGATGATCGGGCGGAACGATCCCGATGAAGCGATACGAACCCTTTGAGCGCACCGGGAACGCCAGGATGAATGTGCCTTTCGAAACCGAGATGTTCACGCTGTCGTCAAATTCAAGGCCCCGCGCATCGACGTCGGTGACATAAAAGACCTCGTCGTACGTGCCTCCGGGAAAGCCGAATCCGAGAGTCTCCCGTACGGTGCTTCTCGCGCCGTCGCACGCGCAGAGGAATCGGAAGTCGATCGTTTCATCGCCGCTTCGGTTCCGGAGAGTCGTCCGCACGTGAGAATCGTGGTTCTCGCAATGAGTGAGTTCGGTGCTCCACTCGATATCGACGCCGAGCGCCTGCAATTCCGCGACGAGCAGGTGTTCATGATCGTCCTGCGGCAGGCTGAGCACGAACGGATAGGGGCTGATGTCGTCGCCGATCTGATCGAACCGAAAGCCGGCGATCTGTTTTCCTTGCTCGCGCAGCCGGATGCCGCGCATCTTGATTCCGGCGTCGATGCATTTGTCTGCAAAGCCGATCTGGCGGTAGAACTCGAGCGTGCGTGCCTGAATGACCATGGCGCGCGACGCCTGCCCGGGACCCGACAGTTTGTCGATGATCCGAAAGGGAATGCTCAGGTGACGCAGGAAAAGCGCCAGCACGAGTCCCGTCGGGCCGGCGCCGACAATGAGAACCTGCGGAGTCATCCAAATCGGAGTGTACAGGCGGGAATCGCGGCTCGAGCGTTTTGGTTACAGCCCCCCGACTCCAAACACTGTTCCACTCGGAAACTCGAGTCGGTAGTGCGTTCGAAGCACTTGGAGCAATCGGGCCGAGTCCGCGATGACCTCGCTCTTCAATGCTTCGCCGTCGCTCGCGCGACGGTGCGTGAAGTTCCGGGTTTCGAGCACGTATCGAGTTCCGTCGCGGTTTGCGATCGCGGCCATGATGTTCTGCGCAAACTTTGAATTGGGATTTGTGCTCGTCCACCAGTTGCCGACTTCACGGTCGATCGCGTGCATCTCTTCGCCGGTGAATTCGCACACATCTTCCCAGACTCCGGCCAGTTTCACCTGGTGATAGAACCGGTCGTTCTCGCGCACGATCCGTCGGGGCTCGTGAGGCGATTCCTGTTCCTCGTTCAGCACAAATCGGATCGGTGCGGTGGGAGAGAGGCCGCCGACGCCGACATCAGCGATCCACTGCTCGTTGCCCAAATCGACGCGAACGAAAATGTGGGTGCGGGGCGGAACGAAATCGCGGGGCTGTCGAAAGCGAACCCGTGCGGCGAGAGGCATCGCGTTGAAACCGAGTTCGCGCAGCACGTGGAGCAGCAGCCAGTTCTGCTCGAAGCAGTATCCGCCGCGGCGATTGGCAACAAGCTTGGCTTGAATCGAGTCGAGATCGAGCGCGATGCCGCGTTTGAGCAGAACGTCGAGATTCTCGAACGGGATCGAACAGGCGTGGTGCAACTGGATCGCGCCCAGCGTGTCGAGCGTGGGGTCGGTCGGGCCCGCGTAGCCGATGCGGACGAAATAGGCGTCAAGATCGATCGTCGTTGTGCTCAAGCGTACTTCCCGAAACGACCAAGGTAGGAGCGGAGTCTGTACCATCGCGACGCAAAGAGAGCGCAATTGAAACGAGACTTGCACATCCCCGTTCTGCTCAAGCAGGTGCTCGAGGTGCTGGATCCCAAGCCCGGGCAGACGATCGTGGATTGCACGCTCGGACTGGGTGGGCATGCCGCGGCAATTCTCGAACGCATCAAGCCGGACGGTCGGTTGATCGCGATCGATATCGACCCTTCGAACATCATCGAGGCACGCGTCAAACTCCAGAAAGTGAAAGGGCGCGAGGGGACGGTGCGGTTCGACATCGTGCACGACAACTTCGGGAACATCGAGAAAGCCCTCGGCGGCCTGGGCATCGCGCTCGGGAGTGTGGACGGAGTTCTCGCCGATATTGGCGTCGCCAGCACGCAGATCGATGACCCCGAGCGCGGCTTCTCCTATCGCAAGCCCGGTCCGCTCGACATGCGCATGGACCCGTCGCGCGGCGAACCGGCCTCGGCGATCGTCAACAGGATGACCGAACAGGATCTCGCCGACGCGCTGTATGAACTCGGGGATGAAGAAGATTCGAAAGAGATCGCGCGGCTCATCGTGAAGCGCCGGGCGAAGCAGCCGATCACACGCACCGAAGAACTCATGGCGATCGTGTGCGAAGCACGCGACTTCACGATCGAGCGCGGCATGGGCGCGAAGCTGCATCCGGCGGCGCGGACTTTTCAGGCACTACGGATCATGGTGAACCATGAACTGTCGAACCTGGACAACTTGCTCGATGCTCTGCCGCGCGTACTGAAACCCGGCGGGATCGCGGCGATCATCACCTTTCACAGCGGAGAGGATCGGCCGGTGAAACACGCATTCCGGGACTTGTTCCGAGCAGGTGTGTACGCGGCCGACGGACGCGACCCGATCGTCGCGGACGAGGCAGAACTCAAGGAGAATCCCCGGGCGGGCTCGGCGAAGCTCAGGTGGGCGAAGAAGGCGTGAACATGAGACCGGAATTACGGCTGCCCCAGCCCTCCGAGGCAAGAATAAATCAAGAGCGGCCCGGTGCTGAGCACCAGCCACGCGAGTCGATGGCCGCGAGTTGAAAGTACGATGAAAAGCGCTAACCCGAGCAGCATTGTTGCCAAGCCACAAACTGCCAAGGTCTCCGGAAACTGCGTCCTGTACAAGGCGCGAGTCATTCCCAAAGCCCGGCCAATGGGCGGTATTGTCCACGGTGTGGTGACGATCAGCGTGAATGCTGCGAAATAAATGGATCGCAACATGCGGACCCATGCGGGTAATGGAACAGGACTCGTTCTTTCGCTCTGAATGGTGTAATGACCCAGTGGCCGCATTCCGGACAAACGCTCGATATTTGAAGACCGGTCAGGTCATACTCGCACGCGGCGCACGACAAGCCCGCAGGCACCGTCGCGGATTTGGACAATTGATTGTCGAGATGTACCCCATCCACTTTCATCTATTCGCGGGAAAAGCCGCGAGGATGCGTTTGTAGAACTCGGCCTGAGCATCTTGCATGTGCCAGCGCCAAACCACGACGAGATCGTGCTCGGGGTCGATCCAGATGGTGTTGTTGCCGGCGCCGATTGCCGCAAAAGAGGATTTGGGCGCGGCGGGCCAGGCGTTGGTGGTATTGAGCCACCAGAGGTAGCCGTAGTCGGGGCGGCTGCCAGAGAGCTCGGGGTGCGGGTGTGTGGCCTGCCGAATCCACTTTTCGGAGACGATCTGTCGGTGCCACAATCCGTTGCGAGAAATGAGCAGGCCGAAACGGGCGAGATCGAGGGTGCTGATCCAGAGGCCGCCGCCCCATCGGGTGCCGCCACTCACTGAAGGCATGGGAACGGTCTTGCCGTCGGGGTTTTCGACTTCGACGGAAGCATTGTCGTACGGGATCCACTTCCACGTGTCGGAAGCGCCGATGGGATCCATGATTTCAGACTTGAGGACATCGGGAAGCGGACGCTTCCAGAGACGGAGGAGCGAGAGCGAGAAGCGGTTGATGCGGGCGTCGTTGTATTCGAAGTAGGAGCCAGGATCTTTGATGTCGCGCGGCTTCATTGCACCCTTGCCGAACTGCTCCGCGCCAAGGAATGTGCTGGGCTTGCCGAACATTTCACCCTGCCATTCGCTGGTTTGTGTGGCGTGGTGTTGCCAGGTGATCTTTGAGTTGTGGGGTTGGGTGCTGGAGGGATCGGTGTAGCCACCGTCGTGGATGTATTCGACGACCGGATCAGAAATCGACTTGATCTTTCCGCGATCGAGCGTGAGTCCGAGAATCGTGGAGAGGAAACTCTTTGCCACGCTGTATGTGGGATCGACGGCGTTGATGTCGCCGAACTCGGCGATGATGTAGCCGTGCATGACAATGACGCCGTTGGTCGCGGCGTGACTCGCGGGGAGCGGACCGATGGGAAGGCCGAAAAGCTCGGGCTGTTTCGCAAAATCCCAGCCCGAATCTTGTGTTTGCGCCCACTTGATGGCTTCGGCGATCGCGGCATCGTCCAATTCGAAATCGGACGGATTGCGGTGCCACCATTCACCCCGGGGTGGCATGTGGGGGCCTGGTGTTGCCGCCATTCGCCCCGGTGTAGGCGGGGCGCTGGTTTGAGCAAACGCCGGGAGGGTAAAAAACGCGGCAAGAAACAGTGCGGGCGAGTAGCGGAGAAGCATGGGCGCAGTGTACTTGCCGAGCGGGGTGGCGAAGGCGATTTGCGAAGCCCGAAAAAATACGGACGATGCGCGAACCGAATTCCCGCAACGTGCATAAGCCTGATCACCCCGTCGGAGTAAAGAAACGCGGGGCGATAGAAGCAGGACGTAATCGCAAAAAGCAAAGAACGGCGTGGCTCGGAAGAGCGTGAGAGAACGCGCCGATAACTCGTTCATGCACCAGACAAGAAGGACTCATGACCAACGTTCCATTCCGGGCGAGCGCGATCCACGCGCTTGATGAACTCTTGCGTGGCAAACTAACCGACGCGAGCCAAGTGCGGGTTGGTTTGACCCCTGTCCGGCTCTTTGGCCCGTGGGCCCTTGCACTCGGGGCAATTTACGGCTCGTTCATGGCGTGGTACGCGATCGCGGGAGGCGCTCCGAATGCGTGGCTGCACCTTTTGTATCTCATGATAAAGCTTCCGGCGTTGTTCCTCTTGACGCTCGGTGTGACGTTTCCCAGTTTGTATGTGTTTAACGCACTCATGGGGTGCGGGCTGGGCTTCCGGGCGACGCTGCGGCTGCTCGTCGCGACAATCGTGGTGAACCTCGCGCTTGCGGCATCCCTCGGGCCGATTCTGGCGTTCTTCACCGTGAGCACGACGAGCTACACATTCATCGTGCTTCTGAATGTTGCGCTCCTCGGCATCGCCGGAATCGTCAGCATCGGGTTTCTCTTGAGGGCGCTGATCAAGCTGCAGGAGGATGAAGCATCAAAGCAGACCGAGCAAGCAAGCGGTGCCGATGAGCTCATTTCGAGGCGATCGGTCACAGGAATGTTCTTCATCTGGATTGTCACCTATGCATTGGTGGGATCGCAGATGGGTTGGCTGCTGCGGCCGTTCATCGGTCATCCGGGTCAGGAACTGACTTTTCTGCGCGCTCGCAGCGGGAGTTTCATCGAAAGCGTTTGGAATTCGACGGCGGGCCAACTGGATCCTGGAAAGGGCGGCCGCAGGTGAGCGCCGCGAGGTCGTCTTCAATCCGCGAAGCAGACCTAGTTTTTGTCGCGCGTCTGCTTGATCAACTCCGGCGCCCAGGCGACTCCCCGCCGATCCGGCGTGCGATTCTGACGATCGCGCTCTTCAGTCCGCTGTACGGGCTGGCGATGGGGGCGTTCGAACTGAGCGAGCCGCGGGCGATGGGCCCGATTTACTCGGCGGTGAAGATGCCCCTGCTGATCTTTGCGACGTCGGCCGTTTGTTTGCCGGGATACTTCGCGTTGAGCACAGTGCTGAGACTGAGGGACGATCTGCGGACTGCGCTCCGGGCGATCGTCAGTTCGCAGGCCGCGTTCGCGGCGGCGCTTGTCTCGCTCTCTCCGATCACGTTGTTCATGTATGCGAACGGTGTCGATCATCGGACGGCTCTGCTGACGAACGGGATGATGTTCTTCATCGCGACGCTCGCGGCACAGGCAATTCTCTGGCGACGGTACCGACCGTTGCTGATGCGTTCGCGCCGGCACGCGCTGATGTTGAGCTACTGGCTGGTCGCCTACATCTTCGTTGGTATTCAGATGGGCTGGATGCTGCGACCGTTCGTGGGAACCCCTGGATTCGCGCCGACTTTTTTCCGCGAGGAGCCCTTCAGTAATGCCTATGTCGTCGTTTGGAGACTGGTCGTCGGGCACTGATGCCGTCGGCGACGTGCGGACAAGAGTCAACTCGCCGTCACCAAGATCGTCCGCATGGTGAGTCTCCGATCTCCGGGAGGCCAAGGTGAATGCTCGTATGCCCCGTGCACGTCCGAGCACTCGAAGAGGGAGGCTTCAGAATCGTCCATCAAATCGGCTTTGGATTCTGACCGAATTCCGATACGATACGTGGTGTTGTTGAGTCGTTTCCGGCGTTCAGCCGTCTTTGGAGGAGATTGGAATGTCCAATCGTTTTCGTGCTACGGCAGCATGCGCTGTTGCCTCGGCCACTCTCGCTTCGTTCGCGCACAGCCAAGTCATCACGCAGGTCGTGGATGTCGGCGGCAGCCCGCTCAGTCAAACCCCTGCCGCCGGAGGTCAATTTGCGAAATTGGTCGGCACCGGTTTCCCCGCAGTCGTGACCGGCGTTCAGGTCGGTAACAACTTCTCACCGCGCATCATTTCATCGTCCGCAACTCAAATTGAGTTCGTCATGCCCGCGGGCACGGGGACCGCGAAGACCATCCAGGCGTTCTTCAGCGGCGGCGTCTCTTCAAATCAGGTTCTCATCGACTATCAGGGACCGTCGCTTCGCGAGATCGCGCCTTTAAGCGGGCCGACCGCGGGCGGAGGCACCATCACGGTCTCGGGCACTAACTTCGGTTCGAACCCGTCGGTGACATTCGGCGGCGCCGGCGTGATAGTGACATTTCAATCGGATTCGGTCATTCAGTTTCAACTGCCGCCGGGCAGCGGGAAGGGTATTGAACTCAAGGTGACTTCGGGTGGACAGTCGGTGACCACGCACGAGTTTTCGTATTCTCCGCCCTTTGTCAGCTCGGTCGCCGGCAACGGCGGTTCGACCAGCGGCGGACACAGCATCACCATCATGGGTACGGGTTTTATGAGCGGCGCGACGCAGGTGACGATCGGCGGCAATCCGTGCACCCTCGGCTCTGTCACACCCTCATCGATCTCGTGTCTCACGCCCCCCGGCGTCGGCCTGAACCTCCCGGTCGCGGTCACGGTTGGTGGTCAGCCGGCTTCCGGCACCGCGACGTACAGCTACGGCGCGCCGTCCGTCAGCGGGTCGCCCGTTCCCTCGCTCGTCGGCACGGCGGGTGGGCAGCAGGTCACCGTCACCGGTCAGAATTTCGCAACGGTCGCACAGGTTTTGGTCGGGGGGATTGCTGCGACCAACGTCATCGCGGCCCACACCACACTGAAGTTTGATGCTCCGGCCGGGCAGGGTCTCGGGCAGCCGGTCGTCATTCAGACCGCAAGCGGAAGCACGCAGACGTCCATCGGCTATCTCGCCCCTTTGATCGTGACCGCCCCGAATCACGCGATCCCCGGTTCGATCATCCAGATCGATGGACAGAATTTCGGTCAGACCCCCGCCGTGCTCTTCGGCGGATTGGCCGCGAGCGTCGTATCCAAAAGCTCGACGCGATTACACGTTGTTGTTCCCAATCCGACAAGCGCCTCGGCTTCGATAACGGTCTTCGCGGCGAATCAGTTGAGCAACGCGAGATTGTTCGACTTTGACTGCATCGCCGACCTCGACGGAAACCTCCTGGTCGACGACGCGGACTTTGTCCTCTTTGCGACGGCGTACGACCAGCTGGTTTGCTATTGATCGAAAGGCTCTCATCAACTCGCCGTCACCACGATCGCCCTCATCGTGGCGCCGCACGGCTTGTCGCCAAGGTTCGCGGCGATCGCCTTCTCCGCGGCAATCCTGAACGGCGCCGGATCGGTGATGCCGCGCTCGAGAAGGGCGCTGAGTACGGGTGTTCCCTCAACCCACGCCCGCGCCGCGTCCGCCGCGCAGGGCGCGCTACTCGGAAACTCGACGGTTTCGATCTTCACATTCTCAAACCCGCCCGCCCGCGTGACGCGCTCGATCTCCGCGCGATCGGAATACCCATAAGGCATCTTCGCGAGAAACTGGATCGGATTGTCGGGCAGGAGCGACGCGAGCGTCTCGTGCACAAGTCTCGGGATCGGGTTGTGCTCCAGCGAATCCCAGATATTGAAAATGTACGCGCCGCCGGGCGCGAGGACGCGCCGAGCTTCCCGCATCGCCTTCACCTTGTCCGGGAAGAACATGACGCCGTATTGACAGGCGATCAGGTCGAACGAGCCGTCCTTGAACGGAAGCGCGCAGGCATCGGCAGTCTGGAAGGTGACTCCCGGCGCGCCACTGTAAGTGGTGCGAGCGTGAGCGAGCATCGGCTCGCTGATGTCGGTCGCGATGAGCGAAGCGCCCGACGGGAGCGCCTGTGCGATACATTCGGTCACGATGCCAGTGCCGCAGGCGAGTTCGAGGATTCGGGCTTTCGAATTCGCATTCAGCAGCGGCGTGATCCGCGCGGTCAGATCGCGCGCGTACGCATCGAAGATGAGCGGGCCGAGAAAATCGTGATAGGTCTTGGGGACGGAGCCTGAGAAAGTTGGGGACGACATGGAAGAATCCTGAAGGGGCAAAGGGGCAAAGGGGCAAAGGGGCAAAGGGGCAAAGGGGCAAAGGGGCAAAGGGGCAAAGGGGCAAAGGGGCAAAGGGGCAAAGGGGTAAAGAGAGGTTATTCGTAGCGTACGCCCTTGAACTCGATCCACCCTCCCTGCACGTTCCGCGAGTTGTACTTGGGCTTGTGCGTGAAGTGGATCGTGCCGCCCTTGTCCGTGTATTCGTATTCTCCCCGGAGCGAGATCATGTCCCCCGGCCTTACCGGAACGCGCTGCGAAGTCGAGATGTTGTGCGCCACAAGCACCGTGATGTCGCCAGGAACTAGGAGTAGGAACCTCTGGTGTTTGTCCGAGTTGTCGCTGGTGTCGGTGTCATCAGGCAGAAGCTTTTCGACGCGGCCGGCGGTTTCAACCCAGGCATTCCCGCGCTTCGCGTAGAAGAGTTCGCGAACCGTCGAGATCGCGTTGGAATCGACTCGGACGGGAGCGGGCGATGAGGGCGCGCCCGGCTGCGATGCAGTCGGTGTTTGCGAAGTGGGAATCCAGCCCCGCCGCATGGCGATCGTGATCGCCGCGGCAATGAGGACCGCGAGCAGCTTGAAGCCGAAGGAAGAGGCGGACTTTGGAACGCGAGAGGGCATGGGTTTGGTAAACAACTATTCGGCTGGGAATGCGAGTTCGACAAAGTCGCCCGGCGAGAGCCTTTCAACCGCTTGGACGACGATCTCGACATTGCTTTGGATGCGCGGCCAACTTGTCGTGGGCAGAACCAGAATCGCGAGCTTTCGCTTTACGTTGTTCTGCTGGTATTTCAACCCCTGGTCGGTGGTGATAAACGCATCGAAGGCTTCTTCCGCGGCACGAAGCAGTTCGCCATTCTCGAGTCGGTCCCAGTTCATTTCCCGTGCGATCTTGACGTCAAATGCGGATAGCGCACGGCGCAGCGGGGCCGGCGTTCCTTGATCGAATAGAACCTTCATGTCGCGATTCTAACGAACGGAGTACGGCATCCCGATCAGGCCGCCAGGCTCTTCTCGGCATGGAGCAGCACTTCCTCGACCTGACGCGCAGACACATCGGGGAACCACTCCAGGAACTCGGCCACCCGAGCTCCTCCCTCAAGATTCTCGAAGAGTGCTTTCACCGGCACACGCGTGCCCTTGAAGAGCCACGCCCCGCTCACCTTGCCGGGTATCCGTTCAACAGCAGGACATTTCTCCCAGTCGAGCATGCAGCATCGTATGCTCGGAAGGATTCACGCATATGAATCAGTACACCACCCAATAAATGACTTCACCGGTCGTGGTGTTCACCGACACGCCTCCGGCGTTCATCCCGCCATTCGGAATAACGAGCAAATAGGACTTGAAGCCGGCCGGATGTCCGCCGTGTTTCAGGATGAACTGATTCGCGTGTGCGCCCGGGTCAGTGCCGTGGGTCTTCGGATCGGCTGCGATCGCGTTCGTCTCGGCTTGCGCGCGGACTTTCTCGGCGTCGGCAGGAGGCAGATAGTAACGCAGGTCGATGCAGAAATCCGGCGCGGGAAGCCATCCGTATGGGCCAAGAGCGGTGATGCGGACGTCGGTGGCGTTCGCGGGGATGGCGCGCGGGAAGTGCGTCGTACCACCGCTGGCGAGTTGAAGCATCTGCGGGTACTCGCTGATGCGAAGATGACCGCTGTTAAGACGACTATTTTCCATCACGAAGTAGCTGCCGCCGACCAGGCCGAGGACGAGGCCGAGAATGGCGGGCCATCGCGGCTTGAAGAACAGGCCGATGAGACAGACGACGATACCGAGAGGAAGTGCGGGCAATGCGAGGCACGAAAGAGGCGAGGAACTGCCGAACACAACCGTGGCGGCGGAACCGATGGCAAGCACCGGGCCAAAGAGGAGCAGAAGGCCGTGCGGCAGGATTGGATCGACTGTAGCTGACGCGGTTGTCACGGCGACGGAGTCCAGAGTGCTTCGCGAAGAGCGAAGGTACAAGTAGAGAAAAGCTGGTGCCGCTGGTCTGGCACGCACGCGAGCTTCGTAACAGGTCCGACAAACGTTGTTGAGCGGCGTTCGCCCGGCGCTTTCAATCTATCGAGTTTCCTAATGCCTTGTTCTCGAGTTCTCCTGTTATTCATCTTGATATTGGTTCGGGTGGCTCGATTGTCCATTTCGCGGTGAAGTCCGGATTCACGACAACTTCGCCGGTTGATCGAAGCCTGTACTCCCCAGGCGCAGCACGAAAGAAACTTGAAGTACAGGGCGGTAAGAAATACTGCTGGCCCGCTCCTCGTCCGCGCAGTCTAACAGGCTGTTGAAAAACTCCAACCAGTCGCAATTTCGAACCGCCATCTACCCTCGCGACCCGGGTCTGAGGGCCAGAAAGTTGTCTGCAATGCGTCGGCGCAGTAGGCACAATCAGAATTTCAACAGCCTGCTAAGTTCGATTCCTTTTCTTTCGGATGCGGAAACAACCAGCCCATGGAGCTGGCGTTGCTCGACAACCTTACCTTCGGAGTCGACTGTCGTAAGCCCCACAAGAACATACTTCCCAATGAGGGCCCGCGCGAAATCGGAATCCCAGTCTGGACGCGGAGAATTGATGGGAATCGCCTCGGACACTACACCACCCGATCTTCCTTCGCAATCCCCAGCGCCGGCCTCACATCCAGCGGCACAAGCACCTCCCTCCCCGCCTTCTGCTCGATCATCTGCTTCGCCGTTTCCGGATCAACATAGTCGGAGTGGCATGAAAGCTTGGGGGCATTCGGCGTTCGGGATTCGGCATTCGATGGTGCTTCTTCCCCCTGCCCGATGCCTGATGCCGAATGCCCTCCCATCGCCTTCTTCGTCTTGTTTGCGAGCTTGTGGATCTCATCCGGCGAGAGCACGCCGCGCTTGGCGAGGATTTCTTGCTGCTCGGGCGTGAGCGCCGCGCTCTTCACCGGCGCGCCGGCTCTGCCGTTCGCGCCAATGCGCTCGAAGCCCTCGGCCTTGCCGCTGGCGAATTCCTGGATTTCCTTGCTGATGCGGACGCTGCACCAGTCGTGCCCGCACATCGCGCAGAAGTCGGTGTCGACATCGAGGTCTTCATCGTGATACGCGCGGGCCGTGTCCGGGTCGAATGAAAGTTCGAAGTGCTTTTCCCAGTTGAGCGCGGCGCGGGCCTTGGTCAGTTCATCGTCGCGGTCGCGCGTGCCGGGAATCCCGAGCGCCACGTCCGCGGCATGCGCCGCGATCTTGTATGCGATGCACCCCTGCTTCACATCATCCTTCTTCGGTAGGCCCAAGTGCTCCTTCGGAGTGACATAGCAGAGCATCGCCGCGCCGTGATACGCCATGCTCGTCGCGCCGATGCAGCTCGTGATGTGGTCGTAGCCGGGGAACATGTCGGTCACGAGCGGGCCGAGCACATAGAACGGCGCGCCGTGGCAGAGCGTGCGCTGGACTTTCGCGTTGTATTCGATCTGATCGAACGGAACGTGCCCCGGGCCTTCGATCATGACCTGCACGCCTTTTCGCCACGCGCGCTCGGTCAGTTCGCCGAGCGTCTCGAGTTCCGCGAGCTGCGCATCATCGGTCGCATCCGCGAGCCCGCCGGGACGCAGCCCATCGCCGATCGAAAACGTCACGTCGTACTGGCGGAGGATGTCGCAAATGTCCTCCCAGCGCGTGTACATGATGTTCTCTTGATTGTGCACGAGCATCCACTTGGCGAGCAGCGACCCGCCGCGGCTGACGATGCCGATGAGCCGGTTCTTGACATACTTCAAATGTGCGCGCCGAACGCCCGCGTGAATCGTGAAGTAATCGACGCCCTGCTTCGCCTGGTGATGCAGCGAGGCCTCGATCGTCGGCCAATCGAGATCCTCGATCTTCTTTCCGATGATCATCGAGTAGATCGGCACGGTCCCGATCGGCACGGTCGCGTTCCGGATAATCGCTCCGCGCGTGGCGTCGAGGTCGCCGCCGGTCGAGAGATCCATCACCGTGTCCGCGCCCCATTTCTCGGCCCACTTGAGCTTCTCGACTTCTTCATCGGTGCCCGACGAAACCGGGGATGCGCCCATGTTGGCGTTCACCTTCGTTTTGCTCGCGCGGCCGATGCACATCGGATCGAGTTTGTGCGTGAGATGGTTGATGTTCGCCGGGATGACCATGCGCCCCGCCGCGACCTCATCGCGCACGGCTTCGGCGGCGCGGGTTCCATCGGCGCTTGGAAAGAGCGCTTCAAAGTGCGGCTCGCGCTCCGCGACGCGCTTCATCTGAGGCGTGACAATCCCGAGGCGTGCGAACTCGAGTTGAGTCACGGGCCGGAAATTCTTCGGATAGAGCACGCGTCGGCGCTCGCCCCTCGCCGTGGTGAATTCGACAAATGCCTTGTCATCTCCAAGGCAGGTGGCGCATCCGGAGGCGCCGAGCTGCCCGCTTGTCGCGGCGTCCAGTGAAGGCACGTGCGGATTGGCGCTGCAGACCGCGCCCGACCAATCACTTTGCCCCTCTGCCCCTTTGCCCCTTTGCCCCTTTTCCAACAAGACAACACTCCAGCCCTCGGGCAAAAAATCCCACGCGGTCTTGCTGCTGGGCGCGGGCATGCCGGGTGTGTCGGGGCTGGCGAACATGAGCGGGCCGCCCACATCGGGTTTGAGTGCAAACGAACCGGGAGTCGTGACGCTGGGCGTCGCGGCAGGATTGAGCGCGCCGTGCAGCGGCAGTCCGAGACGAGCGTTTGGATTCGAATTGGAATGGACGATCATGGGCTTCCCTCCGCCGGTGCGAACCGGATCAGGTTCTACGGGTGCGTCTCAGCGACGGATGCCGACGAACACCATGGTGTTCAACGCAGCCGCCGCGCCCCGAGCGAAGAAAGAGTGTAGGAGAGAACGGATTGCCAACCCGGGCTTACGAAGTACCATCGCTGCCCGAAGCTGCAAGGCGATATCCGACGCCCGGCTCTGTGAGCAGGAAGACGGGCTGAGCCGGATCCGCTTCAATCTTCCGGCGCAGCTGCCCCGCGTAAACGCGGAGATACTGGATGTCATTCGCGTGCGTTGGGCCCCAGACTTCCTTGAGGATCATCTGGTGGGTGAGAACTTTTCCCGCGTGCTTGACAAGAAACGCGAGAAGCTGAAACTCGGTCGGCGTCAGCCGCACATCCGTGGTCGTGCCCGCGTTCGAGACCCGGACGCTGCGGGATTCGAGATCGATCCAGAGTTTGTGATCGCCCACCATGGTCTCGTAGTTGGAACCGGCTCCCGCACGGGTGTTGGCGTGGCGAAGCGCAACGCGGATTCGGGCGAGGAGTTCCGGAATGCTGAATGGTTTGGTGAGGTAGTCATCGGCTCCGGTGTCGAGCGCGTTGACCTTGTCCTGCTCCTGCTCGCGCGCGGAAAGAACGACAATCGGAACTGACGAATCCGCCCGGAGCGACCTAGTGACATGCAGGCCGTCGCCGTCGGGCAGGCCGAGGTCGAGCAACACCAGGTCCGGTCGCTGTGTGCGTGCGAGAATCAAGCCCTCATTCGCAGTTGCGGCCTCTTTGGTGCGGTAGTGCTGATGCTCCAGCGTCGCACGAAGAAAACGCCGGATCGGTTCTTCATCATCCACGATCAGAATGAGTGGCCTGTGCTCGGGCTTGGGAATGCTTTGAGCTCGCGAATCGGTCATGCGGCATCGCCCTTGACGACCGGGGCATCGTTCGCGCGCTCGATCGGGAGCGAAAAAAGAAACGCCGCGCCGTTCGGGATATTTCGCTCGAACCAGATTCTCCCGCCGTGAGCCTTGACGATTCCCTCGCAGATCGTGAGGCCTAGTCCCATTCCGGGAGGACCGTTCGTCTCGGACTTTCGCCCGCGCTTGCCCCGATAGAAACGCTCGAAGACCCTCGCCGCATCCACCGCGTTGAGTCCGGCGCCCGCATCGGCAACCTTAACGACGACGCTGCTATCGGTTGTCCATGCGGCGATCTCGATCGGTGTCGTTGGCGCTGTGTAGCGAAGAGCGTTTTCGACGAGATTGTGAATGACCTGCGGAAGCATCGCATTATCAACGCGCACCAGCGGAAGCTCGGGCGAGAGGTTCACTCGAAACGGGCGACCAGCGAGCGCGGCGCGGTGGCGCGAAAGTCCGATGCCCACGATTTCCTCGACAGAAATCCATTCTTTTCGAAGCGAAACGCCGGCTTCCAGCCGTGTGGCAAAGACGAGATTCGCAATCAATTCATTGAGCCGCTCGGCTTCGTGCACGATGATGGTTGTCAATTCCGAGCGGGTCGCCGGCTCGAGGTTTTCCTCGAGCAGCGTTTCACCGGCACCCGAGATCGTTGCGAGCGGCGTTCGCAGATCGTGCGAAACCGAGCTCAGAAGCGCTCCTCGCAATCGCTCCGACTCCGCCTCGATCTTGGTGATCTGCTGGCTCTCGATAAGGTCAACCCGTTCGATGGCGAGAGCGATCTGATTGGCGAAGGTATCGAGCAGCAGCAGCTGGGTGGTCGAGGCGAGGTTCGTCTGCTCGTTAGTCCGGATCGCAAGAACGCCCTGCTTGCCGCGGGTTGTCGCAAGAGGTGTATAGCGCCCAGAAAATGCTGGAAGCGCCCGCGTGCCCGAACCGGCGGGCTTGGCGTGATCAAAGGACCACCGGGCGACGCCCTTCTCGCGCTCGTCGAGCCAATCTGGAGATCCAGCGCTTGCGAGCACTTCGAGCGGTTCGGGAGCTTCCCTACCCGGAGTCAGCAGTGACGCATCGCAGTCAAATGTATCGTGCACGTGTTTGACGGCAACCGATGCGACCTCGTTACGGTTCGACGCCGCGGCCAACCCCTTCACCATGTCATAAGAAAGCGCTGTGCGCTGCTCGCGCTGGCGTGCGGCCAGTGCAAGATTTCGAAGCCGATTCGTGAGGTTTGCGATGAGGAGGCCAACCGCGAGCATGACGGCAAACGTGACGAGATACTGCGCATCCGAAATGCGGAATGTGAGCGAGGGAGGGACGAAGAAAAAGTCAAAGGCGCCCACGCCGAGGATCGCGGAGGCAACCGCCGGTCCGCGCCCCAGCCAGACGGCCGCGATGACCACGCCCGCGAGATAGATCATCGAAAGATTGGCGGCATCAAAGCTGGCGGGGAGAAATCGCCCCATGAGCGATGCGATTGCCACGAGCACGAGCGCGCGGGCATACGCCCAAGGCTGTGATCTCTGCACCGCGGGCTGAAACGACGGATCGTCCGCATCTTCAACTTCCGCATCTCCCCGAATCACGTAGATATCAATGTCGCCGCTGGATCGAATGAGATTCCCGAGAAACGAACCAAAGAGCGCCTCGCGCCACGCCGGCCGCCACGTTTTTCCAACAACAATCTTGCTGACGTTTCGGGCGCGTGCGAACGCGACCAGTTCTTCTGCCGCGTTGTCCGCGCTGAGCGTTGAAGTGCTCGCGCCAAGGCTTTCGGCCAGACGAAGTGTTTCGATCACGCGATCCTGATCGCGAGCCGTGAGGCGGGCGGTTCGGGGCGTCTCGACATACACGGCAAGAAGATCCGCGTGCAACCCTGCCGCCATGCGCTTGGCGGCGCGGACAATCTTCGTGGATGCGGGGCTCGGGCTGACCGCGACGAGTATCCGCTCTGCCGCGGGCCAGATGGCTCGGATGCTGTTCCCTTCGCGATACCTCCGCATCTGCCCATCGACCCATTCGGCCGTGCGGCGGAGCGAGAGTTCTCGAAGCGCTGTGAGATTGCCTCGCCGGAAGAACGAATCCATCGCGGGCGCGATGCTGTCGGGAACATAGACCTTTCCGGCCTTGAGGCGTTCAAGCAGGACGTCCGGGGGCAGATCGATCAACTCGATCTCGTCCGCCTTCTCGATCACCGAGTCGGGAACGGTTTCACGCACCTGTACTCCCGTGATCTGCGAGATCACGTCGTTCAGGCTCTCGATGTGCTGAACGTTGAGCGAGGTATAGACACTGATCCCCGCGGCAAGCACTTCTTCGACGTCCTGCCACCGCTTTTCAAAGCGCGAACCCGGTGCATTGGTGTGCGCGAACTCGTCGAGTACCAGGATCTCGGGCCGTCGAGCCAGAGCAGCATCCAAGTCAAACTCTGCGAGTGTCGTGCCCTTGTAGTCGACCCGGCGGCGGGGCAGGATGTCGAGGCCGAGCAGCTGCTGCTCCGTCTCAGCCCTCCCGTGCGTTTCGACGAGGCCCACCACGACGTCCACGCCCTCGCGGGCCAGCCGCTGGGCCGCGGTCAACATCGCATACGTCTTGCCGACGCCTGGTGCGGCACCGAAGAAAATCTTGAGCCTGCCGCGGCCGGCGCGAGCCTCTTCGTGCCGAGCGCGAGCGAGAAGTTCATCGGGATTCGCGCGGCCGGGCATGGTTGATTATTCGTTGATTCGATTGGTGGGCGAAGAGAGAGGAGCCGGCCCCTTCGCGCTCGGAAAGTGCGCATCCAGATCCAGGTTCAAAGCAAGGACATTGACAGTCGGTTCGCCCAGCACGCCGAATTGTCGGGCTTGCGTGTGCAGGGCGACGAGTTCGCGCACCTGAGCGTCCGAGAGATGACGGGCTTTGGCAACTCGCGAGAGCTGGTATTCAGCCGCCGCAGGGCTGATGTGCGGATCGAGCCCGCTGGCAGAACTGGTGATCAGATCGACGGGGATGAGTTGATTCGGGGGACGTACGAAGCCGACCCGGGAGTCGGCGGCTCGAAGAGCGTCGATCCGGGCCTTGACGTTGTCGATAAGTGCCGGATTGGTGGGGGCGAGATTTGATCCGGAAGATCCGGTGAGTTTGTCCGCATTGAACGACGTGTACGGTACCGGCGCGGTTGCGGAGGGGCGCGACCATAAATAGGCGGGCGAGTCCGTTACGGATGCAAATTCCTGGCCGATCAACGTCGAACCTACCGCTCCGTTTCCGCGTGCGATGAGCGAGCCATTGGCTTGTGCGGGAAAGACAACCTGCGCGACTCCCGTGATCGCAAGCGGGTACGCGATTCCCGTAACGATCGAGAAAAGGGCAAAGAGCACGAGTGCGGGGCGGATGAGAGTGAGCATGTGAAAGTGTGTCCTGGGTTGAATCAGGTGCTACAGAAAGCCGAGCACCACATCGATCGCCTTGATTCCGATGAACGGCACGATGAGGCCGCCGACGCCGTAGACGAGCAGGTTGTTGCGGAGCAGCACCGAAGCTTCGACCGGCTTGTACTTCACTCCGCGAAGGGCCAGCGGAATGAGAGCAACGATAATGAGTGCGTTGAAGATCACCGCCGAGAGAATCCCCGTCGCCGGATTCAGCCTCATGATGTTCAAGGCGTTGAGCTGCGGATAGGTGGCGGCAAAGGCGACCGGGATGATCGCAAAGTACTTCGCTACGTCGTTCGCGATGGAAAACGTCGTCAGGCTGCCTCGGGTCATCAGAAGCTGCTTGCCGATCTGAACAACCTCGATCAGCTTGGTTGGGTTGCTGTCGAGGTCCACCATGTTGCCGGCCTCTTTCGCCGCCTGTGTCCCTGTATTCATGGCGACGGCAACGTCGGCCTGCGCGAGCGCCGGCGCGTCATTGGTTCCGTCACCCGTCATCGCGACCAACCGCCCGCCCTGCTGGTACTTGCGGATCAGATCGAGCTTGTTTTCTGGGGTTGCCTGCGCGAGGAAGTCGTCCACACCCGCCTCCGCGGCAATCGCCGCGGCTGTCACCGGATTGTCGCCCGTGATCATGACGGTTTTGATGCCCATCCGGCGCATCTCGGCGAATCGTTCGGAGATACCGCCCTTGACGATGTCCTTGAGCTCGATGACGCCGAGCGTTCGGCCTTTGCCATCGGCGACCACGAGCGGCGTGCTGCCGCGCTTGGAAACGTCGTTGACAATCGCACGTGCCTGCTCGCTTGGGCGCGCGCCCATGCGTGTGACATACGCATCAATCGCGTCCGAGGCGCCCTTGCGAATCTCCCTGCCGTTCACGCTGACGCCGCTCATGCGGGTCTGTGCGGAGAACGGCGTGAACGCGGCGCCCAGCTCGTGGATGTTCCGTTCCCGCAGCCCGTGTTTCTTGGCGAGAACGACGATACTGCGGCCTTCTGGTGTTTCATCGGCGAGCGACGCCAGCTGGGCGGCATCGGCAAGCTCTTCCAACGTCGCGTGATCGACCGGCAGAAACTGGCTGGCCTGCCGGTTGCCAAGCGTGATGGTGCCCGTCTTATCCAGCAATAGCACGTCCACATCGCCCGCTGCTTCAACCGCGCGGCCGCTTGTGGCGATGACATTGGCCTGAACGAGGCGATCCATTCCTGCGATGCGGATCGCCGAAAGCAGCCCGCCGATGGTTGTGGGGATGAGGCAGACCAGAAGGGCGACAAGCACGGTGACCGAAACCGGTGCTGCAGACGACCCGGGATCAGTCGCCTTTGCCTGAGTCACGGCGTAGAGCGAGTAGGGGAGGAGCGTCACGCACGCCAGAAGAAAGATGATCGTGAGTTTGGCCAGAAGAATGTCGAGGGCGATTTCGTTGGGAGTTTTCTGTCGCTTGGCCCCTTCCACAAGCGCGATCATGCGATCAAGGAACGTCTGACCGGGATCCGCCGCGATGCGCACGACGATCCAATCTGACAACACGTTGGTACCGCCGGTCACGGCGGAGCGATCACCACCGGCTTCACGAATGACCGGGGCGGATTCACCGGTGATTGCCGATTCATTGACCGACGCGACGCCTTCGATGATTTCTCCATCGCCCGGGATGACTTCGCCGGTTTCGACAAGAACAACATCGCCCTTGCGGAGAGCAGATCCTTCGACGATCTCGAACACCTTGCGGCTTCGGGAGTCACGCAGCTTCTTGGCTTTCACGTCGCGACGTGTTTTGCGGAGGCTGGCGGCCTGCGCTTTACCTCGCCCTTCCGCCATCGCTTCCGCGAAGTTCGCAAAGAGCACGGTGAACCACAGCCAGAGCGCAATCCACCCGATGAAAGACGCCGAAGCTTCACCCTTGCCAAGGAGAGCTTGAACCCAAAGCAAGGTGGTGAGCAGACTGACAACGAAGACGACGAACATGACTGGATTGTGAATCTGTTCACGCGGATTCAGCTTGGTCAGCGCGGAAACGATCGCGCCGCGCACGATGGTGGGATCAAAGAGCGACCAGGAACTTGCGGAAGTGGTGTTCATGTTTTTAGTGCCCCTGCAACTGGAGCTGTTCGACGATGGGACCAAGCGCAAGCGCGGGAACAAACGTCAACGCTCCCACGATGATGACAACGCAGATCAGCATGCCGACGAAGACCGGCGTGTGCGTCGGAAGCGTGCCCGAAGTTGTCGGCAATACTCGCTTGCCCGCAAGCGAGCCGGCAACCGCCAGCACGGGGACGATCAGCCAGAACCGCGAGAGAAACATGCAGATTCCGAGCGACGTGTTGTAGAACGGGTTGTTCGCGCTGAGCCCGGCAAAGGCCGAGCCGTTGTTGTTTGAGGCTGAAGAGAAGGCGTACAGGATCTGGCTGAATCCATGCGCACCCGGGTTGCTCGTTGTCTGTCCCTGAGGGGCGAGCACGGCGATCGCGGTTCCGAGGAGCACCAGCGCACATGGCATGAGTACCGCCAGCGCCGCCATCTTCATTTCGAACGGCTCGATCTTCTTACCCAAGTATTCCGGCGTTCGACCGACCATGAGCCCCGCGACAAAGACCGCGACGATCACGAACATCAGCATGCCGTAAAGCCCGCAGCCGACGCCCCCGAAGATCACTTCTCCCAGTTGCATAAGCCACATCGGGATCAGCCCCCCCAAAGGCGTGAACGAATCATGCATCGCGTTCACGCTTCCGTTGCTCGCGGCGGTTGTCGCGGTGGCCCAGAGCGCGGAGTTAGCGATTCCGAAGCGGACTTCCTTCCCTTCCATGTTGCCGGCGGATCCAAATGCGGAATCCACACCGAGCGCCGAGAGCCGCGGATTAGTGCCAGACTCCGCCCACACGCACGCTCCGAGCAAGACAACAAAGATCGCCAACATTGCCGCGAGCACGGCCCATCCTTGCCTTCGATCTCCGACCATCTCGCCAAACGTCCAGCACAGTGCGGCAGGGATCAGCAAGATCGCGAGCAACTCGAGGAAGTTCGTCAAGGGCGTGGGATTCTCGTACGGATGTGCGGAGTTGACGCTGAAGAATCCGCCGCCGTTGGTGCCAAGTTGCTTGATCGCAATTTGGGATGCCGCTGGTCCGAGCGGAAGAACCTGCTCGATGACTGCGACCGCTTTGGACACTGGCTTTCCATCTGCTGAAGTCGTCGTGTTTCCCGAGGCCTCGGGCACCGGGTCGTCGTACTGGAGCGGCTGCGTAAGGGTCACGGCCTGGTAGGGCTTGAACGTCTGGACTACTCCCTGCGAAACCAGAACGAGTGCGAAAACGGCCGACAATGGCAACAGGATGTACAAGATCGATCGCGTGAGATCGACCCAGAAGTTGCCGATCGTCGCCGCAGATCGCCGCGAAAGCCCGCGGATGAGGGCTACGAGAACGGCCATGCCCGTCGCGGCCGACACGAAGTTCTGTGTGCCCAGCGCGAGCATCTGCGAGAGATACGACATGGTCGTCTCGCCGCCATAACCCTGCCAATTTGTGTTGGTGACAAACGAGATCGACGTGTTGAACGACGAGTCCGCAGTGATGGCGCTCAAGCCTTGCGGATTGAATGCGAGTGACGCCTGGAATCGCTGCAGGCCATACACAACGAACAAGCCCACCGCGCTGAAGATCAGGACCGCCGCGGCGTATTGCTTCCAGTTCATTTCCTGGGCCGCCTTCACACCGGCAAGGCGGTAGAAGAGCCGCTCGAATGGTCCAAGAACGGAATCAAGGCCGCAAGGCCGCTCTGTATAAACCCGCGCCATGAACCAGCCAAGCGGCTTCACCAAGGCAAGCAACACCGCGAAATAGAGCGCAAGCTGAAAAGCACCCGACGTTGTCATTGAAACCACTCCGGCTTGAGCAGGGCACACAGCAGGTACACGAAGAGCGCCGCGGCAACCACGGCTCCGAGCAGATAAATCCAGCTCACTTGACGCTCCTTTGCTCACGCGGGGCGAGCAGATCGCATACTCGGATGAAACCGAAAGTGGCAAGGACCAGGGCGGAAATCAGCAACAGGAATGTGAAATCGGGCATGAGTGAACCTCGTGGAAGATGGACGCATCAAGCATCGTCCGATGTACGCCCCGCGTCGATAGGACGCGCATAAGGGAACACGCTGTGCGCATAAAGAACGTATAAAGAGCGACGCGTTCTTATGGGCGCCTTATGCGGCAGGGCTGTTTTCTGATGCGTTGTTGATCGACGCTGGAAGAAACACTGCCGATTCTCCCTTCATGCAAAGAGAGAAACCCCTCATGAGCACAATTGCCGAGACGTCTTCGGTTGTCAATATCGTCGCCGCGGCGCTTGGCGTCGCTGCTGCTCTGGCCGAGCTAAACCTTCTGCGAATCTTCGTGCTCGATTGGCGTCAAGGCAGAGCAACCGCTCGCCATCGCGCGCGGCAGAATAGAACGACCTGCTTGTGGGTTGGAGCGGTCGCCGGCAGCGTCTTGTGCCACTCCGCGAGTGCCGATGAATCCGCACCTCCGCAAGCGGTGCCGGCCCCGATGAATTCTGCCCTCGCCCAGGGGGAAGTGGCCGACGCAAAACCGCTCGTGATCTCAACGGATCGGCCGAGCTTCTGCGATACCACCGGCATCGTGCCCCAAGGCCACTTCCAACTCGAAACCGGCTACACGTTCACGCTCAACAATCACAGTGGCGTCAACTCCCAGACACTGAATGCGCCCGAAATCCTCGCGCGCTACACGTTTCTGGACGACCGCCTCGAGCTTCGGCTCAGCACGTCTGGCTATGTCTGGTCGCGGACAAGTGCGGATGGAAACACATCCACGACGAACGGTTTCAGCGATGTCTTGCCCGGTCTGAAGCTGAAATTGACCGATCAGGACGGTGCCTTGCCACGACTTGTATTCGAGGCCGCGACAACGACCGGCATCGGCTCCGACGGCATCAGCAATCAGGACATCGAGCCGATCTTCAAGCTGCTCTGGTCCTATGACCTCGGCAAAGGGTGGGGGATTTACGGAAACTTCAACGTTGCCTACGCAACCACGAGTGGCGAACGTTTCGTGCAGGGACAGGGCGGAGTCTGCGTGACGTATGCCGCGAACGATCAACTCTCGTTCTTTGGCGAGTACTTTCTCTTCGGGCCCAACGCGAAAGGGACAAACTCGGCGCAGTATCTTGATTTCGGCGCGGCGTACTTGCTCACGAATCGCGTGCAGCTCGACGTGCGCGCAGGCGTAGGGCTGAATCACCAGTCGAATAACTTCTTTGCGGGCGCGGGAATCAGCTTCCTGTTCTAAATGGCCCGCCGCGCGACGCACGCTCTTCTCGCGTCGCAATCATCTCGCCAGAGTTCCCTGATCGAAACCGAATCGCTTGTTGAACTCCGCGCTCCCGCCCCGCGCAACCGTGAGTGTCTTCCACTCGATTCCGCTTCGCGAAGCGAGCACGCGAGCTACCTGCATGATCTGCCCCGCGTGATACGCGATGTGCGTCACCGAGCGCATGAGCGCGAGCATCACGGTGTGCGGCTCGCCGCGGATCGTGATGGTCTTTGCGAGGTCCGCATCCGTGAGCGCCGCGAGCTGAGTCTCGAGCGCGCTCCAGCCGGCGCTCCAGATCGACATCAACGCCTCGCGATCCGCAAAGTCGTCCACAAACTCCGTATCGCGATTCCGCCACGGCTTCTCGCCGTCGGTCGTCAGCGCGTCCGTCCAGCGCGAACGAAGATTTCCCCCCACATGCTTCATGATCACCGCGATCGAGTTCGTTTCCTTGTCGAGCGCAATGCGCAACTGATCCCACGGCAATTGTTCCGCAGCGCGCTCCGACAGCATCCGGTACCGCCGGAACTCCGCTTCGATCGCGCTCAGCACGACGCGGCTCATGGCTGCTCCCGTAGATCTGTTGTTGCCTGCCATGTGATCACGGCGAGATCGGGCAACTTGTCCGAGACGTCGGCAATGTTCAGTTGCCGCAGCACATTCACCGCCTGCGCCCGGTGATAGTGTCCGTGCGTAAGCACGTGGAGCAGCAGCGCCGAAGCAGTGAATGCCGATGGTGCAACGCCGAAATCGACGCGAACAACCCTTCCGGGGTCCGCGCGGATCGCCGGCACGAGTGCCGCCAGGTCGCGATGATTTGTGTCGAGGATCGCATCCAGTTCATCGGGCGTGCGGACCTTCGCGTCGACCGCTCCGGTGTACCCGCCCCACGCAGGCTCCAGCGGCAGCCGCGGCGGCTTCCCCGCAATGCGATCCGCCCAGCGCCCCATCACGCTGATGATGTGCGTCAGTAGGCCGTGCAGCCCGCTTTTTTCCGCCAAACCGATTTTGAACGGCTGGGCAAATTGCTCCGGGGTGAGTTTTCGCGCGACGCGCAGCAGTTCGCGCGTCGCCCACAAATTGTGATTGAGCAGGATGTCGTACGGATCGCATGTCGAGGGAATCTTCATGTGGGTGCTCCGGAAGGAATCAATGTATGAACCGCCCGCGGCAAAAGTTCAGGTCTCGAGCAGACGCTTGGTTGATTCCTTGCCGCGATCGGCAGCACCATCTGGCCCGTGCATCGCCGCCCAGACGATCGCTCCCGCGACCAGCATGCTCACTTCCTGCGCCGCACGATCAAGGTCGCGATCCCCGAGCTTGGGCTTGGCGCCGGCGATCCATCCCCGGATCGAGGAATTGAGTTCCGCCGTGTGTGCCGCCGAGATCCGGAAGGCTTTGGAACGCGGATCCTTGACCTCGGCCGCGACGTTGATGAATGCGCACCCTTTGAAATTCTCGGTGTGGAACCAACTGTCGAGCGCATCGAAAATCGCCAGCGGCCGTTTCGCCGGCGCCGATGTTTCGACGATGCCGCGCAGCCACGCCATCCACGCTCCGTGCTTGCGTTCGAGCCATGCCGCCACGAGCGCATCCTTCGAATCGAAGTGGTGATAGAGCGACATCTTCGCGACACCGGCCTTCGCGATCACCCGGTCGATGCCGATGGCGCTAATGCCGTGCGCATAAAAGAGTTCATCCGCGGCTTTCAACAACTTGTCGCGCGCGGACAAACGCCCGCTCGGGCGAAAATCCGCGAGGGGCGTGTCGGACTTTGACTTGCCAGTCGGCATGGGCCGCAATTCTTGGCTTGTCGTTCAGGTTGCCTGAACGAGCGGGAAATCGATCTCGGTCTCCGCGCTCTTGTTGAAAACATTCGTGAAAAGGTTGAGCGCGACGGCGCCGATGATTTCGGCGATCTCCCGGTCGTTCCAGCCCACTTTCCGGACGGACTCAAAGTCCGAGGCCGAAAGCGTGCCTCCGGTCTGCGCCAGGCGGCGAGCGAACTGCAGCGCCGCGGCGGTCTTGGCTTCCGGCGATCCCGCGTTGCGGCTGGCACCGATCTCATCGGGCGTCAGGCCGACCATCTTCCCGATCGCGGAGTGCGCCGAAAGACAGTAATTGCAGGCGTTTGTCTGCGCCGTGACGATCGCAATCTGCTCGCGCAGCTTTGCCGGGATTGACGACGCATTGAGCGCACCCGAGAAGGCGAGGTACCCATCGAGCACGGCGGGCGAGTTCGCCATGACCTTCGTCATGTTCGGGACCAGTCCGAGCTTGTGCTTCACGGCGTCGAGCAGTTCCTTGGTCTTTCCCGTGGCGGCTTGGGGCGAAATGGCGGGGAGTCGTGACATCGGTTGTTCTCCAATTGGTTTGAGGGGCGGGAGCGGGTGTATGGGATGGGGCGTGGGGGCGACGAGCGTGTCCCACACCTGTGTGATGTAGACCGGTCTGTATAGTGACGGTCCGGATTCAAAAAAGCGAAAAATGAATGACGTACCGTGTCGGAATCGTTGGGCTGGGGGGAGGGGGAGGGGGTGGGGGTGGGGGTCGTGTCAATGAAGCCGCTTCACGGCGATCCGATGTGCCGCCCGAGGAATTGCAGAATCGCCTGCGGCAGGTACGTCCCGTACACGTACGCGACGATGTGGTCGCCCCTGGAGTCGATCACCACTTCAGTCGGCACGCCCGCCTCTTTCGCGGAGGCCGCGATCCTCCGCGCGTGGTACACCGGCAGGATGTCGTCGCGCTCGCCGTGCGTGATGAGCAGCGGGATATTGCCGAGTCCCGCCGCCCAGTCTTCCGGATCGGGCTCGTCGGTACCGCCGAGCATGAATCCGGCGATCGGGACAAAGTCGTTCATCGCCCGCCGGTAGGTCGAAAATGCCGAGGCGCTCACCACGCACGCGACCGGAATGTTTTCTTTGAATGCGCGGGAGCCCACGCTCAACGCCATCGCCCCGCCCAGGCTGTGCCCGTAGACCGCGATCTTGTCCGGGTCGACATCGGGGCGCGAGCGCAGATACTCGAACGCCGCCCACGAGTCTTCGGCGAGCGTTGTCGCGGTGAGATCGGCCTTGCTCGAATTCCCGAAACCCCGGTAGTCAAAAGAGAAGACGGTGTATCCCGCCTGCTTGATGAAGTCGGCCATGTTGGAATCGGCCGAATCCTGCACGCCGTGGCAGAACAGCACTGCGGGCTGGCGAGTTCCGGGGTTCGCGATCAACTGCGAGCCGGGGAGAAACCAGCCTTCAAGCGTCAGCGTGTCCGTCGTCGGAAAGTGAACGACCTGCACCAGTTCCGGAGGCACTGGGGGCGGCCCGCCCTTGGGAATCTGATTCATCAGGTTGCAGCCGCCCAGCACGAACACGAGCAGCGCCCGGGCCATGCGAAAACCGCTGGAAGCGAGCAAAGCGATCATGACCGCGCCCCCAAGCTCTTCACGTTCATCAAGCGGTTGATGTATTCTGCGCCCATGTTCAGAACCATCCTAGCGATTCTGCTTCTCATCGCGAGCGGGTGTTCGGTGAATACAAACACAAGGGCCGCGCCTGCTTCACAGTGGGCCATCGCGATTCACGGCGGCGCGGGCGCGATTAATCGGGGAGAGTCGGCGCAACTTGAGGCGGCGTATCGCGATGCGATGGAAAACGTTCTGCGCGAAGGCGAGCGGAGGCTTGCCGCGGGAGAATCCTCGCTTGATGTTTGCGAAGCGCTTGTCTGCATGATGGAGGATGATGAGCTCTTCAACGCCGGAAAAGGAGCGACGCTCACCGAGCGCGGCACAGTCGAACTCGACGCCGCGATCATGGACGGCGGAAAAGGAGGCAGCGAAGCGAGCGCGCCGAGAGCGGGCGCTGTCGCGAGCGTAACTACCGTCAAGAACCCGATCTCGCTCGCGCGGATCGTCATGCAACGAACGCCGCATGTGCTGCTGGTCGGCCCGGGTGCGGATGATTTCGCGGAAAGAGCGGGTGTGGAGCGGGTTCCGAATTCCTATTTCATCACCGAACGCCGCCGTCGGCAACTCGAAGCGGAACTCGAAAAGCGACGCACGGTGACCGAAGCTCCCGCGGCAAGGAAATACGGAACGGTGGGGGTCGTCGCGCTCGATACCTCGGGACGCCTCGCCGCGGCAACTAGCACCGGCGGAATGACCGGCAAGATGCCCGGTCGTGTCGGCGATGCGCCGATCATCGGCGCCGGAACCTATGCGAACGATCTTGTCGCGGTGAGCTGCACAGGAACGGGTGAGCAATTCATCCGCAACGCTGTCGCCAGCGGCGTCGCGACGCGCATGCGCCTGCTCGGCGAGGGCGTGCAAGAGGCGAGCGACTATTACATCTTCAAGGGGCTCAAGCCCAGGGACGGCGGATTGATCGCGCTCGATGCGCACGGAAATATCGCGATGCCCTACAGCAGCGCCGGCATGTACCGCGGCAGCGCCAACAGCGAGGGCCGATTCGAAGTGCGGATCTGGGAGGACTAAGTGGCCGCGGAGTTTGAATTCGCTCTCGCTGCGCACGCCGATCGAGTACGCCGGCAATGGTTTCCGCTCCGCGTTGGCTCTGGGAACTCGGCGTGAAGCGCTAGCAGAAGGCGATCTCGATCAACGGTTCGAGCAGAGGACGTCCGCGTCGATCGACCTCGTATCGCGGCGCCGGAGGAAACGAATCGTCCACCTGCCGCTTGATTACTTGATCGGCTTGCAGTTTTTTTAGGGTCTGCGCGAGCGCTCTGTCCGTGACCGGCCCGAGCGCCCAGCCGATTTCCGAAAACCTTGCACGCGGCGAGTTGCCGACCACAAAGAGCGTCGGCATCGACCAGCGCAGCAGAGCCGACTGTCGGAGTTCGAGGCGCGTGATCGCCCGATCGAGCGTGACCGTCGCCGGACCGAGCGCTTCGCCCGATTCGGTGAGGATGTACTCGGGCCGGAGCGGGTGGCCGTAGCCGGGATTCGGCTGCGCGAGGCCGAGGGCCATGAGATGGTCGAGCGATTGGCGCACCGCGACGGGGCTTGCGCCGAGGCGCCTGGAGAGCGTGACGAACTTGCTTCCGTCGCTCCTTTTGAGCTCCGCCAGGATGGGGATGCACCACCGGCGGGCAAAGAGATGCAGGAGAGTGTCCGGGACTTGTGACATTTTTACCGGGTATTCAAAAAACGGATTGACACATAAAGTATAGCGGCTATATTCCGTTTGTCGATGGGCTTTTTGGTTTGAAGATTCATCCTCAGGAGCAAGCCATGACCACCACGGGATCACCAAAGTCCGCACCGGCGTCCGAAGGCCTCGGGTTCGACGGGGGCCTCACCCTTTCCTGCCAGTGCACCGATCGAAAGAAGTCGATCGCCTGGTACGAAAGGGTGCTCGGCTTCAAACTGCTTTATGATGTTGCGGAGATCGGTTGGTGCGAACTCGCGACCGCGGTCTCGAAAGTCAACATCGGTCTGTCCGAAGTCGAAAAGCCGCGGGTCGGTTCCGGTCCGGTGCCGACCTTCGGCGTCACGAATATCGAAGCCGCTCGCGGGAAGATGGAAAAGCAGGGCGTTCGGTTCGACGGCGCGACGCGTGAAATACCGGGGATGGTGAAGCTCGCGACATTCTTCGATCCGGACGGGAACGCGCTCATGTTGTATCAGGACCTTCAGAAGTCGTGAACCGCGTGCGCAACTGCGATTTGGAAATCAAACATGAACATGCGATCGAAAATGCAGACGGGTGCGATATTCGTGGCGCTTGCGGCCGGTGCCGCGATGTTCGGGGCCGCCGATCCGGCCACTCCGCAAACTTCCGGCGCCTCCGCGCCGGCAAACGGGATCACGGCGACTCTTGCGGACGCATCGTTCCTGAAGGGTTGCTGGCAGGGCTCGATGGGCGCCGATTCGTTCGTTGAAGAGACCTGGAGCGAGCCCAATGGCCGCAACTGCATCGGCATGTTCCGCTGGAACAAACCAGACGGAAACGCGTCGGTCTTCGAGCTTCTCACGATTCAAGAGGAGAACGGAACGCTCCTTCTGCGTCTGCGCCATCATTCCGCGCAGGGTGTTGCGTGGGAAGAAAAGGAAAAGCCGATGGTCTTTGCGCTCGCCGAAAAGACTCCGACGATGCTCCGCTTCGATGCGTTCCGCGATGCGGGCGACGTCGCGCGGTGTAGATATTCGGAGCGCGACGGAAAGCTCAACATCGACGTGGAATTTGCCGCGCCGACTCCGGCGGCTGTCGAGGCCGGAAAAAAGCAGCGCAAGCCGCTGAATTTCGAGTTGAGCCGCAAGCCACTCTGAGGCGAACCGAAGCTGTCAGGGCTTGGTGGCGTATCACGAGCCCCCACCAGAACAGCGCTACTTGTGCGGCGAATCGAGATCCTTCAGATAGTCGAGCATCTCCCGGTCGATCGCTCGGATTTCAGGAGACTGAAAGATCGTGCCGTGGTCGTAGCCGGGAAGCACCTTGATGTACCCTTCCGGCGGCGGTGGATGTCCTGCGGGAGCCTCGTCGCTCCATCCGGTTTGGCTTGGTTGTTCCTTCGCCGCAACCAGATGGTCCACGTCTTCCTTGAGCAGCGAGACTGCTTCGTTTAGGAAGAAGCTGTCTGAATCGCCGACCATGATGCGCACGTTGTATCGCAAAAGCGGGAGGTAGCGATCGGGGTCGGCGCGAACCATCGCGCCGATGTCGAAGGCGCGATATTTCTCCGCTACGGCGTGATCGATGACGCCGGTTGCGGGATCGAAGAGTGCCGCGGGATGGCCAGCGGCGTTCCGCGGGCCGAAGACGGCGAACCACGAATCCCATTGCTGGCCGGAGGTGTTGTCGGGGCCGAGGACATCCTCCTGCATCGCTTCGCGACGGATGGTCATGACGTTGCGAGCTTTGCCGGTGGTGCGATCGAGTTCGCGAAAGCTCGGGCGGTCTTCGCACATGAGCGCACCGGACTCGGTTTTGGTGGGGGCGGTGTAGAAATTGTCTTCGTCGTAGATGTTCACGACCTGAAACTTGCGGAAATCCACTGGATCGGGCGAAGAGGACCACGCGACGCCGAAGGTGTTTGGTTCGGTGAGCGCGAGCCAGATCGTGGACCAGCCGCCCGACGAGTGGCCGCGGAGGATGCGAGCCTCGGGCTTGGCGATCAGCGGAAACTCCTTTTCGAGCGCGGGGATGAGTTCGGTCGTGAGCGCCTTGGCGCACGGCCCGTTGTTCGCGGAGTCGGCGAACAGTGTGTGGCCGTTTGGCCCCTCGGGGTTCAGAACGATCAGAAATGTTTGCTTGGCGAGGTCTCGCGCCGGGCCGGTCGAACTCGCGCGCTCGATCGCGAAGCGAGCGGCGTCAAGGTCGTCGCCTCCAAAACCGGGCACGAAGTAGATCGCGCGGTATTTTTTGGAGGGGTCGTATTCGAGCGGAAAAACGACTCCGGCCCGCAACTCGACCGGTTCGCCTCGAAAATCGCTCAGCAGTGTCGAAGGTGTCGCGAACCAATCAACGCCGTCGACCGACTTTCGGTCCGGGGCTTGCGTGAGGCGATCGAGCTTGAGCCGGACGCTCCCGTTTCCGTCCGCGTCGATCTCGAGATCGCCACGCTCAGAATACAGATTGCCGCTCACTCGCTTCCAGTTGCTGTCCTCGCGTCGAACGATCGCGCATGCCTGCGCGCGATACTTTCCCCGCTTGAGCGCGCCAACGTTGCCGGGATATCCGTCGGCTCCCGCATCGATCACGATCTCTCGATCCGGCAGAAGGGAGTCGAAATCCATTCCGAAAATCGGCTGCTCGGATTCCCAGAACGGTCCGTCGATCGGCGCAGTCTTCTCGTCGAGCCCCGAGTCTGAGTTCACCAGGAAAACGACCATGCGACCCGGCCGGTTCACCGGGGCGGAGCTTGGTTCGAGCGAGACCGAAATCTTCGGAGCCGCGAGAGCTGCCGATCCCAGCGGCAGAATCGAAGCAAGCGCAAAGCTGATGGCAGGTCTTCGCATAAGAACGCACTCGAGGAGTTCGTTGTTGTACCACACAAAATGCGCCGTTGGGCCAAACAAAATACAAACACGCAGACACTGCAACACACGGAATTTCCGTTTAGTGCAGTTTCATCTGCATTTCATGTAGAATTGGTAGTCGAAATACCTAATCCTTGATCCGTCGCCAGGTCCGCCCGAATACAGGTTGCGTCGCCGCACAGATTTGTCGGGCCGGAGACATTGGTCCGGTAGTTCGGGCGAAGGACATCGGAGAGGCCGCCGGTGAGCCAGGACGGGTTTGCGACAAGTTCTTGCGATGTGAATGAACGCTCCATACGGAGCGCGGCTCGACATTGGTTTATCGAGTTGCACTTTGCGAAGTTGCGCGCCACGGGAGAATTCCCGCGCGTGCTGAGCCGACCTCGCGTCCAATTTGTGTATCTCCATCATGTGTTTGACGACGAGATCGAAGGCTTCAGAAACACGCTCAGGGAAATCGGCAGCACGCACGAGTTTGTCACGTATTCGAAGGCGGTCGAACTTGTGTATTCCGGGAAGATCGATCGCCCCTATGCGTGCGTGAGTTTCGACGACGGGCTGCGGACGACCCTGAACGCTTCGCGCGTGATGGATGAGCTGGGGATCAAGGGCTGCTTCTTTGTTTGCCCGGCGATCGTGGGGGAGCCGGACCGGCGTCTCGTGAAGCGTTTTGCCGAGACAAGGCTTCATTACCCTGCAATGGAGGTTCTCTCGTGGGGGGAAATCGAAGACATGCTCTCTCGCGGCCACGAGATCGGAAGTCACACCTATTCGCATCCGAATATGGCCGACGTTACGGCCGAGCAGGCGATCGACGAGCTGGAATTGTCCGCCGACGTGCTTCGCCGGCGTCTGGGCGGAGTGAAACACTTCGCCTGGCCGACCGGCAAGTGGGAGACATTCGGTGCTCTCGCAGGCAGGGCGGTGTTCGACGCAGGCTACGCGAGCTGCGCTTCGGCGATCCGTGGCTGCCACTTGCCGCGCCCGATGCCCGCCGAACGGCGCGAAGTTTGCCTGCGTCGGGATCACATCATGGGCTCCTGGCCGATTCATCACAACATGTACTTCCTGGCGAGAAGCGCGCTGCGGGAGAGCGGGAATGATTACGAATGGCCCAGCGACTGGCAGTCAACCGTCAAGCACGAGCGAAGAAGCGCCCGTCCGGTCTTTCCGGACATGGTCTCGTCGCTCGCGATGACTTCGGCGTAGAACTGTCGAGGCAAGCCGGGCTGTACGACGATCCGGTGATCTACGACCTCTTGCACGAACCCGGCACGCACTCCGAAGCACGGACGCTCGCCAGGGTTTGGAAGCGCGTGAGCGCGGCGGCGCCGCGCGTCGCGCTCGAACCCGCCTGCGGAACGGGCCGGTATCTCGAACGGCTGGCACGCGCCGGTTGGATCGTGCGTGGCTTTGATCTCGACGCGAACATGGTCAAGTTTGCGATGGCGCGCTTGCGAGAGCTCGGCGCGAACAAGTCTTCTGCGATCCGGGTGTGGCGCGACAGGTTCGACACGTTTGGCCGAAGAGTTCGCGCGGATTCGGTCGGATTGGCGTTCTGCCCGATCAATTCGATCCGCCATGTCGCGTCCGATGCCGAATTGGTTCGGCACCTTCGGATGATCCGACGGGTCCTCGCGCCGGGCGGCGTCTACGCGGTCGGAATCAGCCTGAGCGTGTACGGCGCCGAGGCACCGACGGAAGATATTTGGAAGAGTTCGCGAAGAGGCATTTCCGTCAAGCAAATCGTGAACTACACACCTGCCGCTGGCCGAAAAACAGCGCGCGAAAGGGCCGAGCGGGTGGACAGCGTGCTCGAAATTCGGCGCGGAAACAAGACCGAGATCCGCTCGGCGTCGTATTCGCTGCTCAGCTTCTCGCGCGAACAGTGGGAAAATGCGGTCGCCCGATCCGGACTCGTGGTGATCGGTATCGTCAACGAGTCCGCCGCGCGATTCGATCCCGGCGCAATCGGCTACGCGATCTGGCTGCTCGCTCGGCCGGAGCACCCACTCTCGGTCAGGGGATCAGGACGGAGCGATTGATTCTGATCCCCGCTTCCGGGTCCGAGATCGCGACCGGGACGCGCTGGCCCTTGTGCGACGGATAGACCTTTCGGAGAGTGAAGCGGTGAATTACCTGATTGCCGGGCATGACCTCGCCCACATCGACGAGCTGCCGCGGCATCTCGGGCGGGAAGGCGGTCATCACCAGAGTCAACGGCGCCCGGGACTGATTGCTGATCGTTGCTTCGAGGATCACATCGTCTCCCCGAGGGGTCGCGGTTACGGAAAACGAGATATCCCGAAGGCCAAGCTCCATCCGCGAGGTGACGCGAAATGGTTCGTACGAATGACCGGCCGCGAGTTCGACATTGAACACGAATGGCTTCGTTCCGACTTCTTCCGCCGTTCCGAATGAAACGGTCATCGGGAGATTTGTCACCTCTCCCGGCGCGAGCGCAAAGCTGAATGTGCGGGGATTGATCCGCCAGGTGCGATCACGCCGGGCCGACGAACCCAGCCCGCCCGGTTCGAGCAATAGAAGCGTCCCGCTGATCGGCATAGGCCACGTGTTGGTGATCTGGATGTTGTGCTGCGTTTCGGGGCTCGTCATCGAGAGCAAAGGCGGGTCGATCGAAAAGCTCGCGACGAAGTGCAGCAATTCCGCATCGACTCCCTCGATGAAGACGGGCGTGGAGGAAATCGCAAGAGGAGCGCGCGAAGGATCGGTCAGCGGCGCGTGATTGCCGAACACATCGACTGCCTCGATGGGATCCGGTCCGAGATAGTTCTGCAGCTTGACCTGTTCGGGCGGCGCGGCGTCATTCCAGAGCACGAGCACTCCGGAGCGGCGAGACGCCGAACCGCTGCGGTCGCCAAACAGATATGCCTCGCCCCCTGCCGGGAGAGGAAATTCGCAGACAAAATCGCGATTGGAAAGCCGATCGATGGTGGCGCGCCATGCCGCGAGTTCCGGCCGGGGCATGAGTTGGGGTGTCCGCTCCCCGCGAAGAGTCCAGGGGTCGATGAGCGCCGCGCTCACGAAATCACGCGACTGTGAATCCGGACGCGATCGCGTCGCAGCAGACCACACCCGGACGGCGCGCTTCACGAGCGAGGCGGCGGCGTCGCTTGCATCAAGCTGCCCCTCCGGCGAGCACGCGAGCGCCGCGAACAGTCGCCGAATGCCCTGAGCGCTCGACGGAGCGGCGTCACGCCACCCCTCGATCGCAAGAGCACACGAAGTCGGGAGCGCATCGTGCGGCATGAATACCGCGGGTTCGAGGTCCGTTTCCGCCGCGGCAACGGTGAGTTCTTCCATCGAAGTCGGCAGAACAACAATCGGGCCCGGGACGAGTTTTCCCAGAGTTGATTCGATTGAGGCGAGGCCCGACCGAAACGCGCCGGGTGCCGGGAGATTCCTCGACCCAAACCAGCCGATCTGCCAGCGCTGCACGGTTTGGCCGTAGTCATCGAGAAACGCGTCCAATAGTGGGTGGGCCAGCTTCGGCTGTGATACCAGCAATGTCCAGGGGTCGACCGCGACGATCGCCTTCGGATCGGTCGCCGCCTCGGGAACAACCGGAAGTGAGAAGGCCAGATCCAGGCGTTCGGAACGGAATGAATCGACCAGGGGGCGGAGCGAAGCAGAGCGCGCGGGCACGAGCGAATCTGTGAGCCCGGGAGTCCAGACGGGCACGCTCAGTCCGCTCGAACGGATCTCTTTGCACGTCTGTGCGAGCGTGGGATAGGCTGATGAAGGAACTTCCCGCGATATCAACCAGAATCGCGGCGCTGACCCTGCAGCGCTATACGCAAAGCCGGGAGTGGACTCGGGCTGCGGCGGCAGCCAGGCGAAGTCGAGATACGTCGCCCCAACTCTTGCCAACGAATTGGACATGTCCAAAACGGCTCGGTACCAGCCGTAGCCAGGTAGGGCGGGGTTCCAGTTCGTGCGGCTCCGCCCCTCTCCGATCGAGATTGCCCGGGTATCAACAGTGCGTCCGGATGAATCCAGAACGATCAATTTGCCGGCGAGTGCTTCACCTGTGAGGTCTCGCACCAGAAGATGAATCACCGGCGATTCGGGCGCCGCGATGATGTTGGTGACGACCTGAGTCGTCAATTCAAGCCGGGGCAGTTGAACGATGCTGACGTCGTCGAAGTAAGCCGAGCCCGAGAGATCCTGCTTGCGCAGCTCGATCGAATTGTCGAGGGCGGGTGGAGCATCGATCGCTCCGGATCCCTTTGGACCCGGCTCGGTGGAGGACTTCGCTGAAAGGCTTGTTCTGGCCCGCAGTTGATCCGGCTGAAGCAGAAGGAGTTCGAACTGCACGAACGCGGCCTGGGGGAACTCCCCGCGAATGGGAACGGCGAGTTTGGTCCAACGCCCCTGGGAGTTGATCGGCTCCGAAAGCAGTTCGCTCGCCGGAATCGGCCGGAGTTTTTCGTCGAGAAAGCGCACGGCGAGCGCCGCGCGGGCGTGCTGGAGCCCATCGGTGCGGACGCGTGCACCGACCAGGTAATCCGCTTCCTTGAAAACGGGGATGACGCCGCCATCAAGCAACAGAGAAGTTGACCCGCCGCGCGTCGAGAGCCGGACACAGCCTCGAGTAGCGAGCGGCTCGTCTTCCAGTTCGTCGAGTTCGATGGAGTTGAAACGCGGGAAGCCGGGGTGGGGGCGGTCCGGCTGGTCCTGGTTTCGTGTCCAGAAACGCGGGACCGGGTTGGGGTTGGATTCACGTTCTTCGAAGTCAAAGAGCCGCACGATCCGACCCGCCGCGGACGGTCGCGACGCCTCGGTCGTCGAGGAAGCGGCCTCCGGCGCCTGTGCGAGCGAATGCGAGGTGAGCGCGAGTGCGACGGCGACGATATGGAAGTGTTCGCGGAGCATGGGATTGCGAAACAGGAGCGCAAGGATCGCGCTTGGGTCATATCGACCGATCAATGCGGAATTCTGAGATGGAACGCCTACCGAACGCGATTGGCACGCTTTGCGAGTGAACGGGCGGCTCCGCGCAGCGCCACCCACGTGAGCACGAAGTAGGTGGCACAAAAGGCGATTGAGCTGAGCGTAAAGGTCCAAAGGTTGAAATCAAAGAACGTGCGATACGGGCTCCATCGAAATCCGGATGCTTCGCTCACATCGGCTCCCTGGATCGCCGTGATAACCATCGGGGCTGGGTTCCAGACGGCGACAATCCCGAATACCTCGTCGGGCGGCGGGAAGTGGCCGATCTGCGATGCGATCGCAACGCATGCCATAAACACCGCGGGAAAGACGATCCAGATCGCCACGCCAAGACCGAGGTTCAGGGTCGCAGCGACGGGGCTCCGCCGCGCAACGACGCTGAACCAAACCCCGGTGGCGATGAGAAACATGACCGGTGGGATGGCGATCAGGAGCAGGTGCACGAGCACGACAAACGAAAACGTGCCCGGCAGCACGGCGAAAACAAGCGTGATCCCGAGATAAAAAACGAAAACGGGGGAAGCGCGGCGCAGGGCGCCGATCCACTTCGCGCGAACGATCGATCGAGCAGAAAGCGGCGTTGTGAGCAGCACCTCGAGCGATCGCGACTCACGCTCGCCGGCGATGGAATTCGATGCGATCAGAGCGGATTGGAAATAGAACACCACCAACAAGACCGCGGAGGCAAAGAAGAAAATCTCGATCGTCTGGATTCCGGATTCCCAGTACGCGAACGCGAGAAGGGCGACGGCGGCGATCCCCGCCACCCACGGATGCCACGGACGGATGAAAACGCGCTGGCGCAGTTCTCTCCATGCCATGGCGTCGTCCCAGACCGATAGGTCGCGAGCACGAGACGAGGCGCCCTTGTCGCCATCGGGAAGAAGCGCGGCGGCGCGCTTCTTCTTCGACTTGGGTGGAAGGGCGACGTCGCCCCCGAGGGTGATCTTTCGGAATCGCCACGTCGCGATCGCGAGGAAGAGGGCGCAGCCGGCGCCGTTGTACGCGACGGACCACCACCAACCGTTGGCGCTGAACACCGGCGTGTTCACCGCGCCGAGCGAGCTCGTCGTCTCGAGTCCGAGGCTGAAATACGGGCTGAACGGGAGCAGCTTCATCGTTCGCGGGCCGTTGGATCCGATGGCCAGCACGAGCGTCAGGATCATCGGCGCAAAGCACCAGAACACGCTTGTCGCAAGCCCCGAGCTCGCGGCCATCGTGGACGAGCGCACGCGAGCCGATGCGGCGAGCGAAATGCTCGCGTGAAGCATCGCGGTGGTGACCGTGATGCAAGTCGAAGAGACGATGAATGACGGAGAGATTCCGCCAAACAGGCGGATCGCGAGAAGCAGAGGAACTCCCGCCGCGATCAGGATGACGATCTGAACCAGCGCGCCGGCGAATTTTCCCAGAACGATCTGCGCCGGTGTGAGCGGGGTCGCCAGAAGCGATGAGAGCGAGCCCTTGCGTCGCTCGTCGCAGATGGCGCCGGCGGTGAGCGTCGAAGCGACAAAGCACATGATCACGAACTGGAACCAGGCAAAGAACGCTCCGAGCGTCGGCGCAAACATCTGGAGCTGCTGGAGCGCCGACGCCTTTCCGCTGCCGGCGAATCGGATATCGACGGTGATCGCGAAATAGACAAGGCTTGAAATGCCCGCCAGCCCGAGCACATAGAGGGCGCGAACCCAGTACGAAGACGAGCGCCGGGAGACGACGCGGATCTCGCGATCGCAAACGGGGCCGAAGAGCCCGCGGGAGAGGAGTTTGATGGGATTCGCGTTCACGTGTTTGCTGCGTAGTCGTTATTGGAGCGCGCCGGTTGTGAGCTTCAGGAACGCGTCCTCGAGATTGATTTCCGCCGGAGCCAGGCTGTGGATGCGGGCGCCGCTCGCGATCAGCAAGTCGGCCGCGAACGCGTGGCCCTCGCGTTCGGAGAGGCGAAGATCGATGTTGAGTGATGTCGGAGACTCGATTGCGACCGATTCGACTCGGGAGTCACGGCGCAGCGCAGCCGCGATCGAATCGATGGCGGCGGACGCGGGGTGGAGCACAACGACGATCCGTTCGCGCGCCGCGCCGATGGAAGGGCCGTCGGCGTCGAGTGCCGCGGACCGGACTTTTCTGAACGCGTCGTCGATCGACCCGGCGAAGAGCAGCGAGCCGCGTTCGACGATGCCGATCGAGGTGCACATCTCGGCGAGTTCGCTGAGAATGTGCGAGCTGACCATGAGGCACTTTCCCATTTTCCGCAGCTCGATGAGGAGGGATCTCATCTCGATGCGGGCGCGAGGGTCGAGCCCGCTCGCCGGCTCGTCGAGCAGCAGAACCTGAGGTTCGTGAATGAGCACGCGCGCGACGCCGAGGCGCTGCTGCATGCCGCGGGAAAGCGAATCGACCATCGCGTGCTTTTTGTCGGTCAGGTCGGTCAGTTCGAGCACCTGATCGATGACGGCGCGCCGGCGGGAGCGGGGCACGGTGAACGCCGCGGCAAAGAATTGAAGATACTCATCGGCGGTCAGGTCGTCGTAGACGCCGAGAAAATCGGGCATGTAGCCGACGAGCCTGCGGATGGCGTCGGAATCAGTGCGCGTGTTCTTGCCGCAGACAATGGCCTCGCCGGAATCCTGCTTGAGCAAGCAGGCGAGGATCTTCATCGTTGTGGACTTGCCCGCGCCGTTGGGCCCGATGAAGCCGAAGATTTCTCCCGGCCCGATCTCAAGCGTGAGATTGTCGAGGGCGACGAGCGAGCCGAATCGCCTGGTCAGGTTCTTCGTCGAAATCATGGCTTTCTCGTTTTTCGAGGGGGTTTCGAGTCTTTGAGTTCGGCGGCGGGGAGCGGCTGCGGCTTCACACACTCCTCGGGCGCGAGAGGCACCAGAATCCGCCAGACCGTCGATTCGCTCGCGACAAAGTCGACCTTTGATCCCGCGGCGCGGGCAATCAGGGAGGGGTGACCGCTGCTCTCGAACAAATACACGCAGGCCCATCCGCCCGAAGCAATCAGGGCGTTGACCGCTCGTGATCGTTCGCGCGGACCGGGCAATTCGAGCGCCGTTCCAGGCGCAAAGGTCGTTCTGACCTGGAAATCGTCGGGCACAGCATCGGTCGCCGAATCGGCGCCCGGAGGAGCATCCCATCTCGAGCGGGCTTCTTCCCGAGATGAAGACCGGAGCTTGATGCTGTTGCTGGTACTCCCGGAGCTTTCTGAATGGAGCGCGAGGAACCGCGTGCCGACTCGAATCGCACCCTGTGCAAAGGTGCCCGTCGGATTCTGTATCTCCACGATCCAGTCTCCGTCATTTCCTGTTACCCGCACGGTTGGAACGCTTGGTGGCACGGCCGCGGATTCGTTCATGAATGAGCGAAGAGTCCACTGAGACATCGAGAGCGAGCGCGGCGGATGCGGTGAATTGATTCGCACCGGTTTTCCGGATCGCGGCCTGAATTCCGCTTCAAACGTCTCGAACGTCGAGAGCGGCTGTGAGCGCCCGTACTCATCGAGGTACGCGGCAGAAACACCGCGGAACCAGCCGATCGGAGGATCGTCGGGGCGACCCGGATCAAACAGGGAAATCGACGAGCCCGAACTCGAGAAAAGCGATGTGAGGGCAGTGGAGGCAAACGGTGCGTTCTGATCGGGCGTTTGGATTCGATCATTTACCCGCAAGCGATTGGACGTCGACGCGCCGCTCCGGATGAGCGGCGGCACGACCGCCGCCAGAACCGAGGCGATCAAGATCCAACCGAGCGCGGTCACCCAAGACCATGCACGCAGATTCATTCGTCGCAGAACGATTGCATCGAACGGTCCGATCGCGGTGGCGAGGAGAATCAGGAACGCGACGATCGCGATGAACGCACCATCGCCGAGCGCCGGGATGTCGGTGAGCTTGTCAAGAGAAGTGCGGATTGCCAGACGCGCGGGGGCATCGCTGCCGCTGCCGCGAACCCTCCATGAATAGTCAGACCCCGATGCCCGCCTCATCGAGGCCTCGGCGAGCGCGTTTCGGAGCGCACGGGTCCAGTGATACGTCAACTCGGACGAGGTCTGCCCGAGCAACGCGGGGTCCACTCCGACAACAACGATCCAACCGAAGCCGACCGGACCCTGCGCGAGCAGCCCTTCGAGCGGCTCGCCGTCGTGGCGGGCGGTACGGGCGAGCGGCCAGTCGATTCTCCATCCCGATTCTGCGACGGGCGTGGTCAGCCGCAAAGCGCGTCCGGCGATCGCGAATTGCCCGCTCGGCTCCGGCTCGCCGGTATGCCAGGCCGGATCGGGCAGGAGGGCGCTCGAGCTCTCGATGTCGAGAGGAGGCTCCTGCCAGAAGAGTTGCAGCCAAGACTGCGGTTCGGCTCCGGCAAGGACAACGAGACAACCGCCGGAACGCACCCACGCCGCGAGCGAATTCGCCTTGGGGAGAGCCAAAGAAGCGAGCACGTCGGAACGCGCCGCAACAAACGCTGCGCCCAAGTATCCGTACTCGCAAACCGGCAGCTCTTCTTCGCGAACCACGCAGCACGCCAGTCGCTCGTCGACCTTGCGTGCCTCGCTCCGACCGCTGATCGAAGGGCGCGGCTCCGAAACATCTTCAGGTGGACGGAGGGCGCGGGCGATGCTGGGCTGCATGCCGGTCTTGTCGGCAAGAACGACCCCTAATTCGACGTCCTTCAGAATGCAGGCGGGAAGAGCGGAGTCGCCGAATTGCATCCGCCAGTACATTCGCTCGTCGACCACTCGGCCGGCCGGATCGCGCAACTCGACCCTGATCGAGGCCGTCGCCAGCGGGATCGCGGCGATGATCTCGGTCGGCATGATGCGTCCCGGTGTGGTCACGATCCGCGACGTGATCCGGGCGCTCTGCGAAGCGTCCTGTGCGAATTCGAGCGAAACCGTTCCCTCGAACGCGCCGGAATTGATCGCCGGGTTGCCGCTGACGTAGACGCGGACCGGCGCCCAGGTATCCGAGAGCAAATACCCATCGAATCCGAAACGAACGGCTTCGATGCTCGCCGGATACTTCCTATCTGTGCGCGGCGCAGCCGGGATCGGCTCCTGCTCGAAGCTGCGCGGGGCGGCGACGACAGAGTGAACGAAGAGCCCGAGCAGCAGTGCCGTCGCGAGCAGAAATGGGCGGCGGAGAATCATCGGAGGCAGCGCGCAACATCAACAGGGTTACCGAGTGGTTGGTTTGACACGGGCAGCGGATCGGCGAACTCAGATGTGAACTTTGCGGTTGTAGATGAACCACTCGAGCATCAAAAGTCCGGCGCACACGAGAACCAAGTAAGGCCACAGACGCTGATCACCTTTGAACGTTCCATCGTTCGATCGCACGATTCGGCTTGCGAGTTCGACCGAGCCGGTGGCGGCGACCACAGATTCCTGAGGGTCAAGCAGATTGGCAGGGATGCGTCGGATGGTGCGCCCGTTTTCGACCAGGTCTCCGGGTGCCGCGGCTCCTTTCCAGGTCAGGCGATACACACCGGCGCGCCGGACCGGCCCGAAGACCACGGTGCCGTCGGGAAGCGGTGTCAGCGCTGATTCCGACAGATCCTCCACGCCCGGGGGCGGGAGCAGGCGGATGTCGGAAGCGCCTGCGGGAAGTCTTTCGGAAACAGTCGCGCCTATTTGCGTGGAATCGCTGGCTCCGGCGATTGCATCGCCGCCCAAATAGTCGAGGGCGGATGCGAGGAACACGACGAAACTGACATCGAGCGGCCAGGATGAGGCCCCGATATCGAACGGGACGATGATCGCACGGGTGGGTCCGCTCGAGAGCTCGATCATCGCCGGTCCGCGTTCTGTGCGGGCGATCGTGACGGCAGTCGAGCCGGGCCGGACTTCGACATCCCGCGATTCGGCGATGAAGACAGAATCGAGCGTGACATTTCGGAGCGCCGGGTGCGTGCGCTGCCAATCGACGATGGTCGCGTTGCCGGCCTTGCCCTTGTCGGTGATCGGTGAAGGCGGGCCCTCCTTTACACCTGTTGCCGCGGGAACACTTCCGAGAATGAGAAACCGACCCGGAGGCAGGCCCGCCGCATTCGACATGTTGGATAGCGGCGGCAAGACGCCGTCGAGAATCAGCACATCGACCGGAGGCGACTCTCCCTTGTCCGCCATCTTCTTGTATTCGGCGGGCGTGATTGTCCGAAGTTCCGCCAGCGGTAGCCCCGCGAGCGCGGACGAAAGAAACAGACTGCCGGGCGTGACGATCCCGACGCGCAGCCGCTTCGCCGGAGGCGCTTCGACGTAGACGCGATCATCGGTCGGGAATGGATCGAGATCGAGGCTCGACCCTGTCGGCGGGCGCAGCCGGACTTCAGCGAGCAGCGCATCCTCGCGTTCTACCGAAAATACGACACCACCGACGCCGGGGTTCAGAGGTGGTTCGGCGCGCGGCTCTGCGGGCGATGCGGCATCTGAAGTCGAGGGGGATGGTGGGTTTCCGGGTGCCGGGGCTGCGGTCGCGTTCGCGGAGTTAGGCTGTGTTGCGCCCGGAAGCGTGACGGACTTGATTGCCGCAACCGCACCCTCGATCGTCAACTCGACATCGCAGTGGCGCTCGGCCGGATCGGAATTCTGCATCCCGACAAAGACATTGAGTTGCTTCGGGTTGTCGTAGGCACGCTGCGCGCGGACGCTGACGATCCCGAGATTTCCGGATTTCGCCGAACCGATACTGTGGAACTCGAACGAATCGTCGGCCGAGGGCTTGGCCTGATCGGCGTCGGGAATACGACCATCGCTGAAGAGATGGATCGCGATTTGCGGGCCGCCCGAAAGCCCTTCGATCACCTGCGTGCTGCCGTCGGTGTCGACGTGGATGCGCTTGGGCGCGTGCGCCTTGGCGAGGCGCATGGCTTCGGCGACGCTGGTCGGCGCGTCCGACTGTCTGATTCCCTCGATCGCGGCACGGAGCTTCTGCTTGTCGCTGGTGAAACTCTGGCGCACGTCCGCCGCGTTGTCGAACGTGATGATCATCGCCTCGTCGCCGGTCGCGTTCGTCGCTTTCGCGAACAGGCCGGGCTCGCGGAGCGAATCGACGAGCGCGAGCGATTCCTTTTTCGCTTGTTCGAGCCGGGGCGCCGAGGTCGACGAACCGGGCGAAGCGTCGAGCGTCGCCATGCTCGCGGAACGATCGAGCAGGATCACGTGACGCTGACCCTTGAACGTGCCGCTCTTCATCACCGGCTCGGCGAGCGCGAAGAGGAGCGCGCCGAGCACGAGCAACTGCAGGAAGAGCATGATGTTGCGGCGGAGCTTCTGCAGCGGTGCGTTCGCCTGGAGATCCTGGACCGCTTTTTTCCAGAGCAGCGTTGTCGAAATCTCGAGGTCGCGCCGGCGAAGTTTCAGCAGATACAGGATCACCAGCGCCGGGATGGCGATTGCTGCGACTGCCGCGGCAAATGGCCAGGAGAGGAACGTCATTTCAGCACCCCCAGTCGGCGCAATTGATCGGCCACAAGCGCATCGACCGGCATGTCGCTGCGAACCGTGAGCAGAGCCATGTCACGCCGGAGTGCAAACTCGCGGAGTTTCTGGCAGTACGCGGAAAGATTTGCCTGATAGCGCTTCAAGAGCGGCGCACTGATCGTGACCTCGGCGGTGTCGGCATCTTCGATGTCCTTGAGGCGAAGATCGCCCTTGATCGGCGGCTCGAGTTCCTGCGGGCTGAGCACCTGCACGAGAATCAGGTCGTACCCGTGTCCGGCGAGCAGGCGCAAGCCGTCTTCGTAACCATCCTTAAAGAAGAAATCGGAGAAGACGACCATGACTCCCTTGCCCCGGCGCGAGAGCGCGATGCGTTCCGCGGCGGTGCGGAAATTCAGCACGCCCCCGGGCCGAACCGCGCACAGGAACCGCGCGAGATCGTGCACGCGACGGCGACCGCGCAGGTCCCTGAGCGCGCGAATGGACGCCGCGGGCGGAGCCTGCGCGCCCGACTTTGGCTTCTCGTCGGGGGCATCCGCATCGATCCCCGACATCACCGTCGCGGCAACACGATTGAGATTCACAAGCCCGACGTAGCCGAGCGCCATCGCGCAGCGCTGCATGAAGTGGAACTTGTTCGGTTCGCCGCAGTCGGAAGACGCGGACGCGTCGAGTACGACGTGCAGCGAGAGGTCTTCTTCCTCGAGGAAGAGCTTGAGGAAGAGTTTGTCGAGCCGGCCGAAGATGTTCCAATCGATGTGTCGCAGGTCGTCGCCGGTGACGTACGGCCGGTGATCGGCGAACTCGACGGAGTGGCCGCGCTTCTTGGAGCGGCGTTCGCCCTTGAGCTTGCCGAAGAAAACGCGACGGGACGCGAGATCCAGCGGATCGAGGCGAGCGATCTCCTTGGAAGATAGAAGATCTTCGAGCTTGGTGGGGCGGGAGATGGAAGAGGTGCGGAGCATGGGAAGGGAGAGAACGCGGAGGGGCGGAGTCGGCGGAGTTACGCGGAGGGGAGACGCTCGGCGAGCGTCAATTCAGGCTTGTCCGTTTGTTGAGAGCGATCCCGTTCCATCATCCGCCTCCTCCCAAGTTTCATTGAACTGTTTGTGGATCGCGCCAAGCACTTCTTCGCGTGAATTGAAGCCATTGAGGTCGTATGCGCGTGCCACGTGGCGTGCGATCTGACACAACAAATGGCCCCAGGTAGCCGGATCCTTGTAAAGGCGACCTGCAATTCGCACGTACTCCGTTCGGTCTGTCCAGGCACGAAGCACTTCGTGGGCGTCAGGATCAGCCATTGCGTCGTTGGGGACTGCGATTTCACGTGTTTCCTGCATGGTCACTCTCTGACATCGACAAACTGAATTCGAGAGAACGCGGAGGGCGCAGAGGAAGCGGAGTTACACGGAGAGGGGATCGGACTTGAAGAACGCAGAAGGAAGTGGAGTATCGCGCGTCAAGACTCGGCGGTACATTCCGTCTTTCAGCCTTGCGACGTTGAAGTTGAAGATGAGGCCGAGAGGTAGCTTGGCGGAGCGCATATAGCTCTTCAGTTGTGCGAGGTGGGTGTCTGAAACATTCTCTACAGATTTCAACTCGATCACGATGAGACCAGCCACGACAAGATCGACGTATTGGTCACCGAGCGGCGCGCCCTTGTACATCAGGCGTATTGGAAACTGGCGGACGAACGCGATTTGCCGTAGTTCAAGCTCGCGGCAGAAGGCGAGTTCATAGAACTTCTCGAGCAGACCTGGCCCGAGCTCAGAATGCACCGCCATCGCGGCTCCGATCACTGAGTTGGTTAGACGATTCCATTCTGCGGGAACGTCGCTTGGCCCCAAGTGTTGTTTTTGAACACTCTCCATGCATTTCTCCGCGAAACTCCGCTTCCTCCGCGCACTCCGCGTTCTCTCTGTTTATTTCTTCTCCGGCCCCGTCGGCGTCAATTCCAGGATCTGCCGCACGATCGCGTCCGGGTCCACTTTGTCCGCTTCCGCTTCGAAGTTCATGAGCAGCCGGTGTCTCAGCGAGAGCGCGGCAATCGACTTCACATCCGCGTAGCTCGCGTGGAATCGCCCGTCGATCAGCGCCTTCACTTTCGCGCCGAGCAGGAGCGCCTGTGCCGCACGGGGTGAAGCGCCGCACCGGATGTACTTGTTCGTCGGTCCGTCGGTTCCGCCCGCGGCGGTCTGCGTTCCGGGGTGCGTCGCGAGCACCAGCCGGGCGACGAAGTCCTTCACGTGCGGCGCGACGATCACGCCGCGCACCAGGTCCTGCGCCTGCAGAATCCCGGGCCCGTCCAGCACGGGGCTCGCATCCGGATTGTCCTGCCCGGTCGTGCGATCGAGGATGGTGATCAGGTCGTCGAGCTTGCTGTAGCCGACCACGATCTTGAAGATGAAGCGGTCGAGCTGGGCTTCCGGCAGCGGGTAGGTCCCTTCCTGCTCGATCGGGTTCTGCGTCGCGAGCACGAGGAACGGCTTCTCGAGTTTGTACGAAACGCCGGCGACCGTCACGCTCCGCTCCTGCATCGCTTCGAGCAGCGCGGATTGTGTCTTCGGCGTGGCGCGGTTGATTTCGTCCGCCAGCACCACCTGAGCAAAAATCGGCCCGCGCTGAAACTCAAACTTGCGACGCCCTGTCGCCGGGTCTTCCATGACGATGTTCGTGCCGATCACGTCCGCCGGCATCAGGTCGGGTGTGAACTGAATGCGGCTGAACGGCAGGGTCAGGGTTCGCGCCAGCGTGCGCACGAGCAGTGTCTTTCCCAGGCCCGGCACGCCTTCGAGCAGCACGTTGCCGCCGGCGAAGAGCGAGATGAGCACGGCCTCGACGACGTCGGAGTGTCCGACGACGACTTTTCCGATCTCAGATTTCAAACTGGAGAAGGTCTTGCGAAAGTTTTCGCACGCGGCCTTGACCTGTTCAGGCGACATTTCGGTGTGGGGGTGTGGGGGGAAGGTGGTTGGGGTCATGGGGAGTTCTGGATCCTTTCAGTCTCGAATTCAAGTCTGGCGTTGAAACAGATCAGGGCATGCGGAAGAGTGGGATTCGCGTGATATTCGTCTTTCCTCGAAACCTCGTCACCTTGGCACCTCGACACCTTTCCTATTCGTTCATCTCATCCCGTGCGCGTTTCTTGGCTTTGAGGAGCGCGGACATTCCTTCCGAAGCGTCCTTCTTTTCCTGGGCTTGCTGTGCCGCGGCAGGTTTGGTTTCGGCGGGGCGGGAAACATCGACGATGGGCGCTGTGGGCCTCGTGCCCGGCTCCGCTTCGAACTTGACAGCGGCGCTTGATGTTTCCGGTTCTCCCGAGCGCGACGCCATCGTCTGGCGCGCCGCTTCGCGTGCTGCTTGCAACCGATCGATCTGCTGGCTCTGCTTGTTCTTGTGCGGAGACACGAAGCGCTGGAGCGCCCGCGCCATCGCGAGCAGATCGATCCGCACTCGGCGCACACCGACATCGACCAGGAATACTGCTGCCGCGGCGAGCGCGAGCCAACTCCAGATCGGGCGCAGCGCCACCGGCATCTTCAAACCTTCGCGCGACCAGAGATCGTTCTTCGTTGGGTCGTCTGTCAGAAGCCGCCCGCCTGTGATCGACCGTACTTGTTCAAGCAAAGCGAAGTTGTCTTCCAGCACGCGGAATTCATCCGCGAACGGGCGATTGATCGCGGCCTGCACCGATCCCTCGATCTGGCCGTTATCACCGGGCGCGGCGTACACAAGCCCGACGATTGAGGTGCCCGGCGGCGGATTCTTGACGACGCCCTCATAGCGCCCCGGCCCGACCTGCCGGATATCGACCGATTGGCTCGTGCCGTCGGGCATCGCGATGCGCCCGCGGAACGCGGCAAAGTTCAGCCGTTCGCCCTTGGTATCGAGCGCATCAATAAAGATCCGCGCATTGGCGCCCTGCACTTCCGTGGTCACGCGCACATTGGGCGAACCGCTCGGCCTCATCGCCCAGCGGATCTGCTGCTCCCAGAAACTCTTGAACCCGGGCCACGAAACCCAGTCGCCCGCCCAGCGCGTGCTGACATCGCTCGCGAAAACGATGCTGCGCCCGAGGCCGAACTGCCACTGCGCGCCGATCGCGTCGTTTTCTTTGCCGCGCAGCGTGACTTGCGAGAGTCCCTCGCGGTCCGCGGCAACGACATATCCGTGCACCGGAGGAACCGACTTCACGCCACGAAGCGTGTCAAGAACTCCGCCCGCGATCGTCGGGGAGAATGGATCGCCTTCCCAGATCAGCGGGCGCTTCACGGTCTGCGCTTCTTTCGTGAAAATCTGCGGCAGCGTCGCGAGCGCCTGCTGCGTGTTCACGTCGTAGTGGCGGCCGCCCGTGAACTTCGCCATGTCCGACATCTTCCGCGTGTCCATTCCAGAATGCGGGAAGACGCCGACAGTCGAGATCGTGATTTTGGCGTTGACGTAATCCTGCAATAAAGAAACGGGCGGCGGCTGCGGATCGCCGTCCGAAATGATGATGACATGCTTCTGGCCCGCGTTGGCCTTGACGAGTCCCTGATAGGCCAGGCGCACAACCGGCGTGAAATCGGGCATGTCGCCGAACACAAGGTTGTTCACCGCACGCTTGATCGCCGAGCCGTCGCCCACCTCGCGCAGCGGGTACGCCCAGTCCGTGCTGTACATCGGGTTGTATTCGATGAGGCCGGCGAGGTCGAGCCGCGAGAGCGCCGAGATCGCGGCGATCGCCGTTTGCTTTCCGTAGTAGACGCCGTTGGGCATCTCGACCGAGTGCGTGATGATGACGAGCGCGCCCTTCGGAAGCTGGCGTTTCTGGGGCGGATCGAGCCGGACCGGGAGCGCATCTTCCACCGGTGATCCGATCCAGCCTCCCGCGCCGAGTGCGTCGGGGCCTCCGGTCATGACAAGCCCGCCGCCGGAATCTTGGACGTAACGCTTCAGTTCTTCCTGCTGGGCAAGGCTGAAATTGAACGCGGGCTGATTGACGAGAACGACCGCGTCGAACGCGCTCCACTCGGTGAGCGTGCGCGGCGCGGCCTCCGGCGTAACCTCCTCCGTTCGGATCCCCGACTTGTTGAGGACCGCGACCAGTTCCGTCGATTCCTTCTCGCTCGAAGAAATCACCAGCACGCGGCCCTCGCCGCTGACGAACGTGACCGCGCTGGCGACGTTGTTTTCGAGGACCGTGTCTCCCTCCGGTCGACCCCCGGACAAGTGCGGTTCGAAGATCGCCCGAAATTCCTGTGCGCCGTGGCGCGGCGCGATTACCGGAACTGTGAATACGTTCGACCCCGGTTTGAGATCGATGTCCATTCCGAGCATCGAGCCGTTGCCGGAAAGATCGATGGGCTGCCCGTTGAGTGTGATGACCAGCTTGCCGCTGACGGCCTTGGTGGACTGGATCACCGCGCGCAGGCTCATCGTTTCGCCTTGACGCGCCGTTGCGGGCGCGACAAGCCGGTCCACAAGCACTTCGCTGTCGTAGCGGAAACGCAACGGCAAGACATCGATCGGAACGCCCGCGGCGCGGGCCGCCTCGGCGGCACTGATCAGCGAATCTTCCGTCTCGTTGCCGTCCGTCGCGAGCACGATTCGCCGCGCCGCGTCATCGACAGGCAGCGCGAGCGCCATCCGCACGCCCGAAGCAAGATTCGTCGCGTCTGCCGCGCCCACGTTCTGACGCTCGACGACTTTGTTTGTCTTGCTCGGAAGCTGCTGCACAATCGCGGTGCGTCCGACCGTAATCGTCCCCATCCGATCGTCTTCGCGCGGGTCGAGCTCGCGCGCGTGCTCGAGGAATCGATCGACCCGATTCTGAAGGTCGGCGGGCACCGATTGGCTCGCGTCAAGAACATTGAGAATCGCGACGCCTTTTCCCACGCGCCGGAGCTGCGGCTCCGCGAGCGTCGCGAACAACAGCAGCAGCAGGAGTACGCGTGCGCCGAGCGAAACCCACCGCGCAACCGGGCCGAGCCCGGCGATGCTGCGAACGGCCATCAGGACCGAAAGCGCGGCAAGCACGGCGCCGACGGCGAGCCATCCCGGCGAATCGAATTGAACAGGGCCGACCACCAGGGCGCCCAGCGTGGGAGTCATGGGTTGCCCTCACGCTGGCGGGAATTCGGCGCCGCCGCCACATGATTCGGATGCGCGAGGCGATCGAGCGGCGCACGGAAACAAAGCACGCGGTTGTTGCCCGAATCGAGCGCGAACGCGTCGGCGTTGTGAACCGTCACGCCCCATGGCGTGATAAGTTCTCCGTCGCCCCGGCCCGGCTTGCCGGTTCGCTCGAGAACTTTGCCGGATTCAAGATCGACGCGCGTGATGCGCGCCGCGCCCTGCTCGCTGATCAGGGCGCTCCCGTCGCTCAGCAGAACCAGCCCGTACGGATATCGGAAGAGCTCGGAATGATCGTGCAACGCGGTCTTGTCCGCCGTGAGCGCATCACTCCCCGGAATCCAGTGGATCAGTTCGCCGTCGAGCGTGAAGACGCCGATGCGATGGTTGCACGCGTCGGTCACGACCAGCCGCCGGCGGGCAACATCAACTTCCATCGACTGCGGCCTGCTGAATTGAATCTTTTTCGGGTCCGCGCTGTCGCCGAATTCGCCGAACGAACGCACGAACGAAAAGTTACCCGAGCCGTCGGGTTCGTAGATCGAGATGCGGTCGTTGCCTCCGTACTCGCTCACATAGAGACGCGACACCGTCCGTCCGTCTTTTCCCGGCAGGACCGCGACATCGGTCAGATAGATGAATTGTCCCGCACCCGTTCCGTACGCTCCGAAACTCGCGACGGGCGCGTTTTCGGTGGTTCCATCCGCGCCCGGCTTGTAGATCTGCACGCGGTGGTAATGTGTGTCCGGTATGAAGAGCGTCTCGTCCTTGTCGTCGCCCGTCGGATCGAAGACGCAAATCCCAGTCGGCTTTCCCGCGGCAAACTCGGGCATGCGCCATCCGCTGATCGCGCGACCCGTGTCGGCATCCAGCCTTTGAACCCGTGCCGCCTTATCGATTACCCAGATCGAGCGGTGATCGCTGTCAAGACAACGCGGAAACGCGAATTGCCCCGGGCTGATCCCGACTTCGCCGATCGTGCGAGACACCGGCAGGGCACTCGCGACAGAGGAAGTAGAGTCGCCACAAGATTCAAGCGACAGTGCAACCGAAGCAGTGAGAAGCACCAGCGCTGTCGCGCACCTTCGGTTCATGCGGCCCCATCCTACGAAAACCCGTCGGGTGTTGTTCGGATTCCCCAACCTGTGGTTCCAGAAACAGGCTTCACTGCCTCACGATGGAGGATTCGGGCGGGAGAATCGGGCGCTCCGGCTGAGGAACCACAGTGTGACACCCCCGATGACAAGTCCGACCCCCAGCAGGATCAGTCCGGCGGCGGACAATTCCTGCGTTCTTGCAAAGTGGAGTTGATTGAGTATCGCCCGCGCAAATGTGTCAACGCCGGGCGGTTGTAGTTCGATCGAACATTCGATCTCATGAAAGCTGAGGATCGCGACAATCGCCCCTCCGGCACCGAGTGCCGCCCAATTGCCCGCGATCGCCGCTTTAAGCAGACCCAAGACGCCCGTTGCGCCATCCAACCGGCGCTGATCGGTTTGCTCACGCGCTTCTCCCGAAGCGAGCCAGCATCCCAGCGCGATCGGGACGATTCCGAATCGGACGAGGTGCGCGATTGCGAGGATGGCCGCCGAGTCCTCGAGAGCCGGGTAAACGCGCCGAACGAATGCCGCGAGCCAGACACCGATCATGATTCCCGGCGCCAGCGCGCCAAAAGCAAACACGAAGAGAGAAAGCCGCACCAATCGGCGCGAGAATGGGCCCGAAAGCATTCCGATCCAGGCAGCGAGCATGAGAAGCACAGCCGCAACGCCGGTGCTCGTTGCGATTTCGGCGCTGTTGATCAATTGATCGGCGTAGATCCGGACGAAGCCGAGGAGTCCGCCCGCCGAAGCGAGGTGAACAGCAAACAGGCCGAGGGGCACGAGCGCACCCAGCGCGAAGATCCCAATCGCTCCAAGAAGGGAATGCCCACGGACCGACTCGGGCCGAACATCGGTCCGGAGTTCGACATCGGGCCGATCTCGCCAGGAAAGCCGCCAGAAAAGCCACGCACCAATGAGCGCGAACAGAAGCATCGGCCACGCTGTGATCCAGGCGCGCCACTGCCGATCTTGAGGCAGCAAGTCCATGGCCAGCCAAACGCGGATCGTAAGTGTCTCGAGCCGTGCGACGTGCAACGGGATCACCGACCCGAGCATGAGAAGCGTGACAATGGTGATCGCCGCGAGAATTCCCGGTGCGCCGAGCCGGACGCGCTCGAGGAACCACTTCGCCTTCCCCGGAGAATCAAGCGTCAGTTGCTCCAACGTGGAAGTTTCGATCCGGGCGAGCCAAATTGAGAGCGTGATCCCGGCGAGTGGGGCGGCCCAGAGGCTCAGCGATGCCGCGGCAAGCGCCTTGCCCGCGAAGACCGGAATCCAGCCCGAATCTCCCCTTGCGGCCCTTTCCAGCCAGTCGCCCAGAATCGTTCCGGGCGCGCGGAGCAGGTTGTACGCGCCGAATGCGAGGTAATTTGGGAGCAGCAGGGGAGTGGCGACCAGCGGCAGAAACCTCCACCCACGCATCCGGAGAAGCCACGCAAGGGGCCATCCGAGCACTGTCGAGCAAAGCCCGATTCCCAATGCGGTTGCGATCGTCTGAAGTGTCAGTGACCACGAGAAAAAGTGGAGTTCGAACGTTTCGGACGGGGTGTTCGAAACGATCTGCCCGGGATCCGTTTTGAGGGGAGCAAAGAGGTTCGTTTCGCGCAGTGCCGAGGCCCCGGCCCAAACGACAGGTCCGCCGACAGCAAAAAGGGCGAAGCAAAGAAGTGCCGCAGCGACCAGAATGACACCCGGACGATCCTTCATCGCGGCCGCTTCCGGCGCCTCCAAGCCCGATCAACTCCCGAGCGCTCCGCTCAGAGTCGCATCCGGAGAGGCTTCAGAGTATCATCCGAGTCCCTATGTCTATCTTCCCTCCGCAGGCCCTTGCCGGTAAACGCCCGGGCCCATCCAAACCGACCCGAGCCAAGCAAGCGACCATTCCCGGCCAGGAAGAGGCGCAGGGTGGGTTCTTCGGAAAGCGGATGAAGCGGCTCCGCGAAGCGATGGGCGGGCTCGAGCTTTCCCACCTGCTCGTCACCAATCCGCTGGATGTCGGCTACCTGACCGGATTTCTCGGGGGCGACAGCTACCTGATCTTGGGCCCGGGGCGACCGGTCCTTGTCAGCGACTTTCGCTATCAGGAAGAAGTGAGCGAATTCAGCGAGTTGTGCGAGATCGTGATCCGCAAGCGATCGATGGGCGAGGCGATCGGCGAATTGCTTGCGGGTGAGAACGTGCTGCGCGTCGGCATTCAGGCCGAGATCATGACGGTCGCGGAGCGAGATCAGCTGGCCAAGCGCATCGGAACCAAGCGCGTTGCCGCAACCCTTGGTCTTGTGATGAAGATGCGCGCCGTGAAGGATCAGGCCGAGGTCGCGCTCATCCGCAAGGCCGTAAAGATTCAGGAAGATGCGCTCAAGGCGGTCCTGCCGACTCTCGAGCCGGGCTTGACCGAACTCGAAGTGGCCGCCCGCCTCGAAGCAGAGATGAAGAACCGCGGCTCGAGCAAGCCGAGCTTCGAGACGATCGTTGCGGCTCGCGCGAACGGGAGCATGGCGCACTACCGCCCCGGCTCGACGAAGCTCGCGGCGAATCAGCCGGTGCTGATCGACTGGGGCGCGATCTGGCAGGGCTATCACAGCGACATGACCCGCACGTTTTCGCTCGGCAAGTGGCCCAAGCAAATCGCCGAGGTCTACCAGATCGTCCTCGAAGCGCACCAGCGCGCCGCCGCGGCGATCGCCCCGGGGAAATCCACTTCAGAAATCGACAAGATCGCCCGCGATTTCATCACCGACGCCGGGTTCGGCGAAAATTTCGGGCACGGCCTCGGCCACGGCATCGGGCTTCAGACGCACGAAGAGCCGCGTCTCTCGCACATGCTCGCCGGCACAAAGCTGGAGGTCGGGCACGTCTGCACGGTCGAACCGGGGATCTATCTTCCCGGCGTGGGCGGCGTGCGCCTGGAAAACGACTATGTCGTGCAGGAAAACGGATCGCAGAACCTTTGCTCGCTTCCCATGACGATGGACTGGGCAACACTTCGATGAGACGATCGGGACCGCTCCGACTCTTCGATCGACTGGAATCACCATGATTGACCCCAACAAGCTCAAGGATCTGATCAAGCTCATGGTCGACAACGACCTGACGGAGATCGATCTTCAGGATGACAAGGAAACGGTGACGATTCGCCGCGGGCAACCTCCGGTCGCTTCCGTGCCGATGATGTACGCGCCGCACGCACCCGCAGCGGCCGCCTCAGCGCCCTCCGCTCCGGTGGCATCATCCGCGAGTGCACCCGCACCGGCGATATCGAGTGACGCCGGGCTCATCGCGATCGAATCGCCGATGGTCGGGACGTTTTATTCCGCCGCCAACCCGGATTCGGCGCCGTTCGTCACCGCCGGCGCAAAGGTGTCGCCCGCCACCGTCGTTTGCCTCATCGAAGCGATGAAGGTCTTCAACGAGATCAAAGCGGAAAAAGGCGGGACCATCGAGCGTGTGCTCGTCAAGAGCGGCGAAGCCGTCGAGTTCGGGCAGAAGCTTTTCCTTGTGCGTCCGGCCTGATGCGGCAAGGCACTTGGCACTAGGCACTGGGCACTAGTGACAACAAGCCTGACCGAATCTTGTGCCCTGTCCCGACCGCTCGCTCTTCCGCATGTTCAAACGAGTACTCATTGCCAATCGAGGAGAAATCGCTCTCCGCATCATGCGCGCCTGCCGCGAGATGGGTGTCGAGGCCATCTGCGTCTATTCCACCGCGGACAAGGATGCGCCGTACCTCAAACTCGCCGATCGTGCGATCTGCATCGGCCCCGGCCCCGCGAAGGAAAGCTATCTCAACATCTCACGCATCCTGAGCGCAGCGGAGATCGCGGACGTCGACGCGATTCATCCCGGATACGGATTCCTGTCCGAGCGACCCGATTTCAGCCAGGCGTGCCGGGATTGCAAGATCGAGTTCATCGGGCCGAGCCCCGAAGCGATGCAGGCGCTCGGCGACAAGGTCGATTGCAAAAAGACGGCAAAGGCTAACGGTGTTCCGGTGTTCCCGGGCTCGCCGGAGGCGATCGAAGACGAAGAAGAAGCGGTCCGCATTGCAAACGAGATCGGTTTCCCGGTGATCATCAAGGCATCCGCCGGCGGCGGCGGGCGCGGCATGAAGGTTTGCCACAACGAGGTCTCGCTCCGTTCGATGCTGCGGGTCGCGAGCCAGGAAGCCGCCGCGGCATTCGGCAACGGCGCCGTCTTCATCGAGAAATATCTCGAAAGAGCACGCCACGTCGAGATCCAGATGCTCGGCGACAAGCACGGCAACGCCGTGTATCTCTGGGAGCGCGATTGCTCGCTTCAGCGCCGGCACCAGAAAGTGATCGAGGAAGCGCCGGCGCCGAATGTCGATCGCGCCAAGCTCCAGAAAGTGGCCGAGTCCGCCGCGAAGATGATCAAGAGCGTGAAATACGCCGGCGCCGCGACCTGCGAGTTTCTGCTCGATGACAAGGGCGACTTCTACATGCTGGAGGTCAACACCCGCGTGCAGGTCGAACACCCGGTGACGGAGTTGATCACCGGTGTGGACATCGTCAAGATGTCGATCGCGATCGCCGCGGGCGAGAAGATTCCGTTCAAGCAGAGCGATATAAAGATCAACGGCCACGCGATCGAGTGCCGCATCTGCGCCGAAGACCCGGCGCAGGGTTTCCGGCCGAGCGCCGGGAAGATCGCGCAGTGGGAGCCACCGGGCGGCCCCGGCGTGCGCATGGATACGCACGTGGTGAGCGGGTATGTCGTTCCGCCCAATTATGACAGCATGGTCGCAAAGCTCATCGTGCACGCGGAGTCGCGCGAAAAGGCGCTCGACCGAACCGCTCGCGCACTCCGCGAGTTCACGGTCGGCCCGATCAAAACGACGATCCCGCTGCACCAGCGCCTCGTCGAGAACACCGATTTCCGCCAGGGCGGCGTCGATATCCACTATCTCGAGCGTCTGCTGAAGTGATCGATCGACCCGCGGTCAATTGCAGCCGAGCTTGTCGTACGCCGAGACAAAGAGAACGAAATCGTCGTCGTCGGTAACACCGTCGCCGTTGAAATCTCCTCCGACGTCCAGCAATGCGTCGTAGCTGAACGCGAATCGCACGAAGTCGCCGTCATCGACGATGCCGTCGCGATTCATGTCTTGAAAGCAGCGAGTGAGCTCGGCGATGAGGAATTCGCGTGCCGCCTGGTCGGTCTGCGCGCCGAGGTCGCCATGACCCGCCCCCGGAACGGGAAGAAACGTTGGCGATGCGTTTGCCGCGGAAAGCGAGTCAAAGAGTTTCTGGCTCTGCTTGATCGGGACGGAAGTATCGACCGTGCCGTGGGCGATGAAGATGCGTCGATCGCGCGCATTCACGTGCGAGATGGGATTTGCCAGCGTGATGAGACGCATCTTCTCCGGGAAAGGTGAGGCGGGATTGTTCTGATTCGCCCGGAGCACGCCGACGCCCTCGCCGGGCTGGCCGAAACCGATGAGTAGAGACTCTCCGGAACTCGGCGCGTCGTGATCCGTCGTCGAACCCGGGGGCGTGACGACATCCGGATTCATGTTCAACAGATCGGTGGGCCCGAAGTAATCCACGGCGGTGCGGATCGTTGCAAACGGGCCGGTGCCGCCGACAAATCCTTCGAGTTCGAACACGTTGTTGCTTGTGAGCGCGAGCGCCGAGAGATGCCCGCCCGCGCTGCTGCCCCAGGTCGCGATCCGAGCGGGATCGATGCGGAATGTTGCCGAATTGCGCTTGAGAAATCGGATCGCTCCCTTCACGTCGAGTATTTGCGCCGGAAAAATCGCGTCGGAACTCAGGCGGTATTCGACACTGGCAACGACGAAGCCGCTCTGAAGGAGAGCTTTCGCACCGGCAGGAACATTGTTGTGCGTGCCGCCGATCCACGCGCCGCCGTGAATCCAGACGACGCACGGCGAGGGCGAACCCGGAGCGATGTTGTTGTTCCAATAGATATCGATGTGAAGCTGCATCGCCGTTCCATTGTCACGCTGAACGGTGGCGAACACGACTTCGTTGAAGGTGGGAAGCTGTGCGATTGCAGCTGAACAGAGCGTGGCGGCAGAGTAAGCGGAAAGCAGAAAACGATTCATACGCGTGATCTCCGATCCCGTGGAACGCGGAATTAGCAATCGGAGAACGCAAGTCGGGCTCTACTATTGCGGCGGCTCAAGAGCACAGCTAGTTTTCGGGCTCAGGGGCAGAGCAATTCGTTGTATGCCGCGGCAAAGACGACAAAATCTGAGTCGTCGCATTGAGCGTCGCCGGTGAGATCAGCCCCTTGGTAGTTGCCGGGCATGATGAGCTGGTCGTAGAACCCGGCGAAGATCACAAAGTCGGCATCGTCCACGAAGCCGTCGTTGGTCAAGTCGCTCGGGCAGCAGCCTTGCGGCGAGCGCGGGTTCGCGAATCGGCAGAGCTTGATCTCGACTGCGTTCGGCAGATTGTTTCCGACGGCACCCGGGATGCAGTCCGCGCCGATCGGCATCGTTGCGTCAGGGGTGGGGTAGGTACCGACGGCGACGAAGACTTTCGCCGGAAGGGCTGTTCCGCCTCCGAATCGCTTTTTCAGGTCGATTGTTGCGGACAACACGCCGCCGTTGTTCGTCGCCGCGTTCTGTGTGATGTTGCCGCTGGGAACATCAAACCAAGCGTTGTACCCGTTGCTGCTCTCGTTGCCGACGAAGGAAGCCCAGGCGCCCACTTGCCCGCCTTTTCCCCACATCGCATTCTGCAGCGAGCCGGGGCCGGAAGCGCCGGAGAGCAGGAGGAACCGATCGTTGTTTCCCGCCGCGGCCTGTGTCGCCATGTAGAAAATGTCGCCCTTGAGTCCGGCCCACAGATTGATGTTGTTGCTGGCGCTCGTCGCGATGAGCGTCGAGGCGGGATCGCGCACGCCGGTGACGCTCCACGTATCAACCGGTTGTCCGCCGCTCACAGGAAAGTGCCAATCCTGCGATGCATTGTTGTCCCAGATCGTGGCGCTTCCGGGGAGCAACGCGTTGTTGAAGACCATGTCGAGTTGGGTCGCGTTTGGCGGAAGCGAAATCGTCACATTCCACTTTCCGGCGCCCGGTCCGGACGCCATCTGCACCGCGGGCTGCACGGGCGTCCACTGGTTGATGCCCCAGTAGAGTGCGACGTTGCTCGCGCCCGCGAGCGGGCGACCGGCGGAGTCGTAGGTGATCGTCACATTCTGGCCGGCAATCGGGCTCGACGGCGAGATCACGACGGTGTCGCCGCCGCCGCCGGAAGCGCCGGCGCCGTCGCCGACCCAGACGTGCTGGATCGGGGATTTCTTGATGTTGCCGCGGGCGTCGGTCGCTTCGATGTAGTAGTCGACGAGTTTGCTGCGGATTCCGGTGAGGCGGGTGTGGTACTCGTCCGCGACGTACTGCGGCATAACGAAGAAGTTGATGCCGGGATCGTTGAAGAAATTGCCCGCGGGGAAGACGCGCTTGGTCATCGTCACCGATTGCCACGCGCCGACTTCGCTGCCACCGGCGTAGGTCTCGTTCTGGCTGGAAGACAGCGGATTCACGCCGTCGTTGTCGAAGCGGTATTTCAGAATGACGCTGCCGTCCGGGATTCCGCTGGCGTCGTAGGCGAAGGTCCAGATGTCGAAGTCGCCGTTGTTGACGACTTGCTGGTACTTGTGCTGCGGGCCGAAGTTGGTCGAGCCTGGGTTCCACGGAGTCCGCTGCGGAATCCAGATGGTGGGTGCGATCGTGTCGCCGCTCGGACCGGCGCTCGCGATCACCGGATCGGCAAGGCGCGCCGCGTTGTTGCACGCGATGGTCGGCTTCACTTCCATGTCGAGCGATGTGCCGTAGTACATGTAGCCGCTGTTGAGCGCGCCCATGAAGTAATGCCAGGCGCGTTCGGCGGGGAGCGTTGCGTTGTCGGGGTAGACGATGCGGCCCACGTCGAGCGGCGCGCCGTTCGTGCCGCCGTGCGTCGGGTATGACACCGGACGCGCAAGCGTGATCGCTTCCGCGGTTTCAACCCGGTTCTGCATCGCGGTGATGACCGCCCAATTGCGAGCATCCTCCGCCCAGCCGCCCGCGACATCGATGTTGCCCTGCGCATTCACGAGCGGCCAGTTCCAATTGATGAACTGCGGCGCACCGAAGTCCCCGTCGGCATTCACCCATGCTCCGTCTTCCACATGCACGAAGTCGTTCGCGCCGACCGGATAGTCGCTCAGATACTGCTCGATCGTGGTCGCCGGGTATATGCCGTTCGCGGTCGAGACGAGATTCGGCGTCGCCTCCATGTAGTACGAATACCCACCTCCCCAGGCGTTGTCGCCGTCGTGCGCGAGCGTGATGAGCAGCGGCCGCGATCCGGTGTTGAGCGACGCGAGATTTGCGAAGTCGCTGGTCCCTAAAGGCGAGTAGCCGTCGCGCCAAGAGAGACCCTGCGATGAGGGCACGACGATGATCGACGACTCCGTACCTGTGTTCGGATCGACGGATTTCGCGCGGTGCGGAAGGAGCGAGAAGGGCGATTCGACGGGCGAACAACCCCGCGAGATCGATTGCCGGTACCACGCGTTGATGAGCGTCGAATTCGCCGGGTTGATCTGATCGGATTTGTTCGGCGGGTCGCAGTTGATGCCGCCGGAGCCGAAAACCACCGGAAAGTCGGGCTGCGCACGGGCGATTTTTTCCGCGCTCACGACCGACCACGCGATGTTCTCGCTCGCGAGCACGCCGATCATGCGGGTGGAAAACGCCATTTCGCTGGGGAAAAAGCCGCGAGAAACCGGGACCGCGCTGCCCCACGCGTCGGCGTAGATGCGCTTGTACGCCTGCACCTGCTTTCGCATGGTGTTTTCATCCACGAGCGGCATGAGCGCATGATGGAACGGGAAGACGACGACATCGAGGCGCGGCTTTCCGCTGATCGTCGTCCAGCCTCGCGCCTCGCGGATGGAGTTCATCCATGATGGCGAATAGCCGAGCTGGCTTGCTCCGCCGAGCGACATGATGTTCTCGATCAGCCCGCCGGAGTACGTGAGTTGCGCCCCGCCGCGCTGCGTCCAGCAGATCGCGTTCACGCAGTCGCGCGTGCGATACTGATACACGGCCTTTCGATCGTCCGAACCGAAGATTTCGTCGAGGTTGTTTTCGGGATGCGCAGCGCCCGACGCTTTGTGCGTGCGCGATTCCTGGGCGCGCTCGTAGCGATCGAATCCGGATACCTGCTGATCGGGCCAGTAGATTGGCTGCTCGAGATGCCAGAGATACGTGAATTGAACCTTGGATTGAGCGCTGGCCCCGCCGGCGATCAAGACACACCCCGCCGCGGCGGCCACAACTCGAATTCGGGATCGCATCACGCCTCGCTCCGTGTGATTGAAACACCGAGCGTACCGGCACGCGCCGAATGAAGCAAGACAATCCTCGCGTCCGGACGGTTACGGGCAAATAAGCGTGTTGTACGCGGTGACGAAGATCAGAAAATCCTGATCATCGACGAAGCCGTCGCCGTTCAGGTCGGAAGGACACCCCTCGGGATATCCGTTCTCGAGCGTGGGGCAGACCAACTGGTTATACGCCACGACGAAGAGTGAAAAATCCGCATCGTCCACGAGCGCGTCGTTGTTAATGTCACCGGCACAGTATTTCTGGAAGTCGACGTAGCCCAAGTATCCGCAACTGAAATTGTCGCCGGTGTAGATCACGCGGCTCGATCCGTTCGCCGGGTTGAGCGCGAAGATTCCCTGAGAAGCGGTCCACAGCAGCTCACCGGTTCCGATCGGGGAGAAGCCCCGGGGATTCGTCACGGTGATGTCGGGGAGCAGGATGATCGTCGAGAGGCGCTTCACGAACGCGCCGTTCGAAGCGTTGTAGACATAGAGGCCCGGAAATGCGCCCGTGAATCCGACCGCGACAATCCGGTCCTGTCCGCTTTCGTTCCAGCGCCCGATCTGCATCGGGAAATCAATGAGGCTCGATCCGCTCCAGACTCCGCCGGCCGCGCCGATCGATCCCGACGACTGGAAACGGTCGAGCCGGTTTTGCTGAATGTTGGAGGTGACGATCCAGTCGGTGTTCAGCGAGTAAACCGCAAAGGGATCCTCGGCGGAAAACGAGGCGAGGAAGTTTCCCGCCGAGCCGAGGCGCACGACGCCGCCGCCGCTACCGATGTTTCCGCTCGCAACCCAGACCTCTCCATTGACAACGCACATGCCCCGCGGGTTGTTGACGCTGGAAATCGTTCCGAGAAACCTGGGATGCTCGACCTCGGCTGAAAAGCGATAGATCGAATTCGACGTCTGATCGCTGACCCAGACCTCTGACCCAATCTGCATGGCGTGGCGCAGCAAACCGATCGTTGAAGAGTCCACATCGTCGCTGAGATCGAGCCAGCGTCCCGCCGGCTTGGTTGCGAACGCCGTCAGCGATCCCGATGACGGATTCACGCTGATGATCAGCAGGTTTGCGTTGTCCGGAGTGACAACCGCGCTGCCGACAGCGCCGGCGCACACCGTGCGGAGAGACAACAACAGCAAGCCGGCGATCAAAGGCCTCAGCATCAGCACCCTTTGTGGTTCGCTCGAGAGATTCCTCGGCGTTCAATTCCCTTTCCGCGTGCGAAGGCGCGAAGGCTGCATCGAACTTCAGTCCTTGGCGCATTCGTGCGTTGTATTTATCGAACCTGAACCTCAGCCATTTCACCGATGCGACACCCGGAACGAGTTTTTCCGAGTCGCCGAGAGATCGTGCCGGAATTCGATCGTCCGATAACTAAATCGCGGTGTCCGCGATACCCAAGCCGCCCACCACGAGGCTCACGAGGCTGTTCATGGTGAAGAACGCGGCATCGAGACCGGCTTTCCCCCGTCGCGCGAGAATCAGATGCTCGACGATGAGAAGCGCTGCAACCAGGGCGATTCCGCCTCCGAATGCTGGACCAAGCCGGGGATCGAATCGCCACGCCTCGATCAGACAAACGACGGCGAGGCCGTGCAGCGCGCGGCTGATCCAAATGGCCGTGCGCACCCCGAGTCGCGATGGAATGCTGAACAGGCGTTGGCGCCGGTCTTCGTCCACATCCTGCAGCGAGTAGATGATGTCGAAGCCGGCAACCCACAGCGTCACCATCGCGGCGAGAAACCAGAGTGCGGCGCCCGAGTCGGCTGCAACAGGGCCGGAGGCCGCCGCGGGAAGTCCGAGCGCGGCAGGTTCGATTGCGATTGCGGCGGCGAGCGGCGATGCCGCGAGCGAGGTCCCGAGAAAGAGGTGGCAGGCCCAAGTGAATCGCTTGGTGAAGGAGTAGAGCCCGATCCAGAGAAGCACAGGAATCGAAAGCACGAGCGGCCACGGATTCGCGAACGCAAGCCAAAAGATCGCGGTCGTCATGACGAAGAGAGCACCAAGCGACAGCGTGAGCGCCGTGCCGAAACGCGGAGAAAGCCGGCCCGAAGCAAAGGCGCGCCGAGCTGTGCGGGGATTCTGCGCATCGAGCGTGCGATCCGCGAGCCGGTTGATCAGCATGGCCCAACTTCGTGCAAGAAACATGCAGACCACGACCAGCCCCAGGGCGACGCCGAATCGGAGCCAGGGCATTTCGTGCGGGCGAGCGAGGAACGCGGCGAGGAGCGCGAACGGCATCGCGAAAATCGAGTGAGAGAGTTTGATATCCCCCGCGGCGATCGCGAATCGATCGACAACTGCGCTTCGAGGTCCGGCCGAAGTTTGAAGCGAGGTGCTCATTCGCCGGCGGGCTTGCCGCCCTTTCTCGGATCACTTCCCGCTTCGTAGCGTCCGGGAGCGATGGGGGATTTCCGGATGACCTGGATAACGCACTCGGATTTTCCGAGATTGAGTTCATGTCCGCGAGATTCGAGTCCGGCGCGCACCGTTTGCTCTTTCGCTCCCGCGCGCTCGTGCGAATCGGCGATCTCCGGTTCGATACGCAGCACGTTGGGCATCCACTGATGGTGAATGCGAGGCTGCGCGACCGCCTTCGACGCCGGGATTCCATAGGTCACGCAATCGAGCAGAACCTGCAGCGTTCCGGTGATGATCCATGGCCCGCCCGATCCGCCAACGACGAGTTCAACCGGCGAAGATGTGGACTCACCCGCGAGCACGATGGTGGGGCACATGCTCGAGAGCGGCTGCTTGCCGGGAGCCGGGAGATTGCGCTCGTCTTGCCGGAGTCCAAAGGCGTTCGGTTTGCCGCGGCGGGTCGTGAAATCGTCCATCTGATCGTTCAGCAGGAAGCCGAAGCCGGGGACACAAACAAGAGACCCGAAACTCAGATTGATCGTTTCGGTGCAGGCGACAGCGTTTCCCCAGGAATCGACGGCACTCAGATGGCTTGTGCCGGCGTCGCTTGTTGCTTTGTTGTCGTTCTGCGGCAGATGGCTTCCGTACGAATCAATCGGCTGCGTGCGCGTCATGTCGATGCGGGAGGCGAGCTCGCGGGTGTTGCTCTGGCTCGTGAGCGCGAGCAGGGGCACGTTGACAAACGTCGGGTCCGCGAGAAAGCGCGAGCGATCGGCAAACGAATGCTTTAGAGCCTCGGCAAGAAAATGGATCTGTTCACTGCCGGCGAATTCGAACGAATCGAACTCTCTCCGCCTTGCTTCGATCATTCCGAGTGTCTGCACCAGCACGATGCCGCCGCTCGAAGGAGGCGGAAACGCGTAAACACGCCTTCCTTGGAATACCGTGGAAAGGGCGGGCAGCTCGCGCGGTCGATACGCGGCCAATTCTATCGCGGAAACTTCGGCGCCGCCCGCCGCGAGCACGCGCCGGATCGCGGTGGCGATTTCTCCTTTGTAGAACGCGCTCGCGCCGTCGCGCGCGATGAGCTTCAGCGCACGCGCCTGTTCGGGCTGTTTGAGAATGTCGCCCTCTCTGATCGTTCCGTTCAGAAGGTAGATCGTGCGAAACTGAGCGAAACGGCCGCCGTCTTTGAGCCCTCGGGCGACATTGGGTGAATTCGTGGCGCGAATGTAGTCCGCGTCCACGGCGAAGCCCGCTTCGGCGGCACGGATCGCCGGCGCGAGCACGGTCTCCCGGGGAAGCGTCCCGTACGTTGCGAGCGCCTCGAGAAGACCCGCGACGGTGCCCGGGATCGCAACGGCGTGCGCGCCCATCGTCGACGCGCTCGGATCATTCTTCAACCTCGGATCGGTCTCGAAAAAATCAGCCTTTGCCCATGCGGGCGCGACTTCGCGGTAGTCGAGGGCGACGGTGCGAGGCAGGCCGTCGATCTTCGGATGCTTCTTGAGATGGATGAGCATGAACCCGCCCCCGCCGATCCCGCAGGAATAGGGCCGAACAACCGAAAGCGTGAAACTCGCGGCAACGGCGGCATCGATCGCATTGCCGCCTCTTTGAAGCATCTCGAGCCCGGCCTGCGAGGCGATTTCCTGATCCGCCGCGACGACGTGCTTGTACGTCGGTTCCGCGCCGGCCCTCAGGGATGAGCGCGGCGCTGCGGCAAGTCCCTGTTTCCCGGCGAGTTGCGTCTGAGCGCAGGAAGCGAGGAGGACGCAGGCAAGGGTGGGCAGAGCCAATCGACGGAACATCGGCGAAAGGTAGCCCGCAAGCAGGGTGTGGAATTCAGAGCGCGGCGCGACCCCATATTGTTGTGCATGTTGTTTCAGCGACGGAGCAGCCGCTCCCGCTATCAGGAATATCTGACGAAGCGCAAGGATCCGGCGTGGGCCAAGCTCGACGCGGCGGAGGCGACCGGCCAGAGGCAGCGCAAGGGAGCGCGAGGGCGCGGCTTCTTTGAGCTCTTTCGGCTGTTCTGGAAGCAGATCCGGGAACATCGCAAGACGGTGGTCGCGGCACTCGGAACCGTCACGCTCGCGACCGGCATCGGTCTGCTCATGCCCGCGAGCACGCTGATCACAATTGACTACATCGTCACCGATCACCCCGGACCTTCCGGCATACCCGAGGTGGCGCGTCGCCTCATCGCGGCGACAGGCGTCAACATCGACTGGAGCTCCATCGAAAAACTCGATCGGGTCCGTTTGCTGTGGGTGCTCGGGTTCTTCATGGTCGTTCTCACGATGATCAACATCGTGGTGTGGACTTGGGGACGCTGGCAGATGACGCGACTCACGAAGCGCGTGCAAGCCTCGATGCGGATGCAGGTGTTCGAGCACGCGTCGAGACTCCCTCTTCACCGGATCTACCAGCTCAAGACCGGCGGCGTCGTGAGCATTCTCCGCGAAGATGCCGGTGCCGCGGCGGAGCTTCTCTTCAGCCTCCTCTACAACCCCTGGCGAGCGATTGTCCAGCTTGTCGGAACGCTCGCGATCCTCGCGCTGGTTGATTGGCGGCTTCTGGTCGGCGGGATGCTGCTCATTCCGGCGGTCTGGCTGAGCCACCGGACGTGGATCAACCGCATCCGACCGATCTATCGCGATATCAAGATCACCCGCACCAGCATCGATGCGCACAGCACCGAGGCGTTCGGGGGCATGCGCGTGGTCCGCGGATTCTCACGCGAGCTCTCCGAATCCGGCCGATTCACCAAGGCCGGGCACCTCATGTCGCGCCAGGAGATCCTGGTCTGGTGGTGGTCGCGGATCCTGGAGATGGTCTGGTCGCTGCTCATTCCTGTCGCGAGCACGGGCGTGCTGGTCTACGGAGGCACGCAGGTCATCCGCGGCAACCTCACCATCGGCGAGGTGATGATGTTCACGAGCTACTTGCTCATGCTGCTCAGCCCGCTCGAGACGCTGACCAATACCGCGACGGCGGTTCAGACGAATCTCGCGGGATTTGATCGGATTCTCGATGTGCTCTCGGAGCCGGGCGAGTTCGGCGACGACGGACAGGAGGGCAAACTCCAGCTCGATCGCGCGAAGGTGAGGGGGCACATTGCGCTCGAGCACGTGTCGTTCGCGTATCCGATTCTGCAGGCCAGGAGCAAGTCTTCGGGCGCAAAGGGCGACCAAGCCACGCCCGCCCCCCGCGCGGTCCTGAAAGATGTTTCGCTCGACATTCGCGCGGGTATGACCGTCGCGCTCGTCGGCGCCAGCGGCAGCGGCAAGACCACACTCTGCAATCTGATCGCGCGATTCTTTGATCCCTGCGAAGTACCGGATGAGGAAGCACCCGGCGGCAAATGGCCCGCCGGCCGGATCATGCTCGACGGCGTCGATCTCAAGAACATCGATGTGCGATCCTTCCGCAGGCTGCTGGGAATCGTCGAGCAGGACGTTTTTCTGTTTGATGGCACGATCGCGGCGAACATCGCGTACGGTCGGCTGGCCTCCAGCGGCAACGGTTTGGTCACCGAAGAAGAAGTCATGCAGGCCGTGAAGCGTGCGGCGGAATCTGCGAATGCCGCGGAGTTCATCGACAGGCTTGAGCACGGGTATCAGACGCTGATCGGCGAGCGGGGAGTGCGGCTGAGCGGCGGGCAGAAGCAACGGCTCGCGATCGCGCGGGCGCTACTCGCGGATCCCGCGATCCTTATTCTGGACGAGGCCACGAGCAACCTCGACGCCGAAAGCGAGGCGCTTATTCAGCGGAGCCTCGGAGTTCTGATGAAGGGCCGCACCTGCTTCGTGATCGCCCACAGATTGAGCACCATCCGGCACGCCGATCTCATCGTCGTGCTCGAACAGGGCCGGGTCGTGGAAACAGGCACGCACCAGCAACTGCTGGCGTTCGAGGGCCGCTACGCCGATCTGCTTCGAACCCAGCTCGAGGCCCATTCGCCCGACGCCGCAAGGGGTATCCGCGAGGACCTCGCGGAATCCAGGCATTTATTGGGCGATACCGCGGCCTCCGGCATTTCGGAATGAACAGGTTCTACAAATCCGATGTATCATGGTGCCAATGGTCCGCGTCGGGGTCATTTTCGGCCTCCTCTTCCAATCGCTGCTGCTGCTTTGGTGCGCGGCACCGGCGTCGCTTGTCGCCGCGACAGCAGGCGGATGTTGCGAGGTTGAGACCGAGTTCGAAGAAGAAGCGACTTGTTGCCGCGAACCGGCCAACCTCGCCGATGAGGCGGTCGGGGCTGAATGGCAAACGGTTCGCGCGACGCGCGAACGTTGCTGCGAATGCCCGCTGACCGTCGAAGATCCGCGCGTTCCGGTGCGCCCGGAGCGGCGTCCGGTGCTCGAACTCTTCCGGCTTTCGGGATTGTTTGTTTTAACGCCCGTGCTGAATATGCCGGAGCGGATCGGAGCCAGAATTGCCAGCGTCCCGGCGATGGTGCATCCGCCGGATTTCGCGGGTCGATTTGCCTGCGAGAGATTCTGCCGCTGGACGATCTAGAGAGCCGCGGCATTCACACGTTGTGTATCTGCAATGGCCCGCGCGCAGTGCGCGCAGCCACCGATTCAAATACGAAGCGGAAGCCGATGCGCTTCCGCTACACGAAAGGACTTTGATATGAACGCACTATTGCTTGCTGTTTCAACCGCCGGGCTCGTTCTGTTGTCGCCGGCGCCGCAGATTGCGAGCGGTACCGATTGCTGCTGCTGTTGCTGCGGTACGTCCTGCCCGTGCAGCGACTGCTCTTGCAGTACTGGATGCTGCGCTTCCAGCGATTGTGCCGGCTCAGGCTGCGCCGGAGCGCAGAAGCAGAAATCGAAGTGTGCTGCCGCCGGCTCCTGCGGCGGATAACCCGGTTTGAGCGTCCGGGGCCCGGTCACTCCGGGCCTCGGGCCTTTGATTGCGTTATGATTCATGTGTGCGTTCTGATTGATTTCACCCAGGCCCCGGCGATTGGCCGCGAGGAATTCCGGAAGGAAACAGCGCTTGAAGACTCTCTTGAAATTGGCCTTGCTCCTGTCGATTTCCCTCGCACTTTCCGCGGTTGTCACAGGATGCACTTGCAACGAGAAATGCGACGACGGCGATGAGTGCTGCGAAGGCGAGGGAGCTTGCTGCAAGGGAGGCGGCGAGTGCAAAGAAGGCGACAAGGCCAAGCCTGTCGCCGGGGGAAATCAGCAGTCTTCGGCTCCAGTCAACACGACCTGCCCGATCGGAGGCCACGATGCGGATCCGAATCTGACGGCGTCGTACCAGGGAAAAACGATCGCGTTCTGCTGCGACGATTGCAAGCAGGAGTTCCTGGGTATGAACGACAAAGGAAAGTCGGAAATCTTGGCGAAGGCGACGGAGCGCTAACGGGCCCTTCACGAATGTGTCGCTCGACGGTCCGTCCGGATAAATCCCGACGGGCCGGTTGCTTTTTGCGGAAATACCGAAACAGGGCGCCTCAAAACCGCTCGCTGCTGACATAATGCTGGGAGAGGTTGCCCGTCAATCGGAGGTATCGATGGCACGCGGATGGTTACTCGGCGTTGTGTCTTTCTCGCTCGTGGTTCCGATGGTTCGGGCTGATTCCGAACGCGTCTGGTCGCTCGCCTCGCCGGCCGATATCGCCCGCGCGAACGCGGCAAGAACTCTGCCGGATTCGGGCGCCGTGTATCGACTGGATCGTGCGGCGCAACAGGCGGTTCTTTCGAAGGCGCCGCTCGAGTTTTCTGCGGCAGCCGCGCATGCGCCGATCGTGATGCTGCCCCGGCCGGACGGACTGATCGAGGCGTTCGAAGTGGTGGAGTCTCCGATCATGGAGCCGCCGCTCGCGGCGAAGTATCCGCAGATCCGCACGTATTCTGCCCAGGGAATCGATGATCCGGCCGCGACCGCGCGCCTGTGCCTGAACGAACTCGGATTCTTCGCGACCGTGCTCTCGCCGGACGGGGACTACTCGGTTGCGCCGTCTGATCTCGGCGCCGACGCCGTCTATTCGAGCGCCTTCACGAAGAATCAGGTTCCGCCGAGTTGGGAATGCGGAACGACGGGCGAGCCGGTTGAGACGCCGTTGAATGCGGTCGCGGCCGTGACCGGTGACAAACTCCGGACCTATCGCGTTGCCGTTTCGATGGACCCGCAGGTGTGCGTGAACGTCTGCGGCGGAACGGTCGCCGGCGGGCTCTCGGGTGTGACCACCGCCGTGAACGCGCTGAACGCTCTCTGGGAAAAAGAGTTTTCGATCCGTCTGATTGTGATCGCCGACAACGACCAGATCATCTTTACCAATACGGGATCGCACCCGTTTGATACATCCGGCAGGACGGAGATGATGCAGAGCAACGGGACGGTGCTCAGCACATACGTCGGCCTCAACAGCTTCGATGTCGGACATGTTTTTTCCCGTTTCGGAGGCGGTGTCGCCAATCTCGGTGTCGTGTGTACCGGAAACAAGTCCAACGGGCTGACCGGCATTTCCAGTTTCTCGACTTTCTCGAATCCGCAGACCTTCTATCACGAGATGGGACACCAGTTCAACGCGCCGCACAGTTGGAACGGCGCGGGTGGTTCTTGCACGGCCGAGCAGTGGTCGGGAAGCGCCGCGTACGAGCCCGGCAGCGGATCGACCATCATGTCGTACGCGGGCTCCTGCAGCCCGGACAACGTGCAGAATTTCCGCGACAATTACTACAGCCAGGGAAGCGTGCAGCAGATCACCGATTTTTCTGCGTCGCGCACCTGCTCGGAGATCATCACAACCGGAAACGGCTTCCCGACCGCCCAGACCTCCGTGATCAATCAGGCGCCGATCCCGATCGGCACGCCCTTTGAACTGACGGGCTCGGCCACCGACCCCGATGGCGACACGCTGACCTTCACATGGGAGCAGCGTGACACGGGGCAGCGCCGGTCGCTCTCAGCTGGCGACGCCGGAAACGGTCCGCTCTTCCGCTCCTTCCCGCCGAGCACAACCGGGAACAAGCGAGTTTTTCCGAAGCTCTCCACCGTGCTGACCGGGAATCTGTCGGGCTCTCTTGGCGAGATCATGCCGACGACGACTCGGTTCATGCGGTTTCGGATGACGGCACGCGACAACCGGGCGGGCGGCGGCGGACAGAACTACACCGAGGCCCTGATTCGCTCGTACTCCGCGAACGGACCGTTCAAGATCACCGAGCCGAACACGTCCGCTTCGAAGTCCGGTGCTGCGGTGATTCGTTGGCTGGTCGGCGGCACGCAGACTTCTCCCTTTGGTCACACCAAGGTGAACATTCTGCTTTCGACGGACGGCGGCAACACTTTCCCGACCGTCCTCGCTTCGGACACGCCGAACGACGGCGTCGAGGCGGTGGCGCTCCCGCAAACGGCGACCAATTGCCGCATCCGCGTGCAGCCGGTCAACGCGATCTACTTTGACATTTCGGATGCGAGTTTCTCGATCACGAGCGCACCGAACGCGGCCCGGCTCGAATCAGTTTCTCCGGTCAGGATCGACGACGCGTTCGCGAACGGAAACGGCAACGGAATCGCCGAGCCCGGCGAGTCGAAACTACGGGTGTACCTTGATGTTCTCAGCAGCGGACTGGTTTCCGCCACCAACGTTCACGCGACGCTTTCGACAACGACTCCGACAGCGACGGTGCTGCTCTCGCAATTGGACTATCCCGACATGCCTCAGGGGAGTATGGCGGCGGGGATGCTTCCCGCGGTGATCGCCATCGACCCGGCGCATCCGTGCGGCACTCCCATCGCGCTGAAACTGGTTGTGACCGCGAGCGAAGGAAACTGGACGTTGAACTACTCGCTGCCCACGGGAAATTCGGGCGTCTGTGTTCCCGCGGCGAGCTTCTGCCCGGGCGATTTCAACAGCGACGGCTTCGTCGATGACGCGGACTTCGTCATCTTCGCCGGCGCGTACAACGAATTGACCAATCCCGCGGGCGACCTGACGGGCGACACGCTCACCGATGATCTGGATTTCGTGGAGTTTGTCGCCGGGTACGACGCGCTGATTTGTCCGTGACGCTGCGTGAATGTCTCGCAGAAAAATTGGGGATCTAGGATTCGAACCTAGACTAAGTGAGTCAGAGTCACTCGTGCTACCGTTACACCAATCCCCAGACAATCCGGCCGATATTTCAAGGGGCAATGGTACGCCCGAAACCGGGCTCGGCAAGCGCCGAGAGCCGGGCGAGGCCGGCTCGTAAGACCGTTCCGACTTCAACCATGGCGCACGCATCCGGGTACGCCTCACCCTGTAAACTCGCGCCATGCACAACGGAATTTGCGTCCGGGATCGGTGTCGCGCGGCGGTCGCGGTTGCCGCCTTTGTTTTTGTCAGCTTTGGAAACGCTTCGATCGGCGCGGGTGAACCGGCGACGAAACCCGCATTTGTGCCGACACACACCGAAATCGCAGACCGCTCGCCGAAGGTGCTCGCGCTTCTGGATGAATACTACGACTTCACGATGCGGACGAGTCCCGAGGGGGCGAGCACCAAGGGAGACCTGCGATTCAACGATCAACTGAGCGACATGAGTGCGGGCGCAATCGCCGAAGAACGAGGGCAACTGAGGTCCTTCCTCACTCGCATCAGAGCGTTCGATCGCACCGGTCTCGCGGAAGCCGACGCAACCGACCTCGATCTCCTCGAGTACACGATCGGCGTCGCTCTCGATTCCGCGCGTTTCCTTTCCGAGCAGCAGCCGATCACGGCGCTCTCCGGTCCGCACATCGAACTGCCGCAACTCTATTTGTCGTTGCCCCTGCAGAACGATGCACTGCTCGCCGACTACGCGACTCGTCTCGAAAAAATCCCTGTTCTCATCCGGCAGCACATCGCGAACATGCGTGACGGCTTGAACGCGGGCCGCGTGCCGCCCAAAGTCATTCTCGCCAAGAGCGTCGAGCTCACGCGGGGCCTCGCGGGCGATGATGTGATCGCCGATCCTTCGCTCTCTCCGTTCTACGCTCCATTTCGCGCGCGCCCGACGAACGATCCGCTCTCGGCCCGCGCCGCGAGAGCCGTCCGCGAGCAAGTCGTGCCCGCGTTCCGCGAGCTCGCCGATTTTCTCGAAAAGGAATACATCCCAAAGTGCCGCGACAGCGTCGGCGCCGCGCAGGGGCTCGATGGTCTGGCGGCATACGAATCCAATCTCCGCCGCGAAACAACCACGAATCTGACGGCCCAGCAGATCCACGAGATCGGCCTCAAGGAAGTCGCGCGGATCAAGGCCGAGATGATGCGTGTGATCGACGAGACCGACTGGGCCGAGAAGGACAAGTACCAGGGCGAGGAACCATTCGCCAAGTTCGTCGAGTTTCTCCGCACCGATCCGCGCTTCTACTTCACCGACGAGAAATCGCTTCTCGACGGCTACAAGGTGATTTGCAAGACCATCGACCCCGATCTCACTCGGCTCTTCGGTGTTCTCCCCAGGCTTTCGTACGGAGTGCGGCCCATCCCGCGGTTCGCGGCGCCGAGCTCTCCCGCGGCATACTGCTACCCCGGTTCGATCAAGTCCGGCGTTCCCGGCTACTTCATGGTGAACACCTACGACCTCAGCCAGCGCCCGCGCTATGGCATGTGGTCGCTCTCGCTCCACGAAAGCGTTCCGGGGCATCACTTTCAGCTCTCGATCGCGGATGAACTCCAAGGGCTTCATCCGTATCGCACGCAGATCCAGTACACGTCCTACGTGGAAGGCTGGGCGCTCTACAGCGAAAGTCTCGGCCTGGAAATGGGAGACAGTCCGCGCACGAAAGCGAATCCCGAAGCGCGAGGTGTCTACGCCGACCCGTACGACTATTTCGGGCGGCTGAGCGACGAGATCTGGCGTGCCTGCAGGCTCGTCGTTGATACAGGCATGCACGCGATGGGCTGGACGCGCCAGCAGGCGATCGACTACATGCTCGCCAACAGCGCCGGCACCGAGCTCGACACGGTGAGCGAGATCGACCGCTACATTGGCTGGCCCGGTCAAGCCTGCGCGTACAAGATCGGCGAACTGAAGATCCGCGAGCTGCGATCACGTGCCGAAAACACGCTCGGTGATCGGTTCGATGTTCGCGCTTTTCATGATGAGATTCTGGGCGCGGGCGCGTTACCTCTGAGCGTGCTCGAGAAACGCATCGACCGCTGGATCGCGAATCAGGTGAAAGAAACAGTTCAGCCGCCGAAGGGCAGCGGCGTCGCGCGCCCGTAGGGGCTGTTCTGCCGGTTTGCAGCCTCAGCGGGCCTCGGTGCGGGGGTGATCATCGGCGGCGGAACTGGTGCCGGCGTGGGGAACGCCTTGTGGTCACCGGTCGTGCGGCGGGCCCGGACCTCGTCGATCGAGCGATCCAGCTTGCCCAGAATCGCCTTGACTTGACTGAACGATTTTTCGGTAGGACCCATACGCACCGCCTCCATGCAGGTACGCGTCCATCGGTTCACGGACATTCCAACTTGCTTGCTCTTTCGTTCCGCCAGCCACTGGGGCTTGGGCGAGTTCCGTCTATGCGGGCTGGGGTAGCCTGAGGCCCGTCGCTATTCTGGGAGTCGGTCCAGTTCGGCTTCGGCCCTGTCGACCAGCCGGCGCACCGTTTCGGGTCCAAAATCAAAGCGCAACCCGGCGGCGCTGAAGAGCGCCGGCAACGGCCTTGACCCGCCCAGCGTCATCGCCCGGATGTACAGGTCGATGGCCGCTTTTTCGCCTCGTTCAAGCCCGATCAGCCATAACTGCAATGCGCCCAGCTGGGCAATCGCGTATTCGATGTAGTAGAACGGGACCGAAAAGATGTGCGACTGGCGATGCCAGATGTACCGGCGTGTCTCCTCGATCCCTTCCCACGAACAAGAGCTGCCGAACCGCGTGTCGAGGCGCAGCCATTCCTCGATTCTCTGCTCGTGCGAATGGCGGGGGTTGGTATAGATCCAGTGCTGGAACGCATCGACCGTGGCGATCCAGGGGAGCAAATAGACGGCACGCTCGATCTGCTGGCGCCGGGCGCGGGCCAGGTCTTCCTCCGAGGAATAAAAGCCGTCTTGTCCGCCGATGTGAGGCAGCGTCAGCAGTTCCATGCTCATGCTCGCGACCTCGCAGAACTCTAGCGGCGCGTGCCGATACGCCAGCAGCGGCTCGTTAATCGACAGCACGGAGTGAAAAGCGTGCCCCGCTTCGTGCAGCATGGTCGATACATCCCGCCCGGTACCTGCGGCATTCATGAAAATGAACGGCTTGCGCGAGCGGTCGCGTACGTACTGATAACCGCCGGGAGCCTTGCCTTTGCGCGAATCCAGATCGAGGCAGGCGCCATCAGCCGATCCACGTGCTTCGCTTCCGCTTCCGAGTTCGGCGAGCATCGAGCCCAACCGCGGATCGAGCCTGTTGAATGTCCGGACCGACTTGGACATCAATTCCGTGCCGTTACTGAACGGTCGCAGCGGGCCACGCCCTTTGACATCGACGGTGAGGTCCCACGGGCGCAGAACATCGACGCCGAGCGAGCGCCGGCGCTTCTCCTCCTGGCGCCGGATCATCGGAACGACGACGTCCTCGCAGGCACGATGAAAATCGAAACAATGCCTCGGTGTGTAATCGAATCGGTGCTTCGCCTTGAAGACGTAGCCGACAAAGTCCGCGAACCCGGCGTTGCGTGCGACCCGATCGCGCATTTCGACCATGGTGTCGAACAGGCTGTCGATCCCGTCTTTGTCCTGCAAGCGGCGTGCGGCAACGCTCCGCCAGGCGCTTTCTCGCACGGAGCGGTCGATCGACTCCTGGTACACCGCCATCTGAGGCAGCGTCTTTTCACCTCCGTCAAACGACACCGTCATCGCGCCGATTATCTGATCGTACTTCTGGCTCAACTTGGAAAGCTCGGTCTCGAGCGGGATGTTCTCGGTACGAAAAAGCGCGATATCCGCCGCAGTGTCGCGAATCACGACTCCATACCGCTCATCCGAAAGGCTCAGACGCTCCGCCTCGGCCGTCAGCTTCTTGTCCAGCGCAAACGCGAGCGGCTTTATTTTGGGGACGATGTTCTCGATGAATTCCGCGTACGCCCGCTGCGCCGGGGCGTCTTCGGTCGCGCACGTCATCGCGATATACAGATTGGCCTGCGCTTCCGAACACGCCGCGTCCAGTTCGCTCCGGTCGATCATCCACGCATCGAAGTCCGCCCGGGAGCGCAGGGGACGATCAAGCAGCTCGTGAAAAACCGGCTCCAGAGCGCTCCATGAAGTGGCATCCAGCGAAGCGGGAACGCTCGTTGCCGGGGGCACAAACTCGATGGTTGCTGATGTCAATCGTCGTCCTTCCTCTCGCGATGCGGCATCGCGCCGCGTCCCGACGATAGCAGACATCCAAAGAAAAAACGCCGCGAAGGCCGCGGCGTCTCGGGGCAATTTGCGAAAGAAAGGCGGCTATTTCTTCTTGGTCGTCAAATCTTTGATCTTCTTGTCCGTGGGCTCGACCCACTCTTCCTTGAACTTGTCCGGCAGGATGTTGAACTTGAAAATGGAAAGATTCGGATTGTTGTTCACCGCCGACAGAATGCGGTTCATGCATTCACGCGCTTTGCCGGCGAGACGGGCCTTGCGTTCGTCGTCCAGCCCCGATGCCATCTGCAGTGCCGCGTTCAGCGTCTGCACATACTCGGTGAACTGCTGATCGTCGCGCGCCGTCTTCTCGCGGAAATCCATCTGCATCTGCTCGGCCCTGCAGATCGGCCACAAGTATCCGGGTTTCTTCACGCCGACCCACTCCACTTCGGGGAGCCGCATCGCCTTTGCGAGCTCGTCGAGCGTGGCGGCCGTTCCGAGCGAGAACTTCACCTTCGCCGCGGTCTGGGAATTGAACGTCAGCACGCGATCCTTCGGGTTGAGCACGATGTCGCCCGACGTGGTGTCCTGATAGAACGAAACGTCGCCCTCGGGAGAAATCGAAGCGCTCAACGGCTCCATGATCTGCATCGCACGCATGATCTCGAACTTGTGGTTGCCGCGCGCAGAAATCTTCTCCATCTGGAAAAGGATCTGCTCGAGGTCGCGATCCTTCACGGCCACCAGATCGCCGCTCCATCCGGTGCAGGCTCCGTACGCGCCCTCGGGCGTGAAGTAGATTTCCTCAATCGCGTGCGAGGTCATCGCCGCGGCAGAGATCGCGTAATCGATCCACGCGACGGTGCGGAAGTTCCTGCGATATTCGTTGTAGATCACATCCGAAAGCTTCTGGATCTCGAGCAGCGCGCCGCCGCCCGAATTCACCCGGAATACCACGATGTCCACGTCTTCCTGCTTGAGCAGCGGGATCGCATCGTGAAGCGGCTTGGCCATCATGTACAGACCGACCATGTCGCGTTCGCCGCCCTCACCCAGCGTCAGAACCGCGGCACGGGGAACGCCCGGCCGGCGGGGCTTGGGTGCCGCGTCCGAACTCGCCGGAGCGGGGATCGCTTCCGCGGACTTGATCTCTTCCGGCTTGGTTTCTTCGACCTTGCTTTCCTCGGCTTTCGACTCCGCCTTGGCCTCGGCCGACGCCGGATTGCGCTCGATCGACTTCATCTCGCTCGGCGTGAACATCCTCGTTTCTTCGAGATTCCCCGAGCCGATCTTGATCCAGACGATGCCCTCGAACTCGCGAACGATCTCGCCTTCGACGGTCTTGCCGTTCTGAAGCGTGATCCTCGCGTGGTCGCCCACGGCCGCCATCGCTCGCGGCGAGATGCCGGCGATTCCGACCGCCAGCGCGGCGCCCACGAACAATCCCAACACTGACTTGGTGATCCGGATTCTGTTCATTGCCTTTGCCTCTGGGTTCTGTGGCTCTTTGGCCGCTTATTTTCGGTCGACGAGCTGCTGCAATTCGATCTGCTCGCGCTGAAGTTCCAACTGGGTCAAACTCGGCACACGGTTGTCCGCATGCCAGCGCGGACCGAACGCCTCTCCGTACAGCTTCAACTTGTTGATGATTGTGTCGTACTGGCGGATCTGCTTGCCCCGCGATTGCGTGCGCTGCTCGTACGATCCCGTGCCCGCCACGACGCCGCCGCCGCTCTGGTCGGCGTCAAAGTCCTCAAGAATCCTCTTGATTTCCTTGGTCGCGTTGTTCAGGTCGCGCTTCCAGCCGTCCATGATGCGCTTCGAGGCGCCGTTCACGATCTGATGGTTCCTTGATAGACCGAGTTGGAAGATCAGATCGTCGAGATTGTCGGCCGTGCCCTTCGAAACATTGATCGCTCGCGCCGTATCCGAGTTCAGCGTGAGCACCGACTTCGTCGTCCCGCGCACGCTCGCCTGCATCGAGTCGCCCATCTCGCCCGATGTCAACGCGAACTCATCGGGCCGCTCCGGCGCGCGCTCGAGGAAGATCGGCCTCCCGCCCTCGAGCCGGTAGGAGAGCAGATAGCCCGGGCGGCACATCGCCTGGATGATCATCGGGTCGTATCCGCCCCGGATCAGGAAGCCCTCCGCTCTGGCCATCCGCAGCGAGTACTGCTTCTGACGGACGACCTCGTCGCCCTTGCCCTCGAGCATCACGCCGATGCCGCCGATCCCGCCCATTTTGCCGTCGTTCGTAAAGTAGATTTCCGGCGAAATGAACGGAATGAACGCCGGGCCGCCCATGGCGCGCTTCACCCACATCACCAGCCGTGGCGGCTGGCTCCACTCGCGCATCATCTCGTCCCCGAAAATCGGGATGATCTTCTGCGCCCGGAACAACTCGTCGAAGTTCGCTTCGTTGTCCGGAAGAGGTGTGAGCTCGTCCGCCTCCCACTTTGCATCGATCTTGACGATCACCACATCGGCGTTCTGGTTGCGTGCATCGCGCATCGCCTGCCTGATCGGTGTCTCGCTGATGTCGTAGCCGAACTCGCCGTTCAACTCCATCACGTACACGCGCTTGGGTCCCGAATCCTGGGCCCGCACGTGCGACACATTGATCAGCATCGCCAGCGCCGCCGCCGCGACCAGCCCAAGTAACCTCGCTCCGCCTGCGAACACGCTCAGCATCGCCGAAATCTCCATGAAGGGCGCCGGACGCTCGGCCGGCGCAAAAAACCCGTCTCTTTCTATCGAAGCCGGGCCCACCGGGTTCGTCAAAGGTTAGACGCCGGAGGGCGGGTGAAGTTCCCGAGAGATCCGGATCGCCTCGGCCAATCCTTCCGTCGCCGACGTGATTCTGCCCTCCAATTGCCCGTCGTACACCCGCTCCAGGACGGTACGGAAAACCGGCCCGGGCGACAGGCCCGAAGCGACCAGATCGTCCCCGGTCACGAAGGGCTTGGGGGCGATGCCCCCGAACAAACCCTTCAACTCTTCGATACGCCGCCCGATCGCCTCCGCGACCGGAGCATCGATCGCCCGCACGATTTCAACCGCCCAGAAGAACCCGCGGCACGCCGCGGTCCGCTTCTGAAAAGCCATCGCGCTTTCCGTCCATTTGCTCTTCAAAGCAGCCGTCAGCCGGAGCACAGCCAGGCAATCGTCGCGCTCCTCATTGCTCAGGCAGAGTGCGCCGCGTGTCTCACGAAGAACCTCGAGGCGCAGCCCGTCCGCTTCGGGGCCCGCTTGAACGAGGCGATCACCCTCGCGATCGAGAAGTGCCGAAGCCAGCGCGCCGGCAAAGATGCCGCACGGCTCGTCACGCGACGCGAGGGACAGCCGATCCAGTGTCGGTCGCGCGGCATCCGCCCGCGCCGGCCTCTGAAATGTCGGCCCATCCAGCCCGAGCGCCGCGAGCAGCCGCATCGCGCTGCCGCGCGATTCGTGCGCCAGCATCAGCCGCACCTCTTCGCCGATCCGTTCGCGGCTGATCCCGCTCAGTTCGCCCGCGTGCCGCCGGATCGCCTCGCGCGTCGCCGGCTCGATCTCGAAACCCAGCCGCGTCGAAAGACGCACGGCGCGCAGGGCGCGCAGGTCGTCTTCTCTCAGCCGCTGATCGGCATCGCCCACCGCGCGCAGCACCCTCGCGCGCAGATCGGCCACGCCCCCGACATGATCGATCACGCGCGACGGATCATCCGGGCGCTTCACGGGGTCAAGAAACAGCGCATTCACCGTGAAATCGCGCCGCTTCGCGTCCGCGACTTCATCCGAAAACGTGATCTGATCGGGCCGGCGCCGATCGGTGTATTCGCCATCAGCGCGGAACGTCGCGACCTCGACGGTGACGCCCTCGTGGCGAACCAGCATCACACCGAACGCCGCGCCGACATGGGCCGTGCGCGGAAACAGCGCCGCGATCGCATCCGGCCGAGCATCGGTCGCAACGTCGTAGTCTTTCGGAGCGGTCCCGAGCAACTCGTCGCGCACGCACCCGCCCGCGAAATAAGCGACATGCCCGCGCTCGCGCAGCGTCCGCACGATCCACGTCGCGACTTCTCTCGCCTTGGCCGAACCTTGTGCCATCGGCTGAGTTTATGAAAGCGAAAGAGGTTCCGCGTGCCGGCACGTTTCGACTCAGGACTTCAAAACACAGGACCCAGGACATCCCGACATCAGGTTCCACGCGCCCGCATTCGGGTTCTTCTCCGTGTCCTCTGCGATCTCCGTGGTGAATTGCCTTCTCTTCACGCCTTCGCGCGAGCCTGATCCAGAAACTCCACCGCCCGCCTCAAGTGCGGCACCACGATGCTCCCCCCGACGATCAGCGCCACATCCATCGCTTCCCAGATCTCTTCATCCGAGAAACCCAGCTTCACGCACTGATCAACGTGGTACGCGATGCAGTCGTCGCACCGCAGCACCGCCGACGCCACCAGCCCGAGCAGCTCCTTGGTCTTGACCGGTAGCGCGCCCTCCGAATACGTCTGGTGATCGAGCGAGAAAAACCGCTTCGTGACCAGCGTTCCGCCCGGCGCGACCGAACCATCCGCCCGCGCCGCGCCCACGCCGGCTCGCTCCTTCTCATCGCCGAGAATGCGGCAATTCATCCGCGTGCGATAGGTCTGGAACTGCTCGTACCTCGAAGTGGCTTGCGTCATGCCCGATCGTACGGGGAGGAGATTTCACCACGGAGGACACAGAGAGCACGGAGAAAAACGGGAGAGAATGGGACGGGAAGCAAGAGGGAGTCATTTGCGAATGCAGGTGGGCATCACTGGCCGAGAAATTCCCTCCCCCTCCCCTTCATTGCTTTTCTCTGTGTTCTCTGTGTTCTCTGTGTCCTCTGTGGTGAATCTCTTCGCCCTCACTTCTTCCTCACCATCGCCACCCCGTTCCCGATCGGCACGCAGCACGCGATCAGCCTCGGGTCCGCGCCCATCTTCCGATTGAGCGCATCCATCGTGTCCCGATCCGCGTCCTTCCCGGGCTCCATGTCCATCGTCCACCGGCTTGCCAGCGCGTTGTCGAACAGGATCACACCGCCCGGCCTCACCAGCGGCAGCGCCGCCTCCAGATACTGCGGATACTCGCTCTTGAGCGCATCGATGAACACCAGATCCACGCTCTCGTTCCCGATTTCCTTTGCGATCTCTTTTTCAATTTTGGGCAGCACCTCCAGCACGCGCCCCTGACGGATCGAGATCCGCTCCGAGAGCCCGCACTGCCGGAACGTCTCCGCCGCCTGCTCCGCGTGCACCGTGCTCATCTCGATCGTGATCAGCTTCCCGCCCTCCGCCATCCCGCGCGCGATCCAGACACTCGAATACCCCGCCAGCGTCCCGAACTCGAGCGCCAGTTTCGCTCGGCCACTCTTTCCCGCCATCGACGCGATCACCTCCAGAAACTTCCCCGTCTCCGGGCTCACCTCGATCCGCGGCACGCCCGCCTTCTCCGCGCGCGACATCACCGCGCCCAGAGGCGCATCTTCTCGCGCAAACACCTCTCGCATGTAGTTCGAAAGAAACGCCCAGCGCTCGGCGGTCATGTCCATGCCGCACGGTAGCTGGGGAGAAATGAATTCACCACGGAGCACACAGAGAGCACTGAGAAAGACAGAGAGTTATGAATCGAAGTGCAGTGCACGACGACGGCTCCGGCCGCCAAACTCTCTTTCTGCCTTTCTCTGCGTTCTCTGTGTTCTCTGTGGTGAAATCTCTTGCTTACGCCGCCTTCGAGCTTTGATCCACCCGGCTCTTCTCCGCCGCCCAGGCAAACCCCTTCGAAGCGCGATCGCGCAAGGGGTGGAGAACACCTCGCGCCCCTCGCGCGACCGCAGGCACCAAGTTCTTGACGGCGCTGCGGAATGCCGCGGCCCCGTACGCACTCTCCGGTGTCGCTTGCGCTGCAGGCTGCTCGGCCGGAGCCTGCGGAATGTCTTTCTTTCCCAACGATCCGCCCATCGAACCAATGGATGCCACCCGTTCCCGCACGCTCGCGCACGCGCCTTTCGCCATTCCGACGCACGCATCCTTCATTCTGCCGACCGGCCCCTTCGGCCTCTCCCAGCGCTTCCGCGCCACGCTGCGCACGAGGAGCACGCTCGAGCACGCCGCGACCGCGCATCCCCACGCCCACAGCATCGTGGCCCGCGGGCCCGAGAGCGCATCCGACGCCGCTAGTCCGCCCGTGAGAATCGCAAAGAAGGAGCACAAGCCCAGCGTTCCGATGAACGCACCCTTCAGCATCCCGCTCGGCACGGGCATCGGGGGTGGCAAAGGGACCGCTGTTTTCTTGGCGGCTTTCGAAACCCTTGCGTCTTTCCTGTTCGCGGCTTCCGCGCTGTCTTCGCCATCGACGAACTTTGGAGGCGGGATGTACGCCGCAGAGGTCGTCTTCGCGCTCAGGCGTGCCGCCGCCCGTTCCGACGAGTCGTCAAAGGCCCACCAGAGCAGCAAATACCCACGCCAGAGCAGCCAGATCGGGCTCGTGGCGACGCGCAGAACCATGGAGAGTGCGTCGGGCATAGAGCCTTACTCGGAATTACTCGCTCCGTCTTTCGCCAGTTTCCAAGTCTTTCTCGGCCTTTTGCCTTTCTCCGTGTTGCTCCGTGTTGCTCCGTGTTGAGCTGCTTTTTCCCACCTCAGCACGCGAACAATGTAGTCTCGTGTTCTCCCCCATCTCCGAAATCCTCGATGACCTCCGCGCCGGCCGCATGATCGTCCTCACCGACGATGAAGACCGCGAAAACGAGGGCGATCTTGTCCTCCCCGCCCAGTTCGCCACCCCCGAAGCCATCACCTTCATGCTCACGTCGGCCCGGGGCTACCTCTGCCTCTCGCTCACCGAAGCCGATTGCGATCGCCTCGATCTGCACGCCCAGGGACCGCTCAACACCTCCAGCCGCGGCACGGCCTTCACGGTCTCCATCGACGGACACCCCAAGCACGGCTTCACCACCGGCGTCTCCGCGCGCGAGCGCGCCCGCTGCATCCAGATGATGATCGATCCGCGCACCACGCCCGAAGATTTTGTCCGCCCCGGTCACATCAATCCGCTCCGCTCACGCGACGGCGGCGTGCTCGTCCGCACCGGCCAGACCGAGGGCAGCGTCGATCTCTGCCGCATGGCCGGTTTGTACCCCGCCGCGGCAATCATCGAGATCATGAAAGACGACGGCGAAATGGCCCGCGTCCCCGATCTCGAAGTCTTCTGCAAAAAGCACAAACTCAAGATGTGCAGCGTCGCGCAGCTCATCGCCCACCGTCTCGGCGACGGCAGCCTCATCAAACGCCTCGGCCCGATCCGCACGCTCAAGACCGCCTTCGGCGAGTTCGATGCGATCGCGTACGAATCCGCCGTCGATCCGCTGCCCCATCTCGTTCTCGCGCTCGGCGGCGTCGGTCGCGTTCCATCGAACGAGCCGACACTCGTGCGCATGCACCGTCGCCATCTGCTCGGCGATGTTTTCGCGGAGATAAATGGATCCATGCAATCCAGCGGCGATGTGCTCCGTGATTCACTGAAGAAGATCGCCGCGGAAGGGCGCGGCGCCGTCGTCTATCTCCGCACGCAGATGCCCGATGAACCCGAAGACGATTTGGAAGCACTCTTGCAGGCGCCGCGAAGCAGCGGAGTGCCGCGCGTCGCCTCAACCGCAGGCGACGCCTCGCGCACCCAGCGCGATTTCGGCGTCGGTGGCCAGATCCTCCGCGATCTTGGTCTCTCCAAACTCCGGCTCATCACCAATTCCGCCCGCGACCTCCCCGGGCTCGATGCCTTCGGCCTCGAGATCGTGGAACGCATCGCGGCGGGGCAGTGAGCGGCCCATCGCTCGACGATAAAATCTTTCGTAATAGCGTTTTACGAAGAAATACCTAAAATTTTCCGATCCCGTCCAAAAACCGGATAGACTATACCGTGGCGCCCGGCTTTGTGTGCGTTGCGGACCGCAAAGCGTGCAGCGGGTGGGCCAAGGTAATCACGCTCCATCTGGAATTGCTCGGAGAAACGAATCGTGAAACGCAAATCAAATCTGTTCGTCGTGTTCGCAGGGCTGTGCCTCGCGGCCGCTCCCGTCGCCTTCGCCGATGAGCCGCAGAATCCGGCGCAGAAGACCATGGATCAGACCAAGGACGCCGCGAAGCAAGGCTGGCAGCAGGCGCAGGATGCCGCGAAGGATGGCCAGAAAAAAGCCGCCGACATGATGGGGGGAATGGACCCCAAGCAAATGGAAGAGATGATGAAGTCGATGATGCCGGGCGAGCATCACAAGACTCTCCTCCAGTACGTCGGCGACTGGGACGTGAAGGCAAAGATGTGGATGGCGCCCGGCGCGCCGGCCGAGGAAACGACCGGTACCGCGACCGCCAAGTCGGAATTCGGCGGCCGCTTCGTCTTCATGACCTACGAGAGCGAGATGATGGGGCAGCCCTTCGAAGGCCGCCTCATCCTCGGATACAACAACAACACCAAGCAGAACGAGGCGGCATGGGTGGACAACATGAGCACCGGCGTGTGGTATTCGACCGGCAACGCGTCGAGCGACGGCAAGGTGTTCACGTTCACGGGAACATTCGTCGAGCCCGACGGCGAGAAGAAGGCGACTCGCGAAGTGACGACGTTCAAGTCCCCCGACCTGTACGTCTCTGAGTTCTTCGAGACCGGGAAGGACGGCAAGGAAAACAAGATGATGGAACTCACCTACACGCGCAAGGGCAAGGCCGCCACCATGAAGCCCGCAGGTGGCGAACCGAGCAAGTAGCACGCGGTCAACTTGCTTTCTTCGCGGCGTCGGCTTGGTCCTCCCCCTTTGCCAAAGGGGGAGGCGGCCGCTTCAGCGGCCGGAGGGGTTTTCTGCAATCCCTTATGCCCGCTGTCGAAAGCAGGATTCGAATCGGAATTCGTGTGATCAGCGCGGAGAGTGCCAGCGGAATAATCGAAGGGGAGTGAAGCGCCGCGCGAAACCGCCGCGGCGCTTTTTCTTGCCGCGTCAATCTCTTTGCCTGGTCAATTCTTCTGCCGCGACCTCGGCGTTACTGCGACCACCACGCCGCCAGCGCGACCGGCACCACCAGCCAAGCCAGCCCCTTCACAAGGAAGAACGTGAATGCCACGACTCCCGCGCGCTTGCCCCAGCGAGCCACCCATGCAGACTTGCCCGGCGAGGTCGGCGGTTCCTTCTGAGTTTCCGATCGCGAATCGGCCATGCGGAGCTCCGTTGAGACTGAGTCTCAATAGAGTAGCCGCGTCGTATGCCGCGGGCAATCCGAGCGAATCAGATCCGGTCGAAAACCGGCAGGGGGCCCACAAGCGGGCGGGCGTAGTCAAGAAACGCCTGGCTCACATCGTTCGTCCCCTGGATGAACTCCTTGGGCATGTGCTTGGTTTTCGCCGCGACATCAGTCAGCTCGATCCGCTTGAACTCGCAGCGGTAGGGGTTTCCTGGCGCGCGGATCAGCGCGATCGAGCCGTCGAGTTCACCCGCCGCGGCAGCCTTCGCCGCCACGCGCCCAGCTTCGCGCGCTTCCTGCTTGTCCACGACGCTTGCATCCGGCCAGCAGCGCTGCAGATACCCAAACGTGTCCGCGCGCACGCGAGGCGGCTTTCCGTCTTTGCCCTTGATCCGGCTCTTGACCAGATCAGACAACTGATCGCCGAGCGCGCCCGAACCGGAAAGCTGCACGTTGCCGTGGCTGTCCACCTGGCCGCCCTTGATCAGCTTCGCGCCGATCGCCTGCCCGTTTTTATCTTGAATCCCTTCGCTGACCGCGATCTGGCAGCGCCCGGTTTTCGAGTACACCTTCTCGACATCCGCGATGAACTGATCCGTGTCGAACGGGACCTCGGGAAGATAGATCAGGTGCGGCCCGTCATTCGGGTCGCCGCCTATCGAACGCGCCAGCGCGCTCGCCGCGGTCAGAAAACCCGCGTGCCTTCCCATCACCACGTTGATCTTGATGCCGGGAAGGCTCCGGTTGTCGAGGCTGTCCGCGGCAAACGCCATCGCGACAAAGCGCGCCGCGCTCGGAAACCCCGGTGTGTGATCGTTCACCGGAAGATCGTTGTCCACCGTCTTCGGAACATGGAAGCAGCGCAGCTCGTAGCCCGAGGTACGAGCCAGTTCGTTCACGATGCGGCACGTGTCCGAACTGTCGTTGCCCCCGACATAGAAGAAGTAGCGGATGTTGTGCTGCTCGCACGCCTTGAGAATCTTGGCGCAATAGTCCTTGTCCGGCTTGTCGCGGCTGCTCCCCAAGGACGCCGACGGTGTGTTCGCGACGCGCTCGAGTTTGTCCTGCGCGACTTCGGTCAGGTCGATCAGGTCGCCCTTCGTGAGCCCGTTCACGCCGTGGCGCATCCCCAGAATCTTCTGGACGTTTCCCGTCGCTTTCAGCCCGGATCGAAGACCCTCGACCACACCCACCAGCGACTGATTGATCACCGCCGTCGGCCCACCCGATTGCCCGACCACCGCGTTACCCGTCAACAACTTCGCTCCAGCCATACACAAAACTCCTGAACAGGTGTCCGGTTTTCGTTGCTCACTCGCGAGCGCGATAGTACGACCCAAACGCGCGCTCCCGCGCTCCGCGAAGCAACCTCAACCGCTTTTTCCCGTAGACTCGAACCATGACCCTCCGCAGTCTCATCCGTCGTTCTTCGTTCCTCGCCGCCGGCATCGTTTCGAGCTTGGTCGGCGCCGCCGGCGCTCTCGCGCAGCACGCCGTCTCGCCCGATCCGGGGAATCCGCTCGCCGGCCCGGCGAACGGGATGCGCCGCACCGATCTCGGCTGGCAGGCCTTCACGAACGCGACAATCCACGTCGCTCCGGGCAAGACCGTCGAGCACGCAACGCTTGTTGTCCGCGATGGGAAAATCGTCGCGATCCTCACGCCCGAAGCCGGCGGCAAAGCCGCGCCGACGCCGATCGGACCGATCGTGCGCGACTGCACCGGGCTGCACATCTACCCCGGTTTCATTGACGCGTACGTGGAAGTTGCAACGCCTCTTCCCGATCTGAACGCGCCGGGCGCGCACTGGAGCGCGAAGGTGATGCCCCAGCGCCGCGCGACCGACGGCAACGGAGTTTCTGAGCGCGAGGCAGAGTCGCTCCGCAATCAGGGCTTTGTTGCCGCGGCACTCGTCCCCATCAACCCAAGCTCGGGTCGCCCCTTCTCCGTCAACACCAGCGACGATGACTTCGATGAATCCGCGCCGGTGCGCGCCAATCCGGGCGGGATCTTCCGAGGCCACGGCGCGGTCGTGAGCCTGCAAAAGCCCGGCGAAGGAATGAGCGCATCGCGCCCGCCCATCTACCGCGACGATGTCTTCCACGCGCTCGCCTTCGAACTCGGCGGGAGAGCTGGGGGCGGAGGACCCGGTGGCGGTTCCGGTTCGCTCAGCCCGCAGGAACTCGAGCGCTGGCCGAGTTACCCGGGTTCGGAAATGGGCGCGATCGCCCTGATCCGACAGACCTTGAGCGACGCCGATTGGCTCGCGCAGACAAGAAAAGACAACTACAGCGTCCCACCCGGCGTGCTCGATTCATTGATCGATCGCGCGCAGCCCTTGTACTTTGAAGTGAGCGACGAACTCGAAGTCGTTCGCGCCGCGAAGATCGCGCGCGAGTTCAAGCGCCCCGCGATCATCAAGGGCTCGGGCCTCGAATTCCGTCGGCTCGACGACATCGCGCAAAGGCTCGCCGCGGCAGGCGATGCACCGCAGATCCCGCTCATCGTGCCGCTCTCGTATCCCAAAGCGCCCGATGTTTCGACCGTCGGCGCCGCCGAGGCCGCCGGCTTGCGCGAGATGATGACTTGGGAGCAGGCGCCGAGCAACGTGCGCCGCCTGAAAGACAAGGGCGTGCGCGTCGCACTCACGAGTTCCGATCTCCGCTCGCGCTCGCAGTTCCGCGCGAACCTCGAAAAAGCGATGAAGTACGGCCTCGCCCCCGAGGCCGCGCTGGCGATGCTCACCACCGAGCCCGCGGCAATCCTCGGTGTGGACAAGACCCTCGGCACCATCGAGAACGGAAAAGCCGCGAGCTTCATCGTCGCATCCGGCGATCTCTTCGCGCTCCCGCCCGATGAACCCGAAGACAAGAGCGCTGACGAAAAAGCCGACAAGCCCGACGCGGGCGCCCCCGAACCGGAGAAGGCCGATGGTCCCGCGCGCAAGCGCGCCGGACCCGGCCGCGCCGACAAGCCGCGCGCTCCCAAGGTCGAGATCCGTGAGGTGTACGTGGATGGCATTCGCACCGAAGTTGCGCTTGCCGGTGCGTCGCAGCTTGCGGGAGTATGGGATGTGACGTTGGACAAGCCGATGGACGGCACCATCAGCCTCACCTTCAATAACACCGGTGAGTTGACGATCACCAAGACGTTCACCGATCAGAAGGATGATAAGGGCAATCCCAAAGTCACGACTTCCAAGGGCAAGAACGTCGCGGTCGAAGGCCGGCGCGTTTCCTACTCCTTCGAGCACAAGCCCTTCGACAAAGAAGGCGTGTTCAGCGCTTCCGCCGCGCTCGCACCCGACAATCAATCCATGGAGGGGATCGCGCTCACAACCAGCGGCGAACCGCTCAAGTGGCGCGCGGTGAGGAAAGAGGAAAATCAGGAACATGCCGCACGGAAAATGCCGGGATTGGTCGGCTGTTTCCTGCTCGAAGAGATCGATGGCAAGAAAGGCGGCGGCTCGCTCATCTGCATCCGCAAAGACGGAACCGTTACCCTGCGGATGAACAACACGGTTCTCAAGGCCGACGACGTCTCGATCAAAGATGGGACCATCAAGTACACGTGCGACATGGGCAAACTCGCAGATCCTTCGCGCGATGCGCCTTCGGATCGACTTGTGAAAGTGGAAGCAAAGCTCGAGGGCGATCAACTCATCGGATCGATGGTCGTGCCCGATGGTTCGACGCATCAGTGGAAAGGATCGCGAAAGCCCGGTGATCCGGAAGTGCTCGCCGATTTGCCCGACGAAATCGGCTATCCGTTCGGTGCGTACGAGCGCGATGATCGCGCGGCATTCACCGGTGATGCGCCGGTCGTCGTGATCACCAACGCGACGGTGTGGACGAGCGGGCCGCAGGGGATTCTGAAAGATGCGTCGGTCGTGCTCAAGGGCGGAAAGATCGATTCGGTCATCGCGGGCGGTGCGGCGCCGATCGACGGCGCGATCGTGATCGACGCGAAAGGCAAGCATGTCACGCCGGGGATCATCGATTGCCACAGCCACACGGGGATTTCGAAGGGCGTGAACGAGGGCGGGCAGGCGGTCACTTCGGAAGTGCGCATTCAGGATGTGACCGATCCCGATTCGATCTCGTGGTATCGGCAGCTCGCGGGCGGCGTCACTGCGGTGAACAGCCTGCACGGTTCGGCGAACGCGATCGGCGGACAAACCGCGGTGAACAAGAATCGCTGGGGATCAACGAGCGCGGATGACCTGCACTTTGCGGGGCGCGATTCGTTCGATGACGCGAATCCGTTCGCGCCGGGCGTGAAGAAGTCGTATCCGATGCCGCCGGGAGTGAAGTGGGCGCTCGGAGAAAACCCGCGGCAGGTGAACGGCAGCAGCCGCAACCGGTATCCGCAGTCGCGCATGGGTGTCGAAGCGCTCATCCGAGATCGGTTGACGGCGGCGCGGGAATACGAGCAATCGTGGAGGGATTGGAGCGCGGGCAAGCACGGGGCCGGTGCGCTGCCGCCTCGCCGGGATCTCGAACTCGAAGCGCTCGCGGAAGTGCTGAGCGGTTCGCGCCTCGTGCATTGCCACAGCTACCGGCAGGATGAACTGCTCGCGCTCGCCAAGATCTGCAAGGAATTCAATTTCAAGCTCGGGACGTGGCAGCACATTCTCGAGGGGTACAAGGTTGCGACCGATGTGCGCGACAACGCGCGCGGGGCGAGCGCGTTCTCCGACTGGTGGAACTACAAGGTCGAGGTGCAGGACGCGATCGCGCAGGGGCCGATTCTGATGCACGATGTCGGCGTGGTCGTGAGCTACAACTCCGACAGCGACGAGATGGCGCGCCGGCTAAATCTGGAAGCGGCAAAGGCCGTGAAGTACGGGAATCTCTCAGAGGAAGAGGCGCTCAAGTTCGTGACCATCAATCCGGCGATTCAGCTCGGTCTCGAAAAGCGGGTCGGCAGTCTCGAGCCGGGAAAAGAGGCGGATGTCGTGATCTGGAGCGCGGATCCGCTCTCGGTTTCTTCGCACGCCGAGCGCGTGTTCATCGATGGTCGCGAGATGTTCTCGCTCGACATGGACGCGAAACTTCGCAAGCAGAACAACGAGAATCGCCAGCGAATCATCCAGAAGCTGAAGAAGGAGCCGCCGGCGCGCGGCGGCGGGGGCGAAGGGCCGAAGGATTCCGAGATGGATGACGCCGACGCGGCGCGTGAGCGCATCATGCTCGACATGCTGAATCGGCGCGGCAGCCTCGATTCCAACATGCCGGGTGAGTGCGGGTGCGGGCTCGTCCACGCGGTGCAGTAGAGGCAGAGGCATTCACCACAGAGACACAGAGGCGCAGAGAAGAAAGGACAAATCAGGATTGTGGAAAGGCGAAGGCTCTCGCCATTCCGAACGCAAAGTTTTCCGAACAGAAATTCTCAACGAACGACTCACCCATGAAGACTCAAACCAATTCCCTGTTTTTCTCTCTGTGTCTCTGCGCCTCTGTGGTGAGTTCTTCTTCCGCTCAAGATTTGACGGTGAAGGCGCCGGCTCAGGATCTGCCGGTGCTGATCCGGCACGCGACGGCGCACCCGGTGAGCGGGCCGGAGATCGCGGATTCGGTGATCTGGCTTGCGGAGGGCAAGATCAAGGGCGTGTTTTCCTCGGCGGACTTCGCGGGCATCGAGAAGACGATGAGCTGGAAGTCGCCGGGCCCGGTCGAGATCGACGCAACGGGCAAACACGTCTACCCGGGCATGATCGCGGCGTACACACAGCTCGGGCTCGATGAGATCGGGATGGTCGATGCGACGCACGACTACAAGGAACTCGGCGATATCGTGCCGGAAGTGCGGGCGATTGCCGCGGTGAATCCGGATTCGACGGTGCTTCCGGTGACGCGGTCGAACGGCGTGCTCGCGGCGGGCGTGTTCCCGAAGGGCGGGTTGATCCCGGGTCAACCCGCGGTGATCCAGCTCGAAGGCTGGACGTGGGAGGACATGGCGATCGAGAAGTCGATCGGCATGACGATCGAATGGCCGAACGTTCGCCCGGTTTCGTCGTGGTGGATGCGCACATCGGAAGCGGAGCAGAAAAAGCGGGCGAAACAGTCGATCGACGCGATCGAGAATGCGTTTTCGACAGCGACCTCGTACTTCGAAGCGCGGCGAGAGAACGCGTCCATGCCGAACGACCTGAGGTGGGATGCGATGCGGGGCGTACTCAACATTCAGCCCGCGAAGGGGACGATGGGGCTGACGCGTCAGTGGCCGGTGTTCATCGTCGCCAACGACTACGACCAGATCGTGTCGGCGGTGACGTGGGCGGCGACTTTGAAGTTGCGGGTGGTGATCGTCGGCGGCATGGATGCGCCGCTGTGCGCCGAGCTGCTCAAGAAGAACGAAGTTTCGGTCATCGTCGCGGGCACGCAGCGGTTCCCCAAGCGCGATGACTCGGATTACAACCAGTCGTTCGCGTTGCCGGCGAAACTCAAAAAAGCGGGCATCCCGTTCTGCATCGCGAGCGGCGAAGAGACGCCCCACGAGCGGAACACGCCGTACGCGGCGGGGATGGCGACGGCGCACGGACTTTCACAGGAAGACGCGATCCGGTCGGTGACGCTGTCTGCCGCGGAGATACTGGGCGTTTCGGGCCGGCTGGGTTCGCTCGACAAGGACAAGGACGCGACGCTGATCATCACGACGGGATCGCCGATCGAGATCACGACGCAGATCACTGATGCGTTCATCAGCGGGAAGCGGATCGATCTCTCGAACAAGCAGACGAAGCTCTACGAGAAATACCGCGAGCGGTATCGGCAGATGGGGGAGTTGAAGGACCGATCGGGAAAGTAAGAAAAAGGCGATTTACCACAGAGATCACAGAGGACACAGAGGACACAGAGAAAAACAGAAAGGAATCGGGAATTCAGATCCAGCAGTCGTGCTTGGCGCTCACGCCAAGCACTCTTCCGCCTTTCTCCGTGCTCTCTGTGGTGAATTGCCTTTGATTCGGATCAATTCGCGATCGGTGTCGCGGCGGGCGCGAAGTCTTCGGTCGCGGAGAGTTCGATGTCGGGATGGCGCTTGGTGAAGTGACGCATGCCCCATTCGTCGGCGAAGAGAACGACGTTTCGTCCCTGCCAATCGGTCGCGAGCGTCGTATCGGCGGGAAGATCGGGGAGCCAATCGGGCTCGGCTGCGGGTTTGCGCCACCATCGCATGATCTGCCAGCGCGTCATCTCGAGGCGCGACTCGGCGCCGTACTCGGACTTGAGGCGGTACTGCACGACTTCGAACTGGAGCGGCCCGACTGCCGCGAGGAGTGGAGTCTTGATCTGGCCCGAGCCGGTGTAGAGCACCTGGATGACGCCCTCCTGAAGCAGCTGATCGAAACCGAGGCGGAACTTCTTGGAGTTGCCGGGCTGCGGGTTGTGCAGGTAAGCGAACGTCTCGGGCGTGAAGCGCGGGATCTCGTTGAAGACGATCGACTTGTCTTCGGTGAGCGTGTCGCCGATGCGCAGGATGTCGTGGCCGAGGATGCCGACGACGTCGCCGGCGCGGCCTTCGTCCACGGTTTCGCGTTCCTGGCCGAAGAGTTTTTGCGCGTTGGAGAGGCGGATGCGCTTGCCGCTCTGGGCGTGGATGACGGACATTTCGCGCGTGAACGCCCCGGAAACGATGCGGACGAAGGCGATGCGGTCGCGGTGTTTGGGGTCCATGTTCGCCTGGATCTTGAAGACAAAGCCGCTGAAGACGGGGTCTGCGGGCTTGATCCAGCGTTCTCCCGCGGCGGTCGTCACCTTGCGCGGGGCGGGATCGGCGGAATGCTCGACGAAGCCGTCGAGGAGAAGCTGGACGCCGAAGTTGTTCATGGCGCTGCCGAAATAGACGGGCGTCACCGTTCCGGCGAGCACGCGTTCCTGGTCGTAGGTTTCGCCTGCTCCTTGGAGCATCTCGATCTCTTCGCGCGACTGCGTGTAGACGGCCTCGTCCATCTTGTCCTTGACGGCGGGATCGTCGATGCCCATCACTTCGACCGGCGCGACGTAGGCGCCGTGCGTGGCGCGCTCGAAGAGATGGACCTTGTGCGTGAGCCGGTCGTAGACACCCCGGAAATTCGGGCCGGTTCCGAGCGGCCAGTTGACCGGGAATGCGCCGATGCCGAGCACTTTTTCGAGTTCATCGAGGAGTTCGAGCGGATCGCGCGTCGGGCGATCGCACTTGTTCATGAAGGTGAAGATGGGAACGCCTCGCCGGCGGCAGACTTCGAAGAGCTTGCGGGTCTGCGGCTCGATGCCCTTGCCGGCGTCGATGACCATGACCGCAGCGTCCACGGCGGTGAGCACGCGGTAGGTGTCTTCGGAAAAATCTTTGTGGCCGGGGGTATCGAGGAGATTGATGCGGTAGCCGTCGTAATCGAACTGCAGGACGGTGGAGGAGATCGAGATGCCGCGCTGCTTTTCGAGTTCCATCCAGTCGCTGGCGGTGGCGCGCTGGTTCTTGCGGCTCGTGACCGAACCGGCGAGCTGCACGGCGCCGCCGTAAAGGAGGAGCTTTTCGGTGAGCGTGGTTTTGCCGGCGTCGGGGTGCGAGATGATCGCGAAGGTGCGGCGGGGGAGATGTGCGGAAGTCATGGGAGAGTCCTGGGTCCTGAAGTTCTGGGTCGCGTAAGAAGGAAGAATTCACCGCAGAGTCGCAGAGGGTGCAGAGCAAGAGAAGTCAGATGGAAGATTTCGGGTTGTGAAGTTCAGGGTCATCAGTTGGAAAACGCTCACAGGAACCGAGATGCCAAGCACTTCTGACCTCAACCCATTTTCCTCTCTGTGTCCTCTGCGACTCTTCGGTGAGTACTCCGGATAGCGACGTGCGAAACGGGATGTGGGGTAATCGACGAAGATGTGAGGCGACTTTGCTAGACCGCAAAGGCCCGCGCTGTGAAGCGTTCACGATCTTTCGCGAAATCGAGCGGCATATCGGGCAATCGTAGGTAGCGTGCCGGCCTTCCAAGGCCTTGTTCGATCTCGCGTTCGAAGCGGCCGGGGCGGCAGAGTTCCTGCGTGTTGGTCGATGCGAAGAGCACGCCCTTGGGGTTGAGGATTTTCGCGGCGTCGCCGACGAGGCGCGCGTAATCGGCGATCGAGCTCCACGGGCGGATCCCTTTTTTCTTCGAGCCCGCGGAGAAACTGGGAGGATCGAGAATGATCATGTCGAACTTCAGGTTCTTGCGTTTGGCGTAACTGAAGAATTCGAACGTGTCCATGCGGGCGAAGCGGTGCTGCGAAGGATCGAGCTTGTTGTGCTCGAAGTTGCGTTTGCCCCAGTCGAGATAGCGGGGAGAAACATCGACGCTTGCGGTTTGGGCGCCGGAGATTGCCGCGGCGACGGAAAAAGCGCAGGTGTATGCGAACGTGTTGAGCACGGCGGGGGGCGTGCCGGTTGCGCGGACTCGATCCCTCACCCAATTCGCGATGAACTTGCGGTTGTCGCGCTGGTCGAGGAAGAGACCGGTGGACAAACCGTTGTACAGGCGGACTTCGAGATTCCAATCGTGCTCGCGGATGAGGAGGGATTCCGGGAGCGGCTCACCCGCGGCGGGAGCGGGATCGGTCACGATCGGGGGCAACTCGCCGCCCATTTTGGAACGGTCTTTCGCGAAGGGCTTGAAATAGACGGCGCGAGTGTCGAAGGGCGCGAGCACACGGAGGACAGTCTCTGCTTCCGCGATCGGATCGAACGCGCGGGGCGCGCGACCTTCGTACACGATCAGCACGGCGCCTTGGGCGTAGACGTCGACGAATACGCCGTCCATTCCGTCGGCTTCGCCGGAGAACACGCGAAACGCCTGGGTTGTGCGACTGTTCACGAGTGGGCGGCGGCGCTTGAGCGCCTTTTCGAGCAAATTTCGGAACGCCGTCGTGTTCTGGCGCTCTGGCGATGGAGTCGGCGGTTTCACGCGGAGGAGAATACGGAGAACGGCGAACGACCGCGCTGGATGGGCTCTTGCGCGTTCGAGGCTGGTGAGCTGTTCGGTGCGGGCTGTTCGTTGCGAGGGACCGGGCGGGCCGGCTGTTTCACGGCTTGTGGATTTGTGAAACGCCTGGGTGAACGGGTTTGGCTCGCGAAATCGAAGCGAACGGTTGTCTTTGTTCCTCTTGAGTGGAAAGGCGAGTTATTGTCACGCCATGTCAGAGGTGGTTTCACAGCCCGAGCCTCGTGCGAAGCCGATCGGGGTTTGGGTCTCCGCGCCGGCGGCGACACGGCTGGTGTTCTTTATTTCCGGCTTTCTGATTGCCGCCTGGGCGCCGCTGATTCCGTTCATCAAGAACCGGTTTCACTTGAGCGATGCGCAACTGGGTTTGCTCTTGCTTTGCATCGGCGTGGGCTCGATCGGCGCGATGCCGCTGACGGGCGGGCTCACAGCTCGCTTTGGATGCCGGCGCGCGATCGTCGCGGTCGGCACGATCGCGTGCATCATGCTGCCGCTTGCCGCGGCGATCACGCGGCTTGAGCTGCTGATCCCGGCCCTCTTCGTGTTCGGCGCGGTGCTCGGGATGCTGGATGTCGCGATGAACATCCACGCGGTGATGGTCGAGCGTGCGCTCGATCGGGCGATGATGTCGGGTTTTCACGGGCTGTGGAGCATCGGCGGCATTGCGGGCGCGGGGACGCTGAGCGCGCTGGTTTCGATCGGTTCGACGCCGCTTGTCGCTTCGATCGTTGTTGCGGTGATATCGATGATTCTGCTCGCGGTCAGTGCGCGGGCGTTCTATCCGCGCGGCAGTGAAAGGGGAGGACCGGCGTTCGCGCTCCCGCACGGGGGCGTGGTTGTGCTCGGGTGCTGCTGTTTCGTGCTGTTCCTCGCCGAGGGGTCGGTGCTGGAGTGGAGCGCGGTATTTCTCAACAAAGAGCGCGGCATGCAGATCGCGCACGCGGGGATCGGGTTCATCGGATTCTCGGTTGCGATGACCGCGGGCAGGTTGACGGGTGACCGCATTGTTCGTGCGCTCGGATCGAGGCGGATTGTTCTGTTGGGCGGTTTGGTTGCTGCCGCGGGCTTTGGTCTTGTGGTGGCCGTTCCTTCGGCGGCGGCGTCGATCGGCGGGTTTGTGCTGATCGGAGTGGGGGCTTCGAACATGGTTCCGGTGATGTTCTCTGCCGCGGGAAGGCAGGAATCGATGCCGGCGCACCTGGCGTTGCCGGCGATGACGACGCTTGGGTATCTGGGAGGCTTGGCCGGGCCGCCGCTCATCGGATTGATCGCGCAGTGGCTCGGGCTGCCCGTGGCGCTGGGGCTGATCGGGGCGATGATGGGCGTGATCGCGGTTGCGTCGGTGCGGATGAGGTTGTGAGTTCGCGCCGCGGTGCATGGCCTTCGATGGCACTGCGCGAAGCGAACTAGGGAACGAAATTGGGTTGCGGTGCAGATTCCGATCGAGTCGGTTCTGAGGTCTCCGCTTCAATTTCGGTGGTCTCTCTCAGGGGCACAGCATTGTGTCGTACGCCTGGGCGAAGATCACAAAGTCGGCATCATCGACGAAGCCGCTGTGATCGAGGTCGGCGTCGCATCCGAACGGCGACTCATCTTCCGGCGCCGGGCAAGCGTACGTGCTGTATGCCGCGGCGAAAACGACGAAGTCATCATCATCGACCAGCGCGTCGAACGTGAGCTCGCCCGGGCAGGATCGATCGAGATCGACAAGCCAGATTTTGCGTGTGTATTCACCGGCTCTTGTGACGAAATCAGCTGTGCCCGCAAAGATTCGGTTGCTCGCGCTGATCGCTCCGAGCCAGGGTTCGGAATAGAGCAATCCGGGCAATGCCGCGCCGTCCGGCGCGAACAGATCTGTGATTGTTCCAAAGCCGTAGCCGCGCCTCCAAAACGATGCCTGCGGCCCGGGGTAGGGGTTGTATGACGGGTAGATTCCGATGATGGAGCAATCCGGGCTTGCGCCGCCGACACCGACAACATCGACGTCAAGGCGATCACCAGCGATGACGGTTCCGTTGCCCAAGACTTGCCAGAAGCGCAGTTGGCTGCGGCGACCGTATTCATCGAGCGCCATCGCATTCGTCCCGTCGGAGCTGACAAAGACCTCTCGTACATACCCCGTGTTTAGTTGCTGCAAACCGGCCTCTTGAGTCCACAACGCCGACGAATAGCCCGCGCCGATTCCAACCACGCGACCATCATCTGAGATTCTTCCGGACTCGGTGCGGGTGTCCATCACGCGGATTTCCGATGCACCCTGCCAGAGAAACGTACCGGCGTCGCTCGTGTACAAGACGGTCGCGCCGTCGGGTGAGATCGCGATCGCCCGCGCATCCGGCGAGTTTGATGGCGGGTAGTCGTATTGCATCGACTCAACGTGCAGCCGAAACGCGCCTTGTCCTTCTTTGCCTCCGACGACCATCGAACCGTCGCGGCTCAGCCCGCCGTGGCGCGGGTACGTCGCATTCGGCAGACTCACATAGCCGGCCGAGTCGCGCCAGAGCCATGCGGCCGAGAGGTACGGGTAGATCACGATCAGAGTCGATCCGTCGGCGCTCATTCCGCTTACGTATTGATATACGCCCGGCGGGAGATCGATGTAGCGGGTAAGACCGGCGTGAGATGACGCACAAACGATCGCAGTCCCAAGGCACAAGTTGAGCGCGGATGCATGAATCATGGCGGTTCTCCGAGAAGAGGTGCGAATTCCTCTCTCCGGGCGAAGAAACACGGCCGCGAGCGCACAAAAACGGTAGAGATTCTTTGCTTGTGCGAGGCCTAGTTCGGCGGTGCCGCCGCCGCTCGCGCCTCTTTCAACAGGTCCGCATCGTCCTCATCCATTCCCGGAAACAGGAGTCCCGCCGGGATCGAGTCGAGTGCTCTTCGGGCGTCGTCGGCCTTGTTTTGGGCGATCAATGAGAGCGCGAGCACTGCGAAATCTCCGACGGCGGGATCGGCTGTGAAACCGGCGGCTTTCCATGAAGCGAGCCGTTCTCGTGCCGCGGCTTCCGCTTCCTTTGCTTTTCCGGCCCGCAGCAGCGCGAGGGCGCGCGTATTCGCGAGGGCGGCGTTTTTCGGCTGAGCGGCGGTGGCCTCGTCGAGGCGAACGAGCGATTGCAAGGCGAGTTCTTGTGAGGTGTCTGCGCCCTTCACGAGCGCCCAGCAGGCGACATTGACATCCTGGGGCGATCGGGTGAAGGACGGATCGAGCAGTTTCTTGGTGAGAGCGGCTGCCGCGCCGTCCGAGCCGGCCCTGCGGAGGGCTGTGTAGATGTGGGCGTTATTCGTGACGCTCGATGGATTCCGCGAAACAGCGCCGGAATAGAGCTTTAACGCCAAATCGAGCGCATCGGGCGAACCACCCGCGCATTGGAGCAGGACATCGGCGGTGCTTCGCTGCGCCCATTCGTTCATCGACTCGATGCCGGCACGCCGGACGCCTTCGATGATGAATGCTCGTGCTTGATCGGGTCTTTCCAGCCCGATCAGGGCACGTGCTTTGCGTTGAAGCGCGGCGATCGAATACTCGCTGGCGGGTCCGGCGAGATCACAAAGCCTTTCGTACACGCCCTCGAGCGCCGCTACTGCTTCTTCGAATCGACCCTGCATGTTCAGGCTTTCGGCCAGGAGGGACGCGCAGAGCTGTACGTACTCGTGCTCCGGGTCAGCCGCGAAAAACCCGTCGCGAGCTGTACGAAACAGGGGCTCGGATCGGGCGCCTCGATCGGATGCAGGAACGTCCGGGTCGTAGCCTCGGCAGATTCCGATGCCTTCCCTGTAGGCAAAGTGAGCGTGCACAATCGGGGGCAGCCCGGGCAATGCCGCGGCTAACACGCTGATGTCCAAATTGAGCCGGTGCAGGATTGCGGGGGTCATTCCCGGCACCCGGCGACCGCTTTCGAAGTCGGAGGAGAGCGAGTTCTCCCAATCGAGCATCACGTACGCCGGGTCGCTCGGTGGCGGGCACAGCTTGCGGCGCAGCTCGACAATGGTGAGCACTTGTGCGCCGAGCTCAGGCGAACCCGCGTCGGCGAGTTCGTAGTACTTGTTCACGGCGTCTGCGAGCGATCGCTGCTCGGGCGGAAAGGCTTTGTTGAAGACCGCCTCGGATTGCGGGCAGTAGTGGCGCGAGAGGGACCAGGCGAGAGCTCTGTCCTCAAGGGCTTCCGCTTTGTCTGGCAGACCGAGCGACGTGTAGGCCCGGGCGGCTCGCTCGCGGAAAGCGTTGGCCATGACGGGATAGACGCCGGCGGCGTCAAGACCGTCCGCCGCGGCGGCGAGCAACGGCGCCGCGCCGGCGAAGTCCTTCTGACCGAACAGAGCCTGCCCTTCGAAGCCGTCAATGAGGCGCACTATCCAATGGTCGGCGGAAAGCACCTTCGATGCTGCGCCGCGCCACTGCGCGAGCGCTGTTCTCGCGGCGGCAAAGTCGCGCATCTGCAGCAGCGCTTCCGCCTTCCATTGGCGAGCCTGGGCGACGTGGGAATTCGTTTCCGACTTTGTCTCGAGCAGGAGCGAGAGCGCGCGATCCAGGCAGTCGATTGCAAGGCGTGAGTATGCGTCGGGATCGCTGCCGAAACGGCGACGCTGGTGCGACTGATGACCCCAGTAGACCAGCGCGAGAACCGCGGCGTCCCGATCGCGTGACTGCGGGTCGATGTCGGAGCGAATCTGCTTTTCAATTTCCGCGGCACACGCGTGCCCGCCGGCCTCATTGATCTGCGACCAGACGATTCCCGAGTCTTTCATCGACTCAATCGCCCGCCAAACGCCGGGATGCGACTGCTGGAGAACCTGCTTCATTGAGTCGTACACCCGCAGCCGAGGGCTTGTCCTTGCGTCGACACCCCGGGCCTCGTTGGCCTGCCAGTAGGACGAGTAGAACTCGAATGCCGCGCCGGGATCAACCCTTACCCCTGCGCGAAAAAGGTCGTCAGCGATGTCGAATTGCGCGAGCGCCAGCGGCAGAGCCCGTTGCGCCCAGAAGGCACGCCCGATCCGGCTGCGCACGGAAAACTCCGCTTCCGGCTGCGCTTTGAAATAGTCCTCGATGCGCGTCGAGGCCCGTTCCAGCATTTCATGCGATGTTGTGGTCGCGGTGTTTGTGACGTCCGGGTCGGCCGAGCCGATCACCAGATCGCTGAACCGAAGAAGCGATTCCGCCCGCGCCGCCTCGGTCGCGGCCTGAGTCTTGGCGGCTGATTCGGTGCGTTCCGCCGCTCGCGCCGCTTCCGCCGATCGTTCCGCTTCGAGCCGGGCCGACTCCGCTAGTTGACGCAAACGCGTCTGACCGGCTTCGGCGGTCAGGGCGCGGTCGCGCTCGCGTGCCGCGCGAAAGAAGCCCGCGCTGGAGACCACGAGCCCGAGAATCAGAACGAGAAAGATCGAAGCAGAGGAGACAACCAGGCCACGGTGGCGCGCGAGGAATTTTCTCGACTTGTAAGCGGCGCTCGCCGGACGCGCTTCAACCGCTTCGCCGGTGAGGTATCGGCGCACGTCCGCCGCCAGTTCTTCGGCGGTCTGATACCTTCGGCGCCGGTCCTTTTCGAGCGCCCGCATCACGATCCAGTCGAGTTCGCCTCGGATAATTCTGCCGAGTCGTTGAGGCTCCGTTCGGCGCAAGCCGGCGATTGCGGGAAGCCGGCTTCCCGCGGTACTCACGCGCGTGCTCGGACTGGGCGGGTCCTGCTCGCGGATAATGCGCTGCATCTCGAGGATGCCCGCTCGCGCGAGCGAGTCGGAGTCAAACGGGGTGCTGCCCGAGAGCAATTCGTACATCAGCACTCCGAGGGAATAGACGTCGGAGCGGGTGTCGATGTCCTGGCTCGTCATCTCGACTTGCTCGGGGCTCATGTACGCCGGAGTTCCGATCATCTGGCGGAATTCGGTATAGACCGTCAGATCCGCCACGCGCCCGCCGAGCATCTTGGCGATGCCAAAGTCGATCACTTTGGGAACCGAGGCGCCGTCCTGCATCGTGACAAGCACGTTCCCCGGCTTGATGTCGCGGTGGATGATGCCCTTTGAGTGGGCGTGCTGCACAGCCTGACAAACAGGAATCAGCAATTCGAGTCGCTCGCGCGGCGAGAGACGTGCGGCATCGCAATAGCCCGTGATCGGCGAGCCTTTTACGAGTTCCATGACAAAGTACGGCAGGCCGTCCGCCGTGCTCCCCGCGTCGAACACCTTCGCGATGTTCGGGTGGTCCATGAGCGCAAGCGCCTGGCGCTCGGCCTCGAAGCGGGCGATCACTTGCCGGCTGTCCATTCCTGGTTTGAGCACTTTGAGCGCCACGCGCCGTCGGATCGGGCGCTCCTGCTGCGCGAGGTAGACGCTTCCAAAACCACCTTCGCCGATCAACTCCAAGAGCTTGAAGGCGCCGATGGTCGACCCGATCCGATCGAGGTGCGCGGGCGCGTTCGACGCCGCATGGCCTGACGTCGGATTCTGGAGAAAATTCCCCGCCCGCTCGAGCGCCGACAGCAGGGACAAGACTTCAGCCGAGATGCGCGGGTCGGCGCCGGCCTGCGCATGCACGAAAGCTCTTCGCTCCGAGTCGGGCAACTCCAAAGCCTGCTCGAACAGGTCATTGATGCGCGAGCGATCCAATCTGAAGAGCCCCCACGTTGCAAAAACTCTCAGTCTTCCAGCGCCCGGAAAAGCCATGCCCGCGCGCGAGCCCAGAGCGTGTCAGCCTTGCGCGATGAAACGCCGAGCACCCTCGCTGCTTCGTCGCCGCTTAGTCCGGCAAAGAACCGCAGGCGCACAACGTCCGCCAGCACAGGGTCCTCCACCTCCAGGCGAGAAAGCGCCTCGTCGAGCGCAAGGATCTGAGAAGGATCGGCGTGAAGGGCTCCGGAGAAATCGGTCAAGGCTTGGTGGCCGGTACCTCCGCCGCGCTTGTCCGCGTTCCGGGCGCGCGCGTGGTCGATCAGTATCTGGCGCATCGCTCGCGCCGCAGCATCATAAAAATGGGCGCGGTTTGCCCAGTCCGTCGGCGCCCCGCCTACCAGCTTTGCGTATGCCTCGTGCACCAAGGCGGTCGCCTGGAGAGTGTGGTCGCGCCGCTCGTCGCGCATGGCGTTCTGTGCCGCGGCACGCAACTGCGAGTAGACCAGCGGCAGCAATTCGTCCGCCGCTCGCCGGTCGCCCGACGACGCTCTCTGAAGGATGGCTGATACCCCCGGATCTGGCATCGTGCGATTGTATGAATCATCAGCCCGCCGCCAGCGAAATGCTCGAAATCGGAGAGTGGGCCAGTTTGAGTTCTCATGCACGGTGCCTTTGGTGGGACGCCTCTCCGCGGCGTCTTTGGGCCTGTTTCATGAGACCCGCTCCGGAGAAGCGGGCCACCAAATCCAAACTGGCCCGCTACCCGGAAACGCGAAAATCAAGACGAAATCCTCGCGTCGTCACACAGGACAAAGCGTCCGGAGAGAAAATATTGAATGAAGCCAGCGAAACACCGGTTGAACTTTTTGTCGTGGCCGCGGATGCTTTGCCGGGGTCTGTTTGGCGCGGGATTCAATCCGCATAGGCGGCGCGGCAAGGGGATCGCAACGGACGACCCCGACGTCAGTCTTTGCCGCAAAGGCAGCAGCGCTCGACAAAGTGAGAGAATGGGAAACGCAGCGTGCTTGCGAGCTTCGCGAGATCATCGCAGGCAATATCGCCGGTCGCTTCATATCGCTTGATCCAACGGGGATGAATTCCGGATCGCTTTGCAAGCTCGTCCAACTCCCATCCTCGGAATCGGCGCGCCGCCGTGAGCCGTCGGCCGATCATGCGTGTGTCTTGGCTTTGTATGCCCATGCGATTCCCTCCACGTTTTTGGTGAGGGGGACCGCTCAGGTGCCGAGAGGTTGAAATCGCCGAAACGTGGCGCGCGGTATTCCCGCGGACTGTGTTGTATTCCCGCGCCCTCTCGACCTGGAGGGCGCGCGCTTCCGTGAACACACGCGCAATCGCAGTTTCGGGGATCTCACGCCCCATCACGAGATCATGTTTATCTGATTTGGCTCGCGTTGTCACTTGAATTCCGAGGCGTGAGTTCCCCCCCCGATCGTTTGGGCCCAATTAGGAGATTGGGCCAAAGTAGATGTTGCGGCCAATACCGTTTGCGGGCTAACGTCAAGCGGCAAATGGGAGTGGGTGTGTGGCAAAAAATCGACCCACCAAGGCTGCTGCAGAAACCTACGAATTATAGGAACCATGACTCTGGACAGCCGAGTGAATTGTGGATGAAAGCAAACTCAAGGTTGGCATTGACTGCCGGACTCTACCAGGTTGGAGGAGGACCTCCGTAGGGGGCTGAAGGGTAAGATACTGCAGTGGAAGCCGTGTATTCGGTACATGTTAAATCTATTGCACGAATCAGTAAGGTTGTAGCAAGCTTGCGACCTCGTCGATTGCCGATTTCGAGTGACGAGATAGGGACCGGGGATTCACAACCTCCCATTGCGCGGTATCCTTGTACCAAATTGAAGAGGCGAACACAGTGAAGGTGACGCAACCCCCCACCCAATCTGCGTGGGCCCGGTAACGGGCCCCGCAGGTTCTAGCGTTTTTTGTGTTCTACGCGAGAAGCGGACTGTCGGGTGGGAGGCTTGTCCGTTGTATTGACGGTGTATGCCTGGATTGAATCTCGAGACGTGTGGCGCTCAGCAAGCGGCGCGGAGTCGTAAAGATTGACGCCGCCCCTGAGTCGCGACTCACTGAGTTTGCGGGTCACGCCCCTTCGGGGTCATCGGCGGCCAGCATGCAAATCAGGCGGCTGTCTTGCTTGGGGTGACGTTGATCATCTCGTTGACCGCCTCTATGAATCTCGAGATTGGTGTTGGCGTTACAAGAAGCCGCCAAGCCCGTTCTTGCATCGCCGCACCATCAAGTGTAATCTTCTTGTCGAATGACAGAATGATGGTGGGGAGCGAAGCCGCTCCTTTTTCCCTTTCAGCAGCCAACAGCTTATCGACAAGGGGACCACGCTCCTTGGCAGAGGCGATGTGTACGACGCACAAGTTCGGAGGCTCCTGAGTTCCCGATTTCGAGATCGCTTCGCAGAAAATTCGAAAAGCATCGGTATCCGGCTCCATGCCGACAAATATTGGACGAAACGGCCCGGTCAGAGATTGACGAAGCTGTTCCGACCGATGTGTCCAGGAAACGGCGCTGGAACCAGACAGCAGCGAGAGGGTTGTATCTTCCGTGTGCTGGCGAGCAGTTTCTTCGAGCTGACGGACTAATGCTGGTCCAATGTGAAGCGCTCGGCAGTGTTCTGTCGTTGGATAAATTACGTCATTGCCACTACTTCCCAGCAGCATCGCGTGCGCAAAGCGGTCGGCGAGCCCGAGCCGGATGATTTCCATGGATCTAGATGGAGATGCACTTCGTGCGGCGCTAACCGAGGTGTGGTGATGAAGCACCGGGTCCAGAATCAGCCTTGGAAACTTCCAGGCGCCGAGAAATCGATCCATGATGTCCGCGTGATTCAGTAGGAGCATGCGGGACTCGACCAACTCCAGCGGAGCTCCGAGTTGTTGAGCCGTTTCGATAACGTGAATGTATTCCTCGCCCAGGACTTCAGCCAGGATTACGCGGCCCACGTCATGCAACAGGCCACTAGTGAAGGCCGAGTCCACGTCTTGAGCTCCAAGAGCGCGCGAAATCTCGGCCGCCATGACTCCCGTTGCAATGGAATGTTCCCAAAACTGCGTAGTCGCAATGTGCTCTTTGAATGCGGGACAGTTGAAGCGCTCAACAACACTGATATTTAGAACAACTTGTCGAATGTTGTCCATGCCAATACGAAGCACCGCTTTGTGAACAGTATCTATGCGGTCCCCGCGGGAATAGATAACCGAGTTCGCAAGCCGCAGTATCTTGAGCGCCATTGCCTGATCCTGGCGAACGGCCAATGCCACAGAATCCAGGGAGTAGTTCGGGGTCGCAGTTAATTTGAGAATCTGCGACACTGCAGGGGAGAATCCTTTGAGCTCTTCGAACTCCTTTAGGCGGTTGAGAAGGTCGGATCTCGGTATAATCGGCTTGATGGCCTTTAACAGGCTGTTGAAATTCTGATTGTGCCTACTGCGCCGACGCATTGCAGACAACTTTCTGGCCCTCAGACCCGGGTCGCGAGGGTAGATGGCGGTTCGAAATTGCGACTGGTTGGAGTTTTTCAACAGCCTGTTAAGTCATCTGCGAGAGATCCGGTTGTCGTAAGGTGTGCGTTGTGACACCCAGTCACTCGATGTGAGTGCTCAGATCCGACCATTGCAGCCGGAGACACTGCTGGCTCGCTGGCGGGCGGGGATTTGGACTTAGGCCCAATCATCGCAAGTTTCGGATCTGCTGTACTGTCCTCATTCGAAGTGCTTGGAACTGAAGGAAGTCGAGTCGCGGTGGCGAATTGCTCCTTCACGCGACTCAACAGTTCCTTTAAGGAAAAACTAGCCTTGAGCAAGTATCCCGCAATCCCGAGCTTCATGGCTTCGACAATTCGAACTCGATCAGATTCTGCGGAAAGGACAATCACCGGCGTTGTCTTGAACGTCGGTTCATTTCGCATGTATCGCAAAACAGAAAGCCCATCCAGCACCGGCATTCCGAGATCCAGGAGTACTAGGTCGGGTTTCACTTCCGACAAGAGCACAATCGCTTCGTGCCCGTTGGCCGCGGTTGCGGTTTTTAGCCCTTCAGCGCGCAGCACAGCTTCGATCGGCTCTCGGAAAATCGGCATGTCGTCAACGACTAGAACAGTCTTCAACATGCGATGCCCTTTCGGTACCTGGAGTGTCGATGCCGTCCTATCGGCTTAACGATATCTTGGCTTGACATCAATATTCCGCTTGATTGGTGCTGCGGAATGACCGAGGTGTGTGAGATTGTCGGTCCTCCGATAGAACCATTGAGCGGGCAAGATCGCTGCGGAATACTGGAAGGGGGCAGCGTTAAGGCCGTGAAGTACCCGGCCTATGAGGTGCCGTTGATGCGACGAAAGATCTTCAGAATCATCGGCGCAATCAGAATCGCGTTGAGAGCCGCTAGCAGGCTGTTGAAATTCTGATTGTGCCTACTGCGCCGACGCATTGCAGACAACTTTCTGGCCCTCAGACCCGGGTCGCGAGGGTAGATGGCGGTTCGAAATTGCGACTGGTTGGAGTTTTTCAACAGCCTGCTAGCGTCGCAGCTGTTCCCATAACGATCATTGGTGGCACCGCCACTCTCATTGTCGCCGCCGCGCATTTGCGGGATGCGGTTCGTTTGAAGAACAACGGTGAGGCGCTCTCGGCCGCTCGACAGTCAATGCTGGACACCGGACACCTGCTTAGGCTAGACGTTGAAAGGGTAACAGGAGCCGCGATGTCTCGTGGTCGCAAAATTGCGACAAGTTCAACTGTTGTCGCGGCGCTCGGTGATAGGAGCAGAGAACGGCTAACGCAAATCTGCAATGAAACGGTCGTCAATTCAACCGAGATTGATGCCGTCGCAGTATTCAATCGAGACGGAGAAATCCTGGCGATCAATACCGTTCTCAGCGACGGGACTCCCATTCCGCGCGAGCGGGTTGAGAAGATCACCTCGCGGAGCTTTGGTGATCGAGGTGTTATCGCGCGATGTGCGCGCAACGGGGAGCGTGCCGAAGCACTGGAATTTCAAACCAGTTGCGATATTACGCCTGCGTTCTTTGGATCGAGCGGGCTTTCTGTTGCCCACTCACAGGCGGTATACGGTGCAGATGGAAGGCAGATAGGTATCGTCAGTACAAGGCTTCGCTTTGAGCGGATTACTGCCCTCAGTCGCGAGCGGCCTATTGCGGGAGGCAACGGTTCAGTCAGATTCGTTTCCGATCATGGCGCATTTTTCGATGAAGCCACGAATCGAGGCGCCACTCCACCTATTCCGGCAGGTGAATTGTCGGAGATAATCGCGCCGCTGGTGCACGGGCAAGCCTCCGAAGTGCTCGTCGATCGAGATGGCACCACACACGCATTATTTCGCGTAACGGGATTGGCAACCATAGAAGGGGGCGGGATCCAAGTGATGTTGAGCATGCCAACATCATGGTCGACGATAGACACGCGAAATGCGGCAATCGTTGGGGTAGGCACACCATTGAGCATTGGATTGCTGCTTCTTCTGGTAGGAGCTACCTTACGCTCAAGAGCAGAAGCTCGCGTCCAAGCGGACGAGGCGAAGCATGCACTCCTTGAGTCCGCGGCTCTCCGTACGGCCGTAGAGCAGCATTCGATTGTTTCGGTGGCGGATACCGAGGGGCGCATTGTCGCAGTAAATGACTTATTCTGCCAGCTCAGCGGCTACACGCAGCGGGAGCTCGTTGGACACAGTCATCGAATTGTCGAATCAGGACTTCATCCAGTCTCGTTCTGGACGGAAATGTGGCAACGCATAGGATCCGGAAAGGCGTGGCGTGGAGAAATCTGCAACCGAGCCAAAAACGGATCATTGTACTGGATCGACAGCATCATCGCACCGTTTCGAGGCTCAAACGGAGCAATCGACAAATTCGTGTCAATAGGTTCGGACATCACGGCGCGTGTGGAAGCCCAGGAACAAATTGCGGCGAACGAGTTGCGGATGCGCGCCATTATCGACGCAGAGCCAGAATGTTTGACTGTGACCGGGCCAAACCATGAGCTCCAGGAGATTAATCAATCGGGGCTTCAATTGTTCGAGGCAGAGTCGGTAGAACAACTGCGGGAGCTTACTCTGCTGGCGCTGGTGCGGCCAGAGTATCGCGAATTGTTTTCTGAAATGCAAAGACGTGTACTCAAGGGCGCTTCGGAGACATTCGAATGTCAGATCTGCGGATGCAGAGGTCGTTTGCGATGGATAGAGTCACGCGCCGTCCCATTGCGAAGCATCTCAGGAGGTATCGAGGCGGTTATTACGGTATCTCACGACATCACCGATCGAAAGCAAGCCGAGGGAAGAGTTGCAGCGATGCACGCGGAATTGGAATGCCGCGTAGACCAGCAAACAGCTCAGTTGCGTGCGAGCGAAATGCAATACCGCACGCTATTCAATTCGATCGATGAAGGCTTTTGCATTATCGAAATGCTCTACGATGCCAATGGCAAACCAGTCGATTACCGCTTTCTAGAGATTAGCCCTTCATTCGAGAAGCAAACTGGCATTAGCAATGCGGTGGGGCGAAGAATGCGAGAGATCGCGCCAAACCACGAAGAACATTGGTTCACATGCTACGGGAGAGTAGCGCTAACCGGCGAAGCGTCCCGGTTTCAGCACCGAGCCGAAGCGCTGAATCGGTGGTACGATGTCTACGCCTTTCGCTTTGGCGAACCGGCAAGTCGCCAGGTGGCGATTCTATTTAAAGACATTAGCGATCAAAAGCAGATGGAGAACGTGCTTCGCGAAGCAAAGAACGCCGCGGAGCGGGCGAACCGCGCCAAGAGCGAATTCCTTGCGCACATGAGTCATGAAATTCGCACTCCGCTCAATGGCGTAATCGGAATGACCGACCTGCTTCTGGGAACCAAACTCTCAGAGGTTCAGCAGAGATACGCCAGTGTAGCGAAGTGCTCGGCGGAGACGCTCACGACCGTGATCAATGATATTTTGGATTTTTCAAAAATTGAAGCGGGAAAGCTAGATTTTGTCATAAATGATTTTGATCTACACTGCGCTGTTGAAGATGTCATTGAGGTGATGTCGCAGCGAGCTCATGTCAAGGGCCTTGAAATCGGATGCCATATTCATCGAACTGTTCCTCGTCGGTTGCGCGGCGATGCTGATCGGCTCAGGCAGATTCTTATCAACCTGGTCAACAACGCCGTCAAATTCACCGAACAGGGATCAGTTGTAGTTCGACTTTACGGCGAACCTACGACCCGCGGTCGGACGATCATCCGCTTCGAGGTAGCGGATACCGGGCCGGGAATTGCACCGGAACGCATCGGGCGACTATTCAAGTCATTCTCACAGGGGGATGCATCAACGACGCGGCTCTATGGTGGCACTGGATTGGGGTTGGTCATTTCCAAGCAATTGGCAGAACTCATGGGTGGTGATATTGGAGTTTCAAGCGAAGTTGGCCACGGAACGAAATTCTGGTTTACCATTGAATTGGAAGAGTGTGGAGACTCAATCGCCTCCTCGAGAGAGGACTTGGGACGAGTGTCAATACTGCGGGCGCTCGTAATCGACGACTGCGAAATGCAAAGCAAACTGTTGTGTGAGCAGCTCGAAACCGTTGGGATTGCCTCGGATGCTGTGTCTAGCTGCGACGAGGCGCTTCAAATGCTAGTGGCTGCAGCATCCCAGGCGGCGCCATATCGTGTCGCTATCATATCAAATAAGCTCTCAACTCCATCCAGCATCGAGTTTGCGGAGCTCATCCAAGCTGACAAACGCATCCAGCACACGGTGCTGTTGGTGCTACTAGCGGCCGAAGAGCAAGTCGACCATGAAAAGATCCGCGTGAGAGGATTCGCAGGGTATGTCACCAAACCCGTCCGTCAGTCGAGATTGGCGAAGATGATTGATGACAGCATCGCTTCGCCGCAGTGTCGGCCGAAACCAGTGACGCCCGATGAAGGGCAAGGAGTCGTCGAACGCGGGAAGAATGAATCGCCGGCGCAGTGCCGAGGTCGGATTCTTGTTGCCGAAGACAATGAGGTAAATCAGATTGTCACACAAGAGATACTGTCGCGTGCAGGATACGTATGCGATATCGTGGAAACAGGAAAAGAGGCTGTGTTCAGAGCTCTCACCGGACGCTATGACGCGATTCTGATGGATTGTCAAATGCCCATCTTGGACGGATTTGACGCGACACGTGAGATTCGGCTTCGAGAGAGAAGCGCGGACCGCGGGATGGGCCGCCAAAGCCGCATTCCGATCGTGGCGCTGACAGCGAATGCCATGATGGGAGACAAGGAGCGGTGTCTGCAAGCCGGCATGGATGCATATACCAGCAAACCCGTCAACCCGGAGGAATTGATTCGCACCATCGAGCGGGTGGTGCTCAACAAGGGGCGGAGCAACAAGGCGAAGGAAAGCAATGTATGAGTGACTCAGCTGGGCAGGACTGTCGGAGGGACGCAAGGCGGTCAGGTGAAGAACCGTTTGTGCTTGAGGCTCTCCTGGAGAGGTGCATGGGAAACACGACGATTGCGATTCTCGTTCTTGACAAGTTCGAGTCGCAGTTGCGAAAGGATCTAATCGAGGTGGGACAGCGTCCTCTTGTTCACGACGCAAGTCAACTTGCCAATAAGGCGCATTCTCTGAAAGGCTCGGCGGCGGCGGTCGCCGCAATTGGCCTACAGCGAATGGCCGCCAATTTGGAGAGTCTTGCTCGCCACAACGAAATCGCCTCGATCGCGGCGGAGTTGGCAGGGCTGCAAACAGAGATCGGAAGGTGCCTGGGGTACATTCCGACGGCAAAGGCAGAATTGCGTAAAGCGGACGAACGTCGAGTGTCTACGGAGTCGCCGTTATGAATGTATTGGTCGTCGATGACAACGATGTATCCCTCACGCTCTTGGAAGCGACTCTCACGCAGGCCGGCTACGACGTTGAGGCCGTTCGCGATGGAGCGGATGCGCTCGAGCGTGTACGTCGGGGCGGCGTGAAGCTGGTAGTGTCCGACTGGGAAATGCCGAGAATGAATGGATCGGAGTTGTGCAAGGCGATTCGCGCTGATGGCCTATCCGGCTATGTGTACATCGTCCTGGTGACCGGACACGACTTGCCTCATCAGCGAGTGGAAGGACTCTCTGCCGGCGCCGATGATTTTATCGGAAAGCCATTTGATCCATCAGAGCTCATCGCCCGAGTTAGGACTGGCGAGCGGATTCTTGCCTTAGAAACTCGCGATGTCGCCATCTTTGCGATGGCCAAGCTCGCCGAATCTCGCGATCCTGAAACCGGAGCGCATTTGGAAAGAGTGCGCGGTTACTGCGGAGTGCTTGCTCAGGATTTGGCCCGCAGCGGCGCACACAGAACGGAGATCGATGAAGAGTTTATCCGGTTGATTTATGCAACTAGCCCGCTGCATGATATCGGGAAGGTAGGTATCCCGGACAGTGTGTTGCTGAAACCCGGGCGGTTGAGTGATCGTGAATTTGAGATTATGAAAATGCACGCGACACTGGGGGAGCAGACACTTGATGCCGCGCTGCAGGCATTTCCGGGCGTTAAGTTCCTCGAGATGGCTCGCGATATCGCCGCTTCACACCATGAGAGATGGGATGGCTCAGGCTATCCACGCGGCCTGGCCGGGTCCGCAATACCCCTGTGCGGTCGGATCATGGCGCTGGCGGATGTATATGATGCGATGACATCTAAGCGAATTTATAAAGACGCGTTTACGCATGAAGTAGCTCGAGCGATGATTATTCAAGAGGCTGGAACGCATTTCGACCCCGACATAGTGCAGGCGTTCATAAGAAGCGAAAGGAAGTTCATGGAAATCCGCGCTAGGTATATGGAAAGCGGCGCGGCAATTGCAGCTTAGCGGGTCCTCAAGGGTCACAATGACCGCCGCGTCGGGAGATGTCGGGTCGGAATGTGTCGGGCATCAGAGCACAGTTGTGAGAGGGAGTATTGGACCTGAAGCGGGTGCAATGACCGACTTGGGGCCACTCTGTAGCCGGCGTAAGTGAGATTAGTTGTCGAAGTCAAGATGCGGTAACTAGCGGACCTGTGTGGGTGTGACTAGATCAAATGCGGGGAAAGCTTGAGCGCAGTGTGCATCTGCGTCGGCATTGAGGCGAAGCAAATGGAGAACGTGGTTGTCTCGATCACTGATCGAGCAAAGGAGAAGCCCGCGATCCGAGTGCTATGCGTGAGCGTCAAGCGGTTCGAAGGAGACATTCCATGTCGAAGCCGGCAGCAGAGAAGCAGAGAGTTCCGGACGTTTCAACGCGGCATAGCAAGGGCTGGAGATCGCTCGTGGTCGTCGCCCCTGCGATCGCATTCCTAGCGATTGCGGTGGCCGCCGCCTCTTCATTGCTGTGGGGCAGTGCGAACGGAGAAAACTGCGGGCCGCTTGCTCACATGAAGGATCTGTCTTCCGAATTAGTCGGCAAGATCAGGGCTGTAGGAGAGAACGGTCTGCGAAAAACGATTGCCCTATCCAATAGCCCGCGTCTCCCGGAAGTGATTCGGCGGCACGACCGCGCCGCAGCCGAAGCATTGGCGAATGAACTGCTAGCCAACTCTCTCGAACTTGACATCGTCGCAATTTTTGACGCGGAAGGAAGACTCCTCGGGGTTAACTCTGAGGATCACGAACATCGACCGATCGAGCGGAGTCGACTGGAAGCGCTTTATCAGGGAGATTTCTCGAAGCGCGATGTAATTCAACGCTGTCTATCGGACAAGAGCCGTGAATCACGGATGGAATTCCAGACACACTGCGACTTTACGCCGCCGATTTTCGGGAGTAGCGGATTGTCTGTGGCGTACTCGGCCCCGGTGAACGAAAGCGGGAGTAGTGCACATCTGGGTGTCGTGAGTACACGCCTGAATTTTCAGCGCATTGCGGATTTGGCGCAGGAGAATTCATTCGTACGTGCGGGAAACTCTGTCTTCTTGGTTTCGGACGCTGGGGAGTTATTCGACGAGGAAACCAATTCTGGAAGGCGACCCGCGCCGTTGTCGCAAAGCGAGGCTCAAGCCGCTCTTGGTGCTGCAATTGGAGGCGCGCGCGCGGGGGCGCTCGCTCGCATTGATGGAGATGTGTTGCTGGGAGTTCCAGTTTCTATCTCGCATGCGATGGCGGGAGGAGGCCTGAACGTCGTATTGAAAGCTGCCGAGAAATGGGTGAAGGGCGAAACAACGCAAGCGCGGCTTGTCGCCGGCAGCGCGCTGTTGGTGTCTCTTGCCGCAGTCGGGATTTGGACGCTTTATGTGTCCTCAAGGACGAGCAAGTTGCGAGCTCTCGCGGCTTTGGGAACCGAGCGGGCACGAACCGCCATGATACTAGAAAGTGCGGGAGAAGGAATTGTCGCGGTGGATTCTCACGGCAACCTGTCATATGCCAATTCTGCTGCATGTGGAATGTTGGGGGCAACCCAACCTGGTATGCTCAGACAACCATGGACAAGCTACGCGCCATCGGCCACTACCGGAGGTGCGGCGAATGAATGGCATACAGAAGAAGCGATCTTACGTCGTGCAGATGGGTCGCAATTCCATGCTCGCGTTACAACGGCAGGTCTGCCGGACGACGCCGGGAGCGTCGTTACGTTTCTTGATCTAACGGCCCAGATGGAACTACAGGCTCAGTTGCTAAAAGCGACGCGGCAGGCTGGAATGGCGGAGGTTGCGACGGGAGTGTTGCACAACGTCGGGAACGTGCTGAACAGTGTAAACGTCTCCGCGAATCTAGTGAATGAACGGATCCGCAAATCCGAAGTCGCTAGCTTAAAAGATGCGGGAGATGCTCTTCAGCAACACCGCGGTGATTTGGCCCGCTTCCTTTCTACCGACGCTCGAGGGAAGCATTTCGCCGATTACCTCGTTCAACTTGCTCAATGCCTCGGAGCTGAGCGTACCAGCCTGTTGGAAGAGTTGGAAGTAGTCACTCGTGGCGTGGAGCATGTCAAACACATTATCTCAATGCAGCAGGAGCACGCCAAGAAGCAGGGTGTTCTGGAGAAGACAAGAGCGGATCGCATGTTTATCGACGCACTCGAAATGCAAAAAAGCGAACTTCGCGAGTGCGGTATTGCAGTTGAATGCGACTTCGATCCCAGCCCCGCCATTCTGGTTGACAAGCATCAGGTGATTCAGATCCTGGTCAATCTTATCTGCAATGCCACACAGGCAATGGCCGCGAGCGGCGCAAGAGACAAGCGTCTCACGCTGTCGCTTCGCGCAGCTATTGAAGAAGGAAAGCGGTTCATTCACTTCGAAGTAAGTGACAACGGCATTGGGATTCCTTCACAGAATCTGACGAAAGTATTCAGTCACGGGTTTACCACTCGAAAGGACGGACACGGATTCGGTCTTCACAGCGCCTCGAATGTCGCAAAGACGATGGGTGGATCTCTGACAGCGTTCAGCGACGGGATCGGAAAGGGCGCCCGGTTCGTGCTGTCTATTCCAGTTCACGAAGTCGGGATTCTTTCGGATGGAGGATCGGAGGCTCTTCAACCCACGGTGGAGGACGCATGCACCGCATCCTAGTCATCGATGACAATCAGGCAATTCACGGCGATTTCCGAAAAATTCTAGCGGCGGAGCAGTCCGGAAACGAGGCATTGGCAAACGCCAAAGCTGCTCTTTTTGGAGTTGCCGCCGGTCCGAAGGAGCAACGAGGGCGATTCGCAGTCGACTCGGCATTGCAAGGCCAAGCGGGTTGGGACAAACTGAAAGAGGCGGTTCAAGCCGGATCGCCGTACTCGGTCGCTTTTGTGGATATGCGGATGCCTCCGGGGTGGGATGGCCTGCAAACGATTCAGCACCTGTGGGAAATCGATTCGCAATTGCAGGTCGTGATCTGCACGGCTTTTTCCGACCATTCATGGGAAGAGATTTCGTCCACCCTCGGTCTGACAGATCGACTTCTGATTCTGAAGAAGCCATTCGATCCCATTGAAGTATCCCAATTGGCGGCTGCTCTCAGCGAGAAGTGGTCCTTGCAGCGGCAAGCGTCTCTGAAGCACGAGGAGCTCGAAAGGCTTGTTGAATTGCGGACGCGCGACCTCACACACGCGGCAACGCACGACAAACTGACGGGGCTGCCAAATCGAGGAATGCTAAAAGAGCATCTGGCGCGCGTGGTGCAACAGCGGCGTAACAACACCGCTCTGCATTATGCCGTGTTTTTTCTCGATTTCGACCGCTTTAAGATTGTCAATGACAGTCTTGGGCATGATGCGGGCGATCAATTGCTGATCGAGATTTCACGGCGACTGGGTGAGTGCATGAAGGGACCCATATACTCTCTGAGATGCAGTGAGACAATGGCAGCGCGACTAGGGGGCGACGAGTTCGTCGTTGTGGCATCTGGGTTGAAGGATCTCGGTGACCTCCCGCAACTGGCATCCGGGCTGCTTGAGAAGCTTGCAGAGCCGTACTGCCTAAAGGGTTATAATGTCGTCAGTACCGCGAGCATTGGCGTGACGACTAGCGATCTAGATTATGCGCAAGAGGATGAGGTGATTCGGGATGCCGACACGGCCATGTACCACGCGAAGGCGGCGGGAAAAGCGAGATATGTAACGTTTGATCGCGCAATGCATGAAGATATGATTCGACGTTTGTCGATGGAGAATGAATTGCGGGGGGTTGCAAAGCGGGGTGAGCTCGTCGTGCACTACCAGCCGATCGTCAGCCTTGCTTCGGGGATGCTGACTGGATTCGAAGCACTCGTGCGATGGAATCATCCCAAGCGGGGACTGCTGTCGCCGGGAGAATTCATTGCTTGTGCCGAAGAAACGGGGTTGATTGCGCCGATTGGACTCTGGGTGCTCGAAGAAGCATGCAAACAGTTGCAGCACTGGAAACAACGACTTCCTGCCGCGGCCAATGTTGTGATGAGTGTTAATGTATCAGCGAAGCAATTGGCGTCAACACAATTCGCCGATCATGTCGAAACGATTGTCAAAAAGTACGATCTCCAACCCGACTCGTTGGCGCTGGAAATGACTGAGACGGCGGTTGTCAAGGATCCAGAGTTTACAACAACACTCATTCAGCGTCTCCGTGCATTTGGCGTAAGGATATACATGGATGACTTCGGTACCGGCTATTCGTCTCTGAGCCATTTGCATCGCCTGCCACTCAATGCGATCAAGATGGATCGCAGCTTTATGAAAAGCATGGAAGAGCGTAGGGACTACGCGGCGGTCGTTAACGCAATTGTGGCACTCGCGGACAATTTAGGAGTTGCAATTATTGCTGAAGGGGTAGAATCTTCCGGTCAAGCGACAATGCTTCAGGCTATGGATTGCAGATACGCTCAGGGGCATTTGTTTGGACACCCGTGCGCGGCGGAGCAAGCGGAGGCGTTTTTTCAAATGCATGTAATGGGGAAGGCAGCTTAGCGCATAGAGAGTATCAAGCTAACGGGCAACGGTGGCGAGGGGCGATGCAGTAACGCGGCAGCCATTCGTAGTGCAGGTGAGGCCGATCGCTGTCATGCTGCGATTATCGGATGCGCGTGGGACAGTGTAAATGTGCGGTCTTGCGCGGAGTAGCCGTGGACGAAAGACGGTTTTCCGTCGAAGTGAAGGCCGGTGTTCACGGGGATTCTGGATCAAGCCGAAGTGGATGTATCGTGAAGTCGCCAGCGGGGCTCTGATGTGCGTGTCATTGAAGAGTCCTAAAGGGCCATTGTGGGGGTGAAGTGTCCCATGAACTCGACTGCCAGTGCGCTGAAGTCTACCGCGATCATCCAGCATTCGAGTGAGCGCGGGTGGTCAGGAACGTTTCCTCAGCTCGATAGCGAGAGGACGATGATCATTGTTTTTGGCGCCAGCGAATACAAGGACAAATCGGAAGCCTTGCATGAGCTGCACAAGGCGTTTCCGCGATCTCGGATCATCGGGTGTTCGACGTCCGGCGAGATCTTCGGAACCCGCGTGATGGATGGAACACTGTCGGTTGCGATCAAGCGGTTTGACGCTACGACTGTTACTACTGCCATCGCCCCGGTCCGTAACGCCGATGATTCATATCGGGCAGGGGCAACGCTCGGAGAGCAATTGCTACGGCGCGGCCTGCGTGGCGTCATGGTATTGTCCGATGGATTGAATGTTAATGGCACGGAATTGGTGCACGGACTCAACAGTGTACTGCCCGAGGGTACGGTATTGACAGGTGGACTCGCTGGAGATGGGGATCGTTTTAAGGAGACGTGGGTTCTTCGGAATGGGCTTCCTGAGAGCCGGATCGTCTCGGCAATGGGGTTCTATGGGGATCAGGTCGAGATTGGTCATGGATCCAAAGGGGGATGGAGTCCGTTCGGTCCGGAGCGCATGATTACTCGAAGCCAAGGCAACGTGCTCTTTGAGCTCGATGGAACTCCGGCGCTGGCTCTGTACAAGAAGTATCTTGGAGATCGGTCCAGAGAACTTCCTGCGAGTGGCTTGCTGTTTCCGCTCGCAGTTCGGCCGTCACGCGGCGGCTCTCCAATGCTTGTTCGCACTATTCTGGCGGTAAGCGAAACGGATCAGTCGCTGACGTTCGCCGGCGATATTCCTGAAGGGTGGTCGGCCCAGCTCATGAGAGCGAATTTCGATTGGCTGGTTGATGCTTCAGCTGAATCTGCGAAAGCGTCGTGTGCGCTAGATTCCCCTATTTGTGAGCCATTGACGATTGCAGTTAGTTGCGTGGGCCGAAGGCTCATCCTGGGAGAACGGACAGAGGACGAACTGCGCGCCGCCGAGGAAGCGCTGTCGTCCGCTGGCAGAATGATTGGGATGTATTCGTATGGCGAGCTATCGCCGCACATAAACGGGGGCCGATGCGAATTGCACAATCAAACCATGACCATCACCACAATCGGAGAGCGCTGCATCGACAGCTAGTAGAATACGCAAGCCCGTCCCATGCACTCCATTCTTTTGCGTCATCTCGATAAGCTTGGGCTCGAGAAGGACTCGATCCCGTCGTCAGCTGAGCGCTGGATGCAGTTCCTGTCTGCAATGGATCGAGCATTCGTTCAATTCGAGAGCGATCGGCAGTTTCATGAACGATCCATGACCATCGCATCCGAAGAGATGGCCGAATTGCATCGGTCGCTTGCGGCGCAGAATGCCACATTGGAATGCCTTGTTTCCGAACGAACTACCCAGCTAAACAGTGCGTTACAAAAGGCGCAGGCCATCAATGCCGATCTCGAATCCGCAAAGAGTGTGGCGGAGTCGGCAAATCGTGCAAAGAGTGAATTCCTGGCCGCTATGAGTCACGAGATTCGAACACCACTCAATGGCATCGTCGGAACTCTTGAGTTGCTGCAGACTGTGAGTCTCAATGAGAAACAGCGGCGTTATATTCAAATTGGAAAAACCTCGGCAAGGTCGCTCAATTCTGTAATAAACGACATTCTTGATTTCTCAAAGATCGAAGCTGGCAAGCTGGAACTGAGCCCTATCCAATTCAACTTGCGCGGGGTGATTGAGGATGTGATGGAGATGCTGGCGGGCGCTGCTTCGGAAAAACACTTGCAAGTGAGCGGGAAACTGAGCTCGGACGTCCCGGAAGTGGCATTTGGAGATCCGGACCGCTTGCGGCAGATTATAATTAATCTGGTAAATAATGCAATCAAGTTTACATCGCGCGGCTCAGTTATGTTGCAGGTGGGAATGGGGGCCCGCGGAAGGGATGGAGTGCCCCGCGTCAGATTTGAAGTATCCGATACCGGTATCGGGATTCCCAAAGAGCGTCTGAATCGACTATTTAAGGCGTTTTCCCAGGCGGATGCGTCAACTACGCGAACGTATGGCGGTACCGGTTTAGGATTGGCAATTTCAAAGCAGCTGGTCGAGTTGATGGGTGGGAGCATCGGGGTAAGGAGTGAAGCGGGGAAGGGGTCGACATTTTGGTTTGAGGCGAATCTCCTGTGTCCGGGAGCCTCTGAGCCGACTCGAAATAAGGCCATAGACGTTGATGTTTCGGCTGCGTGCTCGAAATCACCGCCGGTCACAGGCGACGTCCAAGCGGACCATGCATCGGTGGAGGTGACGGACAACTCACGAGCGCGAGTGTTGCTGGTCGAGGACAACGAGGTGAACCAGTTGATTGCACGGGAAATGTTGTTGGAGGCTGGATTTGAATGCGATGTTGTATCCAACGGCAATGCTGCAGTGACCGCTGTAAAGGAAGCGGCATTTGACATAGTTCTGATGGACTGTCAAATGCCTGAAAAGGATGGATTTGAAGCAACTCGTGAAATCAGAAAATTGGAGCAGAAGTGTCTCCTCCCCGCACAACGAGGCAGGAATCTTCATATCATCGCACTCACGGCCAATGCTCTCAAAGGTGACCGCGAGCGGTGCCTTGAGGCCGGAATGGATGCCTATACGTCCAAACCCATAGATCGACAACAACTGTTGGCTACGATAGAAAATGTACTCCGAGTGCCGCGACAGACTGTTGAGCCACATAGCCTCTAGTCACATTGCGGAACCGCTACAGATGTGCTTGTGCCCTCTTCGTTGACTGGGGTTGCACCCGTCCGAACTGCCCCAACACGGACCTTGCAGGGATCGCGTGACTATCGAGCATCCGGCCGCGCATGTTGTGGCGTCAAAGAAGACGCCAAAGCTGGAAGCCCTGCGACGAACTGCTTCACCTCTCGAACACCATGCACACATCATGTAGACCGGGAATAAACGCGCTGCGGTAGGTCTTCTTGCCGCTGCTGGCTCCGTGGCCGAAGCGGATGATGTCGGTACACCACTGGCGGAGCCCGCACTCAAAGGCGAGGCGCTTTGTGTGATACGTGAGGGGGACGAACCCGATTTCACGGTCGCAGTAGTCGCCCATCAGGATTGCCAGCTTGCCGTCGGGTGCGAGCAGGGACGCGCAATTAGCGATCGCTAGCCGATAGCGTTCGAGGAAGTCGTCAAGTGTTGCGGCGCGTGAGAGATCGCGTGCGTCGGTTTGCGCATGATCCGGCCGCCGAGCCGTTGTTGGGCCGCCTCGAACGTGGCCCGATCGACCAGTGCTTCGAACCTTCCGGGGTACCACACAATGATAGCGAACCTCGCCGAGATAGATCCGGTTCCGCAGAATCCGGTAGAGGACGGACTTGTCGAATCGAGGATGCGGATGGTAGAGCACGCTCTGCAGAACCCGTTCTACTGCGGGATCATGCGGTACAAAGGCGAGTTATTTGACGGGAAGCACACGCCGCTTATCAGCCGCGAACTCTTCGACAAATGCCGTGAAGTCAGAGTACGACGCGGGATTGGCGGAAGCCACAAGAAAGTGCCGGGGTTTTTGTTCTCACGGTCAATTCGGTGCGGCGAGTGCGGGTACTTCATCACCGCCGAGCGACACAAAGGCCGTCACTATCTGCGTTGCTCGAAGAAGGGGAGGACATGCCATCAGCCCTTCGTGCGTGAAGACGCAGTCGGCGAGCAAGTGCGAGAGCTACTGGCGAAATGCAGCATGCACGACCGGACGGCGGAGAGGCTCTTACAGAAGGCTGACATCCTCGTGAAGGAGGACATCACGGAGTGCAAGTCCGAGCAAGAGTCAATTCGGCGCGACATAGAGGCGTGCGAAGGGCGGTTGGGTCGGCTAAGAACGGCGTACATCGATCAAGTGATCGGACTTGATGAGTTTCGCGAAACGAAGAATCAACTCATCCTCGAGACCCAAGCGAAGCGTGAAAAGCTCGACACTTTGGCGTCCGGTTTGTCGTCGTGGGTTGAACCGTACAAGCGGTTCATAAGAGCTTGTCAGGAGGCGACTTCCGTCGCTGCGAGCGGCGATCCGGCCGCGCAAGCCGAATTTTTGAAGAAACTCGAGTTGAACCCGACCCTTCGGACTCGGCGGCTCGAGTGTGATCTGCCGGGGGTGTGGCAACTGGTTGAGGACGCAGACTTTATGAAACTCAGATCGCTGGCATCGCGTGCCGAAAGTCTGAGCGCGCAGGAACTCGAAGACGAGGAAAACAGGGAATGGAGCCGGGGGGAATTGAACCCCCGTGCCGTGACAGTCAGATGGTCGCCTCTACGCGTGTATCGGGTGATTTGATCTCGACCGCGCGGCTGCCACCAGCAACATCCGCTTTGGTCCAGCGCCCGGAGTTTTCTCGCCTTGCCGCCCGGGTGCGCCGCGGCAAGGCCAGCCTGCTGTCTTCGTTCCGGTCTCTAGCAGGCGTTGAGACCGGAACGCGCAGCCTGTATTAGGCCGCGAGAGCGTAGTTGCTCTCAGCAATCAATTTTTTGCATACTTTTTACCAGGCCAGCATGCTCCTGGACGCGCCACGATCAACGGATCATGCACGGTCGAAACCGATCGGCCCCGGGTTGTCAAAGAACGACGAATTGTACGTGCATCAGTCGCGGCGGGTTCGCGGGGCGTGAGTGGGGGCGTGAGTGGGGGCGTGAGTGGGAGCGGGAGCAAGGACCTGCGCTGTGCGCGCGGGCACGTACAGCTGCACGCTCTGCTCGAAGCCGTCCCACGAGACCGGGTTGCTCGGATAGAACATTTCTTTCACGAGCCCGTGCCCGCTGAACGAGGGATCGTCGGTGTTCAGTACCGACGTGAATGGGATGCCGGAGGGCATCGACGGCGGCACGCCGACGCGCCAATCGGTGCGCGAGTATTCGGGGTTGAGGTTTGCCGTGACGACGAGGCCGGCGCGTTCGAAGACGAGGCACTTCCCAAGTTCATCGATCTGCATGGCGCGGGCCGGGGGCGCTGCGAGGATTCCGAAGCGATCGTCGAGCGCCATAAGCGCGCGGTCGAAGGCCCCAAGATCGCCGTAGCGGAGCAGAGGATTTTCGGCCAGCGACCACTGGCGCCGGGCGTACTTGTAGGAATTCCCGTTGCCTTCGCGGGGGAAGTCGATCCACTCCGGGTGGCCGAATTCGTTGCCCATGAAACTCAGCCAGCCTTCGCCACCAAGGAAAAATGTGAGGAGGCGGATGAGTTTGTGGAGGGCGATGCCGCGGTCGATGATGAGGTTGTTCTCCGCCTTGCTCATGTGGTAATACATGGAGGCGTCCATCAGGCGGAAGGCGAGGGTCTTGTCGCCGACGAGGGCCTGATCGTGGCTCTCGGCGTAGGCGATGTGTCCTTCGTGGGCGCGCCGATTGGTCAGGATGTGGAAGAGTTCTCCCATGTGCCAATCCTGATCGCGGCGCTCCTTGAGGAGCTTGATCCAGAAATCGGGGATGCCCATCGCGAGCCGGTAGTCGAAGCCGAGGCCGCCTTCGCTGACAAGTCGGGCCATGCCCGGCATTCCGGAGACGTCTTCGGCGATGGTGATGGCGTCTTGGCGCGTTTCGTGCGCGACTTCGTTTGCGAGCTTGAGGTAGGTCAGAGCGTCTTCGTCGATATTCCCGCCGAAGTAGTCGTCGTACGAAGTGAACGCTTTTCCAAGACCGTGATCGAGATAGAGCATGCTCGTCACGCCATCGAAGCGGAAGCCATCGATGTTGAACTCTTCGAGCCAGAAGCGGACGTTGCTGAGGAGGAAGCGGAGCACCTCGTATTTGCTGTAGTCAAAGAGCATCGAATCCCAGGCGGGGTGGATGCCGCGGGGTCCGGAATGGAAGTATTGGAAATCGGTGCCGTCGAACTGGTTGAGTCCTTCGATGGTGTTCTTGACGGCGTGGCTGTGCACGAGATCGAGGAAGACCGAGAGACCGAGGCCGTGCGCATCATCGACGAGACGCTTGAAATCGTCGGGTGTTCCGAAGCGAGATGAGACGGCGAAGAAATTGCTGACGTGGTAACCGAATGAGCCGTAGTAGGGGTGTTCCTGCACCGCCATGAGCTGGAGCGAGTTGTATCCGTCGCGGGCGATTCGGGGAAGGACAGTCTCGCGGAACTCGGCGAAGGTCCCGACGCGCTCCTGCTCGACGGCCATCCCGGTGTGTGCTTCGTAGATGCGCGGCGAGTGGGGATGATTTGCCGCTCTGGGCTTCGGGTTTGTTGTTGCAACCGCCACCGGGCGCGGGTTTTTCCACGCGAATGCGGGCGGAAGCCAGAGGCGTCCCGTTGCGTTGTGCCCGTATTGATCAAATGTGACGCGCTGGATGTATGCCGGGAGGCGATAGCTTGCGCCGCGATCGGTCTCGACACGCACCTTGACGGCGCTGTCGTTCGTCAGCTTGTTTGCGTACTCGCGATCGGGAAGGAAAACGTTCCAGATGCCGTACTGGTCTCGTGCGAGCACGTTTGCTTCGGAGTTCCAATTGTTGAATTCGCCGACGAGTGAGAGGCGGAGTGCCGCGGGTGCCCACTCGCGGTACCAGATGCCGGATTGGCCCGAGTTGGTTCCGCGATTGAATCCGAAGTAGCGGTGGCCGAGCGCGAAATCCTTCAGCGACCTTGCGCCGGCCAGCAGTTCGGCGCGGCGGCTGAGGTAACGCTGGTAGCGGGTCTCGAGCGCGGCGCGCTGGTTTTCGAGCCAGGGATCAAGATCGATCAGGCCGGTTCCGGGCGAGGATTTGCTCTTTGTTGCCGTCAAGGAGACGGAGGGTATCCGATCCGGCGGCGGCGCTGCGGAGCTGTGTGGTGCGCCTGGGAATCACTCTCGTTGGAGGTGCGGCCGAAATGCGACAGCGCCGTACGGATGAGGGTGCAATTCACAATGCAGCAGCGGGCGCACGTCGCTCTGATGCCAACTCTTCTTTGAGCGCCTGCAGCAGGTATTCGTATTGTTCGAACGAGTTGTAGAGCTGCGCGCTGATGCGAAGAACGCGCTGGGGCGTGCCCGGCACGCCCCAAACGGGGACTTGGATCTTCCACTTGTCGATCAGCCGCTCCTGTAGAGGATCGCCGTATCGGCTGGTGGGGGGGCGAGTCGAAGGCGGAGCACCGTCGCCGCGGGCGGGCAGCAGCATCGCGGCGATCGAGCCGATCATGTCGTCCGGTGCGAGCGCGCCATTCCCGAAATGCTCGTTGATCAACGCGCGGGCTCGAAGCGCGAGCTCGCGATTCCGGCGCATTACAGAGGAGAATCCGCCGGGAAGAAAACCGCCCATCGTCCGCAGCGCCGCGGGAATCGAGAGAATCGCCGAGTAATCGCCCGTTCCAATGTAGTCGAATTCGGTCAGGAATTGCGGCCGACCCGGCTTTGGCAACTCGGCGTTGTTGCTCAATACCAGCGGGCGAAAGCCGTCGCGCAGCTCTTTGCGAACATAGAGCAGCGCCGATCCTTTCGGCGAGCAGGTCCATTTGTGGCAGTTCGCCGTGTAGAAATCCGGATCGAGCCGGCGGATCGAGAGTCCACCGATCATGCCGGGCGCGTGCGCGCCGTCGATCAGTGAGAGAATGCCGCGCTGCTTGAACACCGGGATTAGCTGCTCGATCGGCAGGACAAGCGCACTCGGGCTGGTGACATGGCTGACAAGCGCGACTTTGGTTCTCGGCGTGATACCGCCGAGGATTGCGTCGATGATGGATTGGCGCGCGCCGGCCTTTGGCAGCGGCCAGGGCAGCGTGACCTTGACAACCTTCGCGCCCGTGCGGGCGGCGATCCGCCGCACATTGTTCAGGCACGCCGGGTATTCGTGATCATTCACGAGTATCTCGTCGCCCGGTTGAAGGCGCACGTTCTCGAGCGCGACCGCGACACCGGTCGTTGCGTTGGGCAGAAAAGCGAGGCAATCCCAATCGCAATCAACAAAACCGGCGACGGCGTCGCGGGTTTCATCCATCAGCCCTTGCAACTGCTCGACAAAGAACCGGACCGGCTCCGATTCCATGCGCGATCGAAATTCTGATTGGGCGTCGAGCACGGCCCGGGGACAGCCGCCGAACGAACCGTGATTCAGGAACACCATTCCCTGTTCGTGCGTCCAATTGTGCGCGAACTCTGAACCCTTGGGTGCCGCGTGCGCTGCTTGCATTCCCGATTGTTGGAGACCGCCGGCCGATCGAGTCCGCACCGCACCGTCGCCGCTTTGGGTACCATCGGCCCATCAGCGAAGCGGTCTCGCAATCTCCGGATGCAGGTTCAAGGATGCGTTGGGCGCTCACCGTCGCGCTTGCCGCGGCATGCCTCGCCCCACCCCCGTTCATGCGCCCGGAATACGCATTGGTTCTTGGTGTTGTCGTTGCGCTGATCGGAATTGCCCCGCACGGCGACATGGTGAAGAAGCTCTCCCGGATCACGATCCAGGTCTGCGTGGTCGGGCTCGGGTTTGCGATGAACCTGCACGAGCTGGTTCGTGCCGGGCTGACGGGCCTGGGATTCGGATTCGGAACGATCGTCGCCACGTTTGCGCTGGGGTTCCTGATCGCGAAATGGCTTCAGATCGATCAGAAACTCTGCACCCTGATCTCTTCGGGCACTGCGATCTGCGGCGGCTCGGCGATCGCGGCGGTCGGCTCGACGATCCGCGCGAGCGGCACGCACATGTCGGTGGCGATCGGCGTCGTGTTCATTCTCAACGCGATCGGGCTCTGGGTCTTTCCCCCGCTCGGACATTCCCTCAACCTTTCACAGCATCAGTTCGGAGTCTGGAGCGCGGTCGCGATCCACGATGTGTCGAGCGTGGTGGGGGCCGCATCGGCCTACGGCAAAGAGGCGCTCGAAGTCGCGACCACCGTCAAGCTCTCGCGCACGCTCTGGATTGTTCCGGTTGCGGTGGTGGCGGCGTGGTTCTTCCGCAAGGAACTCGCAGGAAAAGAGAAACATTCGAGGCTTCCCGTTCCGTGGTTCATTCTGCTCTTCGTGTTCGCGAGCATCGCCGGGACCTATTTCATGTCGCAAGACGTCGCGGCGTGGATTTCCGCCGCGGCCCGCAGGGGCATGAATATCGCGCTCTTTCTTGTTGGCCTGGGGCTGAGCCGAAAGGCGCTCGCGAGTGTCGGAGTGCGCCCGCTCGTACTCGCCGTCGGGCTTTGGGTCTTCATCAGCGTCGTGGCGCTGATCGTGGTGCGCAGCACGATTCAATAGCAAACAGCAATCCGGCGTCGGGCGACCTAAATCACATCGATATGCGAATACTGATCGAGGTTGATCGTCACGATCTCGCCGCTGTCTTTCTTCATCTCGAGTCGATCGAGCCAGAGCTTGTCATCCTTCGAGTGGGCGAACCACGAACCGGTTTTTCCCTGGTAGAAGCGAAGGACTTCGCCCTCGATCGTGGTCGTCATCGTGCCGCCACCGAACGATTGGCGGGGAATTTGCTGTGTGACGCGCACGCGTTGACCGGGCTGGAATCGCTGAAAGGCGGCAAGCATGGGCGGAGTGTAGGAAAAGAGACGCCGATCGGCGAGCCAACGAGCCCATCGGCTTTCACCGTACCCTTCCCTCGTGCGCTACGTCTCGCCAAAGCGTTGGCCGATGGCGATCGATCGCGGGCTACACACTCGCCGGGCTGTTGCCGGCGTTGCTTGATGCGCCCCTGAGAAAGGTGCTCGTCTACTTCCAGTTGCCGCCCGTCGGAGCGACCATCATCCTCGTGAACATCATGATTCCGCTGCTCTTTGTGGCAACGGCGGTCATCTATCCGCGGCCTCTCTTCGCGATTCTGGGCGTTCCGCTCGCGCTCGTCGCGTTCACTACCGAGCGCCTGATCGAATTGAATCCCGCCTTTTGGCAGTGGAGCTTGGGCATGTTTGCCGCGCGGCTCCACCCGATCGTCACCGTCGGAACGATCATCTCGGGCGCGATCGCCCTTTCTGCCTGCTTTGCCACGATGCCGAGGCGCAGAGTCGGTGTTCCGCCTCTTCCCAACGCATGCCACAACTGCGGCTACGACCTTGGAGAAGAGATTCTCCAGTGCCCCGAATGCGGGGAAATCCGCATCAATGCCGCCAAACGTGCTTAGACCGCGACGCCCTTGTCCTGCTCGTCCGCCGGCTTCTCATACCAGAACGGCCCGACCGCCAGCCCGCTCATGCGCGTCCGCTGGAAGCAGCCGATTGCGTGCGATGGCGTGTGCACGATCGGTTCGTTCTCGTTGAAGCTGGTGTTGAGCAGTACCGGCACACCCGTGCGCGCCTTGAAGGCCGTAAGCAGGTCGTAGAAGAGTTCGTTCTGCTCGCGCCGCATGGTCTGCACGCGACCGGTGGAATCCTCGTGCGTGGTTGCGCTCAGCCGCGCCCGCCATTCGGGCCGAACTTTGTACACGATGTTCATGAACGGCACATCGTGCTGCCCTTCGTACAACTCGCTGAGGTGCTCTTCCATGCAGAGCGGCGCGAAGGGACGGAAGGGCTCGCGGTTCTTGACGCGCGCGTTCAGGATCGCCTTCATGTCCGGCCAACCCGGGTGACAAATGATCGAGCGATTGCCGAGCGCACGCGGTCCCCATTCCTCGCGTCCCTGGAACCAGCCGAGGATTTTGCCCTGGCTGAGCGCGTCCGCCGCGGTGTTCAGCAGTTGCTCACGCGTCAGTTTCTTGAACGGCATGCCGCTCTCGCGCACCGCCTTTTCGCACTCATCATCGCTCCAGCCCGTGCCCCAGTATCCGTGAATCACTTCACCCAGCCGAGGCTTGTTGAGGATGCTGTGCATCACGTACGCCGCCGCGCCGGCCGCCGTGCCGTCGTCGCCGGCCGCGGGGTGGATGTACACGCGATCGAGATGATTCTCCATCACGAGCCGGCCGTTCGCGACGCCGTTGAGCGCGCAGCCGCCCGCGAGCACCACGTCGCGCAGCCCGCCGTTCATGCGGATTCCGTCCTGGACGTACTTGATGTAGATGTCCTCGAAGCGCTTCTGCATCGAGGCCGACATGTCCTTGTGCTTCTGCTCGGTCGGGTCTTTGCGCCCGCGTGGCTGGCCGAAGAGCTCCTTCATCGCCTCTGACCACATCGGCTTGACGACGATCTCGCCTTCTTCGCTCTGGTTGTGCGTGTGAACGGTGTAGTGGTGGTTGTAGTACTTGAGGTTGAGCCGCATTCCCTGACCGGGGATGTAATCAACCAGCGCCTTCATCTGGTCGGCGAACGTGTCCTTGCCGTACGCGGACAAGCCCATCACCTTGTATTCCTCGCCGTATTTGTTGAAGCCGAGGAAGTTGCAGACCGCGGTGTAGAACACGCCGAACGAGTGGGGCCAGAAGTTCTTGTGCAGAACCTCGATCTTGTTCCCTTCGCACTTCGCGATGAGGCCCGTGCAGAAGTCGCCCGCGCCGTCGGTCGTGAGCGCCGTCGCGCGCTCGAAGTTGCTCCAGAAAAAACTGCTCGCGGCGTGCGTGATGTGATGCTCGACGTGATGAACCTTCGCCTTGAAATCCGCGTGCGGACGGCCGCACGCCTCCGCGATGAGCTGATCCACCGTCGCGAGCGTCCCGTGAACCTTCTGCGACCACATCGCCAGTCGCAGCCCGCTGATCGGGTGACGCGCGATGAAGCCGAATTTCGCGCCGCGGTTCGCGCCCGAATCGCGCGCGATCGCGACATCCGTCACATCGTTCAGGCTCGCGCCGCCCAGCCGCAGCACTTCCGCGATCGCCAGCGACGGAAAACCCGCGCAGTGCTTCTTGCGGTTGATGCGTTCTTCCGCGATCGCGGCAATCACGCCCTTTTTGTCGTCCATCAACACCGCGGCAGCATCCGGGTGGATCGAGTTCAGTCCCAGCACGAGAGCCATGTCGCGTTCCTGATCTGCCGCGGCAACTCGAAGGAGCATTCGCGAGCGGCGCGGCGGCCCCGCCCGGAAATGGGAAGGGCAAGGGTAGGTCTTGCCCGCTGCGACGACCCGTTTCGGGCCGTCCGCAATGGGGATGTATCGGCACATCCGGGTGCGCAAAATCACAACCCGAGCCGCTTATCATCTTCAAGAAAAGTTCAAGAAAGCACCGGGATCGGCCGGTTGTATTCGTGCACGAAGAGCACGAAATCAGCGTCATCAACCTGCCCGTCGTGATTCAGGTCGGCGCTGCACTCTTCGAGCATCCCCGCGGAGTCGCACTCCATGGCGTCGTACTGCAGCGAAAACAAAATGAAATCGGCGTCATCCACGTAGCCGTCAAAGTCGAGATCCGCGGCGTCCTGCGGATTGATCCAGTTTCCCGTGCCGCGCTGGGGGCCGGGTGCGCTCTCCGCCGCGGCACACAACCCGGCGGCCACCACCAGGCTCAGAAGCAGCGTGCTTGTCGCAAAGTTCCGCATGGGCGCTCCTTCCAAGCAGCGGGGTCATGGTCTCCTACGTGCCGAATCGCTCCGCGTTCGAGCAGCGACCAATTGTTGCCCCGCTTTTCCAGCCGCCCGCACAGAGAAACGCGCGGTCCGAAAACCGCCCTGTTCCTTCCGGCGGGCGCCCGACCGGCTCGGGCGAACCGATTCTCAGCGCTTCGCCTTTCCGGCCTTGGCTCGCACCATCGCGATGCACGCCTTGATCCTGCGTTCGCGTGTCTCGGGCTTCTTCGCCTGCTCGATCGCTTCGACATGCTCGCGCTGATGCGTGTACGCGAGCGCCGAAAACGCATCCATAAGTTTCGCGGCCTTCAGTTCGCGTACCAGATCCTTCGGCGGTGTGACGGTGCGCGGCTGATCATCAAGCGTGAGCGTGACTTTGACTCGCTCTCCCGCCTTGACGCCCGCCGCGTCGCGGTTGCTCTTGCGGAGCGGGATCATCCAGCACCCGCCCATCGGCGAGATGGTCGAGCGATAGGAGTGCTTGCCGATTTCGACGACGACGGGCGCGCGCACTTTTCCAAAGACCGGCTTCGGATCGAACGGAACTTCGAATCCGGTCATCGTTGTATTGTCGTCTGCGAGGATTGTGGCGGTGAAAGTCTTCGAGGCCATGGCGACAGCGTACTCGATCACCCAAAAGAGAATCGGGCGCTGGAGTTCATCCAGCACGGGCCCGAAGAGAAGATTCGCCGAACGGTGTTTCAGTCGCCCGTTGCGAGCAGGACGTTGTACGCCGGAACAAACAACACGAAGTCCTGATCGTCCACGAAGCCATCGCCGTTGAAGTCGGCGGAGCACCCGTCGGGCATCGCGGGGTCATTGCAAATCATGGTGTCGTATTGCACGACAAACAGAGCAAAGTCCGCATCGTCCACCAGCCCGTCGGCGTTGATGTCCGCCGCGATCATCCGCACTTTCAGCATGCCGCTGTCCGAGAGCTGCGTGCCGCAGGCGCTGGTCGCGACCACGTCGTACGCACCGGCGTCCGACGGCTGCACGCCGAAAATGTGCAGCGTGGCGCTGGTCGCGCCCTGAACCGTGCCGCCCCCGGCGGAAGCGCCGCCGACACCCTCACTGATCGGAACGCCGTCGCGCCGCCACTGGAAGGTCACAGCACTCGGGCGCTCGGCGCCGGCCTCGAGCGATGCCTGCATGCGAGCCTCTGTGCCTCGCGTTGCCCGAGAGTCCGCGGGTTGGCCCTCGAAGAACGGCCGCGAATCCTCGGTGTATCTCGTCAGAATTATTCCGCTGGGACTTGCCACGTTGACGACACCACCGGATGGACTTCCGAGATATCCCGCGATGTAGAGCTTTCCCCGGTACTCGGCGGCTGCCGAGTAAGTGAAAACCGGTGTTTGGTTGCGAGGATTGTCGATGGAGGCTCCGATAGCTTGCCAGGTTGTTCCATTGCGGCGATAGATGTTCACTGCATTGAGAACCGACGCAAAGGAGCCAACGGCATACAGGTGATTCTGGTACCGGGCAAACGCAATATTTCCGGAAACGGAGCCAGATTGAGAAACCCACGCGCCGGACGCCCAGGAATAGATTCGAGAGTCCGTCGCCGCCAAGAGCGCGCCATTGTCGCTCGCGAAATCGCGGACATTGCTGATTCCGACATTGGCGCCCGAACGCATCGGCTCCCACTGAAAGCCCGTCCATCGAAATGCATCCGACGGCGTGCCGGCATACAGAATCCCATCGACGACGCGAAGGCAGAATACCGGCCCGGGCAATTGCCCCATGGAGTGAAGAACCGTTCCATCCCAACGAACCACATTTGAAGCCGGGCCCTCGGCGGTCACGGCATTGGCGAACACGCCGCCCATGATTAGCGATCCTTCCATAGACGCGATCGAATGAAGGGATGTGGAATCCGGTAGGCCCGCGGGGACTACCGGCGTCCAATTCTGCCCGTCAAATGCGGCGATCGATCGTGCTGTCACGCCGTCGATGCTTGAAAAAGCGCCCACGAAGATCAGCTTGTTGTCCGCGACGACCGCGTCACGCAAGCGGGCGATCTGGCCCGATTCCGGCGTTTCCGGGCTGATGATGGGCGTCATGTTTCCCCCGACAAGATCCACGCGCGTCCCGTCGACAGTTGCGAGCGAGGGCGATTGCGCGTTGATCGAATTTTGGGAAAACACGCCGTACAAATACAATTTCTCGTTGAAGGTAATCAGTCCGTCCGCCCACGAGCCGGGCAATGGTGTAAGAGGCTGCGGGATACCCGCATTCGACAACCGCGCGACGTGCGTTGAGTACCTGTAGTCGTCAAGCGCGGAATTCGGAGAGAAATAACCTCCGAAATATAGCGACCCTTCGAACTCTTCGAAGGCGAACAAGTCCTTGAGCGTCCCCCCCTTCGCTTGAATGAACGAAGGAGGCGGAACTTCCCACGAGAGCCCATTCCAAAAAGCGAGCGCCGTTTGAACACCAATGCCCCCGACGGCTTTGAAGGTGCCGCCGACGGCGAGTTTTCCGCCGAACTCACCAAGCGCTTCCACATGGTCGCTTGTCAACCCCGATCCAAGCGAGTGAAACGCCGAACCGTCCCACGCAGCTATGCAGGTCGCCGGGACCCCGCCCGCCGAATTGAACATGCCCGCCACTACCAGACTGTTGTCGAAAGCACGCATCGTCAGGATCGAAGCCTCGACATAGTTCGGGTCGGGTACCGTTCCGGTCACGCCGGGGATTGCTCCACCGACCGGCTGCCACACAGCACCATCCCATCGCGCAAGGTGATTGAGTGTGGTTGATCCGATCGCCGTGAAATCGCCTCCCACGTAAAGCTCGTTGTTGTAAACAGCAATACATCGAACCCCCGAGGGACTTGGGCTGTTGCCGAAACCGCGCCATGCCGCGCCATCGAACCGCACGACTCCCCCGACGTTCGCGCCGCCGAGCACGATGTCTTTGGTGCTCGCAACAATCAGTGCGTCATCCTGGACGACTAGCGAACTCGCAATCAACCCCGACGGGGTTCCCGGCAAGGGGCGCCATCGCGCCCCGTCCCATCGAGCGATTCCAGAGAGCGCGGGCGCAAACGAATATGCTTCCGATGCCAGCGCTCCCGCGGCGTAAAGCTCCCCTCGGTAGACCGCCAATGCCGTGACGGCCTTGGTCATTCCCAGTCCGATTGGACGCCAGGATTCTCCATCCCACCCCGCGATTCCATCCGTTCCCAGAAACTGCGTCCACCCGGCGGCAGTCATTCCGCCGCCAGCCACAAGCAACTGTGCCGCCGGTCCGCCTCCATCCGGATCCCATTTGGTCAGTGCTCGAATCGGACCAGAAATTCGTGTGGCCCCCGGATGTCCTAGTCCACCATCAAATCGCCCTTGGCAACCAGTTTGCGCCCACGTCGAATTGCCGCAAAATGCTGCCACTCCCGCCGCAGCGAGAACACCCACCAATCGAATACTCATGTCAGAACCCCAAAAGTAACTGCGCGAACGCGCACCCGCCGCCCCGTACGATGCCACCGCTTGCCATCGTCCCGAAACGACCCCAAATCGTTTCCTTGTTCCCGAGCCGATCGACCATTCGCCCCGGCCCGAGACGGGGTTCCGCAGGAATACCGACATTCCTCAACAGACTACGTGAAAGACGGTCGGGCCGCTGCTTTGGCGCCCGGCCGTTCAAGCTTTCGCGTGAGCGCCCTCTTCATAACGACAAACCCGCCATGCCGGTCCGCCGCGGCCCCAGTCCGGCCACAAATGAAGAAGGACGATCGCGCCGCGATCGTCCTCGTGGAGAGCTTGATGTTTGCCCGAGTTAGCGCCGACGCCGCCGAATCAGCGTCAGCGGCAGCATCACCGCGAGCGTGGCCGGGGCCGGCACTTCCGAGATGACCATGCGAGTGAAATCGATTCCCATCGCATCGTTCCCGCCGTCGTCCGTCGAGAATCCGAAGTTGTTGAGGCCGGTGTAGTCGTACGTGCCCACGGCGTCCGCGATGTTCAGCGTCGAGAGCGTGGTGCCGACGTACCCCACATTGAAGTACACGCCGAACTGGCCGAAGACGCCCGGTTCGCTCGTCGGAATCGGCCACGGATACGCCGTGCCCGTCGAAAGGAAGAATCCGTCCACCGCCGGATCGTTGTTGCGAAGGACGAACATCGGAGTCTGCCCGGCCGGGAAGGGATTCTGAATCCCGACCGTTGCGCTGCCGTACGTCGCGCTGAACGACGATTGATTGATTGTGTATCCGCGCGTCGGCAATCCGTCCGGATCGTTCAAGTACAGATTCGAATCAAGCAGGAAGTGGATCACCGCCTTCGAACCGGCCGGCACATTCGCCCGGTCGAGCGGGCCGCCGTTGCGGATCCCGTTGTAGTAGATGTCGCCGAAGATTTCGACCTGAAAGATCGCCGCACCCGCCGCGGCAGATAGAAACGATGCAAGCCCCGCCGAAATGAGAACCTTGTTCATACTTTCTCCTCAAAGGTAAGAAACGCCCCTCTCACCGAGAATCGGCGATGTGCCGATCCTCCTGATTCCATCAAGGACACACAAGCTGGTCGTACGCCTGCGCGAACAGCACGAAGTCCGCATCGTCCACGTACTCGTCGCTGTTCATGTCCGCGCGGCAGTAACCCGTCATCGAAGCGCTCGCGCACTCGAGCACGTCGTACTGAGCCGCGAACGAGACGAAGTCCGAATCATCAACCTGCCCGTCGTTGTTCAAGTCGCCCGGGCATGGCTGGCGCAGGCGGATGATCGCCGAGTAGTAGTTGAACGTTTCGTTGTCGAAGATCGTCGCGTTGATCGTCGAGCCGTCCGCCGAAACGTTGTAGCAATCCGCAACCGCATATCCATCCGGAAGAACGACGCCGACCATCGCGAAGTACGCCGCCGCCGAGATGAGCCCGGTGCCCTGCGTCCACACCATGCCCTCGGTGTTCCCCCACGAATACTGATTGACGCCCACCGCCAGCGAACCGTCGTTGGTGATCGCAAGCAGAATCGCCTGTCCGAAACCCGGGAGCGTGTCCGGCAGAGCGCCGACCTGCTGAGCGTCGTACCCGGAGCCGTTCCAGGTCCAGATCGTGGCGACATTCAGCGCTGTGTTCTCGTCGGCCGAACTGCCGACGATGAGTGAGCCGTCTCCGTTGATTCCTTCGGCCGCGGTCACGCCGCCATCGACGTTGCTCAGCTCATACTTCGTTCCGTTGCGCCACGCGCGCGGGAACCAGGAACCCGTTTCGCCCTCTTCCCAGCCGCAGGTCACTGAGCCGTCGTAGTTCGTCGCGTTGGCGCGTGCGCTGCGACCCGCCGTTTGCCCGAGCGCGAGTACGCCGCTCGATTCAGACCACGATGAAGCAATAGCTCGGTACGCCGCGCTCCAGAAGAAACCCGTGACAACTTGCCCGTTGCCGGAGAGACCCCAAGCCGAGCCGTAGCCGTCGTCTACAAGCGCTCCGTCCGCGGGCGGCGGGGGCATCGTTTCGGTCCAACCGTTTCCGATGTCCCACAGACCTTGAGTCAGTTGGAAGTCCGAACTCAGGATCGACGCTGAAACCTGGTTTCCGTTGTAGGAAATGTCGGGCGTGCCCGCACCGCGCCCGATCGGAATCACCGTGTCTCTGCCGAGCCGAACGATTCCGCCCGCCGCCGTCCAGCGGAACGTTTCGTACGAACCGTCCCAGACGATGTTGCCGCAGGCAACCGTTCCGTCGTATGACAAACTCGAGACAAACTCACCGGAGGGGAGCAGCGTCACCGTCGGCGCCGCGAAGGCGGCCCCCGCAAACGCGATCGCGGCGAATGAAGACGCAACGCACAGAGCAAGTCGGGGGCGCATGCAGTTATCCTTTGTTCGGAGTAAATGGATCGATGGAAATGAGGCGAGGCGCCCTTCGGCGGCACACCTCGACTGGAGAGAGAGGACATTCGGCCCGCGCGGTTTTCCGCGGCGCGGGCCGCGGTCAGGGGCAGAGAAGCGCGTCGTACGCGCCGGCAAACAGCACAAAGTCGCTGTCGTCGACGATGCCGTCACGGTTCAGATCCGCCGGGCAACGCAAGGGCATCGCCGGGTCGGCGCAGTCGAGCAGGTCGTACGCGTTTGCGAACTGCACGAAATCGGAGTCTTCCACCATGCGGTCGTTGTTCAGGTCCGCCGGGCACGGCTCTTTCAGATGGATCAGGAACGATTGGCTCAGGCCGTTTTCAATCACAAGACCCGCCGCGGCAATGACCGAACCGTCCGGCGAAATGCTCTGGAAATCGCGCAGCCACAGGCCCTCGGGCACTTCAAGATTCAGCGAAGCGAGGAAGTCCAGCCCGCTCATCAAGCCGGTCTCGGGCGTCCAGATGATCGCGTCTCCGCCCTGAAAGGGATTGAACGCGAAGTAATTGGAGCCCACGGCGGTGTTCCCGTCGTCGGTCACGCTCGTGAACCGCGCGCTCCCCCAGCCGAAAGTCGTCTCCGGCAGATACCCATTGAACTGCTGGACGTACTCGTTCCCGTTCCAACGCCAGACAACCGCGGCCTTCATCACAAGGAATTCGTCCGGAGCGTCACCAACGACGACCGAGCCATCGAGGTTGACGCCCTGCACCATCGTCGAGCCGAGGCTGGTCGAAACAAGCGAGTGCTTCACGCCCGAGCGCCACACGGTTGGAAGCCACGGACCAGGGCCCTCATCCTCCCAGCCGCCGACCACCGAACCGTCATAGCTCATGGCGTTCGCGCGCCCGCGCTTGCCCGGCGCTGTGGGCAAATCGATCAGCGTCCCATCGGGCGACCATTCGCACGCCTGCACGCCCACGCCCACCTTCTGGTAGTAGCCCGAGACAAAGCGCCCGTCGCCCGAGAGTCCCCACGCCGTAGACGACACCTGATCGAGCAGGTACACATTCGCAGGCAATGGATTGAAGGCTTCTTCCCAGTCGCCCCCCAGTGTCCACCGGCCCATGGTCGCCATCGAATAGTCCGATGCGACGATCATCGCCGAAACCCTGTCGCCGTTGTATGAGATGTCGGGCGAGCCGCCGCCGACGCCCAGCGCCGGAACCGATGCGCGACCGAGCGCCACGACTCCATTGTCGTGCGTCCAGCGGAACGTCTCATACGAGCCATCGCCCGTAATGTTGCCCGTTGCCGCGGTTCCATCCCACGACAGGTCCGTCACGTAGTAGCCCTGGGGCAGCAGCTCGATCCAGGGCGCTGCCGACGCCGCGCCGCACGCGGTAAAGACACAGAAAGCCATTCCAGCAAAACAAGGATTCTTCATGAGCGAGTTCCGATTTCGTTGAGTGAGGTGACGCGAAGCACGAAACGAAGGAGGCGCATCGCCGGTTGGACGATGCGCTTCAGAAAATGGGGAAACCGACTCAAGCGCGCCGACGGCGGCACGCAACGATTCCCGACAGGGCGAGCAATCCCGCCGTGGAGGGCGCGGGCACCTGGTCCCACGAGAGGTTGTCCGCGTACGCCTGCGGGAAGAACCCGAAGCCGACAAGCCGGACTTCGTCGAAGGTCGAGCCGCTGGTCGTCGTGATATTGATCCACGACTTCGCGGTGGGGCTGAACGCCGGGTTGGTGAGAAAGAGCGATCCGACTTCCACGCCGTTCTTCAGGGCGACAACAGCCGCGCCGCCGCCGAAGAACGAGCCCGGGCCCGAGTCGTCCCAATACTGGCAGCTGAAGGCGCTCAACTGCGACGAGAAGTTCATGTACAGCCCGTATGAGCCATGGGCCGAGTTGCCCGTACCAAGCCAGCTGTAGCCGGGCGCCGTGTTGTACGCGCCGATGTCGACCACGTTCGCATTGTCGCCGGTGCCGAAGTTCGTGATCCCGTACGAGGCAAACGAGTTGGACGGGACGGTCCCGGTCGGAGTGCCGGGCTCATCAAAGTTCAGCGTCGTCCCGTAGGTTGGGGCGGCAGCCGTCGTCTGCGTGATGTTGATCGCCGCGCTGGCGGTCCCGGCGATAGCGGCGCAAACCGTGGCGGCGACAAGGGAAACGTGATTGGGACGCATGGGAGTTCTCTCCTCTTACTGTGTGGGAAACCGAGGGCTAGGAAGACGCCTCCCTGCCTTTGATTTAGGACGTTAAACGATTTGAGACGTCCAGTCAAGTGTCAATATTGACAATTTGTGTGACATTTTTCTGGGATTTCGGCGTGCCGCTCGCTATACTCCGAACAGCTACCGGCTTGCCAGATCGTGGGTGGGGGGCCAGAGACAAATATGTCAACCATCAGTCCACAACAAAAGGTCCGAGAAAAGCTCAACTCTTTGACAGAGGAGCGGGGTGGGACGCTGGAAAGCGTCATTACCGCCTTCCACCGAGCCAGGGCAGAGGTCGCCGGCTTGTTCGCGCTCGTCGGGGTCGATCCGACCAAGACCCGCGAATCCGCTCGCGAACTCGGGATCAACCGCGGGCTCACGTGGCGACTCACCAGGATGGTGCAGGAATCAAACCCGACGCTCGCCGCGAGCGACGTTCCCGGCGCGCAGAGCATGGCAAAGTTTCTCGATGCGTGCCGCGTGAAGGGCGCGCCGGAATCCGCGATCGATTCGGCGCAGGCGGCGCTCCGCGATTTCGAAGCGGCGCTGGCGTCGTGCTCGGGCGATCGCAAGACGCTCGCGATGCTGATGGCCAATCACGGCGACATCAAAGCGACCGCCGAAGCCGAGAAAGTTCGACGCAAACTCTTCGAGGGCGCCTGCGGCACGTGGGGCGTTCAAGCGCGCGTCCGCTTCGTCACCGTGTTTGTCTTTCCTTCTCCGAACGATCCGAACATGCTCGACGCCGGGCACGTGAACGGTTTCGTCGGTTTCCGTCGTCTCCGCACGCAGGCGGTGCCGCTCAGCTACGAAGCGGTGCACAAGTCGACCGGCGAAGTGATGAAGTTTTCGAAAGAGCCGCTCGATCCGAGCGGTTCCGGCGAGGGCAAGGCGCAGGTCTACAAGAAATTTTCGAATCCCGCCGAGCCCGACATCCGCATGGTCGAGTCGGGCGGTTACCGGCGCTTCGAACTCGCGACGGGCCCCGTCGGTAACGAGGGTCTCACAACGTGCGTCTTCGGCACGCGACTGCGCCGGCTCTACGACCGCTATTCCGAAACACCCGAAACCGCCGGCTTCATGGTGCTGCTCAACATCCCCGTCGAGCGCGTGATGTTCGACCTGTTCATCCACAAGGACATCAGGCTCGACAGGCAGCCCAAGACCCTGCTGCTCGATCGACTTCTCTTCCCGCACGTCAACAACGAAGCCGACTTCGACCGTCAATCGCTGCCGCTCGCCGAAACCGCGCACACGTTGCCGCACGGTCTGGATGGAACGCTCTGCGCGTACATGCCGTGGTACACGTCGATGGTGGCGGATGCGACCGGACGGATCGGACAATCGATCGACGACTTCGTCGGTTCGCGCTTCGAAATGATGTACCCGCCGATCACCGCGACTTTGCGTCGTGAGTTCAATCTGCTGCCGCGCCCGCGCTGAACATCACGATTCGGTACACTTGGGCTGCGCGATGCGTCGAACGATGCCGTGTGCGCTGGAGTGTGCGATGTCGCGTGTGGTCCGAATCTGGGACTGGCCGATCCGGGTCTTTCACTTCTGCTTCGCCGCGGGCTGGATCGGCGCGCTGGCGATTGCGCTCCTGAGTTCAAAGCTCGGTTCCACCTTTGCCTATCACAGCCTCATCGGCCTCGCGCTCGCGTGGATGGTGGTGCTGCGCCTGATCTGGGGTTTCGCCGGTACGCGCCACGCGCGTTTCGGCGCGTTCGCGTTCGGGCCGCGCCGGGTGCTGAAGTATTTCCGGGATGCGCTGCGCTTCAGAGAAACCCGGTTCATGGGTCACAACCCGGGCTCGGCGTGGGTGATCTTCGCGATGATCGCGCTGACCCTTGCGCAGGTGTTCACCGGCATCGCGGTCGGCTCGGGAAAAAAGAACCTGCGTCCGCTGCACGAATGGCTCGCCTACGCGATGATCGCGCTCATCGTCGCGCACCTGCTCGGCGTTGCGCTGCACACGCTGCGTCATCGCGAGTGGATCGCGCTCAGCATGATTGATGGCAAGCGAGTTGGGCCGGTTGAAGACTCGATCCGTTTGAGCCGGCCGCTCGTCGGTGCGGCGGCGGCGTTACTGATTGCCGGTTTTTCCTACGGGATCTACCGCAATTACGACCCCGTGCGCCAAGCGACGACGCTCCCCCTGATTGGCGTCGAGGTTCAGATCGGCGACAGCGAAGAAGACTGGGACTAGGCGTTCTCGGTTCGACCGATGGCAGGGCCGATTGAACAAAGTACCGGCGGCTTCGATGGCCATCGATGATTGCTGCCGGCGCTCGCTTCGCGACGGCAATCACCGGCACCAGAATCCGAAAAGCCCGGCGGGCGCTCTCACGCCGGCCGGAATGGTTTCAGGGACAGAAGAGCTGGTTGTAGGCATCGACGAAGATCACAAAGTCGTAGTCGTCAACCAGCGTGTCGCCGTTCAAGTCGCCCGGGCAACCGAGCGGCATTTCCGGCTCGCTGCAGAGCAGGATGTCGTACCAACCCGCGAAGAGCACGAAGTCCTCGTCATCCACGAATCCGTCGTGGTTGAAATCGGCCGGGCAAGAAAGCGGTCCGCCCGCGGCGCCCCAGTATCCGCCCATGAGCATGAAGTCGTCGCCGCCGGTCATGGGTCCGGCATCGGCCTGACCGGTCGTGCCGTTGAGCGTGATGAGCCCGTTCATGCTGAAGCCGCCGCCGCAGTCGATCGTGTGCCAGGAAAGATCGAAGCTCTGGCAGTCGCTCTCGAGAATGACGTCGGCGAAGTAGCAGGAATTCTGGAACGAGCCGGTCGGGAATCCGCCGCCCGCGCCGTGACGATAGACCCCGTTGTCGCCGCTCTCGCCGGAGGCGAGCCCGCGCAGAGGCGGCACCAGGACCGGGTTGTCGAAGACGTTGTTTGTGGATTCGTACCACCCGCCGGGAGAATACACGGAAATCACGTAGACGATGTTGGCGCTGATCGGGATCGGACCGGAAAAATTCACCTGATTCCAGCCCGGCCCGGCGAAGGGCGGAAATGTCGCAAAGCCGAGAAGCGTGCCCGTGCTGGTCCACAGCGAGGCCTTGCATGTCCCGTTGTTGCTGGCGCCGACATAGAAGCGCGCGCCGACAACATTTCCCGATACTTCCGACTTGAACTTGGTGCCGACTTCGATCGGCATGCCGTCGTTGTTGTTCTGGAACGCCGGGGCCGAGTCCGCGGCGAAAAGGCTTGTCTGACACAGGGTATCCGCGCGGGCCGGCAACGCTGCCAGCAACGCCGCGCCACCCAGCATCGCGATTGGAATGTGTTTTCTTTGTGTCATCTGAAATCCTCGAACGGAAGATTGAATTGCGATGGTCGGACTCGTGATCGCTCTGGGTCTTGAGCTTCACTCGTTCATGGCGGATGCACTCGCGTGCGACGCATGCCCGAGTTAACTCTGTTCAGGAACCGGACCTCCCGATGTGGCGCTCAAGACCTTCGGGGGAAGAGCGTGGAAAAAGCGCCCGGGCCACCGGCGGGAGAGCGAACATCGATCTCGAGGTAGCGTTCGTCACCGGCAAAGACATTGTTGCCGAAATCGAGCGTGACGCTGAAGCGGCCGCGGATGAGCGTGACGTCGTCGACGCCGAGTTCCGGGCCGATCTGATTGCCGCCGATCGGTGAGTCGTAGAGGCGGAAGTTGAGGTCGGCATGGGAAACGACAGAGGGCCCGCTGCGCAGTTCGCCCTGGTAGACGAAGCTTGAAGTAACTGGGGTCTGTGCTGCCGCGGGGCGCACGAGGATTCCGCCGCCACCGAGTCCCATAGCCAAGCCGCACGCAAGGAACAGCGCGAAGACATTGCTCTCTGAACGTTTCATGTGTGCTCACCCTCAAAAAGTGATTGACCGAAAGCGCACGTGAGGCGCTGCTGCCTCACGGAAAGACAACCGGAGAAATCGCCCTGCTCGATGCGGAATGCGCATCAATTAGAACACGATTTTGGTGTTGCTTCCCTGCACCCAAACTCCTCAACGATTGAGGAATTACCCCGAACCTCAGTCAGACTCTACCACAATCGAGGAAACGCAAACAGGCGATTTCAGTTTTTTTCGACAAAGAAAGCAATCTCATTCCGGAGCCGCTTTATTGGGCACGGCAAAGAGGCGAAGCTTGACGACAATCGCACATGCCGATTTTTGTTGTTGCAAGCGGGCAGTTTGCGGAAAGCCGCGCTCGCTGCGCGCGGTGCGCGCCCATCGAATATCGATTCGTTCTTGCGTGTCCGGAGAACATCATGTTGCATGAGATAAGGAAAACACCTCAAGACTAGCTAAGGAAAACGCCTCATCGATTATGTAAGGAAAACACCCCATTCGATACGGAAGCAGGGACGCCAAAGAGTATTGTCCGGTCGCAACTCCGCACGGCAAACTCTGCGCGGCAGAGCGCGGCGACGAATCAGCGTGTCGAAATTGGAGCGGCAAACGGCCGGTAATTCTGAATTCGCGTCGCATTCCGGCCGACAGCCATGGCGATTCTTTCTCTATTCAGGGAGAACGCCATGGCCAACTTGTTCCAGTCGATGTTCCGCTCGCTCGTCGCGTGCTTCGCGTTCGCATCGCTCGCGCATGGGGGTCCGCAAACCGCGTTCACCTTCCAGGGATCGCTCGAACAGGCCAAAGGGAGTTTGACCGGGCCAACCGCGATGACGTTCACGCTCTGGGATTCGATCATCGAGGGGAATCAGCTGGGGCAGACTCTGGTGTTCGATGGCGGCGAAGGGAACTTTCCGCCCGTGAACGTGTGGGACAACGGAGGATTCTCCGTCGGTCTCGACTTTGGTGTGCCGGTTTGGGGAGCGGCTTCGGCGCGCTACGTCGAAGTGACGGCCGACGGTCAGCTTCAGCAGCCGCGCTTCATCGTGACCGGGAGCACGTTCTCGAGCAACACACGCGGCATCAACGTCACGCCGAACGGAAATGTCGGCATCGGTACCGCGCAGCCCGGCGCTTTCCTGCTGGCGGTAAACGGGCCCGCGGCGAATCGCACCGGAACCTGGTCGGTCATGTCCGATGCGCGTCTCAAGAAGGATGTTCGCGGCGTTCAACCCGGAACGCTCGATCGCCTTCTCGAGCTTCGCGGCGTCGAATTCGAATACACGAACGAGGCGGTCGCGCAGCACAGTGTCGCGGAAGGCCCGATGGTCGGCTTTGTCGCGCAGGAAGTCGAGTGTATTTTTCCGGAGTGGGTGGAGTGCGACGCGCAGGGAATCCGCTTTGTCACGGAGCGCGGCACGACGGCGCTGCTCGTCGAGGCGCTGCGGGAACTTCGCACGGAAAAAGATCAGCAGATCGCGGAACTGAATGCGCGGCACAAGGCCGAGATCGAGTTGCTCGAGTCCAAAAAGGACTCCAAGATCGCAGAACTCGAGGCGCGGCTTGAAAGGCTCGAGCGGGCGGCTACGAAGTAGCAGGCACTTCAGCGCACATGAAGCCGTCTACTTCGCACCCGTGACGGCCGGCATCTGCGAGGCGACATCGAGATCCATCAGGAGCGCGATCTGGTGCTCGACCTGCAGGAATTGTGCCGCGCGGATCGGAGAGACCGCGGCACCGATTTCCTTGTTGTATTTCTTCCAGAGGTCGAGGCGATCCTGCTCGCCCTGAAGCCACTCGGTCGAGAGCATCGCGGCGTTTGCGTTGTCGAGCCCGCCCTCGTTCGAGAGCGTGACAAACTTCCGGATGAGCGCGATGCGCCGGTCGATGACGGAGTTCAGTTCCTTTTCGTACTTCTGATAGACGGGCCAGAACTTTGCCGCTTCTTCGGGGGTCAGCTTCAGCGCCTGATTCAGCACGCGGATCTTGGTTGCGTTGGAATCGGAGCGGAACGTATCGAGGAGCGTGCGCAGGTTGTCTGAGTTGCCCTTGGGCCGGTTGTCCGCGGCCGGGGCGGATTTCGCCGGAGCGGGTTCGCGCGAGACGCAGACCGAAGCGACAAGCGAGCCGATGCCGAGCGTTGCCGCGAGAATTCCGATTGCTCCGATTTTCATGAGACGAATTCCTGTTTACGAGCAAGAGTGTGCTTGATAGTTGTCGGGGAGTGGCGTTGTTTATGGGGGAGGAGGAGGGGGGGTGGGGGTGGGGGTGGGGCTCAGTTCAGATCGGGATCGACCCAGTACTTGGTGCCCGAGACGGTTGCCTGGAGCGCGATGCCGCTTTCGGTGAACTGATAGATCTGCATGCCGCTGCCGACCGCGACATTCTGTCCGGCGGTGTTGCCGTCGCCGGAACCGGCGCTCGTGCTTGTGCTCGAAGTTCCTTCCACCGTGCCGTCGCTGAAATCGACGTTGGCCTGCGTGGATTGATTGGCGCCGACGCCCTGGTTGTTGTACTGCGCGTTCGCATCGGCATTCGCGCCGAACTGCCAGCCCTCCGTGACAAACTGATTCATCACATCAGGATCGGTGAACACGAAAACGACGCGGAGGTCGGTGACGCCGAGCCCGACGCCGCCACCGAGCGAGGCGACATCCATGTACGTGGTCTCGCCGGTCTTGTTGTTGACGAGCATGCCGTAGCCGTTGCCCGAGGCGACGAGGAAGAGGTGGACGTTGGTCTTCTTGAATGTCGCGTAGCCCGCGGCATTGACGATCACATCGTTCAATTCGGGCTTGATCGCATAAAGCTCCTGCAACATGTCGGCGCTCTGTTCCTGAATGGTCTGCTGCTTCTGGCTCTTGTCGTTGCCGCTGGGGCCGAGGATGCCGAGGCCGAGCAAGTCGGCGTGTGTGCTGCCGGCGGTGACGGAGACGCAGAGCGCGAGGAAGAGGCCCGCGAGCGTCGCTGCACCCTTCGAACGTTTTTCGCGAGCGACTGCTTTGTCGTGCATGGGAGGTACCTCGTAGCGAGGCGTCCCCGTCGGATCACGATTTCCGATCGGTGCGCCCGCGTGAAGCGTAACAGGTCGGACCTCGGCCGGAGCGGGATTTGGATTGGCAGCGTGGCGGAATTTCTAGAGAATCGGACCCAGCATCGCGAGCGCGTTGTTCCAGAGTCGTCGTCCGATGGGCCACGCGCGAACAGATTCGCGCGTGACACGGGTGGAGCGGGCGATATATTCGAGTTGGCGCTCGTAGACGGCGCGGGTGACGCCCGGATCGTGGAGCAGGATGTTGTTTTCGTAGTTGAGATCGAGGCTGCGCCGGTCCATGTTGGCCGAGCCGATGAGCGTGATCTCGCCGTCGAGGGTGAGCGACTTGGTGTGGAGCAGACCGCCGGCGTATTCGTAGAGGATGACGCCGGCGTCGAGCAGGTCGGCGTAGTAACTCCGGCTCGCGCCGGAAACGATCCACGAATCGTTGCGCGCGGGGAGAATGAGCGTCGTCTTGACGCCCCGGTAGGCGGAGGAACAGAGCGCGCTCTGGAGCGATTCATCCGGCACGTAGTACGGCGTCGAGATGGTCACTTCGCGGCGCGATGCGAAGATGAGCGATTCGAAGACCTCGGGCATGGCGGAATAGCGAACGGTGGGGCCGGTGCCGATGACCTGCGCGGCGAAGCCGGGGCGGGGCGCGCGGAGGGGCTGACGGAGCAACCCGTCGATGTCTTCTCCCGTGGCGCTCATCCAGTCGATCGCGAAGAGCCGCTGGTTCTGCTGGGCGATCGGCCCTTCGAATCGGACGAGCGCATCGACCCACGGGGCGAACTTGGCCTTGACGCGGAACTCGGGGTCGGCGCAGTTCTGACTGCCGCAGTAGGTGATGGCGTTGTCGATCACGACGATTTTGCGGTGATTGCGGAGATCGAAGCGGCGGATGGGGGCGAGCAGGATGGGGTGCTTGATGCCCAGGGCGATGCCGAGCCTGACGCCCGCGTCGCGCATGACCTTCCAGGTGGAAGACCTGATCATGAGGCGCGAGCCGAGGCTATCGACGATCGCGCGGCAGACGACTCCGCGCCGTGCGGCACGGATCAGCGCCTCGGCGACACGCTTACCGTTGTTGTCTTCGAGCCAGATGTAGAAGAGAACGTGGACGTGCTCGGCGGCGGCGTCGATGTCGGCGATGATCGAATCGACCGCGGCCTTGGAATCGGCCATGAGGCGGGCGGAGTTGCCGGCGACGGGGTCGAACCCGGAGATCGATTTACCGACGTGGAACAGGTGCTCGCAGCGATCGGGGATCTCGGCGTGCATGTTGGCGAGATCGGCGGGCGGGCTGGGATCGGGGCGGGGCGTGCGTGCTTCGACGGCGCGCAGGCGCTTGAGACGCGCGCCGCCGATGTTGACCTCGCCGAAGAAGATGTAGGCGACGATGCCGGCGAGCGGCAGCGCGAGGATGACGGCGATCCACGCGATGCGCGAGGCGGGCTCGCGGTGGGGGCGGAGCATGACGCGGGCGAGAACGAGGAGTTCGAGCGCGAGGAAGAGGATGAACGTCAAGAACGCAGGGATCATGCGTCGCAATTCTTGGCATCGCATTTTCTGCGATATGAAATCAATTCTTGTTATCGCGTAGTCGAGGAATTTGCAAAATAGTTCCGGGTGCTAGTTCAATTTCGTTGGGAAGTTCGTCAGCCTCAAACGCCGCTGTATAGTTTTCGCGAATCCATTCGGATAAGTGCGCGAAACCTCTCAATCGCAAAAAACTTCTGTTGTGCGGCTGTTGCGCTTCAAACCGAGCGTCCTGTGTAAAGCTCGTGTTGGTGACCATCACGCCAATCTGAAAATCCGAACCCTTCCAGCGAAGCAATGAGCCGAGCTTTGGTCGACCAGTTTTCTGATCTCCAGAGTGATGTTCGCATTGCACTCCAATTAGAATTCCAAAATGCAGTTTTTCACGCGGCCTGGCAATTATATCAATTCCACCGTCTTTGGCGTTGACATGTCCGGTCAAGATCGGCTCCAGCCCCATGCGGTCTAGTCGATCGGCAATGAGCAATTGAAACTCGTCGGGGGTCAATTGGCTCATTTTTTCAGGCGAAAGCTGGAGTTCTCTTAGCGTTGCTTCGGGAAAGGGAATTATCTCAACGCGCGGAGTAGTCAGAGGCTGCTGCTGTGGAACGCGATTGTTGTCTTCCCCAGATGTTGGAGTGCCAACTACGTCGTTCGCCTTATCGAAGCGATCATTCGGAAGCGACTTCTCGACAAAGGCTCGGAGGAAGTCGTCGGTAACGGCTTCTTGAGGAATTGTGATTCGGGCAAGGAGCTCCGAAATGGTGTCGTTTCCTACGCCTGGACGACCAAATAACTCGGGATATTTTGATATAGCGCCAGAAATCCAAAGTCGATTAGTTTTGTACCGCTCATAGGGGTTAGAAACTGCCTCGAGTGCGCGAGCCACAAGCTCTTCGTGCTGGCGATATCCAGTAAGGCCTTGGTCAATTTCCGAAGTGCGACGGATGATTCCGTCGATTGAATTTTGGAGAGTGCTTCCGATCGTGGAGTCGTAGCCGATGCGTTGATTTATTGCTGCTTGTTCAAGTTGGAGCATTGCATCTCGCTCCCGAATTGCTCGAAACGGATCGGAGCGGCTGCTGAAAACGGACGAATATGCTGGATCTCTTCGGTATTTCTCTAGCGGATCAAGCAGATCGGCAATATCCGAGATCTTATATTGCTCCCGTATTTCACGGAGAATCCGCTCGACAATTGATTCTTCAGGCATCTCCCACCTCTATTTGGCCAACGGCAGTTGATGTTAGTGCATTGATACAGCTTCCACAACTTTCTTCGCCGCATCGGAGAGATCCGTTGCCGCTTGCAGCGTCGGCAGCGAGCCCTTCGCATCCTGCAGGAGTTTGCGACCGGCTTCGACGTTGGTGCCTTCGAGGCGGACGACGAGCGGCACTTTGAAGCCGGTGCTTCCGTCTTTGTTCTTGAAGCCGCGCGCGGCGTTGATGATGCCCTGCGCGATGACATCGCACTTCATGATGCCGCCGAAGATGTTGACGAGGATTCCTTTCACGCGATCGTCGGAGAGGATGATGCCGAAGGCTTCGGTGACGGCTTCTTCGGATGCGCTGCCCCCGACGTCGAGGAAGTTGGCGGGCTCGATGGTTTTGTCTTTTATTCCTTTGGACTCGAGAAGCTTCTGACCCTCGAGCTTGATGATGTCCATCGTGGCCATGGCGAGGCCGGCACCGTTGACAAGGCAGCCGATCTGGCCGTCGAGCGCGACGTAGGAGAGGCCGTATTTCTGCGCGCGGGTTTCCGCTGGGTTTTCTTCGGCGGTGTCGGCGAGGGCGGCGATGTCCGGATGGCGGAAGAGGCCGTTCTCGTCGAAAGAGAACTTGGCGTCGATGGCGATGACTTGGCCGTCGGGGTGCTCGGCGGTGGGGGGCGTGAGCACGAGCGGGTTGATCTCGGCGAGCGTGCAATCTTTCTCGATGAACAAGCGCGACAGATTCGTCATGACGGCGACGGCCTGGCCGATTTGCTTGCCCTTGAAGCCGAGCTTGAACGCGACGTCGCGCGCCTGGAATGCCTGCAAACCGAGCAGCGGGTGGAGCGGCACCTTGATGATGGCGTCGGGGCGGTCGTGCGCGACTTGTTCGATCTCGACGCCGCCTTCGCGCGAGGCGATCAGGATGTTGCGGCGGCTCTTGCGGTCGGTGGTGATAGCGAGGTAGAACTCTTCCTTGGCGGAAGAGGCATTGGGCATTCGGGATTCGGCATTTGCCGCACGATCCGCGATCTGCGCGGCCTGTGCGATCAGGACCTTTTTGACCTCGAGGCCTTCGGGCGGAGTCTGAGGCGACTTCATGCGGTTGGTGAGCATGAAATGTGCCGCGGCAACGGCGTCGTCTTTGGTCTTCACGAGCTTGACAAAGCCGGCCTTGCCGCGGCCTCCGGCGTGGACCTGGGCCTTGATGACGACTTCGCCCGCCGGGCTGCCTGCGACGGCCTGCTGGAAGGCGTCCGCGGCGTGTTCGACCGTGGTGATCATGCGGCCGGGGGGAACGGGGATCTTGTAGGAATGGAGGAGGTCGCGGGCCTGGTGCTCGTGGATCTTCATGGGAGTGGAGGATACCGGGGCACTAGGCACTAGCAGGCTGTTGAAATTCTGATTGTGCCTACTGCGCCGACGCATTGCAGACAACTTTCTGGCCCTCAGACCCGGGTCGCGAGGGTAGATGGCGGTTCGAAATTGCGACTGGTTGGAGTTTTTCAACAGCCTGCTAGGCACTAGGCATCCGGCATCGGGCATCGGGCATCGGGCATCGGGCGTTGGGAGTCGGGCGTTGGGCAACAGGAGGTACGCTCATGGCATGAAGATTGACGCGGGGAATAGGCCGGTCATCGAGACGCAAAGGCTCGTGCTGGCGGCACTCGAGATGTCGGACTGCGCGCGGGTCGCAGCGCTCGCGGGCGATAAGCGGATCTACGACATGACATTGCTCATCCCGCACCCGTACGAGGTGCGGGATGCGGAGGACTGGATCGGCACGCACGCGGCGCAGTGGGCGCGCTGGCGCGAGGACTGGAGCATGAACTTTGCGATCCGGGCGCGGGGCGGGGGTGATTTGTTGGGCGTGATCGGGCTCGTCGGCAAGCCGACGCACAGGCGTGCGGAGATGGGCTACTGGCTTGGGATTCCGTTCTGGGGCAAGGGGTACATGACCGAGGCGGCGCGGGCGGTGGTGCAGTTCGCTCAGAGCGAACTTGGAGTGAACCGGATCGAGGCCGGCGTGTTCGACGGGAATGCGGCGTCGATGAGCGTGCTGCGCAAAGCGGGGTTCACGGAGGAGGGATTGCTGCGCCAGCGATTCTGGAAGAGCGGCAAGTTTGTGGATGAGCGGATGTTTGCCAGAATCTGCTCAACTCCGGACAAGAATTAAGAGTCGGGAGATCGAACCTGTGGGGCAGTGTCTGCGCTTGAACGCCATGATCACGCGTGTTCTGCTGATCGTCGGCCTCATTTGCGTGTTTCGCGGTGCGGCCGGTTCGCAATCGGACTCCGATGTTGGTGATCCCGCGAGTAGTCTCGAGTCGGCCAGGGTTGCCGCGGAGTTGACTGCGCACGTTCGGAGCATCACGCAGGACCAGCGGGGCAACATGTGGTTCGCGACCGACGGCGCGGGTCTTGTTCGGTGGGATGGGAAGGCCTTCGCGTTCTTCACCGAGAAGCAGGGATTGCCGAACGACTATGTGCGGACGGTGCAGGTTGATGGCGCCGGAAATTTGTGGATCACAACGCGAGACGGGTTGTGCCGCTTTGACGGCACGAAGTTCACACGCATCCCCGTTCCGGCGGATTCGAAGCAGAATCCGCCTCGGCTCACGCCGGATCTGTTGTGGTTTGAGTCTGAGGGTGGCGCGATGTATCTCGACGGCGACCGGGTCGGGTTCCTGCGGCTGCCGGTGGACGAAGCGGACAAGAACTGGCGATCGGATGTGCCGGGCCTGAACCCGTATCGCCTCTACTCGGTCCACAAAGCCCGCGACGGGACGGTCTGGTTCGGGACAGAGACCCGGGGCGTCTGCCGCTGGGACGGGAAGTCGTTCACCTGGTTCAGAGGGGTGGACCTGGACAAGTCGGCGGTGCGCTCGATCTATCAGGATTCTGGCGGCAACACCTGGATTGGCAACAGCGGCGTCGGGCTCTTCCGGCATGACGGCAAAGAGCTGCGGAATTTCGGCGACGACAACAACATCGGCAATCGCACGTGGCTCCAGGGTGCGCTCATCCGCATCCCCGGCACGATCGGCGATCCGCACGCGATCACGCAGGACAAGGCTGGGAACATCTGGGTCGGCGCGTTCGATTCGGGCGTGTGGCGGTACGACGGCAAAGCAATGATCAACTTCACGACGAAGGACGGTCTGCCCGTGGACTCGGTTTCGGCGATCTATGAGGACCGGGCGGGAAAGCTCTGGTTCGGGACGTACCGGGGGGTATGCACCTTCGATGGGAAGGCGTTCGCGCCGGTGCGTGGGGCGGCGGACTCGAAGGATCGATAAGGCGACGCGCTATTTCTTGGCTTGGTTGATCTTTTTGACTGCCGCGAGAAGGTCGTCGGGCGAGGCGCGCTTGGTGTAGTCTGGATCGATGAAGGCGTAGCGGATCACGCCGTGCGGGTCGATGACGTACGACGCGGTGAGGGGGAGCGCTTCGCCTTCGCCCCCGTTGAACTTGGAAAGATCGAGCTTGTACTTCTTGAGGTGCTCTTTCATCGCGGGAGGCAGTTCGTACTTCACGCCGTACGCCTCGCCGACCTTGAAGCCCTCGTCGCTGAGCATGTGGAATTTCACGCTGTCTTTCGTGACGGTTGCTTCGGTGTGGTCCATGGTCTGCGGGCTGATCGCGACGACGGTCGCGCCCGCGGCATCGAACTCGCCGAGGCGATCCTGCAGGCCGGTGAGTTGCTTGTTGCAGAAGGGGCACCACTCGCCGCGGAACCAGGTCAGGACGACGGGGCCTTTCTTGAGCGCATCTTTGAGCGAGAAATTGCCGCCTTGAGCATCGGGGAGCGTGAAGTCGGGCGCGGTGTCGCCGACTTTCTTGGCCCGCTCGGTGACGCCGGTGGAGGCGATGATTGCGCCGGGGCCGGTGGGTTTAGCGGCATTCGCCGGCGAGTTCGACGGCGCGCTCGCTGGTGCGGGAGAAGACTTCGTTGTCGGAGTGGGGGAAGTGGGGGCAGTGGGGGAAGCGGGTGCAGCCGGAGCCGCGGGCTGTTGCGGCGCGGGCGCGCCGAATGTCGCGGCTTGAGTCAGGAGGATGAGCAGTGAGGCGCGACCGTTTTTGGAATGCAGCATTTCTCGCTCCGCCGGGCGGGTGGGGGAAAGGATGGAACCCCGGCTGACGCCTGAGATGCAGGGGCGCGGGAGCGCGTGACACGGAGTTTCGGAGATTGGGCGATTTGGTTTTTCGGGCTAGGCGTTCGGATTCGTGATGTTCGTCTTGGGTTGCGGGCGGGCTTCCGGGAATCTTGAGCGTGGTAACGGAACAAAGCCGCGTCTTGGAAACCGTGTCGCGCGGATGTTCGTAACGGAACAAGGGGGAAGGGGATTGGCCTGTGCGCGCATCCAGATCCATTTTGACGGGTGTGCTCCGCTATTGGCGTTGCTGGGGCTACCCGCTTCCGCTCATCGGGCTTCTGGCGTACGTGATGTTTCCGGCAATCCGTCCGCGCTTTGGGCATGATGTCTGGACAAGAGAGAACCCTCTTGTCAACCCTCTTGCGGTTGCGGGAGTTCGAAATGGAGTGATTGCTCTTGCCGACGGAAGAATCCTCAAGCCGGCGGGAATTCGCGCGAAAGCTTCGATCAGTAGCGATGTCTACGACAATGCTCTTGCGATCATGCTCGCGCAAGGCGTGATTGTCGAGCGCGACCTCGGAGATGGGCGGGCATTTCTTGTTTGTGAACCGAAGTTTTACAACTGGTGCGGTACGCTCGGATGCGGAGCGAACAATCGTTGGGATCGTTGGGCTGGCGGATATTTCCGATGCCCGCTGAGCCCGCTTTTGATCGCTGGGGGATTTGCAGAGGCTGTGCTCGACGAGCCTGGGTTGAATGATTTCGAGAAATGGCGGCTTGAAGGCACGACTCAATCGCTGTGCCATGAACACCGTCAATTCAGGATGTCCTCCATAAGCCCGTCATTTGCCTTTGATTCGGTCGCTCGGGAAGTCGCCCATCTCGACGAGACATTGGATTTGATTTGGAGCAAGCCGGTCCCGGTGCGCACGGCCGAGGATGCTTCTTCGCGAAGTCCCTGACAGGTGCGTTGGTTCGATGGCGCCGGCTTCTGCTGTCGCTCGAAACGCCCGCCCAACCGTCCCCCCTTCCCCCTCCCTCTGGGAGGGGGTTTTTGATGGCATTCATCGCTTTCCAAAAGGGCCCCTTCGCGCTATCCTTGCCTCCCCCTTTTCCGATCCTTTGGCGGGTTGCGAAGCGGGGCGAATCCGATTGTCTCCGAGGAGTTTTCATGGCCACCAACGGCACGATTACGCAGGTCATCGGTTCTACCTTCGATGCTCAGTTTCCCGAGGACCAGCTCCCGGAAATCTACAACGCTCTCGAGATCAAGGCCCAGACCAAGGCGGGCGATCTGAACTTGACCGGCGAAGTGCAGCAGCACCTCGGCGGCGGGCGCGTCCGGGCGGTGGCGCTCGGTTCGACCGACGGCCTGCGGCGCGGCATGGCGTGTACGGACATGGGTTCGCCGGTGACGGTGCCGGTCGGTGAACAGGTGCTCGGTCGCGTGTTCAATCTGCTCGGCAATCCGATCGACAAGCTGCCCGCTCCGCCCAACGCGAAGCGCGCCCCGATCCACAAAGAGCCGCCCGAGTTTTCGGCGCTGAACCCCAAGACCGAAGTGCTCCCCACGGGCATCAAGGTCATCGATTTGCTTTGCCCGTTCGTACGCGGCGGCAAGATCGGACTGTTCGGCGGCGCCGGCGTCGGCAAGACCGTCGTGATTCAGGAAATGATCGCCCGCGTCGCCAAGAACTTCGGCGGTTACTCGGTGTTCGCCGGCGTCGGCGAGCGCACCCGCGAGGGCAACGACCTGTGGCGCGAAATGAAAGAAGCCGCGTACACCGACGAGAACGGCAAGACCGCGCACGTTCTTGACAAGGTGGCGATGGTGTTCGGCCAGATGAACGAGCCGCCGGGCTCGCGTCTCCGCGTCGCGCTCTCGGCGCTGACGATGGCCGAAGAGTTCCGCGATGCTTCGGGTAAGGAGACCCTGATGTTCGTGGACAACGTCTTCCGCTTCACGCAGGCGGGTTCGGAAGTGTCGGCGCTGCTCGGGCGTATGCCGAGCGCCGTGGGATATCAGCCGACGCTGAGCACGGAAATGGGCGAGCTGCAGGAGCGCATCACCTCGACCGCGAAGGGCGCGATCACCTCGGTGCAGGCGATTTACGTGCCCGCCGACGACTTGACCGACCCGGCGCCCGCCACGGCCTTCAGCCACTTGGACGCGTTCATCGTTCTGGCCCGCGGCATCGCCGAGAAGGGCATCTATCCGGCCGTCGATCCGCTCGCTTCGACCTCACGCATTCTCGATCCGGGTATCGTCGGCGAGAAGCACTATCGCGTTGCGATGCGTGTGCAGCGCATTCTGCAGCGGTACAAGGATCTGCAGGACATCATCGCGATCCTGGGCGTCGATGAACTCAGCGAAGAAGACAAGCAGACCGTGAGCCGCGCCCGAAAGATCGAGCGCTTCCTTTCGCAGCCGTTCCACGTCGCCGAGCAGTTCACGGGCTTCAAGGGCGTGGACTCGCCGCTGGAAGCCACGATCGACTCGTTCGAGCGTCTGTGCAACGGCGAGGGCGATGGTCTGCCCGAGGGCGCGTTCATGTATGTGGGCACGCTGGAAGATGCCAAGTCCAAGGCCGCGAAGATGGCGGCGGGGTAAGCAAAGAAGGCACTAGGCATCAGTCACTCGTAAGAGGTAAAGACATGGAACCCCCGGCAAAGGCCGGGGGTTTTTCTTGGACGCGTATTTTGGGGGCTCGATTGGGCATTGAGAAGCGCTGGGCGTGTGTTACGCTGGGTCGATCCGGGAGCGAAACATGAACGTGAAGGCATTGTGGTCGGGTGCGGTTTGCCTGCAGGTGGTTGCCGCGACCGCGCTGGGCGTGGGGCGTGAAGCATGCACGAAGACTCGCAATGTTGCGAGCGCCACGATCAGGGCGATCCGCTGCATCAAGGACGACACAAAGGTGCGCGGACTCGATGGCTCGTTCATGGCGCCGTGGTCGGACACGATCACGGGGTTTTGGAATTCAACACCGGACGATCCGACGTCGGCGATCACCGCTGGGCATTTCACGGTTGCCCCCGGCGTGCCATCGGGCGGTTCACAAACAGGCTCGCTCGACTGCTGGATTGGCGCCGAGATTCATGGCGTGCTGGCGCCGAGCACGCGTGTCGAACTGAGCTTTACATACGCCGAGCCGATCGTAACAACGGAGCCTTCGACGCTTCGTTTCAAGCCGCACAACATCCTTCCGGGCGTCTATCACCGAGTGACGTTGAGCGGACCGGGCGGGGTGCTCGCGATACGCGACATCGTCGGTGCCGACGTGCTGCTCTCGGTCGCGACGCCGGGGACATACACGTTCGAAACCGAATCGACTTGGACGAGTAGCGACCTGCCGATCGGATCTTCGGAGGTCATCTCGGACACGATGAGTATCCGGAATGCTCTCGAAGTGGGCGCCAGTTGTCCGGCTGATCTGACCGTCGATCAACAGGTGGACGATGCCGACTTCGTCGGGTTTTCCGGCGCGTACAACATCCTGGATTGCGCGGACCCTGCGATGCCGCAGGGCTGTCCGGCGGATCTCAATCTCGATGGATTCGTGGACGACACGGATTTCGTGATCTTTGCCGCGGCGTACGACGCGTTGCTGTGCGAGTAGACTGGGCAAAGGAGTCGATCGCACGATGACCACGCTGGCCTGCGGGCCGTACTTCTCTCCCGGTCTGATTGTGGCTTCACTGCTGGTCTTATCGCTGGTGAAGTACCCGATCTATGTGCTCTTCATCCTGTGCTTTCGCTATCGCGTGAGCACGCCGACCCCGCTTTCTCTGAGCAGCGTGAATCTCGCGGCGCTGCTCCGAACTATCGGAGGGATCCTTGTGCTCGCCACCATCGCGATGTTTGCGACCGGAGTCGCTGATGCACCGGAGGGTTGGCTGTCGTTGGCTTTGCTGCTCGCGGAGCGGGCGCTGCTTTGGCTTGTCATCGGGGCCGTCTTTCATCTGCGTGGCAGACGATTGGTCGGCTTCGCGTTCTCGGGCACGGGGTCGACGCCGCATCCGATCTCCTGATCTTCTTGATTCTCGGTGGTTCCACACCGTTTGGCGCGAAGGCGTCGATCATCCTGGTCTTCCTGGCTGTGGTCGCGTTTCTTGTACCGCTGTTTGTGATCGGTCGTCGTCCGTCGCTCAAGGCCCGGTTCTTTGCGCCGAATCTGTGCCGATGTTGCGGCTACGACCTGACCGGCAACTGCACCGGGACTTGTCCGGAATGCGGTACACAGGTAGGCGCGCCGGCGCTGGCGACTTGAAATCAGAGCTGACGATTTAATCAGCTTCGCGCACCCGCAGCTGATGCGCCGCATTCCGGGCACACCGGGCCGGTCAGTCCGACAAGCGAGTATCCGCAGGCGCGGCATCGAGTGTTTCGTTCTCGCGCCCAGGCACGAAGGTCTCGAACCGTCCGGCGACCTCGGAGCAGCAGGAACCAAGCCGCGCCGAAGAAGAACATATTTCCGGCAAGACCGGCCATTGCGGGTGAATAGGGGATGACTGTGACCTTGTACAGCGCGGGCAGAACATTCGAGTTTGGCCACAAGCACTTCTTCGGAACAGAGAATCCCCCCGCGACGCGCATCCAGTCGTCAACGATCTTTGCGGGCAAACTCGGACGGCCATCATCCCATTGATAGGTCTGAATTCGCGCGGCTTCGCATCGGAAGGCGATGAAGGGCCAGCCCATGCCGTACCAGCGCCACTCGCAGGACTGAGTAGAGCGAAAGCCGCACCGGATTCTCTGCCACATTCCGTCGATCTTTGTGCCGACCGGACGGTTGTAGAGAAACGGAGCTTGAGCGAGAAGGTGCGTGCGGCAAGGGCCGACAAGGCTCTGTCCAAATTCCTGCGCCGCTCCGGATTGGTCATCCGAAACGGTCCAGCTGGTGATGCCGCTCGACCAAGTCTGGGAGACGGCGGGTGAGAACTGCTTTGCCGTGGACTTGCCAAAATCGGGAACGGCGTAGGTGAACGTTTGGGGCTGGTAGGCGCCAGTTTGCGGGGGCGGCCGGAGGGGTGTGGCGATGTTGGTGACCGCCGCGAAAGTGCAGAGTGCGATCGTCGAGATCAGTCCGGCAAAGAGAAAGATCGCTGTCGTTCGAGCGTGCGCGGCGATGGAAATCGGACGCTCCATACGACCTTTAGCTCCCGCGATAGGCGGTTGGTTCCTGATTCCGGCAGGATTTTGGCCGCGCGGTCAGCTTCGTGCGCCGACCACGGATGCACCGCACTCCGGGCACACGGCTGTTTGTCCTTCGGCTATTTCCAGCCCGCGAAGGGAGTAGCCGCACTTGCCGCAACACTCGCCCTTTCGCCAGCGGCGGACTTCGATCACGCGGCTGAGTGCCGCGGCGGCCAGCATCAACAAGGCGAGTATCCAGATCGGCCAGCGCGAAAACGCGGGAAACTGGCGAGCATCGGGCATCCAGAACAAGTGGGGGTTTGAGGGGTCGTACCAGCGGCCTTTTCCGTCGTCGCCCTTTCGCGGGATCGGGTCGGCGGCGATGTAGTAGCGCTGCGCCAGCGGCCAATTGCGACCGAAGCGGAGTCTCCAGGGAGAAGCCGGGCTCGATCTCTGCATGTTGTTGCCGAATTGTTCAGGAAGTTTCAGCGCGACGCTTCCTTCGCCGAGCGACACGAATCCGTAGTCGGGCAGCGTGAAGAAGAACGCACCGAAGGCGGAGAGAAAGAAGAATGCCATGACGGCCGCGGCAAGCCAGAACAGTGTCTTCGTGCGGCGCCGGTACGGCGCTTGCCGCGTTCGGCGAGCCAGCGCGAGAATCTCACTATTCTCATTCATGGCGAACACCGGCTCCGAGTTCACGGTCTCGACGGAAAAAGGGCTGCTCGACCTCGATGTCATCCACGGCTTTCTGAGCACCTGCTACTGGTCTCCCGGGATTTCCCGATCGCGCGTAGAGCGTGGAATCGCGAATTCGATGTGCTTCGGGGTGCATGAGAAGAGTTCCGCACCGGAGGGGCGAGCCTCCCTCAGACAAGTCGGTTTCGCCCGAGTCATTACCGACAAGGCGACGTTCGGTTACATCGCGGACGTGTTCATCCTGGAGGAATTTCGCGGCCGCGGACTCTCGAAGATGCTGATGGACGCGATCTTGAACCACCCGGACCTGAAGGGCCTCCGGCGATTGTGCCTCATGACGCGCGACGCCCACGGTTTGTACGCTCGGTTTGGGTTTGCAGCGATGCCGGAGCCAGGCCGGTACATGGAAGTGGTCGATCGGGAGTCGTACAAACGAGACTAGCACCGGGAGAGCAGCGTTGCGCAAATCGAAAAAGCAGCCGGCCACGTCACGAGCGATGGCGAACATGAAATTCGGGCCAATGTCCCGGCGCGATCTGCCGGAAGTCGCGCGCCTTATCACGCTCGCGTTCGCGGGCACAATGGAGAACAGCACCAAGTGGGTGAGGGAGAACGGCCCCGAAAACATCCGGGTGGTGCGGCAGGGAAACAAGATTCCGGCGTGCCTGCGCCGCATCGAGATGGGGCAGTTCTTTGGAGGAAAGAGCGTTCGGCTGTGCGGCATCGCGGGCGTGGCGACAGCGCCGGAAGCGCGGGGCAAGGGCCACGCTCGCTGGATGATGGAAGAGTGCGTGCGCGAAATGTACAAGCGCGGCGAAGCGATCGGCGGACTTTACGCATCGACGCAGGCGCTCTACCGCCAGTCGGGGTTTGAGCAGGCGGGGCACCGGTGCACCATCAAGGTGCCGGTTGCGCGATTGCTTGGGGGGCAGAAAGCGCGGAATGTCATCGTGCTGAAGGATGCGGACATGCCGCGGGTGGAGGCGTGCTATCAGCGATTCGCTTCTGCGTACAACGGCATGCTCGATCGGCGAGAGTACATCTGGAAGCGCATCAAGGAACGGCCGGACTCGAAGTATCAGGGGTACGGCGTGCTCGATGAACGCGGCATGCTTTCCGGGTATCTATTCATGTCTCAGCCCCGCGACAGCAGCACCGGGCGGCAGGATCTGCAACTGTCCGACATCGCGTTCACGAGCGCGGAGGCCGGGCGCCAATTGATTGCTTTCCTCGCCGACTACGAACCCATGGCCGATTGGTTGCATTTTGGGGGCGGACCCCTTCACCCGCTTCTCACGCTCTTGCCTCAGCAGCGCTACGAGGTCAAACTCAAGGACTATTGGATGTTGCGCGTGGTTGATGTCAAGCGCGCCCTGGAAGGGCGCGGCTATTCGACTGCTGTTCGAGGATCCGTGGACATCGACATCACCGACCCTGTGATCGAAGCCAACACCGGACTCTGGCAAGTCGAATTCGCAGATGGAAAGGCCCGGGTGGAGAGGCGACAGAGCGGCGGGAGCGCAGCAGTCGCATGCACGATCCGCGGCCTGGCGGCGCTGTACAGCGGCCTCTATTCCCCACGTCAGGCAGAAGTGATCGGCTTCTGCTCCGGCGATGGAAAGACGCTCGAATTGCTCGGCGGCGCGTTGGCCGGCGGTACACCGTGGATGACCGATCATTATTGATCCCGGGCTCCGTTGAATTCGATCGTGGAACCGACACCCGGCGGTCCGGTACGCTTGGCACATGCGCACACGTCTTCTTCGGGCGATCGGTCTCGTTGGTGCATGCACGATCGCGTTCGCGGCACATGCGAGGCAGGACACGATGAAATCCGGCACTCAGGCCGACCCGTTTCTTGAACAATTTGCAAAGACCAATCGCTTCCGGCTCGGTGAGCCGGGCGCGTTCAAGGTAACACCCGATGGCAGCGCCGTGCTCTTTCTGCGGAGCGAAGGACCGGAGAGCTTCGTCCAGGAACTCTGGATGTTCGAAGCTGCGACAGGCAAGGAGCGCCGCGTATTGAGCGCGGCCGATCTGCTCGGCAAGAGTGACGAGAAACTGAGCGCGGAGGAACTCGCGCGGCGCGAACGCATGCGTTCGAGCGGCCGCGGCATCGCCTCGTTCGAACTCTCAAGGGACGGAAGGACACTGATCGTCCCGCTCGGCGGAAGACTCTTTCGCGTGCTGATGGCGAACGTCGAATCAGGAGGACCGATTCACGCGACCGAAGTCAGCACCGGCGGATCGGTCATCGATCCGCGCCTTTCTCCCGACGGCAACTTCGTCGGCTTTGCCCGCGACGGCGCGCTCTGGATCAGCCCCGCGGCAGTGGGGGACCCGCGCCGCATCAGCCCGGAGCCGAAGGAAAACGTCAGTTACGGCGAGGCCGAGTTCGCGGCACAGGAAGAGATGAAGCGCATGCACGGCTTCTGGTGGTCTCCGGATTCCCGCCGCATCATGTACCAAGAAACAGATGTCGGCCCACTCGAGACCTTTTACATCCCCGACCCCGCCGATCCGGCCAAGGCGCCGCAGCCGTGGAAATACCCTCGCGCCGGAAAAGCAAACGCGGTGGTGACACTTTGGGTTTCTCCGGATATCAGCGCGGCGGGCAGGGCGCCGACCTCTGTTCAGTGGGACCGCGCCAAGTTCCCGTATCTCGCGCGCGTCGATTGGCCGAAGCACGGCGTGCCGACGATTCTCGTGCAGAATCGCGAGCAAACCGAGCAGATGCTGCTGCGCGTCGATGTCGATTCCGGCGAAACGCGCCCGCTCATCACGGAAAAGGATGCGGCGTGGATCGGTCTTGGACACGATATCCCCGCGTCGATCGGGCTTTTACACGATATCCCCGCGTGGTGCTCCGACGGCAAGCGATTCCTCTGGCTCACCGAACAGGGTGAGACCGACGGATGGGAGCTGCAGGCTCGCGGCACGGACGGCGCGATCCAGAGGAAGTTCCCGCTGCCCGGATGGGAATTGGAGGGATTGGTGGATGTGTGCGACAAGTCGGACATCGCGCTCGTGAGCGCCGTGCCGCAGGACGACAGCGCGCAGATTCAAGTGCTGCGCGTCGATCTCAAGACCGGCGGTGTCCGGCCGGTCACCGCGCCGCTTTCGCGCAGCGAGACCGATCTGGGCGGTCAGATGCACGTTGTCACGAACGACGCGATGACGCTCTGGTTGATCGCGGGTCGGAACCGCGACGGGAGCCAAGTGCTCGATGTCTTCAAGGGCAAACCCGGTCTCGAAGACGCAGCGCGCGTCGGGACTATTCGATCGGTTGCCGCGGAGCCGCCGTTTGTTCCCAAGCCCGAATGGGTTCGCATCAAGGCCGGCGGGCGTGAATTCGCGGCCGTCGTTGTGCGCCCGCGCGATTTCGATCCAAAAAAGAAGTACCCCGTGCTCGACTTCGTGTACGGCGGACCGGGTTCGAACCAGGTGAACGCCAACGCCCGCGCGTATCTGCAGAATCAGTGGTACGCCGATCAGGGCTTCATCGTTGTGAGCATCGATGGAAGGGGAACGCCCCGGCGTGGTCGTGATTGGTCGCGGGTTCTCAAGAAGAACGGAGTGGGCAACTTCATCGACGTGCCTCTCGCGGATCAATGCGACGCGATCGAGGCTCTCTGCAAGAAATACCCGGAGATGGACCGCGAGCGCATCGGGATTTCCGGTTGGTCGTTCGGAGGCTACTTCTCATCCATGGCGACCATGCGCCGGCCCGATGTCTTCAAGGCGGGCGTCGCCGGCGCGCCGGTCACCGATTGGCGTGATTACGACACGCACTACACCGAACGCTACATGGGATTGCCGGATAAGAACAAGGCCGGCTACGACGCGTCCAACGTTCTGACCTATTGCAAGGACTTGAGAGTGCCGCTGCTCGTCATCCAGGGGACCGCCGACGACAACGTGTACTTTGTCCACTCGCTCAAACTGACCGACCGGCTTTTCCGTGAGGGAAAGCAATTCGAGTTCGTGCCGCTGGCGAGCCAGACGCACATGGTGACCAAGCCCGAGATGGTGCTGCGGCTGAACGAACGCATCGTTGATTTCTTTAAGCGGACCCTCGGCGGACCGAAATAGCAAACCATGCTGCCGCACGGTGGCGATTCTGCTGTGCGCGTGTTCAAAAAGCGAAACGCGGCGACCCGCACGAGTCCGCCGCGCTCCAAAGTGTCTCCGGAAAACCTGTTCTCAACACCCCCCGGAGGGCCCAAACCGACTCCCGAAGGACTGCAAAGCGAGAGCGCCGATGGGGCGCCGACACTGCAGGCCTGCGAGAGGCGAATGCCACATTCTCTCCGAAGCAAGAGCGGAAACCAAGGTCATTTGATTTCCGATTGCGTGGAAAGAGAGCGGTTTTCCCTCGGCACTGGTATCTGTTAGGATGCTCGAATGGAAGCGGTCAATACGGCCAAGCTGAAAGTGTCGCCGGAGGGCGTTCGTGACCTTCATTTTTCCAGTCTTGACGAGGTTCTCGCTGAGGCGGATCGGATTGCCGCGGCCGAGAGGGATGGCCGCCTCAAACAAATCGGCAACTGGAGCGCGGGTCAGATTTTCAATCACCTCGCCACCTGGATCGACTATTCCTACGACGGTTTCCCGCCCCAGCTCAGCCCGCCGTGGTTTGTCCGTTTGATCGTCAAGCTTCAGAAGCACAAGTTCATGAACGGGGCGATGCCGCGAGGCGTCAGAATTCCCGGTATCGAGAACGGAACGCTTGCGACCGAGTCTGTGCCGCTCGAAGAAGGCGTGCGACATCTTCGCGCATCGCTGGAGCGATTGAAGCGCGAAAAGCCCACGCAAAGAAGCGTGCTGTTCGGAGAAATGACGCACGAAGAGTGGATCAAGGGAACTCTGCGCCACGCCGAGCTTCATATGAGTTTCCTTCGGTACTGATCGCGTCGATGCCGAAGGAGGAGAAGCAAATCATGCACGTTCTCGCGTTGATTGTTCTGCTCTTCATCGGCTTTGTCGGGTCCGAGCCCGCGCCGAATACGGCTCCGAAGCCCGCGCGCGATCCGGTCATCGCCGCGGTCGAGAGACTCGATTTCCTCCTGGGCGAATGGGACGGCGACGGCATGCTCGCGGGAAACGAAAAGAGCGTGACGCAGAAGGGGCCATGGAAGATCGAGAAAGCGTTTGGCGGCCGGTTTGTGCGACTGGAATTCGATGCGGTCGTCGATGAGGGCGCGGGCGGGAACAACCGGTTCGTCGGGTACTTCACGTTCGATCCGCAGTCAGGCAAGTACACGACTCTCTGGCTCAACGTGGAGAATTTGTTTCAGTTTCGCGAGACCGGCGATCTCGATGCGGACGGCCGGGTGCTGACACTCATTTCGGAGCAGTCCCGCAAGGATGGAAGCATCGTCAAGGTTCGCTCGGTGTTCACTCGTGCGGACGAGAATCACCTGACGGTCGAGGACCATCCGCTCGACGAGGATGGAAGGCCGATCCGCAAGTCGTTTGGTTTCGAGCTGACGCGGAAAAAAGAGCGGGACGCAACGAAATGACGACCGACCAGCCTCGATGAAAACTCACCAGCAGCCAAACATTATCACGCTTCAGTTGATCTGCTTCGCGCTCTGCGCCGGGATGCTGATCTTCGCGATCGTCGCGATTGTCACCACGATCGAGGGCAAGTCGCCGGGCACGCAGCAGAACCCGGCGCCTTCATCGTCCCTCGGGCTGCTTCTGCTTGTTGTCGCGGGGGGACTCGGGATCGGGAATCTCGTCGCCGGGCCCGCGATTCGGCTCGCCGCGGTTCGCGGTGCGAAAGAGCTGTGGCGGGGCGACGGCAGCGTCGAGGAACGCGAGCACGCGCTCTGGTCGCGGTTTACGACGCAGGTCGTCACTCGTGCGGCGTTCGCAGAATCGCTCGGGATTGTCGGAATCCTGGCGCTCTTTCTTGGCGGCCCGCCGCTGGGATGGTGGGGCATGGCGGCGCCGGCGATTGCGCTCGTTTTGATCTTCTGGGCGCTCCCGTCGCAATTCAAGTACGAATCGTTCCTGGCGCAAGCAACAAGTGAAGCGTGACGCCGGGATGTATCAGGCCATCGTCATGCCGCCGTCGATGACGATGGTTTGTCCGGTGAGGAAGCCCGCTTCGTCGCTGGTCGCGTACGAAACCGCCGCCGCGATATCTTCGCCCGTGCCGAATCGCTTGACCGCGATCATGCCCATCACATGATCTTTCACCTGCTGAGGCAGATTCTGGGTCATGTCGGTTTCGATGTAGCCCGGCGCGATCACGTTGCAGGTAATGTTCTTGCCTCCGAGTTCTCGCGCGATCGACTTGCTCAGGCCGATCAACCCGCTCTTTGCCGCGGCATAGTTTGCCTGGCCCGCGTTCCCGACGACGCCGCTCGTCGAAGAAATATTGACGATGCGTCCGAATTTGCCCTTCATCATCGCGCGTGCCGCGGCACGGATCGCGACGAACGCACTGGTCAGGTTGGTCGCGACGACCGCGTCCCAGTCCTCATCGCTCATCCGCAGCGCCAGGCCGTCCTTCGTGATCCCCGCGTTATTGACGAGAATGTCGAGCCGGCCGTGCGTTTCGGCGATTTGTTCGATCGCCGCGGCGAAGGCCTTCGCGTCCGCGATATCCGCCGCGACGACCGAGGCGCTCCCGCCGTTGGATTCGATTCCGTGCTTCACATCGTTGAGCGCGCTCTCGGTGCGTGCGACAAGAACGACGTGCCTCTCGTCCTTTGCGAGGCGCTGGGCGATGGAACGGCCGATGCCGCGGGATGCTCCCGTGACGACGGCGACTCTCTTTGCTGTTTCTGTCATGAGGATTCCGCGATCAGAAGTGGTTTTTGTATGCGGCACGATCAGTCAAAGACCCCGTCGTCAAACTGATTCGCGCGCGCATGAGTTTTGCGTCCGCCCGGCAATCCGGTGAACAGGTATTTGCCGTTGTCCAGCGTGCCGGTGAAACGGACGAGGTAGGCGATTCCGGGTTCCTGCACAGCGAGCGAAACATTGAAGCTCTGCGGTTTGGCGCCCGGCGCACTCAATTCCACCACGCGGATCGCCTCAATTTTCTCCGTGGCATCTTCCCATTGCCCGTTTGCCTGCAGTTGCTCGAGCACGTCCTTTCCGACGTTGATCAGCATCCCGTTCATCGCCTTGGCGTCGCCCTTGGCGATCGCGCTCGCAAGGTCGATCACCGCGAGGGCGACCGTGTCGTCCACGGGCGCCTTTTCCTGCGGGAACTGCACACGCTTGTCCGCGCGGCTGGTCTGGAGCAACGTCGAAACTTCGATCTGCTTCGGCGCCGGAGGAGGGGGAGGAGGTGGTGGGGCGGTCGGTTTCGGGGGCGGCTTCTTTTCGCCGCAGCCGGGAAGAATCGCCGTGCCCGCGAGCAGAGCGAACGAGATCGGAAGGATTGTCCAGTAGGAGTTCAGTCGCATGCGAATTCCTGAGAAGAGTTTCGCTAGGGCTCTTCGTGAGCGATGACCTTGACGTTCTTGTCGATTCTTCGATACAGACCGGCGAGCGTGCGCCCGGGGGCCAGCTCATGGAATTCGGCCTTGCCGGCGAGCGCGGAGGCGATCGCGGCGCAGGATTGTGCCCAGCGAACCGGACTCGTGAGCTGTTCCACCAGTCGCTCGCGGATGCTCGTCGCGTCGATTGCATGAGGCTGCGCTGTGACGTTTGCGTACACCGGGCAGCGGGGGGCGCGGATTTCGACTTCGGAAAGAGCCCTTGCCAATCGCTCGGCGGCGGGCTGCATCAGGGGCGAGTGGAACGCGCCGGCGACGACAAGCGGCGTCGCACGCAGGCCCATCTCACTTGCGATCGGCCCGGCGCGATCGCACGCCGACTTTGAACCCGAGAGCACGATCTGTCCCGGCGCGTTGAAGTTGGCGCACACCAGCACTTCGGAGCCACGTGCTTTTTCGCAGATCTGCTGGGCCTGATTCTCGTCCGCACCGATCAGGGCCACCATGCCGCCCTGGCTCGCTTCGGCGGCATCCTGCATCGCGCGTCCGCGGAGCGCGACCAGTTTCAGCCCGTCTTCGAAGGACATCGCACCCGAGATGGTCAGCGCGGTGTATTCGCCGAGCGAGAGACCCGCCGCCGCGGCGATCGGGGCTTCGCCGTTGCCGTAGTTCCACTGGGCCTTGAGCGCCGCGTAGCACGCGATCGAAGTGGCGAAGATCGCGGGCTGGCTCGCGTCGGTCTTGTTGAGTCGTTCCGCCGGGCCTTCGAAGCACAGTGCGCTCAGAGGAGAGCCAAGCGAAGTTCCGAGGATTCGATCGGCTTGATCGAAAACCGCCCGCACATCGGGCGACTTCTCCGCAAAGGCCTTGCCCATCCCGACGGACTGTGCGCCCTGTCCCGGACAAAGAATGACGAGCGGGGTGCTCATGCGGAAATCATAGGAAACAGAGGTCGATTGCGAGTGGTGGCCGGCCGACAGATTAGAGCTGCCAGAGGCTGCTGCCCCACGTGAGCCCGCCTCCGAAGGCGACGAACATGACCTTGTGCCCCTCGCGGACTCGCCCCGAGCGGCGTAGTTCATCGAGGCAGAGCGGCACGGACGCCGCGACGGTGTTGCCGTAGCGATCGATGTTGATGTAGAGCTTGTCCTCTGGAAGACCGAAGCGCTCGCGCGCGGCCGTCAGAATGCGCTGGTTGCTCTGGTGGCAGACGTACATATCCACGTCGGGGGCAGAAACCTTCGCTTCTTCCAGTGTCTGTTCGATCAGCTTCGGAAAGGTGCCCACCGCGAATTTGAAGACCGACGCGCCGTTCATCTGAACGTGCTCGATCTTGTTCTCGTCGAATTCGACCCCCTGCGGAAAATCCTGTTTGCAGCGCGGGACATAAATCTCTTTCCAACCCTTGCCGTCCGAGTGCATCGACTGGGCAAGAATTCCCTTGCTTGTGTCGTCGGTCGCCTTGATGATCGCGGCTCCCGCGGCATCACCGAAGATGATCGACGTCGATCGACCGAGATTGTCGTAGCGCATCAGCGTCGAGAGCGCGTCGGCGCCGATGAGGCCAATCGTCCGGTACGCGCCCCCTTTGATCAGGTCGTGGGCGACGTTGAGGCCGTAGACGAAGCCGGAGCAGGCGGCGGTCAGATCGAACGCGCCGCAATCCCCCGCGCCGACCAGGTTTGCTACGAGCGATGCCGATGCGGGGCACGACATCTCAGCCGTCATCGTGGCCACAATGATGAGATCGAGGTCGGCGGCGGTCAGCCGGGCATCGGCGAGCGCGAGCTTCAGCGAATCCGCGGCCAACTGGCTGGTGGACTCACCCTTCTCGCGGTCCATGATGCGGCGCTCGCGGATCCCGGTCCGCTGGACGATCCACTCGTCCGAGGTTTCCATCATCTTTTCGAGGTCGGCGTTGGTGAGACGGCGGCTGGGCAATGCCGAACCGGTCCCCGCAATTCGAACGCCGACAGGACGCCGGCCGGTGTTTGTGCCGCTGGACATGAGTGGCAAAGTCTACGCGCCGCCCGGGCCGCACGCCCCCGATTTCTCAGGACTCGGAGCCCACTTCGGCGAACTGGGCGCCGATCGAGCTGACTTCTTCGAGGCGTTTGGCGATGACCTGGTTGACGCCGCTGCTCACAAAGCGGCGGCAATTCCGGATCGCGTTCTTGATCGTCTTCGCCTCGCTGCTGCCGTGCGCGATGAACATGGCGCCGTTGACGCCCAGGAGCGGCGCGCCGCCGTGCTCGTGGTAGTCGTTCTTTTTCCAGATCTGTTTGAAGACCGGCTCGATCTGGAGCATCAGGCCGGGATCCTGAGTCATTATTTCCGTCGCGAGCGCGGAGAAAATGGATTTCGCGAGGCCTTCGGCCATCTTCAAAAGCGTGTTGCCGACAAAGCCATCGGTCACGATGACGTCCGCGTTGCCGTCAAAGAGATCGCGGCCCTCGACGTAACCCACGTAGTTCAGGCCCGGAGTGGCGCGGAGCAGGTCGCGCGTTTGTTTCACGGTGTCGGTGCCCTTGGCCTCTTCGCTGCCGATGTTCATCTGCGCAACGCGCGGGTTTTCGATGCCGTGCACGATCCGCGCGAGCTCTGCCGCCATGACGCCATACTGCCAGAGGTGCGTCGGCTTGGGCTCGGGATTCGCGCCGCAGTCGATCATGACGACCGGGCCTTTGAACGCGGGAACCGTGACCGCGATGCCCGGGCGGTGCACTTTGGGCAGGCGCTTCATGTGCATGATGCCCGCCGAGACGCACGCGCCGGTGTTGCCAGCGCTCAGGACCACGTCGGCGCGAGCGCCCGGGCCTGTTTCAGGAGCCTTTTCGCTGCCCAGAAGCGCCATCTTGACGATCGAGCTGTTCTTCTTCGATCGCACCGCCTTTGCGGGGCTTTCTTCCATGCCGATGACTTCGGAAGCGTCCTCGATCTCGATCCGCTCGTCCCGGATCGCGCGCTCGTTCAGATAGTCCTGGATGAGCTCGCGCGGCCCGACGAGAATGAGCCGGTCATCGCGCGCGAGATCTTCGAGTGCCGCGGCGCAACCCTTCAAGATTGCATCGGGGGCGTGGTCGCCACCCATGACATCAACGGCGATTCGCATCGGCCGATTCCTGCTTCTGGAAATGCCCCTCCGATGGGCGAGCAATGTTCAAGCCAAAACCACGCTCGGGTTTATCAGTTCTTGGGAACGCCGATTCCGAGCTTCGGAACCTTGATCCGCAGGCCGGCGCGAACGTAGCCCGATTCGGCGCACACGCGGTGGTGCTGCTTCGGCATGCCCGAGAGCGGGCAAACGGTCGGCGTCGAGCCGGTCAGAGCGTGGTGCGTGCGACGGCGGCGGGTGCGTCCGTAGCTGACTCTTTGTGGAGGTAGCATCGTTCCAATCTCCCAAACACGCGGCAGTCGCCCGCCGGTTTCGAATCCAAAGTATCGCCCGGCGCACCCTTGCGGCAGGCTCTTGCAGGGGGGGAGTTTAGGGATGCACCCCGAAGGGGTCAACGTGAGGAGGTTGCGCCCGGACAACGCCCATCGGCCCGCAAGGGCTCGCACCGGCCCTCGAAGTTAAGACGCCGAGGCTTTGCTCGCGGCAGTTGGGCGCGTACCATCTCGACCTGAGCGGGTTCAGCCCGCCGATCGCCTCCCTAGCTCAGTTGGTAGAGCAGCTGACTCTTAATCAGCGGGTCGAAGGTTCGAGTCCTTCGGGGGGCACTTTCCTACGGTTTTTAGAGAGTTCAGTGACCGGGCGGCATTTGCCGCCGGGTTTTCTGTGGGCTAACGCGACACCTTTTCGCCCTGTGCCGCCGGAATCCGCGGCTCGACCAGCGCCCCGATGCTCGGCACGGCCGACGGAATATTGACGATGCGACGGGGGCGGGGCTCGAGCTGGAGCGCCACGTCTTCCAAGTCCGCCTCGACCATTTCTCGCACCAGATCCTGGAATCCGGTCTTGTGCTTCCAGCCCAATACACGACGGGCCTTTTCGGGATTGCCGCAGAGAACTTCCGTTTCCGCGGGGCGGAAGAAGAGCGGGTCGATGACGACGTGCTTGCGATAGTCGAGCCCGGCCGTGCCGAAGGCGAGCTCACAGAACTCGCGGACCGAATGCATCTCGCCGGTGGCGATGACGTAATCGTCGGGCTGTTCCTGTTGCAGCATCAGCCACATCGCCTCGACGTAGTCCTTGGCGTGCCCCCAGTCGCGCTTAGCCTCGAGATTGCCGAGTCGGAGTTCGGTCGCAAGGCCGTGCTTGATGAGCGCGACGTGCCGCGTGATTTTCCGGGTCACGAATTCAAAGCCTCGCCGCGGCGATTCGTGGTTGTAGAGAATGCCGTTGCTGGCGTGCAGCTTGTACGCCTCGCGGTAGTTCCGCGTGAGTTCGAAGCCCGCGACTTTGGAAATGCCGTAGGCGGAGCGAGGGTGAAAGGGCGTGTCTTCGTTCTGCGGAGTCGAGCGCACTTTGCCGAAAGTTTCGCTCGATGCCGCGTGATAGAGCCGGCACTTGGGCGCCGCTTCCTTGATCGAAGAGAGCACGAAGTGCGTGCCGTTGATGTTGGCGTTGAGAGTCGAGAACTCGTCTTCGAATGAATACGAAACGAACGACTGTCCCGCGAGGTGGTAGCACTCATCGGGCTGGAGGCGAGAAATCGCCTTGAACACGCTCGGGTAACTCTCGAGCGACGCGGGATGGAGCTTGATCTGATCACCCAGCGGCGCGAGCCGGCCCATACGGTGCAGAGGATCTTCGAGCGCGGCACGTCGGACCAGGCCGTGAACTTCGTACCCCTTCGAGAGCAGCAACTCGGCGAGATAGGAACCGTCTTGGCCTGTGATTCCGGTGATAAGAGCAACCTTGCCCATGCCCGCTTCCTTTCCGCTCGCAGCGCGACCTTAGTGTACCGGCGCTGCCGACGTCGCTCTCGGTCCCAACGACGCCATCCGGATGCAGTCATTCATGCATTCCCTCACGCTTTCCGGCCAATCCGGCCAGACGAATTCTTCGACCGGCTTGAGACGCGGGTTGCGCTTTTCGTGCAGATCTTCGCGGAGCAATCGGGCAAGTTCTTCCGGTCGCGCCGGGTCGAAGAACTCGCAGAATCCTTCGGCGATTTCGCGGTGCGCCGGGATTCCGCTGGCGAACGCGGGCTTGCCCCTCGCCATCGCTTCGGCGACCGGCAGTCCGAAACCCTCGGCGTACGAAGCCATGATCACGCCCCGGCTGGCTTCGTACCACGCTTCCAAGTCGCTGTCGGAGGCGTTCGAAGCCCAGAAGAGCCTCTTGCCCCATTCGCGATGTTCACGAACCCGCTTCATCTGATCGTCGGCCCTGAAACCGGGGCGTCCCAGGATCAGGAGGCAGACGTCTTCTCCAGAGTCCCAGAGCCGATCGAACGCATCGAGGACGGCCTTGTGGTTCTTCCGGATTTCGAACGTGCCGACGATGAGGTACGCGGGTCGCGTTCCAATTTTCCGCACGACTTCGCGGCACGCGTCCGAACACGGAGCCTGTGCCTTGGTCCACTTGTCGCCGCCAAGTCGGAACGTTCCCGCGCGTGCGTCATTCCAACCGGGAACTCCGGTCGAGAGCGCGAATTCGAGGAAGTCTCGGCTCGTGTCGCGCGAGATTCCGATGATGAAGTCGTTGTTCTCGGTGACGCGGAACAGGTGCCTCGTGAAGACCTCGAAGAGCTGGTGACCCACAAAGTCCGGCCGACGCAGCGGGATCAGGTCGTACATCACACTCCCCACCAGCGCGCCGCGGGTCCGGATCTGCTTGACATGGGTCCAGAGCACGTCCACCTGCCAGTTCGAATCCGCGAGAAGGAGCACATCGCCGGGTGAGAAATCGACGTGCTGTTTCCACAGCCGGAGCGTCAGCACTCCCCGGCCGAGCTTTGCGCGCAGCGCCCGGATTCCTCGGCCAACATAGCGAATCGATCGATAGCCAAAGCGTGCGACAGCGGCCACCCCTCTCCAGACCCGTGCGAGGGCTCGTCCTCCAAAGCGAAGTGCACGCCAAATGAGTTTCAGGATCCACCGCACGCCCGACCAGAACCAGAAGAAATGGCTTTCGCGCGATCCGTGCTTTGAGATCTTCCGGAGCAGCGTCCGGAACCCCCAGCGTAATTCAACGAGCAGGTCTTGCGGCAGGCTTCGTTTGATCCATTTGATCGAGTCCTTCACTTGGTCGCGGGTCCAATTCGTGAATCGGATCCAGCGACGTTGCAGTATGAACGGGGAGAACGCGATCAGCGCGCTCAGCGTGGCAAAGAAACCGAAGACGAATGTGACGAATCGGCGCAGGATCCGCGAAACGCCCTCCGCATCGCGGGGCGAGAGCCATTCCGGCGGGATCGTGGCGAGGCCGCGAGACGTCAGAACAATGGGGCTCACCGGAACGCCGAGTTCGCCGGACAGCCCGGACCCCAGTATCGCGAGATTGCGCACGACGCGCGGAATGCCGGAGCGGTTCTTTGTCTGGAAGACGTGCGTGCAATCGACGTAGATGGCACGGACTTTCTGCGCCCTGTCACTCTTCGCCAGAGGCAGATTCCGAGCGATAGGCTGGGCGGTTGCGATCGCGCTCATCGATCGCTCCGTGTGCGGAGCGCACGGCGTCCGGCGCGCGACTTGCGAGGCTGCCCGGGGCGTTCCGTGTTGTCGTGACCAAAGTTGCTCACTCGGGCTTTCGGATGATCATCCCGAACGACGTGCAGCGGAATCCCTGAATCGCAAGTCGCAGGTGCGCCACATCATCCGTGTGCGGGCCGTACGGCGGGAGATCGGTCAGACCGTCAAAGATTTCTTCTCCCATGGAAAAATCGAGTTCCGCGACGTGGTAGCCCTGCTTCCGCATCCGATCGGCGAATTCGGTGAAGTGGCGCTTCTGGAAGAGCACGCATCCGCAGTGGTCGAGCGTCGGGCCCTCGTCGGCCATGTTCCATTCGGTCGTGTGCACAGCTACTCCGCCTGGCTTCAGGGTCTTCAGCGATTCTTCGATGAAGCGAAGCCCGAGCGCGATGCTTCCCAGGTGTTCGAGTGAGCAGGTGGACCAGCAGAAATCAAACGAGTTCGCAAGGTCCGCCGGGATCGCGTTCATGTCCACATAGCGAAGGCTGATGTTCTGGAGCAGCGCCGGATCGGGACAGATTTTGCTGATGCGCAGTTTTTCGACCGAGGCAGAGTGCTGGTCCGTTTCGATCCAGGCCTTGCTTTCCGAGCGTTTGGGATCGAGATCGGTGGCGACCACTTTCACGCCGTACTTGGCGAAGAGGCTGGGCAGCGGCTCTTCGCCGCAGCCGAAGCCGAGCCCGACGCTCCCGGGTTTCAGCTTGCCTTCGTTGAACAGCACCTGCGGGATGTAGCAAAGCTCCCAAACTTTGCGGTGGTAGATCGGCGAGCAGACAAGTTGCGAGCACCAGTAATGAAACCACGGAGACTCGACATCGCGTTGGACGCACGCCTTGGAGGTCAAGGGGGCATCGTTTGGCGACGGGCTCAGCGGGGCGGGGGTGGTAGCGCGGACGATGCGCGCAAGGTAATACCCCATGTTCTTGATGTTCGCCCGCGCGAGTTCGTGCTCCCGCTGCTCCGAAGTAGCAAGGGACGTTACAGCATTTCTGAGTTGGCCCAGCATGTGTTCGTGATTCTCCAATGAACCGGTCCTGGATCGCGATTTTGCAGCTCGCGGCATCCCGAACCGGTGCGCTCTCCTCGGCGACTGCCACCCTTGAGGTGCTTCGAGTTGGCCCCGCACGGAATCCGGCCCGAACGCCTAGGTTGCCGCCCCCGACAGAACGCGATCATAGGACGCGGCGACTTCCTCGACAGGCCCGTTCGCTCGTATTTCGCCGTGCGTCAGAAGGATCGCCCGATCGCATACCGCCCGCACCGTCGCAAGATCATGGCTTACGAACAGGGTGGTGACGCCGCGGCTTCGAAACTGCCGGAAGCGGTCCATGCACTTGGCCTGAAACGCCGCGTCCCCCACCGAAAGAATCTCGTCGACGAGAAGTATCTGGGGGTCGAGATGCGCCGCCACCGAAAACCCCAAACGCGCGAGCATCCCCATCGAGTAGGTGCGGATCGGCTCTTCAATGAAGACGCCGAGTTCGGAGAATGCGATGATCTCTTCACTCCGCTTCTGCACTTCGCGCCGGAGCATTCCGAGGAGAACGCCGTTGAGGATGATGTTCTCGCGTCCCGTCAGATCCGGATGAAACCCGGCGCCCAGTTCGAGCAGCGGACAGATTCTGCCGCGGGTTTTGACGCGCCCTTCATCGGGTTTCAGAACGCCGGCGATAAGGCTGAGCGCCGTGCTCTTCCCCGATCCGTTGCGCCCCATCAGTCCGAGACTCTCTCCTTCGTCCACGCGGAACGAGACGTTCTTGAGCGCGTGAAATATCTGTCGCGGTGCGCGTCGGCGCAAACGAGACGGCAGGCTGAGGATGTATTTCTTCAGCCCCGAGTGCGCCATCGCGTGCATCGTGTAGCACTTGCTCGCGCCCTCGACCAGGATGACTGGTTCCTTAGACAACCTCCGCGAATCTCCATTTCAGTCGGTTATAGAGAATCGTGCCTCCCGCGAGCAGCAGCACGCCCCAGGCCGCCGATGACGCGGTGAGCCAGAGATCGAGCGGTCGATTCTGGAAGACCGCGCGCCACATCCCGGTGATCCCGGCGAAGGGATTCAGATACATGATCCAGCGCATGTTCTCCGGCACGATATCCGACGGATAGATGATCGGAGTCAGATAGAACGCGAGCATCATCGCGAGGCCGACGAGCCGCTCCATGTCCCGGAAGAACATGTTGGCCGTCGCGACGATGAGCATCAGTCCGATGGCCGTGATGATCTGAAGGCCGAATGCCGCGGGCAAGAGGTAGAGCCATTCCGCGGTCGGACGATGTCCGTACCACAACATGAAGACCCCGATAACGGGAAGACAGAAGAAAAAATGCGTCATCTCGTTCAGTGCCGCGGCGAGCACGAGCGTGAATCGAGGGAAAGCCACTCTCTTCAACAGGCTGCGATTCGCCAGAAAGATGCCGCTTCCCACGTTCACCGAATTCGACATCCATTGCCAGGGGAAGAGGCCGGTGATCAGGACCAGCGGGTAGTCCTCGACGTTGTTTTTGAGAACGATCTTGAACGCGAACAGGAAGACCATCGCCATCGCAAGTGGCTGCAGCACGGACCAGAAGTAGCCCAGCACGGTCGCCTGATAGCGGACCTTGAGCTCCTTCTGGAGGAGAACGATGACAAGATCCCGCGCGTGCTCCATCCGGAGTTTCCAGCAATCATCGGTTCGATCGGCGTCGATCCGGCCGCGAGCGCGCCGTGGCGCTGAGGAAGGGCCGGAGCCTAGCAGGACCGAGAATGGCTTTCCAGCGTTGAACGCGTTCCACCAGCCGACCGGGCCACACCGCCACCTACGATTTTCGCGTGAACATCGTCGTCAACGGAGAGAATACCCAGGTGCCGGAAGGTGCATCGGTCCGGGAGCTGATCGAGCGGTTGGGTCTTGGTCAAAGGGCGTGCGCCGCCGAGGTGAATGAATCGCTCGTTCCCCGCAGGGATCACGAGGCGCGTCTTCTGATGGAAAACGACCGCGTCGAGATCGTCACGCTCGTGGGGGGTGGTTGATGCCCGCGCAAGTCGAGATCAAGCCCACGCATCCAGAGGGCCCCGAGCGGGCGCTCGCGCCGCTCGCCATCGGCGGTCGAGTTTTCAGCAGCCGCCTCTTCGTCGGAACCGGTAAATACGCTTCGATGGAATTGATGCGAGATTCGCTCCAGGCGAGCGGTGCAGAGGTGATCACCGTGGCGGTACGCCGCGAGCGGCTTTTCAATGAAGCGGGAAAGAGTCTGCTCGAATTCATCGACCTGTCGCGGTACGCAATTCTTCCGAATACCGCGGGATGCTTCAGCGCGTCCGATGCGGTTCGCGTTGCGCGGCTCGGTCGCGAACTGCTTTCTCAGGCCGGAAACGCGGGCGCCGACTGGGTGAAGCTCGAAGTGCTCGGCGACAAGAAAACACTTCTGCCAGACCCCGCGGGCACCGTCGAGGCGACGCGAGAACTCGTGAAGGACGGCTTTTGCGTTCTCGCGTACACGAGCGACGATCCGATCGCGGCGCTCCGAATCAAGGAAGCCGGCGCGACGAGCGTGATGCCGGCCGGCTCGCCGATCGGCAGCGGGCAGGGAGTCCTCAATCGCGCGAACATCGTGCTCTGTCTCGAACTTCTGAAGCAGGGCGACCCGATGTTTCCGGTCATCGTCGATGCCGGAGTCGGGGCCGCGAGCGACGTATCGGTCGCGATGGAACTCGGTGCGGACGGCGTGCTGCTCAACACCGCCGTGGCGCACGCGAAGGACCCTGTGATGATGGCGCACGCGATGCGCCATGCCGTGATTGCCGGGCGCCAGTCGTATCTCGCGGGCCGGATTCCCAAGCGGCTCTACGCAACGGCCAGCAGCCCGTGGGAAGGCGTGATCGCCCACATCCCGGGAGAGTAAACGTGTGCGGTGTGCTCCGGTGGATTCTGAGCCCTCTCGTGATCGTGCTGGCCTCGTGCTCGCGCGATCCGGGATACTCGCAGGCGAGTCCGGAAGCGACGATCGCAACCGCGAAGCAGATGGTGAAGGACGGCAAGGCCGGACTGCTGGTCAAGCTCATCCACTCCGACGACGAAAACATGCGTCGTTGCCTCAACCGGCTCGGCCACACCCTCGCGCACCTCCAGGATCTGGCGATGGAACTCAATCGCGCATTTCCGGAAGAAGTCCGAAAGCTTCGGGAGGAGGCCGCCTCGCAAACTGCGAACTCCGGGCTTTCCGGTCTGGCCCGCACCTTCACGGGAGGACGCGCGACCAGCCGGCGCGACGGCTCTCCGGCTGACGCCATGAATTCGTCGCTCACGCGGCTCTTCGCGTCCCCCTTTGAAGCCCTCGAGGAAGAGAGCGCGAATCTGACCGCGCTGCAGCTCGACCAGGAAACCAGCTCGCTGCTGTACAAGGGCGGCCCGATTATCCCCGCCGTTCCGATCCTGCTCAAACAGGATCCAAAGGACAAGCGGTGGTACTTCGTTCTTCCGATCGATCTTCCGATCCTGAACGGATACTTCTTCAAGACTCCGGAAGCGTGGCGGACGTACACGGGACTCATCGCGACACTCGACAACATTGTCAAGGACCTCACCCAGGACGTGCGCGACGGCAAGCTGAAGTCGCTCAACGACACGGCACGCGTGGCGGGCGAGAAGGCTTTCACCTCGTTGCCCTTCGCGATCATCGCGATCGACCGGCTGACCGCCGCCGAACGAAGGACGCGCGGGCTGAGCGACCCGTCAGGCTCATCGGGTGGCACGCCGAAAACACCGCCTCTGAAATAGCGATTCGTCCCGGGATCACCGCGCCTATCTCACCTGCGCCTGTTCTCCCAGAATCGGAGTTCGGCCCCGTGTTTCGCCGATGCGGGGCGTCAGCGTGAAGCCGAATCGTGTCTCGCCGGAGATCACGCTTCGGGCGATATTGAAGCCGAGCCGTACGCTCTGGAAATCGCGTTTCACTTCCGCACCAATGCCCTGGAGCTGGTTGCTCGTCAGGTCGTAGCTGGCGCTCACCGTCACGATGTACTGATTTGCGAGCCTGTACGCCAGCCCGCCCCCGAGCGTGGTCAGGTCGAGTGCGTTGAGATACCTGAAATCGACGTTCGCGGTCACGTCCGGAGTCTGCTGCACGATGATTCCGGCCGATGTCCTGGCCTGCTGATTGAGATCGAAGTCATAGACCGTCCCGCCGGTCAACGTCGTGGCATCGGTGACGCGCCACGCCGAGTCCACCGTGCCGTAGTTCCCAAAAGTGGATAGCTCCGGTCGGAAATCAAAGAACCGCCCGACGGGTGATCGGATGTCGGTTTCGGACGTCGAGTCGATGTAGTTCACATCAAGCGTGAATACGTCCACGCTGTAGTAGTGACCCGGCCGGCCGCGCTGCGTCTGCCAGATCTGGTTCACGCCGGCGCGGAACGACGAGCCCTTCGCGATCGATTCGACATTCTCGTCGTATGTAGGAAGCGTCGTCTCGTCGCGGTTGGTCGCGGCGGTGAACAGCGTGACCGACGGCTCGATGATGTGGCGCATCCGGTGCAAGTCGAACAGGCGAGAATCGACGGAGTTGTCCACGCGTTGAATCTGCGTGCTGAGAGTGCCGCCCGTCGAACCCCAGATGCGATACCGGTCGGTTTCGTCGCTGCCGACGTTGCTGCTGAACTGCTGGAAATCATGGTCGTACGCCGTGAGCCGAACGACGCCGAACGGGACGAAATTCACGGGCCCCATCTCGATCTTCGCGTCCACCTGCTGGCGCGTATCGAAGCGGAAGACCTGCTGCGGCAGATAGCCCTGCGCTGTGAGGCTCTGGTTGAGTGTCTGGTTCGGATCGATCCCGAAAATCTGCTGCGACTGCACGGGATTCGAAAAGCCTCGGTACGAGGGCGTCACCGAGTCGAACTTCATCCCCATCATCCCCGCGCGATACTCCTGCGTCCACGTCAGCACGTCGCCGAACCAACTCGAGAGCAGCGGGTCGGCCTGGCGCAGATACTGCAATTCCGGAGCCTTCGACACGTAGTAGCCCTGGCTCTGCAGCAGATACTCGTTCGTGATGAAGTCGTTGAACGAGCCCTTGAGATTCACGTTGAACTCGGTGTTGTCCTCGATCCGGCGCAGGTACATCTGTGTCGTGAATTCGCGCCGGACCTCCGCCATTTCCGGATAGAACGACTCGACAAAGTTCGCATCCGACTGGTACGCACCCTCGCCGAGCAGCGTCCAGCGTTCATTGAGCGCGAGCGCGTGATCCACCAGCACGATGCCGCGGTTCTCGCCGTCATACTTGTGCCGCTCACCGGTCGGCAGGACATCGGTTCCGTGATCGTTGAAAAGCCCGTACGCGAGCGCGCTGCCGTTCGCGTCGGGACCGGCCCAGGCCAGATTGGTGCCGGCGCCGGGGCCGCGGCTGAAATAGGCATCGAGCATCACATCCGCGCGGGTGAAGGGTGTCCCCTTCAGGCCGATGAGCTTGTACGCGTTCCATCGGCTCTTGAGCGCAAAGCCCGAAGCTGTGCGGTTCTCGGCGCGCAGGTCGCGGAGCAGCGGTTCATCGACCGTGCCTTCGTAAAAAGGCCAGTAGAAGAACGGGATTCCTTCGGCGTTGAGCGTGATGTTCCTGGCGTCTATGTAGTTTTCCGTCACCATCGAAGGCATGAGCGCCGAAGCGGTGATCAGGTCCGTCTCGAGTTCGTAGCCGGTGGTGGGCACGCGACCGACACCTCCCGCGTCTCCGGCCGTCGCCATCCCGCGAACACCCATCGTCTGACCGGGAGCGGTGGCGCCGCTCGGAGCGGGGCCCTGTCCCTGGCCGCCGCTGGTCCATGATTCGATCGTCGGCAGGAGCCCCTCGGGCTTGCTCGCAACCTGGCGCCGCGTGAGCGTGACGGTGGTCGTGCCGATCGAGAAATCCGGATTGAAGAATGCGCTGGTCGCCAGTCGCGCTCGCTTCGCGACGAACTCATTGCTCGATTTCTGCCGGATCGTGTCGGCGCGCACGTACAGGGGCAACCGCCGCTGCTGGTCGTACGTCCAGAATACTCCATCGAGCACGATCGCCTTGTTGCGCCGAACGTCGTAATAGATCTTCGGCCCGCGCAACGTGTACTGACCATCGGAGGCGATCACATCGCCCTCGAGATAAAACCCGCGGATGTCGGAGGCGCGGAGCCGACCCATGTCCTGGATCTCGCTCGGATCGGTGAAGACCACGCCGCGCTGTGCGGTGAGCTGCAGCGTCCGTCCGCTGCGCGTGTCCGAGTACTGCACGACCAGACCGTTCGAGATCAGCAGCGAATTCTCGTCCTCACCCGAGATCAGCGTGATGTCGCCGGGGGCGATGGTGAAAATGCCGTCTTTCGCAAAGATCGGACCCGTAAACGCGACGTTCTGCAGAGTGGTCGCGTCCATGTTGTCCGACGCACTCGCCGCGAGCTGGCTTGCGGTGGGGGGGAGATACGAACGCGATTCCGCGGGAATCGGCGCCGACAACCGCTTTCGGCTGTCGAGATCGGGCTGTGCGGTCGCGACCGACTCCGCGCCTTCCTGCTCGCGCAGAATGTTGGCCAGCGCACGCTCGGCCTCGCCGATCAGCGGGTCCAGAGGTTCGCCGGTCATCAAAAGGTCATACTGCAGGTCGATTCCGCTCTCGGGTTCGATCACCGCGCGCACCGGAAGCCGATTGGCCTGCACGCTGACCGAGATTTCCGCCATCGGCGAAGAAACACGATCGAAATAGACGTAGATCTGATAGACCCCCGCGCTCGCGTCGGGCGCGAACGGAACTGGGACGTCTTCGGCCTCCTGCTCTTCGCTCGCATCCGCGAGTTTTTCGATGAATACAACAGCTCGTGCCGCGGAAAAGTGGTAGACACCGAGAGTCACCTTCACGTCGCCGGCCAGAAGCATCTGCTGAATCGTGGTTCCCGTGGCGGAGGATTCCCGCGTCCACGTCGTCACGCGGGCCGCGCCGAACGAAACGGGCCCGCGAACTGTTCGCATAGGGAACCGCAGGCCTCCGAAATCCCGTCCGGTGAACTCGTCGTTGCTGTCGGTGGCGCGACGGCCCATCAGGTTGTCAATCGGGGATTCCGCTCGAACCTTTGCTTCCGGCTGCAACGCCAGACACAGTGCGAGTCCTGCGCAGCAGACCACGGCGCGAGCGCCCGCCTGCGCCGATCGGTGGTTTGCCGTTCCTTGGCGACCGCTTCCTTGTTTCATCACCGGTCATGATACCTGAACGGGGCCGGCGGTCCTGCGGGCCTTGGCTTTCTCATTTCGACTCCAGGAGCTCATCGACCTTTTTCACGAGGGTCGGATCGTCCGGCTTGATCTTGGAATCAAACCTCGCAACCACATTCCCCTGCCGATCGACGAGAAACTTGGTGAAATTCCAGCCCGGTACACCCTCGCCCCCAAGCGGCTTTGGCTGACCTGAAAGCTTCTTGTACAGCGGGTGCTTCTCGTTGCCACGCACCGAGATCTTCGAGAACATCGGAAACGTCACGTTGTACTTGGTCGAGCAAAAAGCCTTGATTTCGCTGTTTGTGCCCGGTTCCTGTTCGCCGAAGTCGTTCGCCGGGAATCCGAGAATCACAAACCCCTTTCCCGATTTTTCCTTGTAGAGCTTTTCCAGCCCGGCGTATTGCGGCGTGTATCCGCATTTGCTCGCCACGTTCACGATCATGATGACCTGCCCCTTGTACTTTGACAGATCTACTTCGTTTCCGTCGATGTCGAGCATGGTGAAGCCCAGCACATACGCGTCGTCGACCTCTTCCGATGACGATGTCGTCTGGGGGTCTTGCGTGACCGGCTCCGCCTTTGGCGCGTCCTGCTTCGGCGCACCCGTGTCGGCGGGAGCGATGGGCGAGGGAGCATCGGCGGGCTTGGCAGGCGCCGGCGAGGCGCCGGTCGATTGCGCCGCCGGGTCCGAAACGACACTTCCTGCAATGGCAATCAACAACGCGGCAGCGACATTCACCATGTTTCACCTCCGTTCGAGTCTTTTCCTCGGACGCACTTCTATCGTACAGCGCTCGACGTGGTTCGGATTCGAGAACCCATGCATCTGCTCACGCGATCAGTCCGATTTGCGATCAACGACGGCCCTTCGCCGGCGGGGTCGAACGGGTATGCGGGTAATCCACCCATTTCCGGGTTCGGGCGCTGGTTTGAGCTGCTCGTCACCTGCCGCGGCAAGATCGATCAGAAAACCGGTTATCTCATCGACATCAAGACAGTGGACGCCCATGTGCGCCGAGATGCCGTCCCGCTGATCCAATCGAGCATCGCCTCTGGCGATGATCCATTCCGCACGCTCGCACCTGTCGTTGCGGTTCTGTCCGGCAGATTGCCCGCGGCACTCGAGCGCGTCCGTCTGCGCCTCACGCCGTACCATGATATCGAAATGGCCTCGAATCAAACGACGCACGCGCTCATCCGCCAACGCTTCGATTTTTCCGCGGCTCACCGGCTCCACTCGCCGGCGCTCTCGGATGCAGAGAATCAGAAGCTGTACGGAAAGTGCAACAACCCGAGGGGCCACGGACACAACTACGTGGTGCAGCCGGTTGTCAAGGTGCGGATCGATGCCGTGCCCGCTTTTTCCCTCCGCGATCTCGAGTCGATCACCGACGACGCCGTTGTAAAGAGATTTGATCACAAGCACCTGAACGAAGATACCGACGATTTTTCGATCGAGCGGGGCGGGGTTCTCCCATCAGTCGAGAACATCGCACGCATCTGCTTCGAGCGGCTCGCGCCCGTGATTGCGGCGCACCCCGCCAGTCCGTCGCTTGAGCGCGTGACGGTGTGGGAAACCGATCGCACGAGCGCCACTTATCCGGGCTGAGCGTGCGCATCCAAAAAACAAAACCGGCCCAAAGGGCCGGTGAAAGAAACAAAAGCGGTTACCGCGCGCCGGCGAGCGCCGGGGACTTCGCTTCGACCGAAGCGCCGGCCTTCATGCCCAGAAACGCGATCACGCTGTTCGCCACGTGCTGGAGCTGTTCCTTGGTCAATTCCGGATAAATGGGCAGCGCCAGCGTCTCGTGCGCCGCGCTCTCCGATTCCGGCAGACTGCCGTTCTTGTACCCGAGGTCGGCGAAGCACTCCTGCAGATGCAGCGGCACCGGATAGTAGATTTCCGTGCCGATGTTGAGGTTCTTGAGGTGATCGCGCAGCGCATCGCGCTTGCCGCCGGCAATGCGAATCACGTACTGGTTGTAGATATGGCGTGCCGGTGCCGCCGGACGGAACGGGATGCGCAGAGGCGACGGATCCGCGCTCCACGGCGTGCCCGAAGTCTTGGCTCCTGCCGCCTGGAACGCGGCGCTGTAGAAGTCCGCATTGCGCTGGCGTCCCGCGTGCCACGCTTCAAGGTGCCGAAGCTTCACGCGGAGGATCGCCGCCTGGAGCGTATCGAGGCGAGAGTTGATGCCGACCAGCTGGTGGTAGTACTTTGGCTTCATCCCGTGCATGCGCAGCATGCACAGCCGATCGAAGAGCTCCGGGTCGTTCGTCGTCATGATCCCCGCATCGCCGAACGCGCCGAGGTTCTTGCTCGGGAAAAAGCTGAACGTCCCGATCGCGCCCCGCGCTCCGACATCGATGCCCTTGTTGTCCCGCGTGCCAATGGCCTGCGCACAATCTTCGACGACAGGAACGTTGAACTCGCGCCCGATCTCGAGGATCGCGTCCAGATCCGCCGCTTGCCCGTACAGGTGCACCGGCACAATCGCCTTGAGCTGCTTGCACTGCTTCGCGACTTGACGCGTGTGCTTCGGACACATGTTGTAGGTCTTGGGGTCGATGTCCACGAAGACCGGAATCGCGCCGAGCCGCGCGATCGATCCCGCCGTCGCGAAGAACGTGTAGCTTGGGCAGATCACCTCGTCGCCCGCTTTCACTCCCAGCGCCTGGAGCGCCAGCAGGATCGCGTCCGATCCGTTCGCGCAGCCCGCGGCAAACTTTGTCTTGCAATATTCCGCGATTTCCTTCTCCAGCGCCGCGCAGTCCGGCCCCATGATGTACGCCGCGCTCTCCAGCACGCCCTTCACCACCGGCTCAAGCTCGGACTTGAGTGTGGCGTACTGCGCCTTGAGGTCGAGAAGCGGGACGGTCACGGAAGTCGCGGGGGTTGGACTGGTCATCAAGGACTCCTTCATTGATCTTTCTGCATCTTCATCCGATGGGCAGCGAGCGCGCCGGCCTCGGGTTTGTCACGCGCGGCAAGGCCTCCATCGTGCCGCGGCGATTTTTGCCCGCGATGGTAGCGCCGCGCTCAACCTTTCTCCGCCGCTGTTCGGGTTTTGAACGGAACGAGTTGCTTGCCGCACGCTCACGCTTTCACGCGCTCATCCGCGCGAATGGCCTGCACCGGCGACTTGGCCCGTTCCCGCAGAATCTCTCGGTAGACCTCGAGGTGTTTCTCATACATCCGCGTCGCACACAAATCCACGCGACGCGATGCCGTCGCGCGCTCGGGCGCGAGTCGCGCGGTCTCGGCTTCGTCAAAGCGCAGCATCGCGAGCGCCAATTCCATCACGTTCATCGGGTCGTTGAGCACGACGCCGTCCCGCGGCAGCGTCATCAACTCCGTCGCGCCGTTGTAGCTTGTCGTGATCACCGGCAATCCGCACGCGAGTGCCTCCATCACGACCAGCGGGCATGGGTCATAGAGGGTGGGGAGAACGAACACATCCGACGCGTGGTAGTAGGGGACCGGATCTTCCTGATCACCCATGAATATCACGTCGTTCGCAACACCCATATGCCGCGCGATCCGTTCGTACTTCGGAATGTCTCCTCCACCGATTACGATCAGCCCGGCATCGCGCCCACGCCCCCGGAGATGCGCCATCGCCGCGAGAATCCTGTCAACACCCTTCAATTTGAAATCGTGGGCGACTGTCAGGTAGATCGTGCGGCTCTGCCATTTGAGCTCCGAACGGATCTGATCGCGGTTCACCCCCGAATCGTCGGGCTTAAAGCGGCCGAGATCGACGCCGTTGTGAATGACGACCACCCGCGAAGGCTCAATGGGGTAGGTTGAAAGCAGCTGGCGCCGCACCATTTCCGACACGGCGACGATGGCCGCGGCGCCTTTCTTGGCGTACTGCAGCCTTTCCATCTTGCGGAATTCCCGGTATCGGGGAAGAACGGCAAAGCCGAGCGGGCGCGCCCATCGCAGCAAACCGTGCGAGAGGCGGCTCCGCTGCTGATATACGTAGCGCCGGATGCCGTGGTGAGGCATCATGACATCCGCCTGCCATCCGTCGCCCATGTCCAGAACGATGTCGAACTTCTCGTTCTGCAACATCCGATCGACTGCCGCGCCGAAACGCAGTCGCCTGCCCGCCGCTAACTGGCCGATTTCGACCAGGTGCGTGCGGGCGCCCGCGGGAGCGCCCTTGATCGACCTGGCGTAGATATGAATGTGATGCCCGTCGTGGAGCAGCCGCTGGGCGTGATCGTGGGTCCAGCGCTGAGCGCCCCCTCCAACGGCGTCGTAACGGTCCAAGACAAAAGCGATGCGCATCGTCGCCGACATCTCCTGCAGTGTAGCTTCTCGAACAAGCACCTGAACCAAACTCTAATAGGCGCCGCGCCCCGTCAGCACGACCCACACAGTCTTGATGATGATGTATAAGTCAAGCCATACGGACCAGTTACGCACGTAATACGCGTCGAGCATCACCCGCTCTTCGTACTCAAGCTCGTTTCGACCAGAGACCTGCCAGAGACCCGTCAGCCCCGGAAGCACTTTCGTGTACAGCGATACCAGTTCCGCGTATCGCGCCGTCTCCCCGGTCGTGATCGGGCGGGGTCCGACCAGGCTCATCTGCCCGACGAGCACGTTGAAGACCTGAGGGAGTTCGTCGACGCTCGACATCCTTAAAAACCGTCCGACGCGCGTGAGGCGCGGATCGTTCTTGAGCTTTTGTGTTTTCTCCCATTCAAGGGCCAGCGCCTCATCGCCCGCGAGCGTGGCACGCAGCACGCCGTCGGCGTTCTCCACCATCGTGCGGAACTTCAATTGGTTGAACAACTTCCCGTTCTGCCCGACCCTGCGCAGCTTCACGAACACCGGGCCTCGTGAATCCAGTTTGATGGCGAGCGCGAGAACCGCAAGGATCGGCAGGAACAGCGGCAACAAAACCAGCAGCGCAAGCAGGTCGAGCCCGCGCTTGAGCGTCCGGCGTCCCGGGTCAAGCAGCCTGTGCTGCACCTCAAGCCCGAGCATTCCACCCAGATCTCGCCCCGACATCCAGAGCGTGGATGGCAGTGGCAAGTCGGGAATCAGAATGACGTTCGGAAACGACTGCAGCGGCCCGGCGAGCAATTCCTTCAGCGAATCGGGCGACATCCCCTCGGTCGCCACAAGTGCATACGGCAGCCGCCCCGCTTCACGGAGCATCTGAGTCAGAGCCGGCGGATCCACAACGGGCACTCCTCCGATTGACTTCGGAAGTCCGAAGTCGGTGCTCACGATCGCGCGGGCCCGCAGCCCGAGATTCGGCTGGCGCGCCAGTTGCCCAACGACACGATCCGCCGCATGACCGCGCGCGAAAATGACCGTCGGGTAGCCGAACCAGGGAGCTCGCTTGAACGCGAGCTTGGTAATCGTGCGCGCCACCGGCACCGCAACAACACACATCGCCCACGCGATCAGGAAGACCGCGCGCGAATAGTCGCTCCCCTGCTTGAGCATGAACGTCCCGGTGCCGAACATCAGGAACACCATCGTGATGACGAGCACCTGCCGCCGGAATTCTTCTACAGGGTGATTCCCCACCCCCGGATACAGCTTCAAAGCCCACGAAAACCCGAGCAGCACCACGATCGCCGGCCAAAGCGTCAGATATACCCGCGGGTCGATCTGCCGTTCGATGACCATCCACAAATACACCGCGATCGCGCAGCAGCTCGCAAACACGATCGCGTCCACGACCGCCAATACCACTCCCGTTAGCCGATGCCCGCGCCCGACTCGCAGAATCGGCGTTGCCGCGGCGTCCATCGCCCGCTGAGGCTTGGTTTCAAAGACACTCGGCATTTCAAGGCCGCCAGGCACGATGTGCAAGGGTACGCGCCGCATCTCCCGCCCGTTCATCCGCCGCGCTTCGCTACGCTGACCGGGCATGTCGCCGGCCGAACAACTCCTCCAAGCTGTCGATCGGTCGCGCCGATGGCTGCTCCTCGCCGCCGCCGCACTGGCCCTCGCCTCGTTCAGCCCACACTGGCGGATCACGCCGGATTCGGCCGTTTTTCTCGGGATCGCCCGCAATCTCGCCGCGGGCCGCGGCTTCACCTTTAATGGCGAGACGGTCACTTCGGTCAACGCCGGCTTCCCGTACCTCCTGGCGCTCGTCCCGTCTTTCGAGTCCGATCCAATCGTCGGCTCGCATGTTTTGATCATGACGATCGGCCTCGCCGCGCTTGTTCTGGTCTACTTGCTCATCACGCGTCACGCCGGGCGCCCGCTCGCGGTTCTCATCACGGTGTTGACGGCAGTCAATGGCACGTTTCTTCGTCATGCATGCGAAATCCTCGCCGACGTCCCGTTCTTCTTCTGCTGCACACTCGCGCTGCTCGGATACGAACTGACGTTCCCTTCCCGTTCCCGCGCGGATGATGCAACCTCACCCGCCGCGCAGTCGGGTGATCCTCACCGCATCCTTCGTCTAAGTCTCGCAGCGGCTCTCGTCCTCATCGGACTCGCCGGAATGGCCTCGCTCCGCATCGTCTTTCTCGGCCCTCTGGCCGCGATCTGTGTCGATCTGCTCTGGCGGCTCCGTCGCTCGCGATTCAAGTGGGCGCTCGTCGCGGGTGCCGCCGCCGTGCTTCTCGCGGCAGTCGCGATCCGCCTCGCCGATCCTCGCATGGAAAACGGGTTCACACTTCTGTCGAAGGAACGTGAGCTCCTCCATCACCTCACCAATTTCTCTGAGACATGGACGCGCATCGTGTCATTCAACGCTCCGCAACTCTTCTTCGACGTCGCCCCCCGGGCAATCTTCGGAAACAAGCTCGGATTGTGGCCCGTTGATGGAGCGATCACTCTCGCGGTTTTCGCCGCCGGCACGATGCTGTTCCGCAGGCGGATCGCGTGGGGAATGCTCGTCGTGATCTACGTTGTTCAGTGGCTGGTCATATTCCCGGATTCGCGTTATTTCCTTCCGGTCCTCCCGCTGCTCTTGCTCGGCTGGTGGGATCTCTCGCTCCTCGTCGTCGGGCGCATCCGCCTGTCGCGACAGCGCGCCGCGCTCGCTGCCATGCTCGCGCTCATCGCGATTCCAAACGCGGTTCGCTCCGTCGGCTTCGCGATCGAGCAGCACCATCATCCGTTTCTAGAGCGCTATCTGCGGGGCAGGTTTCAGGATCTTCCGGAATTGGCGGCACGCGCGCGCGAGTCGCTGCCGCCCGATGCGGTCGTCATCACGGATGCGCAGTTCGCCGCGCCCTTGCACTATTTTTCCGGTCTTCGCACGATCCCCACGATCGGGCCGACCCTGCTCACGCCTCTCCCGAAAGACCAACCAGTCTTTGCGCTCCTTCCAACCGATGCGGGCCTCGATGCCGCACTCAAGGCGCTCAAACTGAAGCGCGCTGGTGAAGTCATCACAGGTCCCGATCGGGGGCCGGCTTCAACTCTCAAAATCATCGCCGTCCATTAGCTGAATCACGTGCTTCCATTTGTAGCACGCCCTCGGCGGCATCTCCGATCGATCGCACAACCAGGTCCGCACGTACACCCTTTTCTTCTGCTTCCTGCAAAACCTCCGCTCCGTGGTCCCCGCTCGCGATCAACACCGTGCGGCAACCAGCCTTCTCGCCCGCCTGTATGTCGCGAATGGCATCGCCGATCATCACGCTCCGCGCAAACTCGATCCCGGGAAAGTCGCGTTGCGCGTCGAACAGCATGCCGGCTTCTGGCTTGGTGCGAGGGCACTTCGCCGGCGCACTGAAATAGATCGCATCGATCCGCACGCCAAAGGGTGCGAGCAGCTCCGCCATCCGTTCGTGCACCCGAGCGAGGTCCGTTTCGGTCAACAGCCCAAGCTCGATGCCGCGCTGGTTGGTCACAACGATGAGCCGCATCCCCGCGCGCTGCAGCTTCGCGAGCGCTTCGCCCGCCCCCGCCGTCAATTCAAACTGCTCCGGCCGAACGATCCACTCGCCCACAAGCCGGGTGTTGATCGTTCCGTCCCGATCCAGAAAGACCGTGTCGATTCTGCGCGCACCCATACTCCCACAGTACCCCTCGCGTGTTCCCGAGTTTGCCTTTCCGTGGTTTTCTTCATGACTTCCTGTGCTCTCGCTCTTTGGTCAGCCTCGCCTTCCCTTCTTTCCACCCAATTCTCCTTGAGCGCATCGATCCCTTCGATTGGAGGTCGTTGCTTCTCCGCGTAACTCCGCAACCTTGACCCTCCGCGTTCTCTCTCCTCTGTCCTTATCTCGCCTTTGCTACCCTGCTCCCATGCCGGCCCACCAAGCGCCCGCCCATCTCGATACCGACGCCATCACCAAACTGCTCCGCGCCGACATCGAGATCGCGCACCGCGCCCTCGACGCCTTCCTCGCCGAACCGGCCAACATCCGCCGCATCGCCGAAGCCGCCGCGATGATCGCCGACTGCTTCCGCTCCGGCAACAAACTCCTCGCGATCGGAAACGGCGGCAGCTGCGCCGACGCGGCACACCTCTGCGAAGAACTCTCGGGTCGTTTTCGCGACGATCGACCGTCTCTTCCCGCCATCGCCTGCAACGACGCCGGCCACATCACCTGCACCGCGAACGACTACGGCTTCGAATCCATCTTCTCGCGCTGGGTCGAGGGATTGGCCCGGTCCGGTGACGTGCTGATCGCGCTCTCGACCAGCGGCAATTCTGCCAACGTCGTCAAAGCGATCGAAGTCGCCACATCCCGCGGCATCAAGACCATCGCGCTCCTGGGAAAAGGCGGCGGCAAACTCGCCGGCCGCTGCGATCTCGAATGGATCGTCAATGGTCCCGATGCACTCCACGCCGACCGCATCCAGGAGATCCACATGGTCGTGCTGCACAGCCTTGTGCGGGCAATTGAATTGCGAATGTTCGGAAACCAAGAGTCCTGAGTCGGATTCCCTCAGTCCTGTGTCCTGCGTCGCGCGCAGCTGATTGCCAATTCTCGACTCAGGACGTCATGACTCAGGACGCAGGACCTTCACTCACGCCGGCCTGATCCCGCGATAGAGCTGCTGCACGCGCTCCGCTTCTTGCTTCCGCACCATATCCAGCACCGCCTTCGGAATGCGGACGTTCTTGTCTTCCTTCGTCACGTTCGAGCAGTGCTCCGCCATGCAGCGGTACAGAAACTTGAACGCGTCTCGCGGCTGGTGCATCTGGTCGAGCGCATCCACCAGGTCCCCACGCGTCACTTCTTCGCTGAACAGATCGAGCAGCGAAATCGGTGTCGCGCCCGGCTGCAGGCACGCGTGCAATCGGCTCGTGCAGAGGTCGTAGAGCATCGCGCCGGTCCAGCTCAACCGATCCACCATGTTCTGCTTGTCGAGCCGCGCCTCCTGAAAGAAAGCCGCGGATTCTTTGTAGAGCGCGTAGCGAAGCTCGACCGGCAGCAGCATCTTCACGCCCACGCCGTCCTGCTGCAGGAACTTGTTGTTCAGCATCGGCCACACCACCGCGCGCATGCGGTCGTAGTCGCCGCTGATCAGCGTCGGCTCGTCCACGCGATCGATGATGATCACGATGCCCGCGTAGCCCAGCGCCTTCAGCACATTCCGCAACCGATCGAACAACCGGTAACGCACCTCATCCGAATCGCCCGCCGGGATGTTGTCCTCATCCCGCAGCACCGGGTCGAGCTGCGCCAGCGAACGCGCGTACGACCGATCCCCGCGCGAAAGCACCCGCACCTGCTTCCGCACGCGCTTCCCCGCAAGGTTGAACGCGATGCGATCCCAGATCGCCGCCTTGCCGATCAGAATCAGCCAGAGCCCGATCAGCGCGAGAAACGCGTACAGCGGCACGCCCGGCCCGATCTCTCCCGGCGTCATCTTGTACCAGTACACGACCGCCGCGGCAGGAATCCACCCGAGCCACGCCGCCGCCTGCCAGAGCCTGCGACCCAAGGGCTTCCAGATTCCCAGTTTCTTCCGCAGTTGCGTCGTGCGTAGGTCCGCCTGCTCAGGTCGGTCGTAGAGCGCTTGCAGCAGCAGCAGATCGCGCCGCTGGCCTTCATCGAGCCGGCGGATCGATTTCCGCGCATCTTCTTTGAGCAGACCTTCGGGGTCGCCCTTCCCCAGCACCGCATCCACCAGCCGCGGCACGAACCCCGCCATCAACGCATCGAGGTGATCCACCAGCCGAATTCGCTGGAAGCTCTCCAGCGGCGATTTCCCGTTCATCCGCGCGTGAAACCGGTCGAGCACGCCATTCAAATCGTCGTACGCCAGCAGCAGGACGCGCTTCTCCACGCCCGGCCCGACATTGAACAAGTCGATCGCCTTGGTGATCTGCAGACGGATCGCGGTCTTGCCGCTGCCCTTCTCGCCAAACACAATCGCCGTCGCCGGTCGCGCGAGATCGCCCAGAATCTTCTCAAAGTCGCTGTGAAAAGTGCCCGTGACCGTCGGCAGCATCAGCGAGACCGTGCTCTGCGACAGCGAGCTGGGGTTCGGAATGGTTCCCGGCGGCGGTGTGTTCCCCGTCGAAGAGAGCGGCGGAGCGCTCGGCGGCGAGGTCATCTTCGCGAACACCGCGTCGTTGCGCGCTTCTTCCCCCCGAAACGGATTCTCCGCCAGTCCGAATCGAGATAGAAGTTCGTTGAGTGTCATAAGAAGGCGCTTGGCACGAGGCACTTGGCACGAGTGAAATGCTGAGCAGCAGCGGGTATCCGCGTTTGAATGAACAGTTTCAGAATCGCCTTTCGAACTTTGGGCCTTGCACTAGTGCCAAGTGCCTAATGCCTAGTGCCTCTCTCCTCAATGCTCCACCCGATGCCCCAGCTTCGGACCGATCTCGGCGAGCATCTTGTCCAGCGTCTTCTTGTCTTTCGCTTCGAGGTTCAGGCGAAGCAGCGGCTCGGTGTTGCTCTTGCGGATGTTTGCCCACCAGCCTCCGTGGTCACCCTTGTTGTTGAAGCAATCGATCGTCACGCCGTCGAGTTCATCGATCGCGCCCTGATATTCCGAGGCCGGACCGTAGAACTCCTTCACCGCCGCGATCGCGCCGTCCTTGTCCTCGATGCTGAAGTTGATCTCGCCGCTCTGCGAATACCGCGCGATCGGCTTGATGAGTTCCGAAAGCCCCTTGCTCGAGTGCGCGAGCACCGTGAGGATCGTGCACATCGCGATCGCGCCGCTGTCAGCGCAGAAGTTGTCGCGGAAGTAGAAGTGCCCCGAAAGTTCTCCGCCGAAGATCGCGCCGCTCTCCGCGAGCGCCTGCTTCATGAACACGTGGCCGACGCGCCCGCGCACCGGCTTCCCGCCGTGCTTGGTGATTTCTTCCGCGACGGCCTTGGTCGAACGCAGGTCGTACGCGATCGCGCTCCCCGGCTCCTTCTCGAGGAAGTGCTTTGCGAGCAGCGCCGTCAGCAGATCGCACCCCACGATCCTGCCCTTTTCGTCCACGGCCATGCACCGGTCCGCGTCGCCGTCGTAGCAGAAGCCCGCGTCCGCCTTGTGCTTGAGCACCGCATCCTGCGTCCACTTCATGTTCGCCGCGACCAGCGGATTCGGCTCGTGCACAAACGTGTTCTTCGTGTTCTCGAAGTTGATCGGGATGATCTCGAGCCCCGCAATCGCACCGAGCGGGCTCTCCTTCCCGAACACCTTGGGGATCATCGTCCCCGCCATCCCGTTGCTCGCGTCGATCACGATCTTGAGCTTCTTTCCTTTGATGTCGAGGAAAGAACGCACGTGCTTGTTGTACGCCTGCCACAGATCGCGCTGCTCCACGCGCCCGTGCGCCGGAACCATCGTCGCCTTGTCCACCATCGCCGCCTGCTTGCGGATCTCGCCCAGACCCGTCGCCTCGCCCACCGGCTTTGCCTTGCGCTTGCTGACCTTGAACCCGTTGTAGTTCGGCGGGTTGTGGCTCGCCGTCACCATGATCCCGCCCGCGCAGTCGAGGTGATTCACCGCAAAGTAGATCATGCTCGTATCGATCATCCCGATGTCGATCACGTTCCCGCCCTGATCCGAAATCCCCTTGATCAGCGCCTTCGCCAGCCCCGGGCTGCTCGCACGCATGTCGCGCCCGACCACGATGTTCTTCATCATCGGGCTCGTTTCGCCGCCCGCCGCGGCATCGCTCAACAGGTATTTGCTTGCCCCGTACCCGATCTGCCACGCCAAGCTCTCGTTCAGCAAATCCGGATAAGTCCCTCGAACGTCGTAGGCCTTGAAAATCCGTCCCAGCATGAATGCATTTCTCCCGCGGCACGCGCGCCGATCGCAGCCCGCACCCGCCAAGCGTAGCGGAGTCCGCACCCATATTTTCTCCGAACGAATCGGCAATTCGTCGGAGGAGACTCTTCAAAAGAACACCGGCGTGCTCGTCGCACGCCGGTGAAATACTCGAGATCTTCAGCGCGTCTAGTTGATCCGCTTTTCCGGGCCGGTCGCTCCGGTCTGGGTGCCGATCTGCTTCGACTGGTCAAAGCCGAACGCCTCGGGCGCGAGGTACATGCCTCGATCCGCCGGCGCCTTTTCAGTCTCGACGGGAATCCGGTGATACTGGGCAAACGCATCGTTGCGCGTGCCGGTCACCTGCCAAGAGACCTTCATCCCCGGCTTGCCGCCGCCGATCTTGAACTGGTTGTCCTTCACTTCCTCCGCGATGTACACCTGCGCGTACCCGCCGACGCACGTGAGCTGGTAGTGATGATCGACGTTGAGCGCGCCGAAATACGCGGGCAGTTTCACGACCGCCGCGCCGTCCTCGCCGATGACCGCCGTGCCGGTGTACACGTTCATCATGTCCGGCGACTCGACGAAAGAGTGATACAGGTACTTGTTCGCCGGGTCGAGCGGGTGATCGATCTTGAACGAACCGCCGCCCTTGCTCAGCGTGCCGGTGACCGTCACGTTCCCCGAGAAGAACCCGGCCGTGCCGCTCGTGGATTGCGCGTACAGGCCCGTTCCCTGGTTGTTGAAGAACGCGCCCCCGGCCACGCCAGCCGCCGAAGCGTCGCCGCGCACGCCCGCCGGAACGCCCGATCCGCCGCCGTTGCCGCCAGCCGTCGAAACGCCGTACACGCCCGCGCCGTTCGTGGTGCCCGCTTCGCCGCGCACGCCCGCCGAGAGGCCCACGCCGCGCACGCCGTACGAGAACGATCCGGTCGCTTGCCCGTACACGCCCACGCCGCTCGATCCGTTGCTCGTCCCGTAGAGCGCCGGCGTGCTGCTCGACGTGTTGTTGACCTGGAAGTACCCGGCATTTCCCGTTCCGATGGTGTGCGCTTCCACCGCTTCACCCGCGTTGTTCGCGTTGGTGATCTCGAAGAGCGCGTTGTCGCCAAGCCCCGTGTGCAGACACCGCAGCGCCTGGCTTGTTGAGTTTCCGTTCGACTGGATCTCCACCGCGTTGGCCGCATTCGACGAATTCGTCACCGTGAACAGCCCCGCCCGACCGAGCCCCGAGTTGCCCGCGTCAATGGTGTTGCCCGTATTGGCGGAATTGGACATGTCGGCGCGAACACCCGCGCCAGACGTCGCAGAAGTATTCGACGCGACAAGCCCCGAGCCTCCGTTGCCCGAGCTTGACAAATACGCCGCGTACGCGCCCGCCGCGCTCGTGTACGACGCCAGCCCGTTGCCGTCGTTGGTATCAAGAATCATGACGGGCTGGAAGAAGATTCCGGCCGTATTACCGCTGGGGCCGGTGCTCGTGAGTTTCATCACGTACGCCGTGTTGCTCGAATTCGTGTTCGTAAATGTCAGCAGCCCATTGGTGATGCTGCTACTCTCCGTCACCGGCAGCTTCAGCGCCTGCGCATACGGCGCGGCCGTCGCCTCCGTCCGGGGCAGAATGGTCGTGTACGCGCCGACCGAAACTCCCGGCCGCACTCTCACCTCGATCCACCTCTCCTCGCCATCGTACTGTGCGCCGAAGTCCGGATTCACGGTGAACACACCGTTCGAAACCGTGATGTCGTTGAAAGTCTGAGTCAGTCCTTGCTGCGATCCTCCGACCGACGCATTGAACATCAAGAGCTGAACGTCATACGTTCCATTCGCGGGTGCTCCACCGTCCGTGAGTCGACCCTGGTACGGGAAATTCGTCCCCACGATGCCCGCCATCGCAGACAGCGGAACAACACCCAATGCAGCGGCCGCCAAAAGGCTTCGAACGACACTTCTCATTTGAAATCCCTCCAAAGTACGAGCCACAAACCGCGCCGACTCAAGCCCGCGCGCCCAACGGTTACACCCTGTTCAGGCTATCAGGCGATCATTCGAACTCCAAGCAGTTCTGCTCTCCAGGCCGCATCGCGGTTAAACGCTTAAAAATACACAACTTGTGGAAGGCTGCTTCCCGGGAAAAGCCAAGACCCCTTCGGAGAGGCCGTCTCCGGAGGGGTCTTGGCAGATTGTCACTGATGAATCCGAACCTTCGCGCTCAGTTCGCGCCCGCGGCAGCCTTCAGCTGCCGAACGGCCTCGTCATGCAGGCTTGCCGGAATGCCGAGCTGCTTCTCCACCGGCTGGCCGTACTCCTTCGGGTGCAGGTAGAGTCCCTTGTCCGAAGCCTTCTTCTCGACTTCCGGCACAATGCGGTGATACTGGGCGTACGGATCGTTACGGGTGCCCGTCACCAGCCAGCTCACCTTCATCCCCGGCTTGCCGCCGGCGATCTTGAACTGGTTGTGGCTCACCTCTTCCGCGATGTACACCGGAGCGCTGCCGCCCACGCAGGTCAGCTGGTAGCGGTAGTCGACGTTCAGCGCCTCGAAGTAACCCGGGAGCTGCACGGTCGCCTCGCCCTGTTCGTTCAGCTTCACAATGCCGTCGTACATGTTCATCATGTTCGGCGCTTCGACGAACGAATGGTACAGAAACTTGTTCGCCGGGTCCAGCGGGTGATCGATCTGGAACGATCCGCCGCCCTTGCTGAGCGTCCCGGTGATCTGCACATCGCCCGAGAAGAAGCCGGCCTTGCCGCTGCCGCCCGACGACTGTCCGTAGATGGCGTTGCCGAAGTTATTGAAGCCCGCGACGCCGCTCGTGCCCGCGCCGTTGCCGTCGCCGCGTACGCCCGTCGAAACGCTGCCGCCGCCGCCGCCGGTCGAGCCCCACACGCCCGCGCCGCCCGTCGCGCCCGAGTAGCCGAACACGCCCGCCGTGACGCCCTTGCCGTACACGCCGATGCCGAATCCACCGGTCGATTCACCCTTGATCGCGACGCCGTTGTCCTGGCTCGCGTTCGGGATGCTGTCGCCCGTCGCGATGTTCTTGGCGTACAGCGTGGGAAGCGTCGCCGCGGAGTTGGAACTGTTGAAGTATCCCGCCCGCCCCGTGCCCGCGTTGTTGACCTCGAGCACGTTGGTCGATGCCGCGTTGTTGAAGTTTGTCAGCAGCGCCGCCCGGCCCATGCCCACCGTCTGCACCTCCAGGGCGTTCGAAGGGTTGGTTGCATTGGTGATATTGAGCGTCGAGACCTGCCCCGACGTTCCGCTGTTGATCCCCACGATCCCGCGCCCGCCGTTCCCGCTCTGAACCGCGTAAATCGCGTACGCGCTGTTCGCGCTCGTCAGCGCAAAGATCCCGTTTCCGTTGTTCGTGTCCGCCGAAAGCACGGGGTTGAAGAATCCGACCGGGAAACTGCCGCTCGCGGCGCCGCTGGTCAACTTCAAGACGTGCGCCGTAGACGACGTGCTCGTGTTCGTAAACGTCAATAGCCCGGAGGAGGCGCTCCCGGTCTCGCTCACCGGCAGCCGAAGGCCCAGCGCGTACGGAGCGGAATCGATCGGCGTCCGCGGCGAGATCGTCGTATACGCCCCGACCGACACGCCCGGCCGCACCCGAAGCTCGATCCATCGGGCATTGCTGTCAAACTGCGATCCGAAGTCCAATTCCGCCGTGAAAACGCCGTTCGAAACCACCTGGTCGTTCAGCGTGATCGTGGACCCCACCTGCGAGCCGCCTACCGAGGCGTCAAATAAGCGAACCTCGATGTCATACGCGCCGCTCGCGGGCGCCCCCCCGTCGGTCAGCCGTCCCTGGTATGTGAACGCCGTCCCTTGCGGCGCCGCAAGCGCATTCGAAAGGAACACCGGGGCCGCGCACACCGCGGCAGAAATCAAGAGTTTTCGGATCGCACGGTTCATGGCAAAGCTCCCTTGTGAACGGTTTGCACGTGTGTGATTCGCGCGATCAAAAGCGCCGCGCCACCTGTTCGTGCGTCGTCCGCAGTCGAAAAGGCTAACCAACGGACCCGTTTTTTCGGAGCCTTTCTGTTGTCGTGCAACCGCTTCGGCCCTGCGGATTTGCGTGCTCGCACTCCCAAAGGGGGCCCGTCGCCTTCAAACTCCCCGTCCGCGTGCTCACCCGCGCACTTCTCGGACCTCCTCCGCCCTTCCTATTCAATGGTGGTCAAGCGCACGCCCTTGGGCAGTGCCGCCAAGAACTGCTTCCCATACCCCGACCGCACCAATCTCGGATCCAGCACCACCACGCGCCCGTGATCTTCCGCGCTCCGGATCAATCGACCAAAGCCCTGCTTGAACCGGATGATCGCCCGCGGCAATGAATCCTCTCCAAACGAGTTCCCCCCGCGCGATTCGATCAATTCGTGCCGCGCCTGCGTCAACGGCCGATCCGGCGGATCGAACGGCAATTTCGTGATGATCACGTTCCGCAGCCCCCGCCCGCGCACATCCACGCCCTGCCAGAAACTCGCCGCGCCCAGCAGCACGCTCCGCTCATCCTTCCGAAACTGCTCGAGCATCGCCGTCCGCGATCCATCAACCGTCTGCGCCATCACCGGGTGCCCGAGCATCCCCAGCGGCTCGCGCACGATCTTCGCCACCGCCCGCAGCATCGCCAAACTCGTAAACAGCACGAACGTGCCCCCGTCCGTCTCTTTCACGTGATGAATCACACGTCGCGCCACGTGCGCCGCATCGTCCGCCCCCGCCCGCCGCGCCCCCATTCCAGCGCGCCGCGCTCCCACCTGCGAAAACTCGTCCGCATCCGGAGCCGTGAGATCGACAATCAACTCCACCTGCTTCGCGTAATCGAACGGGCTCCCGACCTGCATCGTTCGCGCGCCCTCCGCACCCAATCTCCTCATCGCGTGCGCGAACGCGTCCTGCTTCTGCACAAATCGCGGCGGGGCGGCTTCCTCTCTCGCCTCCGCCTCTTCCGATTCCGGCACAAACCGCCGCTCCGTCACTTTCACATCCGCCGCCTTCGCCGCTTCCACAGTCTTCGTCGCCAGCGTCGCGCTCGTCATCACTACGCTGAAATCACCCGAAAAAAGCCGCTCTTTCAACAGCGGCCCGACATCCACCGGCGCGCACGCCAGCGAAACTTTCTGGAACCCGCCCCCTCCCCAGTCCTCATCCCCGCTCGATTCCACCCAGTACGCGCACCCCGGCTGACTCTGATCGACCAGCACGTTCGCATCATCCGCGATCATGCGCGCCCGTTCCGCATATCCATTCAACTCAAACCGGTCCGCGTCCGTCTTCACAAGTTCCTTCAGCGTGTTCAGCCGCTGCGCGAGTTCCGTGCACGCGCCGCTCAGCGAATTCTCGATCGCTCCCGCCCGCCGGATCCGTCCTCCCGATCCCGCGCCAAATACTCCCGATTCCCCCTCCGGCCGCGCCGCCCGCAGCACTTGCTCAAAGAAACCGCGGCACACCTCCTGCGCCCGAATCGCAAGCTGCATTGCCCGCTCCACCGCGCTCGCATCATTCGCATACATCAGCAGATTCGGAAGATACCCCTTCCCCGTCCGCGGATGACACAGCGTCGTGAGCAGGTGCATCACCCGCCCCTCCGACAACGTCCTTCCGAAATGCTCGCTCGCAACATCCTCAACGTTGTGCGCTTCATCGAGCACGACGTGGTGATACCTGGGCAAAAACCCGACATCCTGCACCCGCAGCGCCAGATCCGAAAAGAACAACGCATGATTGCAGATGAGCAGGTTCGCGCCGTCCAGTTCCGCCCGCGCACTCTGATAAAAACACCGATCGAACGTGGGGCACTTCCGCCCCATGCAATTCCCGCTGTCCGATTGCACCTTGTCCCACACGCCCATCCGCTCGAGCGCCGGCAGCGTGCTCAGCGTCCCGTCCAGCGTCTCCCGCGCCCAATCCTCGATCACGTGCAGGCTCCGCCTCGCCGCGGCATCCGCAAACAACTTCTCCTGCCGCTCGCTCGCCTGCCGGAGCCTTCGAATGCTCACATAGTTCCCGCGCCCCTTCACAAGCACCGGTTTGATCCGCAGCTTCTTTTCTCCCCCTCCCTCCGGGAGGGGGTGGGGGGTGGGCGCCGTCTTCTTCTCTCCGTCTCTCCGTCTCTCCGTCTCTTCTTCTCTTCTTCTCTCCGCCCCTTCCATCAGTTCCACCAGCAGCGGCACATCCTTCTGGATCAACTGCTCCTGCAGCGAGATCGTGTTCGTCGCGATGACGACCGTCTCGCCACGCAGGCACCGCAGCATCGCGGGCACGAGATACGCAAAGCTCTTCCCGACTCCCGTCCCCGCCTCGGCCAGCAAGTGCGTCCGTTCCGCCATCGCGCGCCCGACCGCGCTCGCCATCTCCACCTGCTGCCCGCGCGGCTCATACCCCGCGCCGAACACGCCGGCGATCGGCCCCTCCTTCTCAAAGATCGCCCGAACTTCCTCGATCATCGCGCACAGTCTACGAGTCGCAACGGCCTGCTCGCAGGTGAATTCACTTTTGACGGATTTCGCGCACTGCTGCAAAACAGCACGCCTCGAAGCGGCGCAGCTTCCGTGAATCGTGTTTCCCCAATAGGATTCTGAGCAGTGCACCGCCCCGCCGCCTCACCCACGATCAAGCGCAACTGGACCAAACGGGTCATCGGGGCGCTGATTTGCTTCGGGCTTCCGGCGGCATTCGCCGCATCGCTGATTCGGGGTGTTGCAGCTTTGAACCCCGCGTGGTTCGCCGGAGCGTGGTGGCTCTCACTCGCCGGCGTGATCGCCGGGCTCAACATCTACCTTGGGATCGTTCGTCCGTGGATCTTTCGCATTCGAAATGGGTCGTTCGACGGGTTCAAGTGGACCTCGTCCTTGCCCGTGTTGGGAACGCTCAGCCTTATCCCGGCGGTGTTCCAAGGTTGGGGGCACCCGGAACAGCAGCGCTCGGTTTGATTCTCAGCTTGGTGGACTTCGGAGGTTTGCCGTGGTTTGCGATAATGACACGGAGCGATAGATCGCTGTGGGATCAACCCCAGAAACACTGGTCGGCGAGTTCCAGCCAAAAGATCTGACGCGATTCAATCGGAGCGTGGAACGGAACTTGCACTCTGCCTTCGCAGTCCGGAGGACTGCCGTTCAGTAGCCGGGGCGTGGAGCGAGCCGTTTCGGCGAGCGACACCCCCGGTCATGCGACCAAACGACATCGCACCCCGGAGGGGTGCCGGTACTTCGTTTCGTCGCTCTCCGTTTTGCCAAGTGCCCGTTCTCCAGAGGAATTTGGTACCCTCCGCACTCGCTCAAGTGCCGGAGATGATTCATGGCGAGCATTTCAATCAAGACAGTCCTGTCAGCGATGAAAGAACACCCTTTGGTAGAAACTCACCGAGGTGCGAGCGAGCACGAGATAAAGTATTTTCGAAAGATCGCGAACCGACCGCTCCCGGTCAGCTACAAGACATTTCTCTCTGAGATTGGCTTCGCGTATCTCGGCTCCGACATCCTCTACGGACTCGGCCCCGACGCGACGCGCGCAACGTCCGTGCTTGAAAACATGGTCTTTGAGAGCGTGAATGCCGAGCCTCCCATGCGTTCGACTTTGATCCCCGTCATGGGCGATGGTGCGGGGAATCACTTCTGTTTGGATACAGCCGCGATCAAGGACGGCGACTGTCCCGTCGTATTCTGGGATCACGAGCATTCCCGGGGCATGATGCAACGCCCAGAACGAGTCTCCGTTCGGTTCGCCGTCTGGCTGCAAAGACAATTGAAGCAGCTTTCAGACTGAATGCTTTTGTCAAAGGAGTCCGCCGCCATCAGGACAAAAAAGCCCCGCCTTCGCGGGGCTTCACATCGTCCTGTCGCGCCGCGTGGTCTTGGCGCTCTTCTTTCGCTTCCCAAACAACCTCAGATTCGGCCGCCGTATTCCCCGTTACGGGCATTCCAGCTGGTCATAAGCCGCCACAAACAGCACAAAGTCGGAATCATCCACAACTGTGTCGCGGTTCAAATCGGCCGCACAGCCGGCAGACATACCCGGGTCATCGCACAGCAACAGGTTGTACGCCTCGACAAACAGAACAAAGTCCGCGTCGTCAACCAATCCGTCGCATTGCAAGTCGGAGGAACACACCAAGAGGGCGGCGGCCGTGCCGGCAACCTCGCCGCAGGAATTCGAGACCACGGCCCGAACCCGACGCTCATTCAACAGGCCCGTCGAGTCGCTTATCTGCAGCGAAGATTCGTACGCCGAAAGCGCCGAGAGAGCGGCCACGGCGCCTCCCGATTCCGGAATCGGGCCTTCCGCAAGGTCCACAAAGCTCCCCGACCCCGACGCAGTTTCAAGCTGCCAGCGCACCGCAAGCCCGTCGTTTGGCTCTTCGAGTTGAACCGAGAAGGCCGCGGTTCCCAGGCCGCACACATGTTCAGCAACGGGATCCTGCAAAAACTCCGGCGTCCGCGCATCCGTCCACTGGGCAAGCCCCTTCGAGGGCTTTCCGGCCGCGAGTGAGAAATTCCCGCCAGCCATGAACCCGCCTTGCGGCAACACGGCAAAGGCTCGGCCACGATCGTTGATGCCGCCGTCGAGCGCCGACCAGGTGCTGCCGTCCCAACGCGCGATGTTGCTTACCGCGACGCCACCGGCGCTCGTGAACCTTCCCGCCGCAACGACGTCCCCACTTGGTAACACCGCGACCGCCTCGACATCCGCGCCTCCGGTCATCGCCATCCCCGAGCCCATCGTGCTCCACTGGGTCCCGTTCCAGCGTGCAATCGACGCCGCCGGAATCGAAGGTGTGCCGACCCGCGTGAACGTGCCGCCCACGATGAGATCACCGTTCGGGGCGAGAGCCATCCCATGAATCCAGTGCAGCACGCTCCCGGCGTAATTCTCCCAGGCAGTTCCGTTCCATCGCGCCAGCATCTTGACCGCATTCGGCACCGCGAACATTCCGCCCGCAATCAAATCCCCGTTGGGCATCACCACGAACGCAAACGGCAAATTGTTCAGCTCCGATCCCATATACGTCCAGCTCGCGCCGTTCCACTCCATCGCGCAGCGCGGCGTCGTCGTTCCGCTTGGCGTGAAGCTTCCACCCGCCACAATGTGGCCGTTCGGCAATTCGATCAGCGCGTTCACCTTCTTGATCAGCCCGCTCCCGATCGGCGACCACGTACTTCCGTTCCAGCGCGCGATATTGAGAGTCGGGACTCCCCCCGCGCTATCGAACACTCCGCCCGCGATCACGTCGCCGTTTGCCGCCACCGCCAGCGCGAGAATCGACGGCGGCAAGCTCGTCGTCGTCCCCATGCCCGTCGAGAGCGGGTGCCAGTTCGTGCCATCCCAGCGCGCGATCGAATTCGCCAGAACACCGTTCATCATTGTGAACGTCCCGCCCGCGTACACATCGCCGTTCGGCGCGACAGCCAGAGCCGTGATTTCGGAATCACTCCCCGATGCGATTGCGTTCCACTCCGCACCATTCCACCGAGCAAGACCCGCCGCGGTTCTTCCGTCCGCAGTCACGAAGCGGCCGCCCGTCATGAGATCGCCGTTTGGAAGTTGGGCCGTCGTCGAAACCACCCAATTGGTTCCGCCCGCAAAACCGCCCCCCAACGCAGACCAGGTCGATCCATTCCAGACCGCAATCCCCGGGCTCGCAATGCCGCCCGCGGTCTTGAACTTTCCGCTGACGACAAGATTGCCGTTTGCAAGTGGGAGCAGATCAACACCTGCCGCCGAGCTCCCTTCGCCGCCAAGCCCGGATCCGAGCGAACTCCACGATGTGCCGTTCCATCGGGCGATTCCCGAAACGGGAGTTGCTCCAGAATTCTGGAAAACACCCACCGCGACGATCTCGCCGTTCGGCTGCAGCACCATGTCTCTAACAGTCATGTCAAGCCCCGACCCGAGCGCCGCCCACGTGCCGCCGGTCCAACGAGCGACGCACTTGATTGATGCGCCGTTCGCGAGATCGAAGGTCCCGCCCGCGACGATCTCGCCGCTGCTGTTGAGAAGGAGGGAGTTCACGTCCGCGTGCGGTGCGAACAACGACGTCACGCCGAATCCGGACCCGTATGTGGACCAGCTCGTTCCGCTCCAGCGAGCGATCGAATTACCCGGCAAGCCGCTCGTGGTCGTGAAGTTCCCGCCCACGATCAGTTGATTCTGGGGAGTGACGAGCAGCGCCTCCACGTTCGCATACGTGCCCGACCATCCGCTGAACGCCGACCACGACGTTCCGTTCCACTTCGCAAGCCCCAGCGCGCTCACCCCGCCGGCTTCGGTGAACCCGCCGCCCGCGATCAGCATCCCGTTCTGCACAGCGAGCGCCGAGACCGACCCGTTGACGCCGCTTCCCACAGGCGCCCACACCCCCGTCTGCGGATCGAACGTCGCAACATTGCGGCAGAGTGTTGCCCCGACATATTCAAACTCGCCGCCGATCACCAGCACCGGCCCCGCCGGGCCCGCGCCGTCCGGGTCCCACATTGTCGACGTGTAGACCGCACCGTCCACGCCCGGCGCGCCGCTCCCCGGCAGCCACCGCGGCACACAAGGCTCCGCATGCGTCACGCCCACGAGCGTCATCAGCGAAAGAAAAGCAGTACCCACACAGCGATTGATCATTCCATAAAGATACCGGACGCCCACGAACGTGCAAAGAAAAACGCATGCATTGAAACCCGCAACAAGTTCCCGCGAACGGATTACCACCAAAGTTGCACCGCAGCAATTTCTGTCGCTGCGCTGGCTCGCCCCAAACTCTGCGACGATCGCCAAGCCCATTCCACTCGGCCAAGGTCTCCCGCAAGTTATCGACCCGCCGAGCTCGCCTTCGAGCCAATCCCTTTGTCCGTCTCTCCAAAACAAAGGCCCCGCACATCGCGGGGCCTTTCTCTTCCTAATGCCTAGTGCCAAATGCCCAGTGCCTTCTGCCCCTACTTCAGCGACCCCATATCCACCACAAACCGGTACTTCACATCGTTCTTCAACATCCGCTCGTAAGCCTCGTTGATCTTCTGCATCGGGATGATCTCGATGTCGCTCACGATCTTGTGCTTCGCGCAGAAGTTCAACATCTCCTGCGTCTCGCGGATGCCGCCGATCAGCGACCCCGCGATCTCGCGACGCTTGAAGATCAGGTTGAACACCGTCGGCGAGGGGTGGGGGTGTTCCGGCGCTCCGACCAGGCACATCGTCCCGTCCCGCCGCAGCAGCGAGATGTACTGATCGAGGTCGTGCGACGCCGCGACCGTGTTCAGAATGAAATCAAACGAGTTCGCGTGCTTCGCCATCTCTTCCGGGTTTTTCGAGATGACCACCTCGTGCGCACCCAGCCGCTTGCCGTCCGCCACCTTGCTCGGCGACGTCGTGAACAGCACCACCTTCGCGCCCATCGCCCGCGCCAGCTTCACGCCCATGTGCCCGAGCCCGCCCAGCCCGACGATGCCGACCTTCTGCCCCTTCTTCACCTTCCAGTGGCGAAGCGGCGAATACGTCGTGATCCCGGCGCACAGCAAAGGCGCGGCAGCCGCCGGATCGAGCCCCTTCGGAATCGTCAGCACAAAGTCCTGATCGACCACGATCTGCGTCGAGTACCCGCCGTACGTCTGCGTCCCCGGCGCCGATCCGGTGGGCGCCTTGTGATCGATGCTGTTGTACGTGAAGATGATCTCGTTGTCGCAGTACTGCTCGTCCCCGTGCTTGCAGTTCGGACACTTGCGGCACGAATCCACCATGCACCCCACGCCCACCATCTGCCCCGGCTTGAACTTCTTCACAGCCTTCCCGACCGACAGCACGCGGCCGACGATCTCGTGACCCGGCACGCACGGATACTGCGTCATCTTCCATTCGTTGCGCGCGGTGTGCAAATCGGAGTGGCACACGCCGCAGTACAGGATCTCGATCTGCACATCCTTCGGTCCCGGCACGCGCCGCTCGAACGAGAAATCACCCAAGGGCGCGTTCGCCGATCGCGCCGCGTATCCGGCGACCGCGATCGGTGAAGTCGGAAGCGGTGCCGCGGCAAATCGCACCGAAGGCTTGCGAGCGGAACGGGACTTTGTCTTTGTTGCAGTTGCCATTGTGGAATCCTCCGGGGCGCACAATAGCCCCGCCAAATTCGCGTCCGCCCAATCAGGCAAATGCGCCCGGGCCTACGCACAGAATCTTCACATTCTCAAGCTATAGGGCGCGTCATTCCGCATCCACAAATCTCAAACCCAATCCTTGGTCTTGCCCACGACTTTCGGACAGTGGTGAATGAGCGTTAGACGGTAGCGGCCTCGGCCTGAACGGGTGATCGATAGCCGATGCCGCTGTGCAGGCGGTGGTTGTTGTAGAAGCCTTCGATGAACCGGAAGATCGCATCGCGGGCGTGTTGCTGGTCTTTGAACACGGTCTCTCCGATCAATTCTGATTTGAGTGTGGCGAAGAACGATTCCATCGCGGCGTTGTCGTAGCAGTCTCCCCTGCGGCTCATGCTCTGGATGATCCCGTGACGGTCGAGCAGCGTGCGGTAGCTCGCGCTGTCATACTGGATGCCGCGATCGGAGTGGTGCACGAGCCCGCGGAGCGGGCGGCACAAGGCGATTGCCGCGTGCAGCGCGTGCTCGGCCAGCCGCGGACGAAGCGAATCGCCCAGCGTCCAACCGACGATGCGGCGTGAGCACAGGTCCATCACCGCCGCCAGGTAGACGAAGCCGCTCTCGGTCCGGATGTAGGTGATGTCGGCGACCCAGATCAGGCCGGGTCTGTCCGGCGACGGCAGATGCCGCAGCAGGTTCGAAGCTGGCGCCACCGTCCGCGACGAATCGGTCGTGCGAGGACGGAAGCGTCGAGAACGCCTGGAACGCAGGCCCGATTCACGCATGATGGCCGCGGCGGTGTTGCGGCAGATCGGGATGCCTCTTCTCCGCAGCTCGCGGCACAGACGCGGGCTTCCGTAGGCCTGCCGCGTCTCTTCGTGCACGAGACGGACCTGACGGGTAAGCAGTTGATGCCGCTGCCGACGCGGAGAATCGCCGCGATCTTGCGCGGCGTAGTACCCGGAGCGGCTGACTCGCAGCGCCGAGCAGCAGACTCGGACCGGGTAGAGGCCGGCGAGATGATCGCGGATGAAGGCGTACTTCACGGCTGCTGGTTCGCGAAGAACGCCGTCGCTTTTTTTAGGATGTCGCGCTCCATGCGGAGCTGCTTGTTCTCGGCTTCGAGCTGGCGGATGCGTTGCTGGAGATCGGTCTCTTTGGGAACCTGAGATTGAGAGGTCGGCGCGGGAACGGGCAGATCGAGCTTCATCCAACGCCGCAGCGTCCAGCCGGTGATGCCGAGTTCGTTGGCCACCTTCTCGACCGAGACATCCGGCTGCGACGCCAGCCGGACGGCGGTCTCACGGAACTCCCGGGTGTACACCTTGCGTGCCATAATCGGACTCCTGTCGAACCATAACCGAGGTTCAACGGTGTCCGAAAGTCGTGGGCAGGGTCACCTCTCCGTCTTTCCCCGTGTCCTCTCCGTGGTGCTCTGTGGTCCTCCGTGTTGATCTCCTCCGCACATCATCCTGCCCGCAATCCGCAATCCGCAATCCGCAATCCGCAATCCGCAATCCGCAATCCGCAATCCGCAATCCGCAATCGCAATCCGCAATCCGCAATCCGCAATCCGCAATCCGCAATCCCTAGAACGTGATCTTCACCCCCGCGAACGGTCCGTTGAACATCATGTCGTACGCGAAGCGGTCCGCGCCGCTCCCCTTGCTGTAGTTGTCGCTCAGCCAGCGCCAGCCCGCGAATATCGCCCAGTGCTCGTTCAGGTTCACGTTCACCATCGTCAGCGCGTTCCACGTCATGTCCGACATCCCCGCCCCGATATCAACCCGGCCGGTCAACGAAAAAGTCTCGTTGAACGCCAACTCTCCGCGGATGCCCCCGAATCCGTCCACCCACGTCTCGTCGACGCCGCGCGAGCCGATCGGAGTCTGGATCGTCGCATCGAGGTACCAGAGCCGCACTCCCACAAGCGGCTCGATCCGCACCCGAACCGTCGAGTCCGCCGCCGCGCCCGGCAACGGCCCGTCATGGATCGCGTACGAACCGCCAAGCTCAAAGATCCCCTGCTTGTAGTCCACGTTGACCGGCAGCCCCTTGACATCGTTCCCCAGGTGCATGTACATCACGTCGCCGAAGATCGACCAGCGATCCTTCACGGCCTCCATGTGCAGGCACCCGGCAAACCGGAAGTTGTCCCAGAGCGCGTTCCACGTGTCGCCCACCGTCATCGACACATTCGCGTTCAGTCGCCGGATCCCGATCGTGCCGTGCTGCGCGGGAATCCACAAGTACGGCGCGATCACGAACTTCCACGGCTTCCCGTCCACCGTCAGCGCCTGCGAGGGCTGCGATTCCGGTTCGGCAACCGTCATCGAACTCAACGCCGCGGCACTCAGATCAATCGACCCGCTTTGCCGTTCGTCCCCATTCGCACACGCCGCCGCGCCACACGTCACCAACAAAGCCAGCCCGATTCTCCGATTCATGCCCGACTCCTTCACTGTGTTCTTTCAAGACTTACCCGCAGTTTCTTCGGCATTGCGTCCCGGTTGTGCGTTATACAACGAAACCAGCCGCGCCACCAGCAGCGCCATGTAGAACAAGCCGCACGTCGATTCCAGCACCGCCAGTATCCGCGCAAACCCCGAAACCGGCGTGATATCGCCGTATCCCACCGTGTTGAGCGTGATGAAACTGAAATAGATCGCCGTTTCACCCCGCATCACCCCGGCGCCGTCCATGCCGCCCGTCGCGCTCTGAAAGACGAACGCCCCCGGCTGGAGCACCGCAATGAGCGTGTACGCAAAGGACCAGACCAGCCCGAGCATGAGGTACACCGCGATCCCGGCACAGAGCACCTCCGAGTTCACCCGCGGCGCACGGATGATGAACTCGAACAGGCTGAGCGTCACGAACGACATGAACACGATCCCGCCGCACAAAAATACCGCCGGCGGCATGCTCTCCGGGTGCGTGTGATTCAGCCAGCGCGCGATCAGCGCCGGAATGACCAGCAGGATGGCGAGCACAAGCGTGCGATGCTTCGCGCCCACGGCCGGAACCGCCGCCAGCAGCACCAGCGAAATCGCCATGCTCTCGGCGATGTCGCCCCCCTGGATCCTCGAAAAAACCGGCACCGTGATCAGCAGCAGCACCACGGCGCCGAGAAACATCGCGACCGAATGCTTGAGCAGCCCCGGTTCACGCAGCCCTGATGGACGCCAGATCGCCCGGCTCTCTCGTTTCACCTCTGCTCTATCCGTCCTGGGGCACTTTGCATCGCCGCGTTCCCGATGTCCGCCATCCTACATCCGCCATCCCACATTCCTCAGGGCTTCTCCACCCACAGCGCGACAGCCTTCGTCACGCGCAGGTTCATGTCGTTGCCGACCGTCACGTTCGCCAGGTTCACATCCGGCGCCACCCGCAGCACGCGCGTGTTGCCGAGCGGGCCGCGAACCGTAATCGATCGATTGACCGAGTCCACCTTCAACACACGCGCGGAGATCATCGCGGTGTCGGTGATCATCATCCCCGGCTTCTCTCCCGGCTTGGCGCGGAGCATCACCGTGCCGACATCGGCCGTCGGCGCCGATCCGCTCGGGCCGACCCAGATCGCGACCGCGTCCGCCACGCTCGCCTTCACGATGTCCCCCGGCTGAATCTGGTTGAAGTTCCGCACCTCATCGCCGCACTTGTACGTTTCGACAGCGCCGTCTTCCCATTGCAGCGTCACCGTGCGCGCGTTCCGGTCAACCGATTGCACCGTCGCGCTCGCCGTCGCGCCGACGGCGTCGATCGCGCCCACCGTCTCATCCGCGGGCTTGTTCGTGTTGCACGCCGGCATCGCGATCGCCACTCCAACAAACACCGCCGCCAAGAGCTGATTGATTCGATTCACGATTCTCGTCCTTTCCTTGCTTTTCCAAACGATCGGGCCCCGACAGCCACCTTTTCCAATCGCCCGCTTCGCCTTTCAACGGAGCGGGCCTGTTGATCGAATCTCGAGAATCAGATCTGGATTGCCAAACGGGGTTCCGGGTCCCGTCGGACTATTCGAGACAAGCGGTTACTCTCGCCCTGCCTCGATCCTTTTCTGATTTGCTTCGAGTTTCTTGATGTCTTCCGGCGTCAGCTTCGGACGTTCGACCTTGATCGTCAGCTTGTTCAGTTTCGCCGTCAGCGGGAACGGAGGCATGTAGTCCGCGTCGTTCACGCCCGTCAGCGTGTCGCTGCCGATGTCAAAGCTCTCGTCCCATTGCAGGATCATCGGGAGCGTCTTGGGCATCTCGATCGTCTTCACCTCCTTGCCGTCCACGCGCAGCGTCCCTTTCCCGCCCTTGCCCACACCGCTCAGGTCGTTAAACGCGAGCGTCGCGACACCGAGCCCGTCATACTCGAAATCAAACTCGATCGTGTGCTTGCCGGGCGCGAGCTCCGGTCCTTCCCACTTCACTCGCTCCAAATCGATGAGGTTCCACAGGAATACCGGCTTGCTCTTCAAGAGATAGAACCCGTATCCCGCGAACCGACCGCCCGAGGTGAGAATCATCCCCTCCGCGCCGCCAGAAGGGATTTCGATCTCCGCTGTGATCGTGTACGAACTGTCCAGCAGAGCCGGTGAGTCGCCTTGCGGCAGCCCCGTCATCGGGCGCGTGTAGACAAACTCCGTGCGTCCCGCCGTGATGTTCGGCCGCGGCGCCACCAACCGGGCCGCCACCGACGCGTCGAGCGGGAACACCTGGTACTTCTTCGCTTCTTCGATGAACATCTGCTTCATCGCTTTGACTTTGTCCGGATTCTCCGCCGCGAGATTCTTCGACTGGCTGAAATCCGCGTTGAGGTCGTACAGCTCCAGCACCTGGTTGTTGAGCGGGTCCGGGTTCGCCACGCCGTAGGCTTCCCACGGCGCGCGATTGACCTTCGTACTCAGCAGCCAGCCCTCGTGATAGAGGGCCCATTGGCCCATCATCTCGAAGTACTGCGTCTTGTGATGCGAAGGCTCCTTCGCGTTCTTCGCATCAAACGTGTACGCGAAGCTCGTCCCCTCGATCGGGGCCTGCTTGATGCCGTCCACATACTCCGGCGCCGGAATCCCCGACACCTCCAGAATCGTCGGCACGACATCGATCACATGGCAGAACTGCTCGCGCAGTCCGCCCTTGTCCTTGATGTGCCCAGGCCACGAGATCACCATCCCCTGCCGGATGCCGCCGAGCTTCGACGCATTCTGCTTGAACCATGTGAACGGCGTGTCGAACGCCCACGACCAGCCGGCGCTCATGTGGTTGTACGTGGCTTCGGTTCCCCACACGTCATACCACTTCATCTGCACATCGACCGGCACCGAGACGCCGTTGAAGAACGCGACCTCGTTGGGCGTGCCGAGCGGTCCGCCCTCGGCGCTTGTTCCGTTGTCGCCGTTGATATAGATGATGAGCGTGTCGTCGAGTTTGCCGATCTCGTCGAACGCGTCGATGACCCGGCCGATTTCGTGATCGTTGTAGGCCGCGTACGCCGCGAAGATATCGACCTGGCGGATGTACAGCTTCTTCTCTTCCGCCGTGCAGTCATCCCAATTCTTGATCACGTCGGTCGGCCAGGGCTCGAGTTGTGTGTCGGCCGGAATCACCCCGAGTTTCTTCTGGTTCTCGAAGATGCGCTCGCGCAGCTTGTTCCAGCCGTCATCGAAAAGATGCATTTTCTCGATCTTCTCAACCCATTCTTTCGTCGGGTGGTGCGGCGCGTGCGTGGCGCCCGGCGCATACTTGATGAACACCGGTTTGGAAGGATCGATCTGGTGCATCCGATGGATGTAGTCGATCGCGTCGTCCGCCATCCCCGTGATCAGATTCCAACCGGGCTTGCCCGTGAACGGATAGATCTGTGTCGTGTTGCGAAAAAGGTTCGGCTGCCACTGATTCGCGTCACCCCCGACAAAACCGTAGAAATAAGAGAACCCCATTCCGAGAGGCCACTGATCGAAGGGTCCTACTTGGCTTGCGGCGAACGCCGGGGTGTTGTGATCTTTTCCGAACCACGCCGTCGCGTAGCCGTTGTCGAGCAGGATGCGCCCGATCGTCGCCTTGTCTTCGGCGATGATGCTGTTGTAACCCGGGAATCCGGTCGATTGTTCCGAGATCACGCCGAAGCCGGCCGAGTGATGGTTGCGCCCGGTGATCAGCGCGGCGCGGGTCGGTGAGCAGAGCGCGGTCGAGTGGATGTTGTTGTAGCGCAGGCCGTTCTTCGCGACGCGGTCCATTGTCGGCGTGGGGATCACGCCGCCGAATGTGCTCGGGACCCCGAAGCCCGCGTCGTCGGTGATGATGAGCAGAATGTTCGGCGCGCCCCTGGGCGGAACGATGCGCGGCGCCCACCACGGCTTGCTGTTCAGCGCATCGTCTTTGATGACGCCGCCGAATTTCGGATCGGGCGCGGGCAGCTGCTTGCCATCGATCGTCGTCGTCGCGCTCGGTGAACCGGGTTCACCAGTGACCTGCTGGCCGAACGCGGCGCCGCCTGTGAACATCACGATCGCGGCCGCGAAAGAAACTCGTAATTCCCTTTCCATGCGCATCTCCTTTTCCCCTCGCCTGATTCTCCGGCACTTTTTGTCGCAAACTTCGGAGTGACTCCGATCAATTCCTGGTTGCCGGCGCGGCGCCCGGTCCGCTCGCCGAAGAAGGCAGCGACCAGAGCTGCCATGACTTGGGGTCTTCGCCCATCTTGCGTCCGAGATCGGCGAGCGAATCCATCGTCGCCTTTTCAAAATCTCCGGGGACGGGAGGACGCCACGAATCCGGGATCGCCGTGACGCGCACTTCAATGTCCGCGTTGTATTTCAGGTTGACGTAGTCCGCTTCCGCGGCGAGCAGCTTTGCTTCGGTGATCGTGGCCGATCGGATCGCGACCTCGAGCGCCGGCCCGGCGACATCGGGCCACTTTTCCTGCACGGTCTTTGGGATGTGCGCGAGCTGGTTGTTGATGATGACCCAGAATCGCACCTTCGGCAGCGGCTTGTCCGGATTCAATTCCTTCCACCGGTGTATGAACCCGAACGGGCTGCGGTAGTCGAGCCGCAGAAAGACGTTCGCGGTCACGCCGCCGTCGCAGTAGATCTCTTCTCCGACGCCGATGGGGGGGAAGACCGCGGGGATTGCCGCGGACGCGAGCATGATTTTGTGCACGCGGTCGAGATTGCCGCTCGCAATGGCGTCCTGCGCCTCCTCGCCGAGTTCCCAGAAGCGCTGCCGTCCGAGATCGAGATCGGTCGCGCTGACGATCAGGAGCTTGCCCTTCTTCGATTCTTCCGCCATCTGCGCGACGAACTTCTGATCGATCACGCCCTGCAGATCGCGCGTCAGCCCGGGGATCGTCGCGAACGAAGGGTTCGACGGCAGGAAGAACAAGAGCCCGCGCTCCTCCGTCCAGTCCTTTTTCGGATTGCGATAGAACTCCTCGACGGTCAGGCACGACTCGTCGGTTCCGACGTACGCGAAGGGAGCAAGCATCGCTCCCGTGCTCACACCCGTGACGCCGTCAAACTCGGGGCGGCGCCACGCGGGGTCGGGTGCCTTGCCCCAGCCGACGAGGAATCCGGCGCCGAACGCGCCGTAGTCGCCGCCGCCGGACATCGCGAGGATGTTCATGACGACGGGCTGGCCGCCCGCGGCCGCGGTGCGCTTCTGTTCGCGGTTGACCAGATTTCCAACCGATCGCTGGAAATTGCTGATCATCTCCTTCGTGTCTTCGCCCGCGCGCTCCGTCAATTGCGCATCGGTAAGCACGGGACGTGAAGGCGAGCTGCTGCAACCCGCGATCGCGATGGCGATCCCAATCGCCGCTATCAACTTGTACTTCATCGGCTTCATTCCCCGTAAAAAGCGAGCTCGGCTTGCGAGCGGTGTGCCGTAGACTAACCCACGTGCCATCGATTTTCGAGGCTCCGCGGCCGAATTCTCCCGGTATTCATGACGCGCACAGCGTGCGCCCACCTGTCAAACGGCTGTCACGTGGCAAGCGGGCGAGCGGCACAGAATCCCCTTACTCGTTGCGAACTCGGTGTCTGTCGCGAACTTACTGCGCTGAACTCATCCGGATTGAGGCGTCGTCGCGGGCGGCGGGCCGAACAGGTTGTGGACGATGCGCATCACCGCGCGCCCCACGAAAAAAACGCCGAGCGCGAGCACAACGATGATCACGATCACGACGAGCAATTCCACAAGCGAGAATGCACGCGGCCGACTCACAAAGCACAGCATACCGCGCAGAGGGTGCGGCCGGCGCGCGGAACTCCGCGCCGTTTCCGGTGGTCGTCGTGTCGGATGAAACCCGACGGATTACTTCGCGAGCACTGCCGCGGGCGGCTTCCAGGTGCCGTCGAGGATCGAGGGAGGCGTTTCCGAGGGCCAATAGAGGCGCAGCATGAGGATGAATCGGCCCTTGGGCGAGGGAAGCCAGTTCGGCTCCATATCGCCGCCGGGATTCTCGTTCTGGATGATCACATCCACCGAGCCGTCGGCGTTTTCCTTGAATTTGCTCCGGCTGCTCACGGTGTAGCGGTTCAGCGGATTGTTCACGAAGAAAAAGTCCGCGTCGTACATCGTGATCGACCAGAACGCGTTCGCCGGCGGCATCTGCCCCTTGTCGAAGTGGATCACGTACTTCTTTGTTCCGTCGTAGGGCTTGCCGCTCGCGTCCGCTTCCGAAGTCGGATACACCGCGTCCTTCGGACGATTCGCACCCAGCCCGAACGCCGTGATCAGCGCCCGATCCAGGTAATCCGTCCCATACTCGCCTGTCTTGGTCGTGAAGACCCAGCCGTTGATCGGCTTCGCGGCGGTCTTGAACGCACCCATGATTTTTTCGACGCCCAACTTCGGTACCTGCTGCATCGCCTTCGCGGTCTCCGCGTCCCACGAGCCCGCGCTGAACTGCCCGGGAGTCACGCCGATCTTCGCCAGCTTCGCCAGCATGGGCGCGTCCGCCGCGGCGGGCGGATTCTCTTTCATCAGTTTCGCCAGCAGTTCGAAATACTTCTCAGCACTGAGCGCGTTCACCTGCTCGCGCACCGCCGTCTTCATGTCGATCGAAGGATCCACTTTCCCCGGCGCGGGCGTGTACGCCTTGCCACCAGCTCCAGACCAACTGCTCAGCGGCTGAATCGTTATCTTGTCTTCCAGCGCATGCACCGCCTTGTAATCTTCCGGCGTGCCCGTGCAGTAGATCCGGCCCAGCAGCCACACCATCGAAGTCGGCGACTTGTACTCGGTCATCCCCTGCGGGATCGTGCCCGTCCACCCCGGCCCGGTGATCACGTACGTCTGCGCTTTGTCCCCCGTCGTGCGTTTTCCCGGCACCTCGAACACATTCGTCCAGCCGTCCAACATCGGCATCAGGTAGTACCGGTCGTTCATGTCCGGCAGGCTGAGCACCCACGGCTCCTTGCCGACATCCATCCACCCCGTCGTGTAAAGCGTGTCGGCGTTGGGCGCAGTCACATCGCGAAAGCTCGCGTTCGGATACTCGCGCATCCGCACAAGCTGCCCCATCGGAGCGCGCGTTGCTTCCGGCGCAGCGACATTCGTCATGACGCGCCGGGTCATCTCCATCGTGACCAGCGGATAGCCGTAGATGTACGCATCGGTTCCGATCGCGAGCGCTTCCTGCTCGCTGGGTGTCGCGGGCGACGCGAGCGCGCTCCCGCACATCCATACTGCCGCACCGATCGCCGCCGCGCGTCCGACATTGAGCATCGACATTCTGATTCCCCTCGGTCGGTTCGCCTCGCCCGTTGCGGGCTTGGTCGTCCGACGCCGCCAACATTCAACATCCGGGTTGACATGGAGTCAAATCGGGGCTTTTGATGCCGGTTTCGCCCCGGCCTGCCCGGGAACAAATCGAAGAAGCGCGCCGTCGAGTCAAAACCGCCCGTTGTGCGCGCCCATCATCGGTTGCTGTCGCCATGCACCCATTGATTCGGCGGGGCCGGACAGGGTCAGCCAAATCGCCCTTTCGGAGTGGTTCCGACCAGCAAACACGAGTCGGTTCGAGCCGAGCGCGCAACTACACGCTTGGCATTGCAAAAACAGGGCGAAATCACGAGAACTCGCGTCGCAACACCTGATTCGCGCGCAGAGCCGCCCGCGTTTCTGGTAGACTACCCCATCGCGAGATGGAGAGTGCTCGCACGGGTTTCTGCCGCGTCGTTGACGCAGCAAGACTCCACAATCGTCCGGCCTTTTCCTCTTCGTTCAACCCTCTTCAGCGTTTCCAACTGACTCCCGGCTTGTTCGCGCGACAGTCGCGCTCGCTCTCCACACAAATCCAACTCAGATTTCCGGCGCGCACACGGTGCAGCGTTTCCGCGCGCCGGTGCGGCAATCTCTTTCAAAGGGTCATGCTCATGGCGCGCACTACTCGTTCGTTTACTCGGAAGGAAATCATCGATGCGCTGGCGGCGCTCGGCGCCCGGCTCGGGCACTCGCCGAGCAGGGATGAATTCCGGTTGCACTCGAAGATCAAGCGGAGGCAGATCGAAAGGAACTTCAGAACCTGGAACGACGCGCTGTCGGCGGCGGGGCTTGCGGTGAACATCGCGCGCGGCCTGCGCCACGATGAGCTTCTGGAGGATTGGGGCAGAGCGGCGCGGCGGCTGGGCAAGTGCCCGCAGGCGCCGGACTATGTGATGGAGGGGAAGTGGAGTCTGAACACGTTTTACCGGCGGTTCAAGACGTGGTCGGGCGTTGCGCGGGCGTTTTACGCCGGCTATGAGAAGAACCCGGAATGGCAGGATGTGATCGGGATCATCCGCGAGCGCGAGGCACGGGGGGCGAGGCCGTGGTTTATTTCGCCGACGTATCAGCGCGAGGCGGTGGCGCGGAAAGTGTTGGGCCCCAAGTGCGAGATCGTGTACGGGGAGCCGATCGACTTCGAGCTGCTGCGCAATGCGCCGGTGAACGAGGCGGGGGTAATTTTTCTGTTCGGGTGCCTTGCGCGGAAACTCGGGTACATCGTCGAGGCGATCCAGCCCACGTTCCCGGATTGCGAAGCGAAACGGAAGAACGCGGATGGAAGATTGCGGCGGGTGCGGATCGAGTTTGAGTACGAGAGCAGAAACTTTCTGCTGCACAAACACGACCCGGCGTTGTGCGATGTGATCGTGTGCTGGCGCAACAACTGGGAAGGATGCCCGATCGAGGTGGTGGAGCTGTCGAAGCACCTTGCGGAGTTGAAGGCGGCGGCGTGAGGGGGAAGAGATATGCACCGCAGAATGGATTTCGGATAGCGGATAGCGGATAGCGGATCGCAAATAGCGGAAGAGAATTCACCACAAAGGCACAGAGGACACAAAGGGCACAAAGAAAGCAGGACGGATTTGGGCAAAAGGCGTGGCCGAAGAGCGAGCAAACCCGCCGAAGCGGGCTGTGCCATTGGGACACCCCGTTTTCCATCTGCACCCATTCAACAATCGTGCATGGGTCAAGAGTTCACGTCGACTTACACGCAGGTCATCGTTCATTCGTCGCGGTATGCGGCCCAATTCGGCCGAAATGTCGCGCCGGAGGACATGCTGATCGTCGCGTCGCACGCGCCCGCGTGCATGGCGGCGCTCGTACTCGACGCGCGCGGCATCGCCCCTGACTCAGTCCTCCATGAAGTTCAATCGGAATCGGAAGCGGCCGGCAATCCCGACCTCGACAAGTCGCTCGCAGCGATGGCGGCCGTGGTTGATGAGTCGCGCTTTGCGAAGCGGGAATTGGTCGGAACCGAGTTTCTGCTGCTCGGATTGCTGCGACTGGAGGGCAGCATTGCGGCGAGGGCGCTGGGCAAACTCGGCTTGGGCCTCGACGATACGCGCGAGACGATCCGAGAAAAGTTGGCGCGTGAAGGGTTTGTGTATCCGGAGAAGTTGCGGGAGAACCGGGGCTGAACGATGAGGGGTGCTGACTGGCGGCGGCGTGAGGGGGAAGAGTTCACCACGGAGGCGCAGAGGCACAGAGAAGAAAGGGATTGGGTGAAGGCGAGAAGAAATGGTGGCGGCATTCGGAACAGAGGCGGGAATTCGGAATTTGGTGTGCGGATTGGAAACGCGGGAAAGGCGTTCACCACGGAGGCGCAGAGGCACAGAGAAGAAAAGGGGATGGGGGAGATGGCGGATTTCGGATTTCGGATAGCGGAGCGCGGAATGGAAAGGCTGGAAAGGCGTTCAACACAAAGGAAACGAAGAAAGCCGGAGGGGTTGTGCCTGAACGTGGCGGTGAGAGAGACCGTGCAGATGGGCTGAAATGCGTTCACTCGTCCGCGCGAAATCTTTTCGTGCGGTCGTTCGGCTCGCGGTTGCGTGTGGTATCGTGTTTTTGTCCTGCTGAGGGGGATAGATGGGAGTGGCCGTGAGAACGATGCGTTTGCAACTGCGTGGGTCGTCGGCAGAGAGCACGATCATGTGGGTTGGCGCGGCGTTTTTTTTGTCGGCTGCAGCCACGATCTCGCCATGCCCGGCAGAAACTCCCACCATCACAGGGATCGGATTCATTTCATCGAGCTTCAAGAGCTCAACGGCGGCGCAGATCAGCGCGGATGGATCGACGGTTTCTGGTTACGCGGCATTTACGGCGGCAGAGAACCGCGCGATCCGGTGGAGTCGCCTCGGCGGAATTCAGAACCTCGGCCCTGCCGCGTCCGGCGGGCAATTCCCACTCAGTACATACGCCGGCGGATTGAGCAACGATGGCTCCGTCGTTGTCGGTGTCAACGATTGCTGCAACGGCCAGGCGTTTCGGTGGACCAGCGCCTCGGGGCTCGTGTATTTCCCAAAACTTCCGGGGGGCGAAACGTATCTTGCCAGCGCTTCGGCGCTTACGGGCGATGGCTCTCGCTGCGTCGGCCAAAGCTCCACCAACGACGGAACCCGCGCTGTCCTTTGGACAGGTACGACAACGGTGCAAAGCCTCGGGACGCTCCCCGGCATGCGCGATTCTTCCGCGAGTTCAATTACGAACGACGGCTCGACGATCGCCGGCACATGCACGGACACCACCGTTGTTCCCGCGGTCTCCCGCGCATTCCGCTGGACCGGGGCCGGCGGCATGACCAATCTCGGCGTGGTTGCCGGATTCGCAAGCTCCGGCGCGGCGGGAGTCAGTGCGAACGGATCGGTCATCGTCGGGACATCGCACAATGGGAGTAACACGACTCAGCACGGCTTTCGCTGGAAGTCGGGTTCCGGAATCGAGGACCTCGGCACGCTGCCTCCGGCCGCGGCTTCGAGCGCGATCTTTGTGAGCGCGGACGGGTATCTCATCTCGGGATCGACATACGACTCGGCCAATCCGATCATTGCCGATCGGACTCGCGCGGTGATCTGGACTCCGAAGACGGGCTTTGTTGATCTGGCTGAATATCTCGTGGCGCGAGGGCTCGATCTTTCCGGCTGGAAGCTATCGAGCGCGGGGGGAGTCAGTGCGGACGGCCGGACCCTCGTCGGCCGCGGCAATCACAACGGCTTGCCCGAAGGGTGGGTCGTCACGATGGCGGCGCAATGTCCAGCCGACCTCAACAACGACGACCTTGTTGATGACCCTGACTTTGTTTCCTTTGCATCTGCGTACGACCTGTTCGCGTGCGCGGATCCGGCGATGCCGCAGTGGTGTCCGGCGGATCTCAACCTTGATTCTTTCGTCGATGACTCGGACTTTGTCTTGTTTGCGGCGGCATATGACGTTTTCGTGTGTCCGTGACAGTGATTTCAATTTCGGCGCACTCGGCGAGTCGGGAACGAAGTGAGGGGGTGTAAGAACGGGGCGAAGTGCCGCGGGGAATTGCCTGGGGTGCCTGAAGGCGGGGAAGTGCAAGCCCGCTGAAGCGGGCTATGCCGAGACGCGGGAGTGGACCGACTCGGACATGCGGCACGAATCACCGAGAGAAATCGATTGGGAGTCGCTGGTCCCGGCGGATGACAGGACGTGCTGGATGTGGTTCGATGAGAACATACGGGAGATCGAACTCGATCCCGCGGGAGCAAGGCGGGACTTCGAATCGTGGTGATCCAACCGTCTATATCTTGACTCAAGTGCCATCGGTTGATTCGCACCACTCGCGGAGAGACCGCGAATGGTGGCACGCCGTGAGTGGTGCCACCTGCCGCTCAACGTGAGCATCGGATTGCCGACAATCGCTATACTTCCTCCGCCGGAGCTGTGAGAATCGTCGATGGCACGTCAGCCTTCCATCCCCACGCCCACCCCCGCTGTGCCGGTTCATTTTGACTACAGGGGTGCTGCGCAGGCCGCGAAGTTGTCGGAGAACGAGCTGCGCACACTCGTCCGGATTTTTGAGATCGACTATCCGGACGATCTCATGCTCCGCGAGCTTCATGTGCTGCGTGCCTGCAACGCGATCGTGCGCGGGCTGACCACTATTGGTCAGGTGTTGGGTTCGTCGGGCTCACAGGCTGCGTAGGGGATTTGCGTTTCGTCTTTCAGCCCGTTTCAACGGGCTTCCACCCTTCACCCGTCATTCATTCTCTACCATTCTCTATGCGATTCCCCGCGGTGCAGGGCGTGATCGAGCGGCGGCTGCTCGTGAACTTTCGGGCCGATCCGGCCGCCGTGTCGCGTCTTCTGCCGCGGCCGTTCGAGCCGATCGTGGTGGGGAAGGTGGGGGAGGTGGGGGGAGATGGGGGCCACGCGATCGTGGGCATCTGCCTCATCCGTCTCGGCGGCATACGGCCCGCGTTCTTGTCTTCATTGGGGCCCGCGCTTCGGGAGCGCTGCGGCCTCCGCTCGGAAAACGCGGCACACCGCATCGCCGTGCGCTGGCGCGACGGCAACCAGAGCGGTTCACCATATAAGGAAGGCGTGTACATCCCGCGGCGCGACAGTTCGTCGCGTTTCAACGCGCTCGTCGGGGGCCGGCTCTTCCCCGGGCTTCATCATCGCGCGGCGTTCCGCGTTGCGGAGAACGTGCCGCGGCTCGATATCGAGATGAAGAGCGAGGACGGGAGCACGAGCCTCGAAGTGCGCGGGCGCGTGAGTGAATCGTGGCCCGCGGGTTCTGTTTTCAATGATCTCGCGGAAGCGTCGGCGTTTTTCGAGCGCGGCTCGCTCGGCTATTCGGCGACAAACAAGCTGGGGACGTTTGACGGGCTGGAGCTGCGCTGCCGCGGCTGGGCGGTGGAGCCGGTCGAGATGGAATCGGTGCGCTCGTCGTTCTTTGAGGATGCGGAGGTGTTGCCGCGGGGAAGCGTGGAGTTTGATTGCGCGCTGTTGATGCGGAATATCGCGCACGAGTGGCATGGAAGGGGGCAGATGTGTTGTGAGGAGGCGTGTGCGGCCGCGTGACTTGCAGTTGGTGTTGCTGCTGACGTCCCCGATGGAAGATGAGGGGGCGGAAAGGTGATGCAGGCAAGAGCACACTGACGTCGGAGGAACCGACGTCAGTGCCACGGCGCGTTGGGTGAGAATTGCGGGTCCGTAAGGGCGGAACGTGAGGGCCACCCGCCGCTTCCCGCTCCTGTCCCCTTGCTTGGCAATCGCCGACTTCGTGCGACAGAATTCAGGTAATCGAGAAACTCGAGCGCCTTGCGAAGAATGCCCCCCAACGCACTTTGCAGACTTTGGCTATCAACGCCGAATCTTGCCGCAATCTTGCGGTAGTTGTCCCCTTTTCGGTGAGCAGAACCGGAAGATCGCAGGTCTTGAAGGTCTCGTAAGAACTTGATGTGCTTCTCTACTCCGGTAATTCCGCACGCATCAAATGCAGCCTCGAGACGGGAGATGCCGCTCTTCAATCCTGCTCGATTTTTCAGCGGAATACACTCGTTCAGCGATTTCTCGTTCAGAGAATCGATCAAGATTTTAGTGAGGCTCAAGACGACCTCGTCAAAATCGCGCTGTTCGTCAGTTGCCGGAATGCGCACACCCTTGACGTGGTGCTGGTCGGCATCTGTCAGCGGTAGCAGCAACTGCCACCCCAGTACTTCGTCGCACGATTGAACTAGCTCACGGTATCGTTCCTGGAAAACGTGCTCGGGCCGATCGGAATCCGCAAATTCGGCATCCAGCTGCCTTCGAATGAAAGTCTTGCTCATGCCCCCGACTGGAATGATGTTGTGACTTCGCCAATGCAGCTGCTCTTCGTAAGGAAGGTCACGCCCCAAGTCGCCCAACCAAGCACACACTCTGTCGTCATGGTGATTGTCAAGATACATGCCCCACAGCGACGCCCGCCGCAAATAGCCGTCTTCAACGGAATATTTTTGCGGCTGTTGGTAGTACTTCTCCAAAACAGACTTTCGAAAATGTACCGGCGTCAAGTAATTTGGTGATTGCGGGTTGGCGCCAAAATTATTCCCAAGCGCATCTGGATTGCTGGAGTGAGTGCGCGGCCCTCCGTGTTTGTCTGTGCCGATGATGAAGTCGACGTACTTCTTAGGATCGGCGTCAGAATAACCCCAGAAGCCACTCTTGTTCTTAGGAAATGGTGCGATCAATCTTTTTCCAAGCAGCCGGCTGAAGGCTCGATGGCTGCCGAGCATGATGTCGCCGTAGTGTAATCCCCAACATACAAGATCTCTGCGGTAGTCGCTACCCTCCTCGTCGATTCCAAGTTCCTCGAGCGTGTGGGCAGAATCCTCCCTGCAGTCAAACTGCAAGGCGAGGTGCATCTCCTTAATTGCCAGAAACTGGCAAATTTCCTTCACGCGAATTTTGACCAGGTTCGGTTCAATCGTTGCGACAAGATGCTCCTCCCCCTCGTTGTCAATTTTGATGAATTGGTTGAGCTTCTGGTCGTGATACAAGCGATGAAAAAGTCGAAACTCCTCGCTGATTTCCGTGTAGCGCTCGCGTGCCCCATGAAAGTCGCGATCGATGACAAGTGGCTCGATCCCGTCGTCGTCGCCAAATCGGTGATATTCAACGCGTTTGCTTCCTTGTTGGTGGTACTCCACCGCTCCGGGCAGTCCACTGCCGTGACTCAAGTCCCAGTTTGTAGATTTGAGACTCTTCGCGACCTGTTCAGTCGGAATGAGCGCCGCATAAACCCCGTAGTTGTGTTGGTCCCTTATGTCCGACAGATAGACAGTCAACATGTCGGTGGCCGACAACTCGCGCGTTAGCCATTCGCGCATCGCAGCCTGTTGTAGTCGGAGCTTGTCTTCGGCTTCGGACATCGGCCTTTACCTTGTCAGGCAACCTCTGATTCCTGCAGGCTAGGTTACGGAGGCGGGCGTTCGGACGTTGAAATGCATTGAGGGCGGGCGGATGGCCCTGACCTTGCACCGTGGCACCGATCTCGGCTTTGCGAGATCGGTGTGTTGTTGCAGCCCCTTCCTACTTTTCGTCGGGCTGGCTCGCTTCCCCTCGACGTGCGCGGCACTTCGACATGATCCCGTGAACCACGCTGCCAGCCGCCGGTTGATACCCGATCTCGTCGAGCACGGATTGCAGGGTTTCCGGTGTTTCGCTTTGAAGCCAAAAGTCGCTGACCACGTAGTCATTTCGGGAGGACTCCCATTCCAGGAGGAAGATGAAATGGGTAGCCTGCGGCAATCCCGATTCTGCTGGCGGGTGCGTGTAATACTGGACGAGTTGTTTCAGGATGATCGCGCCGAGCGGAGGTTCATGCTTTGCCCACCACGCGGCGCCTGAGAATTGGCGATACCGATCTTGATCTGTGTAGGACGGAGCGGTGAAGGGCGGGCGGTGCCACTCCGCCGGGATGTTGAGTTCCTTGGAAAGCTGAACTAGGTATTCGCGCCCGGGGACAGGGCTTTCGGGAATCGAGAAGAAGAGCCAGCGAATCCGTCGATCGCCGCTATCGATCCGAACTTCGCGGACTCCGCATTGAGTTGCGATCAACCATCCGAGCACCGGCAATGCAACCACAAGTGCAAGGGTAAATCGTCGCGATTCCCGAGTGTTGACAATCCCCCCGAACATGGAGGACGATACGAGCCGCGGCTGACTTGGTTTCGTCACGCTGCGGAGGCGCCAGTCGGAGCTTCGTGAACATAGCGAAGGCAGAAGACCAATCCCACCCCTAGCCCCTCCCTCGGGGAGGGGGAGAAACATCTACTTCTTCCCCTCGCACACCCACTCCACCTCATCCTTCGTCACATCGGAACAAGGCAAGGCACTAGGCACTTGGCAATAGGCAATAGGCATTAGGGTTTTGGCGCCTCACACATCCACTCAATCCCATCCACTACCGGTGAATTGCCGCCCTCATCCCGTCCCGTTGCCCTCACGCGGCAGGTTCCAACGGGCAGCCCGACCCCCTTCCACTCAAACACCCGATCCGGACACTCGCTCGCTTTGAGCACACCCATCGACTTGTCGTTCACAAACAACTCGACCGCGGGCTGATTTGAGTAGACCTTGATGCTGGTTGTCCCGGCCGGTCGAGGGGAGAAGCGTCGGCTCGCGATGTAGACGACGGGTTCGTCGGACCAGTTCGCTTTGAAGAAGTAGAACGCGTCCTTTTTGGTTTTGCGGTCGTAGCTGACGACGCCCTTGTCGTTGAGCGATTGGAAGCCGCCTTCCTGGCGGATCGGCGTGGCGAAGTCGAACATGTTCCAGAAGAACGCGCACCAGAGCCACTCGCGGGTTTTCATGACGTTCCACGCGGATTCGTGGAGGAGCGCCTGGTATTCCTCGGGGTGCCACGGGCCGTTGTGCCGCGGCATCTTGGTCGGCCATTCGTGATGCGCCGGATTTGCCCCCGCGCCCCACTCGGAGATTCCGACGCCGCGGGTCGGAATTCTCGCGTGCAGTTCGTCGATGCCGGCCCAGTCGGTGTGCTTGTCGACGTACCAGCCGTAGTAACGGTTGAAGGCGATCGCGTCGGTGATGTCGTTGAATTCGTGATCGGGCGGGCCGTTGTCGGCGAGCACGATCGGGCGCGACGGGTCGAGCGACTTCGCGAGTTCGTACAACTCGCGGGGGAGTGATGAGCCCTTGTTGTTGTCGCGGCCCATCCAGAGTTCGTTGGAGATTCCCCACACGATGATCGACGGGTGATTGAAGTGCTGCTTGATGAGTTCGCGGAGTTGCTGCTTGGCGTTGGAAGCGAACTCGGGCGCGGAGGGTGGGGGAGCGATGCGATCGACGAGTGGGATTTCCGCCCAGACAAGCAGGCCGCTCTTGTCGCAGAGCGAGTAGGCGTAATCGGCCTGGGGGTAGTGGGCGAGGCGGACGCCGGTCGCGCCCATGTCGAGGATGAGCGCGAAATCCTGCTCGTGATCTTCCTTTGAGATGGCCCAGCCCTTGTCCTTACGGTCCTGGTGGCGATTGGGGCCGTGCAGCGGATAGTGCTTGCCGTTGAGGAAGAGGCCCTTGTCGGGGTCGATGCGGATGGAGCGGAGGCCGAGGGGCTGCTCGACAAAGTCCGTCATGAGATTGCCGTCCGATGCGCTGACCTGCACCAGGTACAGGTAGGGATTGGGCGCGCCGGTCGATCGATGCCCGTCCCAAAGGTGGGGCGCGTCGATCTCCAACGTCTGAATCGCCTCGTCATGAGATTCCGGCGCGACCGTGGTATCGGAGACGCTCTTCGCCACCTCGCATCCCTTGGCATCGCGCAGCGTGCAGTTCACGGTTGCGCGCCACGGAGAGCGGCTTGTGTTGCGCAGCCGGACAGTGACTTTCACGCGCGCTTTTTCCGGCGTGAGTTGTTGCTGGAGCAGATATACCCCCGGCGAAGCATCATCGAGCGGATCGATTGAGCGCTTGTCGAGCGAGAGCAAATGCACATCGCGGTAGATGCCGCCGAAGATCGCGAAATCGCCCGAGATCGGCGCGATGTCGGGGAACTTGGTGTTGTCCACGCGGACCGCGATCACGTTCTCGCCGAATTTTTGTGCCGGAGACGCGTCGAAGCAGAACGCGCCGAACGCGCCGCGATGCTGGCCCAGCTTCTGCCCGTTCATGTAGACATCGGCAACGACCGCGGCGCCCTCGAAGCGCAGGTAATTGACTCGAGCAAGATCGTTCTCTTTGAGCGTGATGCGCTTGCGGTACCAGCCCGGGCCGCGGTAGTAGTTCGCTCTGGACTGCGCATCCTCCGCGTTCCATGTGTGAGGCAGAGTGACTTCCTGCCACGAGGAATCGTCGAACGCCGGCGCTTCGGCACCGGCTACATCTTCGCGCACGAAGCGCCAGCCATCATCGAGCAGCGTGTCTTGCCGCGGGCCAACCTGCCATGACGAGTCTGGCGCCGACTCCGCTCCCGATGCGCACATCGCCATCAAGCCGGCAAACACAATCGCAACCCACAAAGCCACGCGCATCATTCAAACTCCTGCTTGTACTGGTTTCCGCCGCTCCGCCGCTCTGCCGCTCTGCCGCTCTGCCGCTCTGATCCCGATCCTCTTCGTCTCTTCATCTCTCCGTCTCTCCTCTCCGTGCTTTCTCCGTGGTTCCCCGTGTTGAACTCCTACCTCGCGATTCTTCGATAAAGCAACATCGCAAGCACAACCGAGAACGGCGCAACGATCACGATGATCAACAGCCGCCAGAACGCGTAATTCACCAGCTCGCGTCCCGACCCCTGCACTTCCTGCATCACGACCTGCAATCCACCCGCCTTATCCATCAACTGAGGCGAGGCGAGCAGCCGATCGATGCTTTTCGTCAGTTCCGTCAGCCGGTCCGCGGCATCTGCCGTCTTCTGTGCCACGACGCCAAAATCCTTCAACGCATCACCATCCTTCTTCTCCGCGGGCGCACCGCCCGTATTTTCCGGGGCATTGGCGGGGGCGAAGCGTGCCGCGAGTTGGTCCGCGGCCTGGATCGTGACGGTCAACTTGTCCGCGAGCGTGTTCGTTGCGGTCGCCGCCTCGCGATAGTCCTTGAGCGTTCCCTGGAATTTGCTCTGCGCATTCTCGAGATCATTCAGCGCCGCCTGTCGCTGCAGATTCAGAGAGTTGTTGATCTGTTCGATGGTCGCCTGCCGCTCTTTCGTCAGCTCTTCAAAGAACTGCTTGAAAAGCGCCTCGCGCTCCTCGGTGATCTGTGCCGGAAGCGCGGCGAGCGTCTGCGAAATCTCGCCCGCCGCCGCGCTCGCCTGGCGCGCCGAGCCGAGCACTCCCTGCATCTCCGGCGCCTGCATCAGATTCTGATACGCACTCTCGACCTGCCATTTCAGGACATTGGGCACGCGGCTCGCGTAGAAGAAGATCCGCTCCGCCAGCATGCGCGTCTCCGTCACCTCGCGCTGCGCCGGGTCGAGCCCCGCGAGCGGATCGAGAGAGAGCAGGGTCAGCAGGCTCGGGGTGCGCTCGTTCTTCGGCGCGAGGGCAACTTGTCTTGCGCTCGCAAAGTCGTCGAGGCGGATCGAAGACACGTAGGTTGCATCGGGATGATCGGCGCGCCACTGCTTGATGAGGTCCATGAGTTCGGTCTGCTGCTGCGGCGTCATCGCCAGCTTTGCGATCTGCCAGGCGTTTTCTTCCTGTTCTTTGTAGACCGTGACGAGCTCCGCCTGCACTTCCTCGCCGAAGAGCCTTTTCGTTCCCGGCGATTCGAGCACCATGCGCTGCAGCGTCACGACCGTGATGATGTCCGAGAGCGAGACGAGCGGATTCGGGCTGCTCGCGATCAAGAGCGCCGCGTTCACGTTGGCGAGTTTGATTTCGAGGGATGCGCGTCGCACGCTGTTCAGTCTTGCGTTCTCGGGATCCGTGAGTCCGCCCGCGGTCGAGTCCTTTCGGGCGTTCGCCGCGATCGCGTTCCAGATCTGGGCGACCGCGGAGTTGAACGTGTCGGTAAACGACATCACCTCCGATTGCACGGCGGTCGGTGTGAGTTGGCCGGGTCCGACCTTGCGCTCGGCGCTCATGCCTTCGACAACGAAGGGAGAGCGGATCGTGGTTTCGGCGCATCCGGGGGCAACGAGGAGTGCCGCGATGGCGAGCAGGAGACATGAACGCACGGAATAGTGAGAGCGCATAGCCAGAATCGAAGGCACCCAAACGCCGCAACGTTTTCTCTGCTATTTTGTACAAGAAGACATCCGCGGGAGCACATCATGATCGAATCGATTCGCCGCCGTTCCGTTGCCGCGTACGCCTTGACTGCCGTCGCGGCCTGTGCGATCGGGGCGCCGAAGGCGGAAAAGAATCCGGTGGTCGATACGTACCACGGCGTTTCGGTCAGCGATGATTACCGCTGGCTCGAGGATTGGGACGACGCAAAGGTCAGGGAATGGTCGAGCGCGCAGGATCGGGTCGCGCGAGGTTTTCTCGCCAAGCTCCCGAATCTCGGGGCGATCAAAGCGCGCGTGGCGCAGGTGATGTCGGTGCCGACGCCGTCGTTTTCGTCGCTGCACATGACGTCGGACGGGAAGGTATTACTCGGCATGCTCAAGCAGCCTCCGAAGCAGCAGGCGATGCTGGTCGCGTGGGATGAGCCGGCGAAAGTGTTGAGTGCGGAAGTCGGGACGGGGGTGGGGGCGGATGCCGTGTCGCTCGCGCGCCCCGTCGTCGATCCGAACACGCTGGACGCCAAGGCGCTGACATCGATCGATTGGTACGTTCCCTCGCCCGATGGGAAGCTGGTGGCGGTCTCGCTGTCGGAAGCGGGCACGGAATCGGGCGATGTATCGGTCTTTGAGATTCCCAGCGGCAAGCGCGTGTTCGAGACTGTTCCGCGCGTGAACGGCGGTACGGCGGGTGGAAGCCTCGCGTGGGCGCCGGATTCGAAGTCGTTCTACTACTCACGCTACCCGCGCGGCACGGAGCGGCCGCCGGAAGACATGGATGTGTACACGCAGGTCTATTCGCACACGCTCGGCACACCGACCGAGAAGGACCGGTACGAAACGGGCAAAGAGTTTCCGCGGATCGCCGAGATTCAGCTCGAGACGCTGCACTCAAAGTCGGCGCTCGATGGCACGGTGCTGGCGACGGTGCAGAAGGGTGATGGAGGAGAGTTCGAGTTCTTCCTTCGCGTGCCCGATGGAACGTGGACGCAGTTCGCGAAATACGAGGATCGCATCGTGCAGGCGACATTCGGTCCGGACGATGCGCTGTATCTGATCAGCCGGAAGGATGCGCCGCGTGGGAAGCTGATGCGGATGAGTGTCGCTGCTCCGCAGATTGAGAAAGCGGCGCTGATCGTGCCCGAGCAGAAGGAAGCGCTGATCAGTGAGTTTGATCACGCGAACAACTTCGTCGTAACCGAGTCGCTCATCTACACGACCTACCAACTCGGCGGCCCATCGGAGATCCGGGTCTTCGATCACGCCGGGAAGCCTCAAACTGCTCCCACGCAGTTGCCGGTCGGATCGGTGGGCGGCCTTGCTACGGCCGGTGGCGACCAGATTCTGTTTGGGAACACATCGTTTACGACTCCGCCGGCATACTTCCGTTTTGGGCCGCAAAAATGGACATTCAGTTCCCCGTATTCCAGTGAGAAACTGGTGAATTGGGAAACGACGAAAACGGCACTCGCTTCTTCCAGCCCCGTCGACTTCTCCGATTACGAAACCGTCCGCGACTTCGCGACGAGCAAGGATGGCACCAAAGTTCCGATCAACATCATTCGCAAGAAGGGAATCGCTCTCGACTCTTCCCATCCGTGCGTCGTCACCGGCTACGGCGGCTTCGGCGTCAACCGCGAGCCCGCGTTCAGCCCGGCGAGCATCGTGCTGCTCGAGCAGGGTGTCGTGCTCGCGTCCGCCAACCTCCGCGGCGGGGGCGAATTCGGCGAGGAATGGCACAAGCAGGGGATGCTCACCAAAAAGCAGAATGTCTTCGACGATTTTCTCGCGTGCTGTGAGTACATGATCGATCACAAGTACACGACGAGCAATCGACTCGCCATCCAGGGCGGCTCGAACGGCGGCCTGCTCATGGGCGCCGCGCTGACGCAGCGCCCCGATCTCTTCCGCGCCGTCGTCTCTCACGTCGGCATCTACGACATGCTCCGCGTCGAACTCTCTCCCAATGGCGCGTTCAACGTCACCGAATACGGCACGGTCAAGAACCCGGAACAATTCAAGGCGCTGCACGCCTATTCACCCTATCACAACGTGAAGGACAACACGGCGTATCCGGCGGTCTTGTTTCTCACCGGCGCGAACGATCCGCGTGTTGACCCGATGCAGAGCCGCAAGATGACGGCGCGGCTCCAGGCGGCAACATCGAGCGATCCGGCCGCTTCTCCGATTCTGCTCCGAACGAGCATGGATTCTGGACACGGGGGCGGCACGCCGCTCAAGGCGAGAATCGAAGAAGTGGCGGACGTCGATGCGTTCCTGCTCTGGGCGCTTGGCGTGCAGTTCAGCCCGAAATGAGTTGGCGGGTCAAGCCGGACGAGATTGACCGGGGAGAGCGCGGAGAAAGGCACGCGGACTCTACAAGAGGCTTGCGGGAAAGGTGATGACGATCAGAATCGAGGAATCCAAGAGCTGAGCATTCAGATTTCAAATGCGGAAGCCCAGAAGTGGAAGTCGGAATTGGAAGTCAGAAGTTCAAGAGCCGGGGCTAGGGTGGCCGGGAACATCTTCGAGGCGCGAGAAGACCTTGCCGCCCCTCGCGCGAATTACTTCTACTTCTTCGTCGGCGCCCTTGGATGGGCCGCCGATCCGCAGGACGGCGTCGCAGCGGGCGGCGAGGGCGAGGCTGATGGGCATCATAAGAGCGTCGTGTTTGCCGGAGTGATCGTCGGAGTGGGAGTGATCGACGGAGCGGGCGGCTTCGATCACCGGGAGCGCCATATTGACGCCGATGACGGGGGTGTGTCCGAGTTGAAAGACGCGGTATGCCGCGGCGTTCATGGCGCGGAGGTTGGCGGCGCGCTCGCTCTCGGTTCGCGCACCTGACGTGTAGGGCCCGGCGATCATGATCCACATGCTGTGATTGTTGTGCTGAGAGTGTGGGCTTGTGCCGGCCTGCGCTTTTTCAGAATGCGGGGAAATGGGCGCGTTGACCGGGAGTGGCGCTCAAGGTCTCGCTCACGCCGGGCTATTCACTGTCAGTCCTGTGGGCGAAAGACGGCGGAGGCGAATCTATCCTCCGTCTCCATCCATTGCCCTCCCCACTCCCTCCCCCTCCCCCCGGTTTGGAGTCCGACGCGATGCGCGCCGACCAGCAACGTTGATACCAAAACCGCTCTTTGGTTCGTTATCAGAATCCTTGCGGTGGTCGGGATTCTGGCTATGGGAATCGTTCTGCTCCTTGAAACCGACCCCATAGCGGAAAGCACCGGAAGAAAGGGGATCACCCCTGCGAAAACGGCATTGGGGTCTTGGGCCCGATTTGTTAGAATACGGCACAACTTCCGGGAGTCGGGTATGCGTCACACTGTGGTGTCCGCGCTTGCCGCCGTCGCCTGCGCCGTTTCCGGCGCGTGGGCTCAGAGCAACACTTTTATCTCCATGCCGATGCTTCAGGGCGATCCCGTCCCCGGGCTTGCGGGCACGAACTTTGGAAGCGCGACGAGCGTTCCGGCGATCAACGCTTCGAACAACGTTGCATTCTGGAATCGGTACAACGTCACCGACGGTGCGCTCTTCGCGAACTCCGGTGCCATGCACATCGTCGTCAAAGGAAATGACCCGGCGCCCGGGGGCGGACTCTTCGCACCCGTGACGGGGCCGGCGTTTACCTTTTCAGATACCGGGTTCGCGGCGTTCGTGCACTCCCTCAATGGTGGAGGAACTTCGCTCGGCATCTGGTCCGAGACCGGGCTTGGTTTGAATCTCATGGCGTACAACCATGCCGCTGCGCCCAGTTCGCCCCCGGGGACGTTCATCCTCGAAGGCACGCAGCTTCTCTCATGTTCGAACAAGGGTCATCTTGCCTTCACGTGCGTGTCGGATGCGACGGGGACGGGGCATTCCTACATCACGCTGTTCACGGGCAAGCCCGGCTCGCTCTCGCAGCATGCGCGCCAGGATGCACCGCCTTCGAGTACGGGGTTCACCAGCCTCAGCCCGGTCATGCAGATCAACGGCGGGGGAGTAGCGTGTCTCGCGGGGAGTTTCATCAGCGATGCGCCGCACAGCGGCGTGCTCACCGGCGCTTCGGGCGGGCTCCAGGTGACCGCGGCGACCGAGCAGGATGCGCCCGGCACGGCGGGGCAGCCGCTGCCGGGAGTGAAGTTCAAGTCGATCGGGGCGTACGCGCTGAACGGTTCCAATGCCGTGGCGTTTCTGGCGGCGCTCCAGGGCGGCGGGTACAACGGCGAGATGGCGTTGTATGTCAAGGATGCTGGGGGCGTGCGGCAGTTGTTTGTCGCGAACCAGCAGGTGCCGGGCGAGCCCGGAGGCACGTTCTGGGGAACGTTCAATGCGCCGCTCTATTGCGACAACGGCGACATCATCATCCAGGCGAATGTGTTCGGGCCTGCGACCAACAGTTCGAATCAGACGGGCATCTGGCGGTATCGCGCCAATGCCCTTTCGAAGATCTGCCGCGGTGGGCAGCAGGTGCCCGATGTGCCCGGGGCGACGCTGGGACTCTCGTCATCGACGGCGGTTGCCGCGAATGCGGTTGGCCAGATTGCGTTCAGCGGGACGTTCGATCTCGGGGGCAACGTCCAGGCGCTCTTTGGCACCGATCGCTCGGGCAATCTTGTCACGGTGTACAAGGCGCCGGACAAGGTTACGGTTCGGCCGGGCATGATCCGTTCGTTTTCGAGCTTCTCGAATCTCAACATCAGCGGCGGGAACGACGGGAGGCAGCGTTCGCTGAATGACGCGGGGTACATCGCGTGCAGCGCGAGCGTGAATGTGCCGCCGGGGCAGCCGTTTGGCCAGAACGGGAAGGGGATTCTCCTGTTCCGTATTGCGGCAAGGTGTCCGGGGGATCTGAACAACGATGGCGCCGTCGATGACGCCGACTTCATCGTTTTCGTCTTTGCGTACAACACGCTCGATTGCGCGGATCTGGCGATGCCGCTGGGGTGTCCGGCGGATTTGAACGGGGATGGATTCGTGGACGACGCGGACTTCGTCATCTTTGTCGTGGGGTATAACGAGTTGGTTTGCCCGTGAGGGGGTCGGCGAGAATTGATGTGCTGATCGCCGAGAGCAGAATGTGAGAGCGGCTACACCACTCATGCCGAGCCGCGAGCAGTGGCACGTCAAACCGAGTTGCTTACGTCACTCTTCGATACGTCGCGCTCATGAACTGCATCCACTTCCCGTCCGGCCCGAGCGCCTGTGAGCGCATCAGGCGCGTGCCGTCTTTTCGCATCTCGTGGATGTCCTGATACGGCATCGTCTTGGTCGGGTCATTCCAGCCCGGGACGGTGCAGTTCAAGGGCAGGGTTTCTCCCTTCGCGTCCAGTTCGCCCTCGTAGACAAACAGCGTTGTCATCGGCGAACCGATCCACGAGCCTACGCACTTCTTTTTGCTGGCGTCGTAGCCGAGCGTGAGGATCGCGCCGATCATGTTGCCGTCCGGCATCTTGCCGCTGGACTCGGCGACTCTCGCGGCAGCTTCCGGATTTCGGCTTCGCAAGCGCGGCGCAACGCCGGCCTGTGTAGCATCACTCATGCAGGAGCCGCCCGTTCAATCCGCGCCGGATCGGCCGCGTCAGGTACACCGTCCGCCTTCAAGCAACGTCGATCCGAAAGCGATGCTCCTTGCCGCGATCGCGCTCGTCGCCGTGGTCGGTGCCATGTACCTGACCATCCACCTGGTCTTCCGGTAAACGAAAAAGCCGCACGCCGCGGCGATCCGCGGTCGTGCGGGTTCGTGTGGGCAAACCGTTCAGGGTTTCAAGAGGCCGCCGCGAGATTCGCCGAAATCAGCTCCCAGAATTCGTCGCGCCGGAACGTTCCCCTGCGCACCTGCGCAACGACATCCAGAATCAAGTCCGGGTGCATCCATTTCGCGACGCACGCGTCGGCGCCCGCGTCGTACCAGCGCTGCACGACCGGCTCGGCGATCGTGGGCACGAACAGCACGATTCTGGTGTCGGGAGAAACCGCGCGCGTGAGCTTCACAAGCTGATGGGTTGTCTCGCGGAATCCGAGCGGATCGATGAGCGCGATATCGGGCTGCGCCGCGATCAGCATCTCGCGCCAGCTCGGGGTGTCGATCGCGAGCCCCGCCCAACTGATCGACTCGTTGCGCTGGAACACGCGTGCGAGCGCTCGCCCCACCGGCCACAAAGCGTCAAGTGCCATCACCGTTGTCGTGTGCGTCATGTACAAACTCCCCGTGGAGTCCCGGAGCACGTCCTGGCCTCCCACGGAAGATTCTTCCGGTCGCACTTTGCGCGCCGGTAAAGACAGGATAAATGCATGTTCATGGAGTGTGCGCCTGCGAGGTGATGCCCGAGCGCAAAGGCCTCTCTCGCCAGGGGTTACGGGAGCGATATGCGGCCCGCGATTGCTGTCAAAAACATGTCAAAACGGCGCGAAGGCTTTGTTTGAGTCGTCAATCCATGTGGCGCAACGGTGGATATCTTCCGTGGCTTTCTTCAATCTGCCGTGCGTTCAACGAGACGCCCCAAGTTCGGCGACGGCATTTCGAATGGCCTCCGGTCGCTCCCACGGGACAAAGTGTCCTTGCTTGTCGAGTCTCACCACCGAGACACTCTTCGCGTTCGTCAGCATCTTCGTGATGTAATCCACATTGGCGTAGGGCACGAGTTGATCGCTCGCGCCGTGGATGACGATCACGGGGCAGGTAATCTTTGAAAGCTCGGGCGCGAGCAGTTCGGTCTGCTTCTTTGCCGCGGCCAGTTCTCCCATGCTGTTGTCGAGCGTCTGCGGCAGAAAGAACCGTATGAAGTCGGTCGTCGCCACTGCCTGGCCGAGTCCGGGCTTTTCCTGCGCCGGATCGAGCGAGCCCGCCACGATGATCAGTCCGCGCACACGCTCCGGATACATCGTCGCGAGTCGCGCCGCGATCGGTCCGCCGAGTGAATGCCCCACGAGAATCGGCCAGTGCCCGTCGCGCTCCACAAGCAGCGGCGCGATCGCGTCGGCCTGCTCCTGAAACGAATCGACTCCGCTGCGCCCGCCGCGCGAGTCTTTGGATTGCCCGAAACCGAGCCGATCGACCGCGATCGACTCGAATCCCGGAACCGGCGAGGTCAGAAAATCCGCCCATGCTTCGGCGGAGCCCGGGGTGCCGTGAATGTAGATGAGACGCGGGTCGTCCGGTTTGCCGGCATGGAGATACGAAAGCGAAGGTGTCTCCGCTTCCGGTGGCTCGGCGGTTGCCCGGATCGACGCGCGCCGGAGCGCCGCGATCTCCTCGGGCTTGGATGCCGGTCCCGGCGTTGAGCAACTCAAGACAGCAATCGCGCCCGCCGCGGCAAGGAGCAAAACAGCAGCCGGCGCGGATTTGCGTGTCCGTCGCCGCACTCTCCTTGCGCCGCACACCATGCAAATCACTCCGCTCACGTTTTCGATGCCGGAAATTGCGGACTGTTTCGTCTCGCCGCGGGCTCACGAGATGGATTCACGCGCGCTTTCCGCCGGCAAATCAAAGAACATCGCGTGCAGCTTGCCGTCGCCCAGTGCCCGGCCGATTTCCCAGATCGCAAACAGGGGGACGAAGAAGATGAAGAGCACGACGGCGCGGGCGATGATCAATTTCGGGCCGATGTTTGCGAGCTCCTGCCAGAGCTCGTCGAAGGATCTGCCGCGCAGCATTCCCATCACCAGCTCTTCAAGCGCCGAAAACAGCATCGCGAAAACCGTGAATGCGAAGGCCCTCGTCAGTGTGCGCGAGAACATGCGGCGACGAAACACCCGCTCGCCCAGGCGCAGGGCGTTTCCGATCAGCATCACTTTGGCGAGCACCAGCGCTTCGATCGCGCAGTGCAAGAGCGGCCACGCCCCGGCGCCGCCTTCTCCGAGCAGGATCGCGCGATAACCGGCCAGAGCCGCGAGAAACAGGAAGATGTACAAGCCGACCCACGCCATGGTCCGCGTCTCGTGCAGCAGCCGCTGCCGGACGCGCGATCTGGATTCTTGTGACAGCATGCAGCCTCCGTTTGTGGATCCGCCACAGAATACGGAGCCCGCCGCGTTCGCAGAAAAGAACACACCGGCGCCGCGAGGCACCGGTGTGGACACAAAACAAAATGAATCCGGCGGATTATTTCTCGCGGCGACGACGCGCGAGCAGCGCGAGCCCACCGAGCGCCATGACGGCCGAGCCCGGCGCGGGAACCGCGATCACGCTCATCGTGTCCGGTTGCACGTTGTCGGTTTGCACGGCCGGCATCGGTCCGGGCGTGCCGCCGATCGTCTGATTCATCGGCACCGAAAACTGCGATGCCGCGGCGAACGAGCAAGTTGCAGAAACAGCGAGAACGGTCATCATCGCGCGCATGTGTATCACTCCCTGCCCTCTCGGGGCTTTCAATCTCAAAGGTGATGCAGGGTTCTCGGAATGCCAACCGACGTCCGGGAATTGGCGGAAGTTTCCAAAAAGCCTCCTCGAGGCCTCGTTGGGCAATGGGGTCAATTCCTCAGACATCCGGGAAAACCCCGGTTCCCGAGCCCTCGCGGCGCTTCAAGAACGTGGCTCGCGCTTTGGTACTCTCCCGGCCCCGAGAGGGCTTACGGAGTCTGTGAATGTTTTGTCCGACTTGCGGGGCTCAGGCAATCGACGGTGCGAACAACTGCACGGCCTGCGGCAAGCCTCTGCCGCGGGCGATCCCACCCGACAATCAACTCAAGTCGCTCGAGCCGGTCCTGCCCGTGAACACATCGATATGGGCGATCGCTTCCGGGTATCTCGCGCTCTTTTCGATCCTGCTCTTGCCGGCGCCCTTTGCCCTGATCACCGGCATCATGGCGCTGCGGAGCCTCAAGCGGCATCCCGGCCTTCGCGGGCATGTGCGCGCCTGGCTCGGGATCGTGCTCGGCTCGCTGTTCTCGCTCTTCCTTCTTCTCTTGGTTTTCAACATCGTTGCGTCGTCCACCGGGCGGCGCTGATTCCGGGAGTCGCTTTCCATGTTCTGCGCAGTTTGCGGCGCTCCGAATGATGACAACGCGTTCCGATGCACCGCGTGCGGCAAAAAGCTGCTCCGCCCCGGAGACGTGATCTCCGAGAGCGACGAGGACCCGGGAATCGGTCCGGTCGCCGTGCCGATTATCCTCGCCGCGTTCACCGCGCTTTTCTGCTGCCAACCCGCCGGAATCGTCGCTGTGGTCTTCGCGGCGCTCGCGATGGGGCGCAATTCGGCGGGCGCCTATTCCGAGGCGCGCCGTCATTCGGAAACCGCGCGAAAGTGGGCGTGGGCGGCATTCGGGATCGGCCTCACGATTCAACTGATCTATTTGGCGATCGTTCTGATGGGAGTGCTCGCCTCAAAGACCGCCAAGCCCTGAATCGCGATCGAGACTCTCCCGTGGGTGCCTCTACTTCTCTTTCCCTTCCACCCAGATCAGCTTGCCCTTGCGCTTCACGATGTTCTTGTAATCCCACTGGATCTTGGCGCCCTTCTTGAGCCAGCGCTTGAGGTCCTTCTCGGAAACCTCATCAACATCGGTGAACCGCGCTTCCGCGGCCTTGAAACTCCCTTCGGGCGCGAGCCCGGGCTCATCGAACGACTGCCCGCTCCAGAAGAGCAGACGCACGCTGTCCTTCAGCTTGTGATAGCCGACGATCGGGTTGCCATCGAGAAACCACACCGGATGCGCGTGCCAGATCTTGCATTCCGCGCCCGGGAGATGGGCGTCGATGATCTTTGCGAGCGCGGCACAGATCTTCTTGTCCGCGGCGGATTGGGAAGCGTTGTACGCGCGGATGTCTTTGTGGATGGGCATGTCCTATTCCTTCCTGCAAGAGGTGGGAAGACTACCCGATCTCACGGGGCGAAATCCACAAGCAAGCCCACACCTCAAAGGCGCTCAAATGAGGCACGTATTCAAACGATTTTCTCCTGCGCCGACAGGTCACGGACACACAAGCTCGTTGTACGCGCCGACGAAGATCACAAAGTCGGCATCATCCACGAATCCGTCGCCGTTCAGGTCCGTCGGACATCCTGCGGGCATCGACGGGTCGGCGCAGTCGAGGATGTTGTACGCCGCAAGGAAGAGCACGAAATCGGAGTCGTCCACGAAGCCGTCGTTGTTGATGTCGCCCGGGCACGCGGCGCCCTGCGCGCCATCAACGACCACATTATCGAGCGCCCAGTATTCGTCGGAGCTGTCGCCGAAGTTGTTCGAGCCGCTGTAGCGCGTCCACTCGAGCACCGCGCTGCTTCCCGATGCGGTGAACGTCAGCACCGGGTTTCCCGCGCCGTGGCTGAAGTAATAGATTCCGTAGTAGCCGCTGTAGCCCGGGCCGTCTTTGCGCCAATACTCGGCACCCGTATATGCCTTGACGTCCGGCCCGTTGGGACTTGTGTAGTTGGTGTCTGTGTAACGCTGCGGCGAATACGCGCCGTAGTCCGTCCCCTGGTCCCCGTTTGAAAAGATCGTGTCCACCAGGCGCGTGCCGTCCGCCGAAAAATACCAGTTGTCGGTGCCATAGCCGCCTGCCGCGCCGTCCCACGATGCGCCGACGAGCAGATCGAACGACACGGTGTACTGCGTTCCGGGCACGAGCCCCGTTACAGTGAGATTCACGATCTCTTTGCTCGCAGGTCCCTTGCCGATGTTGTACCCCATGCGACCGAGCCACATCGACTGATTGGCGGAGTTCAGCCCGCCGCCGTCAGACGGGAGGCTGAAGCGGGTCAATTCGGTGAGCACGCCGTTGTAAGTGAAAGCGCCGATGCCGCTTTCGAAGTCATTCGAATAGACAGGCGCGGCGGATGCAAATCCGCACACCAGCAAGACACCGAGCGCACACGTAAACCGACTCCCCGCACACATAGATGAACTCATGATTCCCACTCTCCTTGGTTCCCGGTTCGTTCATGGTACAGGGCATGACAAGTGGCAGAGAAATCACGCCCCCCCAATTTGAGCGTGCTCCGCCGCCGGCGTCCCGTGCGGGGTTCTGCCCGCGGTGACTCGATCACCTCGCTCGAAGTTGCTGCTCGAGCACCTTCAGCCTCTCTGCCAATTCCGCGTTCTGCTTCGCCTGCGCTTCCAGCCTCGTCCGCAGTTCCGCGATCTGCGCATCCTTCTCCGCGCGAAGATCGCGCAGCGCCTCAGATCGAGCATTTCGAGCGTCCGGCCTGATCTTGTAGCATTTGGCAATGGCCGTCGACATCTGCCCGCGCTGCGGCAGGCAATTCTCTCGCCGCCCGACCGAGCACACCTGCGAGCGGCTCCCGATCGCGCCCTTGCTCAAGGGCAAAGAGCCGCACGTGCTCGCGCTCTACGAACGCTTCATGCGAGCCGCCAAGTCCGCCGGCAAGAACCGCGGCGATTCCAAGCTGCAGGTCCGCGCGCTCAAGACCACCATCGCACTCAGCGCCCCCCGCGTGATGGCCAATCTCACGCCGCAGAAGAACAAGCTCAAGGTGCTCCTTGTGCTGCCCGGCTTGTGCAACCACCCCCACCCTGCGCCGCCGCCAGGAGATGAGCACGCTCCGCATCTCGCACGAATTCTCGCTCTCGTCCGAGGCCGACTTCGACGATGCGTTCGAAGAACTCATCCGCGAATCGCGCGACCTCGCCGCGGGCTGATGCTTGTGCAGAACGTTCGGTGTGGCTCTTCTTGTCGCGCGTGGCCCGGCGCTTCGGCATCACGGACAGATCAACTCGTTGTACCCCTTCAGAAACTGCACGAAATCAGCATCTTCGACGAGCCCATCCCCGTTGAGATCCGCCGGGCAACCAAACGCCGCCGCCGGATCGGAGCAGTCGAGAATGTTGTACGCCGCGAGAAAGATGACAAAGTCCGAGTCGTCCACGAAGCCGTCGCGATTCAGGTCCGCGGGGCATCCCGCTGCGAGCCCCACATACACCGTTGCATGATCAAGATTGACCCAGCCGAAGTTTTCACTCCACACATAGCCGCGCAGCCGCGCGCCCGGCATTCCGACACCAGCGGTCCAGTCGATGCGCGCCGGATTGCCTGTCAACGCGGTGTCGAAGTTGAACCATCCGGCATTCTCACCCCACGCATAGCCGGTGAGCTTGCCCGTGCCATCCACGTTGATGCCGAAGTTCGCGCCGGTCGTATTGATGTACGGCCCCACTCCGTCGGCCGGGCCATTCCCGAGATTGATCCATCCGATGTTCTCGCCCCACACAAAGCCCTTGAAAAACCCCTGGTAGTTCGACGCCGAGCGCGGATAGAAGCGCGCACCAAGAGGCGCGCTCGGCGCGCCCGCATCAGCCCAGTTCAAGAAACCCGCGTTCTCACACCACGCGAACTTGTGCGCGGGGTCGGTCCAGAGCGACTGTGCCGCGGCAAGCCGCGACAACAGCACGACGCTTGCTGAGCCCACCAGCCCGACGATTGCCCGCTCTCTCCGCATTCATCCAGTATCGCACGCGTGCTCGTCCGCCGCAAGAGAATCCGCGGCAATTGATCCGGACTCTGCACGCCCGCCGCTCCGGAAATTCGCCTTGGCGAAATCGCGAGATTCCTTTACAATCGGCTGATCCTTCGGAGGTGCTCGCATGCGTCACGCTGCTCGAGTTTTTGTCATGGCCGGCCTGATTGGTGCCGCGGCATTCGTGATCGCCGGGCCGCTCAACCCGCCCGCCGGGACCGTCAGCTCAACGGGGAAGACCACGCAGGAAATCTACGACGCGGTGCAGAGCGTGAATTCGAGCGTCGGCGGCGCGGGCCGGGGCGAAGGCGTTCCGGGCGCGGACATGCAGGCGGGCACGATCGACATTCCCGCGGTCAGCGGGTTTCCAAAGATCACCGCGCCCATCGTCGGCATGACCTGCGATCTCGCGTACACGGCGCAAACGGGCGGCGGCTCGAACGGGCAGGCGACTCTCACCGAGTTTTCGGTGCTCCGGAATCTCGATCCCGGCTCGGTCTCGACGTTCAGAGTGATTACGGCGGGCACCCATTTGCAGACCGTGACGGTCAAGCTGACAAACGCATCAGGAAACATCGAGTACAAACTGACCGACGCCGTCCTGACTCGGGTGACGACGCAGTTGATCCAGCGCGCCGACGGCACCTTCGCGCAGCTCGAAAAAACCTGGTTCGCGATGAGCAAGCTGGACATCACGACACCGCTGGGTGTGGCGAGCTACAGCTTCGTCAGCACGCCCTAAAGCAGCAGCATTTCGCGTTGTCCTTCGCGCCTAAACCTCTGAATGCACTGGGTGGAGCTGCAGCCGCTCAGCCCATGTGCCTGATCACCGCGTCGCCGAACTCCGAGCATTTCACTTTCTGAACCGAGGTGTCACCCTCCGCTTTCATGAGCCGCTCGAAGTCGTACGTCACGGTCTTCGCGCTGATCGCGCCGTCCATGCCCTTGATGATCAAGTCCGCGGCATCGCTCCAGATCTTGTCCCCGCCGCTCCCCATATACCGCAGCATCATCTCGCCGGAGAGAATCACCGAGCCCGGGTTCACCTGATCCAGGTTCGCATACTTCGGCGCCGTTCCGTGCGTCGCCTCGAAGATCGCGTGACCCGAAACATAGTTAATATTCGCGCCCGGTGCGATCCCGATGCCGCCGATCTGCGCCGCGAGCGCATCCGACAAATAGTCGCCGTTCAGATTCATGCACGCGATGACGTCGAAGTCCTTCGGCCGCGTCAGCACTTGCTGGAGCGTAATGTCCGCGATGCTGTCCTTGATGAGCAGCATCTTCTTCCACTTGCCGTCGCCGTGCGAAGCGCCGATCGACGCGAGCACGCCCTCGACTTCCTTCACGATCTTCGCCTTCTGATCCGCGGTCATCATGTCATAACCGGGGTCGATCATCTTCGCATTCGCTTCCGCGCTGAGCCCCGGACTCGAATCGCGATTGCCGAGAATCCACGACTCGCGCTCCGTCACCACCTGCGCCCGGAAGAACTGCACGGCAACCTTGTACCCCCAATCCTTGAATGCTCCTTCGGTGAACTTCATGATGTTGCCCTTGTGAACAAGGGTCACGCTCTTTTTCTTCTCTTTGAGCGCGAACGCGATCGCGCTGTGCACAAGCCGCTCGGTCCCCAGATATGAAACCGGTTTGAACCCGATGCCGACCTGCACCGGGTTGTCGCGCGCCGGCGCGCCGATCGCCTGCAGCGCGCTTTGCCACGAATCGCCTGCGGCCTTCGTCCCAAACCGCACCTTCGCGAAATCCTTCGGGAACGTCTGCTGCAGAAAATCCAAAACCTTCTGCGCCTCCGGCGTTCCCGCGGCCATCTCGATGCCCGCGTAGATGTCCTCTGTATTTTCTCTGAAGAGGATCATGTCACAGTCCTGCGGGCGCTTGACTGGTGAGGGCACGCCCTTGAACCAGCGCACCGGGCGCAGGCAGACATAGAGATCGAGCAATTGGCGCAGCGCGACGTTGAGCGAGCGGATGCCGCCGCCGATCGGCGTTGTGAGCGGGCCCTTGATGCCGACGAGATACTTCTTGAAGTCTTCGATCGTCTGATCGGGGAGCCAGTTGCCGGTTTTGTTGAACGCCTTTTCGCCCGCGAGCACTTCGTGCCAGTGGATCTTGTACTTGCCGCCGGAGGCCTTGTTCACCGCGGCATCGATCACGCGCACCGATGCGCGCCAGATGTCTGGTCCGGTGCCGTCGCCTTCGATGAACGGGATGATCGGATCCGCGGGGACGTTGAGTTTTCCGGCGGACATCGTGATCGAAGAAGGCATGTTCAATGCTCCAATGGTTCTGGCTTGATAGGTCGTGGGGGCGGGGACGCCCCGAAGGGAAACTGACAGGGGGGAAGGTTAGCCGGAATGGGGCCTCCGCGGCACGGGGTACACAGGTGCTGCGAACGTTCGCCGCAACCCTCAAAGAAAAGGATCGGGCGGCTCTTCGCCGCCCGCCGTCAGTCGCCGCATGTTCACGACCTGGGTGTGGCGGCCTCTACGCAGCGGGCATCCATTCCCATCCGCCGCCCTCAATCGCAGAGCAGGGTGTTGTAAGCGGTGACAAACAGCACGAAGTCCGCGTCATCCACCAGTCCATCGCGGTTGATGTCGTTCGGGCAGGCCGCGGGCATATCCGGATCGGTGCAATCGAGCAGGTCGTACGCGCCGGCGAAGATCGCGAAATCTGCGTCATCCACGCGGCGATCGAAATTGAAATCCGCGCCACAGAAACTGGGCGCGTTGTTCAGATCGAGATACCAGAACGAGTCGGAGACCCCGGCGAACACGCTCGCGTCGGCGTTCATGCAGAGGGCGGTGATGCCGCTGTTCGGGCCGAATTCGATATTCCGCGAGGCAAGGAACGACTCGAAGGTCTGCAATCCGGATTCATCGTTCCAGATGTACGACTGCGAATCGACGGAAAACGCGATCGTGCGTTCGTCGGCGCTGACGCCGGCGATGGTGAGCCAGGGATAGGCATTCTCGCCCTGCGGCAGGAAGCAGATCGTCTCCGGTAAGCCCGCGTGCCGTCCCGCAAGCGGGACGGTCAAGTCCCAAGACACAAGAGCCGCTCCATCGGGCATCTGCATCATCGCGTACACGTGCGATCGATCGGCGCTGAAGACGACCTCGTCGCCGCCGGAAATCATGTCCGGCAGCGACGGCAGCGTTTCCACGCCATCCGCCCGAGTCCAGAGCCGGAACTGGTTGGTTGCGTACAAGTAGTACGCGGCCCGCTCGCCGTTCGCGGAGATCGCGGCGTTCCACGGCGTATCGGTGCTGATCTTTTCGCTGGCTTCGCCGTCCCAGAGGAAGAGCCCGTAGTCGGAATCGTTGTCCGCCCAAAGCATTTTGGAGCCGTCGCGAGTCAGTGCGAGGCCGCGACCGTACGACTCACTGTTCGGCATGTAAACGCCCGAACCTTCCGAGACGATCCAGTTGCACGCGCCCGAGCGCCAGTCCCGATGAAAGCCGTACTCACGTCCCGCAATCCGGTTGCCATCGGCGCTGATCGCGTGACGCCACGGTTGAAACGACCAATAGCCGATCGGCGAGAACCCGGTTCCGGCGCGCCAGACTTGGCCGGCCGGTCCCGTGCTGAACGGGGGGTTGTAGCTGCCGGGCAAGGCGCCGGCGACTGTCGAACCGTCGGCCGTGAGAGCAGTGGGTCGGAATTCAGTCGGATAGCCGGGCCGCAGCGCCGTGCCGCCCCCGAACGCGGGTCGCAGCGCAACTGCGGCAAAGCAGAGGCCGGACGCAAGGCGGGTGAGGTGTGAATGAGTGGTGCGGGTGTTCATCGCTTGGGCTCCAGGTGCGGGCCGGCATGGCCCGCCAGACTCCGGGCGAGGAAAGCGGGGAAAGGGCGCAAGGGAAACCGGTGAAAATGAGGGGAGATTGTGCAATGTCGGATGTCGAGCGGGGGTAGTGGACCGGTTCGACTTTGGTGACCCGCCTCTCCGAAGCTGGCCTCCTGAAACATGCCAACCTGGCGCGCGGAGGGAGGCCTGGGAAGCTGCGTTGTTTCCGTTTCCGCTCTTGCTCCGGCACTTGGAGGTGCCAATCGCGGATCACCGGCAATCGAGCGCGTCGTATGCGCCCGCGAACAGCACGAAGTCCGCGTCGTCCACCTGGCCGTCGTCGTTCAGGTCAGACGGGCAGCCCGGAGCCATGTTCACGTCCGAGCACAGCAGCAGGTCGTACGCGCCCGCGAACAGAACGAAATCGGCGGCGTCTACTGCGCGACCGCGGGATTCAAGGGCCCGCCCGTCGATGGCATGCTCGAGCTCGGCTACAGCGTTGTCCCGTCTCACCACCGCCGCGGCATCGCAACCGAAATCGTCCAGCTCCTCATCTCCTCGGCCTCACACCAATTCCAAATATCTTGCTTCTGTGCCCACACTCTCGCCGGCGACCCGGCTTCGTCCGGCGTGCTCCGGAAGAACGGGTTTGTGTCCGCGGGGACGGTGATCGATCCGGAAGACGGAGCGTTGAGAGATTCGAGCGGAAGGGGTGAGCAGCAGGGTTTGATGTGCGGAGCGGGCGGTGCATCGGCGTAGCGCGGGCGCGCTCGGTGCGATTGGTCTCGTTGTGGCGCTGTGGGCACGAACGTATTCGGTTTGTCCCGCTGCGAACTGCTTTGTGATGAAGAGCGGGCTTCCCGGTCTCGGCCGAGCGACGCCAAGTTCAATCAATCCGCTCTGGATACAAGTTCATCCGCTCGAGATCAAGTTGCAGGTCAGCCGCGTCGTCGCGGACTGGTCCGGCTTTGCGATCGTGGTTCACACGCAAGCGGACGAAGGCGTGATCATCAGCCGCGCTGAGCGAGGCACATGCCGCGGCAGAACGCGCGCACACGCGGGGATCGGAAATGCGGGTTCGCATCGAAACGGAGATCGGTGCGCCGTTGACGGGAGCGGCTTGATTGACCGGATGGATGCATTCGGGGATATCGACGTTTTTCGGGCGTGCCGCGCATTCGCCGCCGCTACCGGCTGCTCATCACAAAGCCGTTGTTGATGACGGAGGAAAACTGCCCGCTGCCGTCGTCGCGCCTGACCAACCAGCCGCCGCAGAGAACATTGCCTTGAGGGCTGTCCTTCGGCGCCAGCAAACCACTGATATCGACGAGTCGCGGTTGCTGGAAGTAGACGGTGGTATTGTCAACCACCACACGAAGCTCGCGATACGCGGGGTCGTTGTCTTGCCAATCCTTTTCGAGAAAACCGGCGAAGACGATCGGGATGCCGCTCTTGGCGACGGCTCCCGTGAGCAGCGCGCCGATCGCTTTGTTGAGCCGATCTTGCCAGGCGCCTTTGCCGATGGTGACGAGTGCGCGGAGTTTTTCGAGCAGGTCGTCGTGTGCCGCGGGCCAGCGATCGTCGGTGGTGTCGATCTGCGCGAGCGTCTCGGCGAACTTGTTGCCGGTGGTGACGATGCGTTTGTCTTTGGTGAGGCGCTGACCATCGCAGGCGGGGCAGTCGATGGTGACTTCTTTGATGATGTCCTGCTTGATCGGGAATCCGGCTTTGTCGGGCTTCACGGTCCGCGTGCCGGTGACGACCTTCTTGGTCGCTTTGCCCGATCCCTTGCAGCTGCTGCAGAGCGCGGCATCGTGCCAGCGCTTGAGCGCGAGCACCGCCGCGGAAGGTGCGGGGGCGCGGGGTGCTTTCACTGCGGGCGCTTTGGCGTCGTTCGTCGTTGAATCGGAATCGTCGGATTGGGGCTGCTCGGCCGGCACGCCGGGCTCCGGTGTACTCGGTTCGGCGCCTCCCACACGTCCGACCACGCACGCGATCAGGACAACGGCAAACAAAACTCGATGCGTGAACGAATTCATGGGAAGCCCTCTGAGCGGTGCACAGATCGCAGCGAACAAAAACACGGATGGAAGATACCGAAACGCGATCCACAGATTTGTGGAATCCGCCTTGCGGATGCTCCGCCATTCCTCTGCCCCTCCGGGGCAGGCGGGTACGGGCGATCGTCTTAAGGGGTTCGCCGCACCCTGTCCACGGGTTGCGCTTCGCCCGCTATCGGCGGGCTTCGCTGCACCCGTGGCTACATTCCCGCGCCCCGCTGGGACGGGGATTCAGAAATGCGATTCGTTTTCGGTTGCGCGCGCGGCTGAACGCTCTCGACGAGTTCGCTTCGAACTTTCCACGGGTTACGCTTCGCCCGCCTATTGGTGGGCTTCGCTTCACCTCTCGCTACATTCCCGCGCCCCGCTGGGGCGGGGATTCAGAAATGCGATTCGTTTCAGCGGGTTTTGCTTCGCATTCAATTGCCTGCTTATCGCCCCATTGGGGCGACGGCTTGTAGCCACGTGGTGGAGCGGCGGTGCTCTGACCGCCGCGGAACCCGTGGAAGACGGAGACCTCAGAAACATTCCTGTATCTTGTTTCCGCCCCGGCGGGGCGGGGGAATCTGTTCCAGCTCGGCGAGAGAAGTCACACAAAGGGACCCACATGCCCGGCACGTATTCACAGATTCTCTTGCACATCGTTTTTTCGACGAAGTGCCGCGAACCGTGGATCACGCGCGACGTCGCGTCTCGCCTTTATCCGTACATCGGAGGCATCGTGCGCGCCGAGAAAGGCGTGCTCTACGACATAGGCGGGGTGGAGGATCACGTTCACATGTATCTGCGTTGGCGCGCCGACGGTGCGGTCTCGAATCTGATGCGCACGGTGAAGGCGCGATCGTCTCTTTGGGTGCACCAGACATTTCCGAATCTGGAGCGGTTCGCGTGGCAGGAGGGATACGGCGTGTTTTCGGTGAGCAAGTCGCAGGAGGACGCGGTCAAGAAGTACATCGCGATTCAGCACGAGCATCACCGGCGCGAAGACTTCAAGTCAGAACTTCTGCGGCTGCTCCGCGCGCACCGGATTGAGTTCGATGAGAAGTATGTGTTTGAGTGAGGAGGGGAGGGGAGGGGTGGGCCGGGGGATTCCTCTGCCCCTCCGGGGCAGACGGGTGGGGGCGATTGTCTCAAGGGGTTGTGGCGCACCCTTTCGACGGGTTGCGCTCGGTCGAAACGACCTCGCTCCACCCGTCGCTACATTCCCGCGCCCCGATGGGGCGGGAATTCAGGAATGCGATTCGTTTTCGGTTGCGCGCGGGGCTGCACTTTCTCGACGGGTTGCGCTCAGTCGAAACGACCTCGCTCCACCTGTCGCTACATTCTGGCGCCCCGTTGGGGCGGGGATTCAAGAGAGCCGATTGGCGTTGACGACGTGAGGGTCGTCTTGCATCGCTTGCCTTTCGCCCCAACGGAACGAGGGCATGCGGCCAGCGCTCTCGCGCCCGCTCGTTTCGCCCCATAGGGCGATGGCTTGTAGCCACGTGGTGGAGCGGCGGTGCTTTCACCGCCGCGGAACCCGTGGAAGGCGGATCCCTCCAAAACATTCCTGTACCTTGTTTCCCTCCCGGGGGCGAACAACCGAGCCGACTCTCGTCGGAAAGGGTTCACGATCAAAGGGGGTGCCGAAAGAGGAATTCTCGGATGTCTCTTTCTCCTAATTCGCGGATTTGGTATTTGTCGAGCACATGAAGGAGTCGGGCGGTTTTCTCGACATGCCCTCGGTCGGTGAGAAGCTGGAATTTGCACGTGTAGGCAACAGCAGCGAATTCCCTCAGTACTTCGACGTCGCTTTGCGATTGGACACAAAACGGCGGTCGGCCTTCCCAACTGACCCACAAACCCTTTCCATCGTGCCAGCTCTGGAATCCGTTCATTCGAATCTCCGTGAAGAACTGCCAGCCTCCGAAATGGATGCTGCTCCGTTCTCCATCGGCACGCAGATTGGCTTGGCGAAGCGACGCTGCTGCCGTTGAATTCATGGGCTATCGGTCTTCGCTAAACTCCTATTCGGGCTGAATTTATGAGTTGTGCCCATTAATCCGGTCAAAAAACCATTGACACGTACGGTAAAAGTTTGGTATGCTGTGAACCCGTGGGCGGTCGTTCGCTCTTCTATGTCTTTTCTTCTTTTTCTACAGGGGGCCTTCTATGCGAACACGGGACGCGGGACGCCGCACGAGACGGACGCGCCGGGAAATTGTCGAGGCGATTCGGGCGATGGAGAAGCGAGCGGGGCGCGTGCCGCGGAAGGTGGAGTTTCATGCGCAGTCGCGGATTCGGGAGCACGCGTTGCAGCGTGCGTTCTCGAACTGGGGCGAGGCGCTGAAGGCGGCGGGATTTGAGCCGTATCACAAGAAGCCGCTGAGCGATGAGCAATTGCTGGAGGATTGGGGAGGCGTGGTGCGGAAACTTGGGCGGCGTCCGAAGCGCGACGAGTACAACAAGCTCGGTCGGTTCAGTCCCTACCTGCTGAAGAAGAGCCTGGGGAGTTGGAAGCGAGCGGCGGACTTGTTCTGCTCGTTTGCGAAGGGCAAGGCGGAATGGAATGACGTTGTTGAGGTTTTGAAAGAGAAGGGCGAGGAAGAGGATGTCGCGGCGAAGTTGCTGGGGCGCGAGAAAGTGGCGCCGTCGACGGGGGTGTTGCTTGGGGGATCGCGTCTCGAGCCGGTTCGTTTGAAGGGGGCGTGGCGGAGGAGCGAGAAGGGGTGGAAGGGGCTCGGCACGGTTGGGCATGGCGACCCGCTCGATTTCCGGCGGCTGCGGACCGCGCCGGTGAACGAGAGCGGTGTGATCTTGCTGTTCGGGATGATTGCGGCGGAGCTTGGGTTGATGATCGAAGCGGTGCAGCCGGCATTCCCGGATTGCGAGGCGAGGTATCTGTGTGAGGATGGGAAGTGGCGGCGGGTGCGGATTGAATTTGAGTACGAGAGCCGCAACTTTGTGTTGCACGGGCATAAGCCGGAAGGGTGTGATGTGATTGTGTGCTGGAAACACAACTGGAAGGAGTGTCCGCTTCAGGTGATCGAGCTGTCGAGCATCGTGAAGCAGCTCAAGGCGGCGTGAGGAAGAAGAAAGGCACTAGGCACTGGGCACTTGGCATCGGGCATCAGGCATCAGGCATCAGGCATCAGGCACCGGGCACCGGGCACTGGGCACTAGGCACTAGGCACTAGGCACTGGGCACTCAAATGGCCAAATCGCCAAAGGGCCAAAGAGAGTCATCGAGTCATCGAGGCATCGGGCATCGGGCATCAGGAAAACAGAGCCAAATCCCGGAGCGCAGAACAATGAAGCGCAAAGCCTTGAATCTGCGATGCAGAGCGAAAGACACACCGGGTCTGATCGAGACTCGGTGCGCGTGCGTGTCAAGAACGGCGGCGGCGACGCGGCGCGATCGCCAGCAGCGCGAGCGCGATGGGGCCCGGCGCGGGGACCAATTCAACGTTGAAGTCGAGTCCGGTCGTGTCGCCGTAGAAACTGCCCGCTTGGAAGCCGACAGCGGCGTCGATCGTGTCGCCGGCGGCGAGATTCATGGCGAATGTGCCGCTGGAAGCGGTAGCGAGAAACCCGTTGACCAAGCCATCGAAGACCGAGACGTTGTTGACGAGCAGGTGCACATCGGTCGTCGTCCCGATGATGTAATCCTGTCCGATGAAGTTGGCGCTGAAGGTGTACATGCCCGCCGTGGGGGCGGTGAAGCGTGCGAGGCTGTAGTCTCCGGCACCGGCGCCGGGGTGCAACGCGAGTTGCCCGGGATCGAGGACGACCGTGCCCCAATTGATGGCGGAGCCGGTACCGTTGTGAATGGCGCCGAGATAGCCGAGGTACCCATAGGCGCCGTAGTGCCAAAAATCGAAGCCGCTCGTCGTTCCGTTGACGCTGAAGGCGGTGAAGGCGCCTCCGAGCGATGTTTGTCCGCCGAAAGACCAGACGCCGTTGGGATTGTTGGAAGTGGAGAAGTCTGCCGCGGCGTTGTATGTCGTGGCGTGCGTTGCGGAGCATGCGGCGGCAAGGACAATGGCGGCGGAAACTGCGAACGCTTGCTTGCTCATAAGAAACTCCTTCTGTTGCGAACGGGGAAATTGCTCGTTTGGGAGTCTGCGTGCGACGAGGCGGAGTCTTGCGGCGAAAGAGCACAAATCTGCTCTGTTTTTTGGCAAAGGCACCGGATTGATTGGTCCAATTCGCTTGGTTTTCTTTCTGCCCTCCGTGTCCTTTGTGTTCTCTGTGGTGAACCCTTCCCACTTTCCCGATTCTGCTACGCTGCCGCGATGAAGACGACATGGTGTGCCGTTCTGGCCGGGGTAGGGGCCGCGTTGGGACTGACCTCCGGATTTGCTCGCGCCCAGGAGAAACCCATCGCGTTTGTCAACGCGCGGGTGATCCCGATCGAAGCCGGCGGCAAGGCCGCGGAAGAGATCGAGCGCGGCGTGGTCGTCGTGCAAGGCGGCAAGATCGTCGCAATCGAGACGCTCACCAAAGACGCGAACTACAACGCGCCGAGCGGCACGACGGTCATCGACTGCAAGGGCAAGGTGATCATGCCCGGCATCGTCGATACGCACAGCCATGTCGGCGGCATCGGCGGCGCCGACGGGAGCGCCACGATCCAGCCGAGCGTGCGCATCTCCGATTCGCTCAACCCGTTCGACTCGGGCTACCGGCGCGTGGTCGCGGGCGGATTGACGACGATCAATGTCATGCCGGGGTCGGGCCACCTGATGAGCGGCCAGACGCTGTACATGAAGATGCGGATGAAGGATGGCAAGCCGGCGCACCGCATGGAGGATCTCGCGATTTTCGATGAGAACGGCAGCCCGATGGGCGGGATGAAGATGGCGAACGGCACGAATTCGCTGCGGGAGCCGCCGTTTTCGGGAACGCGCGGGAAGAGCGCGGCGATGGTGCGCGAGGTGTACATCAAGGCGCAGGAGTATCAGAAGAAGTGGAAGGAGTACGACCAGAAGGTGAGTGCCGCGGCGAGCGAGGAAGAGAAGGCGAAGATCAAGGCGCCGGCACGGGACCTGGGCATGGATGCGCTGGTGGAGGTGCTGGAAGGAAAGAGGATCGTGCATCATCACACGCACCGCGCGGACGACATCGCGACGGTGATCCGGATCGCGCGGGAATTCGGATACAAGGTGGTGCTGCACCACACGAGCGAGGCGTGGAAGATTCCGGAGGAGATCGCGCAGGCGCAGAAGGACGGCGTCGTGCTTGGATGCAGCATCATCCAGATCGACTCGCCGGGCGGGAAGCTCGAGGCGGCGGAGAAGAGTTTCGTGACCGGTGGCGTGCTCGAGAGAGCGGGCGTGCGGGTGGGGCATCACACCGACGACTGGATCAACGATTCGAGGCTGTTTCTCAGGTGTGCGGCGATCGGCGTGCGGGCGGGGATGACGCGCGCCGGCGCGCTGCGCGGATTGACCCTGAGCGGCGCGGAGATGCTCGGGCTGGAAAAGCGGGTGGGGAGTCTGGAAGCGGGGAAGGACGCGGACCTTGTGATCCTGAGCGGCGACCCGCTGAGCGTGTACACGCACGTCGAACAAACCTGGGTCGATGGGAACAAGGTGTTCGATCGGTCGATCGATGTGGATTACCTGCACGCGGTGGGCGGGTTCGGCGCGGGGCGTGATCAGGAGCCGTACTTCTGCTGCTTTGGGCAGTAGTAAGGTATCGGGCATTCGGCGTTCGGCAATCGGCATTGGGCATTGGGCAATAGGGGAAGGCAGCGAAGCATCACGACGCATTCGAACGGGAAGGTGACATGAGCGATTGGAAACTGAGCGCGGCGATCGGGTTGATGTTGGTTGCCGGCGCGGCGCTCGCGCAGGACATCGCCATCAAGGGCAAGAAGGTCTACACCATGAGCGGCGCGCCGATCTCGGACGGCGTGGTCGTCGTGAAAGACGGAAAGATCGCGGGCGTCGGAAGAGCCTCGGAAGTCACGCTGCCCGACGGCGTGAAGGTGATCGAGGCCGCGGTGGTCACGCCGGGGCTCGTCGATGCACGCGGCACGGTCGGTGTCTCGGGCTTGTTCAACACCAGGCAGGATTCGGATCAGCTCGAGAAATCCGCTCCGATCCAGCCCGAGATGCGCGCGATCGACGCGTACAACCCGATGGACAAGCTCGTGGAATGGGTGCGCGGATTCGGCGTGACGGCCGTGAACACCGGTAACGCGCCGGGCGCGCTCGTGAGCGGACAGACGATCGTCGTCAAGACGGCTGGAAACACGGTGGACGAAGCCGTGATCCTGTCGCCCGCGATGGTGACCGCGACAATCGGACCGGGCGCGTTCGAATCCGGCGGCAAGGCGCCGGGCACGCGCGGCAAGCAGGTCGCGATGCTGCGCGAGGAGTTGATCAAGGCGCAGGAATACGCCAGAAAGCGCAGCGCGGCCGAAGCAAAGAAAAAGGTCGGCGAACCGGCCGAGTCGGGGAGCGAGGATTCGAAGGAAGAAGAAAAGAAGGATTCCGACGCGCGGAATCTCCGCCTCGAGATGCTCAGCGACGTGCTCGCCGGGAAAGTGCCGCTGGCGATCACGGTGAACCGCGCGCAGGACATCGAGAGCGCGCTGCGCGTGCAGAAGGAATTTGGCTTCAAACTGATTTTGGACATGGCCGCGGAGAGTTACCTCGTCGCCGATCAGCTGGCGAAGGCGAACGTGCCGGTGACGCTGCACCCGACGATGTATCGCGCGGTGGGCGAAGCGGAGAATCTCAGCTTCGAGACCGCGGCGAAACTGAAGAAAGCGGGCGTGCTCTTCGCGATCGAGAGCGGATACGAGAGTTACGTTCCAAAAACGCGCGTCGTGTTGTTCGAGGCCGCGGTCGCCGCGGCAAACGGATTGAAGTTTGAGGATGCGCTCGCGAGCATCACAATTGATGCGGCGAAGATTCTCGGCGTCGATAAGCGCATCGGCAGCCTCGAAGTTGGCAAGGACGCTGATGTCGCGCTTTACGACGGCGACCCGTTCGAGTACACGACGCACTGCGTCGGAACGGTTGTCGACGGCCGAGTTGTCAGCGAGGGCAAGAAGTAAGCTAAGCGCTTCCCTGCGGGAATTGCTTGCGTCGACCAACTGCCGGTGAATCCAAAAACAGATGCTCGAGTGATCGCGCGTAAGGCGAAGATTCATAGGCGGTTACGCACGGTTGCGCCCGGTTTGTCCACATCGGATTCTGCTCAAGGATTTTGTGACCACGATCCGATATTCTCTGTCCCCCGCCCCTGAGGTCTCTACGGAGCGGACGGAGAGCAGAGAGATCCCGCGAGGGCAGAGAGAACGCGAAGAATTTTCGCAGAGAGACAAAGGAACGGGCTGCCGACAGGCGGCTCGTTTCGTTTTTAAGGGAGTGATTTGATGCGGTAGCATGGCGCGGAGCGGGTCGAGGGATGCGGGCGGAGGGGGGTGTGGGGCCAACGAAAGGAGAAGCCGGGTATGAGCGCGAAGAAACGATCGGTGGCGTTGATTGCGGTGTGGGGTTTATCGCTGGGATCGGCGGTCGCGGGAACGCCGGAGGCTGGAAAACCGGGGGAGTACACGACGATCGACGGGCGGTATCTACCGAATCCGCCGGCGGCGTTCGGGGGTGAGATCAGCCCGAACGCGGCGGGCTCGAAGCCGTACTGGCCGCCGTTGGTCGCGCCGCCGAAGGGGGCGCCGAACGTGCTCTTGATCATGACGGACGATGTGGGGTTCTCGGCGCCGTCGACGTTCGGCGGGGTGATTCCGACACCGACGCTGGACAGGATCGCGGCGGCGGGGCTTCGGTACACGAGGTTTCACACGACGGCGCTGTGCTCGCCGACTCGCGCGGCGCTGTTGACTGGCCGCAATCACCACTCGGTGGCGACGGGCGTGGTGGTGGATCAGGCGACGGGCTATCCGGGCTACAACAGCGTGATGCCGCGGGACGCGGCGGCGATTGGCGAGATTCTCCGGCTGAACGGGTATGACACGTCGTGGTTCGGGAAGGACCACAACGTGCCGAAATGGGCGGCGAGCCAGGCGGGTCCGTTCACGGACTGGCCGACGGGACCGGTGAAGGGGTTTGACTACTACTACGGGTTCATCGGCGACGACACCAACCAATGGCAGCCCAACAACCTGTTCCGGAACACGACGCCGATCGAGCCGTACCTGGGCAAGCCGGGCTGGAACCTGATCACGGCGATGGCGGACGAGGCGATCGGGCGCATCCGGATGATGAGCGAGGTGCAGCCGGATCGTCCGTTCATGATCTACTACGCACCGGGCGGCACGCACGCGCCGCACCATCCGACCGAGGAATGGGTGAAGAAGATCGAGGCGATGGATCTGTTCAGCGAGGGCTGGAACGCGCAGCGCGAGAGGATCTTTGCGAACCAGAAGAAGCTCGGGATCATCCCGGAGAGCGCGGAACTGACGCCGTGGTCGAAGGACCTGCCGGAGTGGAGTTCGCTGTCGGAGGAGGCGCGGAAGCTTTATGTTCACCAGGCGAACATCTACGCGGCGTATCTCGCGTATACGGACCATGAGATCGGGCGGGTGGTCGAGGCGATCGAGAAAGCGGGGAAGCTCGACAACACGCTGATCATCTATATCAGCGGCGACAACGGGGCGAGCCCGGAAGGAACGCTGAACGGTTTGTACAGCGAATTCGCGGTGGCGAACGGGATTCACCCGACGGTCGAAGAGAACATGAAGTTCTTTGAAGAGTGGGGCACGGACCAGACGTACCCGCACTTTGCGGTCGGATGGGCGTGGTGCTGGGCCACGCCGTATCAGTGGACGAAGGAAGTCGCTTCGCATTTCGGCGGGACGCGGAACGGCATGGCGATGAGCTGGCCGGCACGGATCAAGGACAGGGGCGGCATCCGCCACCAGTTCCACCACGTGATCGACGTGGTGCCGACGATTCTGGAAGCGGCGGGCCTGCCCCAGCCGGTGATGGTGAACGGCGTCGCGCAGCGTCCGATCGAGGGCGTGAGCATGGCGTACACGTGGGAAAAGGGGGATGCGCCGGGGCGGCGGACGACGCAGTACTTCGAGATGTTCGGTTCGCGCGCCATTTACCACGACGGCTGGATCGCCTCGGCGCCGCCGATCCACGCTCCGTGGGATCTTTCGTTGGCCAAGCCGAATCCGGACGTCATGAACGGATTCAAGTGGGAGCTATACAACATCAACGAGGACTGGACGCAATCCAAGGACCTCGCGTCGCAGATGCCCGACAAGCTGCGCGACATGCAGCAGCGCTTTACGATGGAAGCGGAGAAGTACCGCGTCTTCCCGCTTGATGACAGCGTGCTGACGCGGTTTGTGTCGCAGGAGAAACCAAACTACGCGTTTGGCCGAACGGAGTTCACGTATTCCGGCGAGATCGCGAACGTGCCCTTCCCGGGGATCGGCGGTTCGCCGAGCCTTTTGGACCGGGACTTCGCCATCACGGCGGAGTTCAGAGTTCCCGAGGGCGGAGCCGAGGGGATGCTGATGACCGACGGCGGGAGGTTCGGCGGGTACGGGTTCTATCTGCTCAAGGGCAAGCCCGTGTTCACGTGGAACCTTCTGCAGCTTGCGCATGTGAAGTGGCAGGGCAAGGACGCGCTCGCTCCGGGCAAGCACACGCTGGTGTTTGACTGGAAGTACGACGGACCGGGATTCGGCAAGGGCGGCACCGGCACGCTGAAAGTAGACGGCGCGATTGTCGACGCGCACGCGATGCCCAGAAGCATTCCGGTGATTTTGCCCTGGTGTGAGACGTTCTGCGTGGGCGTTGATACCGGTACGTCGGTGGACGGCAAGGACTATGAGGTTCCGTTCCGGTTCACGGGCCAGAACCTGGTGGTTCGGGTGAAGCTGGGACCGGTCGAGCAGTAAGGACCGCTTGAATTTCAGCACTTTCGGGCCGCCTTCGGGCGGCCTGTTTTTTGTCTGGTGCGGGAAGCGGAGGATCGGAAAGAAGACCGCCCCGGGCGAGAGCGCCCGGGGCGGAGAAGTGGTCAGTGAACGAACCGCCAGGAACGGACTGACCGGAGCGGCGCGACGCGTGCCGCCTCGAATGCGAATCGAAAATCAGTTGCGGCGGCGGCGACCGGCGATGAGGCCGGCGAGACCGACGAGCGCGATGGAACCCGGCGCCGGGACGAGATCACCCTGAACGACGAGGTTATCGAAGCGCTGATTGCCGCTGGCGGAGGTAGCGCCCGGAACGACGATGCGGAAGAAAACGTTGGCCTTGTTGGCGAGCGCGGCGTTCGTGAAGGAGAAGAAGTAGTCGCTGACGACGATGCCGGAGCTGCCGAAACCCGGGGACGAGGCGCCGGGGACGATGATGCCGAGGTTGTTGTAGGTGGAACCGTTGAGCGAGTACTGCACGGTCGCGTTGGCGCCGCCGGTGCCGGTGCGCTGCGCGGCGAAGGAGAAGACGATGTTGGTGTAGTTGATCGTGCTGAGCGAGAAGGTCATCGAACCGCCGTCGGTTCCGACGATGGCAAGGGACATCGCGCCGGACTGGCTGCTGGGGCCGCCGGGGGGCGAGCCGCTGCCGGGAAGGCCGAGCGTGGTGCCGGCGAAGTTGGAGGCGGTCCCGACGACGTTGAGGTCGCCGCTGCCGACGTTGGGGCTGAGCGAACCGTTGTCGAAGCCGTAGTGCTTGAGGACCACGGCGGCATTGGCCGCGGAAACAGCGGTGCCGGCCACGAGGGCCAGCGCGAACATGGAAATCTTCATCTCTCAAACCTCCAGAAAAAAAACTCATACGAGTATTCGCGCGCCGCGGAATGGCGCCCCCAACGGAGGGGTGAATATTCGAGCATGACGATAAACGCGGGCGCGCGACTGGAGTATCCGGATTGCGCGCAGTCTTCGCGAAGATCGTGTGAGCAAGATGAACGTGCTTTGAGAATGGCGCTCGCACTGTGAAGGAAGCGCCAAGATTCGGCGCATCGACGTGTGATAACTGTTCGAGCGTGGAATCTGGGATTGCTGCGCGTGTGCAGGGCTTTCCGGAGAGCGTGCGGCACCGCGAATTTCCGCGATTTCCGCTCGCGGGCGCCGCCGATGATGGCGCCGCACGCTCTCCGGTGCGAGGAAGAAAAACGGGAGAGGCGGAATGTACGCGCGAGCGCGCGTGAGGTGCGTTGCGGTTGCGCGCTGATCGGATCAAGGTTGTGTGAAAGCGTGCGCGAGGCCGGGCGGCGAAACGAAGACGGAGCGCGGTGAGAGCGGCGAACTGGTTCTTGACCACAGAGAGCACAAAGGACACAAAGAACACAAAGAAGAAGCAGAGTGCGGAGTGGTCAGCGAATCGATCGTGGGCTCGGGAGCGGAATGCGCATAGCGTTGCGCTTGGTTGGGCGCGGTCCGGGTTTTTAGCTTCGGATGTCCTGGGGTGCGCGGCAAAGAAGGATGCAACGCATGCAATCGCGTGTGCTCGGAAAGAGCGGCTTGAAAGTCTCGGCGATGGGGCTTGGGTGCATGGGATTGAGCTATGCGTACGGCGAGCCGACGGAGAAGCAGGCGGCGGTTTCGCTGCTTCGCGGCGCGTTCGAACTGGGCGTGACGTTTTTCGACACGGCGGAGTCGTACGGGCCGTTCACGAACGAAGAACTGGTGGGCGAGGCGCTGGCGCCGGTGCGCGATCGCGTGGTGATCGCGACGAAGTTCGGCTTCAAGGGCGGCAAGCCCGCGGACGGCTTGGACAGCCGGCCGGAGAACATCCGAGCGGTCGCGGAAGCATCACTCAAAAGGCTGAAGACCGATTGCATCGATTTGTTCTATCAGCACCGCGTTGACCCGCAGGTGCCGATCGAAGATGTGGCGGGCGCGGTAAAGGAGTTGATCGCGCAGGGAAAGGTGAAGCACTTCGGGATGTCGGAAGCGGGAGCGGGCACGATCCGGCGTGCGCACGCGGTGCAGCCGGTCGCGGCGCTACAGAGCGAATATTCGCTGTGGTGGCGCGAGCCGGAAGGGGAGATCTTGCCCCTGCTCGAGGAATTGGGGATTGGGTTTGTGCCGTTCAGTCCGCTGGGGCGGGGTTTTTTGACGGGGGCTTTGAGCGGGGCGGCACTTGATGCGAAGGATTTTCGTAGCGCGCTGCCGCGGTTTTCGGAAGAGGCGCGGAAGGCGAACCAGGCGCTGGTGGATTTGCTCGGAGAATTGGCGGGCGCGCGAGGAGCGACGCGGGCGCAGATCGCGCTGGCGTGGCTGCTCGCGAAGAAGCCGTGGATCGTACCGATCCCGGGGACGACGAAGATGGAGCGGCTGAAGGAGAATCTGGGCGCGGCGGCGATTGCGTTGAGTGCGCGCGATCTGGAAGAGATCGAGGCGGCGGTTGCGCGGGTTCCGGTTCAGGGTGAGCGGTATACGCCGGCGCAGCAGAAGATGGTGGGGCGGTAGAGCAAATGGCCAAAGAGCCAAATTGCCAAAGAGCCAAAGAGCCAAAGGGCCAAAGGGCCAAATTAGGAAGAGAACGCGGAGGAGCGGAGGTGGCGGAGTTGCGCGGAGGGGCGAATTGGGAGAGAGCGGGCCGCTCGAGGGCGGTTCACTTTGGCGCTTCGACTTGCTGCCAGTAGTCGGGAGCGAGTTCAACGATTGCGGACCAGTAGGTGCTTTCCCGAAGGCGCTGATGAAAAGACTCGAGGAGGCGCTGCCGGAGGTTTGGCATGTCGTTCGGGCACGCCCGCGCGAGAAATGATTCGGCTAAGTCCGGGTGGCCCGAAAACACAAGGTCGAGCATCGGCTGGAGCAAGCCGTTTTCGCACAGCACGCTCCACTCTGTTGCGAACTCGTCCGGGAAGCTCATGCAAGTTCCATCGGCCTGTTCGTTCAGGGATTCGGTTGAAGGCGGCGGGGCACGCATCATGTCGACGTCGGGAATGAGTTTGCCATTCTTCATTGAGAGAATGACTATCGGCGCGGGACCGCCGGTGCCTTCCCAGCAGGTGAATTCACGATCACTTGCGCGGATTCCGAACTTGCCCGATTCCGCCGGGGATTCGATGACACGGAATTCTTCTCCGTGCTCGCGATCAAGCTGCGCCGATTTCAACAGGTCGGCATCGATGATGGTGTACGTGTCGTGATCAAACGAAACCGATTCCACGACGATGTCGCCGATGCCATCACCTGTGAAGTCCAGTCCGTTTAAAGACTCGGACAGACTCGAGCGCCACTCCGAAAGGAAGAGCCGAGAAACCTCGGAACCGCCTCGATGCATCTTTAACAGGTAGCCCAAGCGCATCCATGTCACGTCGCTGTGCGGATTGGCGAAGCCGTTGTAGACGATCGCGTACGTTTGACGGAGAGATCGCCGATCGTGCACTGCTGTTCGAGCAGTTCCTGGCGATTCCACCAGACCCATTGGTCCAGGGCGAATTGCCGCGGCACGAAGCTGAGTGCTGCAAGAGCGAGCGCGATTACGATCATCCCGAGGCGGATAATGGGTGTGCGTCGAGGGGCGAATTGGCTTGCGGGCGTGCCGCACTCGGGGCAGCGGTCCGATGTGAGACCGCGTCTGTCGTAACCGCAATTGCGGCAGTGGGTGTCGCGCAGGCGGTACTGACGCCAGAGCGAATAAATCAGGATCAGGCAGACTGCGATGCAGAGAGTCGCCCAGAGCACGCGCGCGGATGTTTCGATGGAGGGCACGTGTCGTTCAATGTACACACTTGCGAGAACCCGTCAAAGAGTCGGATCGGAATTCGAGACGCGGGCGCGGAAGCAGAGCGTTGACGGGGGAGGGCGGTTGAGTATTTGGAGAATGGTGCGGATTCCTCCGCCCCTCGCGGGGCGGGCGGGTTCGGGGCATTCTCTCGACGGGTTGCGCTCGGTCGAAACGACCTCGCTCCACCCGTCGCTACAGCCCGGCGCCCCTGCGGGGCTGAAGAGGATGCGGGATGCATGGATTGTGCTGCCGCGGCGGTTGCGCGGGTTTCGGCTCACAGGATTCTCCGGCAGATGGGGGGACGGTATTGGCCTCGCTAGTGGCGGGCGACGGCGCTCCAGTATTCCGGCGCGAGAGCGACAATTGCGTCCCAGTACGGGCTCACCTGCAGTCGGGAGAGGAACGCAACGCGGAATTCCTGCTTGCCGCGGAGGTTGGCAGGCCACGCGCGGTCGAAGAGTTCGTCGGCGGTGGTCGGATTGCCGCTGTAGATGAGATTGAGCATGGTGCCCCAGAGCAGGGGAGTGGGTTCGGTTGAACCGGGGTCTGCGTTCGATTCATCGTGAATGGCATCGACCATCAATGTGAGCGCGGCGGGGGAGGGCTCGGGTGAGCGCATCAGGTCGATGTCTGCACGGAATTGGCCAGCATCGTATTTCAGAATGACACGAGGTGCGGGCGACCCCGCGAAGCTGGTTTTCCAGTATGCAAAGGTCCAATCGCGGATTGCGAAGCGATAGGTGCGCGATCCGGAGGGCCATTCGAAGAGTTCTTCGCCACCGTCGTAGACGTCAATCGCAGAGTGCACAGGAACTGGGCCGCTGACATCGAAGATGTGGTAGGTGCGGCAGCAGTGCGCGCCGCCCGAGTAAGTTGTCAGAACGATTTCCGGAATTCCATCGCCGGTCAGATCGAATCCTGACATTGGGGCGGCGCCGTGCATGTCGGCCAAGGGATCGGAGGGTTTGAGATGGTTTCCAGATTCAGATTCTTTCGGAAACATCAACGGAGTCGTCGTCACTCGGATGTCGGTGTCGAGCTGCCCCGTGTCTTGGTGTGTGAAGTGGAGCAGAAGACGGTCTCTCCTTGTCAACACGAGGCCGATGCCGAAGTTTCGTTCTCCCCAATCAGGCCTGGAGTATTTGTACTCGTAAGAAAACAGCTCGGCGCGTACGCCGGCGACTTCCGTTCTTCCGAGGGGTACGGCTTCGCGGAAGAAGTATTCCCAGTAATCGATGAGCCGACGTTGCGTCCACCAGCCGACCGAGCAGAGAACGAGGAGAATCGCGGCGAATACCGCGGGTTTAAAGGAAAAGGATCGTCCGCGAAGTTCGGCATCGCTTTGGTGGAGCGTGCCGCATTCGGGGCATTGAAGCGACCTGAGGTTGCGCATGTCATACGAGCATTTGCGGCAACCAGCGGGTCTTCGGCGAACGAATTGAAACGCAAACCAGATCGAGAACACAACGCCCAGGAAAGCGATCGCCAAGAGACTAGCGCGGAGGACCAAATGGGGCGTCGAATACACAGCCTAACCGTAGAGCTTCGCGAGATCGTGCCAGAAGGTCGGGTAGGTTTTCGCGACGCAGGCCGGGTCTTTGATGAAGACGTTGGGGCGGCGGAGGCCGATCAGCGCGAGGCTCATGGCCATGCGGTGATCGTCGTAGGTGTCGAACTCGACGCGGGAGCTCGCGAGCGACATATCGCCCCCGCCTGCCAATGGGGGGGGCGTGATTGCCATGACATCGTGGTCGCCCATGACGGGGCAATCGACTCTGACGTGGAGCTTGGTGAGTTCGTTGCGGAGGGCTTCGATGCGGTCGGTTTCTTTGACGCGGAGGGTGCGCAGGCCTCGCAGGATCGACATGCCGGGTGCGAAGCAGGCAACCGCGGCGAGGGTCATCGCGGTGTCGGGCATGGTGGAGAGATCGGCCATGATCGGTTCGAGCGAGACCGGGCCGCCAACCTGGATGAAGTGATCGCGCGGATCGGGTTCTTCGCGCGCGGAGAGGGGCGTGTTCTGGGTCGCCGGGTTCTGCTCGATGATCGCGCCCATGCGCGCGAGGAGAGAGGGAAAACTCGCGTCGCCCTGGAGCGAGCGGTGGGAGAGGCCGGTGAGTTTCGCGGTGGAACCGGGATTGATTGCCGCGGCTGCCCAGAAGTAGGTGGCGCTGCTGGCGTCGGGTTCGACTTCGTAGTCGAAGGCGTCGAGGCCGGGGGCTTTTCCTGCGGCGGTTGGTGGGGGGCCGACACGGATGATGCGGAGGTCTTCGGACGTTTTGACGAGCGCGCCGGCGCGCTGGAGGAGGCCGACGGACATTTCGATGTAGGTGGGGCTGGTGATTTCGCCGGTGAGGCGGATGGTGAGGCCGCCTTCGAGCCAGGGCGCGATGAGAAGGAGCGCGGAGATGAACTGGCTGCTCTGCGTGGTCGGGATGTCGAGGACTTTGCCCGGACCCTTGCGTGACGGCGGCGGGGTGATGCGAACGGGCGGGCAGTTGGGCGTTTCGAGGAATTCGCAGGTGGCGCCGAGGCGAGAGAGGATTTCGGTGAGTTCGCCGATGGGGCGCTCGCGCATGCGGGCGTTGCCGTCGATGGTGAGCGGGTTTTCGGCGAGGAGCGCGGCGGCGGCGAGGAAGCGGGTTGCGGTGCCGGCGTTGTTGAGATTGAGCGTAAGACCAGATTGCGGCACGGGCCAGGTGCCGGATATGCCGCGGACGGAGAGGGTGTCGTTTTCGAGTTTGAGTGTGACGCCGAGTTGTTCGAGGGCGGCGCGCATGCGGATCGCGTCGTCGGCTTCGAGGAGGGGCGCGTGGATTCTGGATTCGCCGCGTGCGAGCGCGGCGAGGAGGAGCGCGCGGTTGGTGAGGGATTTGGAGCCGGGCGTGCGGAGCGAGAGATCGAAGATGCCGCGCTTGCCGCGGGGGAGAGGCGTGATGGGAAGCGGGTTTGGGAGATCGGAAAGCGGGCGCAGGAAGACCGAGGCGGGGTGATCGGGGGGGAGAGATGAAGAAGTCGTGGTCACGGTGCGCAGATTGGAAGGCGCGCACGAGCGAGCCGCAGTTTGAGGCGGGATTGTATCGGTGGAGAAGCGGACATTGGAGAGCAGAATGACGAAACAGATCACCACCAGCCGAAGACAATCCCAGAAACCACGACGCCGACAGCCATCAGCGCGCACAGAATGCCGAAGAAAAAGTACCACCGCTCAGACTGTCGAGCTGGCATGGGTCCTTGGGCGACTTGACGAAGACATTCGGACAAGACGTGGAAATCGGTGATCCAGTCCGGAATGAGAATGCAACCTCTTGTCGTGAGAACCGCGAGGCCGGAAGAGCGAGGCCAATTCTCTGCTGCAAGGATTTCGTCAAATCTGCATTCGAGAGAGGCACGCGGACTTAAGTAACTGGGCCATCGATTCGAGATCCAGGTGTTTTCGAAGCGGATGCAGTCTGTACTCGTGTCAATAGCGACAGAGAACGGTTGGGAACCCGGACCGCGAAGTAAGAAGAGATAGCCAACTGCAATCAAGCCGGGCCCAGTCGCGATGGTTGCCAGCGCGATGATGATCTGCGCTGGCAGCGATAACTGGCTCGGTTTCGTCAACATGAAGACGCCCAAGACCGGCAGCGAAACTCCACCGATCAGCATGCCGACGCCGAATATCCGATCTCTGATGTGTCGCCATCCAAGAGACCAAGGACTGGCACGAAAAACTCTGATGCGGCCTTCGTTGGGCTCCACGGCGATCACTCAGGTATTGCAAGCGGCGCAACCGCGGCTATTCAGACAGTTCCATGTCGTTGTCGCGGCGGAAGATCGCGACGACATCTTCGATGGGGATGACGAAGAGGCGGTTGTCGCCTTCGAACTCGACGGGGATCGCGTTTTTGGGATTGAAGAGGACACGGTCGTACTGCTCGATGGTGTAGTCGTCGTCGCGTTCGACCTGGCGGCTGATGGCGACGACGCGACCGGTGAGCGTGGGGATCTCGATCTTGTCGGGCAGATGGATGCCGGTCTTGGTTTGTTTCTTGTCGGCGTCTTTGCGGATGAGGACGCGCTTGCCGACGGGTTCGACGATTTCGAGTGTCGGCTTGCGGGAGGACTTTTGGGTCATAGGGGAGAGTAGGAGTGCGGCATTCGGAGTTCGGAGTGGAGGGAGAAATGGCCAAAGGGCCAAAGTTCCAAAGGGCCAAAGGAAGAGGAAGCGCGGAACGCGGAACTCGGAGTGCGGAACGGCGGATCGGATATGCTGCGATTCGTTTCGGTTTTCGCACCGATGCCTGATGCCATTTGCCTGATACCTGCCATGAAACAACTCACCGATCTCATTCGTGATGTGCCGGACTTTCCGAAGCCGGGGATTCTGTTCAAGGATTTCACGCCGCTGCTCGCGGATGCGGCGGGGCTTGCGCTGGCGGTGGAGCTGATGGCGAATCCGTTTCGGGGCAAGGGGATCGAGTTTGTGGTGGGAGCGGAGAGTCGCGGGTTTATTTTCGGGACGGCGATTGCGCAGGCGTTGTCGGTCGGGTTTGTGCCGATTCGCAAGCCGGGGAAACTGCCGCGGAGCGTGCACGGTGCGGACTACGCGCTCGAGTACGGGACGGATCGGCTGGAGATTCACACGGACGCGATGACGCCGGGGAAGCGCGTGCTGGTGGTGGATGATCTGCTTGCGACGGGGGGGACGCTGGCGGCATGCTGTGAACTGGTGAAGAAGTGCGGCGCGGAGATCGCGGGGATCGCGGTGCTGATTGAACTGGTGGCGCTCAAAGGGAAAGACCGGCTGGCGAAGTACGGGCCGGTGGGGGCGGCGATCAGGTACTGAATTTCGGATGTCGGATGTCGGACAGGCGGACAGGCGGACAGGCACCCTATTTCAAGAGCAACGAGCGAAGCAAACCCACCCCCTGCCCCCTCCCGCGGGGAGGGGGTCTCTGAGTTGCGCGACCGCGCGTGCGATGTTCACTTCGCCGGCGTAAGCGTTTCGGCGTCGTCGACAACTTTTTCGAGTTGCTTGTGCTTGAGATCGGAGCCGCTAATCGGCGCGCGTTCGACGACGCGGAGGCCGGCGGGGATCGGGATGCCCTCGAGTCCGGCGGCGATCACGAGGCGCGCGGTGACGCCGGGGTTGCCGGGGCCGACGACGACGAGCACGATGCGTGCGACACGGACATCGCCGGTGGGGAGGTCTTTGCCGGTGTCGAAGTTGGCGATGGTGAATGTCGTGTGCGAGCCGGGCTTGGAAACGCGGCGGGAATCGAAGAGCGGCTGGCGCTGGAGCGCCGGGTGATCGCCGCCGCGGACGCCCATGAGCGTAACGCGCGCCGTGTCCGGCGCGGACATGGAGATTTCGATCTGGAAGGCGGCGAGTGCGCGTGAGCCGACATCGAGCATGATGTCGTAGGAGAGGATGCGGGTTTCGGCGAAGCCGGGCTGTGCGAAGCCGGGCGCGGGGGCGACGGCGGGCATGGCCGGGCTGAAATTGAATCGTGGCGCGTCGTGGCGTTCGGCGCCCTCGCTTGAAGAATCCGCGAATGCGTCGCGTTCGTCGCGGGCGGCGAGCGCTCGATCGGCGAGCGCGGGAACCTGACTCGGCTCGGCACCGACGACCTTGGCGGCGAGTTCGTTGACTTCTTCGAAGGGGCTGACGACTTCGCCGGTCGGTTTGAACCCGCTGCGGGAGCGCTTCGCGGTTGCGCCGGGAGAGTTTTCGACGCGGCGCGCGAGATTGAGGACGTCGAGAATAGTGGGCTTTTCGGGGACGGCGTAGGCGTAGGTTGCGGCGGCGAGCGGCGTGGTCGCGTTGAGATCGTCGGTTTTCTCGGCGGCGCCGGCGTCGGCGAGATGCGTGATGGACTCTTCTCTTGCCTTCGCCGCTTCGCGCTGTTCGGCGGCGACCTTGGCGAATGCGCTGTTGGCGGCCATCTCGGCGTTGCGGCGGTTCATGTAGAACATGAACGATGCGACGATCGCGAGGACGGCGGCGATCTGGAAGCCGCGCCAGAAACCGGCGCTGTGCGCCTTCTTGCGGCGGTAATCGTGGAGCGTGTGGAGCACGCGCGCATCGGCCTCGGGGCTGACTTCGAGAGAGGGCGCGAAGGCCTCGCGCAGCTCGGCGAGAGCGCGCGGCGCGAGGACAGGATCGGGGAGCGCATCGCCCAAGGCGGCTTCGGGGTCGAGAGGGGGTTGAGTGGGCGGGCTAGACATTTTCTCAGACGGGAAAGATGAGACAAAGAGGCCGGAAAGACGGCCCGGTGCTTGAGCGCGCCGGGCGGGGGGGAAGTTCATCGGGTCTGGAATGGGGATTTGGGAAGAGGTTGGGGTCGGGGGTGAGAAACCGGCGAGGTGATGAGGTGATGAGGTGGGGAGGTGGGGAGGTGGGGAGGTGATTTGCGGAACTAGGAGGTCGGCGGAGGTTCGCCATCGAAGAGGGACTGAGTTTTCGGGTCTTGGCGGAGGGTGGCGATGGCCTGGTGGAGGCGGCTTTTGACGGTTCCGATGGGGATGTCGAGGACTGCCGCGACTTCACGGAGAGAGAGGTCGTTGACGAAGCGGAGAATGATCACTTCGCGCTGACCTTCGGGGAGATCCGAAACGACTTTTTCGATCGGGCGGGGCCCGGTTTCGGGAGATCCGGAAGCGGGTTTCCCGGCGGCATCGTGGGTGGGCGAGAGCGCGACCATGCGGTCTTTGCGGCGGATGGTGAGCGCGATGTTGCGGACGGCGGGATAGAGGAAGGTGGAGAGTTTGGACGTGAGGCGGAGGGTGGGGAGTTTCTTGACGAGATAGGAGAAGGTGTCCTGGAGCACATCGAGCGCTTCGGATTCATCGCGCGTGTAGCGGCGGGCGACACTGATGACGAACGAGCGGTGGCGCTTGTAGAGAGCGAGAAAGGCTTCTTCGTCGCCCCGGGAAGCGAGGCCGACGAGGAGCGCATCGGCGCGGGGGTCGTCATCGCGCGGATTGGAAACGGGCGCGGGGAACTTGAGGGGCGCGGGGCCGTGGTCCTGGCCGGGTGAGCCGGTGATCTGCAATCGGGGGTTTTGATCGCCGGGGCGTTCCATGTCGGGAGAAGAACAGGTGAGGAGGTGAAGAGGTGAACAGGTGACGAGGTGTGAGCAGCCTACTCGATTCTGGGGTCGACCCAGCGGTAGAGGACATCGACGATCAGGTTGAAGATGATGAGCATGGATGCGTAGATGAGCACGACTCCGATGATGAGAAAGAGGTCTTTGTTCTGGACGGCGTTGACGAAGTGTTGACCCATGCCTGGGACGACGAAGACGCGCTCGACGACGAAGGAACCGGTCATGGCGTATGCCGCGGCGGGGCCGAGGTAGCTGAGGACGGGGAGGAAGGCGTTTTTGAGGGCGTGCTTGAAGAGGATGCTGCGTTCGGAGACGCCCTTGGCGCGGGCGGTACGGATGTAGTCGGACTGGAGCTGCTCGATCATGCCGAGGCGCGTGAGGCGGGCGATGTACGCGGCGAAGGGGAGGCTGAGCGTGAAGGCGGGGAGGAGGAGATCGACCGGGCGGCCCCAGCTTGGGATGCGACCCCAGCCGAGAAGAACGGGGAAGATGAGGAGGAGCGCGGCGCCGATGACGAACGAGGGAAGGCTGATGCCGATGAGCGCGACGATGAGCGTGAAGAAGTCGGCGGCGGAATTGGGCTTGACCGCGCCCGCGACCCCGGCGACGACTCCGATGATGAGCGCGATGAGGATGGCGGTTGCGCCGAGCGCCATGGAGACTGGGAGCGCGCTGGCGATGATTTCGTTGACGCGCTGATCGCGGTATTGGAGCGAGGGGCCGAGATCGAAGACGAGGCGCGTTGGCGGAGCGTGTCCGGCGGCTTCGGCAGCGCGGGCCTGCGCGGCGGCGCGGCCGGAGAGCGTGTCGCGGAGGTATTTGATGCCCGAGGCGTTGTCGAGATAGGACCAGTAGAAGGACCAGAAACTATCGAGGCGGTACTGCGCCTGCATCGCGGCGGCGACTTCGGGCGCGGGGCGGCGGCCTTCGGGGTTTTCGAGCGGGTTGCCGGGGATGCGCCAGGCGAGCACGAGCGTGAGGGTGTAGATCACCGCGAGGATGATGGGGAGCTGGATGAGGCGGCGGATGATCAGGCCGAGCACAGTCGAGTTCCGTTGGGAGATTCACCACAAAGAACACGAAGGACACAAAGAGCACAAAGGAGACGGGAAGAGAGTAAGGACGGAAGCCGAGAGAGTGAGGATCCGGTGCGGATGTCGGCGCATTTCGCGTCTCTTCTCGGTGTTCTTTGTGATCCTTGTGACTTGGTGGTGAACTCGACCGGGCACGAAATCACGATTCGGTCTCGCCGTCGTGGTGTTCGCCCGGCTTGCGGGGCGGGAGCGAGAGAGGAGTGTCGGAGCCTTTGCCGTCGCCGAAGAGATCGGCGCGATAGAGGAGCTGATCACCCCGCGGGTGCGAGCTGATGCCGGTGAGCTTGTTCGCGTCGAAGAGGTACATGTTGACGTAGTAGAAGATCGGGATAAAGGGCAGGTCTTCTTCGACGAGCAGACGCTCGGCGGCTTCGAGGAGCCGCATGCGAGCAGCGGGATCGGTTTCTATCGCGGCGAGGTCGAGGAGCGAATCGAATTCGGGGCTGGCGTAGGCGCGGTCGTTGTTGCCGTCCCCGGTGCGGGAGATCTCGAGGAAAGAAGTGGGATCGCCGTAATCGCCGAACCAACTGGCGCGGGCGGTCATGTAGTTTTTGTTCTTGAGGCGCTCGCGGAAGACCTTGATTTCCTGAACGGTGATCGTGGTGTTGATGCCGAGGACGCGCTCCCAGTCTTTGGCGAGCGTTTGCGCAATGAGTTCGTGGCCGCCGTCTTTGGTGATGAGCAGATCGAGCGTGATGAAGCCCTTGCCGCCGGGGTAGCCGGCCTCGGCGAGAAGGCGGCGCGCTTCTTCGGGGTCGTATCCGAGCCCCTTGGGAGATTGGTAGTTGCCGATCGAGTTGGGCGGGATGAGGGCGGGGGCGATGTGTTCACCGACGCGGCGGATGCCGCCGGCGATGTCGTGTTTGTCGGTCGCGAGCGCGAGGGCGCGGCGGACGCGCGGATCGGCGAGCGGGTTTTTGCGGCCGTCGGGCAGATTGGGCGAGCAGTTGAAATTCCAGAAGTAGGTGCCGAAGGCCGGGAAAACGTGCACGTTTTTGCGTGGATCGGGCGGGAGGCGCCGGTCGATCTCGATCGGATCGAGGCCCTGGGCTTTGAGCGAGTCGTACTCGGCGCGATGCTCGTTGTAGAAATCGCTTTTGTGCGCGACCATCTCGGCGCGGAACGGTGCGAGCACGTCGCTCACCCAATCGACGGCGCCGGTCTCGAACGCGAGGACGGAGGAGACCGGGTCTTCGACGGTCGGGATCGAGATCGTGTCGATGCTGATCGCGGATTGATTCCAGTAGTAGGGATTGCGGCGGAGGCGCAGGTCGCGCTTGAATTTCCAGGATTCGACTTCCATCGGCCCGTTGGTGACGAGGTTGGGTGGCTTGGTCCAAGCCTGATTCCACTTGATGCGGGCGGTGGCGGGGTCGAGGTTTTCGTAGCGGCTGACGACTTGCTCGCAGATTGGGAAGAACGTGACGAAGCCGACCATGTCGAGGAAGTAGGGCGTCGGGCGCTCGAGCTCGATGATGATGGTGTGATCGTCGGGCGTGCGGGCGCTGACGAGTTCCGCGAACTTGTTCTTTGTCTCGTTCCACAGCGCTTCGGCGGCGGCAGGGTCGGGTGCGCCGGAATGAGCGAGAGCGAAATCGGCGAGGGCGCGGGTGCGCCAGTCGGAGAATGCTTTCCCGCCCTTGACGTGCTGCAGGAAGCCGGCGTAATCGGCGCCGACATCGGGGAGCAGGCCGCGCATCCAGGCGTAGAGAAAATCGGCCGGTGTGATCGGTGAACCGTCGCTCCACTTGGCGTCGCGCAGGTGGAACGTGTAGGTGCGAAGATCGGGAGAGATCTCCCAGCGCTTCGCGACGCCGGGGACGACGTTGTAGTCGTGCGTGAACACGTCGTTGGTGACGAGACCTTCGCCGATGACCTTGGCGACGCGGAGATCCTGTTGCCAGGACATTTGCTGATAGTCGAGGGTGGTGACGTCGCCCCGGTTGATGAACGTGAAGTCGGCGCGGGGCGATGGTCTGTCGGCGCCGACGATGGCGAAGATCGCGGCAATCAGGAGCGCGATGGGGATGAACAGGCGCAGCACGGCCCGAGTCTATGAGGTTGACTCGGCGGGCCCGGTCGCGTTATTTGGTGTTGAGATTGAAGAGACCGTCGGGCAGGTTGAACGGCGGGCGAGAAAGGCGGCCGCCGGGCCCGATGAGTTTCCTGGCGTCGATCACGAACTCGGCATCGGACTCGACCGATGCGCGTCGGATCTTGTCGGCAAAGTTGGTGCGGATCGGCTCGGTCTTGTCGGCGATGAGCGAGAGGCTCTGCTCGCTGGCGCCGACGATCTGAGACGGGGCTTCGCGCAGAGCCTCTTTTTCCTTCCGTTCGGCTCCGGCATCGGCCTGGCGGATAGGGGGCAATGCATTCGCAGAGACCAGGCGAACCACCATGGCGATCAGTTGACCGCTGAGTTCCTCGATGGCGCGGAGGGCTTCGGGCGAAAGGCTGGGGCGATCGGCCTGAACCTTGGTCAGGTCTTCACGGAGCGCGAGCGAAGTGCGGCGGAACGCGTCGAACATTTCCGGCGCGGGAAGCTGGGTGGTCACCTTCACGGCGCACGCCACGATTCCTTTGCAGAGGACGACGCAGGCGCCGTTGCGCACTTCCGACTGGCGCGAGATTTCCATGGCCTTCACGAGCGCACGCGAAGCAGAATCGACGACGATCGGATCGGGGTCCGCGAGTAGCGAGCCCAACTGCGTGGCGGCATCGAGCAAGCGCTTCGGAACGACGGCTGATGACGTGCTGTTGGCAACGACGAAGGCGCGGCTTGCGGCGCCGGCGGCGGCGACGCGGACCGGGACGCTCGGCGAGCGAAATCCCTTTTCGATGATGTCGAAGCCTTCGGCGGTGGCGAGCTCGGCCCCGACCCGCATCGCGTTGATCGCGTTGAGCGCCCGCTTGTCCTCGGCGAGGGTCGCGAGCGGGCGGCCGAGGACCTGGGAGTAGGCCTGCCGGAATGGAACACCGACCGCGATGTCGGTGCGTTGGAGTGGCCGTACCAGGGCGACGCGGGCGTCGCGCACCTTGACGGCGTCGTCACCGCGCAGCGATTCGAGGAATGGATCGGCGTATTGCTTGATGGCTTCTTTTTGCGCGTCGCTCAGGGGCGTGGCGCTGGTAACGATCTCGGTGGGGAGGTCTTGCGCGCGGGCCGCGGGAATCGCGAGCGTGCAAGCGGCCAAGACGACCGCCCACAGAGCCGAACGGACGAAACGAGTGCGGAGCAGTGCCGGGGCGGGAGTGAGCATGGATTGAGTCGTCACTGAAGCGGGCTCCTGTCGGGTCCCGGAAAGGGAGAGGCGATTGTTCGCAGGCTCGGGCGTTGTTTCCGGGGGCGAGCCGAAGAAGGGCAGCCTATCACGCGACGGCGGGAAGCTAGTAGACCTCCAAAAAGACGCGACGGGTCGGGCGAACCTGCTTGTGGATCATGCGGCGATCCCAGGATGCGATTGCATCGAGCGCTTCCGGGTCGACGCGCAAGTATGGATCGAGAGAGGCCGGTTCGAGCATGCGGGCCATGCCCTGGAAGATGCCGAGCTCCATGCCGGCGATGCCGCAGATGTACACAAGCGTGCGGTCGGACTTGAGCAGGGGTTCGAAGAAATCGCGGCTTGTATCGAGGCGATCCTGCACGTAGAGGGGCCGGGGCGCATCCGGCATGACTTCGCGGCTGATGGCGGTGATGTACTTGAAGTTTGGATGTCGCGAGGCGAGTTCGCGGAAGTGCTTGTCGTAGAGAAGATCGCTCGAATACGGGGAACCCATGACGAGCGCGATGCTCGAGCGGCTTGATGCGGGATCGTCGAGAAGATCTTGCAGCATGCCGCGGAACGGGGCGATGCCGGTGCCGGTGGCGAAGAAGATGTAATCGTGTTCACCGGGCGAAGCGGGCAGGACAAAGCGCTTGCCGCTCGGGCCGGTGACGCGCACTTCATCGCCGGGCTTGAGATCGCAGAGGTAGTTGCTGGCGACACCGAGGAAGAGCCTCTCGGTCTCGTCGTGTTCGTCGATCAGGCGCTTGACAGTCGTGGCGAGGACTTTGCCCTGGCCGTCTTCGCCTTTGGTTGGCGAAGCGATCGAATAGAGGCGCAGCGCGTGGTTCTTGCCGCGGGAGTCCTGGCCGGGCGGCAGCACGCCGAAAGATTGCCCCGAACGGAAATTGCCCGCGAGCTTGGTGTTGGAGACGTCGATCGCAACGTGCCGAACAAAGCCGGCCGCTCGCCTTCCCGCGGTGCATTTTTCATTGGAGACGACGATGCCGACGCCCGGATCGGCGGGCGGGTGCAGGTGCATCTTGACATCGTGAAGAACTGGACCTTCGGTGTGCTCGGTCATGAGAAGATTCGACTCTGCGGAAAGCGGCACGAGTGATTAGCCGCCACCCGGCTTGATGCCGGCGCTCGCCCGCTTCTGGACTTCGACGAGAACTTCCTCGATGGAAGTGATTTTTCCGCTTTGGACATCGGCGGTAACCGAATCGATTGCGACCGAGATCGGTCCGGCGAAGGGAGCGACTGCTGCGGAAGGACCCTGTGCGAGCGAAGAAGACGAAAGCATCCACTTGCCACCATGGTTCTTCATGCTGACTTCGGGAGTGCCCGGAAAACTGACCGTTGCCGTGTCGCCCGTTGTTTCAACCTTGTAATCCGAAGCCTTTGTCGGCGCGGTAACGCCGATTGCCTGAGCCTGGGCTTCGGAGAACGCCTTGCCGAATTTTTCACGGCATGCGTTGTCGAGTTTTTGCTGCGCCGCGCTCAGGATGACGACACCGCTGATGATGTTCTCGTGTGCCGGATCTTCCAACTCAACTGCCGAAAGCACCGCGGCTTTGTCGCCGGACTCCATCGCCGCATACACCTGTTCCCAGGCTGCTTCGGCACTCTGCGCTGAAGGGGCTTCGGAATCAGGCGTGCTCTCCGAGCTTGCGGAAGGTGTTGAAGTCTGCTCGGGTTGCGGCGCGGGTTCGGTCTGTTCAGAGGCGGGTTTGCCGGCGAGCGCACCGAGAGCCTCGGCGACCTGCGTCAGGCGATCTTTGATCGCGGCGGCACCCTGGCCTCGCAATTGAACGGAGGAGAATGCGGACTGCGCGGCTTCGAACGCGGTCTTTGACTCTTCGGTCGTCCGCTGGAGGAGTTCGGAGGCTTCTTTCAGAGGCGCCGTGAGTGAAGCAGCAAATGGAAGTGACGGGTCCACAGCGGCGCTCTGCGCAAGAAAGGAGACGTACGACTTGACGCTCGAAGCCTTGGCAGCGAGCGCTCCGGCGAGAGCGAGCTGGGTGCGGCCGACGAGAATCTTGCCGATGACCGAGTTGTCGTTCGAGGCGGCCTTGGCGGAAGCGGCCGCGCTGCGCAGCGAGGCGATCGCTTCGTCGTACTTTGCGATCACGCCCGAACTGCGGGAGGATGCGAGTTCGGTGATCGCGGTTTCGATCTGCTTTGCCGTTTCCGCGGCGGCGGTGCGGGACTGAGCGGATGCCGCGCGACCCTGCTGCGCGCGTTCGCTGATTTCCAGTTTCTCACGGTCGAGCGCGGCGATGCGGTTCTGAGTCGCGGCGATCAACACTTTCAGTTCGTCCGCCTCGGGCTGCGTGACATCGGCTTGCGCCTGAAGGCGTGAGGCTTCCACACGGATGGCGTCGCCTTTTCGGCGCTCATTGCGGGCGTTCGTCAGCTGGGACTCCGCTTCGGTGGCGGAGAGCGAAGCGAGCGATTCACGTGCTTTCGCAAACTCGAGCGCGTACTTGTCCGCTTCTTCAAACTTGGACTTGGCCCGGGAACGAAGATCCGCGAGCCTTCGCTCGACGTCCTGCAGTTTGGACTGAAGGGTCTGGAGTTCGCGGTTGCTCGCGGTGCGGTCGGACTCGATGCGTTCGAGAAGTGGAGCGGGATCAAATCCCTGCGCTGCATCGGCGGACATGTTGTACGCCACCCAGTTGTCGAGTTGAACCCGGATCAACGAAGCGGCATTGACGGCGGCGTGCTCGAGCTCGGCGGCTTCATCGAGAAGAGCGATGGATTGGCCGAGCTGCGCGGTGCCCACGAGTGATGCCGCAGCGGCGCTCTGGACAGATTTATCCTCGCTGCTTGCGACCGGCTTGGCGACGGCGATGACTTCTTTGTAGTTCTTGGCCGTGTAGGCGTTGGCGTAGGCGCCCCCCGAGCTGGCCTGAAGTCTGGCGGAGCCGGTCGCGATCGCGCTCTGGTTCGGGTCCGTGCGATCGCAGGCGGACGGCAGCGCACCCGCCATCAGAATCAGCGCCGACGCGAGGACCGGGCGGCGGACGAGAGTCAACTGGCAAACCTGCATGCGGGCCTCCGGCGGGGTTGATTCATGGGGTGTGAATCGCTGAATGGGCGGGACTCGGGAAGGGGGGGAGTTTATCAGGGAGGCGGGCCCGCCGCGGGTCTCGAGAATCAACGTTCACCATTCGCGGCCGGGGCGAGCTGAAGAGTTCCTTTGGGGACGGGGGGGTCGTAGGTGAGGCCGTATTCCGGACGTGGACGGTACATGGAGCGGATCCAGTCGAGCGTGGCGCGGTAGCGTCGGTCATCGACGGAGCGAATCGCAGGCTTCCACTGGTCCATTCCGGCTTGATTCCGCACGGTGGGATGAGGCCTCATGGAGAGGTTTCGCGGCATCGCCATCTGCAGAAGCGGAGACTTTTCGGGTTCCTCGTAATTGATGAGCGGCTTGCCGTCGGAGAGGCGGAACCGGTCGAGGATCAGGAAGTTGGTGTAGTAGGTCGAGGCGTCGGTCGGGCGCGATCGCTTGATATAGAGCCGGCCGGCCTCTTCGCCGCCGTGACAGCGATTGGAGGCACAGCCGTTCATGAGCCAGCCTTGGTGGACATCGCGCCGGAAAGCCTGTATCGAGGCAGGGTCTTCCATGACTTTGACCATTGGGTACAAGTCTTTGGCTTTGAGCCGGTAGAGCAGATCGAGGATCTGCGACGGCTTTGTCTGGTAGAGCTTGTCGCGGAGCTCGGGCGTCGCCGGCATGAGCGAATCGTCCGAATAGCGTTGGATGAGGGACGCGATGAGCTCTCGCGGAATCAGCAGACGCGGAGGGTTGGTGAGATCGATCTCGTAGACACGGATCAGATTGATCTGGTCGTCGCTCAGAATCGGGAAGGGTTGCGGCGCCGCGATATCCCTTGATTCATCATTCTCAGAGGGAGCCGCGGAGCTCTTTTCCGATCCTTTCTCGGCTTCGCGAGCGGCTTTGCGTTCGGCGGCGGCCTTGTCGATGTCCATCTGAAGCTCGATGGTTTTCTTGAGCTCTTTCGCACGCGGGTGCGAACCATCTATGTGGAGCACGCCGTCGAGTTCGCTCAACGCAAGCTCATATCTCTTGCGGTCGCGGAGCCATTCGGCGAGGAGCACGCGCCGGTCGAGATCGGAATCATCGATCGCCGCCCGCATCTGCTTGTACCGCTCTTCTACCGGCGGCTGCGGCAGGAGCTTGATCACGTTTTCTTTGGCGAAGCGCGTCGGGATACCCGCGATCAGGACGGTGTACTTCTCGTCGTCGATACTGACAAGCCGGCCGACAACTTGAGATCCGTCTTTCAAGATCAGAATGGTCTCGAGTTGACCCGAAGTAATGGGCTCGGCTTTCGGCGCCGGTGACTCGGGCGCTGGCGCTTCCTCCTTCGTGGGCGGGGCGCTCTTGTCGCCCGATTCCGGTGCGACTGGCGCTTCTTCTGCCGGAGCGGGCTCATTTGCCGGGGTGGGAGTCGGGCTCTCGGGGGGCTCCCAAGCAAATGCCGGCGCAATGCCACCCGACGACAGAAGTGTCGCCAGTACAAAAACCCGCCATGAGCAGCGGCTGAATGGACCCGCTTGAGCCATCATTTCCCTGCGATTGTCCGGTCTCCGGGCGATGCTGTCCAGCACGGTGCCGCAGATTCGCAAGGGCGCTACGGGGCAGACCGCCGGACGGTTGCGGCAAATCGCCGGGGACCGAGCGCAAGAATCGCGAAAGTGGCGGGAATTCAGGCCGCCAGCGAGACCGGTTGCGGCGGGAGAGCCTGCGCGATCGCGCGGCGCAGGGCTTCGGGGGCGAACGGCTTTTGCAAGATTTGGACCTTGGGGTGTTCGGCGCGTTGAAGCGATTCGTCGTCGCGAGTCAGCGCGATGAATTCCGCGCGGAATCCCGCGAGTTCGAGGGCGCGAGCGAACGGAACGCCTTCGGCGTCGGGCATGGAGCGATCGAAGATGCAGAGGGCGAATTCCGCAAACCGAACTCGGGAGACCGCCTCTGCGGCATCCGCTGCCTCGTCGACGTCATAGTGTCCGAGCTGCGCGAGCACGGCGCGGGTGATGTTGCGCATGGTTCGGGATTGGTCGGCGATGAGAATTCGCATGACGTCGAGTCCGGAAGGGCCGGACGCCAGCATCATCGACCGAGAATCGGCGCGTCTTTGGGCGCAGCGGAGAAATCGCGGCGCACTTCTTGCCGCGGTCTGATTGCAAACCCGAACGAAGAAATGGGGAGCGACCGCTTTGGGATGGGCGCGGTCAGATCGGAATCGCGAATGCCCAGGAGAGGATTTGAACCTCCATGCCCTTGCGGGCGCTACCACCTCAAGGTAGTGCGTCTGCCAATTTCGCCACCTGGGCTCTGAAGCGGGCTGAAACCCGCTTGGTGGGGGGGAAATATAGTCGCGTTTTTGTCTGCCGCGCGGATAAAGTTGGATCGATCGGGACGGATTGCCCGCGGGCAGCCCGATCGGCATGACTGTGGAGGTTTGCGTGGTGGAGACGCGGAAAATTGCCGCGATTCTGGAGTCCCTGTCCGAGTTTGCCCGCGGGTCGGGCCTGTTCGGCGAGGTGAAGGTCTTGAGCAACCGCCTGGTGGCGAGTGCGGCGGCTTCGGCTGCGCCGGCCGAATACCGGGTGGAAGTGGATGGTGACAGCATTGATGTGGGGCTTTTTATGAAGGACCGGTGGCTGAGCCACTCGATCGAGGCGGACTTGCTCAATACGGGCGACGATCTGGAAGAACTGCTCGAAGAGGAGCTTGTGGAGGTGGGATACTCCGGACCTGCGCTTACGATTGATCACTACCGCAATGACGAGAAGATGTTTGCGTTTCGGTCGCGCACGGGCATCAAGCTGACGGAACAGGGCGCGGAGGAAAAGGTTCGAAAAGTGCTGACGGCGTACGAAGCGTGCTTCAGACCACTTGGAGACATGCACCAGGAAGGCGACGACGAGTGATGAATTCAGGAAGCGCATCATCGTCGGACCGGGCGTGGAGAATCCCATGAGAGTGCTCATGCTCGGCTGGGAATTTCCTCCGTTCATCGCGGGCGGCCTCGGTGTCGCGTGCTACGGCCTGACGCGCGCGCTCGATTCGCTCGGGCATCAGGTCACTTTCGTGCTTCCCAAGCCGGTCGATCGGTCGGAACCGTCTCATGTCCGCCTGCTCAGCCCCGACGCGATGGGCGCAAAGCGGGCCAACGGGGTTCCTCCGGCGGTGCGCGACGCGGTTTCAGCCCAACAGCGCGTGCAGCCGACCGAAAGCATCAGCGGGCTGGCGTCACACGGATTTCGGCACGCGGTCTTTCGCGGAGTGCCGGCGGCATTTGCGAGCCCGTATCCAGGGCACGATCAGAGCGACAAAGCAACCAAAGTGGACGTGAACGCTGTCGCGGCTGCGGTCGCGCCGGAAATGATGCAGAAAGCTGAGGACGCGGAATCACAGGCGGCGGCGCGCCAGATCAGCGAGTTACTCGCGGCGATTTCGCCGGTGGCGAACGGAGGTTCGCTGCAGAACGGCAACGGCGCGTACGGCTTCGATCTCGTGGGTGATTCCGAGCGGTACGCGAGGTTGGTCGTCTCGCTCACGCGGCGCGACGAGTTCGACGTCATCCACGCGCACGACTGGCTGACCTTCCCGGCGGGAATGATGCTCAGCCGCATCAGCGGCAAGCCTCTGCTCGTGCACGTGCACTCGACGGAATTCGATCGCGCCGGGAACAACGTCAATCAACGGGTGTACGAGATCGAGCGGCTGGGGATGCAAGCGGCGGATCGCGTGCTGGCGGTGAGCCAACTCACGAAGAACATCTGCGAGCGGAGGTACGGGATTCCCGGCGAGAAGATCGACGTCGTGTACAACGGCATCGAGCGAGAAACTCAGCAGCCGTCAACGGGCTCGGAGATTCAAAAAGGCGACAAGATCGTGCTCTTCCTCGGGCGGATCACGATGCAGAAGGGACCGGAGTATTTCATTGCCGCGGCGAAGCGCGTGCTCGAGAAGGTGAAGGACGTGAAGTTCGTCATTGCCGGCTCGGGGGACATGGCGCTGCGGATGGTTGAACTCGCGGCAAACATGGGGATCGGGCACAAGGTGCTTTTCACTGGATTCCTGCGCGGCAAGGACGTGGAACGGATCTATCAGATGGCGGATTGCTATGTGATGCCGAGCGTGAGCGAGCCCTTTGGTCTCGCGGCGCTCGAGGCGATCAGTCACGACGTGCCGGTGATCGTGAGCAAGACCAGCGGCGTTTCGGAGGTGTTGTCGCACGTGCTCAAGGTCGATTTCTGGGACATCGACGAGATGGCGAACAAGATCATCGCGGTGCTGAGACACCCGCCTTTGGGCGCGACGCTCCGCGAGCACGGAAGTTTTGAACTCCAAAGGCTGACGTGGGGCGGTGCCGCCGAGCGATGCATCGGGGCGTATTCCGCAGCCATCGAGTCCCGCGCTCGCCAGAATACTCTGCAGCCGGCTTGAACACGAGCGGTGCCGGCGCGGGACAGAGGTCAGCCCACGTCGCGGCCTTCGAAGAGCACGATCGCGAGCGAAAGAAAGACGGTGATCTGGCAGAAGGCGTACCCGGCGGCGAGCAGCAGGTAGACGGATGGAATCGGCCGGTTCTGAGAGACGGCGTCGACCATCCAGAAGCTCTGCATGTTCGGAAACGCGCCCCATACAGCCAGCCAGAACGGCCGGATTCTGGTGGGCTGCAGAAAAACAAAGTCGTCGGGCTGGGGCGGAGCGACCCGCTCGAGGGGCTTTCCGCCGACCATTCTGATCGTGAGTTTCTGCCCTTCGGCGTGGGTGACGACCAAGCCGGGAGGAATATCCGCGCCCAGGAATGTCTCACCTTTCTGGAGATTCCCCTTGAACGGCGGGAACGAAGCGGTCATCATCGGGAACCCGGTCGGGCTTGGAGAATAGAAGAAAGAATCGCCCACTTTGATCGTCGGCTTCGGCGCGTTCTTCAGCTCGATATCGAATGACTCGCCGGGGCTTTCGAGCCGGGGTTTGCCGGGATCGGTCGGAGTCGCCTTTTCGATCTCGGCGACGACCTGATTCACGAAGACTTCTCGCCCGACGAAGTAGTTGGACATCAGCGAGAGCACGAAGACTCCCATGCAGACGACGATCGTCATGACCTGACCGAGCCGCGTGGAGGCGGCGATGGCGATCGAGGTGAGGACGAGCACGGCCATCGAGAGGCACGCGCAGGCGGTGAGAATCTGCGGTTTCAAGTCGACGATGAGACCCTGAAATTTCCAGTCCTTGTGGGTGAAGAGCATCGCCACGTAGGCGATGAGAATGAGCGGCAGAAGCAGGAGCGTCATGACCTGCGGGAAATTCCAGCGGTAGAAGAAGTTGCCCCAGGCGCCGCCGATCGCCGCGATGAAGACCGCGCCGAGGGCGTAGACGACGACCGGCATGTCGACCGAGTCGGCGGCGGTGCTCATGACGCCGTGGCGCACCGCCATGAGCAGGAAGGTGAGCATGATGACCGTGGCGATGAGGATCGCGCCGCTCACGCCGAGGAATTTTCCGAATACCACGATCCAGCGCGAGATCGGTTTGCTCACGATGGTCAGGATGGTCTTGTTCTCGATCTCGCGGCTGATGGCGGCGGTCGCGATGAAACCTGCGATCAGAGCGCCGCAGCCGAAGACCGTCGAGAGCCCGACGTCGAGCAGCACTTTGTTGTCGCCCTGAACTTCGGCGGTCTCGATGTCCGCGAGGCTGAAGGCCGACATCCAGGTGATCAGGATGGTCAGGATCCCGTTGGCCAGGACCAGCATGAGAAGCACCGGCTGACGCAGGCTTTCGATGAACGTATTTCGGGCGATTGCAAGGACGCGCAAATTCATACGGAGAGAGGACTCCGGAGCCGGAGAATCGAAGCAGGAAGGCTAGCAAGCCGGAGGAAAGACTTCCCCGAACCGGCGGTGCGTCCGCGGTCCCGCTCTCCGTTCGCGCGTTTCGACTCGTCGGTTCGGTCGAACCGCTCGGAAACTCGAGCGTATCAACTCGGGTCCGATCCGGGTCCGCGTGGTTCTTGCGCGGCCCGCTCGGTACGGATGGCGCGACGGGTCCCGGGGACAGCGTTCCATCCGTTTGTTGGACGCGGCAACGCTCCCGTTGTCGCGTTCTACCATAGAGGCTCACTGTCTATTCCGCCCCCGAGTTCTTTGGGGGCTTCCGACGCGGACCCACACGATGCGCGCAGATTATCTGAGCTACCAAAAAGCCACGGGCGTCAGTTTTCTCGGAATGGCCATCCAGGGCGTCGCCGCGGCGGCGCTGGTCATCTATGCGGCGCTCGCGAACGACCATTCCGCCATGACCGTGGGTTTGTTTGCGGCGGTCGGCGTGGTCGCCTGGCTTGCACTCGGCATTGTTTTCGACCAGGCCCGACGCGAGCGGATCGAAGCGATCGAGGTGGAAACGCTGGGACGCGACGCGGCGTCGGCGAGCGTCTTTGAATCGACCGGGGACGACTTCAAGGTTGCGGCGCGCCGGCTGCGGGCGATGTACCGGGTTTTCTTCCCGATCGTCAGCGTGCTCATCGGCGGCGCGCTGATCACGATCGGCTGGATCGGCTACACGAAGGGGTGGGCGCTTCGGAACAACCACGACGCGCCTGCGATGCGCGGCTGGGCGATGAGCGTCGAGGCCGGAGTCGCGGCAGCCATGTTCCTGTTGGCCCGATACGCGGGCGGCATGGCGCGCCAGCCGGTTTGGGCCAATCTTCGCGCCGGTGGCGCGATGGCCGCGGGCGTGTCGCTGATGTGCATCGCGATCTTCGCGGCGCACATCGCGGACATCGTGGGACCGGACGGGCCGCTCCGGTACCTGCGATTTATTCTTCCGATCGTGCTGATGGTGCTGGGGGCGGAAGTGTTCCTGAACTTCCTGCTCGAGATCTATCGCCCGCGCAAGGCCGGGGATATCCCGAACCCGGCGTTCAATTCGAGACTGCTCGGATTCTTTGCGGCGCCCGAAGCTGTCGCGAAGTCGATCAACGAGGCGATCAACTATCAATTGGGCTACGACGTTTCTTCGACGTGGCTCTATCGGCTGCTGAGCCGGGCCGTTTTGCCGCTGTTGCTGGGGGGGGCGCTGGTTTTGTGGGGCCTCTCGTGTTTCACGGTTGTCCTGCCGTATCAGCGCGCGATGGTGCTGCGATTCGGGAAGCCGGTGATGAATGATGTGGGCCCGGGGCTTCTCATCAAGTGGCCGTGGCCGATCGATCAGGTCGTGATCCCGGTCGAGATTCTGCGGAACGAAAAAGGCGAAGAGATCGGAACGGCCGAGACGACGACGGGGCTCCGGGAGATCTCGCTCGCGACGCAGGCGCCGACGGGTAGCGGCGCGATCCTGTGGACGAACGACCACGCGCGGGAAGAGGTATACCAGCTCGTCAGGCCGTCGGGTTCGGCGGGATTGCAGTCCGCGGAATCGACGGGCGCGGCGCGCGACCTGTCGGTCCTCTCGCTCGAGATACCGCTGGTTTATTCGATCTCCAACGTTGAGCTCTTTGAAGAGCTTGGCGCGCCTTCGGTTCGCGATGATCTGCTCCGTGCGACGGCGCAGCGCGAGATCATCCGATACATGGCCACGCTGAGCGTCGATGACATCCTCGGGCCGAAGCGAGCGGAGGTGAATCAGGATCTGACGGAGAGGATCGAAACGGCGTTCGCGCGGCTCAACCCCGGCCCGGACGGAAAGGGTCGTGGCCCCGGGATTCAGATCGTGCGACTGGGCGTCGCGGGCGTGCACCCGCCGAAGAAAGTGGCGAACGATTTCGAAGCGGTGGTGGGCGCCGAGCAGAACCGGCAGGCCAAGATCGACCGGGCCAGGGCGGACGCGATCAAGATTCTGACGGACGTGGTTGGAAGTGTCGGGCTTTCCGACCAGATCATCGCGGACTTCGATGCACTCGACAAACTGCGCGCGGCGAACGCGAGCGCGAAGGAAATCAACGAAAAAGAATTCGCGATCCAGAAGCTGCTCGATCAGGCGGGCGGCGCCGCGGCGGGGTTCATCGCGGAAGCGAAAGCCGACCGGTGGAAGCGCCACATGGGCGAGTGGGCGCGATCGGAGCGTTATGCCGGCCAGCTTGCGAGCTTTCTGGCATCGCCCGAAGTGTTCAAGGCTTCGCTGTATTTCGATGCGCTCAAGGTGGTGATGGCGGACAGCCGCGTGTACATCACCAGCGACAGGATTCCCGACCTTCGCTTGACGACGCAGCTGTTCGATCGTCAGTCGGGGACCGACGTGTTCAGAGAAATCAAGCAGGACGATATCCCGAACTGATTGTCATTCATTGCTGAGCGCTCGGCGCTCGGGAGTTTTCAGGTGCGAAAAGCCTTTGTCATCATTCTCGCGGGTCTGTTTGTTCTTGCCATGGTGGCGTACATGTGCACGTACACCGTGCGATTCACCGAGATCGCGGTGCTCACGACCTTTGGCAAGGCCGGTGAGGGCGCGATCAAGACCGAACCCGGTCTCAAGTACAAGCTGCCCTACCCGATTCAGAACGTGACGACCTACGACCGTCGCGTCCGGTTCGTGCAGACTCGATCGGAGACCCAGCAGACGGCCGACGCACGCCAGATCATCGTCGAGGCGTTCGCCACATGGCGCGTGCAGGATCCGCTCAAGTTCTTTCAGCGTTTCTCGAACGCGGGCGACCGGGCCGAGGATCAATTCCGTCGCGCCGAGGACTACTTGCGCGACAGCCTGCGCAGCGCGCTTGGAGTCACGAGCCGGTTCCGGATGGACGAACTCTTCTCGGCGGATGAAAAGGGGAGCAGAATCCCTCAACTCGAGGCGCAGGTGCTGCAGGCGTTGCGCGCTGCGACAACGGGCGGGCAGTCTCTTGCCGATCAGGGCATCGAGGCCGTCAACGTCGGCATCAATCGGATCGTTCTACCCGAGGACACGACCAACAAGACGATGGACGCGATGATCCAGAACCGCCAGAAGCTGGTCAAGGAGCTCGAGAGCCAGGGCGATTCGCGTGCGGCGGCGATCCGAAGCAAGGCGCAGTCCGATGCGCAGCGGATTCAGGCGTTCGCGAAGCGGCGTGCGGATGAAATCAGGGCCCAGGGCGATCGTGAGGCACGCCAATATTTCGAGCAGATGAACGAGAGCCCCGAACTAGCCGTATTCCTGAGGAACGTGGAATTCCTGAAGACCACCCTGAGCAAGCGGACCACGCTGGTTCTCCCCGACAGTCTGCCGGGCTTTGAGATGCTGTCGCTGACGTCGATGGACAAGCTGCGGTCGGGCGCGGCGGGTGGTTCGAAATCGTCTTCGTTCAATTCTGATCCCACGCTGAAGCTGATCCCCGGGACCGAGGAGCGCAAGTCTGCCGGCACGGAGGGCGCGCGGTGAACGACGCCTTTGATCCAACCAATCCGGTGCGATCTCCCGACGAGGGCGAAACGGGCCGGCCGGTGAGCACAAGACGGGCCAGCGTGCAGCTCTCGCGCACCAGCGCGCCGATGCAATCGACCGACGACCTGATGGCGACGGCGAACAAGTCGCTGTCCGACGCCCTGACGGTGACGCTGCGCATTGTGCAGTTGTCGATGATCGTGCTCTTCATTCTGTTCCTGGGGAGCGGCCTGCAATCGGTGAGAGAAGGTCAGCGGGCGATCCGGCTGGTGTTCGGTCGCGTTGAATCGCCGAACCTGCCCCCGGGTTTTCAGTTGTCGTGGCCGTTCCCGGTGGGCGAACTGGTGAAGGTCAACACGGGCACCGAGAGCGTGACACTGGATTCGCAGTTCTGGCCGCTGGTCTCGGATAAAGCCAGGGGCACGTCGATCGAAAACCTGAGCAAGGATCCGCGCCTCAAGCCGGACAACGACGGCTCACTCATCACGGCCGACGCCAACCTGGCGCACGCCCAGTGGCGCGTCGAGTATCAGCGGACTCGGCCCGAGTTGTTCGCGGAGCACGTGCTTCCCGATCAGGAGAAGGCGATCGTCACCGCCGCGTGCAGCAACGGCATCGTTCGCGCGGTCGCTCAGACCAAAGTCGAGGAATTGCTCCGGCAGGCGGCGGGCGAGACCGGTCACGTCGCAGAGATCGCCAGGGGCATCGCACAGAAGCAGCTCGACGAATTGGAATCGGGAATCCAGATCAATCAGTTCCAGCTCACGACGGTCACGCCCCCGATGTACGTCCGCGAGGCGTTCAACAGCGTGCAGTCCGCGGCATCGAATGCGCGGAAGGCGATCGAGCAGGCGGAGACGGGCGTGAAGCAGTTGTTCAATGCGCAGGCCGGCGAAATCGAGCCCTACTTGATCGCGCAGATCGATGCGTACGAACTCGCCGTTGCGAACGACGACGAGAAGGCGAAAGCGTCGATCCTCGGAACGATCAACGAAATGCTCGAGGGGCGTCCGGTGACGATCGACGGGAATGTGATCGAGAACAAAACGTCGGGCGAGGTCGCGAGGATGATCAGCGAAGCGCGGCAGTACAAGGGCGAAGTGGTGAATCAGCGCCGCGCAGAACTCGCGAACTTCAGGGCGAAACTCACGCAGTATCGCTCGAACCCGAGCGTCATGCTGAATCGCGAGTGGACCGATGCGCTGAGCGCATTCCTGGATCGCGACAGTGTTCAGCTGCTGGTTGTCCCCCAGAATGTCCGCACACTCGAAGTGCAATTGACCGAAGATTTCGACCTGGCGAAGAAGCGTGAGACCGCGGAACGCCTGAAAGCGGCACAGGATGCTCGCGCGCAACGAGAAGCCCTCCAGCGCGCGACGGAGTTCAACACGACGCCGAATTCGAGCTTCGCTCAATAGCGCCGGAGGACGCGATGGTTGTTTCTCAGTCCACCGCCGAGAGTCAGGCCGCCAGCGGGCGTCCGGTTGTTCTTTGTCAGAACCTGACGAAGGTCTTCAAGGACTTCTGGCTGCGTCAGAACGCGCGGGCGGTCGAGAATCTCTCGTTTGAGATCCGTCCGCGCGAGGTGTTCGGGTTGCTGGGGCCGAACGGATCCGGCAAATCGACGACGATCAAGATCATCTTGGGGCTTCTCCGCCCGACGAGCGGCAGGATCGCGGTCTTCGGGAAGCCGCCGACGGACGTGGCGGTGAAGAGGCGCATCGGTTACCTGCCGGAAGAGTCGTACCTCTACCAGTTCTTGAATGCCCGTGAGACGCTGAACTACTACGCGAAGCTCTTTCAGCTCGACTACCGCACGAGGCAGCGACGCATCGATGAACTGATCGACATGGTCGGGCTTGCGGGGGCTCAGTTCCGCCCGGTGCGCGACTATTCGAAGGGGATGCAGCGGCGAATCGGCATCGCGCAGGCGCTGATCAACGACCCCGATTTTCTCGTGCTCGACGAGCCCACGACCGGTCTCGATCCCGTCGGAACGCGCCAGGTCAAAGACCTGATCATCGAGCTCGGCCGGCGGGGCAAAACCATCCTGCTTTCAAGCCATTTGCTCGCGGACGTGGAGGATTGCGTCCACCGGATGGTCGTGCTGTACGGCGGCCAGAAGCGCGAGGAAGGCACCTGCGACTCGCTTCTTGAAGTCGAAGATCGAACCACGATCGAAACCGACACGCTCGACGAAGACACCGTCGCGGAAATCGACGCGGTCATCCGTCGGCGGACGGCGGGGAGCAAGAGCATCCGCCGCGTTTCGCATCCGCGCCAATCGCTCGAAGAATATTTTCTTCAGATCGTGGAGAAGGCGCGATCGAGTCATGTCGCGACATCGGGCGCTCAGTCGGGAGGCCCGACCGCGGCGTTCCTGCTCGGGGAAGAATCGCGCGCGTCGGGCGATCAATTGATCGAGCAGTTGACCGCGCAGTCCGCGCCAGAACCTCCCGCGGCCGCCGTTGTTCACCCGGCCGTGCGTGCGGAGCAAGTTCGCCCGAGCGGGCCGGACGCCGACATCATCGGTGCGCTGACGTCGTCAGAGTCGTCGGAGCACGGACCGTCGTTGCCGACGCGCGCAGAGCAGCCGGCCGAGCCGAGATCCGAACCGAACACAAAGCCAGGTAGGCCTCCGGAAGCGGTCGACACCGACATCATTTCGCGTCTCACGGGCGAAGAAGGCGATTCGACGGGGAGGCAAAGCCCGTGACGTTCGGGGAACGCATCCGCGCACTCGACCGGCTTCAAAAATCGAAGCTGTTCAAGCTGATCGCGACGGGAGTCGTGGCGTTCGCCTGTCTTTCGGGGCTGATCACCTATTCGGTCTTGCACAAGATCGAAGCGCCCCGGCTCGAATACCAAGCGCCGCCTCCGGAAGAATCACCGGCCGCCGTCGATTCCGGCGCCGGTGGAGAATCGAGCCCGGTTGTCAAGAACGACATCCCGACGGCGGAAGATTCCAACGCACAGATGGCGGTGCGAGCGATCAACTCGGTTCTCGCGCGCAAGGCGGAGACGATGCAGATCATCGCTCCGGTCGTCGGCGCTGCGCTGTTCGCGATCCTCGTCATCTGGCTCGGGCTCGGGCTTTCCTACACGGCGATCACTCTCGCGCTCGTAGGGGCGTTCTTTGCAGGTTCGCTCTTCCCCTCTATCCGGACGTGGGTGCTCTTTGTCATCGGGGCGGGAGCCCTCTGGGCGGTTTTCCTCGCGCTGGTTGCGGCGTGCCGCGTTCTGCTTTCTGCGCCGCACCAGGTCTTCTCGATCGCAAGGAACACGCTCGATCAGGCCGTTCGAATGAAGATATCCGCGGTCTTTGTCGTGTTGCTGGTTCTGCTCCTGGCGGCGCTGCCGTTGCTGCTCGATCCGAATCAGGCCCTTCGCTATCGGGTGCAGAGCTTTCTTCAGTATGGCACGGGGCTCTCCTACACCATCATCGCGGTCTTGACGGTGCTTTTCTCGGTATACACGGTCGCGACCGAGCAGCGGGACCGGGTCATCTGGCAAACGGTCACCAAGCCGGTTGCTGCGTGGCAGTACGTGCTCGGGAAATGGCTCGGCGTGGTGACGCTCTCGGCGGTCTTGCTCGGGGTCACCGGGTGCGCGGTCTTTTTGTTCACCGAATACCTGCGGGCAAGCCCCGCGCAGGGCGAACGAGAAGCTTTTGTGACTTCGGACGGGACGATCATGTCGCCGGATCGTCGCATTCTGGAGACGCAGGTGCTGACCGCGCGCGTCACCGAGTATCCCGAACTGCCGGCGCTGGACGAAAAGGCGATCACCGAGAGTGTCGAAGCACGAGTCAAGGCCGAGCAGCACAACCGGCCCAATTTCGGTTCCGACCCGGCCGACCGCGAGGGCGCGCGGGCGGATCTGATCCGCGCGATCAATATCGAGTATCGGACAATCGAGCCCGGGCGTGACCGCGTGTTCGCGTTCACGGGTCTCAAGAGCGCCCGAGACCGCGGCGTGCCGATCATTTTGCGTTTCCGCCCCGAGTCGGGAAGCAACCGGCCCGATCTCCAGTATCTTCTCACGTTTCTCTTTCCCGCCAACGGAACTTCCGTCGTCGAGAAAGTCGCGCTCGCGCAGAGTCACAGCATCACGCTCAGTCCGAGCGTGATCAATGACGAAGGCGTGCTGATCGTCAGCATCGTCAACGGTGATTTCTTCAATCGGATTCCCAACCCGAGCGCGACATTTTTCGCGCTCGACGCCCTGGAAGTCTCGTATGCCGCGGGCAGCTACCGCGTGAACTTCATCCGGGTCTTCGCCGTGTTGTGGTTGAAGACGGCGTTCGTGGCCATGGCGGGGGTCTTCGCCGGCACTTTCCTGTCATTCTCCGTGGCGACGTTGACGGCCTTCGGGATATTCCTCGTCGCCGAGAGTGCTGGATTTATCCAGAATGCTCTCGAGAATTGGAACATTACGGACAACAAGGGTCACGACATCGCGTTCTTCTGGGTGATCGACAAGATCGCGAACGGTGTTTCAGCACCGTTCCGGTTCTATGCCGATCTGCGCCCGGCGCAGCGGCTCGTGGACGGGGTCCTTCTGCCGTGGTCGAGCGTCGCGACCGGGGGAGTTCTCCTGATTCTGCTGGTCGTCATTTTGTTCGTCATCGGGTCGCTGATCTTCCGCTCGCGCGAACTCGCCATCTACTCGGGTAACTAGAGAGAGTGGCCTTCCACCATGACACGGTTCACACCAGCCAAGATCGTCGCCCTTCTCTGCGTTCTGCTCGCCGCGGCGGGAAGCGTCGTGTTCTCGGTTCAGATGGCGTCGGTCGCGAGCCGGAACAAGCTGGCGTACACCGATCGCGTCGAGGAAGGGCAGCCGCCGGAAGTGGCGCTCGGGATCGCGCTCGGCGCGTTCCGCGGCGTGTTCGTCAATTTCCTCTGGATCCGGGCGAACGACTTGAAGCAGGAAGGCAAGTTCTTCGAGCTGAATCAATTGGCGGAAGCCATCACCCGGCTCCAGCCTCGGTTCCCGCGCGTGTGGGTCTTTCACGCCTGGAACATGGCGTACAACATCTCGGTTTCGACGCAGACCCGCGCCGAACGCTGGTACTGGGTTCAGAAAGGCATCCAGCTCCTGCGCAACAAGGGCATCGTCGCGAACCCGAACGACATGCTCCTGCACAAGGAGCTCGCCTGGATTTTCCTCCACAAGATCGGGGGCATCACCGATGATGCCAATCGCTACTACAAGATGAAACTGGCCGAGGAGTGGACCACCGTACTCGGGCAGCCTCCCGCGCGTGACTTCAAGGATCGCTCGCGCGAGCACGCGATCGAACAGACGGTCGCATTCCTTCAGCCGATCGCCGATGCGCCGCGCGATCTGAGCGCGGTCATCGAGAAGACCCCATCGGTCCAAACGCTTTTGGATCGGATCGTGGCAGATGTCGGCGACCACGGGGCGATAGGTTCCGATTCGCAGGCAAATGCGGAGAACGTCATGACGTTGCTCCGGCGCTACGAGCTGATCCAGGCCGTGCTCCGTTCGTCGAGCGGCAAGATCGCCGAAGCATCCATGAGCGCTCGCATGAAGGCGATGCTCGCGCTCGTACGCGACCCGGCGCTCAAGTCCGCGTGGGACGCGTACCTGCCTTTCGCTCGCCGGTACATCCTCGAAACCAGCTACAACATGGAGCCGGGCCAGATGATCCGCTTCGTGCGGAAGTACGGGCCGATCGACTGGCGCGTCCCCGCATCGCACGCGCTCTACTGGTCGGCGCAGGGGGTCGAGCGAGGTCTCTTGCGCGCGACGGCACGATCGGAAAAAGACTTTGACTTCACCAACACCGATCGCATCGTGATCCAGGCCGTTCAGGACCTGTATCGCTACGGGCAGATCTACTTTGACTATCTGGGTTTCAACGTCGGCGCCGCCGAAATGTACCTCGAGATTCCCGATCCGAGCTTTGCGCAAACGTACGCCGACATCATGCAGGAGCTCGTGGGGCGCAGCAAGTGGGACACCGCGGATCGTGCGTACACCATGTATGCCGCCGGATACGAGAACTTCTTCACCGACGTCATCCTGTATTTCTACCGGCTGGGCATGAAGGACGTGGCCGAGAAGTACTACCGCCACCTCGCCACATGGGGCGGGATGAACCTGAACGATCCGGACCGGCCCCGCAAGTTCAGCGTGCCGCTCGAGGACTTCGTTCAGGCCCAACTCGCCGATCGCCAGCGATCACCCAATGTTGCGGTTTCCGAAGTGACGGCGTCCCTGATCGGCGCGTTCACGGCGCTGCTCGCGGGTGACGACGAGCAATTCCGCAGCCAGATGGATTACGCGGCGCAGTCGCACGCGTACTTCATGAAGAATCAGCGCAACGCCAGCGCCGTCGACACCGCGAACGCCCGCATGGACATCATGGAGCCGGATTTCCGGATTCAGGCGGGAGCGACGTTTGTGCAGTTCATGAGCATGCTCGGGCTCGACGAGGCCGCGGCGGTCTTTAAGGCAGCGCCCGACGACCTCCGCCGGTTTGCCTACGACCTCGTGGTCGAGCGGTTCCGCGATCCGCAGGACAAGAGCCTCGCGGTCAACGGCGAAAGGTTCGACAATCTCTTTGTCGAGCCGCCGGGGATGGCGGAGCATCGCGCGATGATCGAGGACTATCGCAAGCGGAAGTCGCGGCAGAATGTCCAAGAACTCGAGCAGAAATAAGTTTGGACCTATGAGCGTTTGAGGGCCTCGAGCGCCGCACGATATCTGCCGATTGTGCCGCGGACGACCTCCGCCGGAAGTTGGGGTCCGGGACTCTGCTTGTTCCATGTTCCGGAATCCACGAGAGTTTCGAGGTACTCGCGAAGAAACTGCTTGTCGAAGCTCTTCTGGGGGCGTCCGGGCTCGTACTGATCCGCCGGCCAGAACCGCGAGCTGTCGGGGGTAAGCGCTTCGTCGACGAGCATCGGGCTCGAGTCGGTCGGTTCCCCATCCGTCCCAAGCGGGATACCGAACTCGAACTTCGTGTCCGCGATGAGAATTCCACGTGCCGCGGCATGCTCGCTGGCGGCGAGATAAATCCTGATGGAAGTATCGCGCAAAGTTTCGAGAACCCGCCTGCCCACAAGCTCGGCAGCGCGATCAAAGGTCACGTTTTCATCGTGTTTCCCGAATTCTTCCTTCGTGGCCGGCGTGAATATTGGTTCGGGAAGCCGATCGCACTGACGCAGCCCGGAAGGAAGCTGCACGCCGCAGACCGCCCCGGATTCGTGGTATTCCTTCCACCCCGAACCTTCCAAATAGCCGCGGACGACGCATTCGATCGGTATCACCCTGCACTTTCGTGCGATGGTGCTCCGTCCCTCGAGGTCGGAGGGCTTCAACCCCGAGCCTCGAAATGCCTCGTCGGGTATTCCGGCGATTTCCGAGGAAATCAAGTGCGTTCGCGCGAGCCCCTTTTCGGCGATCATTCGAAGCCAGAAAGTCGAGAGTTCGGTGAGGATCACGCCCTTGCCGGCGAGGGGCGTCGGCATGACGACGTCGAACGCCGAGATCCGGTCCGTTGCGATGATCAAGAGCCGCGGCCCCATCGAGTCCGGCGGCAGGTCGTAGACGTCGCGTACCTTGCCCGAGCGTTTGCCGGGAAGATCGAGGTCGGTGCAGGTAACAGGCCGTTCCGTTGAATGTGGCATGAAAGCGGTGGGAGGCAGAATCGTGCAGTGAAGGGAGAATACCCGACTGGCGGCGGGGCTGGGAACCCGAAAGGTTACACGCCGGAAATCTCGCGAGTCGCGGCCGATGCGACGTACACTCCTCGCTCGTTTCACCCGAACGAAGAAAGCGGGAGCCTGCGCCGGAATGTTCAGCTTTGCCGTCTTCGATTCCGCAGGACTCCCGAGAACCAGCTTCGAGCTGCGCGGCGAGCATCTCATTGGGAATGACGACATGCCGGCTCAGGCGGAAATCCGCTTCGAGAACGGCTTGCTCATCTGCACCAAGCAGGGTCCCGAGGCCGCGGGCATCAGCCTGCTTGTGGATGTGCCGGCGCCACCCGCCGTTCCCCCCTCACCCCCCTCACCCGGTGTGCCCGGGCTCCCGGCACCGGTGCCTTCGCTCGGACAGTTGATGCTGCGGACTTGCTTCCTGCCCAAGCGGGAGGAGCCGTACCTGCTCAGCCTTGAACTTGCGCGCCACCGCATCATGCTCACCCTCAACAAGCTGGAGGAGTGGGGAATGTTCGAGCTTGCGCCCGATCACCCCGCGCTCGTCCAGCTCGAAGCGGCGCGGCTCAAGTTCGGTGAAGCGTTGGTCGCGGACCGGTCCGGTTCGGTTTCGGCCGGAGGTTCCGCTCAGCCGAGCGCCCGTGCGTGGGCCGACAAGCTCGCCTGGGAAGCGCTGGCCATCGCCCTCGACGTTTCCGAAAAGCTGAGCCTGATGAACGCGATGCGCGAGATGCCCGGGCGTCTGACCGGTCAGGTCTTCGAAGACGCGAAGGCGCGCTACACGAAGCTGATCGGGGATCCGCCGCCGGCCGGCCAGCACGTGGTTGTGCCGGGAATGGGAACCGCTGTGGTCCCGGGCGCGCCGCAGATCGGCATCGCAATCAACCCCGGGCAGTTTTCGGAGCCTCTCGTCAAGGCGGCGACGGCTTTCGATTTCTTGCAAATGCCGGTTCGATGGAGCGACCTCGAACCCGTTGAAGGAAAACTGAGCTTCGGCGCGACCGATCGCTGGATCGAATGGGCGGTACGCAACGCGAAGAAGACAGTGAACGCCGGTCCCATTCTCGACTTGCGAGCCGCGTGCTTGCCCGAATGGATTTACATCTGGGAAAACGATTACGAAACGCTTCGCGACATGATGGTTGAGCACATCACGCAGGTCGTAACGCGCTACCGGCGAACGGTGACGCGCTGGACGGTGTGCTCCGGGCTGCATGTCAACTCGAACGTCAAGTTGAGCTACGAACAGATCATGGATCTCACCAAGGTCTGCATCCTGTTGACAAAGAAGATCCATCCGCAGGGGAAAATCCTCGTTGAGATTCAGGAGCCCTGGGGTGAGTACTTCGCACACGACCGCAAGAGTTTGCCCCCGACTTTCTACGCCGAGAGCGTGCTGAACCTGGGGCTGGGCGTGGACGGGCTGGGCCTGCGGCTGCAAATCGGCGCGCCAGTTTCGGGGCAATCGGCGCGCGATCTGATGATGATCTCGAGCCTGATCGACCGCTACGCGGCGATGGAGCGCCCATTGCACATCACCGCGGTGGGCGCGCCGAGCGCTCCGATTTCGATTTCCGCTTCCGACACGAAAACCGCGGCTGACGAGGACGAGCAGGTAGTCATTTCCGCGCGAGAGCACGCTGCGGGCCGCTGGCGCTCCCCCTGGTCCGAAGGTGTGCAGGCCGATTGGCTGGCCGACGTCATTTCGATACTAGTTTCAAAGCCGAGCGTGCAGAGCATCTGCTGGCAGGACTTGGCCGACGCTCCGCCGAGCGCGCGGTCGCCCGAAATGCCGTTCGGCGGCATCCTGAACACGGCGGGAGCGCCCAAGGCCTCCGGGCAGAGGCTGGCGCAACTGCTCCAAACGCTGCGGGAAGGCAAGGCGCCCGCGCTGTAGTCACAATTCGGTATTCTTTTCGGCCATGGGCGGAAAGCCGACCGACGTGATCGAAGACTGGACCTATGGACCTGTCCGCTGGATCGGGGCCGGATTGGTTGTTGGTGCCGCGACCGTCGGACTCGCGTGGTCGGTCTCGGCACGCCGCGTCCCGGCGGGGACGCCGCCACCGATTCAGCCCGTTCTCGCGAGTGAGCACAAAGCTGAGGTTCAGGCTGCGGCGAAGCCTGAGCCGGGACGGGCTTCGTCGCCGAAGCCGATCGTGACCGAATTGCCTCCTCGCGATGCGCCGGTCATGACGCAATTGCAAGCATCGCCGGTCAAGGAAGAGCCGGTCGCGAGCGCGAAGAAAGGGCCGATCAACGTCAACACGGCGACGGCTGCGGAATTGGAATCGCTCCCGGGAATCGGGCCCGGCCTGGCGGCACGCATCGTGGAAGATCGCGAGAAGAACGGTCGGTACAAAGCGGTGAAAGACCTCGATCGGGTTCGAGGAATCGGTCCGAAACTTCTCGAAAAAGTCCGGCCGTTTGTTGTGGTTGACTGATTCGCCGCTTTGCGCGAAGAAACCGTCCGTTCGCAGCGCGGGTTGCCGGGCGGTGGTAGCATCTGGCAACTTGCATGCGTCCGACCGGCCGGGCGAGCGTCTCGCTCGGGCGGCACGCGCCTGCGCGCTCGGGAAAAATCGGTTGGCAAAGAAGAGCGAAAGAACGGCGGGGCAGGCCAGTGACCCGGACGCGACGAGCGTTCTTTCGCGTGCGCGCACAGATCCGGCGACAGCGCGTCTCGCGGCGGTGCTGGCTCAAGGAAAGCGTGTGGTCGCGTCGGGCTCGAGCGGCTCGTCGACAACTTTGCTCGCCGCGGCACTCGCTAGCGAGTTGTCACGCCCGATCGTGCTCGTCTGTGCGCACCTGGACGACGCGGACGAATCGTTCGATGAACTGCGCGGGCTGGGGGCCTTCGCGCTCAGACTTCCGGCGCTCGAATCGCTTCCTGCGGACGGCGCGGCCGTCCCCGATGCCCTCGCCGAGCGGCTCGCCGTCGTGCGCGAGATTTCGGGCGTGCGCCCGGATCGGCCCGCGGTCGTCGTTGCGCCGATCCAGGCACTCATGCAGGGCGTCCATCCAGCCGCGAAGCTCGCGGCGGTTTCGAGAGCCGTTCGAAGGGACGAACAGATTTCGCCGACAGCGCTCATCGCTTGGCTCGACAACGCCGGCTACTCGCGGGTTGAAGCGATTGAAGAAGCAGGCGATTTTGCGGTCCGCGGCGGGATCATCGACATCTTTCCGGCAGGCGATTCCGCGAGCCCCGTCCGCTTCGACTTTTTCGGCGATCAGATCGAACGGATCAACGAAATCGATATCGGAACCATGGGCGCCGATCGGGCGATCGACTCGGCGCATCTCGTCGCGGCGGACGTCAAGCTCGCACTCCCGGGAGATGACGCGCTCAATTTTCTTCAGTTGATTCCGCCCGAGTCGGTCGCGTTGTTGCACGAGACGATGGAAGTGGTGGAGCAGGGGCGCGGGTACTACGAAAGACTCAGCGATTCCAAGGGTTTCTTCGGTCCGCCGGCGGTGCTCAAGATTCTCGAGTCACGGTTTCACGCGATCGCCGAGATCAATCAGTTTTCGGCGGGTGCGGGCGCGGCAGATGTACGGATCGATCTTCCAGTGCGTGCGCTCGACGCGTTCGATCGCGAGGCGACAGTCGCCGTCAGCGAACTTATCGCGATGACCACCGAGCCGATGCGGTGCACCGTGACGGTTTTCTGCCAGAACGAGGGCGAGGAGCAGCGGTTGAAGGAATTGCTCGCCGCGGCAGAAAAGGAGCCGGAGCGGCCAATCCAATCGCGGATCGAATACCTGCACCGCGGATTCATCTGGGGCGAAACCGAACCTGCCGCATTCGTGCCTTACCACGAATTACTAAACCGCTTCACCGTTCGCCGCAAGGCGACTCGACTGCGCAGCAGCCGCGCCCTCGACACCTTTCTCGATTTTCAGCCCGGCGACTTTGTCGTGCACCAGGATCACGGCATCGCGAAGTTCATCGGGCTCACGCAGCAGCGGCCGCGCGAGATTGCCCGGCGCAGCGAGACCGCGCTCGCCAACATGGAAGGCCGCAAGGTCAAGGAGCCGGAACTCGAGGAGTTTCTCACGCTCGAGTTCGCAGGGAACGCCAAGCTGCACGTTCCGGCGACCCAGATCGATCTCGTTCAGAAGTACGTCGGCGGATTCGGGGGAAAGCCGACACTGAGCACGCTGGGCGGTCAGCGCTGGAAGGGTCAGAAGGAGCGGACGAGCGAGAGCGTGAAGGACCTTGCCGCGGAGATGATGCGGGTTCGCGCCGCACGCGAGGCGATGCCGGGCGTGGCGTTCCCCGGCGACACGCCGTGGCAGAGCGAGTTTGAAGAGGAGTTTCCGTATGAGGAAACCGAAGATCAGTTGAGTGGGCTCAAGCTGATCAAGCAGGACATGAGCAAGCACCGCCCGATGGATCGCCTCATCTGCGGCGACGTCGGCTTTGGAAAAACCGAGCTCGCGATCCGCGCCGCGTTTAAGGCGGTGGAGTTCGGCAAGCAGGTTGCGGTGCTGGTTCCCACAACCGTGCTTGCGGAACAGCACGAGCGCACCTTCCGGCAGCGCTTCGCCGGATACCCCTTCAAAGTCGAGAGTCTGAGCCGCTTCAAGACCGACGCCGAAGCAAAGGAAATCCTTGAGAAAGTCAAGAAAGGCCAGATCGATGTCATCATCGGGACGCATCGCATCCTGAGCAAGGACGTCGTCTTCGCGGATCTCGGCCTGGTTGTCATCGACGAAGAGCAGCGGTTCGGCGTCGAGCACAAGGAGAGCCTGCTCCGGCTGCGGCTGACCGTCGATGTGCTCACACTGAGCGCGACGCCGATCCCGCGCACGCTGCACATGGCGATGCTCGGCATCCGCGACATCTCCTCGCTCACGACGCCCCCGCTCGACCGGCGCGCGATCGTCACCGAAGTGATCCCGTACAACGAGCGGCGGATCCAGCAGGCGATCGCGCGAGAACTCTCCCGCGACGGGCAGATCTTTTTCGTTCACAATCGCGTGCACGACATCAAAAGCGTCGCGGACAACGTGCAGAAGATGGCGCCCGATGCCAGAATCCTGATCGGTCACGGCCAGATGAACCCGCACGAACTCGAGCAGGTCATGCTGAAGTTCATGCGCGGTCCGAGCAAGGACGGCGGCGCCGACATTCTCGTCAGCACCACCATCATCGAGTCGGGCATCGATATCCCGACGGCGAACACGATGGTGATCAACGATGCAGATCGCTTCGGCCTTGCCGAACTCCACCAATTGCGAGGGCGCGTCGGCCGTTCCAAAAACCGGGGCTACTGCTATCTGCTCCTGCCCCCCGAGCGCAGCGTCAACGACATCGCCCGCAAGCGTCTCCGCGCGATCGAGCAGTACTCAATGCTCGGCGCCGGGTTCAAGATCGCGATGCGCGATCTCGAGATCAGGGGCGCGGGCAACATTTTGGGGGCCGAACAATCGGGACATATTGCCGCGGTCGGCTACGACATGTACTGCCGCCTGCTCGAGGATGCGGTGCACGAACTCAAGAACGAGAAGCCTCCGGAAAAACCCAGCACCGTCTCGATCGAGATCGGGCTCTCGGCGAGCATCCCCAAGCCGTACATCCCGAGCGACCAGCGCCGCCTCGAGGCGTACCGGCGCATCGCGACCGCTTCGACCCGCGAGCAGCTCGAGCAGGTGAAAGCCGACCTCACGAGCGCGTACGGCGAACCGCCGAAGCAGGTGAATCGGCTGCTTTTCATGTCCGAGCTCCGCATCGCGGCGGTCGCTCTCGGAGTGAAGTCAATCAGCGTGCGCGAGAAGGATGTGATTTTCAAAGCCTCTCGCGCGAAAGAACTCGCCGAACGCCTCGCCCGCACGCCTCCGGAACTGGCAAAGGCGGGCAAGGCGCTACAGGTGAGCGTGACGGTTCTACCCGCAAAGACCGGCGCGAAGACTCTCGGCGGCGGCATCGCCGTGAGCGATGAACTGGCCGAGGTCTACTTTCGACCTCCCGAGAAGTATCTGGAGCCGGAGACGCTGCTCAGTGTCTTGCGGAAACGGCTGCAGGGCTGAATGCCGCTGTGCTCTTTCGGAAGTTTCGCACGCCTCGATCGGGAACTCGATTCGAGTACAATGCTCCCCCGAAAAGGAACCCCGCATGTCCCACCACGATCGCGAGCATCCGAATCATCACGGCCACGGCGGACCCCGTTCCGGCCTCCGCAAGCACGCTCCGTGGATGATGACCGTCGCCGTCATTCTGATGCTCCTCGCGATGGTCGCGTACGTCATGAGCGACAACGAGGCGCTCCCCCCGGGCGCCAAGACAGCACAGCCCGGTGTGCCCGCGGCACCGTAACGCGCTCCGCCCGACTCTGAAACCAAGAGACGTCGAACCCGCACAAGGGAATGCGATGACGCATTCGACCAGACTCTCGCACGCAGAACGAACCAAACTGCGCCGTCAGATTCTGGTCGGCTGGATCGCCATCGCATTTTGGGGCGCGTTCGTGGTCGGTTTCGATTCGTACTTCGCGCTGACAGCATTCCGCCAAGTCCGTGCGGGGCAGACCTGGCAGCGGACGATCGGCACGATTACCACAAGCGACATCGTGACAGGCGTCGGCTCCAAGGGCAAGACGACCTATCACCCGAGAGTCTCGTTTACCTATTCCGTCGGAAGCGCATCCTTTACCGGAGACGTCGTCGAGGTCGGTGGAATGGCGGGCTCGGGGCGCAAGCACGCTGACCGGATCATCCAGGCGTTTCCGCTCGGGTCGAAGCGGCCAATCTACTTCGACCCGAACGACCCCGGAAACAGCGCCCTGCTCGTCGGTGTTCAGCCGGGCACGCTCATGATGCTCATGGTCGCGCTCCCGTTCAACGCGGTGCTGCTCGGCGCCGCCGCATTCCTATTCCGCGCACGTCGCCTCGCCGAAGAGCCGATGTCCGCTTGGCTCGTCCGTGATGATGGCGCCCGCGCCGTGCTGCGATTGGTGCACTGGGCTCCGATGACCGCGGCATGCTTTTCCCTGGGGGCGGTCTCTTTCGTCGGCGTTTTCGCCGTGATGTTCGCGTACGACGGCGAGCCGCCCGTTGCGATCTCCGGCGCGGTCGTCGTCGCCTCGCTCGCTTCCTTCGTGCTCGCCTATTTGTGGAAGAAGGCGGTGGACGCATCCGGTCGGCGCGACGTCGTAGTCGATCGCACGCTCAAGCGGGTTTCGCCGCCGCGCCCGCGGGGAATCATGTCCGAAGCAAGCATCCGATTCGACCGGCTCGCGGTTTCGATCGGACCGGACAGCGATCGAAGAATCAACAAGCAACCGGCCTGGAAACTGGTTCTGGAGGAGGCCGGGGCGGATGCGCCGTTCACTCTGCACTGGCTGAGCCGGCAGGACGCCCGTCGCATCGCGAACTGGATCGCGACCGAGTGCGGAGTGAAGGTGCGCGATGTCGGGCGCGAAAGCGGCACCGACGATGATTCAGGCGATGACGCCGATGAAGATTTGCCGGTCGGCCGCGTTGAGCGCCGCCCTATTTCGACACGAGGGTTTTGAATCCGCCGTAGCACATCTTCTTCGGATCGAACGGCATCTTTTTCATGTTCATCGAGCTTGCGAGGCGCGGGTCCTTCATGACCGCCGCGTTCACTTTGTTGCGGTGCGCCTTCGATTTGAAAACAATCCACGAGAACGCGACAGTTTCGGACGGCTTGGTCTTGAGCAGTTTGGTGAACGGGATTCCCCACTTGGTCTTGAGTTCCTCGCCGACGCATTCGCGGTAGTCGATCGCTCCGTGATCCATCCACACCTTGCATCCAAGCGCCGCCATCTTCTTGTACTGCGCAATATTCTTTTTCGGAATCGGGATGAGGTATCCATCGACGTAGCTCATGAGCGCTCCTTGTTGTGCGAAAAGTGAACGGACGCGACGAGCGGCAGAATAGCGAATCTGTCAACCCGGCTTCGGGCGTCTTCCGGGTTCACGAATTGGATGGCTTCGGGCGCGATCGCAGCTTGGCGGCTTCGCGCTCGGCTTTCAGCTTGATGCGATCGAGCTGGTGCGTCCAGAAGTGCTCGAACGCTTGCGCCCAGTCGTGCACAGTCTTGAGTTCCGCGGCTTCGAGTTTGTAGACGCGATGCTGCCCGACCCGCGTGACCGAAACCAGCCCGACCGCACGTAACACGCCGAGGTGCTTCGACACCGCGGGTTGCGGCAGGCCCAAAAGATCCACCAGCGATCCGACCTGGTGCGGCCCTCGCCTCGCGAGCAATTCGACGATCTGGCGCCGCCGGGGCTCGGCGATCGCATTGAAAACGTCGGAGGTGGTCGGGCTACGCGCCATAAAAGATTATATTCCAGATAAAGAATATTTCAACAACGGGTGAGCTTTTCAAAGCGGGTGTCTCCGCAATTCCCACAAACTAAACAGTTGTACCGATGGATTTTGCGCCGATGGTTCGCACGCAGACCCGATCGGGGCAAACCGGTCGATTCAAGTGCCACTTCGCATTGGCGCGAGGGAATTTGCGGTTATCGTGTTCGCATGTACTCAGATTCGGCGGAAGCAGCAGCGGAACCAATGCGTTCGGAGGTCGAAGGGGGTCTCTCTTCGATCGAGAGACTCTTTGATGCGCACGGGTTTATGCCTCGCTGGCAATGCGGTGACTGGTCGCTCTGGCTCGGCTGGCTTCACATCGTCTCCGATTTTCTGATCTTCGTGGCCTATGCCTGCATCCCGCTCTCGCTGATGTTCTTCGCGCTACGCCGGCGCGACATCGCGCTAAAGGGAATCATCTGGCTCTTTGTCGCCTTCATCCTTTCCTGTGGCCTGACCCACCTGACCGACGCCGCGATGTTCTACTACCCGGCGTACCGATTCCTCGGACTGATGAAAGGAATCACGGCGGTGGTGTCGCTCTCGACCGTCGTTGCGCTTTTCCTGGTCATGCCAACGGCGCTGTCCCTGCCCGGGATTGCCGAAGCGCACAAGATCGCCCAAAGAGAGATCGAGCGCTGCAAAAAAGCGGAGATCGAACTGGTGCGCACGCGCGACGAACTCGAATCGCGTGGCGCCCAGCTCACGGGCCGGCTGCACAAGGCTCAGCAGTCTCTCGCGGGCGCCGAATCAGCGCTTGTTCACTGGGATGCGGGAACAGGCAAAATACTCTGGGAATCCGGCTTGTCCGAGCTGATCGCCGTGACAGGGAAAGAAGTTCCGAATCCGACATCATGGAGCGAGATTCTGGATCCTCAGGAAACCGCAAGCCTGAACGCCGGTGCCAACGCCGCGCTCCAGGTGAAGCGGAATCTCGTGCTCCGCCTGCCCCGCACCGACACCCATGGCGTCAAACGCGTGCTGGAAATCCGCGCGAGGCACGATCGGGGCGACCCAGATGCCAAAGTCATGATCGGGTCCATGACTTGGTATTCCGTCGGCGAGGAGCCGGTTACTCGGTGATCATCAGGCTCACCGGCGTGCCGCCGGCGCTGCTCGGCGCGATCCAAACGGTCAATTCGGCCGGCTCGATCGTGTGCTGCATGTCGATGTTCCAGAACGCGAGCTGCTCTTTGCCGATCTCGAATTTCACGAGCCGCGATTCCCCCGGCTGGAGCAGGAACTTTTCGAAACCCTTCAGCTCGCGGACCGGACGCGCGACGCTCGTGCCGCGCTGACGGATGTAGAGCTGCGCGATCTCGGTTCCGGCGCGCCCGCCGCGGTTGGTCACTGTCGCCTCGATCGAAATCTTCGCGCCCTTTTCAAGCTCCGAGAGGCCGATCGCTTTCGCGCTCGTCGCGAGCGCAGTGGGGGAGTACTCAAAGTTCGTGTATGTCAAGCCCCAACCAAAGGGATAGAGCGGGGAGTTCTTTTCATCGAGGTAACGCGACTGATACCGAAAGCCCGAGTCTTTCTCGTCATCGTCCTCGCCCGGAATCGGACGCCCGGTCTTGAAGTGGTTGTAGTAAATCGGAACCTGTCCAACCGATCGGGGAAACGTCACGGTGAGCTTCCCCGATGGGTCGGTCTCTCCAAAGAGCGTCCGCGCCAGCGCCGGTCCGGCTTGAACGCCCGGGTGCCACGCCTGCAGAATCGCCGGCACATGCTCATCTTCCCACGCGAGCGTCAGAGGCCTGCCGCTGAAGACAACTAGCACGACCGGCTTGCCGGTTGCGAGTACCGCTTTCAGGAGCGCCTGCTGATTCCCCGGCAGATCAAGCCGCGTGCGCGACGCAGCCTCGCCCGACATCCGCCTGTGTTCGCCCACCGCCATGATGACGACATCCGCCCGTTTCGCCGCGTTCACCGCTTCTTCGAATCCCGCATCCGAAGAACCAAGAACTTCCGTTCCCTTCGCATAGATCAGCTTGTCGTTCAGCCGGTCGGCGAGCGCGTGCTTCAGCGTCACCACGTCTTTCTTATCGCCTTTGCACGCCCATTCACCCAGCATGTCGTCCGCGTTGTCCGCGAGCGGGCCGATCAGCGCGATCGTCTTTCCTGCCGCGAGCGGCAGCAGCGGAGCCGACTCAATCGGCTTCGCCCGATCGTTCTTCAGCAGCACGAACGACTCTTCCGCCGCTCGTCGCGCCAGTTCCACATGATCCGCACGCAGCAGCACCGAATCGCTCAGAGCCTCGTCGGTGTACGGATGTTCGAAAAGCCCGAGCGCGAACTTCGTGCGCAGAACCCTGCGCACCGATTCATCGATCGCCGATTCCTTCAGCTTCCCGTCACGCACCAGCGCCGGCAGATACGTCGCGTACAGATTCGCCTGCATGTCCATGTCCACGCCCGCGGCAAATCCCTTGTACGCCGCCGTCTTCCCGTCGAGCGCGATCCCGTGCGGGATGAGTTCCGCGATCGACGTCCAGTCACTGACGACAAAGCCGTTGAACCGCCACTCGTCGCGCAACACCGTGGTCAGCGTGAAGTGATTCGCCGAAGTCGGCACGCCGCTGAGCGAATTGAACGCGCTCATGAACGTGCCGACGCCCGCGTCCGCCGCGGCCTTGAATGGCGGCAGGTACACATCGCGCAGCATCCGCTCCGACATGTCCACCGAGTTGTAGTCGCGCCCGCCATCAGCCCCGCCGTATCCGACGTAGTGCTTCGCGCACGCGAGCAGCGACGTCGGGTCCGACAAGTCTTTCCCTTGAAAACCGCGCACGTACGCCGCGGCGAGCACCTCGCCGAGGTAGGTGTCCTCGCCGCTTCCCTCCATGACCCGTCCCCAGCGCGGATCGCGTGCGATGTCCACCATCGGGGCGAACGTCCAGCGGATGCCTTCCGAAGTCGCTTCGACCGACGCGGCGCGCGATGTCTCTTCGATCAGCGCAGGGTCCCACGTTGCCGCGAGCCCGATGGGCACCGGGAACGTCGTGCGATAGCCGTGGATGACGTCGAGGCCCATCAGAACAGGGATCTTGAGGCGCGATTTCTCCACGGCGATGCGCTGCATCGCGTTGACTTCTTTCGCGCCCGTCGCGTTGAGAATCGAGCCGATGCCGCCTCGCGCGAGCAATTCGTTCTGATCGACTTGCACGTTTTCCGGGCCCGTCGCACGCCCGTTGGAGAATTGAACCAGTTGCCCAACTTTTTCCTCGAGCGTCATTTGCTTGAGCAGCGCATCGACGCGAGGGTCGAACTGTGTGAAATCCGACCGGGGCGCGGCGACTTCCGCGCCGAATACAGGACGGACACCGGCAGCAAGGACGAGAGCGAGCAGCGCGGCGCGAAGTGGACGAGTTGACATAATCCGGTTCCTCGGAGAATCGCGTCGGCGCGTCCTGCGGACTCGACCGACTTGGGCAGGACGGTAGACGACAATCGATGCGCGGGTGTTTCATCGCCGCGCGTTGTTTCATGGCTCTGCGGGCGTCGACCTCAACGATTCGAATCAGAGCTGGCCAAAGTCCGACGCAAAAACAAACCGGGCTCCGCGTCACGGAGCCCGTTGATTCACTCTTGGTTGAAGCAACTTACTTCGAGGCCTTGGCCGGCTTCTTCACCTCGCCGCCCTTGAGCCACACCGGACGCTCCGCCTTCTCGTCGCTCGGGTCCACGTGCACCTTGCGGCCGCTGAAGACCACCGTGCCTGCCGCCAGCGAGTAGAGCGTGTTGTCCGTGCCGATGCCGACGTTGAAGCCCGGCTTGAACGGTGTGCCGACCTGACGGACGATGATCGAACCCGGCTTGGCAATCTCGCCGCCGAAGAGCTTCACGCCGAGGTATTGCGGGTTGGAGTCGCGGCCGTTTTTGGTCGAACCCTGGCCCTTTTTGTGTGCCATGACTGAAAATCCTCGAAAAGTGCCCGCGTCAATACCGGTCCGGGCAGGGCCAAGATATTAGGCACACCACCCCGCCGGGGCGACCCGACGAATCCCCGCCAGTACGCGTTGTCGGATGCCAAAAGCCGCCTTTACCGCATCACCCAGCGCTGCTCAAAGAGTGGCAGCGGCTCGTTCACTCGCCCTGTCACATCGCCCGGGAGCTTGTACTCAAGGCTGAGCGTCTTGCGGAGCAGCTCTTTGCGCACTTTGCCGGTTTTCGGATCCTTCACTTCGTAGGGAGCCGTTTCGCCTGAGAAGCCCGTTGCATAGATCGTGATATCGCGGGCCGAATTATCGACGTCAGAAAAAACGACGACTCCCTCGCGCCCGTTCTCCTCGCCTTGGAGCAACGTTCCCAGGATCGAGATCTGGTCCTGCGCGAGCGGATTGTCTACCTCCGCCATGATCTTCTTCACGACCGACTGCGGTACATCCCGCCCGGAACGGATGATGTCACCGTTTTCCGTGGTGAGCTCGAATAGCGGGGCAAGAAGCAAATCCTCACGCGTGTTGTTCACGACGCGATAGGTCAGGAAGAAGTAGCCGCGGAGCTGCCCATCCGGCGTCTCAAACTTCGCAAACCGCAGGTTGCCCGGGTACACATCAAACTGCCAGCGCTGCGGCACCGGATTGGGCTCCGGGGCCATCGCGCCGATTCCGACGGCTGCAACACCGAGCAAAATAACGCGGGAGATCGGGTTCCGGAAGTATTGCGGCATCATGGAGGTCGACTTCATAGCTGATCTTTCGCTCGTTCCTGCCCTGCGTCTGTTCGCGGCAATCGGGCCAGGCGTTCCCTTGACTTGCCCCATCGCTTCATCCGCGGTTTCCGAGGCGGGGAGGCTAGTCTACTTGCAAAGCCCCGTCCGTCAAACTTCCCACGCGCGGGTGAACTTTTGAGTTTCTTTCGTCCGTGAACCCCGTTTGCTCGCCGATGACCCGCTCAGCGCCCAACCCGCCCGCCCGGCACGAGCCCTCACCCGGCTTCGCAGTTGTCCGAGTCGGTGAGGAATTGCTCCTTGCCGCGGCCCAAAGGCTCGTGAGCCAATCGCTGAAAGACCGGCAGGCCGCCGCCAAGCGCCTTATTTCCAGCGCCCCGGAGCACGGAATCGATCTGTCGTGTATCTGGGCGAGCGTGAGCACTTCCGAAATCGGGAAGCGCTCCGCCGGCGTCCGACAGGCGTGTCTTGCGGTTCCAGGTTCCGGCCGCACGGCGATGATCTTCATTTCCGAGCCCAGCCCATCGCAGGAGAGCGCGGCCGCGGGACCAAGGGCACTCGAAGAGGCCCGCGAAGAACGCATCGCGCTGCTCAACGCCGTCGGGGCACACTTTTCGAATTCCCCCGGCACGCCTGTGCGAGTTCTTCAGGCGCTCCCCGAGCCCTCCGACGCGTGGGCCGAATCCGCATTCCGCGGGGCCGGCTTCGTGTGCGTTGGCGATCTCGAATACCGCCGCCGCTCGCTCGCCCCCGTCGAGCACAAGCCTTCGAGGCGCAAAGTCGAGTGGCCGACCGACGTGCGGGTCGCGCCGCTCTCGTCGTTGCCTCAGCCCGAACGCGATCCGGTCTTGCTGCGCGTGCTCGACGAGTCGTACGTCGAGACCCTTGATTGCCCTGAGCTCTGCGGCATGCGCGCCACCAGCGACATTCTCGCAAGCCATTACGCCACCGGCGTTTTCGATCCGAGTATCTGGTTTGTCGTTTTCATCAAAGACCCAAGCGGCATCGAGCATCCGGCCGGGTGCATGCTCCTGAACCGCGTGATCGAGCAGCGCGCACTCGAGCTTGTCTACGTCGGCCTCGCCAAGGGCGCTCGTGGGCGCGGCATCGGGGCCAAGCTCATGGAGCTCGCCCTCATCTCCGCCGCAGAGCCGCGCATCGACGCGATCACCTGCGCCGTCGATTGCCGGAATCTGCCGGCGATCAAGATGTACGAGCGATTCGGTTTCGCGGCCATCGGCCGTCGTCGGGCGTTTGTTCGAAGTGTGAACGGAAATCGATCAGGCTGAGCGCTGAATCAATCGCCGCACGCAACTGAATCAAGTGGAATCACACACCGGCGCGCCGTGCCAGAATTCGCGCAAACGACGGATCACCAATTTGTTGCAAGCAATCGACAGATGTTGTCCACATGCTGTCCGCATCACTCGTGCGAGCGTGGAGAAGAATTTTTAGATCTCGCTAAGCCCTGTTTTTTCCGTCCGCTGCGCTGCCGGCAGTGCCGGAAATGCGCTCTCGCGGGTTGTTTGATCGGTTGATCGCCACTAGATTTCTCTCTGCGGTCACGGACTCGACCGACTCGAGATTTTCCGGGATCAGCCGGCGCAAGTGCGCACGCTGCCCTGCAACGCGATTCGTATTTCGGTACCCGATTCCGGGTCCGGGGTATCGCTTTGCCTGAGATTCGAGGTGGGCACGGACGGTAACTGAGTTCGAGTTGGCAGATCGGATGCTCCGGACAGGCACGCGGCAAGGACCAGGACGGTCACGGACGGACTTTGCCGCAGGCCATGGACAGTTCGGGGCTCCGATCCGTCTTTGTGCGTCGTCCAGAGTGGGCGAGAGAGCGGAATCCTCGTGGCGACAAAAAATCTCAGCACAAGCGATCGACGAGAAGCAGGAGCGTTCAATGAATCAAGCCCCGAACTGACCCCCCGTCTGATCGCCGCTCTTGCCCGCGAAGGCGGCAGCGATCGAGCCGAGCGTTACCTCCGGCAAGCGAGCGGGGTGCGCTTGCGGGGCGATGTGCTTGAGGTTGTCGCCCCCTCGTCGTTCGTCGCCGATCTCATCTCGCGAAGGATTGGTGGCGACCTCTGCCGCGTGGCGAGCCAGACTCTTCTCGAAGGCAGAAAAGCGGAATTGCGCTTTCGCATCGCCGAAGCAGCGCCCGCGCGGATCGCGCAGCCCCTTCCGATCGAAAGCGCCCGTCCGCGCGTCAGCGCGGCACCGAAGCCCGCTCCTCTGCCCGGCGCGCCCCGCCACCGTCTTGAAGACTTCGTCGTCGGTGTCTCCAATCGCCTCGCGCACGCCGCGGCGGTCCGCATCGCGGAAGACGATCACGTTGCCTCGCTCAGCCCGCTCTTCATCCATTCCGCCTGCGGCATGGGGAAGACGCACCTGCTCAATGGCATCGCGGCGCGATTCCAGGAAAAGCATCCCGGGGCCAAGGTGCGCTGCGTCAGTGCCGAGGCGTTCACGAACGAATTCATCGCATCGCTCAAAGCGGGGGCGATCGAGGGCTTCCGGCGCACGCACCGTCGCCTCGCGCTGCTCTGCATCGACGACGTCCACTTCCTGGCAAACAAAGAAGCGACGCAGACCGAGCTTCTGCACACACTCGACGCGGTCGGGCTCGATCGCGCCCGGATCGTGCTGGCTTCGGACGAGCACCCTCGCGACATCCGCAGGCTTTCGAGCGCGCTCGCCTCGCGTTTCATGTCCGGGGCGGTGCTCCGGATCGAAGAGCCCGATTCCGCGCTTCGGCTCGAATTGTCGACAAAGCTCGCCGCCCGTAAGGGCCTCGGGCTCGACGAATCCGGGGCCCGGGCGCTCGCCTCGGCCAACTGGAAGTCGGTCCGTGAACTCGAAGGACTCTTCATGCAGTTGCTCGCCGTCTCCCGCCTCATGCCCGACCTTGGCGCCGGCGGCCGGCTCGATGCCGGAGCTGTGCGCCGCGCGCTCGATGTCTCGGGCACGCGCTCTCCGACGCAACCCGCGTTTGGATCCGTGATCCGGCCCCGCCGGCCAGTACCGATCGCCGTGATCCAAACAGAGGTGGCACGCCGCCTTCGCGTCGAGCTTTCCGACATGGCCGGCAAGGGCCGCCACCCGCGCGTGGTGCTCGCTCGATCCATCATCGTCCACCTTGCACGCAGACTCACGACGCTCAGCTTCCCCGAGATCGCCCGCGCCATGAACCGGCCGAATCACTCCTCGGTCATCACCGCCCACAACCGCCTGCTCGCTCAACTCAAGGGGCACACCGCGCCGACAACGGGGCCGGCGAGCGCCCCCTGCACCGAACCGGCATCGGATCTCGGCCGCTCTCTGCTCCTGGGAGAAATGAAGGTCGAAATCGGACCGGACCTTGCCGGGCTGACGCTCGCCTCGCTCTGCGAGAGCATCGAACAGGAAGTCATCCGCCTCGCCGACTCCCTCTGATCGAGCGACCGCGGATTCACCCAGCGCCGGCTTGTCCGTCGGCGTTATTCCATTACTTGGGGGGCAGTCTTTCTTCCCGTTCTACTCTCCCGACGCAGCCGGTATTCCGTTCCCAGGGATCGACCGATATTGACACCCATGTCGCACGCCCACGCCGAGATCCCCCTTTCCCGACCCGACATCACGCGGCTCGAAGAGGATCTTGTTCTTCAGACGCTCCGCTCCGGCCGACTTTCCATCGGCCCCATGGTCGAACAGTTCGAACACGAACTCGCCGCGAAAGTCGGTACGCGCCACGCAGTCGCGGTCAACAGCGGCACCAGCGGCCTTCACCTCATCATGCGGGCGCTCAACATCGGACCCGGCGACGAGGTCATCACCACCCCGTTCAGTTTCATCGCATCTTCCAACGCGATTCTGTTTGTCGGAGCGACGCCGGTCTTCGTCGATATCTGCCCCAAGACCCTGAACATGGACCCGGCGCAGATCGAGAAGAAGATCGGTCCGCGCACGAAAGCGATTCTCGCCGTCGAGACCTTCGGCAATCCCGCGTACATGGATCAGTACGTCCAGATCGCCGCCAAGTACGAGATCCCGCTCATCGAAGATTCCTGCGAAGCGCTCGGCGCCGTCCACAAGGGGCGCAACGCGGGTACGTTCGGGCGCGTCGGTGTCTTCGGCTTTTACCCCAACAAGCAGATCACCACCGGCGAAGGCGGCATGATCGTCACCGACGACGCCCGCGTCGCCGAACTCTGCCGCTCGATGCGGAATCAGGGCCGCCCGCTCGGCCACGCGATGGCCGGCGGCACCGCTTCCGGCTCATGGCTCAAGCACGAGCGCCTCGGGTACAACTACCGCATGAGCGAGATCAATGCCGCACTCGGCCTCGCGCAGACCCGCCGCCTCGAAGAGATTCTCGCCAAGCGCAACGAAGTCGCCGAGTATTACATCGAGCGTCTCGCCGGGAACAAGCACCTGATCATGCCGACGGTGGACCCGCAAAGCACCATGAGCTGGTTCATCTTCGTCGTGCGACTGGCCACGACCTACACCGCCGTCGAGCGCGACCGGATCATCAAGGGCATGCGTAACCACGAGGTGGGCGCGAGCGACTACTTCCCCTGCATCCATCTCCAGCCTTTCTACCGCGAACAGTTCGGCTTCGAGCCGGGCATGTTCCCCATCGCCGAGAGCGTCAGCCACCGAACCATCGCCATCCCGTTCTACAACAGCCTTTCTCGCCGCGAAACCGACCTCGTCGCTCAGACGCTGGAGGTCATGCTCGGCCGCGAAAACCTGATGCGATAAGGGTGTTTTCCGAGGCGGAATTCCGCGGCGATCCTGCCTAGTATCTCGGCCCCACCCGGTCCTATTCCGGGTCTTTTTCGAGGTACGAACCATGGCCAGGCAGTGCGATTTCACCGGCAAGAAGGTCAGCAAGGGCATGAAGCGGGCGTGGCGCGGCCAGGCCGTCGCCAAGGGCGGCTTCGGTCTGAAGCCCACCGGCATCACCCGCCGCACCTTCAAGCCGAATCTTCAGGACATCGTCGCCGTCATCGACGGTCAGAACGTCCGCGTCGTCGCCTCGACCAAGGCCATCCGCACCGGCATGGTCACCAAGGCTCTCAAGCGCAAGTACGGTTACACCCGCCAGCAGAAGTCCGCCGCGGCACAGTAACCCGCTTTCTTCCGCACGCATCCCAAGGCTCCTTTCGGAGCCTTGTTCGTTTTTGCCGAAGCGCGTCGCCGAATCCCGCGTGAATCTTTCGGTAGACACCCCGTGTACGCTTCCAATACCTCTTCACCTCTTCACCTCTTCACCTCTTCACCTCTTCACCTCTTCACCTCTTCACCTCTTCACCTCTTCTCTCTGTGCCTCTGTGGTGAATGCTCCCTCATGAAGTGCGACCACTGCGACAAGGAAGCCACCGTCCACGACACCGTCCTCCGCGACGGCGCATGGGTGGAAGTCCACTGCTGCGAGGCATGCGCCGCCAAACAAGGCCTCGCCGGCCCCGGGCCGACCCTGAACGAACTGCTCACGAATTTCATCCTGCCGCAGGTCGCCGGCGAAAAGCCGCGCCCCAAAGCCGCCAAGCCAAAGACCCCCGCGTGCTCGAACTGCGGCTTCACGTTCGAGCAGTTCCGACAGGCGGGTCTTCTCGGCTGCCCCGAGTGCTACGCCGCGTTCGAATCGCTTTTGCTTCCCTTGCTCGAGCGGGCCCACGAGGGCGCGGGGCAGCACATCGGAAAGATCCCGCGCCGGATGAGCGAGTCCGGTGGCGGCAAGTCCGAACTTGAAGATGCGCGGGTGCTCGCGGCCAAGCGCGAGCAACTCGAGCGAGAGCGCATCCTCCGCCGCCAGCTCGACGACGCGATAAAAACCGAGCAGTACGAGCTCGCCGCCAAAATCCGCGATCAACTCCAGCGCATTTCTCAGTCTTCGGGAATTTCCAAAGCACACTGAAGAACCTCACCCGTGACTTCCAAAGGCGACAACCCCAAGGGTGATGGTTCAAAGGGCGGACGGTCCGGACGCATCAAGCCGGATTCCGGTGAGATCAAAAACCCCGGAAACGGCGGCGGAACCGGTTCCGGTGGGGGCGTGAGCGGTGGGGGTGGCGTCGCTATCGCCGAGTGGCTCACCAACGGAGGCGAGGCGAGCGACATCGTGCTCTCTTCTCGCGTTCGTCTTGCGCGCAATCTCGCCGGCCATGTTTTCGTTCACCGCGCCGGAAAGGACGATCGCGAGCGTGCGCTCCAGATCTGCCGCGACTGGATCCTCGCATCCAATCTCTGCGATCGCATCATGTGGGTCGATCTGCACGAATCGCCCGCGATCGAGCGCAACCTGCTCGTCGAGCGGCACCTGATCTCCAAGCAGCACGCCAAGGGCAAGCCCGCGACCAGCGGCGGCGTCGCGACTCCCGCATCGGAAGAGCCCCGCGCCGTCGCGGTTTCGATCCCCGACGAACGTCTCTCCATCATGGTCAACGAAGAAGACCACATCCGCATGCAGATGCTGCGCGCCGGTCTTTCTCTCGGCGATTGCTGGCGCGAGGCGAGCGCGATCGACGACAAGCTCGAAGCGGGCCTCGACTACGCGTTCTCGAAAAAACTCGGCTATCTCACCGCCTGCCCGACCAACGTCGGCACTGGTATGCGCATGAGCGTCATGCTCCACCTGCCCGCACTGAAAATCACGGGCGAAATCGAGAAGGTCAAGCGTGCCGCGACCGACATGAACCTCGCCGTCCGAGGCTTCTACGGCGAAGGCAGCGAAGCCGTCGGCGATCTCTACCAGATCTCGAATCAGACCACGCTCGGAAAGCCCGAGGGCGCCGTGCTCGCAGATCTGCAGGACGTGATCATCCCGGACGTGATTCAGTACGAGCGCCATGCGCGCAACACGCTTCTTTCCAAACGTCGCGCTGCACTCGAAGATCAGGTCTTCCGCGCACTCGGCGCACTCACGCACGCGCGACTCATCGCCGCCGACGAATCGATGCAGCTTCTCAGCCTCGTGCGCCTGGGCGTTGTGCTCGGTCTCATCCCCGAACTCCCCGTGCAAACGGTGAATCTCCTTTTCTTGCTCGTCCAGCCGGCACACCTCCAACGCGTGCTCGGCAAAGAGATCGATCAGGAGCAGCGCCGCATCGGCCGCGCGACCATGATCCGCGAACGCCTGAGCAAGTAACGCCAATTCCCACTCCATGCGCGATGTCATAGGTCCTATGGGTCTCATAGGACCTATTTGTCCCATTGCTTCGCGCCGTCTGTTACCTTGCCCCCGTGGACCCCAAGCCGCCCAAATTCCCCTGGCCACCACACCCCACCGACCCCACCGACCCCACCCACCTCTCCGCGCCCGCCGAAAAGCTCTCTCCTGGCGCCGTTCACCTCCTCACGCATACTTCCGACGACCTCGATCTCGACGTCATCACAGAAGAACCCGCCGACGAACTCGCCGGCGACTTTGAGCACCCCGCCTCGGCCACTCAACCCCGCGGCATTTCTCGCTTCCTCGAATCCTTTGAACTCCATTTCCTCGGGCGCACCTCCGAACCCTGGCATATCCGCGCCGCGGACTTCCAGGCTGATGAACCCGGGAACTACTGCCCGCGCTGCGGCACAACCTGCCGCCCGTTCGAACTCGACACGCTTTCCGATCCCGCCATGTGCGTGCGCTGCCACGACAAGCGCCCCGCGTGGGATCGCTTCATCCGGCTCGGCGTCTACGAAGGCGTGCTCGCGCGCTCCGTGCGCGAACTGAAGTTCTCCCGCTTCCGCGCGCTCGGCGAGAGCATCGGCCGCGCACTCGGAAAAAGCATCCGCGCCGAAGTGGATGCCCGCGAGATCAATCCCCGCCGCGTCATTCTCATTCCGATGCCGATGTCGCCTTGGCGCCGGCTCTCTCGAGGCATCGATCACGCGCTCGTCATCACCTGCGGCACGCGCCGCGCATCGGGTTTCAATGTCCGCCGCCTTCTTGCGCGCCGACACCGTCCGAGCCAAGTCACGCTCCCTGTCAGCGAGCGCCGGAGCAACGTCTCCGGCGCGTTCTTCTGCAAGCGCGCCGCACTGCTCGTGCCGCCCGATGCAGTCCTCGTCGTCGTTGATGATGTCCGAACGACCGGGGCGACCATGTCCGAAGCCTGCCGCACGCTCCGCGCGGCACTCCGTCTCCGCCCCGAGCACCCAAACTCAATCCAAACGAACCCAAAGACCCAGATCTGGGCTGCGACTGTCGGGGTGGCGCCCTCCCCCGGCGACCGGGAATCGGGCGAGAACCCTCGCGGATGACACTGCGTAAGTGTCGGCGGGGTTAAGTTTTAAATCAATTTCGCGCCGGAGATTCTCCCGCGGGCTTGACCCGGATGGGTGGCGGCTTAAACTCTCCCCCTGCCGAGAAATCGACAGGCCCTCCCGTCGCGAAGGCTGCGGGCGGATATCTCTGACAATTGAACAGTTGGGACCGCGCGAGAATGTGCGGCACGAACAACCGGATCACTCCGGGACGGCTCCGGCTTGAGCTCGTTCGTGTCGAACAATCGCCCGATCGGTGTGACACACACCGGTACGGGTAAGCCCGCCGAAATTCACAGTTCGGCGTTCATTCTCGTAGTGGTTGAAAAGAGAAGGTGAAAACCTATCGATTCACGAGTTTGAAAAGAAACGCCGGATGATCTCCGGCGTGTTCCGGAAGTCTGTCACGCAAGTGGGAGGCGGCCGGGACGAAGACCGCCTCTGGTCGAATCGCAAGATTCGGGCAGAGGTACTGGTTCAAACCCCTTCTTTGAAATTCTCCGGCCGGCGTCGCAAGATGCCGGTTGGGATAAAGAAAATCAAGTGAAGAGTTTGATCCTGGCTCAGATTGAATGCTGGCGGCATGGCTAAAACATGCAAGTCGAACGAACCCGCAAGGGTGAGTGGCGAAAGGGTTAGTAACACGTTCGAATGTACCCCGAGGTGGAGGATAGCGGGAAGAAATTTCCGGTAATACTCCATGATGTCTTAGGACCAAAGTTTTGGCGCCTTGGGAGCAGCGATCGTCCTATCAGGTAGTTGGCGGGGTAATGGCCCACCAAGCCGAAGACGGGTAGCGGGTGTGAGAGCACGGCCCGCAACATCGGAACTGAGACACTGTCCGGACTCCTACGGGAGGCTGCAGTAACGAATCTTCCGCAATGGGCGCAAGCCTGACGGAGCAATGCCGCGTGCGGGATGAAGTATCTCTGGTATGTAAACCGCTGTCAGGGGGCAGAAACAATGATTGCCCCCAGAGGAAGTGGCGACTAACTCTGTGCCAGCAGTCGCGGTAATACAGAGGCCACAAGCATTAGTCGGAATCACTGGGCTTAAAGGGTGCGTAGGTTGCTCGCCAAGTGCACTGTGAAATCCCACGGCTCAACCGTGGAACCGCAGGGCATACTGGCGGGCTTGAGGCAAGTAGGGGCTGACGGAACAGTAGGTGGAGCGGTGAAATGCGTAGATATCTACTGGAACGCCGATGGTGAAGACGGTCAGCTGGGCTTGTCCTGACACTGAGGCACGAAAGCGTGGGGAGCAAACAGGATTAGATACCCTGGTAGTCCACGCCGTAAACGATGCACACTGGACCGGTGCGGTTTTGACGCCGTATCGGTCGTAGTAAAAACGATAAGTGTGCCGCCTGGGGAGTACGGTCGCAAGATTAAAACTCAAAGGAATTGACGGGAGCTCACACAAGCGGTGGAGCATGTTGCTTAATTCGAGGCAACGCGAAGAACCTTACCTGGGTTTGACATGCTTGGATTAACCTCTTGAAAGAGAGGCCACGCCCTTCGGGTGGAACAAGCACAGGTGCTGCATGGCTGTCGTCAGCTCGTGCTGTGAAGTGTCGGGTTAAGTCCCTTAACGAGCGCAACCCCTGTCGCTAGTTGCTCACAGGTTATGCTGAGTACTCTAGCGAGACTGCCGGTGTCAAACCGGAGGAAGGTGGGGATGACGTCAAGTCCTCATGGCCCTTACATCCAGGGTTGCAAACGTGCTACAATGGTGCATACAGAGCGACGCGAGGCCGCGAGGCGGAGCAAATCGCAAAAAATGCACCCCAGTTCGGATTGCAGGCTGCAATTCGCCTGCATGAAGTCGGAATCGCTAGTAATCGGAGATCAGCTACGCTCCGGTGAATATGTTCCTGAGCTTTGTACACACCGCCCGTCACGTCATGGGAGCCAGAAGCGCCCGAAGCCGCCCTAATTCAAAGGTGTCTACGGCGATGCTGGTGACTGGGACGAAGTCGTAACAAGGTAGCCGTAGGAGAACCTGCGGCTGGATCACCTCCTTTCTAAGGGATTTCCTTAGACCAGAGCACGAGTCTTTCTCAGGTCGCCGAAAGGCATATGGCTTGGATCGACTCCGCGAGAGCAATCTCACTCTGGCTGTCAACACATTCTCGACGCGGGACTCAACTCCCGCGCTGGTCGAAAGACCTCGCATCCCAACTGTTCTTTGCATTCCCGAGTCAAACTCGGCGAAACACCCCGCTCTCCGGCGGGGTGTTTTCGTTTTGGGTGGCTGTTGCCGTGGCACCGGCCTTCCGGCCGGTGTTCCCGTCCACCAGTTCACAACTCTCTTCGGCACATCCTGCCCGAAGTTGCCGCCCCGCCTTACGCACACAGCCGACTCATGCAGCCTGCTCTTCCCACCTCTTCGTGCTGACTACTCGTGCAAATTGATCACCGTGTAGCTCAGGCTGTCCTGCCCATCCACGATGAAACTCCCCGTCCCCGCCGCACGCGTCACGACCAGATCGATCGTCGGGCTTCCACCCTGCACCGCCAGCGCCGTCGAGCCCGAGATCGTCTGATGCACGTTCGCGTTGTTGAAGAAAAACCGCATCGGCGTTGAAAGCGTCGTCGCTGCACCCGAAACAATCCGCACCTGAACCTGAAACGCCGTGTTCGCGAAGTTTGTGTAGCACGTCAGCGACCAGTTCACCGCCGCCGTCCCGCTCTGCAGCGCCACCGTCATCGATGAGTTCGCGATCGAAGACACCGACGGCGCGGCAAGCACGCAAAGAGCAAGTGAAACCGGTAGGAAAGCGGGATTGCCGCGGGATAGGTGGTTTGTCGTGCTGGAAATGCAGCAAATGGTGGTAGACTGCGAGTATCTCCGGGAGGTCGCCGATGCGCTTTTTTGTTGCGGTCGCTGCGTTTGCGATTGGGTTGTTTGCGGCGCCGGCTCGTGCGCAATCGCTGACGGCGTTTACGTATCAGGGTGAGCTTGCCAGCGGCGGGGTGAACTACAGCGGGAGCGCGGACATTCAGTTCCGGCTGTATGACGCGAGCGTGGAAGGCACGCAGATCGGGCCGCAGGTTGTGGTCGCCGCATTGAGCGTTGACAAAGGGCGCTTCAGCACCGATCTTGATTTCGGCAACGTGTTTGCTGCCGGATCGTCGCTGTGGCTTGAAATGGATGTGCGGACTCCGTCGGACTCGGGCGGCTTTACGAAGCTCTGGCCCCGTGTGGCGGTGAGGCCGACGCCGCTGGCGCAGGGGATCGCGGGGATCACGATCGCGGTTGCGCCGCTGGCGACGGTTGATCAGAGCCAGGATTCGTCGGGCGGCGGGGGCGGGAACGTGGGCAGCGCGCTGTCCTGGCAATCGTTCACGGCAGGGAAATCGGGCTGGCTCACATCGATCGAACTCTCGCGCGGACCGGGGAGCGCGGCCGACCCTCTGACGGTGATCGTGCACGCCGGACTGGGCACCGCCGGGGCAGTTCTTGGCTCGGGCCAGGTCGATGCGACGCCGGGAACGTTTTCGGTTCCGATTTCGGGAGTCCAAGTCAGTTCCGGAAGCGTGTACACGCTGGAATTCGTGGGGAGTGTCAATCTGAACTTCGCCGCGCCGGCGATCCCCGGTGCCACGGGCAGACGCGGCGCCGCCACGGTCAACTGGTACTTCCGGACTTTTGTGAGGGCTCGGAGCGTCATCAACGCCCTGGCGGCGGGAACGGCGAATCCGCCGCAGGTGTTTGTGAAAGCGCAGGAGCCGCAGACATCTCAGACGATTCCTGCCGGGAAAGGGGCAGGGGATCGGCTCACTCACCTCGCGAATCGCCGATCGCGCCCCTCGCGCAACTCCGAAGCCCCTTCCCGTGGGTGGGGGAGGGAAGGGGTTGGGGGAAGGGAGGATCATTCGCGCGCTCGCAGAATCACTTCGAATGCGCCGCTCGCGCAATTCCAAAGCCCCTTCCCGTGGGTGGGGGAGGGAAGGGTTTGGGGGAAGGGAGTGCATTTATTCGATTGTTTGTCCGTACCTCTGCTGCACTTCTTCTTCTTCTTCTTCTTCTTCTTCTTCTTCTTCTTCTTCTTCTTCTTCACCGCGAAGCGGTGATCGTGAAGAGCGGGGGTGGGGGTGGGGCCGCGCAGCGGCACCCCCGGTCCGAATCACCAAATTCCCTTCGCACGCCGAAGGTGTGCGACACCAACGGGTCAAACTCTTCGTCCGAGCCCGCTTCTACGAGCCCGACGCGCCAGCGAGGGCGCGGTTGCTTCCAATCTCTGATTCAAGCCCAAGTGACGTCAACTCTTGTAAGTCCGCGGCACTTCCCGGCCGGAAATGCTCCTCATCGCTCTCTCCGCCCGCGAACCAGACCAACTTCTGCTTTCCTCCCATCCCGCAAAGCCGATCCGCTCCCGCATCTCTCTCCGCCCGCGAAGCGGGCGAGCGATCGTTGCCACGGGCGACGCGAGCGCAGCGAGCAAGCCCCTGGTCACAGCTCCCCAAGACTTTCTCGCCGCTCGGGGCTCGATGCCCCGAGTGGCGATCACTCCAATTGAGATTTCCAACCCATTCGCGCGGCATCTGCGGAGCCGACCGCCTTCCACATTCCTTTCAGCTCGCGAGCACTCGGGCTGACACTTTCATCCGGAAGTATCGAAGTCCGCTCGGCGAACCTGCTCCTCCATTTCTCCCAGCCCGCGAAGCGGGCCCGCGGCCGTTGCCAGACACGCAGTGTCTGGTTTCAAGCCTCCAAAACTCTTCGCCCATGAAATGGGCGAGCGTAAAGCATCATCCGACGCGCTCGACCCCCGCGAAAATGGTGTGTACGACCACGTCTCCCCGCATTCAACTTCGCGAACCTTCGAAAGCCCATGCATCCCCGACAGATGCGCGCTACTGCTTACCATCGCTATGTGGGCACCGATCGCCAAGAGACGAGTTCGGAAGCAGAAAGCGTACCGCAATGGCTGTGCGGCATTTGCGGGTCTCCCGCCGCCGATCTGAAGTCGCACATTGTCCCCAAGGGCGAATTGCGCAGGATGAAGGGCGACAGCAAAGACTTTTTTTTCTTGAACTCAGACGCGCCCTCGCCCACTCGATGGGTTGAAGACAGGTTTTGGGAAAGGGGCTTGCTTTGCGCTCGCTGCGAGGAAGAATGCGGGACGCTCGACAGGTGGTGGGCGCGATTTTCCGACGAGCGAAGCGATGCGGTTCAAACTGTGCGGACGCGCCGGGCTTGGATTTTGCCGGGTGTCGACGTGGAGAAACTGACAACGTTTCTAATGAGCGTACTCGTACGCGCTCATTGCGCGACAATTCCGGATTTCGACGACTTTGATCTTGGTCAACACTTCGATTCCGCGATCAGCGTCCTCAAGAGCGGCAGTCCTCTCGCCTCTGGATTTCATCTGATCGCCCAAATTCCGTTCTCTTCAGAGATATCTTCCGGGCTCCGTGCTCTTCCTCGGTTTAGCCAGGATTCAGCCAAAGCGTGCCTGTGGTTCGGTGCGTTCAGATTCGTGATAGGTTTTCCGGCCGCCCATTGGAGCGACGAGGAACGAAGATTGGGCAAGCATCGAGGCGGCCTTTTCGTTAGCAGATGTCTTCTCGAAGAAACGCAGGAATATCAGTACTTTGAGTCGGCGCTACGGCAGCGACGAGCCAATTCTCGATCAAAGTCATGAAAGCCTTGGGCGGCTGACAAAATCAACCAAATGCCCGTTGTACCACTAACCTTGCCGCAAGGTCAGTGCGTCTTCCCTGAAGGCTATTCACACCCCGAAAACTCGATACACGGCGTCATTCCACCGATCCGCCTGCCACAGAAAGACTGTCATGCCGACGATGCCGGCCGCAAGCGAAAGCAAGGCCCAGTAAAAAAATGCCCGTCGAAGCCGCATCGCATCTTTCAGCACGTACCAGTTCCAGCACAGCAGCCACAGCCCAAGCAACAACGGAACAAGAACGCGATCAAGGTCCCACTCCCTCATGACGCCCGCGTACGAAGCGATGTCGGGCCTTTGTGTGTCCAGAAACTCTGCGAATGCGGAAGTCAATCCTGCACCCCAATGTCCGAGCGGCCAGGCCACAAATCCCGCCGCAAGTGCGTAGAACGCGCACCGGGCCAACTGTGTCTTGCTGATGTCTTTTCTGTGCCGACGAAGCCCGAGCAAAACCGCCGGCGTCGCCATCGCCATCGCAGCGAACGGATAGAACCACCAAGTGAGAGGTGGCAATGCGAGTCGGACAATGCGGCAAGCGTGATCGAACGCGTATTCGATCGTCAACTCCGGACCGGACATTTCCCAGTAGTGAATCGTCTCCGCGAAGAAGGTGTAGATCGCTCGAAGAATCGACGGAAGCAACCAAAGGGTGAGCGGCAGTGCAAACCAAAGGACAGCGCAAGCCAGCTTCAGCTCATGCCGCGCTTGCACGCGCGTCCAGAATCGCCGAGGCCACAGGATCGCAAACGACGTTCGAACACCCCACCAAGCCCATTGGCGCGTTCCCCGCGCATGCTCGACAAGCCCATCACATCGTGGGTTTGTAAAGACATCGCGCCAGTCGATGAGCAATCCGCACTCGACGCACCGCCCATGCAAAGGGCAGCGATCATGCCAGCGCGCGACTTCTCCCGACTGGTCGTAGTCGCAGCGAGGACACTTGGGAACTTCAGTTGTCAGGCGGAATTTCCTTGCGTCGGTCCGGCAATCCTGCAGATGCACGAACCGCACACACTTCGATGCGCGGCAGAGCGATGTTCACGCAGATCGGCGGGCTCGTGATGCCGACACGCAATCGACCCCGCCGCGGCAAAAGCGTTTTTCCAAATCCCCGCATCCGTCTCAATTCTCTTCCCCCTCCGTGCTCTCCGTGCCCTCTGTGGTAAATCGCCTTAGTCTGTTCTCTATTCATCAAACACACCCCAAAAACCACTCCTTCTAACTCCATTCCCCACAACCATTAACCACCAATTCTGCCCAATGCCAAACAAAAACCGTGCGTTTATTCCACTTTCTGCTAAACTGCCCCCATGATCGGCCTCGACACCCGCAAATCACCAACCGCCACCGTCCATCTCGCCCGTGCCTACGAAAAGCCGGGTGAAAACCCCGCGCTTCGAAGTTCTCGAGTCGCCGATTCCGCCGCGCGAACCCCTCGACCTGCGGCGGGTCCCTCCTCCCGAATCTCCCATCGCCCAGACCGCGCCGCTCACCGACCCCGCCCTCACCGCACCTCTCCTCGTCGATTACCTCGCCGTTTAATCGGCCTCTCGTCTCTTCGCCCGGCACCACCTCTCCACCTCCTTGCCTCTTCCCTTCTTCCCCTGTTCCCCTGTTCCCCTGTTCTCCTGTTTTCCTCCTCCAACCCCCAAAACATCCTGCACCACTCCACAAATCTGTGGTTTTCCGTCACCTCTTTCGGACATGAAAATAACTTCACCATGAGGTACGCTGCTCCTCGCTCATTCGTTCTTCCGCCCGAGCAGCGCTGATTCGGCCGCCGCTTCTCGCCACCCGCCGCGGCGGCCCGGAGAAACAGGTCATGCAACGTTCCATCGTCCGCACGCTTTGTGCAGCCGGCGCCATTCTCTGCGCCGGAACGGTCTTCGCCCAATCCCTGCGACCCGGTATGGGCGCGACGATTTACTCGGGGGGAACCACCTTCCGCGTCTGGGCGCCCAACGCCACCGCCGTTTCCGTCGGCGGCACGTTCAACTCTTTCTCCGCGACCGCGAACCCGCTCGTCAGCGAAGGCAACGGAAACTGGTCCGCCGACGTCTCGGGAGCCGGCGCCGCTCACGAATACAAGTTCTATGTCACCAACGGCGCCAACTCCTACTGGCGCAAAGACCCACGCGGCAGAGAGGTCACCAACAGCGCCGGGAACTCCATCATCCGAAACAACACCTACGCGTGGTCCGATTACGGCGCGACCACGACGATCTTCTCAGACGACTTCGAAACGGGCGCGCTCGGCTCCTCGTGGTCAACCTCCGGCTCCGGTCCGTATCGCATCGCATTCTCCACCACGTACAAAGCCGCGGGCACACGCGGCCTCACCTTCGATAGCTCGACCAGCGGCACGTACGAGACCGGGCAGCTCACCCTCACGCTCAACTGCGCGAACTACGACGAGCTGCTTCTGACCTACAAGATCCGCAACATCGGCGACGAAACGCACACGCAGGACGGACTCTACATCTCCAACAACGGCACGACCTGGACGAAAGCCATGGGCTTCCCCGCCATCGGCTCGTCGTTCTCGACGTACACCGTGCACCTCTCGCAGTGCGCCATGGCCGCGGGATATGTTCCCGGCTCGGCGTTCAAAGTCCGCTGGCAGCAGTACGACGACTTGTCGATCCCGAGCGACGGCATCGCCATCGACGACGTCTCGGTGACGGGCAAGCCGAAGACCAACTTTGTTTCCGCAAATTGGAACGAGATGGTCATCTATGAGATGCACATCGGCACGTTCAACGACACCGCGGGCGGCAATCCGGGCTCGTTCAGCACCGCGATCTCCCGACTGAACCAGCTCCAGTCGCTCGGCATCAACGCTGTCAAGGTCATGCCGCTCAGCGAATTCGCGGGAGATTTCTCCTGGGGCTACAACCCGTCCGACCCCTTCAGCATCGAATCCATTTACGGAGGCGTCGCCGGATACAAATCGTTTGTCGACGCGTGCCACCAGCGCGGCATCGCGGTCATCCAGGATGTCGTCCACAACCACTACGGGCCCAGCGACCTCGGCATGTGGCAGTTCGATGGCTGGCAGCAGAACAACAAGGGCGGCATCTACTTCTATCAGGATTACCGATCAAGCACGCCGTGGGGCGACACCCGCCCCGACTACGGACGCAACGAGGTCCGCGGTTACATCCGCGACAGCGTTCTCCGCTGGCTTCAGGAATACCGCATCGACGGGCTCCGCTGGGATTCCACCGTCAACATCCGCAACACCAACAACGGCGTCGGCACCGACATCCCCGACGGCTGGAGCCTGATGCAGTACTGCAACAACGAGATCGATGTCCAGAACGCCGGCAAGATCTCGATCGCCGAAGACCTCCAGAACAACGACTACATCACCAAAACCACCGGCGCCGGCGGAGCGGGCTTCGACAGCCAGTGGGATGCGCAGTTTGTCCACCCGATTCGTGCCGCGGTGATCGACGGCAACGATGCCAACAGAAACATGTTCGCCGTGCGCGACGCGATTGTCCACCTCTACAACAACAGCCAGACCCAGCGAGTGATCTACACCGAAAGCCACGACGAAGTCGCCAACGGTCACTCGCGCGTGCCCGAAGAAATCTGGCCCGGCAACGCCGGCTCGTGGTACAGCAAAAAGCGCTCCACCCTCGGCGCCGGAATCGTCTTCACTTCCCCCGGCATCCCGATGATCTTCCAGGGACAGGAAGTGCTCGAAGACGGCTACTTCGCCGACAGCGATCCCGTCGATTGGAACAAGCTTACAACCTACGCGGGCATCCAGACCATGTACCGCGACATGATCCGCCTCCGCCGCAACTGGTTCGACACCACGCGCGGCCTCCGCGGCAACAACACCAACGTCTTCCACATCAACAACACCAACAAGGTGATCGCCTATCACCGCTGGATGAACGGCGGCGCGAAAGACGACGTCGTCGTCGTCGCCAATTTCGCCAACACCAGCTACTCGAGCTACAACATCGGCTTCCCGCGAGCCGGCACCTGGAAGGTCCGCTTCAACAGCGACTGGAACGGATACAGCTCCGACTTCGCCAACACCAACAGCTACGACACCACCGCGAACTCCGGCGCGAAAGACGGCCTGAATTACAACGGCAACGTCGGCATCGGCCCGTACACCGTGATCATCTTGTCGCAAGATAACTGATGTCCCCACCCCCAAACCTTCCGGCGTCGTCGAGAGACGTCGCCGGAAATTCGCTCTCTTTGACAACCGAAGAATCCTCTGATTGCGCGTTGCCCAAACAGTGCTCGCCAATTGGATGCGGCGATTGCGGTTCTCTTGAGCACCACATTCCGCACTGCGCTGCACACGGCGCTGCCCACTACTTCGCGTTTGTCTTCGGGATGTACGTGTCGATCAGGTTCATCACCACCGGGCGCGCCACCTGCGCCGCATCGTCGCGCCCGTGCACGTGCCGGAGCACGAGCGTGCCGTCGACCAGGATCGTGTAGTGATCCGCGAAATCATCCGGGTGCGTCGCGCCGGCCTTCACCGCGAGATCGCGGAAGAAATCGCGCACCTTGCGCTTGTGCTCCGCGCCGGCCTTGTGGATCGGATCGCGCTTGTCGGAGAATTCCGAAGCGACGTTGATGAACATGCAGCCATGGAATTCCGGGTCGTTGAACCACACGTCCAGCACATCGAAGAACGCGACCAGCTGCGAGCGCGGGTCATCGCCCCCCAGCTTGCGAGCCGCGCGATCCCACGCCTGCATTTCCCACTCGTCGCGGGCGCGAACGCACGCGAGCACGAGATCGTCCTTCGCCTCGAAGTGCTTGTAGAAAGTGGTCTTCGTCACGCCCGCGTGCTCGATCACGCGATCCAGACCCACCGCCTGAAAACCCTCGCGATAGAACAGCTCGATTCCCGCGGCGATCAATCGATCGCGTCCGGTGGTGGGGGGCGGCGGCTGGCCGAGCAGTTCCGCCACGCTCTTTGTCGAATTCCTGTTGATCATCGTCGTGCTCATCTCAGAGCATAGCAGCGTGAATTTTGCTGAAAAACAGGGGGTTTACCACGAGTCAACCGGTGGGTGCACCCCGAGTGCTCTGTTCGAGAGCGCCTCCGAAGGCATCATTCACTCGTCGGGCCAGTAACCCGGCGATTGAACAAAGGAGGTTTCACCATGAATTCGACCGCAACCCAAACCCGCAATGTTGTGAACGGCATCGATGTTGATGCGCTCAACGGCGTGATCGAGACAGTCCGCAGGTCGCCCGCCGAAGGAAAAACGTCGTGGAGCGTGCGGAGCGCGTGGAAGGGCGGCACCCGCGCGGATCACCAGGTGAACGGATGCGTCATCGGTTCGAAGGATGTGCCGCGCGAGTTCACGATCCGATCCGATGAGCCGCTCGAGATCGGGGGCACGAATCGGTACCCGAATCCGCAGGAGCTTTTGATGGCGTCGCTCAACGCGTGCATGATGGTGGGCTATGCCGCGGTCGCCGCGAGCATGGGCATCACGCTGAGCAAGCTCGAAGTGGAACTCGACGGTGACATTGATCTTCGCGGGTTTCTCGGGATCGATGCCGCGGTTCCGGCCGGATATCGCGGGCTCTCGCAGGTGGTGCGCATCGCGGGTGACGGAACGAAGGAGCAGTTCGCGCGGTTGCACGATGTGATCCGCGCAACGAGCCCGAACTTCTACAACCTGACGCGCGCGATCCCGACCGACTCGAAGCTGATCGTGGAGAGCGCGAAAACGGGCAAGTGATTTGACCCGCTCGAGATATCGGTGGTGTGGAACAGCGCGGCGGCCTTGACGGGCCGCCGTTGCGTTTTCGTGTGCATGGCCGGTTGATGCCAATTCAAAGCGGTGAAGAGAACGAAAGAACCCCCTCCGTCATCGCTACGCGATGACACCTCCCCCGTTTGGCAACGGGGGAGGACCAGCGAGAATGATGCGGGGGAAAGAGGAAGCGGAACAGGAAGCGAAAAGGGAACGGAACAGGAAGCGAAAAAAGAAGCGGACGGGGAAACGCTCTAGCGCCCCGGTGGCGGGGATTGTTCGAAGTACATCACGCTCGCGCCGGGCGCGGTTTGGTCTGCGTTCCACTGGTGGACGATCGGCGGCGGATCGGTGTACTCGTGCCAGATTTTGAGCGGTCCCCAGAAACTTTTCTGCCAGCGCGGGCGGTAGTTCCAGTTGTGCGGCAGAACGAACGGAACGTGACCGGTTTCCTCGAGCGCCATCGCGAAGCCGGCCTGATCGTTCAGCGGCGCGCGGAAGATCTGGTTGCCCTGCCGGTATTCGATCGATGAATCGACGGAGCGCACGAGACGCTTCCAGGCATCGAAGACGGGGCGAGCTGCGCGCGTGAAGAACAAGACGCCGGTGTTGTACTCGATGATGTCGCCCGAGATCCCTTTGTACCTGCGCGCGATGGGGCACTCGCAGATCGCGCACGCCAAGCCGTGCCGCGCGGCTTTGGCGAAACCGAAATCGAGCTTGTCGAGCACGACGGTGTCGGTGTCGAGATAAAGGGTTTCCTCGAACGGAGAATGGTCGAGCATGTCGGCTTTGTCGAGGAAGTTGCTGGTATCGGGCAGGGTCTGGACGTGGACCGGGAGTTCGGGGTGAAGCTTCTTCAGCGACGCGAGCGACCGCTCGATCACCTTGTCCGCCTTGGTGCCCCACTTGAGATAGAGAACGCCGCGCTTTTCGCCCATCCGACTTTGCTCCCAAACAGAAGAAATCCGCGTTTCCGCCGCAACCAGTGTAAACCGCGACCCGTTTCATGAGTCGAGGTTCACGGGCACTCTTGTTTCGCCCTTCCTTGTTGCCCGCTGTGGTAGATTGATCGTGCTACGCCCGTTCGCCGGAAGGACCAGCCATGCCCGAAGAAACGAGACCACCCGGTTTTTCCCGCAGGTCGTTCATCAAGACGGTCGGTGTTTCCGCGACGGTGTCCACGCTTTCGGGGATCGCCGAGGCGCATGCCGCGGCGAGAGAGAAGGAGCAAGCCGATGCTCTTGAGGGTCCGGGCCCGATCGCCGTCGCGTTCACGGTGAACGGGAAGTCCGCGGAAGTGCGCGTCGAACCTTCGGTCACGCTCGCTGAGGTTTTGCGGTTGAACCTCGGGCTGACGGGCACGAAGATCATCTGCGATCGCGGCTCATGCGGCGGGTGCTCGGTGATTGTGAACGGCAAGCTGGTGAATGCGTGTATGACGCTCGCGTTTGATGTGCAGGGCGCGACGATCACGACGGTGGAAGGGATCTCGCAGGGCGGGAAGCTCGACGCGGTGCAGGAATCGTTCCTGCGGCATGATGCGCTGCAGTGCGGATACTGCACGCCGGGGTTCATCGTCGCGACGCGCGTGCTCCTGAACGATGTGCCGAAGCCGACACTCGACCAGATCAAGAAGGCGCTGGGCGGCAACATCTGCCGGTGCGGGACATACACGAACATTTTCAACGCGGCGCTCGAAGCCTCCGGGCAGGCTCCGATCATGGATCAGAAAGGAGTCTGAGCGATGAGAGCAGATATGGCGCCGGCGCTCGCGAATGGACCCACGGTCATCCCGACCGACATGCCCACATCGAACCGGCCCATGAACATGGGCCAGTCGATGAACGACAACACGTCCCGATTGGACGGGATCGCCAAGATCACGGGAAGCGCGAAGTACTCGAGCGACATGCTCCTGCCGAATTCGGTCTTCGCGCGATTTATCCGTTGCCCTTTCGGCGCGGCAAATCTGCAGAGCGTGGATGATTCGGAGGCGCGCAGAGTTCCCGGCGTGATCGATATCGAGATCACGCCGAAAGAGTGTCAGTACAACGGCCAGCCCGTCGGGCATGTGGTTGGTGAATCGCCGATGGCGGTGAACCGCGCGCTGCAGGCTCTGAAGCTGAGCTGGAAGAAGCAGGCGGTGAAGACGACGATCGCCGATTCGGTGAAAGTGGAGATGCCGCGGGGCGATGTGGGCGGCGCCGACGTGACGGTCGCCGCGGTGTATTCGACGCCGGTGCAGACGCACTCTTCGCTCGAGACGCACGGCGGCGTGGTCGATCATCGGGGCGACAAGGCGACGGTGTACGCATCGACGCAGGGAACTTTCTCGGTGCGCGACGGGTTCGGCGATGCGCTTAATCTCAAGTCGTCGGACTTCGAAGTTGTGTGCGAGTACATCGGCGGCGGATTCGGATCGAAGCTGGGAGGGCCGGGCAAGGAACTGATGCTCGCGGCGAGGCTCTCGCAGAAGTACAACCGCCCGGCCTATGTGATGTGCAATCGCGCGGAAGAGCACCTGGATACGGGTAATCGGCCGTCGAGCGTGACGAGCGTGCGCATCGGGCTGAAGAAGGATGGCTCGTTTGTCGGCGGAGAGGTGCGCACGTGGGGAGGCGTGGGTGTTGCGAACGGCGGCGGCGGGTGCAATGTGCCTTCGGGCCGGTACACGCTGCCGAATATCGACAAGAAGCACGAGGATGTCTCGTTCAATGCCGGCGGGCCGCGGGCGTTTCGCGCGCCGGGTCGCCCGCAGGGCGCGTTCGCGGAAGAACTGATGCTCGACGAAGCGGCCGCGGCGATCGGCATGGACCCGCTCGCGCTCAAGCGGGCGCTCGCGTCGGATGATGTCTATCGCGAGATGATCGACACCGGCGCGAAGCTGATCGGATGGAGCGAGCGCAAGGCGAACGGCTCGCAGAAATCGGTGATGCGCACGGGGTTTGGGATGGGGCTCGCCGGATGGGGGAGTGCATCACCGGGGGGGAATGCGGAAGTAGTGATTCACCCGGACGGATCGGTCGAGTGCCGCACCGGAACGCAGGACATCGGGACTGGTCAGCGGACGACGATGGGTATCTGCGCGGCGGACACGATCGGGATTCCGCTGAGTCTCGTGACGGTGAAGATCGGGCGCTCGACACTGCCGCCGGGGCCGGGCTCGGGCGGATCGGTGACGTCGCCGACGACGGCGCCGACGATGATGAATGCCGCGGCGCAGGCGCGGGATAAGTTGTTCGAGGTGCTGGCGAAGCAGAGCGGCGACAATGCCGCGGACTTCTCGATGAAGGATGGCGCGGTGCTGCGGCGGGGCGAGAAGTTTGCGAGCTGGAAGGACGCTTGCGCGAAATTGCCGGCGGACGGCGTGATGGCATCGGCGAGCGGCGGCGATCGGGGCAAGGGTGATTCGCAGGGCGTGCAGTTTGTGAAAGTGGTGGTGGACTGCGAGACGGGGATTGTTTATCCGAAGCACGTGATCGCGATTCAGTCGTGCGGGCGGGTGATCTGCCGCAAGACGGCGGAGAGCCAGATCATCGGGGGCGTGATCCAGGGTTTGTCGTACGGGATGTTCGAGAACAAGATTCTGGATCGCAATGTCGGCGCGATGGTGAACCCGAACTTTGAGTGGTACAAGATTCTCGGCCCGTGCGAGATGCCGCACATTGAGCCGGTTTTGTGGCGGGGAGGCGGGCCGGACGGGCAGACGGGCGTGAAGGCGCTGGGTGAGCCGCCGACGATACCGACATCGGGAGCGCTGGCGTGCGCGGTGTTCAATGCGATCGGCGCGCCGGTGCGGCACTTGCCGCTGACTCCGGATAAGGTGCTGGCGGCGCTGGAAGGAGCGAAGTCATGAACACGTTTGCCGTGGCTTCGCCGAAGTCGTTCGAGGATGCGTCGAAGGTGGTGAATGACAAGAAGTACAGCCTTGCGGTGATCAAGGCGGGCGGGATCGATCTGATCGATCATCTGAAGGAAGGTTTGATCGAGCCGGATGTGCTGGTGAATGTGCGGACGCTGCGAGGCGGCGAGCAACCGATCGATGTGTCGGGCGAAGAGATCCGGATCGAGGCGACGGCGACGCTGGCGCAGATCGCGGGATCGGATGGGCTGCGTTCGTCGGCGCCGGTGCTTGGGCTTTCTGTTGAGGGCGCGGCGTCGCCGGCGGTGCGGAACGTTGCGACGGCGGCGGGGAACCTTTTGCAGCGGCCGCGCTGCTGGTACTACCGAAACGAGCAGTTCAACTGCCTGAAGAAGGGCGGGGCGACGTGCTTCGCGGTCGAGGGCGAGAACCGGTATCACGCGATCTTCGGCGATGGACCGTGCCACATCGTGCATCCGTCGAACCTGGCGCCCGCGCTTTGGGTGTGCGACGCGACGGTGCACTTTGTGGGGGGCGAGCAGCCATCGATCCCGATCCGCTATCTCTATCACACGCCGGACAAGGGGGTGCGGACGGAGAGCAACCTGCCGCCGGGCGCGGTGGTGACGCACATCACGTGCAAGCCGAGAAAATCAAGCGGGTTTTACGCGATCAAGGAGAAGCAGTCGTTCGACTGGCCGGTGGTCGCCGCGGCGGTGGCGCTCGAGATGGACGGCAACGTGATCCGGAGCGCGACGGTGTGCGCGGGGGCGGTGGCGCCGATTCCGTGGGAACTTCGGAACGTGGCGAACGCGCTGCGGGGTGTGGATGTCGGAAACGAGGAAGCGCTGAGCAAGGCGTGCGCGAGCGCGGGTGCGGGCGCGAAGCCGATGAGCGACAACGCGTACAAGGTGAAGCTGCTGCCGGTCGCGGTAAAGCGGGCCGTGCTGATTGCGGCGGGGAAGAAGTTGGAGGTGCAATCATGAACTTCGATGCGCCGCTGTACATGAAGCCGTGCTGCCTGAACATGCGGCACAAGATGATGTACTGCGACCCGAGGCAATCGACGCCGGGGATGATCGACGGCTCGTCGGAGACGCGGGTGCTGTTGTGCGTGCTGACGCAGGAGGTGCTGGGCCCTGACGACAAGCCGGTCGGTACACTGCAATGCGGTCCGGGGCGCGCGTGCTACCGGGCGCCGGCTTCGGGGTCGTCACCCGAGCCGATGTCTCCGGAGGGGCAAAGTGGTTCGCGGATGTCGTAGGCATACGCAGTCGGGGGAATGATGCAGAGTGCTTCGCTTGAACAGGCGCCCGCAACCTTGGAAGTCGCGGGCGCACAGGGCGGCGGAGCATCCGCGGAAGAGCGCTATCTGGAGCTGTTGAAGCGGACGCTGATGCGGATCGGCTTTGAGGCGAAGTACGAGCCGCTCACGTTCCAGCGGGTACCGTCGATCCGCACGAAGATTTATCGGGTGCTCGCGCGTGCGCTCGGGCCGCGCTACGAGATTGTCCGGCGCCGAAGAGTGCGGCGCGAGGATCCGACTGAGGGGCGCAAGTGTTCGCCCGATGCGGAGTCGATGATCGGGCTTTACAGGATGAACAACCTGCACGAGGCGATCCGGACGATCGTGCGGGAGAAGATTCCCGGCGACGTGATCGAAGCCGGAGTGTGGCGCGGGGGCGCGGCGATTTTCATGCGGGCGGCGCTCTGGGCTTACGGCGACGAATCGCGCACCGTATGGGTTGCGGATTCGTTCGAGGGCTTGCCGAAGCCCAGCGAGAACATCGCGGCCGATGCCGGGTACGACTTGAGCGGCGTCTCGGATCTGGCGGTGTCGGTGCAGGAAGTTCAGGAGAACTTTCGCAAGTACGGGTGGCTGGACGAGCGCGTGCGATTTCTGAAGGGGTGGTTCAAGGACACGCTGCCGACGGCGCCGATCGGGTCGATCGCGCTGCTTCGGGCCGACGGCGATCTGTACGAATCGACGATGGACATCCTGAACGCGCTGTACGAAAAGGTTTCGCCGGGCGGCTACGTGGTGATCGACGACTACGGGGCGTGGCCCCCGTGTCAGAAGGCGGTGGACGAGTTTCGCGCGAAGCACGGGATTACCGAGCCGATGGTCACGATCGACTGGACGGGGCGGTACTGGCGCAAGGGTTAGAAGCAGACACTTCCCAGGAGGTGTCTTCAGGAATTGGGCGACCGGTACGCGAGCGGCCGCGGGATGCGGCGGCATCAGCGAGCGGGTCGTTTGACTTTAAGATCCTCGAACGTGATGTCGGGGCCGGTCCAGATCCAGTCGATGAAGGTGTTCTTTTCACCGGCGGAGACGGACGGGCGGAGAATGACATCGACGGCGTCGCCCATTGGCTCGGTGATTTGGGCTCCGATGCCATAGCCGCCGCTGTTGCCCTGCAAGTAGGAGATCTGCCCGAGCGAGAATAGTTTGCCCGCGCTCGATCCCGTCCGTGCCCGCACGAACACATCGAACCCGACATTGGCGGGCATGTTGGTGGCGTTAAGCATCAGCGAGTAGTAGCTTTGCGAACCTTCCGACAGCGAATCGACCCGCAGCGCGCGGCGGATCGCCGGAACGAGCGCGGCATCTTCCCGCGATTCGACGATCGCTGTTTCTGCCGGCACAACTTCCACGTCGTCGGTGAAGTCCTGCGTCCAATTGCCGAGCGATTTGTCGGTGACCGGATCAATCGCTTCGAATGAGTATGTGAGCAGAAGCTTTGATTTTGTCGGCGGGGTGTCGATGGCGACATGAACCGCGGTTCCGGAGGATCCATTGGCGGAGATGGTCGCGGAAGTCGGGAGAGCGTGCGTGCGGCGGTAGATCTCGTGACCATCGAGGCTGGCGCGTGAAAGGCCGTACTGGATCTTTGTCTGGGCTGATGCTGGGGGCGACGTGCCGAGCTGCGCGCCGGTAACGGTCACACCGAAGACAGCTTCTGCGCCGGTCCGCATCTTCTTGCGGTGGAGATCGAAGGCTTGAATGCTGTAACGCACGTAGTCGGTCCATTCGGCGTCGGTGACTCTGCCGCGGGCGCGTGCGAGTTCGATGAATTCGCTCCAACCCCGGTTCCATCGCGCCGATGGCGTGCGGCGGCGCTGGATCGCGTCGGCGACGAGCGGGGCCCAGGTGACTATGGCGATGGAGTCGGCACGGATGCGCCGGTTGATTTCGGTGAGGGCTTCGGCGGATTGCGCGGGCGCGCCGTGAAGGGCTTCGGTTTTGAGGAGCCAGAAAGGCTTGACCGAGGTGAAGTTGGCTTTGGAAATCGAGAGCGCGACCACGGCGATAGAGGCGCAGAATGGAATGCCGGCAAGGAGCAGCCCGAGCCAGAGACGGCTCTTTGAGCGAACGCGGAGGGGAACGATCGCGTTGGGGGTGGTGAGCGATTTGCCGCACTCGGGACAGGCGGGCGCAGCGGAGAGGCCCTTGAGATCGAAGCGGCAGGCGCGGCAGAGCGAAGTCCCGGGAACGGCCCGGCCGCGCGCGTATTTCCAAAGCAGCAACCCACCGACGGTTGCGAATGGCGTCCAAAGGGCGAGTAAGAAGACGAAGAATGACATGTGACCCGCGCTCGCGTGGGTCGATCGCGGGCGCGGGTCACATGCTACCAATCGTCGGAATCACGGAACGCGCAGTTGAGTCGATCCGCGCCGAAATTCAGAATGCGTAAAAAACATTGCGGTGGCCGCGGCGTGCTCGCCTCGGTGCTCGGGAAGAGAACAGCGCGCGCGAGGTTGGAACGAACATCAGCGGTTTCGGCCCCGATTGGAGTCGGGGCTGGATTCGGGTGTTGAGGAATACACCCCCTCGGAAACGGCCTTGCTGATGCCGCCGGTCTCGCCATCGGCTGGCGGCTCTTTTTTCTCGCACGAAGGATCGGTGCAAGGTTCGAACCAGGAAGAATTGAGGAGTTCCTGGCGTTCGCCCTTGGGTTCGATTTCTCGAGAGGCTGGTCGAGAGGTCTTGGGGGGGAGATTGGGCAACATGAGAGACTCCTTTCCGGCCGCGTTTGAATCGCGGCAATGAACTCGGAATTCTCTCTGGCGTCGGGCGGACCGAAGTCTGAAGGAACAGATCCGTCGCGAGGCCCGCCGTGACCAGCCGACACGAGATTCTACGGTTTTCGGGGTGCGCGGGGTCGGGACTCGGTGAAACTTGCGACCGATATTTCGTGCAAACAGGTCGCGAACGGGGGAAGGAACGAGGCGGCGGAAACGGGATCAACTCGAGGGTTGCTCAGGACTCGAAAGGAATGCGGAGGAAAGGCGAACGCGGAGTAGGGGAGTTTGCGGAGTTGCGCGGAGGGGGAGAAGAGAGCAGAGACGAAGAGGCGAAGAGACGGAAGACGCAGAAGCGATGCAGGAGCGGCCCAACGAACTCACGGGCTGGCGGGGGAGGAGCGGAACTCAAAATCGTCCAGGGAGCCCGCCGGCACGAGGCCGGCGGACTCCGGACGAGTCTCCGGGACGAACAGACCCCGGAGACGGGGGTGGGGCAGTGTGGGGACGGCGCGTAGGGGCGGGGTAGGGGCGGGGTAGGGGCGGGGTGGGGGCGGGGAGGGGGGAAGAGGGGAGGGGGATCAGATGGTTTCGTCGTCGCTGCAGCAACCGCCTTGCTCGGATCGTCCGAGGTCGGCTTCATCACCCTCGGAAACTGATTCAGCTTGGCCCTTGCGGGCTGCATCCGCGATTCCCGTCGGCGCATCTTCATCCTGATCGGTGCGCGCATCGCTTCCCTTTGTTGTGGAGCCGGCGCTCCGACGGCGAATTTCGTCGTCTGTGAACTCTGCTTGGCCGGGCTGAGCGGATCGCGACTTGGATTGAGACTGGCGCGGATCGGCGCTGTGTCCGCCCGGATATTTCCCCGGGGGAGAGCCGGGCTGCTCGTGCTCGCGCCCGGGCTGGTCGTTCGGTTTGTGCGGGGCGTTCTGGCTCGGCTGGTTGTTCGTCACGATCGGTTACTCCTTGTGCGTGGACCGGTGCGAATGGAATTGGTTGAGAACGAATTGACATGCGAGCCGACGTCTAACCGCCGATGCAGCCCTTGATGAGAAAGAAGAGGAGAATCAGCGGGATCGGGACGCCGAGCAGCCACAACAAAATGGCGGTTCGCGCTTTTCCCGTGCGCGACGGGAACGTCGATGGTTTTTCAGAGGGATGCCGGTCCATGGAGGTACATTTGCCGCGTCGGGTGACGGGTCTGTGACCGGGCGATAAGGTTTCGCTCACGCGCGAGCGCTGTGTCGATCGGCGAGGGTGGGGGCGTGTGGGGCGTGGGGGCGTCGCTCAGGCGCCTTTTCGGCTCGAGCGTTTTTCGTGGCGGACGATGTTGCCCGTCGCGAGATAGACGATGTCTTCCGCGACGTTGGTCATGAGATCGGCGACGCGTTCGAGCTCGCGGCCGATGCGATAGATGTACATGCCGATGGTCATGGCGCTGTCGGTGCGGCCTTCGGCGCGGATGAAATCCTGCACTTCTTCGAAGAGGCGCCGATCGAGCTTGTCGATCACCTCGTCGGAGCGGACGAGGGAGCGTGCGCTCTCGACATCTTCATCGAGGACTGCGCGGAGCAACTGGTGGCACATCAGCGGCACGCGTTCGGCGAGTTCCGCGAGCGCGGTCGGCCAGTTCGGCGTGCCGGGCACATTCTGCGAGATGCGGACGGCGACCTTGGCGATCGAGCTGGCGTGGTCGGCGACGCGTTCGATATCGGCGTTGACCTTGAGCACGAAGGTGATCACGCGGAAATCGCGGGCGAAGAGGTGATGGAGCGCGAGAATCTCGTAGCACTCCTGCTCGATCGCGACTTCCTCGGCATCCACGCGGTCGTCCTGCTTGCGGACGGCCTTGGCGGCATCGACATCGAGGCGGAGCAGCGCCTCGACGGCGGCGTCGAGCATCGACATCGCGATGCTGGCTTCGCGGACGAGGCGGCGCTTGAGCGCGATGATGCGGCGTTCGTAGGTGTACTTGTGATCGGCGACCGAGCGCGGGCCCGGTGTGGGCTCGGGGTTGACCTCTGAAAATGGATCGGGATCGGCCATGGTGAAGGCGGGCGAGTCTAGCGCACCAGCGTTTCAGGCCGAGGCTTGCCGGATCGCGGCGAGCCGGGCGAGCAGCGCCGGAACGCCATCGAGCGGGAGCATGGTGCTGGAATCAGACAACGCCTTCGAGGGAATCGGATGGCACTCGAGGAAGATCGCGTGGACACCGGTCGCGACGGCGGCGCGAGCGAGAAGCGGCGCGCGGTCCGGCCTGCCGCCGGTTTGTTCACCGGCGCCGGGCAATTGCGTGCTGTGCGTGCAATCGAAGCAGACGGGGGGCGGGGCGTCGACACCTTTGCCCTTGAGGTCGATGAGATCGCCGAGGCCGAGGAAATCGTTGACGAGGCGGCCGTAGCCAAAGAATGTGCCGCGCTCGGTGGACATGGTGTTGAGGCAGCCGGCTTCGGCGAGTTTGCGGTGCGGGCCGGACATTTCGCCGGGAGAGAGGAACTGGCCCTTCTTGATGTTGACGGCGCGGCTGTGGGTTGAGGCGGATTTTCCGGCGGCGAAGAGGAGGTCGGTCTGGCGGCAGAGAAAGGCGGGGATTTGAAGAAGGTCGATGGCGCGGGCGACCGGTTCGGCCTGCTCGGGGGTGTGGATGTCGGTCGTGGAGGGGACGCCGAGCTCTTTGGCGATCGAGGCGATCCAATCGAGGCCTTTTTCGAGGCCGGGGCCGCGGGGCGAGGAAACGCTGGAGCGGTTGGCCTTGTCGAACGAGGCTTTGAAGATGTAGGAGAGGCCGTGGGCGCGGCAGGCGTCGCGGACGGCGCGGCCGATTTCGAGGCCCATGTCGCGGGATTCGATGACGCAGGGGCCGGCGATGATGGCGAGGGGCTGGCCGGGACCGATGGAGACGGGGCCGACTTGGCAGAGGCGGGGCATGGGGAGATCGTAAAGGGCCAAATGGCCAAAGTTTCAAAGGGCCAAAGAAAGGCGATTTCAGAGACCCGCGGCCGCGGGCGCCTGCACCTTGCGACCTCGCGGGCCCATGGCGAGGAAGTTGGCGAGGAGCTTCGGTCCTTCGAGCGTGAGGAAGCTCTCGGGGTGATATTGCACACCCTCGACGTGCTGCTTCTTCGGATCGGCGAAGACGCGGCGGAGGCCCATGACGACTTTGTGCGCGCCGGGCTTGCCGGGGATTTCGTCGAAGGTCCAGGCGCTGACGATCCAGCCGTCTTCGCCGGGCTTGGGCGGCGGCGGGATGGTTTCAGGAAGGACGACGAGCGAGTGATATCGCGTTGCAACGAATGGGTTGCTCATGCCGGCGTAGATGCCCTTGCCGTCGTGATGGATGTCGCTGGTTTTGCCGTGCATCTGGATCGCGTGGCGGGCGACGGTCATGCCGCTGCCGTCGGCCATGCACTGATGACCGAGGCAGACGCCGAGGATCGGGATCTGGCCGGCGTAGGAAGCGATGACGGCGCCGCTGACGCCAGCTTCTTTGGGCGTGCAGGGGCCGGGGGAGATGATGATGTGTGTCGGCCCCTTGCCCGAATCGAGCGAGGCGATGGATTCGGGTGTGATCTTGTCGTTGCGGATGACGAGCAGATCGCGATCGGGCTCGAGCGTGGGATCGAGTTCGCCGAGGCGCTGGACGAGGTTCCAGGTGAAGGAGTCGTAGTTGTCGATGAGGAGGATCACGGGGCGATCGTAGGGGAAGGGATTAACCACAGAGGACACAGAGAGCACAGAGGAACACAAAGCAAGGCAGAAGGGATGGGAAGAGAGAAGGGTGTAGGAAGAAGAGAATTGGACTAAGGCTGGTAGGATGAAAGTGTGAGCCAAGAAGAAATGGAAGCGAGAAGGAAGACGTTGATCGCGGAGGTGTATGCCGCGTTCAAGGGTGTGACGCGCGAGGGCGGGGTTTCTTGGAGTCAGGCGTATGTGATCGACAGCTACGGCGACGAAAGCAGCTACGCCGCTGCTGGCAAGGAAGATGTAGAAAACAATTGGGAAGATCTTGTCACTGACGAGAACTGGCTGGCGGATGGCATGGGTGGAGGGTTTGCCTTTCTCGATCCGATCGGATTTCGTTACTACTTGCCCGCGGCGATGATTCACGAGTTGAACGAGCATGCTTCTTCGGGTATCGAGAAGTATCTCAACCTGCCGCCGCGCGGAACCAAAGGGCGAAATTCTCACCTGAAACAATGGGCACTACTGAACGAGCGGCAGGGACGATGTACCGCCGCTTTTGTCCGGTTTGCCATCGATCGCGAAAAGAACTCGGACAACCCGGAAGGTGAACTCCTTCGGATTCTCGAGTTCGCTTGGGAAAACCATTGGTGCGACTTAGCGGATGACAGCGAATGACGGTTGATAACGACATGGAGAAACGCAAGCAAGCGTTGATCGCGGAGGTGTATGCCGCATTCGAAGGTGTGACGCGCGAAGGTGGAATTTCGTGGAGTCAGGCGATGCTTCACGACCATGGAGTTCGGCCGTACACGCCGCGGGAGTATCGAGAGGCGGGAGAACGCGATCGAGAGAAAAAGTGGGAAGAGCTTGTGGACTCGGAGAAGTGGAAGCCGCGCCCGAGTTGGGGTGGATTCAGCTTTCTCGATGCGATTGGCTTTCGGTACTACGTCGCGCCGGCGATGATTCGGATGATGACGGATGCGGACGCCGAGATGCTCTCGCCGTTGGATTTTGAACACGAAATACTGGGTCGGTTTGCGATGCTGAATGGCCGGCAATCGCGCTGCATTGCGACGTATCTGGAGTGGATGCTCGATCGGGAACTCGAGTCCGGAAGTGGGCTCGAGGCAGCCCTGTATGAATGGGCGATGCTGTATTGGCGTCTGCGGCTGATGCTCGGTGGCGGGGAGAAGTCATAACCGGACTTGCACGCGATTGCTGTGATGCGGCGGGGAGAGTCGAGAAGCGAGGCGCGGCGTATGCTGAATAAAACAGCGGAGGAAAAATGCCCAACGCCAAGAAACACACGTGGACGGAACTCACGGTTGATCGTCCCATGGACAAGATCGAGCGGCGGCGGATCATCGGCGAAAAGATGATGATTTCGCGCGTGCATCTGTCGAAGGGATTTGTTGTGCCGTCGCACGAGCACGCGAATGAGCAGTTTGCGGTGGTGCTTTCGGGGAAGATGAGTTTCGGATTGGGGCGCGAGGGGACGAACGAACACGAGACGATGATCGTCGGCGGCGGGGAAGTGTTGTGGCTGCCGGCGAACCTGCCGCACTCTGCGGAGGCGCTGGAGGACACGGTGATTTTGGACCTGTTCAGCCCGCCGAGCGAGTTGACGGGCGTGGATGTGAAAAGGTGAGGATGGTGCCGGAGTGTGTGGTGAGTTTCTGTCAAGTTGCGCAGCGCTGTGCGCAACCGTCGCCCACCCCCAACCCCCTCCCTCGGGGAGGGGGCTTCAGATGCCCGTCGAACCGAAGCCGCCCGTGCCGCGGGCGGTGGAGGAGAGATCGGAGACTTCCGTGATTGTGGCGTGTGCAACAGGGGCGATGATGAGCTGCGCGATGCGCATGCCGTGGGTGATCTCGAAGGGCTCGCGTGAGAAGTTGATGAGCGCGACGCGGAGCTCGCCCCGGTAGTCGGAGTCGATGGTGCCGGGGGCGTTGGGCAAGCCGATGCCGTGTTTGGTTGCGAGGCCGGAGCGGGCGCGAACCTGGCCCTCGAAGCCGGGCGGGATCGCGACGGCGAGGCCGGTGGGGATGAGTGAGATCGCGCCGGGGGCGAGCGTGATCGGGCTATCGAGACAGGCGCAGAGATCGAGTCCCGCGGCACCATCCGACTGATAGGCCGGAAGCGCGGCGCGTTCGTTGAGCTTTTTGAACTGGAGGACCGGTTGCATCGGCGAGCGTAGGTGCGCGGCGATCTAGTTCGGAGACTTTGGAGGCGCCGGACGACGCTGGCCGCGTCGATCCGAAACCTGGACGGAGGCGCCGACGTCGTATTGCTTCAGCCAAGCGACGGGCGGCTTGACGGTCGGATCGGCGTAGAGCGGCGCGAGCGTGGCCGGCGATTGCACCGGGGGAGCACCGGGAGGGACGATCGCGACCCAGATGCGTGCTTGGAGCCGGTGACCTCCGAGCCGGTCGAGCGCGGGTGTTGCGACCAGCCCGAGGTTTTCGGAGAGCGAGAGCCGCGGCTGCGCCAAGAGCGCGGCTTGCGGCGTGGGAGAGGGCGCGACCGGATCACGGCTGGAGAGCAGCATCGCGTTTGCGAGTGTTTCCCACTTGGAGTAGTTGAGGATCGGTGTCGGGTCGGCGTCGTCGCGCAGCCATTCGAGGCAGACGGCGATCCGATCGCGCGGCACGCGGCGGAGTTCGAGCGCCTGGATGGTCACGGGAACGGGGCTGCCGGCGAAGCTCGAGCGGGGCGCGACGATTTGGAACGCGAGCGAAAGGTCCATGAAGCCGTCGGCGGCGGTTCGCGGTGCTTGGCCGCTGAAGACGAGGTCTTCGAGCCAGCGGTACGCGCCGTTGTCGCGGAGCGAGTTGTTCGCCGTGCCGCGGAGGACGAGATCGGCGAGCGACTGCGCCTGCTGATCGGTGAGTTTACGTTTCGAGAGTTCGCGCCAGAGTTCGGCGTCGAGCATGTAGTTTTCCTTCAGCGACTTTGTCGCTTCGGAAAAAATCCACGCGGTGGCCATCTGGCGGCGGATGAAGGCGCGGCCGACTTCGAGGCGGGGGATCGGCGCAAATGTGCAGATGAAGAGAAGGATGATGCCGGCGGAGATCAGCTTGGTGCTGCGGACGATCCTGCCGCGGAGGAGCCTGTGGGCCCAGACGCCGGCACATTCGGGGCAGCGGCGGGGGAGGCTGGTGTCGATGATCTGGTAGTTGCAGCGCGAGCAATGGAGGGTGTCGCCGATGCGGCGGGTCATCCCGGAATAGACGAGGCGTGCCCCGGCGAGCCCGGAGAAAAGGCAGAGCGAGAGATTGGGCGCGAGATAACGGCGCGAAGGGATGAGCAGGAAGTAGAAGAAGAGCGCGCCGAGAGTTCCGAGCAGCCAGAGAAGATCGTCGGCGGCGTCGTGCGCGGGGCGGAGCAATTCGTCGCGGATGAGCCAGCGGCGCCAGCGCCAGATCCCGAAGACACCGAGCGCGAGCCCCCACGCAGCGACCGTGGGCGCTGCCGGGTCATTTCCTCGGAAGAGACGGCCGGAATCGTCGAATCCGAGGATGATTCCGATCAGCCAGAGCGAAAGGATGCACGGGATCAGCCAGCGGATGTCGCGCGAGTCGATGGAGCGAAGTGAGATCGGGATCGGGTTTGATCGCGTGAATGAAGCCGTTGCATCCACAGATGCAGCATACGGATTCGGCGTCGCGGCGTTCGGTGGAAAAAAGGGGACGAGGCGAGAGGAAAATAAACAAGGCCGCGTGTGCGGCCTTGAGGTGGGAGATCAATTGGAGCGAAAGGAACGTCGGCGTGGATCAGCCGAGGCCGCCCTTGAACTTCATCTTCTTGGCCTGCTCGCGCATGCGGCGGAGTGCCGGGGTTTCCTTGAGAATCTCTTCGGCCGTGCGGTTATCGCGCGGGGCTTTGCCGCCACCCCCGCCACCCCCCCCAAATCCGCCGCTACCGAAGCCGGAGCCGCCACGTGGGCCGGCGTTGTTGCCGCGGCCGCGACCCGGACCGCCCGGGCGGCCCTGACCATCGCCGGGCGCGCCGCCTTCCTGAATCTTGATTTCGGGGAGCGGCTTGAGGGCCTTGATGGAGAGGCTGACGCGCCGGTTGCCGGGGTCGAGCTTGAGAACCTTGCAGCGGACGATTTCGTCGACTTTCAGAGCGTCTTCGACCTTGCCGATGCGCTTGTGGTCGATCTCGGAGATGTGCACGAGGCCATCGACGCCGGGCGCGACTTCGACGAACGCGCCGAACTCGAGGAGCTTGGTGATCTTGCCGGTGATCTCGGCGCCTTCGGAAATCGTGTTGACAGCGGTTGCGAACGGATCGCCCTGGACCTGCTTGAGGCCGAGGCTGATGCGGTTGTTCTCGAGTTCGACCTTGAGAATCTTGACTGTGACGCGCTGGCCTTCCTTGACGTGCTTCTCGACTGCCTTTTCGCCGAAGCCGATCTTGTCGTAGGAAAGGTCGGAGATGTGGACGAGCCCGTCGACGCCGCCGATATCGACGAACGCGCCGAAGGGCATGATCTTGCGGACGATGCCTTCGACAGTCTGGCCTTCGGTGAGGTTCTTCTTGGTTTCCTCGGCGAGGCGCTTGCGCTCGGTATTGAGCACGTCGCGTCGGGAGAGGACGATATTGCCCTTGCCGACGCGCTCGACGCGGACGACGGAGCAGTTCATCTTCTCGCCGACAAAGACAGAGAAATCGGGCACGCGATCGAGCGCGACCTGGCTTGCGGGCATGAAGGCGCGATGGCCGGCGACCTCGAGTTCGAGGCCGACCTGCTTGCCGTCCTTGCCGGTGGCGACGCCGGTGACGCGGCCCTCGACGACCTGGCCGGACTCGAGGAACTCCCAATCGGCCTTCTGCACCGCGCCGGGGCGCGAACAGACGAAGAGGCTTTCGCCCGCTTCGAACTTGTCGATCACGACTTCGATCGAATCGCCGACTTTGGGAACGTCGGCGTCGGTGAACTGCGCGCGGGGAACGATGCCGAGTTCCTTGGGACCGAACTCGAGGAAGATGTCGGTCGGGCCCACCGAAACGACCTGACCGGAGCGGTGCTCGCGGCCGGCCTGAACCAGGCGAGGACCCCTGATGTGCGCCGGGCGTCCCCCGGACAACTTGTCCCGTTCGGACTTCTTCGCGGTCTGCTGGGCGACCGCGTCGGCCTCGCGATCGAGTTGCGCCATCGCGGCTTCGATCTCGGCGTTGAGCTCATCGGTCAGAGAATCACCGGCGAGCGAGGAAGAGGTGCGATCGGAATTGGGTTGGGTTGACATGGGGGATGACGCAGACACGCGGCCCGGGATTCGCGGATGGCACATCGGCGCATCCGCCCCGCGCGTGGACCGATTAACGCGCGAGAGCCTGCGCGCGGTGCGCAGGGCTAAGAGTGTAGCGTTCCGGCGTGAATGACGCGGGCTGGATATCGGAACGTATTGAGAGAACGCGGAGGGGCGGAGTACGAGAAGTTTCGCGGAGACAGAGGATTGTCGGATTGTCCAAACGCGAAGCAACACGATCCGCGGTCGACCGCTGCACCCTCGCTGGTGATTCGGGCTCGTAGAGGCTTACTGCATCGTGCGCTTGATTGCGTCGACGATGCGCTGAGCGGTGCGGACGTTGGCGAAACCGGCTTCCGCGTCGATCGCGGGACGGCGGCCGGAGCGCAGGGCACCGATGAACTCCTCGATCTCGGCGACGATCGGCTCGGCATCGTCCACCGTGAGCGGATCGATGTTGACAAGGTCCTGCCACTTGAGGCTGGTGAGGTCGGCGCCGGAACGGAGCTGCTCCCGCATTTCGCGCATCTGCGGCTCGTTGGCGATGCGCCGGATCATGATCCCGGTCTTGGCGGCGTAATCGATCTTGATATAGGCATTTTCGCCGGTGATGCGGGTCACGCGTTCGGTCTTGAGCGCAAGCCGGCTGGCGGTGATGTTGGCGACGCACGTTCCGACCGGCCGGCGCCAGGTGAGGCGAGCGTTGCAGACATCTTCGTGATCGGTAATCACCGCGACGCCCGCGGCCTGGACATCATCGGGCTCCTGACCGCCCATCAGCATGAGTACGACGTCGAGATCGTGGATCATCATGTCCATGACGACGCCGACATCGACGGAGCGGAATGTCATGGGGCTGACGCGGTGCACTTCGATGAAACGCGGGACGACGTCCTGCCCGCGATTGGTCGCGTTCTGCATCGCGCGCATGATCGGATTGAAACGTTCGATGTGGCCGACCATGAGCGTCGAGCCGGTGCGCTCCGCGATGTCCTTGATCGCGCGGGCGTTCTCGACGTCCTGCGCGAGCGGCTTTTCGATGAGGCAGGCGACGCCGGCCTTGAGAAGAGGCTCGGCGACGGCGCGGTGGTATGTGGTCGGAACGGCCACGCTGACGGCATCGACGCCGGCGCTGATCAGGTCCTCGACGGTTTGGAAACCGCTGGTCTCGAACTTGCCCGCGATCTCGGTGCGCCGGGCCTGATTGGCATCAACAACGCCGACCAGTTCGCATCCGGCGAGCTTGGAATAGACGCGCGCGTGGTGCTGGCCCATGCGGCCAACCCCCACGACGCCGCAACGGATCTTGCGACCCGCGAATCGATCCGCGGGCGCGTGAACCTCGAGAGGTGACGTTGCGGTGCCTGAGAGAGTGACTGATGGTGCCATATTGAGTGTTTGTTACGCCGCGCCGGACTGAGCCAAACCGGAAAGGGCCGCGGCAAGGTCTTCCTTGCGGGTGAGGCCGACAAACTTCTTCGCGACCTCACCGCCCTTGAAGAGGATGATGGTAGGGATGGCGGTGATTCCGTACTTGACGGAAACCTGTCGGTTGGCATCGGTATCGATTTTCCCGATCTTGACCTTGCCGGCGAACTGATCGCTGAGGGCTTCGATCGTCGGGGTGAGCATGCGGCACGGCATGCACCATTCGGCCCAGAAATCGACCAAAACAGGCACCTGACTCTTCAGGACTTCGCTGTCGAAATTCGAATCGGTAAACGTTTGGACGTTGGCTCCTGCCATATGGGTCTCCTTGGGCTGTCCCGGCTGAATGCTACACACTGCGGACTGGCCGGGACGCCGGATCGGAACATGTTTCACCCTCTTTGATGCCGGAAACAGGCGGGAGATGCGGCATCGAGAGTGCCGCGGCAGCCCGCAAAGCGCTCGCGCAAGCAGCGACGTCGTGCACGCGGAAGATGCGGGCGCCATTCAGAAAATGGATGACGGAGAGCGCGATGGTGCCTTCGAGGCGCTCGCTCGGATCGGAATCTCGACCGAAAGAAAGGCGACCGACAAAGCTCTTGCGGGAAAGGCCGCTCAAGATCGGTCGGGCGAGCGATTCGAACTCTGAGGTGCGCCGGATCAGCTCGCAGTTTTGTTCGACAGATTTTCCGAACCCAAGCCCGGGATCGAGGACAATGCTCAATGGGTCGAGGCCGCGGCTGGTGAGCGTGCGAAGGGACTGTTCGAAGAACGTACGCACATCAGCGACGAGGTCGCCGTACTCGGGAGCTTGTTTGTATTGATCGGAGTAGCTGTCGCGCGCGGGCGGAACGCGCCGGTGCATGAGGATGGAGCCCGTCTGAGTCGCGGCGAGCAGTTCGAGCATTTTGTCCGTGTCATCCCGGAGGCCGGAAACGTCATTGATCGCATCGGCTCCGGCGTCGAGCGCAGCTCGTGCGACTTCGGCGAGCGTCGTATCGATACTGATTGCAAGAGAGCTCAATTCGGATTCGGCGCGGATCGCGCGGATGACGGGAATCGTGCGGCGGATCTGCTCCGCGGCATCGACGGGCGCCGATCCCGGGCGCGTCGATTCACCCCCGACATCGAGAATCGCGGCGCCGGCGCGCTGAGCGGCGCGCGCCGATTCCACGGCGGAGTCGATCGAGTGCAGCCTGCTTTCGCCATAAAAACTGTCGGGCGTGCAATTCAGGATCGCCATGAGCACGGGCGTGTTCGTGTCGATGATGCGGGAATTGGCGAGGCGCCACTGCTGCACGGGCGAATGGTAGAAGAAGTGTGTGCCGCCAATGAAGAAGGGCGCACCGGAGTGCGCCCTTCAGTGAATACATCAAAGAAACCCGGTTCAGAACCGCGGCTTTTCGTTGGAATCGTCGTCGCCACCACCTTGATGCTGCTGCGATTCACGGACCTGCTGCAGCACATCGCCGATGGTGTTCACGACCTGCATGGGGGCGTGGAAGCGGATGTGCATGCCGCCGCCGTCGCCGGTGACGCCGACCGCCATCGGGGGAACGTCGGCGGGAACCTTGAGCTGGATCGGCATGCCGGCGAAGGACATCGCCATCTGAGCGAGATCGAAGATGCTTTTGGTGCCGATCAGCCCGCGCGCCATCGAGCCTTCGGGCAGACCCTTCACTGCGGTGGCCACACCCTTGTTCTCCGCCATGGTGTTCTTGCCGGAGGCGGCGTCGAGCGCTGACTGCATGATCTGCGTATTGGGGCTGAAGGTGACGATCGCGGAGTTCTTGGTGGTCGCGATGTTGCCGCTCATCTGGCCGGTCGCGCCGAAGATGAACATGTTGACCATCGCCATCTGCGATGCCATCGGGTCGTTGGGGTCCATCTTGGGCTTGAGGGCCCACGTATCGAGCTTCACGCCGTTCACTTCCGCGGCATTCGCCGTCACGGAAGCTTCCATCTTCATCGGACCGTCCATTTCCTGCGTGGCCTTGATGCGGTCGACGAAGAGGCCTTTGAGCGCGGCGGGATCGCTGCCCCGGGCCTGGTAGATGACGCCGCTGAAGAGGCCGGCGCCGGCCAGCATCGCGGGCGAATAACCCCAAACAAAGTCGACGCCGTCGATCTTGTCGATCGACTTGGCCAGATCGCGGATGCCCGCGGTCTGACCCTCGATCATCTTGATCACCATGTCGGCCTGCTTCGAGGCTGCCTTGTCACCCTCTGCGGCCTGACGCTTGGCTTCGTCTTTGGCGACCGTCAGCATTTTCTCGGCGATGTCCGACGCGTTGTGCGCGATCTGACGCGTGCCGGGGCTGGTGGTGTCGGCCGAAACCGCAAAGAGGAAGGGAGTCTGCGGGAGCGAAACGAGCGTGGTATCGGCCTTGCCGGTGCTCTGGAAGAAGCCGGCGATCTGGCTCTTGGGTTTGAATTGTGCGCCGATATCGAAGGTGAGGCCGTCTTCGCCGAGGCCGATTCCGGCGACGCAGGTCTGCGCATCGCGGTTGTACGCGCGGGCAATATCTTCGATCGGGGCGATGAACTGCGCCATTGTTTCGGGCGGAATGGGGCCGAACATCGGGTTGCGCCGCTTGCCGCCCTTTTTGGCGTCGGCAACAGCGCGGTCGATCTGCTTGCTGAACTGGGGCGCGATGGTCTCCCAGTTGGCGATGAGGATGAGATCGCTGGCTTGCGCGGCGCGATTACCGACGACGCCGAGCGCTTCTTCGTGTTGCTTGAGGGCGTGCTCGGCGGGCTGGAAGGAGGAGACGGTTTCTTCGACCGGCCCGATGATCACCCAGCCATCGCCCGCGTCGCGCACGTACATCGGCATGTCGCCCATGCCCTCGACGCTTGCGACCTTGGCCGACGCATCGCCGCCGAGTTCTGTGACGAGCTGCTTGTAGTCTGTGGTCTGCGCGAGAACGACGGCGCGCTCCATCGGATCGTCGTGGTCGCGATGGTCGTGATCCATGTCGTCGTTGTCATCTTCTTTCTTTACTTCCTTGGGCGCTTCCGTCGGCGGAGCCATCACCACGAGCGCGAGCGAACCGTCTTTCTTGAAGCCTTTGGTTTCGGAGAGCTGCTTGACGAAGTCATCGAAGTCCTCGGTGTCTTCGATCCGGAGTTTGTCGGCGTAGTTCTTGATTCGGTTGGTTGTCTGCTCGAAGTTGTCGGTCGCGATGACGAGCATCGCGTTCTTGGGGACGCGGTCGAGTGCCGCGGGAACCTTGGCGAGCGCCTGCCCGGAGAGCGCGAGGAGTGCCGCGATCGGCGCGGCGAAGAGATTGCGTTTGAGAGCGAGGACAGAGCGGGTCTTGGTTGCGGACATCGATCGATTCCTTTCTCGGTTGATGCTCGTTGGAAAGCGCGGGCGAAGTATAGAAGTGCGGGCGTGGAACACCCGCAATTCTGCCGAGAGTTGTTGGGAAACGATCAGGACCGATTGCGTCAGGCGAGGGGCTTCGATTCGGGCTGCGGGGCGGAAGTGTCTTCCGCCGCCGCATCTTCATCTTCGGCATCTTCCGAATCCGTCTCGTCTTCCGATTCGTCCTCCGAAGCGGTCTCCGACTCCGATTCGGCGGCATCCGTTGCGGCGGATGCGCCAGCGGGTTCGGCTTGAAAGAGTTGCGTCTGCTCGGCTTCCTTCGCGGGCCAAGCGATGCCCTTCTGAGCCGCTTCTTCCTTCGCCATTTCTTTCATCATCTCCCATTCATCGAGGGTGATGAGCACGTCGCGCGCGACCGAGCCCTTGTGATCGGAGATGATCCCCGCGATGCCCATGAGGTCGATGAGACGGCTGGACCGGGTGTAGCCGATGGCGAGCCGGCGCTGCAGGAGCGAGACGCTGCCACGCCGGGATTCGAGCACGATTTCCACGGCGCGCTCGAATAGCGGGTCTTCCTGTGCCGCCTTGAGGCTGGCGGAAGAGTTGTTCTTGCTCTGGAGAAGACGTTCTTCGTCGCTGAGATTGCCGAGGCCGTTTCCTTCTTCGCTCGGCTTGCGCATGACGAGAAGCTGGCGCTCGAACGTCGGCGAGGCGACTTCCTTCATGAACTTCACGACCTTGCGGATCTCGCTATCGGTGACGAGCGTGCCCTGTGCGCGGCTCAGATCGTTGCTGCCGGGGTTGAGGAAGAGCATGTCGCCGTGACCGAGCAGGAGTTCGCCCCCCTTGCTGTCGAGAACGATGCGCGAGTCCATGCCGCTGGCAACCTTAAAGGAGATGCGGCACGGCATGTTCGACTTGATGAGGCCGGTGACGACATTGGCCTGCGGGCGCTGCGTCGCGAGGATCAAGTGGATGCCGACGGCACGGGCCTTCTGTGCGATGCGGATGATGTGCCCTTCGACTTCCTTCGCGGTCATCATCAGGTCCGCGAGCTCGTCGATGATGAAGACCATGTAGGGGAGCTTGCGCGGGATGCGCGCGGCCTCTTCGTCGCTCTTGAGCCCCATGCGGTCTTTGAGTTCTTCCCAAGGCAGTTCGTTGTAGCTGGCGATGTCGCGGCAGCCCGCTTCCATCAGGAGTTCGTAGCGTTCGTCCATCTTGACCGTGGCCCACTCGAGGATCGCCGCGGCCTTGTTCATTTCGGTGACGACGGGGCACATGAGGTGCGGGATGTCCTTGAACTGCGACATCTCGACCATCTTGGGGTCGACGAGCACGAGCTTGAGTTCGTTCGGCTTCTTGGTGAAGAGGAACGACATGATGATCGTGTTCATGCACACCGACTTGCCCGAGCCGGTGGTGCCGGCGATGAGCATGTGCGGCATGCGCGTGAGGTCGGCGATCAGAGGCTGTCCGGTCGCGTCCTTGCCGAGGAACATCGGCAGCTTCATCTTGCCGAAGAGCTCGGTCTTGCCCATCAACTCCTTGAGCCGGACTTTTTCCTTGGTCGGATTGGGCACTTCGATGCCGACGGTGTCGCGGCCGACCTGATTCGGAACGATGCGGATGTTGACGGCCTTGAGCGATCGCGCGATGTCGCTCGCGACTGCTTGTACCACGGCCACCTTCGTGCCCGGCGCGAGGCGCACGTCGTAGAGCGTGATGACCGGTCCGGATTCGATGCCGACGACTTCGCCGTCGATGCCGTATTCATTCATCGCGGACTCGAGCGCGATGCCCTGCGTGCGCACGATCTCTTCCAGCTTCTCGTTGAAGTTTTCTTCCGGCTCCTCGAGCATTTCCAGCTGCGGGAAGCGGTAGCCCTCCATCTCGGAAACATTCTGCATGCCTTCGAGGTCGGCCTGTGTCGCGACCTGTTTGTCCTTTTGGCCAAAGGCGATGGGTAGGCGATTGATCTTGTCGCGGAGCGAATCGCGATCGAAGACCTGTGGCGCGCCGGGGAGTTCGTCTTCGGCAACGTCTTTGTCCGAAGTCGCGGGCGCGATCGCGGCGGGGACTTTGTCGTCTGATTCCACCTGCGTTTCTGGCGCTTCCTCTGCCGCGGCGGCCATGCCGGCTTCAGAATTTTCGAGGTCGGGGTCCTTGATCGCCGGCGCCGGTTCTTCGACGACAAAGCCGAACTCCGCAAGACGCGAGCGCGGTGAATCTCCCCCCGTTTCGCCGGGGAACATCGCATCGGGCGCCGAATCAGGGTCGCTCGACTTGCGTAGACGCTTTGTGGGCTTGGCTTCGGTGATGGTGTCGGTTTCTTCGTCGGTCTTGTTGCTCAGGCCTCCCCAGAAGCGAGAAAGAAATCCGGCGCTGCCCTTGGCGGTGGCGACGGTCGCCTTTGCCGCGGCGGGCGCGACGACGTCGGTCGTGAACTTTGCTGCGGCTCCGCCCGCGACCGCGGCGGCGGGCGCGCCGGTGTGGCGCATCCAGTGCCAGCTCCAGCCCATGCCGATGTTGAGCCATTCGTCCGCCGCGACGACGAGGCCGATGATGCCCATCGCACCGAGCCAGATCGCGCTGCCCATCGGACCGAAGCGGTAGAGGAGTTGCTCGACGCCGACGGTGCCGATCACGCCTCCCGGCAGGTCGGGAAGGGCAGCCGTGGTCTTGAAGATGAGTGCCTGAAAGCCCGAGACGCTGATCGCGAACATGACGATGCCGATGAGGCGCACGGCGAGATGGCTGAGGCTCGTGCCGACGACGCCGGAAGCCAGGACGATCCCGCCCAGCGTGAAGAAAACCCACGCGCCGGCGCCGGTGTAATAAATGGTCCAGTAGCTGACCGCGGCACCGAAAGCGCCGCACCAGTTCTGAATCGTGGCGTTCGGCGGCGAGACGACGTGGCTGGGCGGATCGCCCGGGTCGAAGCCGACAAGGCTCATCAGAACAAAGACCCAGACGAAGAGAAGCAGGACGAGCGCGAGCCGGCGACCGGCCGTGGAAACGGAGATGCCGGAAGCGCTCGAAGAAGTTCGGGACCTGGATGAGGTTCGGGAAGCCATAAGAAGGATGCCTCAGCAAAGGTGCGGCCGAGTTGCCGGGGTCGCGCAGCCCTTTTCACGCAAGGGCATGAGACAGCCCGCGGCAGATCGCCACGTCTCCACCGGTATCGGCCGGGCGCGTGAGAAATCGGTAGAAAGTGCGCGGGGGGAGAGAGCCGCGAGCTTTCGCTGTCACTTTTCTCAGTAGACGACCTTGTTGTACGCCATCACGAATATCTCGAAGTCCGCGTCGTCAACGACCCCGTCGGCGTTGAAGTCAGAGGGGCAACCGGCAGTCATCCCGCCCGCCGTGCACAGCATGAGGTCATAGGCGGCACTGAACTGCTGGAAATCGGCATCATCGACGGCCCGGTTGCAGTTCAGGTCTGGACCCACGACTTCGAGATGCGCGTGCCATGATAGTTCTGTCGCGCACGGATTCGTAACGACGCAGTCGTAGTCCCCGGAATCAAAGCTTGTGAGCTTTCCCTTTGCCGGGACTTGAACGAAGAGGATTCTGGACTTACTGCCGGAGATTTTGGAGCCGGTCCCGGTCACCCCATCGACGAGCGGCACGCCGTTCTTTCGCCACTGGTACGTGATTGGCAACATCCCGTTGGTCTCGACCGAAAACGAAGCATTTCGGTACCAGCACCCGGTAACATCGGTGGGTTGCGCCGTGATTTTCACTCCATTGTCGACCGGTGCGTACGTCGCGAGATAGGCGCTCACATTCTTGGGTGTCTGCGTGAAATCGCCGCCGACGAGAAGCTTTCCGTTTGAGTTAAAGCAGCTGTAGAAAGGACCGACGGGCGGTTCGCCGATCGAGGAAACTGAGCCCGAAGGGCTTCGATAGAACAGGCTTGAACCGCCGAAGACTGTGCCGCCGTTCCAAACGCAGAAACCTTGAATGTCGTTTGCGGGGCACGGCTCGAGCTTCGTCCAAGCTGTTCCGCCGCTCCAGAACCGTTTGCCGTATACATCGAAAATGGTGCTGCCGTCGGAACGAAGGCAGGCAAAGGAGAAATATTCCTGATATGGAGTTTTTAGTGGAGAAAAGAGCGTTGAAATCCCATCATACACATATGATCTAGTGATATTGTTGCCTGGACTAGAAGATCCAGCGAATATCAATGCTTTCGCACCATTTTCGAATGGCGCAACAGACACTATCGTATTCCATCCCTCCGAATCGTTGGCGCCGATCACGGAAGAGGCGCCATCCCAACGAAGTCGCGTACATCCCGTGGTCCCGCTGCTGCTCTGCATCGCCAGCAGAATTGCATTGCCGACAATCTTGGCGTCCGTTGCAGGCCATGTAGCGTTGTTGAAGAATGGAATGGATTTCCATTCGCTTCCGTTCCATCGTGCAAAGAACTTGGTATTTGGGGTCCCGCCGGCGGAAGTAAAGTGACCGGTGACGAAAATGCTCCCGTCAAAGGCCACGATGTGCCGGACATATCCGTCGAGCCCCGTTCCCAACGCTTCCCACTTCCCGTTTCGCAAACGAGCAATCCGATTCGCAGATACCGACCCAGCGCGGGAAAATTCTCCCGCAACATACAGTTCTCCGTTGAGTTCGGTTATGCAGCGGACCGGACCGTTGAAGCCGGACCCCCAAACCTGCCAAGTTCCTGATTCGAGACCGTAGCTTGCGATTCTGTGCCCTCCGATGCCAATGTCTTTTGAGTCCGACGCCGCGGCCAGGCCTAGGCTCGTGATCGCAGCCGCAGTCGGTGTGCCACGAAAGCTCTCTATTCCACTGGCGTTCGCGCCATCCCACACCGAAATTCGATTGCTGTAAATTGCAAGAAAGTTATCGCCGTTTGGTATCACAATTCCGGCTGTCGCTGGAGGAAAAAAGCCGGGCGGAAGATCTTTACGCTCGAAACAGGCCGGATATGGCTCGTTGTTGCCTAGCCAGCGATACAAGACGGTCTTTTGCGGCCCGGAGTTTCCATTAATAAATTCGGACCCCAGGATGTGAAGCTCCCCCCTCCACAAAAACGCGTATTCGGTCGAGGCCCAGAAAATGCTGTTGCCGCCGAGGGCGAAATAGTTGGCACCGTCGATGATGTGGATTCGCTCGGTCTTCCGCACGAATCGTCCGTCCGGAAGCTGAAGCACCTGGTTCGTGCCGCCGAGCAGTCCTGATGGATCGAAATACTCCCATCCGCTCGCGGATTCACGAACAATCCCATCGCAGTGCACCGTTTGTAGGCTGCCATTCAAAGTTCGATAGGAAGCGTTGCTGAATGACCCTCGGATCAGCATGCCCTGATCCGTCTTCATGAAATTTGAGACACGAGATGTGCTCGTGAAAGTGTCCCCCGTCAGATCGAGAAGCGATTCCCACTGTCCGTTCCGATTGCGAAAAACCTTCGCGGGCGGAGCGACGAGTGGCGGGTTGTATGGATACTCGTAGGCGACGTACAAATCAATGCCGTCAACCGCGATGGCAGTTGGTGTGCCGGAAGTCGTCGGCACCGAGATCGGAATCCATTGGGAGCCGTCCCACGCGGCGACGCCGGACACTTTCGTGGCGCCGGCGAGCGTGATGTCGCCCACAACCACAACGACCGACTTTGCCGGCCCCGGGCCATCTGGGTCCCACTCGACAATGCCCGTCACAGTTCCATTGACACCGGGAATTCCTTCGCCCGGCAACCAGTCAAACTCGCACTGTGCCCTCGCACAAGGAGCGCCGGCAGCGCAGGCGATCATCAGGAAAGTCAACCAAACACAAACACGGAAGCGCATAGTGAATCCCCGTTTTATCCGAGGATATCACAACATCGTTGAAACTCCAAGAGACTACTTTCCAGGCTCTGCCGACAAATCGTCCCACTGCCGGTAGTTTTGATAACACACCGGCCTGCACCACCGCTCAATAGCTCTCGGCCCGACCGCCGTTGACTCGGGGCGGTTGGTCGCGGGCCACGGGCCGCCGTGCACCATGCCCTCCGCAACTCGGACGCCGGTCGGCACACCGTTGAAAATGATGCGGCCGGTGCGGGCGGCGACCTCGGGCAGCAGCCCACGGACCTGTTCGAGATCGGAGTCATCAAACCACAGTGAAATCGTGAGCGAGCCTGGTAGCGTTTCAATCACGGCGCGAGACTCTTCCATTGTGCCCGAGAGAACGACCGCCGCGGGGCCGAACATTTCCGTCTCGAGCACCTCCGAGAATTCGAGTCCGGCCCGGGTGGGCGCGCGGAGCACGAGCGGCACGGTCTTGTCTGAGCCGTCGGGGTGCTCGGAGACATCTTCTCCAAGCGCCGCTGCGACCTTCGCGACCGAGCGCTGAAAGCCGGTTCGCACGTTTTCTGAAAGCATCGTTCGCGCCGGCGATTTGCCCAGCTCATCTTCGAGCATCGAAGCGAAGAAGTGATCGTTCGAGGGTACGAGGACAATGCCGGGGCATGTGCACTGCTGACCGTGCCGCGCGGCGATCGACGATGCGAGCTGCTGTGCGATCGCGGGCCCGCGCGCTGCCAGAGCGCCGGGAAAAACGATGTTCGGATTGACGCTCCCCATCTCCGCGAAGACTGGAATGGGAATCGGCCGCGCGTTGGCAATCTTGATGAGCGTGCTGCCGACCGAAGTCGAGCCTGTGAAGCCAACTGCCGCAGCATTCCGGTGTTCGACGAGAGATTTGGCCAGTGCCGGAGTGTCTTTGCCATCGTCTTCGACATACCCGAGCAGGTCGGGGTCGAATCTCGCAGACTTGATCGCGTCGCGCGCGATGCTCGCGATCAGGCGGCCGGTATTGCGGTGCGCCGGATGCTCCTTGACGACGACAGGGCAGCCCGCGGCGAGCGCGCTGGCCGTGTCGCCGCCGCAGACGCCGTACGCGAGCGGAAAGTTGCTCGCGCCGAAGACGATTACGGCGCCTCGCAGAGGGATGAGCATCGAGCGCACATCGTGATTGGGGCCGATGGCCGAGGAAGGGTCGGATTCTGCGGGCGAAACTGCCGCGCGGACCCACTTTCCCTCTTCCACAAGCGCGGCGAACATCTCGAGCGTCCGCGTCATGCGGGAGAATTCGGGGGCGAGTTCGGCATCGGTGAGCGACGTTTCGGATGCCGCGGCGGCGATGATGAGGGAACGAGATTGATCGAGCGCTGCAGCGATCGCGCGGAGAACTTTGCCGCGTTCACGCGCGGGCAGCGCGCTCCACGCGCGCTGGCATCGGGCGGACGCCGCGACAGTTTCGCTCGGGTTCATGCCGAAGCGTACTGCTGCTGAAGAGTGGGGGCAGGCGGCGGATGGCAGTGGGCGGTGGGGGCTGGGGGTGTGGGGCGGCGCGATATTCTCTGCCCCGTGAAATCCGACCCCTCAATTTCCGGCATCGGCGAACTCGTCCCCGATCTTCCCCGCAAGGTCGGCTTCTGGGGCGCGATCGCCGTCATGGTGGGGGTGGTCATCGGCAGCGGCATCTTCCGCACGCCCACGACGATCGCGCAGAACCTCGGCGATCCGTGGATGATTCTGGCGCTCTGGCTGGCTGCGGGTCTCATCGCGCTCTGCGGCGCGCTCACGTTTGCGGAACTCGCCGCGATGATGCCGCACTCCGGCGGCATTTATGTTTTCATCCGCGAGGGGTTCGGCTCGTGCCCGGCGTTCGTCTTCGGCTGGACATACATGCTGATCACCAAGCCCGCGGCGGCCGGCGGGATCGCCTTTATCTTCGCCGAGTACTTCAACACCCTCACCGGGCTGCAATGGAATCCCGCGTTGCTCACATGCAGCGCATTGTTTGTTTTGACGCTCATCAACGTGATCGGCGTGCGTGAATCGACCGGATTCTCGATGGTGGTCACGGCATTGAAGTATTCGGCACTCGTGGGTGTGATCGCGCTCGGTCTTTTCCGCGTCGTGTATGGCGGCGCATCCACCGTCGGAACTCTCGCTCAGTCTGCTGTTGAGATTCCGCTGTGGAAGGGCGTGCTCGTGGCACTCACGCTGATCATGTGGACGTACGACGGCTGGAGCGATATCGGCGCGATCGCGGGGGAGATCAAGAACCCTGAGCGCACGCTGCCGCGGGTGTACATATCGGGGACGCTCGCGGTTATTGGTCTCTATCTGCTCGTAAATCTTGTGTACCTTTGGTTCGTGCCGCTGCCGGAAATGCGGGGATCGAAAACGATCGCGATGACGACGGTTGAACGGCTGACCGGGCCGACGGGCGCGACTTTGATCGCCGTTGTCATCATCATCTCAACGCTCGGCTCGTCGCACGCATCTGTCATGACCGGAGCACGCGTGACTTTCGCGCAGGCGCGTGATGGATTGCTCTTCAGGTTTCTGGGCCGAATCAGCCCGCGTTTCGAAACGCCCGCGGTCGCGCTCTGGGTTCAGCTCGCGCTTTCCTGCCTTGCCGTCACGCTGCTCAAAAACTTCGAGAGTCTGGCGAGCTCCTTTGTCTTCACAATGTGGATTTTCTACGGAATGGGAGCCATTGCTCTCTTTGTCCTGCGAGCCCGGCGACACCAGCACGCACGGCCGTTCCGGGTTCCCGGGTATCCGATCGTGCCGCTGATCTTCGTTCTCGCGAGCGTGGGGATGACGGTGCTGTCGATTGTGGCCGATCCGGGCTCGACGCTTCCGTGGATCGGCGTCCTGTTCGCGGGCGTGCCGGTGTATTTTGTGTGGCGGTGGTTGTATCCTGCAGCACACGCCGCGGTATAACCGCGTCCGCGTTGGCGACATTGGAGCTTTGACCCCGCGCTCACTTTTTCGGGTCGTACGCCATCGCCAGGTCTTCTTCCGATAGATCGCGTTTGAAATCGTCGAGGGCGCGATTCAGCATATCGACCGACCTTTGTGCCGCGGCAACGGCGTTGTCCATCGAACTTTTGCCCGTCACTTTCTTGAGCTGGTCGCCCAATTTCAATTCGGCCAGCCGCCTGTCCGAAACCTGGCGGGCCTCGATCAATCCCCGCAGCAGAGCTTCGGCTTTGTCGCGTGCGGCGGTCGTCTCCGCCAGAATTCGCTGTCGCTCGGTCAGTGACATTGGAGGAAGTGTACGTCGCGCGACTCGCGCGGATTTCTTACTCGGCTTTCATGCCCATCTCATCCCAGTCCCCCAATATCACCCTGTTGTCCGGTCCGCGGACGTCCCCGGAATTCGTCCGCGGCCGGACAACACCTTTATTGGTCCTTGACTAGCCCGCGAAGACTCGCGGTTTTTTTTCGATCGTCGGGCGGATCCCGTTAGAACAGCCCGGCGACTACCTGCCGGCGCGCGGGGCTTTCTTTGTTGAAGACCTCGCGGCCGACTTCTTTGGCGCCGCCTTCTTCGCAGCGGGCTTGTTTGCAGCGGGCTTGCCCGGCGTCCGGTTCGCGAGCGCCGATTCCACTTCCGCGATGTATTTCCTCGCCGGCACGCGCCGGATCGCTTCGCCGATCACGTCCAGCGCGAGGTCCTCGATTTTCTTGAAACGAATGCAAGACTTCCCCATGTCGAGCTTCTTGCCGCTCTTGGCCCAGGCTTCCTGAAACCATTTCATGTGCGAAGCATTGCCGTAGGTGCACATCAAATAGATCGACATGTAGTTCTTCTGAGAGGCCAGGGCCGCGAACGGAAGCGCCTGCTCCGGCTTGCAGTGATAGCCCTTCGGATAGACGCTATGCGGCACGCAGTAGCCGATCATGCCGTAGCTCATGTTCTCGACATAGTCCTTGTCGAGGTTCTTGAGCACCACTTTCCGGACAGCTTCGATCGCTTCGCGACGATCCGGAGGAAGGGAAGCGAGATAGGCCTGAACTGTCGCGGCTTTGCTTTGCATTTGTGTAGTCTACCGAGCCCTGACCGAGTCAAGCGTGGGCTTGGCGGGCCTCTCACCGCGAGGAGGACCTTCGGAAGCCGCTTCGTGATTCCCGCCTTATTCTGAAGCCCCATGAGCAAACACGAGCCCAATGCTCGGATCTATCAGCGCGTTCTCAGCGGCAAACCCGCGATCGTGGAAATTGAAGAACACTGCATCGATGCCGCGAAGCGAGAGGGCCTGAACTCGTGCGTGCTGGCCTCCGCCCGATTCGCGGACCAGGACGCCGACGGCCTGCCCGCTCCGGGAGCGCTCGAGCAGTTGCAATTGCTTGATGAACACGTTGCTGCCGCGGCAGACCAGTGCAACGCGGTGCTGGCCGCGATTGTCACCTCCGACGGCCGGCGTACGTGGATCTTGTACGGGTCGAACTCCGAAACACTTCTGCGTGCGGTTGCCGCAGGAGCCAAAGCAGGCGGCCCGATGCGTGCCGGAATCGGGCTTGGCGCACAGGTCGGCATCGTGGTTCGAAGCGAGAACGACCCCGGCTGGAAGCAATTCTCGGCGGCGCTTCCCACTGCGGAGGAGATCCGCTGGAACGAAGATCTCGCGGTCATCGAACAACTCGAGGAATACGGCGACGACCATTCCGTGCCAAGGCCGATCGAGCACATGGCGTTTCTTCCGACCGAGGAAGCCAGGATGGAATTCATGCAGTGGGTGCGATCAAACGGTTACGAGATGATCATGGAAACCGGCCGACGCGAAGCCCGTGGTTGGCCCGCGGAATTCGCCATCGATTCGGTCATCGATATCGATGAAATATTCGAGCAGACGTGCGCGATCACGGTCGAGGCCGAGCGACTGGGCGGAACGTACGACGGCTGGCAAACTCGGGCGGTCGAAAAAGGTGCCGGCGGCGACGACGCCATGTGATATGCTGCCGCCTTCCGCGGCCGGACCCGTGTAGGAGCGGGGTCGGCCGACGCGAGAGAGAACAAGGAGACAGAGCGCATGCGTATTCAGATTTTCGTTCCCGCCGCCCTGGCGGCCGTTGTCGCTTCCGGGGCATCGGCACAACTGGTGTTCGGCACCACCTCGCCGACCACAACGAATCCCGCGGCTGTGTACCTCGACATCAACAGCGGAACGACCACGACTCTGTGGAATAGCGCAGCAAACAAAAAGGTCAACGGACTTGCCGCGGACACCGCCAACGGGCTGCTCTATGCCAATGACGCGGCTCGTCTGAATGTCTGGTCGTACGGCAGTGTTGGGACTGTTCCCGCGTTCATCGGCGGCATGTACCGAACCAACGACAACGTGAGCTTTACCGCGACCGGCGTTGACGGGCTCGCGTTCGCCAACAACAAGCTCTACGCATCGACTTCGTTCGGAAGCACCGTCTACAAGCGCGGCATCTATCAGGTGAACACCACTCCCGATTCCGGCGGGCGATGCGTCATGACTTCGGTCTGGCTCGATCCAACCGGTGTCGGCACCAACAGCGGCACGATTCAGTTCGGCGGAATCGATTTCAACGCCGCGGACGGAAAGTTCTGGGTCACCAACGGTACCGACACGACCGGTTCCGGCGGCACCTATCAGCGCGCGATTTACACCGTCGACGCCTTCGGCACCGGCGACATGATCAAGATCGCTGATTTTCCGACCGGTCACAACCAGATCGACGGCCTCGCGATCGGCGGCGGCTACGCCTGGCTGACCGAGCAGGCGCCGAGCTCGTCGGTCGTGAACATCTTCGGCTTCAATCTGACGACGCTGCAGTACGACAAGAGCTTCACGTTTGCGTTGACCGATGCTTCCCAGCGAGCAAGCGGCGCGTGCTGGGCGCCAAACGCCTACCTCGCGATTCCGGCTCCGGCTGCAGGTGCGATGCTCGCGCTCGGACTCTTCGGCGCGACTCGCCGCCGTCGATCCTGAATAGCGAATTCTTCCTGAATCAAAAAGCGCCCGGCAGACCGCCGGGCGTTTCATTTTTTGTTTTCAGGGCTCGCCCCAACTCCCGTCTTCGTGCGCTTCCGGCGCAAACCAGTTCGCGGGCCATTCCGGCGCTTCGACGCGTGTGATGATGAGTTTGCGGATACCGGCGCGCCTCGGCACTGCTCCCCGCGTCTGCGCTCCCGGCATTTGGGCCCCCGGCGGCGGTGGACGCATCCCGGGCCCGGCTTCCGGAGGCGGAGGTCTCTCGCCGCGCGGTGGCGGCATTCCTGCAGGCGGCATTCCCGGCGGCGGCCGATCTGGCTTTTCACCCCGCGGACCTTCGCCCTCGGATGGCGGCGGACGTCTCCCAGCAGGACCGCGCGGACCCGGATGATCGGTCCAGTCCATCTCCATTTTCTCCGCGATCATCGTCTCGGCATCGATCCAGAGCTCGATGCGATCGGCGAGCGGGCGCGATGCGCCGGCGCGTTTCGTGCCTTCGATACGTCGGAAGGAGCGTCCATCCACGATTTCTGGTTCGAGAGCCCTGAGTTCGTAGCCCGATGCGAGCGCTTCCAGCAATTGCTCGATCGACTCCGCGAAAATTGATTCGCCTTCCGCGGTCGCCCAGCGCGGCCAGGCCCGACGCGGATCGCGCCGCTCGATCCCGCCCTCACGCCGGATCGCCCATTCGCCGATCGAGTCTTTCCCCGCGATCGCGGTGTGCCCATTCGGCGCCCGAGCGCGCAGCAGGAAATTCGAGCCGCTGCTGTCGAAAACAGCCTCCGCTTGCTCCGGCATTTCCGTCTCATCCGCGGAAAGTATGTGCACTTCGTAGCGCCGATCCCCGGCATTTCGTGCCGCCTGGATCGAAGCCATCAGCGTGGCGCGGGCCTGATTCGTCGCGGCGGAACTAAAGATCCACGCGGTCAGGAGCGTGGCGAGCACAACAGCGAGCACACCCGAGAACCGCCGGATTCGTGCCCAGTTCAATCGCCTGCCACTCGGCATTTCGGACCGGCGCAGCGCGCCCGCCAGCCGATCCATCCGCCGCTCAGCCGCGTTTTCCGCGCGCTCGTGCAATGCGCCAAGCGCGCCGTGTACGAAGAGCTCATCGGCCTGACTCTGCGCATCGCGGGCGGGGTCGGGCCCGATGAACTCAGCTTCGGAAGAATTGCTGCGCTCGTTCATGGCGATCCCTCCTGTTTGCGAAGGCAATCCGCGATCGCCGCGCGGCTGCGCTGCACACGCTTCTTGATCGTCTCTTCTTCGACCCCGAGCGCGAGCCCGATCTGTTTGAGCATCATGCCGCGGGCATAGGCCAGTTCCATCACTTCGCGCATCGCGGCGGGCAGTTCTGCCAGGCAGCGGAGCAGCCGATCGATTCCCTCAGAGAAAGATCCGCCGGCGGGCAACGACGCCGCGAAGCCGTCGTATCGCGCATCGAGCAAATCGAGCACGCGCGGGTCCGACATCACCATTCGTTGAGTGTTCTTTCGGGCGTGCTCCATCGCGAGATTGCGCGCGATCCCCCGCAACCACGCGTCGAACGGTCGCGTGCGGTCGTAATCGTCGATCCGCCTCCACGCCACCATCATCACCTCCTGGAACACATCATCGAGCAGAGCGCCCGATCCCACACCCACGAGAAGGCTCCGCAGATACGCAGCAAGCATCTCGGCATGCCGCCGGGCCAGTTGTTCGAATTCGGCCAGGCGATCCTCGGTGCTGCGCTGCGGCAAGTGCCTCTTCCTTCTATTGGTGCGTTCGCTCCCTTGGGGGACACGAACGCACGAACGCCCCCGATCATTGCAGAAAAAACCGGCGGGTGTCCCCCGGCGGGTCGCCAGGGCCAATTCTCTCGGGGGACCCCACGCCCGAACCGCACGTCCGAGGAGGTCTGCATGCGAGCCATTTCCGCTTTCGCTTTCTTTGCTGTCGCGTCCGGGGTCGCTCAACTTTCGTCGGCGCAACCGGACGTGAAAGCCTGGAAGCAGAACGCGACCGGGAGTCACGGCCAGAGCAGCGACGCGTTCATCAACAACATCCTCAGCACGATCCTCTCCGATGTGCAGCAGGTGCGCACGACTTCGACCAATTCCTACGTCAACGCCACGGGAATCCCCGCCTATCCGATCGGTCCGTGGCCGAGCAATCCCAACACGCCTTCAAACCAGAACATCCTCGCACGCTTCCCACATACGCCGACCGCCGCGACCGGAACACACACCAGCACCGGTCTCGGCGCGATCGGGCTCTGGATCGACGGCGTCGAAATCTTCAACGCGAAAGATGCGCGCTCCTATCAGAACAAGGGCTTCTGGAATCAGAACGCGGTCATTGTCGAAGGGCCGAGTTTCGATTCGGCCGGCGGACACCCGGCTCCCGGCGGCGCCTATCACCATCACCAGACTCCGATCGGCTTGCGCATCGTTCTTGGAGACAGCGGCACGAAGCACTCTCCGATTCTCGGTTTTGCGTTCGACGGATTCCCGATCTACGGCCCGTACGGATTCGCGAACGCCGACGGAAGCGGGGGAGTCGTGCGCTTGAATTCGAGCTACCGCGCGCGCTCAATTACAACGCGCACAACCCTCCCGAACGGAACGGTCCTGACCCCCACGAATTACGGTCCGAATGTCAGCACGACCTATCCGCTGGGCTACTACATCGAAGATTTCGAATACATCGCGGGCCTCGGCAATCTCGATCAATACAACGGTCGCTTCTGCGTCACGCCCGACTATCCCGGCGGCACCTACGCCTACTTCACGACCATCGACGCGTCCGGCGCTTCCGCCTACCCCTACATCGTCGGCCCGCAGTACTACGGGGTGCTCCAAACCGACAACACCTCGCACTCGGTTTCTGTCCCTTCCGGCGCCGCGCCCTACTGCGAGGCCGATCTGAATTGCGACGGCCAGATCGACGACGCAGATTTTGCAATGTTCGCTCCGGCGTACAACATCCTGTTGTGCACCGAAGCCGACATGCCTGCCGGCTGTTACGCGGACCTGAATCACGATGGATCGGTGGACGACGCTGATTTCGTTCTCTTCGCGGTCGCGTACGATGCCCTCGTCTGCAATTGACCCGCAGCGCTTCGCGCGGCGGAATCAAATGAAGTCGCGAATCCTCACCATCCTCGCGCTGGTGTTGATCTCGCTCGGCGCTCCGGCAGCGGGCGCACCTTCCTCCGATCCCCATCTGCGGCTCGTGTTCGATCATGTTTTCGGCCCCGAGCCGATGCGATTCGAGGATGTGAGCCTCCGCACTTCCGGCGGCAACACGATCTCGGTGACTCGTCTCTCCTATCTGGTTTCAAACATCCGGCTGCTTCGCTCGCACGCGCCACCCCTCGCAATCTCGACCGTCGGTTTCATCGATGCCGCGGAAAGCCGAATCGGAATCGATCTCGGCGCCGTTCCCGACGAAAACTATTCCGGAATCGAATTCGACATCGGCCTCGAGCCCGAGCGTAACCACAGCGATCCGTCGCAGTACGGCCCGGAAGATGCGCTGAACCCGGTGTTGAACGGGCTGCACTGGAGCTGGCAGGGCGGCTATGTCTTTCTCGCCATCGAAGGCCGGTATGTGCTCCCGGCGGATCAGCTCGGTGGATACTCGTACCACATCGCGACCGATCGTCACCTCATGCACTTTTCGCTGCCGGGCCCGATCTCGGTCGACGGGGATTCGGCGCTCGCGCTCCGCTTCGATGTGTCTCGAATCTTCGATGCGCCAAATCGCATCGTGATCCGGCACGCGGGCGGCGCGGATTCAACCCATTCCGCGGACGATGATCCTCTCGCGGGCCTTCTTGCTTCCAATATCGCCGGAGCGATCTCACTCGGAGAAATCTCGCGATCCACGCCGACTGAAGAGACCTCGCCGCTGGCGAGCACATCCATTCCGCCCGGGACGCGCCGGTTCTATCTGCAAATCCCGCAAGGATTCGGCGAGCCGCCCCTTCCAGCCGACAACCCTCTCACGGTCGAGGGCGTATCCCTTGGCGAAAAACTGTTCTTCGAAAAGAAACTCTCCGCCAACAACGCCCAATCCTGTTCGGATTGCCATCACCCCGATGCCGCGTTCTCCGATCCCGGCAACGCCTACAGCAAAGGTGTCGACGGGTTGCTCGGGAAACGCAACACCATGCCGCTCTTTAATCTCGCGTGGATGACATCCATGACGTGGGACGGCAAGCGCACCCGCCCCCGTGATCAGGCGCTCGCGCCGATCCAGGACGAGCGCGAGATGCACCAGAGCCTTGATGCCGCGGTTGCCAAGCTCCGCGCCGACCCCGACTATCCGGCGCTCTTCGAAAAGGCCTTCGGCTCGCCGGGCATCACCGACGAGCGCCTCGGGCTCGCGCTCGAGCAGTATCTTCTCACGCTCATCTCCGGCGATTCGAAGTTCGATCGCGCCGTGCGCGACGAAGCGCAGTTCACCGACGAAGAAAAACACGGGCTGACGCTTTTCGTCCTCGAATTCGATCCCGCCCGCGGCCGCCTCGGCGCCGACTGCTTCCATTGTCACGGCAACGAGCTTTTCACCAACAACCTCTTTAAAAACAACGGACTCGACTCCGAATTCTCCGATCGCGGCCGCCAATCAGCGACCGGCCGAAGCACCGACGCCGGAAAGTTCAAGGTTCCTTCGCTTCGCAATGTTGAACTCACCGCGCCGTACATGCACGACGGCCGATTCGCAACGCTCGAAGAAGTCATCGATCACTACGCGGATGGAGTGCACCCCTCCGACACGCTCGATCCGAACATCTCCAAGCATCCCGATGGCGGCCTCGCCCTCTCCTGCGAAGATCGCAAAGCCTTGGTCGCATTCCTCAAAACGCTGACCGACATGAAATATCGAAAACATGAAGTCGAAATCAGCCCGCCCTGAGCGCCGCGGCAAATCACGTTCATACATTTGATCGAGAACAACCGGAGAGCGTCGTGCCCGGCACCGATGGATTCCATCGCGAGAAGACCGATTCCGCGCAGCCGCAAGCGCGCTCCGGCTTTCCTTTTTTGTTGGTTGCGGTGGCCGGTTTCGCCGCAATCGTGATCGTCGCACTCGTGGTTCGAAGTGCAAGGCTTGCCCAGGCGCCTCGCGAGATCCCATCGAAGCCCGAGACATCGAATCCCGCGGCACTCGCCGAGATCCGTGCTATCTCCGAAGAAGCCCGAAAGGCCTCGCTCGACGGCGATGACGAGAAAGCGATCCGCCTCACTGCCGAGACCGCAAAGAAACTCGAAGCCGTCGCGGCCTCTTCCACGGGCGCAGAAAAAGCGGTCATGGAATACGCAGCCGCGCTTGCCGCGGAACAGAACCAGATTCTGAAAAAGTACATCGATGCCGCCGGCGCGTTTGCCGATGCGGGAGGGACTTCCTACACCGGCCTGACCGATGCACAATCCGTACAAGCACGACAGTCGCTGCTCGAAACGGCAACGAGTTCCCACGAAGCCGTGATCGATTATTTCCGCGGCATTTCGGCGCGCATTCCCAAGGACCTCGCCGCTCGGGGTGTTTCCAGAAAAGATGCGGACGAGTTCGCAGCGGGCTTCAACGCCAAGGCAAACCCCGAGAATCTTCTCGGCATTCACCAACTCGAACACCAGATCCTGCTTGCTTCCAAGCAGCAGTTTGAAGTGCTCGAAGTAAACGCGGATCGATGGTCGGTCACGAGCGAAGGGGAATTGTCATTCTCCGACGAATTTCCGAAAGACGCCAGAGAAGAGATCGCACGCCTGCGCCGCCAGATCGAGTCGCTCGCTTCCCAGCAGGAATCGCTCATCGAGGCGCGCAAAGCCAGCCGCTGATTTCAGACATCCCACCCCCAAAGAAACAGACCGCCGATCCTTCGATCGGCGGCCCAGGAGATTTGATCATGCATCAAAATGCGATCAGGCGCGACGGCGGCGAGCCGCGGCAAGACCACCGATGGCAAACAGCGCGAGCGAGCCCGGCGTCGGGATCGTTTCGATCACCGCGGTGCCGTACTGGCCGACATCGGTCACCCACACGCACGGTCCCGTCACTTGAAAGCCCCACTGAACATGGCGGCCCGGCGCGGCGATCGTGTTGAGGCTCAGGCTGAAGTTGCCGGCGACGATCGGGATGAAGATGTCCACCGACGAGGAATAGTCCGGAGCGAAATCGCGGATGAAGATCATCCCGACGTGCGAACCCGCCAGCGTGTTCGAGAGCACCTTGCCCTGGAACGTCACCATCTGGCCCGAATACGTGTCCGTCACCTCGTGGTAGAGGTTGGCTTGCATGACCTTGTTCCCCATCGCGCCCGGTCCGCCGCTCGGCGTGTACCAGAACGGATCGGGATCACCGATGGTGTTCGGTCCGAGCGTCAGGGTGTGGCCCGGATCATTGAACACAGCCGTGAGATCGGGTGGGCCCCAGGGGCTTCCGAAGACGTAGCCGCCACCATTGGAAGGCAGTTCGAACACATTCATGAAGCCAAGCCACGAGGGTCCGCTCGGGTCGACATTGACGACGACTGCTTGGGCGCCAGTCGCGCATGCCGCGCCAGCCACCAAGGCTGTCAGAATACGTCTCATCGTTCTCTCCTCTTGAGTTTCGCGGAACAGTTACAGTAACGATCCACAACGAGCTTCAAGACTAATCGATGCAGCAGTTTCCGTCTACGGAATTAGGGGAAGACCGTGCAGAAAGTGTTACATGTGGTTTTATGGGACGCCACTCGTTACATGGCTTTGGGACCTGGAGCCGCTGCTCCGCTCTTCGGTCAAGTGCGGGTTCCGCGGGATGTTGGGTCCGCTTGGGCCGGACCACAGGACAGGATTTGCAAAAATAAAAAGGCGCGGCCGAGATGCCTCGGACGCACCCTTTCTTCCCTCCTGAACCAACATCAGCGTCGGCGTCGTGGGGCGACAATCAGCGATGCCAATCCGGCCAGAGTGAAGGCGCCCGGAGCCGGGATCGAAATCGTGTCGATCACAACTTCGTGGAGAACTGAACCTTCTTTTACTTTCAGCGTGATCAGGTCCCAATCCGGATTGGGCCGGATCTTCCAGTCCTGATAAAAATGATGATCATCGACGACGCCGCCGCCGACCAGCTCGCCGAGATGCGGAATGATCAGCGGATCGAAACCGACGACGGAAAAAATGTCCGGCGGCTTCAGTCCGCTCCAGGTCACTTGAATGCGCAGGAGTTTGATCGGCAAGTCGTCCACCCAGTTCTGTAGTTTGAAATTGATGAGCGCGTCACCGTGCTTTGGAGTGATGCCGCCGATCGGACCGGTTTGCCAGTCGCCCCCGTCACCGAAGGCGTGTGTTTCAAACAAACCAAACAGGTGGTAAGCGGGCGGCCCCGCCACCGCGCTGAATGCTGTCGGCGTCACATTCAGCCAATTCGTCGGCTCCGAAGGAAATTCCCATCGCGCATACACCGACAGCGGTCCTCCTCTGTATGGAGGCGGGGCAAAGTCGTCGGCGAACGCTGTGGCAGCAAGCGTTGCAACGCCCACAAGTGCTGAAGCCAAATGTCGATTCATGTGCTCTCTCCTCCCGTGCCGACGGCAAGCAGAGCCGCTCCGGGCAACGAGCCCGGATCGAGTCGGCGTACTTGGCGGATCGGCAATCTTGTCTCTCGCGGGCGCACCGGACGAGCAACGGATGGAACCGGTGGTCCGACACCCAAATCCAACTGATCTGATCGCGGGGCGGACCGCGATGGCAGACCCGAACTCCGCGATGCTATACAAACCCATTCATCTCGCAAGATGAAATCCAGAGAATCGACATAGGTATTCGCCTCAATTTTCTTCAATGGACAAAATGGAACATGCAAACATCTTGGTCTGTTCGGTTTTTGGATGCAGCATGTCAACCATCCAAATGCCATTCATTAGTGTGCAGAGGGATCGCGTAATCAAATAGTGCGCGTCCGACACCGCGCCCCGGGCTTCGCAATCGATAGCAAAACGCGGGCGAGTTCGAACAGGCTTCGAAGGGCGGGATTCCTTGGATGCCGTCACTCTTGAGCCAAAGCCCGAGCGGTGTAACCGTTTTCGATCGGGCCGGTCGTGTCGAGACGTATTCAGATTGCATAAAGACGAAGGGCGGCGGCTGCGAAATGAATCGATGCGCTTCGTTCAGCAATGCGCGGTCGTTCTGTCAACATTTGTCGGTAAGATGTTCGGAGCGCTGTTGAAGGAGTGAATGGCATGTCAACCCGCCCGCGTACTGTGGCGTTCGCGATCACGATTCCAGCGCTCTTCGGTCCTGCAACGAACGCGCAATGGTGCAACGCCGGCTGGGTGCCGGGCTCCGGCGCGCCAGGTACAAACGGACCCATCTTCGCGGCAACGCTCTGGGACCCCGACGGTTCCGGGCCTGAAGGTCCGCGTGTGGTGGTCGGAGGCAGTTTTTCTTCCGCCGGCGGTGTCGGCGGGAGCAATATCGCCTCGTGGGATCCGGCGACCAATCAGTGGACCGCGATCGGCAACGGAATCGGCGGCACGGTCTACGCACTCACCGCCGCGCCGAACGGAGATCTCTACGCGGGCGGTCTCTTCTCGAGCGCGGGCCAAACCAGTGCCGCCAACGTTGCAAAGTTCAGCGCGGGATCGTGGTCCAAACTCGGGACCGGCACCAGCCATTCGGTGCGGGCGCTGCACGTTGCGACAAACGGAAACCTCATCGCGGGCGGCGAGTTCATCACCGCGGGCGGCATATCCGCGCAGCACGTCGCGCGATGGAACGGCTCCGCCTGGTCCGACATGGGCGTCGGCGTGAACGGGACGATCCACGCGATCGCAACAATGCCCAACGGCGACATCATCATCGGCGGCGGATTTACCTTCAGCTTCGGCAACGGGCAAGCGGTCAACTCGATCGCGCGATGGAACGGCTCCGGCTGGTTTCCGATGGGCGGCGGCCTCGGCGGCATCCCCTACGCGTTCGGATTCCTGCCCGACGGAACGCTCTACGCCGGCGGTGACTTCGCACGCTCCGGAAGCACATTTGTTCTCTTCATCGCGCGCTGGAACGGCGCCGCCTGGCAGCCAGTCGGCTCGGGAATGAACAACATCGTGTTTTCGATGGCGACGACCGCCGACGGAAATCTGATCGCCGGCGGCAGTTTCACGACCGCCGACGGCTCGCCGGTTTCGCGCGTGGGCATTCGCTCCGGCAATTCGTGGATCCCATTCACCAGCGGCGTCAACTCGAATGTCAACGCGATCGTGACTCTGCCCAGCGGCGAGATCTTCCTCGCCGGACAATTCACAAGCGCCGGCGGATCGGCGGCCGGATTCCTTGCTCGCTATTCGATCGGTTCTCCCCCCGCGTGCGCCGCCGACTTCACGTGCGATGCGCTCGTCGACGACACGGACTTCGTGCTCTTCGCCAGCGCGTACGACCTGCTTCTCTGCTCCGACCCCGCGATGCCTCAAGGTTGTCCTGCCGATCTGAATCATGATGGACAGGTCGACGACGCGGATTTCGTGCTGTTCGCAACGGCCTACGACGCGCTGGAGTGCACGTAGAACCGCCGCCGTTTCATTTCAGCAAGACCGGCATCGACTCCACGCCTCGCAGCAGCATTCCTCGACGCCAGCGCAGCCGATCGCGGGGGATTGCGAGTCTGACCCCGGGGAATCGCTCGAGCAACCGCGAGAGAGCGCGAGTACCTTCCATTCTCGCAAGCGGCGAGCCCAGACAGAAGTGGACCCCCTGGCCGAAAGCAAGATGGCGGTTCGGAGTCCGCCGAATGTCGAATTCATCGGCATCCGCAAACTGCTGTTCATCTCGATTGGCAGAGGCCAGCACGACATAGACCATCGATCCACGTGGGATTCTCACATTCTGAATCTCGACTTCCTCGAGCGCGTAACGCTCCGACGCCATGAGAACCGGCCCGTCGTAGCGGAGGATTTCCTCGATTGCGCCGTCGATGAGCCAAAGATCGCGGATGAGCGCCTCTTTCTGCTCCGCGTGAGCGAGCAGCGTGAGCACGCCGTTCCCGATCAGATTCACCGTGGTCTCGTGGCCCGCCACCAGCAGCAGCACGATCATCGCGACCATCTCGTCTTCGCTCAGTCGGTCGCCCTCGTCGTCCGCCGCGACAAGGCTTGTAACAAGGTCCTCACGAGGCTCGCGCCGCCGATCGCGGATCATCTTTCGGACATATTGCATGAACGCGTAAGCGCTCGGAACCGCCATGAGCGCGTGCAGCGCCGAGGTATCGGCGCTCACCATCCGGTTCGACCATCTCTGGAACCGGTGCCGATCTTCTTCGGGAACTCCGAGCATTTCGGAAATGATCGTGACGGGAAGCGGGAGAGCGAAGTCGCGGATGAGGTCCATCCCGCCGCGCGACTCGGCGTCGGTGAGAAGCCGATCGACGATTTCCAGGATCCGGGGTTCGAGCGTTTCGACCAGCCGCGGCGTGAACGCCTTGTGAACCAGACGGCGCAATCGCGCGTGATCCGGATCATCAAGATCGAGCATGTTTCGGGAGAGCGGCCGCAAAAAGCCCGGCATCCACGCCGGCCGCTTGCCCGATGCGACAGTCACATCCTTGATGATCCGTTCATGATCTCTGAGCGCGTTCTGGCAATCGGCATATCGCGCGATGAGATAGGCATCGGTGGAGCGCGAGAGCCAGACGCGATGCACCGGCGCACTTTCGCGCAGCTTCTTGTAGAACGGGAACGGGTCGGCCTTAAAAGCGCGGCTCCCGAGAGCGGGCGTTGACATGCGCAAATGCTAAGAAAGCAGTTCACCCATGCGTTGCCCGGGGCTTCGGCGCAGGCGCAGCGAACCCCACTAAGCTTTCACCGACCGGCGTTCGCCGCGACCGCACTCGGTTCGGCGATTCACTCGGGAGTTGATTGCCGTGGCGGAAAGATTGATTCCATCCGTGGTGACGAGCGCCGAGTTGCTGAATCGGCTCGAGCGCTCTCAGGACGTGTTCGTCATCGATGTCCGTAGCCGCGATGAATTCGAACGCCTCCACATCGAGGGCCGTTCTCCGTTGCCCGCGTTCAATGTCCCCTATTTCGAGATGCTCGAACTCGGCGGCAAAGACGACATGATCGACTCCGTCGAGGCGTACGCCGAGCGAGAACTCAAGGAGAAGCTCCCGACCGACAAGCAGATTCTCACCGTGTGCGCCAAGGGCGACACCTCAAGCTACGTCGCGCAGGCGCTCACCCGACTCGGCTACTCCTGCGCCAATCTCGAGGGTGGCATGAAAGCATGGGGCGAGTACTACGCGACGCACACCATCGTCGAAGAGCCCGATCTCTCGATCTACCAAATCAGCCGCCCCGCGCGAGGGTGTCTCAGCTACGTTGTCGCGAGCAGTGGAAGCGCGATCGTCATCGATCCGCTCCGCCACGTTCATCACTACACCGAACTGGCCCGAGAAAAGAATCTCAAGATCGAGACGGTGATCGATACGCACGGTCACGCCGATCACATCAGCGGCGGCGTCGAACTGGCCGCCCGATCCCGCGCTTCGTACTACCTTCATCCGTACGACGCGATTCATCCGATCGACGTGCTCCCCGCCACGATCGACTACGAGTACATCGCGAACGATCGCGTCTTCCGTTCCGGAAGCCGCGAACTCCGAACAATTCACATTCCCGGTCACACGCTGGGGGTCATCGCTCTTGCGCTCGACGACAGATTCCTGTTCACCGGCGACAGCATCTTCATCCGTTCGATCGCGCGTCCGGACCTCGGCGGCAAGGCCGAGACCTGGGCGCCGCTCCATGCGCGTTCACTCCGCAAACTTCTCGCTCTAAACGGCCGGATCAAAGTGCTTCCCGGTCACTTCAGCTCGCTCGCCGAAGCCGACAGCTCCGGCCGATTTGTTGCAAGCCTCGACGAACTCAAGCGCACGAACGATGGACTCGTCGTCTTGCAGCGTGATACGGAAGAGGGCTTCGTTCGCTACCTCGTTGAGAGTCTGCCCCGCTTTGTCCCCGAGTATGTGGATATCAAGCGCGTCAACGCCGGACTCTTGAGCGCCGACGAGGAGTCCGCCGCCGCCCTCGAAACAGGCAAGAATGTCTGTGCGCTCTCGCAGGCCTACGCGGCGCGAGCCGGAGCAACGCCATGAGTCAGACTTTCGACCAGGTCTTCGATGCACGCGGCCTCAACTGCCCGATGCCGCTCGTCAACGCGCGCAAGGAGATCGGCAAGCTCGAGCCGGGCCAGATTCTCAAGGTCATGGCGACCGATCGCGGCTCGGTCGCGGATTTTCAAGGGTGGGCGAAGATCGCGAAGAATGTCGAACTCGTCGCGCAGGAGAACGAGTCGATCGATGGAGCCACGGTCTACGTTCACTTTATCAAACGTACTGTGTAAGGGGTAAATCCGATGAGCGCGCAGAGCACCATCGCAACGGAATCCGCCGAACTGCAAACGCTCCGCGAGAAAGTCCGTGATCTCGAAACGCGGCTCGCGCAGGTGGAAGGCCGGGTCGCCGAAGACCGCGTGTCGATCGTCGTCTTTTCCGGCGATCTCGACCGCGTGATGGCTTCGTTCGTGATCGCGACCGGTGCCGCGGCAATGGGCCAGCAGGTCAGCATGTTCTTCACATTCTGGGGGTTGAGCGTGATGAAAAAAGACCGCCAGCTCGCCGGCAAATCTCTTCACCAGAAGATGATGACGCTCATGTCGCCCGGCTCGAGCAGGTCCCTGCCTGTCTCCAAGATGAACTATTTCGGTGTCGGCGCCAAGATGCTGCGTTCCATGATGAAGGCAAAGAATGTCAACTCGCTCGAAGAAATGATCGCCCTCGCGCGCGAGCTCAATGTCCGCATGATCGCCTGCGAAATGTCGCGCGATGTCATGGGTATCCGGCAGACCGAACTGCTCGACGGACTCGAGTGCGGCGGTGTCGCGACGTTCCTCGCCGATTCCCTGAAATCTCGGACCAGCCTGTTTATCTGACGAAGGCGCTCATCTTCGGTCGAAGCGCCGCTCGAAATCTCGGGCGTTCGTTCCCGCGGGCTGTGCCGCGCACTACGAGCGAATAACCAATACCCGATCCGCGCCGACTCTCACAAAGTCGCATTCCGGGTGGCACGCGTCACCTTTGAATAGCCACGCAGAGAGAGGCGCGGCAGATATCGGAACATTTCAAGAGGGGGAAGCGAAGCATGAATTGCAAGCTCGTACTCGGTGTACTTTCGCTCGTACTCGGCGGCGCACTCGCTCAGGCGGAAATCGTGAAGATCGACTTCGAAGACCTCGCCGCTTCCACCAGCGTCACCAACCAGTACGCGCACCTCGGCGTTCACTTCTCCATGACGCCGATCGTCGACCCCAGCGGCACCTACCACTCCGCGGTCGAAGTGTTCTCATACGCAAAGGGCGATTTCGGCACCAAGGCCGCCGGCCTCTGGGCAAGCCCGGTTCTCATTACGTTCGATTCGGCCGTCAGCAATTTCTCCGTATTGATGAGCGACACCGAAAGGGGGTCTCTTCTCGGCAGCGTCCGCGCCTACGACGCCAACGGCAAACTCATCGACTATGTCACCGACATGACGGGGAACTACAACACATCGTGGTTCTATCAGAACACGCTCCGAATCCAGGCCGGCGGCATCCGCTCCGTGGTGCTCATGAGCGACGCCGACGGCGCGATCTTCGACAACATCACCTTCACGCGCATCCCCTCCCCCGGCGCGATGGCGCTTCTCCCTTTCGGGCTCCTCGGTCTCGCCCGCCGCCGCCGCGATTGAACGGGATTTGCGGCACCCGCTGCTCCGTCTTTTTTCTTCGTATTGTCCTTCCATGCCCATTTCGCTCGACGGTCTTCGCATGCACGTCACCCGCACCGCCGAGCTCGGCGTGGTCAACGCCGACACAATCTTCCGGTTTCATCAACAGGCAAACGAAGTCTGGGCAGACTATTCCGGAGGCGGGATCCGCCGCGGCTCGCTCATCGGCACGCTGGAAGGCGCCACGCTCAGAACTTTCGCGGATCCGCCCCCCGCGCGATTCACAAACGTCACCTCGAACGGCGTATCCACGCCGCCGGGCGATCCCCAGCGCGCAAAGAGGTGATAGTCCGCGAAGAACCCCGCGTCGAAGCGCATCCCCGCCATCGCGCCGCTGCGATACGGTCCCGCGGGTGCGTTGTACTCCCCGTCGTACTGCGGCACGTTGCTCAGGATGTTCTCGCCTCCCGATCGCGAGTCGATGAACACCTCCAGCGTGTTGAAGTTCCGCTCGAGGTTTCCCGTGAACATGAGATAAAGCCGCCCCGCGCGGATCACGCCGTACGCCGCGTCGAGCTCGCTGCCCTTCAAGTCTCCCGGCGGCACCGCATCCCCGAACCCCGTCTGCACCGTCTGCACCGCGCGCGGTGCGCCGTAGGTCGCATCCAGAATCCCGTTGACGGTCGGAGTGACTGCAATCGAGGCGCTCGCGCACATCGACGCGGCAGCCAAGAGCACGCTGATGCGCGAACAGGCTGAGCCGCTCGAATGACCAGCGCTTCGGTTATTCCGAGTCATCAAAGTCTCCCGTGAAATCCGTGCCTGCCGCGGCACGCGCGCTCAACCCCGAGCGAGCTTCGGCGAATCCAGAACGCCTCCCGGTTCGCGAAAACCCGGCCAAAGCCGCCGCAACCCCCCATACAAGGTAGCGGAAAGCCTCCGGATCACGCGCGGCGAATTGCCGAAAAATCGAATTCATCGGGGGCCTTGCAGCGGCGCAGCGGCCGGACTTGGACCACTGCTGCTTTTTGCATCAGGGCGCGGGTCCGTGGAGTGCGCGGGTTGAACGGGCGGGCGGGGCCTTGCGCGTGCCGCGAAGTTCTTTGTTGATGCTGCGGGTTGATGAGGAGGCGAAGCTGCTTTGGGCGCCTTTGCGCGAAGTCGTGGTTGAATGGTGCGGCGCGCGGGAAGCGCGTCTGCTGGAATCTGCGGGAACGCGGCGTGGCGGGGCGATTGATGCTGCGCGGCGATTGGATCCCGCGTCGGGGCGAACGGAATCGGCTGGTTGTTCGGCGGAGTTGGCGTGACGCTGCCGGCCTTGTTGCTTGTTTGTGTCTCGGTGCTGCGCACGCGAATCGATGTTGCGCGGAGACTTGCCGGGTGGGCCTGAACGCGGCGGATTCGAAGGCGGAGAGGTTGGCTTTGGAGACTTCGGCGCGGACCAGCGCTTTGCGGAGCGTTCGAAGCGGGCGATGTTGGCGAGGAGCGCAACGGTCTTGCGGATGTTTTCGCGGTAGCGAACGCGGAGCGTGTTGGATTCGAGCGTGAGGGTGAGGTGACGGAGGAACTTGGATTCGGTGACGGCCTGCTCGAGCGAAGTGGCGAGGGAATGCGCGTAGTGGGGGAGGTGCATCCCGGCGATGAAGCCCGCGCGCTGGGCGGAAGCGGAACGGATCTCGGCGAGGCGCTGCACGACGTCGGGGCGGGAGAGCCAGACGGAAATAGCATCGACGGTGGTGCTGTACATGCGCGCGAGATCGGCGAGCGAGAGCTCGGGCCGGCAGACATCGTTGAGGAAATTCACCGTGTTCGGCGGGACGAACGGCCGCGTCTGGGCCTGGAGGCGATCGACCATCGGGGGATTGAGTTGGCACTCGGGCATGGAGGTAGTTTACCATGAAGCGAATGAATTGCAAGGTGTTTGTTTGGTATTTTGGGCTTTGCCTCTAAAATGACACAACCACTTGAATTAAAAGGCATTACGGCGAATTTGTGGGCAGACTCCCACGGCGTCGCAATTTATGGGCAGACACCGGAGCGGCGAAATGGACGGCGGAACGCAAGTCGCGATTGAACCCGTTATCTTGGAGAACGATGGACAGTCGTTATCGATTGACCGATGCGGGCAAAATCACGCTGGTCACTTTTTTGGGCATGGTTGGAAGCATCTCCTGTGGAGTTGCGGCCAGTCGATTCGATCAGGGTTGGGCATCCTTTGGCGTAGGTGCGGGGATTGTCGTATTGGTGCTTGTCGCGAGTTCGATCATACAGATTCGCAAGACACGAGAGCAGGTAAAGCAGATCGGAATAGAAGAAGCACTTCGAGCCCGAGAGAAAGATATAGCTCATCAACGCGAGTCGATAGAGAGTCTCCAGAAGGACTTGGTAGGTCTGAAAGACCAGCTTTCGGCATATCACGAATTGGCTTCAAGCGAGGCCAGTCTGGGTACGGCCTACAACAACCTCGAAAAGACCATGATCGAAGTGGGCAATTTGGAGGGGGTGGCGAGCCTCTTAACGTTGAAGAGGAGTCGCAAATGAACGAGATACAGCTAGTATCTGAGGCGAGCCAGAAGATCCGAGACATGAGTCCGCCAGATCGCGATCAGTTCTTGCGATTACTCGATCGTCTCCAGTACGAGCCAATTACGAATGCCGCGAAAGCGCAACCTCGGCCTGATGTTCCCGACGTTTACCTTCTTGCTCGCGGAAATTTACGCCTCGCCTTTTACTACAAGATCAGAAATCCAGGAAACGATTCAATCGTCATACTTGACGTCTTTATTAAACGAGAGGAATGACCGGCGTATCACGCCGTCCTCGCCCACTCCCTCTTCCCCAGGTCAATCGTCAGCTCCAGCTCGAACATCGCCGAGATCAGGCAGCAGATGTTGTGCGCCAGGATCTTGCAGAGGATCTCGTTCGTCGCCGCTTCCTTGGACTTGCTGCGTACCGAATCGCCGAACTTCGTCTTAATCATCATCACCGTCGATTCGACATTCGAGCGACGGTGGTAGTGGCGGAGAAACTCCTCCTTGTTCAGCGAGAAGTAGTGGAACATCTTCCCGTACGCGCCACCTACGGCGCCGGTCGCTCCCGCCTTAAACATGATGTACGACTTCGCCCCAAGATCCTCGATCGCGTTGTGGTTGAAGACGCCGGCGTATCCCTTGTCGGCGGAGACTTCTTCAAGGACAAAGTTGTCAGCCGTCCTCTGGACCAATCCAGGCAGTTCCGGGCCGTCGTTCCTGTTGCTTTCCGTCACCTTCGCCGCGGTCACGATGTTCGTCATCGTTCCGCACGCCAAGTGAGCTTTCAGCCACTGCTTCTTCGACTTGATGGCCCCGTATTTTTCCTCGTACCAGCGATCAAAGCGGCAGAACGCAAAGCCGGTCGCATCTACGGCGAACTGGTACTCAACCACGTTCAGCGGAGCTGCGGACCGCTCAATCAGCGACATCAGCACGGGAGTCACGCTTGGACTCTCCATGTACTTGAACGCGGTGTTGTAGTGGATGGCGGTGTCGATGTGCCAGGCGTGCGGCGCCAATCCCAAATCGACCTACGACAGCCTGATTCGGGCGATTTCGTGATGCTCTTTGTGAGTGGGTTTCGCGTCATTCGCCACGTTAGTCGAATATAATTGACATGCTCAAATCTCTCCAAAACTTCGCTTGGACCGGGTACCACCTATGGCGATGTTTTCGATGGAACGTGCTGGGATATGCCATGCACGCTGTCGGTATACCGGGACTGGTCCGCGATGCTGACCTGCAATGCTCAAATGGTGATTCGATCCGAGTGCGCGTAGTGGACAACGGCGTTCTTGTTCTCACGCGTACCGATCGATTTCGATTTACTCTGGGTGGTGGTCTTTACTCTGCTACGCCGGTGAATTCCATCTACGAATGCCCTGTACGGGCTGATAAGCCGACACAAACTCCTGAATTCCCGTTTCGACATCCGCGGTGTGTCGCCACAGGAAACTCTTCGGACGGTAATCGTTGAGAGTTTTTTCGTTGAAAACCGCTGCAACAGAATAAGGCATTGGGCCGTCGCCGACTTGTAAGCATACGAGGTCAGAAAATATGGCCCAGACGCAGTCCTCGCTATCGCACCTTTGGGAAGCTATCACTAGGAATTGAAAATCAAGTCTTGTGTTTTGTGATCCACTTATCATTGTCATGGTATAACAGAAAACGACCGAAGATCAAGCCTTTCTCGTCAAAGGAAATAACCCGCCGCAGGCAACTTTCGATCACAAATCAGGCCTTGCAGATGAACGGCCGTATCTCGAATGCAAGCCATACCGCCAAAATCGCAATGCATGTCCAAGGAATCAACCCGCTAATCCAACCGCGTTTGCTGCCTTTTCTGCCAACTTCGTTCTCCGAAAGGCCTGCAGCGTGATCGCCAAACGCTTTCAAATGGTCAAAGGCGATTTCAAATTTCTGCTGAGCACGCCGTAGCGTGGCCGCGATCTGGAGAGTCACAATGAGACCCGCGGCAAGCAATACGCACCGAATGGGTTTTTCCGAAGTGGTAGCGGCACCAACCAAAATTACGCCGAAGAACACGATGAAGAAATTGAATCGCTGAATGAGCACTGTTTCGATGTGTCGGCGTTCGTCGGCCCATTCCTGCCTATCCCTATCGCCACATGAATGTCGGCGGTGAGGAGGTTGGCGTCAATGCGGGGCTTGGTGGCGGAGTTCCAGCACCAGAGATTTGCGACATGATCTAATTCTCCGGCTCTTAAGCGACCGCCCGTTTACACCTACGCGGCATGATGCCGCCTGCACCGCCTTGGTAGTGTTTAGACGAAAGTCCACGACAAAATTCTATCCGTTTCCGGGATTAACCGTTGAGCGGATGTTTTCCAGCACTAACTGACAAATCCCTTGCACGGTGACTCCGAGTCAATACTGAACATGCCACTTCCCATGCTCGTCCTTGAAGACATTTTGGTTGAACTCGATCTGTATGAGCGTTTCACCACGCCGCTTGAACCGAAAGAACTCAAGCCCGTCGGCAAAAAGTACGTCCCAGTCATCCGGGACCGATTCGAGCCGTCGCTTTAGCTCTGCGGCCTTGATGGTCGCGCGCTCAGGCGATGATCCGACCGTTTTCTCGATCTCCATTTGAAAACCGTCTGGTTTCATGGTGTTCCCTTACGCGTACACGTCATCCGTGAGACATTTTTTGGCGGTATGAGTACAGAGTTTGTATTTTCTAGCCTTCGAAATAAGCGACAAGAGTCGTTCGCGCCCCGCCTGAGGAAGCAGGTATGCCGTCGCAAAGATATCGACGCCATTCCACCAGTTGTCGCTGAATCCGGAGAGTAATCTCGATAGCGGCTGAAACGCCTGTCCAATTCCAAGGATCACAATCCGATCTGCCGAAACCAAGAGACGACGTGCGCGGTCGAACTGCACTATATCCTGATTCTCCTCCCAAAAGAACCGTAACGCCGAAGCGCTGTTAGTGGCAGCCACGACGGTGTCGGCGTTCAGATCCGCAAAAATGTATGGCGTTCCGCCAGCTTTAGGAATCTTGGAAAGCGTGCCCAATGCGCCGTGCAGGTGCACAATCGGAATTCTCGCGAATCGATCGTAGAAGTCGCAAGCCGTTCGATAGCCTGCAAGCCGGGTCATCATGTGCCTCTCGATGAGTCGGTCGTAGTTGTAGGTAATGAAAGAGACATTTGGTTCCGGATCGTTCTTGATGCTCTCTGTGTGGCTGTTGAATGCGGTGCGAAGCCAATCATCTTCGTGGTCCAAAGACAAAGCATGATTCTGCTCCGCGCGCAGAAGACAAAGTGCAACGCCAAAAGCTGCGGCGGCGTGATGGGGACTCGTGTGTCGCACAAACTCGTCGATCGATTCCGGCGCGGCCCATTTCAAATCTTTTTGCAGTCGAGAGAAGGCATTCAGACCGGGATCCTGAATCGACTTCAGATCCACTCCCGGCGCCCATCGCAATAATGCGATTTGCTCGACAAGATTTCGGCCATTTGGGAAGTCGTACGCGCAGCTTCCTCCGGCTCCGACGATGTAACACGTGTGCTTAAACATTCGGCGTTGAATCTGACTTGGATCAGTTCTTCTTGCCGTGGCTCCGGTTGGTGTCGCCGTGTCCAGGCTTCGGAATGTTCTCCATCTGCGTCGTTCTTGGGTGTGACTTCGCGTATGACTCCTTCACGAACTTCCCGGTCACGGAACTACGTGCACCTCGAAACGCCTTGCTGCCCATGTGTCACCTCCTTGTGAATCCGCTGCCAGTGGCCCGCCATCGACGATGACTGTCGGCGTCCGAGGGTACCCGTGCAACTGCCTCACGGCCATAGCGCCTTTTGATCGGAAGGAAAATTTTCGGTGTAAACGCTTTCACACGGCAAGGGTGAATTTATGGGCAGCCCTCACGGGTCTAAGATCTTGTCTCCACAGGATTTATGGGCAAGAGGAGGCTTTTGTGGGCAGACGAGGGTTGGTGGGCAAAGCCGGTATTTTGATTGTGCCTTGAAAAAGGCGCGCTAAATCGATAATTCATAAGATGTTGTGTTTGCGCGAGCCGCGCTCACTTCCCTAGCTCGGCCGCATCTCGTCGCCGATTCCGTCGACGAAGAACTCAACCCCGCCACACCGCGGACAGGCGTAGACGTCAAACGCTTCCTTGTTGACAAACAGTTCGCCAAGATCGCCGAGAATCCCCCAGCGATGTCCTTCGTGGAATTGCTTCGTGCCGAGGTACCGCTTCGGTATGTTGCATCGCGGACACAGGATCGCCTTGGAAGGATCGCCCATATTCGATGATACTCCAATCTCAATTCCCTCTCTGTTTCCTCCGTCCGTGTCGGCGCGGTAGGGTTGCGGGGGCATGCGGACACAACGCAAGCCGTTGCCTCAACGCTCTTCCCGCTCCACGTGCCGCGGCGGCCATCAAACGCTGGCGACGAACCCGGTCGTCCACCCGCGGACGAAGAATCGACGCGATCCCCGCGAACAAAATCTTGCGATGCGACGAACTCCCATGAGATCAACGCATGCTTTGCCTGCGCATGCAAATCGGGGAATCCTCGTCTGCAATCCAAGGTGCCCAAGTGTCCTTGCTGCGGCTACGACCAATCCGGCGAGGTCGCGCGCTGGCGGGATCGCTGTCCCATGGACGGCCGGTGCGTTGAGTGCGGACTGGCGTTCGATTGGCGGGATGTGTTCGCGAGCCCGCTCTGTCCGGGTCTTGTGGAGCACGCGCGCGGGATGCGGCAGTGGCTCTGGTGGGGCGTGCGAACCTCCTTCGCGATTCTCTGGCCCCGGCGCTTCTGGATGCGAGTCCTGCCGCGCCACACCTTGAGGCCGGTCCCGGCCGCGCTTTGGTTTGCGTTGCCCATGACGCTCTGGCTGCTCTTCCCGTTCTGCCGCGCGCTCTACACGTTTGTCGCGGAGTGCATCCATTACTGGGCGCTTTCCGGTCCGGAGTTGACCATCAACTGGGCTTTCAATCAGTCCCGCTGGATTGTTGAAAGCGAGGTGCCCTTTCTGGCGTGGTGGTTCTACCCGTTCTTGGCGATGGCGCTGACAAGCCCCGTGCTTCTCGCGGCACTTCGCCCGAAATCTCGCGAAGAAAGTGTCGCGGCGCCGACTCTCGTGCGTCTTGCGTTGTACGCAATCGCGATGGGCATCCTGGCTTGGCCGATCGGAGCGTGGTGGGACAAATTGTTGTTCGCGCTGGAAGGGCTTCTTTCACCGTATTGGTTTGCACACGCTCAATACTTGGATCCAATCGCTCGTTGGCGATTGGACGATGCCACCATTCCCGCGATGCTCGTGGCGTGGCTGCTGTTCTGGAATTGGTGCGCGCTGAGCAAGGGCACGCGCCTCCGAAACCCATTTTGGGTGTGGCTCGTGCTATCGACGGCGACGCTCACCGTCGGGCTCGGAATCGCCTTGTGCCGATGGATGCTGTGGGCGGAAGTGCCTCGGTTCTGTCAATAGAAGGATTGCGCACCCGGCATGAGTGTCGTGCCTCCTCACCGCGAAGCGGTGAACGAACTTGGCCGGGGCGTGAAGCGAGTCCGCGAGCGGCACCCCCGGATCCCAGCGACCCACAATCTCCTTCCCTCATTCCTGTCCGCGTGGTGGGGGAATGCGGACACAAATCAAGCCAACTGCCTTGCACGGTTGCTCCAACAAGCCGCCCACCAATCCACAATTCTGTGGAAAGTTGTTGAAAGATTCCACAACATTGTGGAGGCCTTTGTCGCTATAAGTCGCCTTTGCGGCGAATCTGCCGCGCAAGGGGGCCGTGATGAATCGCAGCGCCACAATTGCACCGAAAGCAGGCAAATGTCTGCTTATGAGCATGTCGATCGGATTCGCGCTCGGAGGCTGCATCACCGGCGGCTCGAGCACCAGCGAGAACGGCGACGCGGTCGGAGGCAACGCGTCGCTCGACGTGCACGTGCATGAGGTGCGAGCCGGAACACTCCGAGTTCGCAATCCCTATCCGTTTCCCGTCAATGTGCTGGTTGGCGGGCGATGTGCCGGTTGGCTCGCTCCACATCTGGAAGGAGGCGCAAGCGAACTGCGGAAGCTGCAGACGAAGTGTCCATCGCGACAACACCTTGTCGAGTCGATCGCGCAACAAGATTGCCGCGCCGGACTCGGTATGGTTGACGACCAACGGTGCGGTGTTCGATATCATCGCCAAGAAATATCTTGACGTCAATCAGCAGGCATGCAAATCGATTTTCCATGTTGATCTTCTGCTTGCATATGGCGACATTTCGGTGTGCTATCGGGTGCATGTGTGGAATGCTCACGGAGGAATCAACGGGAACAAGATCTTCATGGGCTGCGAGGTCGATGTCGCCGGATGGGGCACGGCCAGTGTTTGTCTCCGGAATCCGTGCGGCAAGGATCCGTGCGCGTCGTATTCCATCGGCCTCGGGCTGAAGGGACCGCTGAAGGGCGGCCTGTCGCTCGATACGAAAAAGAAAGTTGTTGATAAGGCAGCAACTCGCCTGCTGCAGATATCCGGATTCTGCGACGAATTCCCCGGGTTGTATGTGATCGGATTGCCGGGAATCATCGGTGATCTGGTGAACAAGATTCTCGGTGCCGCGACTTCATTCCTGTTCGAAAAATTCCTGGATGCTCTGTTGAAATCAATCAAAATCTACGTCGTCTCAATTCCGATTGCCGTGCCCGGAACGCATGTGGAGATAGAGGTTCAGGATTTCGGCGTGAACACTGGAGGTGGAAAGCTCACCCTGAGTGTGAAGCCAAAATTCAGGAAGCTGAACTGAATGTTTGTCGCAGATGGCCCAAGTCGGTCTTGCGCCAGTCTCCGGTTCCGGCAGGTGGCCTTGACGTCGCGGCACTGACATCGTGCCACGGACCTTGGTTTGGCAAGGTCAGTGCGTTCGGAAAAGGAATTGAAAAGCAAACGACACACTGACGTCGGAGGAACCGACGTCAGTGCCACGATGCGAGAGTGGAATTTCGCGAGCTGGAGGATGCAAGGTCGGGGCCATCCGCCGCGAACACCATACCTGTTGATTCGCTACAGGATCGGCTCGCACCGGACCTCGGTTCGTACAGAACTCGCGATGTAGCACTGCTCGTGTGCCGCGTGGTGCAAGGCGAGCAGGTCGTCCGGCGCGGGTCGGGTGTCGCCATCGAACTCGACCCGGGGGCGGAGTGTGACGAGCGTCATCGCCGTTCTGCCGGATGAGTCCTTGGCGAGAACTCCCACGGCCTCATCGCGGTAGCTTTCAACCGAGTAGCCGCGCTTCGCGGCGAGGGACAGGAACCACAGCATGTGGCAACTGGACAAACTGGCGACGAAGGCCTCTTCCGGGTCGACCGCTTCGGCGACGGACATCGGGATCGGGACGACACGCGGCGACGAAGATGCCGGAACTTCGATGCCGCCGTCGAACTGCCACACGTGTGCGCGGCTGTAGCGGTTGTCGGTGAAGGTCGCGCCGTCGCGGGACCATTTGATCACGGCTGTGTATTCGCCCATGCGGTTGCCCTTTGGAGGAGGGTATTGACACGTCGGAAGGTGCGGCGGGTTGGCGGACTTGATGTGCCAGTACTCGTGGGGCTTTCAGGATTGGTGCGATGGGGAGAGGCGGATCAGGGCCAACCTTCGAGCAAAAACACACTGACCTGGAGGAACCAGGTCAGTGCCACGGCGCGTGGGATGAGTTTCACGGGTCGGGAGGGACGCAAGGTCATGGCCACCCGCCGACGCGGTAAGCGCAACAGAAATTGGTACACTTTTCAACATGGATGAAGAAGAGAAAAACGCAAGCCCCAATAGGCCGCTTAAACCACGGCTGGTACGCAAAGCATATGTGGAGCACCGAAGAAGGTTGCGGGTTCTGACTTGGTATACGTATTTGTTTGGTCTGTCGGCAATTGCTTGCTGGGTACTGCCTCTGGTGTTTTCAGACTCTGAACTGCCAAATCCCATGAGAGGAGGACTCAAAGCAGCTGGGCTGGGGCTGTTTCTGGCCGCCGCCGCATGCAGTATGATGAATTATTTGCTTGTAGGTGAACTGGTTGCCCCAAGGGTGCTGATGCCGCTGTTGCAACTTCTACTTCCAATTGAAACGGCTGCACGGGGCGAAATCAAGCAATCGCCGCTCAAGCCCTCTCACCAACAACCGAATGTTCAACCGCCCATTCGTGCCGAACAAACTGAAGAGGGTCAGCAATGGTCTTTCGTCGACGCAATGGAAGATACGAATCGAAAAAATCAAGTTCTCTGTCTCGTCGCCTTCTACGACGCTCTTGAGCGGCGGCTTTCTGCAGAACTTATCGCGCTTACACGGCGTAACGGCATTAACTTGGTGGTGGGAGCGACGGTTGCTCTTGGAGGTATAGTTTTACTAGGGATCAGTGCAATGTCTCATGATCCCAAAGCCCCAATTAACGAGTGGCTCGTGAACATGGCGCCGCGTATTACACTTGCGACCCTGATTGAACTGTTCGCGTTTTTCTTTCTTCGACTCTATCGCGCAGGGCTTTACGACATTCGATTTATTCACAACGAACTCTCGACACTTCAGTCTCGGTTCGCTGCGACCGGCGTAATCCTCTTTCACGAGGGGAAGAGCGCCGGCTCCAAGGCGGTGGAATGCCTCGCGACGACGGAACGAAACGGAATACTTTCCAAAGGGCAGACAACCGTCGATTTGGAACGGTCACGACTTGACGCAGATGAGATGCGGATTATCTTGAGGGAATTACAGCAACTGCGTTCGCGACCGGCGCAGTCGACAACAAAAGCAACTAGGACCTGACTTTAAACGGTACGTGGCGCGGACGCTTCGGCTTTGAGGCAGGTGGCACGACTCAACACAGACTGACCCACAACTGAACGTGCCACCACTCGTGGCCTTGCACGAGTGGTGTGCCTCGATTGATTTCCAGGTCCTTCCCCGTTCGAACGGACGTCCGTCCCCGTTCGCACCACTCGTGGAGGAACCACGGGTGGTGGCACGACCGTTCGGCGTTGATCCCGGGGCGACTGAGTGGTGCCACCCGCCCGTTCAAACTCTAGCCCTCAAATCCGACCACGAGTTCAGGATTTCCGTACTGGGTATAGACAAGAGCTTCGACAAACGCAGCCTGATTTAAAACCAACTGCTTCGCCGACTCGCTCGAGACCTGCTTTGCCTTTGCGATGTGATCTAACAGCAATTGCAACCACTCTTTTCCGGTATCTATTGCCATTCCGACGGACGTTTCGATTGCCATCATCTCTTTATCGCCCAAGCTCAACTGGTTTAGGGCGGTGAGGCGGCGCAGCACTTCCGAAGTGTATTGTCGTCTCTGAAGTCCGGGGAACACCTCCGACCAACGAAATGAACGCCACGGGCGATTGATTAATAAGGGTAGGAAACTCCCAACTCGAAATAGCAATCGAGCGGCAAAGATCGCGGCAGCCTTTCCTTCGATTGGAACACTTGTTCCGACAACCGTGTGCGCGCCTGCTGCGAGAAAGCCGTTCGCTGAGGTTGCGTGCGAAGCACCGAAAGGTTGCGTGTCGCAAGCAGAGAGGATTACGATCGGAGGAACTCGCGCAAGCTGACGAAGGCTCCAAGGGTTGACATCTTCTTTCTCAAGTGCCAAATGCCCAATGTCTGACGAATCGTGTTTGCCATGGCCATCATAAACGAGAATCGCTCCGTGAAAGTCGTTTAGCGCCGCGATCAGTTCGTCGCGAGTCGAAACGTCTTTGACTCGGACTTTTGGAAAGTTGCCAGCAGCTTTGTAAACATCCATGCTGAGTGCGAGAAGCGATCGCAGCGGATCGTCAGGTGCAAACGACCTCAAGACCAATACGTCTTGGAAATGACTTGCCGGAAGCGCCATCTCCGAGCAGCGCAGCGTTTGCTGCACAAACATGTTTCCTGGAGTCACTGACACCCTCGAAACATCCGCCCGAAGCATCAACGGGAAACCGTCGATCGGAAGCCATTCGAGAGGCGCATCGCTTATTAATTTGATGCGCTGAGAAGCCTTAAGTCGTTCAAATATCCACTCAGGCAAGTTGCGAGCTAGTCGCTTAGACAACGTTCTCGTCAAACGATTTAGTTTGTGCGGCGAGCCTCCTTTGTCTGAGCGAACAGCGGATGCAAGCTGCGAGATTTCTTGATGCGCACCGTTCACCGACGTGGGCAATCGGAGTACCGGTGAAAAACTAGATGCGGCCCGGATGGACACCATGGCGGTGTAGACTTCCAAATCTCTTAAATTGGCGGAAAGAAACTGCTGGACGATTTCAGAGTCGAACATCGTCTTTGCATTGCTGCCATCAGGTACTTGAAGGAGAAAGTTGTAGTTGTCACGCGTAACAATTTGACGAAGCAGATCGTTCACAAGACGAGCCTCGGACTGTGTGGAGGAAGGGAGGTTGTGTCTCGGACTCTGTCTCCAGTGCTTTACAACGCCAGGGGACGTCAGGATCAAGTCGACTCGGGATCGTGCGTCGGCAGCGGGATGATCCGCAGCGACACCGTCGCGAATCGCGACGATGGCATCTATAGATTCTTTCAAAGCTTTGTAATACGGTTCGTTGTCAGTCCCTACCAATGGCTTTCTGTCCCAATCCTGCGATTGAAAGCCTGCGCTGCGCAACGCGCTGTAGTTCGGCCATGTTAGTAGGTGTTTCCGGTCCATCAGCGGCAATTGTGTGGCCTTGAGCGGATCGGTCCAATTTGTTAGGCCGTCAATAATCGCTTTCGCGTGATGAGCTCGCGAAGGCCGATCTTTCCAGAAAGATGCCGCGGTGAGCGCATATTCCCGAAGCAGACTCCGATCTAGCCGCCACATCGCAGGCGACACGTGCAAGACGGGCCCTACACAAGTCTTGATCACCGCAACAGTCTGCTCTGCTATACCCTCGGTCGCGCTTACAACAACGGTGAGAGCCGACAAAGACATTTGCGGAAGGACTTCTTCAAGCAAGGTAACCGGAAGCGGAGTGACGGATAATCCTCGCCCCGCCATGCGATATGTCACGATGTCTTCAGAGGTATGAATCAGATCTGTCACATCGCGAGGAGATTCTGCGATCAGGGCAAACGCGTACTTCGTTTCCGATATTCCGGGGGAGATCAGTTGAAACGGGCTTGCGTCTTCCAAAGCGGAAGCAGTATGTGGGACGAAATAATGAAATGAAAGTTGGTCAAGGAGCGGATCTGCGTCGACGATGAACATGCGCAATCATGATAACGCATTGACTTCGGCAGGCCGCGTAGGCTTTGCGGCCCGGGAGGTAGTCGGGTAGGGAAGCACGCCAAGCTACCGAAATGCTCTATTTGGATTTGGCGGCGTTATCCGACGGCCGCGTGGGGGAGACAGGTGGTGGTTGCTTCGGAGGCGGATTGGGATTTACGCTCGCGCTTTCGTGAAGCGGAATGTTGTTGTGTTGTGTTCGCGGGCTGGGATTGGAGGAATGCTGGGACTGATTTGGCGTTTCCAAAGGGCTACTCCTTAAGAGACTCACTTGCGCGCGAGCGAATTAGTTCGTTCGCGATTTCTCCGGCTTGATCTGCGAAACCGGCGGGTCCTGTTTTGGGGGCGGATTGGGATTGTTGTTCGCTGATTTCTTCTCTACATTGGACTCTTGCCGTGGGGGCTGAGACTTGCTCATTGGAAAATTCCTTTACCGGAATAATGCGCATCGCACGCACATTTGACAAATCGTTTAGGAACAACAGTTCGTCATCGGGCCACAAGAAGCTGGTGCCTTCGCGATCGTATTCTCGGATTTTCTCCAGTACCAAGGCACGTTCTTCAGAGGCCACGTCGTGAGATTTAAGCCAACCCGTAAAGGCCGTCCCGTCATTCAACAACAGCATCAGCCACTTGTCCCGCGCACGCGTAATAAGCGTTGCGTCCCACTCGCTCGCAAATCCATTCTTGGTAGTCATGCCGACTAACGCAGCGATGCGATGCACCAGCCGCCCGTTGTGAGCGAGAACAAGAAGGGTCGCAAAAATGAGTGCTAGGCCAGAGGCGATCACGACGCACATCAACTGTGCAGGGGCAAAGATCGCCGAGGTAGTCTTGTCCGCTAAACCCAATAGAGTCGAGGGGTCCGGAAGCCAATCAAGAGCGGGCCAACAGCGAAGTAGCGAGATCGAGATGTACGAGAATGCCGAAAGAATAATTGCAATCACGGTTCGCGCGGACCATGAAGGCGCAGCGGTGTACGTCAGGGCGCAGAAAAGCGAATGGCCAATGAGGCCGGGAACAAGCAGCAGCACACATACAGCAATTTGTGGGCTGACATCCATCGAGCCTGCCTTACTCTTTCTTCGTGTTGGCAAGTAGTCCCGTGGCGGTATTCACCGTTTCCGCGAGTTGTATGAACTCGTTTGCCCATGGTACGAGACTGGCCGCCTTCTTGACGATGTCCCAAATACGCTTTGAGAGTCCGGACTGTCTCGTTTCTGGGTGCCGAGTCCACAAAATATAGAGCATGCCGACGCCGCGCTCTGCTGCACGACGAACTCCGTCGTTTCCTCGAATCTTGTAGTGCGAAAAGGCGACGTCGAGCTCGCATAGAAAATCGACCAACAGCTGGCGGAGTGCTTTGGGCAGGTCTGCTTGTAACGCATCGTCTAGGAGTGAACGAATTTGAGCGTGGATTGCAGCGAGATCACTTCGCGAAATGGCCGGCTCAGGAACTTTTTCGAGAAGTGCGTCCGCCGTAGCTTCAAGCAACGCGAGGGGCGTCCCCTCGATTCGCGGGACAATCAGTCCCCATTGGCCCGTCATGGCATCGGGCGTAAAGCATGCTCGGATCTGGTTAAGTGATTTCAGATGAATATGTTCTTTGAGTCCGCAGTCAACGACGGCAACTTGTGCCTTGGCGATGAGCATGTGAAAAGCAGCGAATGCAGATGCAAACTCGACGTCGTTGGAAGCATCAATGTCCAAGCACGTTGACAAAACGTGACGAGTTGAGAGGTGTCGTTCCTTCGGAAGCATCTCTTGCAGCAGCTCAAAGAGCATCTGAGCGGGATTAGTCGTTCTCTGGACGACGTGAGATGAAGTTTCGGTCGAGGTCTCTGTCGGCATCGACGCCTCCGGAACAATGCGAGTATTTGCGGCTAGGCAAATACTCACTGAAGTACTAGTAATCCATATCATCATGCGAGTGGTCATGGCCACCACCCGCCTTCTTCTTTTCTTTGATCTCGACGATCGCGGCCTCGGTGGTCAGCAGGAGCGCGGCGATTGATGCCGCGTTCTGGAGCGCGACGCGTTCGACCTTGGTCGGGACGATGACGCCCATCTTCAAGAGGTCGCCGTACTCGTGGGTGAGGGCGTTGTAGCCGAAGTTGGTCTCGTTCGACTCTTCGACCTTGCTCGCGATGACCGAGCCGTCGAGCCCGCAGTTTGCCGCGATCTGCTTGACCGGGGCCGAGAGCGCACGCCAGACGATGTCCATGCCCGCGCGCTCGTCCTGGTGCTCCGTCTTCTTCTTGAGCTTGTCGAGTGCCTTGCGGGCTCGCAGCACCGAGACGCCGCCGCCGGGCAGGATGCCCTCTTCAACCGCGGCGCGGCACGCGTGCAACGCATCTTCCACGCGCGCCTTCTTCTCCTTCATCTCGACTTCCGTCGCCGCTCCGACATTGATCTGCGCCACACCACCGGCGAGCTTTGCCAATCTCTCTTCGAGCTTTTCGCGGTCGTAGTCGGACGAAGTGTTCTCGATCTGGGCCCGGATCATCTCGATCCGTCCCTTGATCTCGCTGCTGGAGCCCGCGCCCTCGACGATCGTCGTGTTGTCCTTATCGACGGTCACCTTCTTCGCGCGGCCGAGATCCGAGATCTCGACCTTGTCGAGCGCGATGCCGAGTTCTTCCATGATCGCCTTGCCGCCGGTGAGCACCGCGATGTCCTGCAGCATCTCCTTGCGGCGATCGCCGAAGCCCGGCGCCTTGACCGCGCAAACTTTCAGAATGCCGCGCAGCTTGTTGACCACCAACGTGGCCAGCGCCTCGCCCTCGATATCTTCCGCGATGATCAGCAGCGACGCGCCGCTCTCCGCGATCTTTCCGAGCACCGGCAGCATGTCCTTCGCGCTCGAGATCTTTTTCTCGTAGATGAGCACGTACGGATTCTCGAGCGTGCACTCCATCGTCGCGGTGTTGGTCACGAAGTGCGGGCTGAGGTAGCCTTTATCAAATTGCATACCTTCAACCAACTCAACTTCAGTGCTTATTGATTTTCCATCTTCCACGGTAATAACACCGTCTTTACCAACTTTCTCCATTGCTTGGGCGATGATCTTGCCGATTTCCTCGTCCTGGTTCGCGCTGCACGTTCCGACCTGCGCGATTTCCTTGGAGGAGTCGACTTTCTTCGACATCTTCTTGAGTTCATCGACGATCGAGGTGACGGCCTGATCGATGCCGCGCTTCACGGAGTTGGGGTTGGCGCCGGCGGTGATGTTTTTGAGGCCTTCGGAGTAGATTGCTTCGGCGTAGATTGTTGCGGTGGTGGTGCCGTCGCCCGCGTCTTTGCTGGCTTTGGAGGCGACTTCCTTGACCATCTGCGCGCCGAGGTTTTCGTACTGATCTTCGAGCTCGATTTCCTTCGCGACGGTGACGCCGTCCTTGGTGACGGTGGGGGCGCCGAAGGATTTTTCGAGAACGACGACGCGGCCGGAGGGGCCGAGCGTGACTTTCACGGCGTGTGCGAGTTTCTGAACGCCTTTCAGGATGCGTTCGCGGGCGTCGGTGTTGTATGCGATTGATTTAGCGGGCATTTCAAATCTCCAAATTTCCAAATGGCCAAAGGGCCAAATGCAAAGGTTTCTCTTTCAGGATTTGGCCATTTGGCGCTTTGGCCATTTGGCACTTTGGGACTACTTCAAACCGATTCGAAGCCAAGCGACTCGCTCGGCGTCGAGGATGACGATTGATTTTCCGTCGGTGACTTTGACGAGGTGATCGGCCTCGTCGGGGATGAGCATGGCCTTCTTGACCTCGATGCTCGCGAGGCCCGGGACCGGCGACGGCACATCGGCGAAGACGACGATCAGGTCGCGTTCGCCGTTGAGTTCGCGGAGGGCGGTTCGTAGTTGGTCGGGGGTCATGGGAGAGGCATCAGCGATCAGGCATCAGGAACGCGCGGGCCACGGCGACCGGTGAATGCAACAGGCTGCGCATCGCGGCATCTGAACTGATGCCCGATGCCAAATGCCTGATGCCTTCTTCCTCAGTCAATCACCGCGAGGATGTCGTCCTCGGACATGATCAGGAGTTCCTGGTCGTTGATCTTGACCTCGGTGCCCGAGTAGGACGAGAAGATGACCTTGTCGCCCTTCTTGACCGTGAGCGGAATGCGCTGGCCGGTGTCGGTGTTGAGCGCGCCGTCGCCGACGGCGGTGATGACGCCGGTCTTGGGCTTGTCCTTGGATGTTTCGGGAAGGAAGATGCCGGACGAGGTCTTCGTTTCGGCTTCGTCGCGCTTGACGAGGATTTTGTCGTGGAGCGGACGGACGGCGACTTTGGAATCAGACTTGGGCATTTCAAACTCCTCAGGAAAAACAGGCACTAGGCACTGGGCACTAGGCACTAGGGTTAAGACGGAGGCATCGGGGATCAGGCATCGGGCATCAGTTGAGACAAGGAAGGACAGTTCAGGTGACGAGGTCGGAAGCGCCGGGCCAGCGGCCCTGATAGAAGCGGCACAAGCAACGACGCAGAACTTCGAGCAGGACGTTGAGATCGTGGGCATCGTGCGGCCTATCGACGACGGCGAACGCGCCCATACGGAGCGCCTGCGCCATGTCGCGGTGATCGTCGCGCGTCGAGCGGGCGCGCTTCACGACGACAGTGGGCGGCGGCGTGCTCATGCGGTGAAGCAACTCCAGGAGCCGCGCGCCGCCTTCTTCAAGTTCGGGCGCGGAATCGAGAAGCGAGGGATCTGCCGCGGCTTGGGATTCGAGCGGCAGGCCGAGATCCACGACCGCGATGTGGATCGGGATGTTCTTGATGACGTCCTGCGCCTGGCGTCCCGAGCCCGCGCGGTGCGATTGCACGCCCATCGGCTCGAGGAGTTTGGGGAGCCGATCGACCCACGGATCCCGGTGCCAGCCGGCGTAGGAGAGCAGGAGATTGAGGCGGCCGCCTGTTGGGCCGCCGGTGGGGGCGTCGGGAGGACATGTGCCGCCGTCGGGAGAGGCGGGGCTTTCGGAGGGGGAGAAGATAGGCCGAATCGGGAGCATGACGTACCGGAAACAGGGCAAGTTTGGTGCCGGGGGCGGGTGGGAGGATGGGCGAATGTGGGGAGGGAAATGCCGCGTGGCGCTGAAAAAGAAGGGGCTCTCAGCGGGTGAGCGAGCAAGGACCGCTCTTGGAATGGCCAATTGCTTGTTGTGGAAAAGGCGTGGATGCCATTTCGGCAGGGGGTGCCGGACCGGATTCGGCCTTGGGAGAACCGTTTCGGCACTAGGTCTTCACGCCAACAGCCTCCTCGGAGGGCTAGGCAAAAGGTGAGTTGGGGCCCCCAGATCGGACAGTTGGAGTTGCACGCTTTCAGCGTGCGGAAACGCTGCCCACACGACCGAGGGTGTCGCTCGAAGACTTGCTCCACCCTCGGCTCGAATCTATCAGCCCATTCGGGCTGGGATGCATCGCCTCTTGGGCGCAACCTTGGGTTGGTGCGTTTTGTCGGTGCAGAATGTCCTCCTGAGAGGGGGGCTCTGAGAGACGAACTCGTAGACTGCAAGCATGATGGAAGTTGTTGCGGGCGTGCTGGTGGTTGTGTGCTTGGCGCTGGTCGGCGTTATCGCGTGGCTATTTGTCGAGCGCGGCAAGTTGATGGCGGAGGCGGCGCGGAGTGCGGCGGAAAAAGCCGGGATCGTGGATGACCTTTCGCACGCGAACGAGCGGGCGGCGATGGTCGAGACGAAGGCGAACGAGTTGACGGCGCGTGCCGGGCAATTGGAGGTCGAGGCGGCGCGATTGAAAGAACAGGCACGCGGCGCGGCGGAGGCGCTCGAGATGGAGCGGCGTGCGCTGCGCGAGCAGAACGAACAGATGAAGCGGGCGCTCGAGAAGCAGCTGGCGGATGCGAACGCGACGATGTCGGAGAAGTTTCGGGCGCTGGCGTCGCAGGTGCTGGTCGATGCGCGGGCGGAGCTTGTCAAGATCGGCGACGAGAAACTGAAGAGCCAGACGACGATCGCGGCGCAGGACATGGAGCAGCGCAGGCAGGCGGTGGAGCGGCTGCTGCAGCCGATCGCGGAGACGCTGAAGAAGACGGACGAGAAGCTGGCGGCGATCGAAAAGGAGCGGACGTCGAGCTATTCGGAATTGCGGACGCAGGTGCAGCAGATGGCGATGGGGAACGAAGGGTTGCGCGCGGCGACGGAGAAACTCGGGCGGGCGCTGCGCGATCCGAAGGTGCGGGGGCAGTACGGCGAGATTCAACTGAAGAAGGTGGCGGAACTGGCCGGGATGCGGGCGTTCTGCGATTTCACGGAGCAGTCATCGACGATCGATTCGGAAGGGAATCGATTGCGGCCGGACATGATCGTGAAATTGCCGAACAAGCGCGAGGTCGCGATCGATGCGAAGGCGAATCTGAAGCCGTATCTCGATGCGATCGAATCGACGGATCCGGCGCAGGTGGAGAGTTTCTTGAAAGCGTTTGCGGACGGGATCGCGAGTCAGGCGGGCGCGCTCGCGAAGAAGGGGTACTGGAAGCACTATGAGAACGCGCCGGAGTTTGTGGTGATGTTCGTGCCGGGGGATCAGTTTGTGGATGCCGCGCTCTCGCGCCGGCCGGATTTGCTGGAGTTCGCGGCATCGCAGCGCGTGCTGCTCGCGAGCCCGAGCACGCTGATCGGATTGCTCCGCGCGGTGCATGTCGGGTTTCAGGAGCAGACGCTGGCGGAAGAGGCGATGGAATTGCGGCGGCTCGGCGCGGAACTGCACGAGCGGGCGTCGGTGGCGTTCGAGCATGTCGGGAAGCTGGGCAAGTCGCTCTCGAACGCGGCGGAGCATTACAACAAGTTTGTCGCGAGCTATGAGCAGCGGCTTGAGCCGACGTTCCGGAAGTTTGAGGAGAGCGGGGCGAAGAGCGGGAAGGAACTTCCACAGGTGGAAGTTGTGAGCACGCAGTTGCGGTTGACGGCGGAGTGAGAAGAGCGGCAGAGCAGCAGAGTTGCGGAGCGGCAGAGAGGCGCAAACACATTCGGGAATCGACTCTGATTCGGGCGAGCAAATGATTCGGCCACGCGATAGGCTGCCTGCATGCGCGGAGGCCTTCGTTTCAATCTGCAGAAGACGACTATGCGATCGATGCTTGCGGTGGCGATGCTGGTGCTCGCATCGTGCGGCCAGCAGCAGCCGCTCGACATCATTGCGAAGAACAAGTCAAGTGCAAGCGTTGACAATTTCACGATGTCGTTTGCAGGTCAAGACTGTCGTGTCGGAGCGCTTGTAAAAGACGGGACTGCGGGGATGTCAGGATTCCCGTATCCCGTCACGAGCCCGGCGCGCGTTTCATGGACGGACATCGCGGGGGCGAAACATCAGAAGGATGTGGTGCTGCCGCCGATGGACCGGTCGAAGCCCGGAGAACTGGTGTTTGTGCTGGAGGGGAGCGAAGTTAGTGTCGTGTTCCGAGATCGGTTTGCGAAAGACTGAGTGGTCGGCGTGCCAGGCGCTTTGACGCAAGCCGGGCATTTCGGCAGAAATGAGAGAGAGTGCGGCGGGTTCAAAGCGCAGCCCACCCCCAAACCCCTCCCTCCGGGAGGGGGCTATTGAGCGGTGAGTTCGTTGATGTTGAGCGTGTTGTTTTTGAAGAGCGCGGGGAGTTGTTTTTTGGGGTCGCTCGGTCCGAGCGGGATGTTCCACTTGATGGTGCCGTAGACCTCTTCGAGCACGTCGTAGGCGACGGGCTGTTTGTCGGCGGGGACGACGTACTTGATGGTGGAGAGGCCGATGTTTGCCGCGGAGAGCGTGGTGCGGAGCTGGGTGAGATAGTCGAGGCGTGCCTGGCGGTCGGCGGCGTCTTTGTCGGTGTTGAGAACGAGGGACTGTTCTTTGGTGAGCGCGGATTCGACGCGCTCGGACTCGGATTTGAGCTGGTCGTAGCGCGAGGCGCAGGAAGCGAGGGAGAAGAGCAGTGCGCATGCCGCGATGAATGGTCGCATGGCGATAGCGTAAGCGATCTTGCGGTCAGAATTCCGTGAACTGCGCGACGCTGAGGATGTTTCCGTCCGGGTCCTTGAACCATGCGACCATGGCGCCGCTCGAGAATGTGGCGATGCCGTCATCGTCCTGGAACGACATTCCCGGGTAGCGTTCGATCGCGACACCGGCGTTCTTGAGGCGATGCACGGTTGTGCGGAGGTCGTGCACTCTCCAGCCGAGCACGGTGAATCTCTGGGGCTGGAATGAATTGGCTTTCTGGATTCGGAGAATCCCCGAGTCGTGCCTCAGCATGATCGCCATTGGGTCGTCTTCGAGCACGCGCATGCCGAGCTTGCCTTCGTAGAACGCGCGGCTGCGCGGGGCGTCGCTCGTTGCGACAAAGCCCATCATGCCGGCGTCCGAGAGCGGATTGGCCGGATCGGAACTCGGGGAAGCCGAGCCGCTGCTGGCGCACGCGCCAACGAGCAACGAACAGGCGAACAGGGATACGACGTTGAGCGCGAGCGACATGGTGGCTCCTTTCAGAGCGCGGTTTCGAGGATGCGATCAGCGGACAAATGCTTAGAGGGAGGGATTTTCGTACTGCATGGCGCAGACGATGTTGTTCTCGGTGTCGGCGAAGCGGATCAATGAGCCGACGGAGGGGATGGTGGCGCGGGGCATGAGCACCTTGCCGCCGTTTTTGGCGACGGCGCTTGCCGCGGCATCCACATCCGGAACGGAGATCGTGCACTCGTAACCGGCGAGGGTGACGCCGGGCACGACTTCGAAGCGTTTCTGGAGCGCGCCGGGAACGCGTCCGCCTTTCCCGGCACCGGAGGTCTCGAGGAGATAGAAGCCCGGAGGGCCGTAGGGCTGGAAGGCCCAGCCGAACGCACGCTCGTAGAAACGGCGGGCGCGATCGGTGTTGTCGGCGCTGACGGCGAAGTGAGAAAGGTGATTGGCCATCGATGGTTCTCCGTTTGAGATGGGTGAATGTAGCGGCCTTGCATCATTGCGCCAAGTCGATAGAATGACGATTCATGTCGATTATGCGCCAACCGGGCCTCCGGCTTTCCGACGAGCGATTTCTGGTTGTCCGGACGATGGTGGCGCGGTGCGCCGCGGGGGTTCGGACGACGTCGTTTGCGGAGAACTGGCATCGGCTGATCGCGGCGGGAGAAGGCGTGATGATCGTGCGGACGCCTCAGGGATCGTGGTCGGTGCCCGCCTCGAACGCGGTGTGGGTGCCGGCGGGCGTTCGGCATGAGCTTGAAGTGTGCGTGGAGACTGCGATGCGGGTGTTCTATCTGCGGGCGTCAAAGGCCGCGCGCGGCAAGAAGCGAAGCGGGACGGCGGAACTGCCGGATCGGTGTTGTTCGGTTTTGACGAGTCCGCTGCTGCGAGAGGCCCTTGAGCGGATCGCGGCGATGAGTGCGCTCGACGGCAGGGTCTCCTGGCACGGCGCGCTCGTGGAGATCGTGCGGCGCGAAGTGTGCGAGGGCGCTCGCGAACCTCGGGAACTTGTTTGGCCGGCTGATGGGCGTGTCGCGCGGGTGGCGAGCGTGCTGCAGGCGAATCCGGGGGATCGCAGGAAGCTGGCGGCGCTGTGCCGCGGGAGGGGCGTGAGCGTGCGCACGGTGCAGCGTCTCTTTCCGGTGGAGACCGGGCTCACGTTTGAGAAGTGGCGGCAGCGCCAGCGGCATCTCCACGCGGGGCGGCTGCTGGCGCGGGGCGTGAAGGTGGCGACGGTTGCGGAGGAGTGCGGCTACCGGAGCGTGAGCGCGTTTGTTTCGGCGTTCAGGCACGAAGCCGGCGTGACGCCGGGGGAATTTGCACGGGCGCGTTGATCAGGATGTGGTTCCGGGCTCGCGGCGTCGGCGCGAAGATGCGATGACGGCGAGAACGCCAAGTGCGGCGGCGGCGCCCGGTGTCGGGATTTCGGCGAAGGTCATCGAGGTGGTGAAATTGGCGCTGCCGGTGGAGCCCTGTCCGAATCCGGTGTAGTACTGACTGTTTCCGTTGGCGCCGACGAGCAAGCGGTAGTCGCCTGGGCCGAGCAATACGTTGGTTGTGATGTTTGACCAGGTTCGCGTGCTGTGGAAAGACACCGGGTCGTACACAAACGTTGCGAGGCTCCATGAATCAAAGACGAGGGCATTCGTACTCGCGTTGTAGATCACAAAGTATGCGTTTGCTTGTTCCGGCTTTGTGTGCTGGTAGAAATCTTCCGCGCTGCCACCGTTGAGCTTGATCGACGCTGAGACACTTCCGGAAACGGTGAAGTACGCTTCGAGCGTCGCTTGACTGATCTCGTCGACGTGATTGCTGGCGCCGGTGTGTTTGTACGCAGAAAACGACCCGCTTACACCGGAGTTCGTGACGGTGGAGGTGTGGTTGTAAAACGTCATCGCGACCGAACCGGTCCCCATCTGGTCGTAGGTCCAAGACTCGTTGTAGTAATAGAAAGAGGTGGAAGTATCGATGCGTATGTTCTTGGCCTCGCTATGGCGAGATGTGAACGTCACGGCGCTGAACGCGGCGGACATTGGGATGCACATGACTACAAGTGCTGCAACTCTGGTCCGGGAGCGCATGGACGATCTCCTTCTTTGCTTTGCCCGGGGCACCAATCCCGAACGGAAGAGAAAGGTAAGTGACCTCGCTCAAAGTGCACGGGCGCGAATTCACAGGAGCTTTCTCTCGAGCGAGGAAGGTTGAATTCGTTCTGCACCTTGATTGCCGCGCCCTTCACTCGCGCTCTCCAGCCCCCGCGAGAACGCAAGACAAATTTATCGCAGATCAGCGGATTCCGCAAGACCAAGATTGATTAAGAAGGGATGTCCGAGCGCCGTTTGTGCGTTTCCCGGGAGCGGAAAGGCCGTTCACATCTCGTGCATCGGGTGTGTTTCCAGCCCCTGCATTCCGGCGACACCCGGATGGAAACAGCGCGGATCGATGGAGAAGCGGGGTCGTGAGCACGCCGCACCTGAAGAAGGGGCATTCGAGCGCCGAAGCTTTGATTGCCGCCGGGACGACGCTGATCGCCCGGCGACTTCGAAGCCGAGGCGCGTGCGCCGTCAGCGCGAGCGTTAACGCTTGGGCTTGGCCCGACCCGCGGCTTCGGCGGCCTTGCGCTGTTGCTCGACGAGTTCCTGCATGCGTGAGAAGAAGCCGCCGCCACTGCCTGCGCCCTTCTTTCCCTTTTGTTCCTTGATCTTGTCGAGGTTGAGCAGGTCGTGCTTGTTGATGTGGGCGCGGATGCGCTTGTGTTCGACGATGCCGAGCGCGCTGTTGGCGACGAAGTAGATCGTGAGCCCGGCGGGCGCGTTGTACATCAGCACGGGGAACATGATCAGGCTGATCCACTTGATCATGGTCTGCTGCGTTTGCTGCTCGGGGGTGAGCTGCGTTGTTGTCGGCGGGGTGAGGTATTTCTGGTGGAGATAGAAAACGACGCTCAGAATGAGCGGCAGAATGTTGATCGAGGTGACGGGGCCGAGCATGCTGCTCAGGAGCGGAATATTGATGCCCTTCTGCGAGAAGACCCAGAAATTGTCGGGCACGGAAAGATCGGCGAGGAACGTGGTGTGGCCGAGTTTCTGGAAGACGCCGTAGAAGGCGGGCTGGTGGCGGAGCTGAGCGGCGAAGAAGAGCGTCGCGTAGAGCGCGAGCCAGATGGGCGTCTGCAGGAACATGGGCAGGCAGCCCAGCATGCCCATCGGGCTGATGCCCTCTTCGCGCCAGAGCTTGGCGGTCTCGGCTTGCAGCGTCTTGGGATCGTTGCCGTACTTCTCTTTGAGCTTGGCCTGCTTGGGGCCCATCGCGGCCATCTGCTTGCCGAAGCGCTGCATGCGCACCTGCGACCACTTGGTCACGGGGTGCAGGATCGTGCGGACGACGACGACGAGCAGGATGATCGAGAGCGCCCAATCGTGGACGATCGAGTGCAGGAACGTGAGCAGCCAGAGGAGGAACGACGTGAGGAAGTTGAACGTGCAGAACGCGCACGGTCCGGGCATGGAATACAGGACGAGCCCGTTGAGCGAGAGCGCCTGGCCCGCGGGATTGGCGTTGATCTCGCTGCGTATGAGGGCGCCGCCGTAGAGCGAGAGCGAGAGATCGGCGGCCTTGCCGGGCTGCACGGTGACACTTGGGCTGGTCAGTCGGAGCGCAACGACGTCGTTTGGATGGCCGTTAACGGGGGGGCGCTCGAGCACGAGCCGATCGACCTGCTCGACGCTGTGCAGAGGCTTTTCGGCGATGAGCGCCGCGCCGGTGGCGCCTAGGGTGATCGGTGTGTGGAGCGCGACACCGAAATAGCGGTTTGTGAGGCCGATCCAGGAGAGCGTGAACTGCTTTTCTTTGCTGAGCGCGTTGGGCCATTCCGTCACGCTCTCGGTGTAATGACCGTTTGGCTGCTTCGTGCCCAGGACCGCCGAGTGTTCGATCACATAGTCGCGGCTCTGGACGAAACTCTGCGTCGGGTCGTACTGAGGAGAAAGCAGATAGCCGAAGCGGAGGCGGCGCTTCTCGCCGACGTAGGTCGCGGCGTCCATCGGGAGATCGACGGGGCCGATCTGGATAAAGCGGAAGGAGATCGGCGCGTTGCTGAGGTTCTCGACGTTCTGCGCGACGAGGAGATTGTGCGCATCTGCCGCGAGCGAATAGGTGCGTGTGATTCGCATCGCGGTCTGGTCTTTGTCGTCGGCGATTTCCGCGGTGAACGTGGAAGGCGGCGTGAACTTCCAGAGCGAGCCGGCGGCATCGACCGAGAGATTGATGAACTGACCGTTGATTTCGAGGCCGAGTGCCGCGAGGGGCGCGACGATGGTGGTCAGCGGCACTCCGGCGGCGGTCGTGAGCGCGTTTCCGGCGGGGTCGTAGACGGGGGTCGTGTATTCGGATTGCAGATCGACGCGGTTGACGCGCTCGATGGTCTCGTAGTGATCGGCGGTCTGGAGCGCGGCGATTCCGGCGCCGACGACGGAGAAGCGGGCGATGAGGTGCGAGCTCGCGATTTGCGCGGTGGATGCCGCGGGATCAGCGGGCCAGACGCGTGCGCGGAGCGAAGGGGCGTTGATTGTCGGTGCGGCCTTCGGCTCTGGCTTTGACTCGGGCTTCGAGTCGGTTGAAGAGGAAGATGCGGGCGTGGTGGGCTTCGCGGATGTTTCGGGGACAGGCGGTAGCTTCTGGGATTGCTGGGGCTGCGATTCAACAACCGGGTCGGCGGCGGCAGGGTCTTTCACGACCGGCGCGGGGGTTTCGGGCGAAGAGGCCTGCGCGGCGGCGTTCTGCGCGAGTTGCTGCTGCGTCGTCCTCTTGGACGAGAAGTACATCGCGAAGAAGCCGGCGATGACGATGAGGAACGCGCCGGCGACCGCGAGGGGTCTGAGTAGTTTGTTTGGTTCTTGGGGCATCGGAATTGGGAGCGTCAGCGGCCTTCGAAGAGTCGATCGGCCAGCCAGACGGGGAGTTGGGGGATGAGCTTGATTTTGCCTGCGGTGACGCCGATGTCGTAGTCGATGCGGACGAACTGCGCGTACTCGGGGTAGAGGATGACGTAGCAGGCACGCGGGTCCTGGTCGCGCGGCTGGCCGACGGAGCCGACGTTGATGATCGCTTTTTCGCCGGCGCGGAAGTGGTAGCGCAGATCCGTGCCGAGTTCATCGGGCGGATAGAAATCGGGTTCGCTCGTGAAGACGCCGGGAACGTGGGTGTGCCCGACGATCGCGGTCGAGGTCACGCGATCGAAGATCGCTTCCATCTTGTCCGGCGCGTTGTTCACATCGTCGGGGAAGATGTACTCGTTGATGGGGCGGCGCGGCGAGCCGTGGATCGCGAGGATCGGCGACGGCATGTCGTTCAATTGCTCGACGATGCGGACCTTGAGGCGGCCGAGGAAGTCGTAGCGATCGGCGCGGAGCTTGGCGTCGGTCTCGCGATCGAACTGATCGCGCGTCCAGAACGCGGCGGACTCGGCGCCGGCGTTGAAGTTGGTGGGCTCGTAGAGGACGGCGAAATCGTGGTTGCCCATGAGCGACCACTTGCAGTGGCGGCGCACGAGGTCCACGCATTCGAGCGGCTCGGGTCCGTAGCCGACGATGTCGCCCAGACAGATGATCTGGTCGATCTTGCGCTTGTTGATGTCTTCGAGGACCCGCTTGAGTGCTTCGGCGTTGCCGTGGATGTCGCTGATAACGGCGGTGGGCACGGTTGGAGAACCCTTGGTCGGCTGTGAGATGCGGGGTGTCAAAGCGGCAGGCGACCTGCCGGAAAACCTGGATGATGCGGGCTCACCCGCACAGAGAGGGGGTCATGCTAGGCGATTTGGGCGAGTTTCGCACGCGACGGGTGGCCGTTGAGGCTCCCATTGGCTTCTTGCGAAATGCGGCACCGGGATTGCACCAAGTGGAAGGGCCGGAAAGCCGATGGATCGGGAGTAAGGCCGGTTCCGGTGACGATCCTTTCAGACCGGGGCTTCGGGGTGGGGGCGGAGTAGGATCGGGCGAGAAGACCCAGTAGACAGGAAAAGCACATGCCCGCGGCAAGCGTTTCATACCAGCGAACCCGAGAAATGACGATCGACGAACTCCTTTTGGAGAATCGGATTGTCTTCCTGATCGGCGAGATCAATCACCAGTCGGCGGCACGGGTGATGATGCAGATGCTCTACCTGGAAAACCAGAAGAGAGGACAGGAGATCAATTTTTACATCAACTCGCCGGGCGGCGCGGTGGACGACACGCTCGCGCTCTACGACACGATGCGGTTCATGAGCAGCCCGGTGAGCACGTACTGCCTCGGGCGGGCGTACTCGGGCGGCGCGGTGCTGTTGACCGCGGGCGCGAAGGGCAAGCGGTTCATTCTGCCGCACGCGAAGGTGATGATCCACCAGCCGTTTGGCGGCGTGACCGGCCAGGCGGAAGACATCCGTATTCAGGCCGAGCAGATCATCAAGATGAAGACGGAACTCAACCGCATTCTGGCGGAGCACACCGGCAAGAGCATGGAGCAGATCCACGCCGACAGCGAGCGCGACCGCTACTTCTCTGCGGAAGAGGCGGTGGCGTACGGGCTGGTGGATGAAGTGCTGCGGACGCCGCCCAAGGAGGCGTCGGGCATTCTTCCAAACGTTCGATAGTCCGTATTTGAATGGTGAAAGGGCCAAACGGCCAAAGCGCCAAATGGCCAAAGCAGAAAGCAGCGAGCGATCAAAAACCCCAGCAATTTGGCCCTTTGGCCCTTTGCAAATCTGGAAATTTGATATGTCAGGCCACCTCATTCCCATCGTCATCGAAAAGTCCGCCAAGGGCGAGCGCGCATACGACATCTATTCGCGTCTGCTGAAGGATCGCATCATCTTCCTTGGCGGCGCCGTGGACGACGACATCGCGAATCTCATCGTGGCGCAGATGCTCTTCCTCGCGAACGAAGATCCGAAGCACGACATCCACCTGTATATCAACAGCCCGGGCGGCAGCGTGAGCGCGGGCCTTGGCATCATCGACACGATGAAGTTCGTGCAGTGCGACGTGAGCACGTACATCATCGGGCAGGCGGCGAGCATGGGCAGCCTGATCGCGACCAGCGGCACCAAGGGGAAGCGGTTCACGCTGACCAACAGCCGCAATCTGATGCACCAGCCGCTGCTCGCGGGCGTGATGGAGGGGCAGGCGACGGACCTCGAGATCGAGGCGCGCGAGATGCTCCGCATCCGCGACCGGCTCTATCACATTTACAGCGAGGCGACGGGCAAGTCGACGGACGAAATCGCCAAACACTGCGACCGCAACAAGTGGCTCGATGAGCAGGAGATGGTCGACTACGGGCTGGTGGACAAAGTGCTGACGCGCATGCCGACGCCGACGGGCCCGCGGCAGCACGATGATGAGTAAGAAATCCGGATGATTACTTCCCGCCGCTCGGTGAAAACCGGGCGGTTTTTCTTTTGGCTTGGCTCCGCGCGGCAGCTTGAGTGATTCACCACGGAGAACACCGAGGGCACAAAGGGCACGGCGAAAACAACAAGAAAAGCGCTTGATGCGTCCGGCGAGTGTCTATCACCTGTGCCATCAGCCGGTCGGAACCGAATGAGCGACAATTGCTGAGACCTAGAAGCGGAGATCGTTGTCTTCGATAGCGGCGCAGGCGCACGCCCAGAGCCCGCTGGAAACATCGAGTTGCCAAGCTGCGGCGATTTCGGCGAGACAATCTCCGGGTGGACGATTGGTGACCTTGGCGAGCGCCGCCGCTGTGATGGAAGGCGCGCGGCTCATTCCGGCGCTGCAGCAGACGATCGTGGGGACGTTTGACTGGACGAGTCCAACGACGGCATTGATTGCCGCGCGGAGCAACCAGGCGGGATTGGTGGTGCCGTCGTGCAAGGGGAATCGGCAAACCATCAGTTCACGACTCAGCACCGGCGGCGGTTCGTTAACTGCGAGGTCGATGACGGCGGCGATTCCCAGTGCGCGAAGACGCGCCGAGTCACGTGCTTCAGAAGCGTTTCCGATCCAGAGTCTGTAGGGGTGGATTTGATGCAACCACCTAATTCTTAGGAAAAGGCGCGGGCAAATGCCGGCGTCACACAATTCCAACAATTCGGGGTGCAGACGGGCGACACGATCATCGCGTGCGCGACGGCGCCGGGCTTTTCGGCGCGGGCGATTGTGCGTTTGAGCGGGCCGGGGGCGTTTGTGGCGGTTGATCGACTGACGGGAAACTCCCGATCGGTGCGGACCGAGCGCGGGGTTGCATCGGCGCGGATGCGGCTGGGCGGTTCGTCGTCCATGCCGTGCATGATCGCGGTGTTTCCCGGGCCGCGGAGTTACACGGGCGAGGATGTCGTCGAGATCGCGATGCCGGGGAACCCGACGCTGGTTGAATTGGTGATTGCGCGGGCGATCGGCGCGGCGCCGGGAATTCGGATGGCGGGGCCGGGTGATTTCACGGCGCGTGCGTATCTCAACGAGCGGCTCTCGCTTGCGCAGGCGGAAGGTGTGGCGTCGCTTATCGCAGCGCAGAGTCAAAGCGAACTCGATGAGGCGAAGCGGCTGGTTTCGGGAGAGCGCGGAAGGATGTATCGCGAGTTTGCCGATGAGGCGATGACGCTGCTCGCGCTGGTCGAAGCGGGGATCGACTTCACGGATCAGGAAGATGTGGTTGCGATTTCGGGGACAGACCTGCGCCGGCGCGCGGGCGCGCTCGCGACGAAGATCGAGCAAGTTCTCGGGGTTGCGGCGGGTTGCGAAGTCGAGAGCACGCTGCCGCGGGTTGCGCTGGGAGGAGCGCCGAACGCGGGGAAGAGCACGTTGTTCAATGCGCTGCTTGGTCGGCGGCGCGCGGTTGTTTCGGAGGAAGCCGGCACGACGCGCGATGTGCTCGAAGAGAGGCTGGACCTTTCGCGCGATTTGTCGGGGGGCGGCGAAGTGCTGCTCTGCGATACGCCCGGAGTCGATGAGATTGCGCGCGGGAGCGTGGATGCCGGAGCGCAGGATGCGAGCCGGGAGTTTCTTTCGCGCGCGGATGTGGTGATCTGGTGCGATCCGAGCGGGCGATTCGATGAGTCGAGTTTGCAATTCGGCAAGGAAACTCGGGCGATCCGGGTGCGGACGAAGGCGGATCTGCCGCGGGCTTCGGAAGGGCGAGAGGCGATCGCTGTGTCGGCGCTGGATGGTTTTCATTTGCCGTCGCTGAGGCGGGCGATCGCGGACGAGGCGTGGGGGGGCAAGTCGAAGGCCGGGGTGCTGCCGCGGCATCGGCGGGCGCTGGGTGCCGCGAGTCGGGAATTGCGGGAAATCGAAGGGGAATTAGCGAGTTCGGGCTGTTCGTTGGGCGAGCCGGAGGTGATCGCGGGGCGGCTGCGGGTGGCACTGGATGCGCTCGGGGAATTGACCGGCAAACTGACTCCGGACGATGTGATCGGACGGGTGTTCGCAACGTTTTGCGTGGGGAAATAGGTTGGCGGGTGTTCGCAATCTTGATGAAAGTTTGTCGGTGCCAACCTGAGGGGATTGATCGCCCGGGCGAAACAGGGCCGATACAGTTGGGGCTGACGATTTGGGTCCCGTGCGAGCCGGAGGCTCGCGGAGGGCATTCGATGAGCGATCGGATTCGTAATCAGGCCGCGGAAGATCAGGGTTCTTCGACGACGCCTTCGGGCGATACGGGGTCGGAGAATCAGGGACGTGTCGCTGTTGCGGAAAAGCCGGCGCCGGCGAAGACGCGCGGACCGGTGGACACGCTGCCCCTGTTCAAGGTTTTGCTGCACAACGACGCCGTGAACACCATCGAGCACGTTGTGGATTCGATCGTCGAGTTGACGCCGCTCGATCACGGGCGTGCGGTTGAAGTGACGATGGAAGCGAACGCTTCGGGCGTCGCGCTGGTGTTGGTCACGCACCAGGAGCGGGCGGAGCTGTACCGAGAGCAGTTCCAGACCAAGAAGCTGACGGTCACGATCGAATCGGGCGAATAACTGCGGGAAGATCGGGCTTGGCGGCGCCGATAAGCGGTCCGCGTCCGGAAAGATCAAGCAGGGAATATGAATGAGCGGCGTGCCAACAGGTACGCCGTTTTTCTTGGATTTGGCGAGTGGCGAATCGGCACAGAACTGCTGTGTGGTGCGATCCGTTCACTGGCGCGCCGGACGGGAAAAATTCTGAAGCGGGAACGCACGCGATCGTCAGGGCGGCCGATGGATGAGCGTCCGCCGGTGCCCCGTTTTCTCGGGGGGCGGCGGATGAACTTCCCAGACACGGCGATGCGCTCGCGGGCGCCGTGTCGGTCCCCGCGCGTGCACGCAGGTGTGTGGGCGGGGAGGTGTGCATGGTTCTCAGGCTTGGCGATCTACTGGTGCGTCAGGGCGTTCTCACCCAGCAGCAGGTGGAGGACATTCTCACCGAGCAGCGTGCGGTCGGACGTCCGTTCGGCGAACTGGCGGAGCACTTGTTCGGCGTTTCAGCGCAGGATGTCGAGCGGGCCTGGGCGGAGCAGTATTCACAGATCACCGGCGAGTACAACCTGCACTCGGCCAGGTTCGAGGCGGACGCGCTGGCGAGCGTGACGCCGCGGCAGGCGTGGCAATTTCGGGTCTTGCCCGTGCGTTTCAGCGGGGATGAGTTGACGGTGTGCACGACGAAGAACCACCTGGCGCGGGCGCTTCGGTTTGTGGGCTGGAAGATCGAGAACCCGTGCCACTTTGTGATCTCGAGCCCGGAGGAGCTGGCGCAGATGCTGATGAAGCATTTCCCGCTGGCGGGCGCGACGGTGGGGATGGTGACGGGGAAGACGATCGGGTCGGTCTGACCTGAATGGATGCGAAACGAAGAGAACGCAAGGTGCACCGAGGGGGCGGAGTTTCGCGGAGGTGAAAAGCGGGCGGAATGGAGCACGGACGCCGGCGAATCCACCTTTTGACGGGTCAATTGATCGACTCCGCGTTTCTCCGCAATCTCCGCGTGCTCGGCGTTCTCTCCCGTTTTGCGCCCAATAATCAAGGGTGCCCAGAGTTCTCGCGAAAAAGCGGAAATCGGACGAGGTCCGATCGGTGTCTCTCGTCAGCCTCGGCTGTCCGAAGAATCTTGTGGACAGCGAGAAGATGCTCGGCATGCTCGCGGAGAGCGGGCTCGCGCCCGTGAGTTACGACCCGAGCGATGAGGGCTCGGCGTTTCAGGGCGCCGACGCGGTGGTGATCAACACCTGCGGGTTTTTGGAAGCGTCGAAAGATGAATCGCTGCAGGTGATCCAGGACGCGATCCGCGAGAAGGAAAAAGGGAATGTGAAGCGTGTCGTGGTGGCGGGGTGTCTCGTGCAGCGGCATCGCGCGAAGATGCTCGAGTGGGCGCCGGGCATTGACGCGATGGTGGGCGTCTTTGATCGCGACAAGATCGTCGAGGCGGTGGTCGGCGCGCAGGCCGAGGTAAAGCGCGCGGGCTCGATGAAGGAAGCGTCGGACGGGCCGAAGTACTGGATCGCGGCGAACGCGCTGGCGGCGGCGAAAGCGCGCGACATGACCGTGACGGGGTTGACCGTCAACGGGAAGGACGGCAAGGGGATCGGGTATTTCGAAGATGATTCGGCGCGGCTGAGATTGACGCCCCGGCACTACGCGTATCTGCGAATCAGCGAGGGTTGCAATCAAAATTGTGCGTTCTGCACGATCCCGAGCATCCGCGGCAAGATGCGGAGCAAGCCGCTGGATCGGATCGTCGAGGAAGCGCGCGAACTAATTCATGACGGCGCATTCGAGCTGCTCCTGATCGGGCAGGACACGACGAGCTACGGCGACGACATTGGCGCTGGGCTTCGAAATGGCCAAAGGGCCAAAGCGCCAAAGGGCCAAAGTGCGGACTTCTCGAGCTATGGCGGACTGCCGGCGCTCTTGCAGGCGCTTTCGGATGCGATGGACGACGCGAATCACGGGCAGGGTTGGCTGCGGCTGATGTACGCGTACCCGAGCAACTTCAGTGATCCGATCATCGAGGCGTTTGCGGCGCTCGCGAGCAAGGGAAGGCTGCTGCCGTACCTCGATATTCCGCTCCAGCACGCGAGCGATCGGGTGTTGAGCTTGATGAAGCGGAATGTGACACGGAAGCAGCAAGCGGATGTGATCCGGAAGTTGCGGGCGCAAACGCCGGGTATGTCGGTGCGCACGACGTTCATCAGCGGGTTTCCGGGCGAGACGGAATCGGATCACAAGCAGCTGCTCGAGTTCATCGAGGAGATGGATTTCGAGGCGGTCGGGGTCTTTGAGTACAGCCACGAGGCGGGGACCGTCGCCGGAACGATGGAAGACGATCCGAAACTCGCGGTGGCTCCGGAAGACAAGATGCGCCGGCGGAACGAGGTGATGGAACTGCAGCAGAAACTCGCTTTCGCGAAGGCGGAGAAAATGGCGAGCGGGTTTGATGAGAAGCACCCGGAGAAGTCAATCCGAAGCGGCGCGACGGTGTTGGATGTGGTGATCGATGCCGGACTGCGGACCAGCGGCCGCAAGACCAGCGGTGTCGGCGACGGGGGCAGGCTGTATCAAGGCCGGACGAGATTCCAGGCTCCGCAGATCGATGCCGTGACGTATGTCCAGTCGCGAGAGAAACTTGCAGCGGGTGAGGTCGTGCGGTGCGTGGTGGTGGGGAGCGACGGATACGACCTTGTCGCCAAGCCGGTGAGCGAGATCGAGAAGCGCGTGGGATTGAAAGTACTTCGCTGACTGCGGAGTTTGTCTGCCCACCGGGGCGTCAAGTCGCGTCATTGCAGGAAGTTGCGGGCAGCGGTCGATACTGTGACCATCGAGTCCCGCGCGGCCCGAGGGAGGGTTGCGCCCGCAGGGACAGGTCGAGCGATCGGTTCGCGGCAGATTCGAATCCATGATCCGTGCCGGCCACGTCATCGCGCTTTGTGCACTCGCGCTCCTCACGATCGGGGTCGTGATGGTGAATTCGGCGGGGCTGAGCGTGACCGGCGTTGCCGGGCCGCTCTCTCCGGCGGGTACTCCGGTCGAGGCGGCGCCGCTTACGCTGAAATCGGTGCTTTTGACCAGCGCGACGATGCACATGTTTGTCGCGATGGTGATGCTGGGGGTGATGGCGTTCATGCCTATCCGGCAGCTTGTCGGCAGCGCGGGGGCGCAGGATTCGGATCAGCACGATGTGAGGAAGGCGTGGACTGGGCTTGCGTTGGGCGTTTTACTTTCGCTGATGGTGCTGGCGCTCGTGTATCTGCCGGGACTCGGACAATCCAAGAACGGAAGCCACCGGTGGATCACGATTCCCGGGTTAGGTGACGGGCTTTCGGCGCAGCCGAGCGAGATCGCCAAGTGGGGAATGTTGCTCTTGATCGCGTGGTACTGCGCCGTGCGCGGGCCGCAGATGAAGAGTTTCTTCAAGGGGCTGGCTCCGGCGCTGGTTGCAATCGGCGCGGTGGCGGGGTTTATCGTCATCGAAGACTTGGGCACCGGGCTGCTGATCACAACCGCGTGCTGCGTGATATTGCTCGCGGGCGGCGCGCGAATCTGGCACTTCCTGATGTTTGTCCCGCTGGGTCTTGCGGGCGTTGCCGCGGCGGTGATCAAGAGCCCGTACCGGTTGACGCGCATCACGACTTTCCTTGATCCGTACAAGGACCCCGAAGGAACGGGCTATCACCAGGTGCAGTCGCTGATCGCGATCGCGAACGGCCAAGGGTTCGGGCGCGGTCTCGGATTTGGGTTACAGAGCAAGGGCTACTTGCCGGAAGATCGGACGGACTTCCTGTTCTCGATCATCTGTGAGGAACTCGGAATTCCGGGCGCGGCGGCGGTGATCTTCCTGTTTGTGCTGCTGATCTGGGCGGGTCTTTCGATTGTGAAGCATGAGCGCTCGCCGGCGTTGAAGCTGTTTGCGCTGGGCGCGACGATTACGATCGGGCTGCAAGCGGTGATCAATCTCGCGGTCGTGACTGTTGTTGCACCGACGAAAGGGATCGCGCTGCCGCTGATCAGCGCGGGCGGAACGGGATGGATTCTGACGGCGATGTCGCTGGGCCTTTTGATCGCGATCGACCGGACGAGCGATGAGCGCGATGCCGCAGGCGCCAGTGAAGTCCCTTTGCTCCGGATGGGACAGATCGCGGAATCCGGATCGGTCGCGGCGTGAACGGCGGAAAGCCAATCGAGCAGAGTTTGCGGGTGATCTTTGCCGGAGGCGGCACGGGCGGACACTTGTATCCGGCGCTGGCGATTGCCGAGCAGCTCACGGAACGCGCGGAAGGAATCGAGTCTGAGTTTTTCTGCTCGACTCGGCCGCTTGATGCGAGAATTCTGACCGAAGAGAGCGCCAAGTTTGTGGCGATCCCGGCGCGGCCGTTTTCGATGAGACCCCGCGCGCTGGCGGGGTTTTTGTGGTCCTGGCGCTCGGTTGTGGCGCGGTGCAGACGACAACTCTCGCGGGAAGCGAAGCAGGGAAAAACGATCGTGGTCGCGATGGGGGGGTTCGTGAGCGCGCCGGTCGTCGCCGCGGCAAAGAAAGAAGGGCTGCGCGTAGTGCTCGTGAATCTCGACGCGACGCCGGGGCGTGCGAACCGTTGGGTCGCCGGCCGAAGCGACGCCGTGTTCACGGCGGCGGAAATCGCGGGGGACGCGACCTGGAAGCGGGTTCGTCCCATCGTTCGGTGGGCGGCGATCGCCGATGGCGATCGCCCGTTCTGCCGGCGCGAGCTCGGGCTTGACCCCGAGTTGAAGACTCTGCTTGTGACGGGCGCGAGTCAGGGCGCGCGCACGATCAATCGGCTGATGGTGGCGCTCCTCGAACACCAGCGCAGAGCCTTCGAGGGCTGGCAGGTGATCCATCAGTGCGGTCCGGTTGCGGTCGCGAAGGACTCGCTGGATGAGAAGGCGATCGCGGTCGCGTATGAGAAAGCCGGCGTTCGATCGATCGTAAAGCCGCTGTTTCGCGAGATGGGGCGTGTGTGGGGCGCTTCGGATCTGGCGATCGGGCGGTGCGGGGCCGGGAGCGTGGGTGAAGCTTGGGCGAATCGAGTGCCCAGTGTCTTCATGCCCTATCCGTATCACAAAGATCAGCATCAGAGGCAGAACGCGTTGCCCCTCGAACACGCCGGGGGAGCGACGATCGTGAAGGATGAGATCGACGTTGCTGCGAACGAGGCCGAAGCCGGAACGGTGCTGGTTTCGCTGATGGCGGACGGCGCCAAACGCGAAGCGATGCGAGAGAAACTCCGAGAACTCGGCCCTGCGGACGGCGCGAGCGCCATTGCCGATGCGATTCTCGCAATGGTTTGAGTTCGCAGAGGGCAATCGTCCTTGGCGCGGTACACTTGAAGCATCCGGTCGGCGGACCGGACTTGCCGCGATTTTCGGACGTCAGCATGGAGAGAAGCAGAGCATCTCCGCTCGAGAGTGGGACCGTGGCGATCATTTGCCGTGGTAACGAGGCTGCGCCGACACAGTTGAAAGACGCGCTTGCACGGCGTGGGTTTCGCGTGGAGGAAACCCAAACAACCTACATGGCAATCGGGCTTGCCGTGCAGCATGCGCGGCGGGATGGCAGTGGCAAGGTTGTGGTGGTGTTGGTACAGCCCGCAACGCTCGCGCGGCCGCACGAGCTTGTTGCTGCGTTGTCGAACAGCGCGCCGAGCGCGGTTTGCTGGATCTGCCGCAAGGCCGGCAGCGGCATGGAATTGCGCGCGGTTTCTGAGGCGGACGTCGCAGCCTGGCGCTCGTCCGGAAAAATCGCGGACGCGGGGGCTGTAACTGCTGTGGCGGCAGCATCTTCCGGCAAGCCTGGACCTGTGAAGGCGAACGAAAACAGCGAAGCAACGTATGACAAACGAGGCAACACCCCTTCGCTTCGGCTGGCCGGAGACTGGCAGGGTGATTCGGAAGTGCCGCAGAGCGGCGCTCCGGAATCTCCGGTTCTGACGGATGAAGAACTGGCGATGCTGCTGGGTGATGAATCGAGTGCGGCGGAGCCGGGTACCTGAGTTTGCCAGCGAAGGGAAGGCATGTCGTCGCACGGTGAGCAAGCAAGGCGGGTGATACTGGTCGGACGGACCGGACTTGATGCCAAGTTGCGGCTCGATCCGGAATTGGAATTGCTCCGGGTGCGCAACCCGATGGAAGCAATCGCGGAACTTGCGGATCCGATCGACGACCAATCGCCCGCGCGCGCGGTTGTCGTGTTTGGCGAGGGCGCGATGCCCGGAACCGGCGAGCGTGCGGACGAATCGCTGAAAGAAGTAGTCGCGGGATTGCGGCTCGTTGATCCTGCGGTTGATGTGATGCTGACGTCTCCGGCTCCGGATGGGATCGCAAGAACCGTGGATGCGGTTCTCGATGCGAGTCGTCCGGCGGAAGAAATCCGTGAACAGATTCGGTCACCCCGGAAGCCGCAATCTTCGGAAGAAGCTTCGCAGCCGAGTGCGCACGATCGCCGTAACGAAGCGCCGAGCGAGACCGAAGAATTGTTGCAATCGAGGCCGGAGCACGCGATGGCGGCAGGAAATGATCCGGTCGCGGTCGTGCTTCGTGGGATTGCGACGGAGCTTGGAGTTGAAAATCTGCGGGTTGAGCGAGGGCTTGTCGAAAACGGCGCCGCGATTGTGTGGGGCGGCGCTGTGGTTGGGACGTTGCTTGGTGAGGGGCTGAGACCGGAAAGGCTCGCGCTGCACACTGCGACGCTCGCGCCGTGGGTCGCACTGCGGGAGCAGATGAGGCGGCTGCGGCTCGCGGCCTACTCGGATCCGCTGACCGGCGCGTGGAACCGGCGCTACTTTGATCAGTTTCTCGGCGCGGCGCTTCAGATTGCGAGCAAGCAGCGTCACAGCGTGACCGTGCTGGTTTTCGATATCGATGATTTTAAGAGCTTCAACGATCGCTTCGGGCATCAGGCGGGCGACGACATCTTGAAGGAGACCGTCCGGCTCTTGCGCAGCGTGATTCGACCCACCGATCGGGTCTGTCGCATCGGTGGCGACGAGTTCGCGGTGATCTTCAACGAACCCGAAGGCCCGCGCGACCCTGCGAGCCGCCACCCGAAGACGATCTACCAGATCGCGGCGCGATTTCAGCAGCAGGTTCGCGAGGCGAAGTTTCCCAAACTCACGGCCGAAGCTCCGGCGACGCTGCGGATTTCGGGCGGGCTTGCGACCTATCCGTGGGACGGTCTGACCGCGACGGATCTTGTCTGCAAGGCGGACGAGCGCGCGATGGAAGGCAAGCGGCAAGGCAAGAACGTCATCATGCTCGGTCCCGGCGTGGACCCCGCCTGAGATTCAGAAATGCAGCGGTGAGAGCGAGAGCACGGTCGAGAGCGCGATCAGGATGATGATGATCCACTCGAGCAGCTCCATGCGCCGCGTGGCCTGCTGATCGTTGAGTTTCTGGTAGATGCTCTCGAGCACGCCGAGTTTGCGCAGCACGGATGAATCCCACTCCGGGTGGTGCAATCGATCGGTCAGCCGTCGATAGAAACGGGCAAGAAAGTGATCGCCGACGAGCTTGATCGCGTTGTTCACGCCCTCGAACAGGATCGCTGCATCCGCCTGCAGGACGGCGACACGTCGAAGACGACGGTTGCTTGCGCGGCCGCGGGGGTGCTGTGAGAGGATCGGATACACCTCTTCGAGCGCATCGTCGAGGGCTTCGTCGAGGTGACGGATCTCGAGGAGTTCGACGTTGGCGAATTCGATGAGGTCCATCAGGTCCGAGGCGTCTGGTCCGATGACAAAGCCGGCGGAGAAATCGAGAATGGCGGCGTCGGATTGCGAGTAGCTGATGCGTGAAGCGAGGGCTTCGTCGATTTCCTGGGCCGAAAGTGCGGAAGCGTCGCCGCGCAGGATCTGAGCCATGAGGGTGCGGTTGGCCCGGAGCAGGTCTTCGAGCTGGTCCGACTCTCGGCCGAATCGATCGAGTTGGAACGTGACGTAGTCCTCCGTCAGGTCATCGAATCGGGGGCGGAAGATGGCACTCTCGAGGGAGGGCAGTATCGCGCTTAGTTGCTCGCGGGCTTGCTTGAGCAGTGAATCGTCCGAGGAGAGCGCGTTTGCGAGGGAGACGAGATCGCCCAGTCTGCCGGCAATCGGAATCGTGAAGACGACGCTGGCGCCGCCGAAATCGTACAGCGTGGTTTCGCTCCGATTCGCGAACTGGAAGCCGGCTCGGGAAGCGGGCGCGAAAGACTGCAAGAACCGAACCGGAGCGGGATCGAAATTGAAATAGCGGGGCGCGCGGCGGGTCAGTTGGAGCTGCTCACGCTGAGGGCTTGGAAGCGCCTGGCTGCGCGCCAGGGTTTCTGTCGCCTGATTCAGATCGATCGCCTGCCCGACATCGAAGCAGAAAATGACCGCGCAGGTGCCCTGGATTTCGGGGCCGCCCGGTTGATCTATCGTTGATTGAGCAAGGGAAGTCATGCGCCGGCCTCGATGCAAACAGCGTAGCGGAAGCATCCGGCGGGACGCGGAAGATTCCGGGCGGAAAGAACTGAGGCGTCCAACCCGCAAAAATGAACCGGTGGCGCGGCACGTTGCGCCGATCTGTATGGAGGGATTGCGAGGAGAAGGCGAGATATGCGGCTGGACGATCTGATATCCCGAGCCAACGCCCGGATGACCGAAAGGGGCTTCGGTCGGGCGTCGCTTCGGATCGCTTCGGGCCTCGCGTCGGTTCGGATCTGCGATGTCACGGAGGACAGCCGGACTGTCCTGCCGGGATCGCTTTTCGTGGCCCGAGCGGGCGCGAAGGCGGACGGACACCAATTTGTCCAGCAGTCGCTGAAATCCGGGGCGGCGGCGATTCTGGTGAAATCAGAATCCGGGCTCGATCTTGCCGCGGAGGGTGGTTCCGTCGCACGCAGCGCTGTCGTCGAATCGGCCGACGTGGAACGGGCGGCGGCGTACCTGGCGGAGACTTTCTACGGCGAACCGAGCAACAAGATGCGATGCATCGGAGTCACCGGGACCAACGGCAAGACGACCGTGACCTGGCTGCTCTGGAGGCTGCTGAACGGTGTGGATTTGCGGACGGGGCTGATCGGCACGGTGATGATCGACGACGGGAACGAGGTCGCGCGAGCGGAAATGACGACTCCTCCGGCGATCGAGCTGAGCCGCACGCTGAACATGATGGCCGAGAGCGGCTGCAGATTCGCGGCGATGGAGGTCTCCAGCCACTCGCTCGCGCAGAAACGCGTCGCCGCCCTGAGTTTCGGGGTCGGCGTTTTCACGAATCTGACGCAGGATCACCTGGATTTTCACAAGACGATGGAGGAGTACGCAAACGCGAAGGCCGAGCTCTTTCGCATGTTGCCAGCCGATGGGCTTGCGCTGGTGAACACGCAGGACGACGCCGCCGAGCGAATGCTGGCTGGTTGCATCGCGAGGAAGATTCTTTGCGAGGGAGTAAAAAGTGAGAGCAAGGAAGCGGTGCCGGGGCGCGCTTCGGTGCGCATCGTGGAGATGGACCGCACCGGGATGAAGCTCGGGCTTGTCGGCCCCTTTGGATCGTTCGAGGCCTGGGTGCCTCTGATCGGATCGTTCAATGCCATGAACGTCTTGCAGGCGGTCTGCTGCGCGTTTGAGTGCGGAATGAATGTCCAGCAGATCGCGCAAGGATGTTCGCGGCTCGATGCGCCGCCGGGAAGGCTCGAGAGAGTTCCGACCCGGGGTGATGAACCGCTCGTGCTGGTTGACTTTGCGCACACCGAAGACGCTCTGCGGAATGCGCTCGGAACCGCGAAGAAGGTCGTCGGCTCGGGGCGGCTGATCGCGGTGTTCGGATGCGGCGGCGACAAGGACCGCACCAAGCGGCCCAAGATGGGGCGGGTCGCGACGGAGATTGCGGATGTCGCGATCATCACGAGCGACAACCCTCGAACAGAAAAGCCGGGCGACATCATTGATTCGATTCTGATCGGCGTCGACGACTCGGATCGTCACAAGACGAGTGTGCAAGCCGATCGACGGCAGGCGATTTTTCATGCGGTTTCAATCGCGCGGGCGGACGACATCGTGGTGATCGCCGGCAAGGGGCATGAGACCGACCAGATACTTCCGGACGGTCGCGGCGGTACGGAGACGCATCACTTCGATGACCGCGAGGTGGCGAGAGAGGCGATCGCGGAAAGGCGAGCGATGATGCGAGTCGGGCGGGCGAAATCTGAAACCGGGAGCATTCTGGAACCATGAGTTTCTGGCAACTCGAGAATCTGCGTTCGGTCTTGAGCGGGAACTGGCTCGTCAGGCCGGGCGCGAATGCACGCTCCGAAGCACAGGGCGCGTCGATCGATACCCGATCATTGAAGAGGGGCAACATTTTCTTCGCGCTCAAGGGCGAGAAAGTGGACGGGCACAAGTTTCTTGGTGCGGCGGAGAAAGCGGGGGCGGCGCTCGCGGTCGTCGAGGATGCTTCGGGTGCATCCGGCGTCGCCGAGGGATTGCCGATCGTACAGGTGGAAAGCGTCGGTGCGGCGCTGCTCAGGTGCGCCGGCGAATATCGCAGGACACTCGAGGGCACGAGAGTCGTTTCGATCGGCGGGTCGAACGGCAAGACCACGACCTCACGGCTTGTCGAGTCGGTTCTGAGCCGTCACTTTCGGGGAGTGTCGTCGCCCAAGAGTTTCAACAACGCGATCGGGGTGCCGCTGACGATACTTTCGGCCCGCAAGGGGGATCAGTACCTGGTCTGCGAAGTCGGGACGAACGAAAAAGGGGAGATCGCGCAACTGGCTTCCGTCGTCAACCCCGAGATCGCGGTGATCACCAGCATCGGGCGCGAGCATCTGGAGGGGCTGAGCTCCGTGCAGGGAGTTCTCGAGGAAGAAGCAGCGATCGCCTCGGAGATTCGCGCGGGCGGCGTCGCGATCATCGCCGATCAGCCGGTCGAGCTGGGCGATGTCGTGCGCGGGCTGATGCTCGGAGGGAAGCGAGGCAGCATGCTGCGCTTCGGAATGACCGAGGAGGCCGATCTGAGAGTCGGGTCGGTTGCGACGGATGAACTGGGAACCTCTTTCTCGATCAACGAGCGCGCGCAATTCAGGGTGCCGTTGCTCGGTGCGCACAACGCGCTGAACGGCGCGGCGGCGGTTGCCGTGGCGCGCCGATTCGGGCTTGATGACACGGTCATTCGAACCGCCCTCGCCGAGGCTGCCACTCCCGAGATGCGGATGCGGCTCGAATCGCACGGCCCGATCACGATCCTGAACGACGCCTACAACGCCAATCCGGATTCCATGCTCGCGGCACTCAAGGCGTTTTCTGTGTTGGCGCGTCAAAGGAATCCGGCGAGGCGGGTGGTGGTGCTGGCCGACATGCTCGAAATGGGAGATGCGGGGCCGGACGCGCACCGGGAAATCGGCGAGGCCGTTGCGAGCGATCAATCGATCGATTTCGTCGTGCTGGCGGGGCCGTTGATGATGTTCGCGGCCGAGCGCGTCCGGAAGAAGTGGGCGGGTGAGCGCGTCGTCAACCTGCCGCGGATGGACGACGAGCACGCGAGACGCATTGCTTCGATGCTCAAACCGGGCGATTTTGTGCTTCTGAAGGGGTCTCGAGGCATGGGCGTCGAGCGCGTAGCCCGAGCACTTGATTCCGCCGGGAGTCCGCTTCGAACAACCCAGGAGACTGGGGTTTGAAGTCCGAGGCGCAAATTGTGCGGTTGGCAAAGCTATCGGAACGAACAAACGGGACGGGGGGCGCGGCCTGCCCCCGGCAGGTCTTCTGATACCTCATGCTCTACGTCCTTCTCGATTACTCCCGGCGTTGGCTCTCCGAACATGGGCAATGGCTCGGCGAGAGAGGCTTCTACAGCCCGCTGGCAATCCTTGACCAGATTCAGTTCCGCGCGCTGGCGTCGGCGGTTTTGAGCTTTGCCATCATGATCGTCTTTGGGCGGCGCGTCATCGCGATGCTTGTGCGGCTGAAAATCGGGGATGCCGGTCTCAGCGATGCCGAAGCTCTCCAGCGGCACGCTGCAAGCCGCGCCAACGTACCGACGATGGGCGGGATTCTCATAGCCGGGGCGATTCTGGTTTCGGTGCTGCTGTTGGCAGACCTCCGCCATTTCTTTGTTCAGGCGGGCCTCATGGTCTTTGTCGCGTTCGCGGTGCTTGGGGGCGTGGATGACTGGCTGAAACTGACGGCCTCGCGGCGAGGCAGCAAGAGCCGTCAGGGGCTGTATGCGTGGGAAAAGCTGGTTTTCCAGCTTGCTATCTCGGCCCTCGTTTCGTACTTCCTGTTCCGGCAGGGAGGGGCCACGAAGGAAGAGCTGCTCCATGTGCTCAACCTGCCGGGGCAAAAGACCTGGGAAAGCCCCGGCAATGTATCGACTTCGCTCTTTTACCTGTCGGTTCCGCTCTTCGTGCTCTTTGCGACGCTCATCGTCACGGGGCTGAGCAACGCCGTGAACATTTCCGACGGGATGGACGGATTGGCGGCGGGCACGAGCGGGATCGTTTCAATCGGCCTGGTCGTGCTGGCACTGATCGCCGGGAGTCAGTCGGCGTCGCAGTATCTGCTTGTGCCGCACATTCCGATGGGGGATGAACTCGCGGTCTTTGCCGGCGCGATGGCCGGAGCCTGCTTCGGGTTTTTGTGGTGGAACTGTTCCCCCGCGAGTGTCTTCATGGGGGACACCGGCGCGCTTTCGCTGGGCGCGATGGCGGGGTACGTCGCGGTCATCACGCGCCAGGAATTCGTCGTGCTCGCGATGTGCGGCGTGTTCCTGATCGAAGCCGGCTCGGTCGTGCTGCAGGTCGGATATTTCAAGTACACGAAGGGGAAGCGCATTTTCAAGGTTGCGCCGTATCACCATCACCTGCATCTCTCGGGCTGGACCGAGCAGCAGGTCGTCGTCCGCTTCTGGATCATTACGGTTTTGCTCGTGGTGCTCGCGATGGTCTCGATCAAAGTGCGCTAGGCGACGAATGAAGGACAAAGGCAGGTGAACGAATCCGCCTGGTATTCGCTTCAGCGCCGCGTCGAGTTGGGCTTTCTCAGCACAAGCGGCTCGCCGAGCGTGACGCGAGATTGAACATCCGAGTACGCTCTGCTGCGGACTTCCAGTCGCAGAACGCTTCCGTCCGTGACATTTGCGACGATATCTGCCGCCGGCTTGTCCGCTGAAAGCTCGGCTTTCGCGACTTCGCGGAAACTCCCCGATGCATCGGCGACCAGAATGGACACGGCGGCATTCCCCCAGGGTGCTGCGCCCGGGGGGAGCATGATCGAGGCGCCGAATTTCTGGCTGCCGTCTGGAAGTATCCAATCAACTTGCGCGGGACCGGAAATCGTGATGGATGCCAGCCCGAGCGGAGCAGAGTTTACTGGCGAGATGAAAGGCGTCGGAGTCCAGCGTCGTCCTTCGAGCCCGACCGAATGTTCGATCGGAATGGAAGCGAGCGGCACGACGGCGCGGGGCTCAAAGAGAATCGAATCAATGGATTCAATATCAACGAGACCGGTTCCGCCGTCGGAGGCGAGCGCCCATTGTGCCGTCGCCGTGGCGCTCGGTGCCGAAGGCTTGCCGGGCGATGACGCGCTGGCGAGGTCGGTTGCCGCGAGCGCCGAGCCGTCACTCAGAAAGACAAGCGGGAGCGCGCCCGGTTCAACGGGGTTCGCGAGTTCGATCTGCGTGGCCCGGTCGATCGGGATCGCGTTGTTCTTGCCACCAACTTCGATGACAAGCTGCTTCCCGATCGAGACGACGAAGCCTTCGAGCCGGTCGCCGTTGGCGAGGACGGCGGTGTCACGCTGCGGGCTTTGTTCCTCGTGAACAGCGTCGGAGAGCGCGAGAGATGAAGCACGCTCGAGCGGCACGACAAACTGTCCGATCCGGCGGCTGCGCCACGAAAGGCTTTCGCCCGGGGAATCAGAGGCGATGAGAAACCCGGGGACGACCTGACCGTCCGTCAGGCGCAGAATGCCCGGCACGCCGCCGCTTCCATCACCGGCGGACAATGCGGACGGGACCGAAGCACTGTGCAATCGCGTGCCGAAGAGCGCGAGCACTCTCGCCCGCTCAATGGAGCGCGAACGTCCCGTGGAGTCGGTGTATTGCAGAGTGTTCGCGGAAAAACTCTCGAGCGAACCGGCGATCCGGTGCAGGTCCCGATCGAGGATCACGATTCGGCCCGGCGCGGTTTCCTGCGCGAAGGCAACTGTGGCGCCTGGCGGGATCGCGGCAACGAAGAGACAAAGAGTGAATATGCGGCGCATCATTTCTGGAAGATCGGCAGATAACGCTTGGGCATTTGAAGGACGATGAGGGCCATCGCGGTTCCGTACACATCTCCGACCCCGGGGTCCTGCCAGTAGCCTTCACCCTGCTGCGAAGCGATGAGTTCGGTTCGGACTGCGACCCACCATTTGCTCCAGTTTGTGCCTCCGGCGAGGTACATCGCCTGCGCGGCGTAGTAGTGTCCGTAGAAGTAATGGGGGCTCGAGCGGTCAACCTTGCCGGGCATCGCGTTGTCGCGGAGGTAGTCGAGTCCCTTGTCGATCTGAGCATCCTCGTAGACACCGGAGTAGTACAGGCTGGCGATTCCGGCGGCGGAGCGAGGCCACGCGCTCGGGCCGGGCGTCAATTGATACTTGAAACCGCCGTCGTCGTTCTGGCAGCGACGGATGTAGTCGACCGCGCGATCGATCGTCTGTTTCGGAACGTCGAGCCCGGCGTTGCGGGCCGATCGAAGCGCCATGATTTGGCAGATCGTGACCGAAACATCGGCGTCATTCGGGATGGGGTTGTAGCGCCAACCGCCCTCATCATTCTGAGTCGAGGAGATCAGGCGCACGGCGCGAAGCACCGCGTTGTGTAACCGAGAGGCCTGCGCGGCATCCGGTCCGCCGCCGGTCATGCCGTAGACCTCGCACAGAAACAGCGTCGCGAAGCCGTGCCCGTACATCGGTGCGGCGGCGGTATCGCCGGCGATCAGCCCGGATTCGGTGCAGTTGTCGAGAACGTGCTTGAGAGCGCGCTCGACGTTTTCGCCGTAGGGTCCGCGACCGGGAAGATTGCCGTCCGCCATGAACGAGATGGCGGCGAGCGCCGTGATCGCGACTGAACGGCCCCAGCGATCATCACCGAAACTCCCGTCGGGGCTCTGTTTTCGCGCGAGCCATGCGAGGCCGCGCGAAATCGCGGCGTCGAGTTGGGGTGTCATCTCGCCTTCGGTCGGCGCATTCTGTGCAGACTTGTGATCGCCGGTGAAGGGGAGATCAAATTTGTCGCTGGTGGTGGGCAGCGATTTGGGAGATCCGGGCTCCTCGGGCGAGGGAGGCAATTGAGGCGGCGAGGGCCGCTCGGCGGGCGCAGGCTCAGATGGCGGAGTGGGTTGGTCCGGGCGGCCGATCACTTGAGCTGCGCAGCAGAGCAGTGCGAGAGAGAAGACGACGCGATTGGAGTTCCGGCGGCTCATTTCTTCTTTTCTTCAGCCAGTCTGCGGTAGTACGACTCGGTCATGTTCTGATACATCGAACTGAATTTGTCGGAAAAGCCCTGAAGCAGAGCGTCACGCACGTGGGCGGGCAGGTCTCCCCACGAGGCGGGAGGCGCTGCGGGAGGGGAGCCGAGGGCGCCGTCTTCCCGATCTGGGCCGTCTGCCCGGTCGGCGGGGTTGTTTGTCGCGGCCTGCTTCGACTGCGCTTGCGACTGCTGACGCATGTTCTTGTTCTTCTGTTGATCCTTGTCCTGATCCTGCTGCTCTTTCGATTGACTCGAGCTGTTCTGCTGCGCCGCCTTGATGAGCCGATCGAGTCGGGTGAGAATGTCTTCCTGAAGCCGCTGGGTCGCGAGCCCCGTGTCGTTGTCGTTTTCCACGCGATCCGCCGTTTCGTTCATCAGTTCCACGGCCTTCGCGAATTCGTCGGCCTGTTCCTGCAGCGACAACTGGCGATCGAGTTCTCGCTTTGAAGGATCGGCGGCATCGGGTTTGGCTTCTTGCTTGTCCGGCTTGGTCCCCAGCAGCGAATCGAGATCGGGAATCTCTGACGCGGGCTTTTGAGGCGGCTTCGCCTGCTGCTTTGGGGCGTCTTTCGTTGGAGCGGGCGTATCGGGTGCGGCATGTGCCCCGTGCCAAGAGAGGATCGCGATGAGCAGCAATGGTTTGATGAGATTCACTGCGGACCCTCCCCCGGCCTGATTGGATCAACGGGCTTGCCGGGGAGACCCGGCGGCTTCGGGCCGCCACCCTGCTGCTGCGACAGTTTCTTGATCAGGCCCTCTCCCTGATCCGCAAGCTCGCGCTGGAGGCGTCCGATCTCCACGATCGTCGCGACATCACCCGGCTGCTCCGCGGCTTCGCGTGTTCGCCCGGCGGCATCCTGCTGAAGCGCACGCAAGAGCCGGAGTTCGGCAATCGGCGGGATGACCGGACGCGGCCCGCCTTGTTGTCCGCCGGCGCCGCCGGCCCCGCCCTGGGCGTTACGGAAGTCCTGTTCGTTCTTCAGCTGCGAGAGCGCATCAACGAGCGAGCGGAGGAGCGAGGCGCTCGCGGCTTGATCGGCGTCGACGCCCTTGGACGCCACGCCGTCTCTTAATGCGTTCGCGGCGCGATTCATGAGCGTATCGAGCCGCTTGTGGCTGAAGTGAAAGACTCCTTCCTCGGCAAGCTCCTTCGTCTGCGTCTGGAGATCCGCGATGCGGATCCGCAGCTCTTCCTGTTTATCTCCGAGCGAGCGAACGGCGGCTCGGTCACGCCGCGAGAGCTCCTTCCCCATGAAGCCCGAAGAATCGGCGCGGATCGCGATCTGCTGCTGAAGGGCGGAGTCGTAGGCCTTGCGCAGCTCCTCGCGCTGTTTCTCGGTTTCGCGTCGGTTCGACTCGTCGCTCAGTTTCTTCGCGAGATCGCGAGCGTCGGTGAGGTGTGCAAGCGCGGAACGCTCCCAGCGGTCGGCACCCGGCGTATCGGCGGGCGAAAGACGCAGGCTCTTCACGGCCGACGCTTGATCGCTCGCTCCGGCGTCGACGGCGTCGGCGACCTGTGCAGTCTCGGCACCGCCCTTGCGGGCCGAATCCGCGACGGAAATCGTGTCCTGATTCAATCGGATCTGGGCGCCATCGAGGGTCTCATTGGGGCCGAGCTTGGCGGAATCGGCCAGCTTCTCGAGCTCCGCCGACTGGCGGATCATCAAGTCTTCAATCTGCTCGACGAGATCGGCGAGCATGCGGCGGAGTGATTCATTCTTCTTCTGAGTTCCCTTGTCTAATTCCTCCATCATCTTTCGGAGCGTCTCTTCCGATTTTTTCTGATAGTCGTTGGCGCTGGCCGTCTGGTTTTCGCCCGCGCTCTTCGCCGCCTGCTGCATCGTTTCTTCGAGCTGATCGCGCGAGGACTGCTCGGCGGCACGCTCCATCGCCTCGGCCTGCGCCGGATCGGTCGATCGGGTTTTCGCGGCGCGGTCCTGGAGAGCGTCGGTTGCGGCGCGGGCGCGCAGGGAAAGCTCCTGCTGCGCGCGCGCGAGGCGATCGAGATCCTGCCGCTGCGCCGGGGTCAGGTCTTGCGGCTTCTTCCCGCCGGTTTGTTCTGCAAGATCACGTGTCTGTTCCGAGAGTCGCGATTGATCCTCGAGCAGCTTTTCGATTTCACGCCGAGTGGCCCAGCCGTCCTTTCCCTGATCCAGCACCGACGCGAGACGAGCCATCGCGTCACGCACCGCGGATTGCGCTTGGCGAGCCTGCTCCGTTTCGGAGGCGTCCGCCGGTGCGTCCGGGTCGATCGCCTGGGCGCGATCGAGTGCGTCGGACGCTTCCCTGGAACGGTCGGCGGCTTCGTCGAGCAGACGCCGCGATTCTTCGAGCATCTGGCGGAGGGTTCGATCGGCGAGCGCGTTGCGATCTACGCGCTCGGTGAGTCGATCGACGAGTGCCGCGGGCGGTGTGATCCGTTCTGTGAGACTCTGCTGGTCTTTCCGCATTCGAGCGGCGCGCTCGCTGCCGCCCTTTTCGGTGAGGTTCGGGATCTGGCGCTGGAGCCTCTGCTCATCCTGATCGATGCGCTGAGCCGCGGAGCGGAGAGTTCCGAGTTCGGCGAGAATCTGCTCGATGAACTGCGATTCGCCGATGATGCGGAGCTTGCGCGGCGCGGACAGGACCGGATCGCGTGTATGCCCGTCGAGCGCGAAATTGTCCTTGCCGACGGCGTAAAGATGGATTTCATCTCCTGGTTTCACGTCGAACGAGCCGAGTTCGATGGTGGTCTCCGCGCGCGCCTCGTGCAGACTGGCAACGTCGGTTTCCGCTTTCCAACTCGCGATTTCCACCGGTTGGCCGCGGGGCTCCGGCGGCGCGCCGGGTGAATCGGATCGCGCCGCAAGCACGCGGGCCTCGAGCGTCAGCCACGCAAGCGCCACATCGTCGCGGGCTTCACCCACCACGTCGATAACGGCCGACGCCAGCACCGATTCATCCTGTGCGGGTTTGAGCACGCTCAGCGTGGGCGGACGATCCGGCACGACGACAAGGCCAACCGCCGAGGGATCCTGACTCTTGATGCCGAAGGAGTCCTCGAGAAGCGCCCCGAATCGGGTGGTCTCCTGAGCGAGCCAGTTCAGCCGGAAGCCGTTCTCCAGCCGCTGTATCTCAAGATCCGCCGGCGGAGTAGTTCCCTGCATCAGCTTGGTCGCGAACGCGTTTGCTTCTGCTCCCGACGCTGACATCGGAAGCGGGATCTCCTTGTTGAGCGTGAACTCAACACCCACGCGCGAGCCCTGCAAAACCGGTGCAACCGCCGGGGCTTCGGGCTTCCCCGGGCCCAAGTCTTTCGTTCCGCTGACGAACCCGGATTCGCTTCCGATTGCGGTGGCGGCATAGCTTGGAGGCTCGACCGTGACACGCAGCCGCGTCACCGCGGGCGGCTCGACAAGTTGAATGATGGCCGACTCCGTGCGAGCGTCGCTCGTCTCGAACCAGTACTCCAGCCGCCGATCAGCTTTGGAGGACACTCCGCCCGTGGCTTCTGCGAGGGCACGCGGCTCGAGCAATCGCTCGTACACCTCTCCATGCACCTCGCGATCGCGCTTCACGCCCTGCGGCGTCAACAACGCGGTTTGTAACTCGCCGATCCGTTCGCCATCGATCAATCGATATTTTAGTTCGACGCGCGTTTGCCCTGGAGACCGGTTGGTGCGCGTCAAGACGGCGCGCATCGGCAGCGCCGCTGTGAGAGCGTGGGCGCGCTCCGCGGTCGCGTCGAAGAGTGCCGTTCGGCTTGGCCACTGCGCATCGGTCCACGGGAGCAGCGTTCGCTTGGCGCCCAGCAGAGTCATCACGGGCGCGAGAGACACCACGGCAGCAAGCACGGCAACCGTGAGCATCAAGAGCGTTAACCCGCGCCTCGCGCCGCCCACCGGTCGCAGCACGGTGCCAATGCGCAGGTCGGAAAAAAGACCCGACGCCATCGAAGCAATCTGCCGGCGCAAACTCGCGCCCGGTCCGGCTTGTGCGATGTTGAACTCGTGGCCGGCCGCCAGTACATCGCGCAGCCCGGCTTCCCGACCCGCCGGTGTCTGCTCGATCCGGAGCGCCAAATCCGTGAGCGACGGACGAAACCGAATCGCAGGCAAAACGTACCTGCGGATCGCGCCGAGAATCAGCGCGACTCCGATGAGCCAGAGCGCACAGCGCATTGCGCGAGGCATTCGGATCAGGTAATCGAAAAGACCCGCCGCGAGACAGACCGCTAACCCCGAACCGAGCAGAGTGCTCGCCCGATCAACGATCAACCAGAGCCGGATTCGCCATCGGAGCGCGGCGAGCGAAGGGGCGATCGCCTTCGCCACGCCCGCAACGGGCGAGGGAGCCGGAACGGAGGCTGGCGTGCCGGGCTCATGGTTCATGGCGCTTCAGGAACTCAATCGCAATCTGGAGCGCAACCCCGCACGGTCAGGTTCGGGCCATCGCGAGCACGCTCCCAATAACCACTTTCGAACGATCTGCCGCAAGACTGTACGGTGAATACCGGGATCGGTGCGGAGGAGATTCGGGTTCCAGCACTGTTTGCGCCCAATCAAGCCGCCGGCGTCCAGAGGCCCGGAGAGGCTGGCGGGGAGAGGGACCTAGGCGAGCCGGATGAGTCGCCTGCCGATCCACTCCAGACTGAGCAGGAGGATCAACAGCGTCCAGACGATGGGTTTGTCCCAAAGCGGCTCGGACAACGTTTCGCCGGCGGTGCGCACCTGACGGTTTGGAAGCAATTCAGTCAGCTGGCCGATTTCATCCGTCCGGAGCACGCGGCCTGCGGTCGCGTCGGCGATCTCCGCGAGCAGGACATGATCCGCCGCAGGTTCGCGCATTTCGTCGTCGCGTGCCCGAACCTCCACTTTGGCGCTCAGACCTAGCCCCGAGAGAATCGCGTCGACGGGCCTGATGGTGTAGTCGCCCGCTTCCGCGAATGTCCAGCTGCCGGTGTAAAGCCCGCTCGGCGCTTCGCCTACGCCTCGGTTGCTCTCCTGCGGACGAAGGGTGATGCTTTGCTCTCCGATGTCGCTCGAAGACTCAGGCTTGGCGCGAACGGTTAAAGAGACTGGCCGGGTGTTCAGCAGAGATTGATCGAGCAAGCGCACGGAAATCTGTACTGACTGGTCCACGGTCGCGCGTTCGGGAGTTGCGTCGAGAATGGCTTGCTGCCCGCTCCGGGAGAGACTTTCGCGCGCGAGCAGGCGAACGAGCGGGAGCCAGAAGCGTTCCGGCAAAGTCTCGCCACGACCGTATCGCCAGCGCCAGATTTCATCCGTCGCGACGTACAACACGCGTCCGGCTCCGTAGCGCATCGTGATGACCAGCGGCATCGCTCCCGAACTTCCGATCGGGCCGGACGACGGGCTCGCCACCGCGAGAACTTCCGCCGCGGGTTTGAGCTGCTTGGGGTCGATGAGCTGGGCGTATCGCAGAGCATTCCAGCCCGCGCTCACATCGCTCAGGATCTCGGGCCATGCTTGCGAGCCCTCTTCGCCGAGCCGTAGCACACCGAGGCGCTCCGCGGCCGGCGCGGGCGAGACGAGCACTGATTCAGCGAATGTTCTCGCGCCCGAAGAGCCGTCATCGAGCGCGAACGGAAGCAGGTCGGCGAGGGGAGTATTCCGCCAGGTCTGAGGGGTTGAGTTGGGTCCGGCTATCCAGAGCAATCCGGCGCCCTTGACCGCGACAAGCTCCTTGATCTGGGCGAGTTGTTCGGCGCTGAAGAGCTCGGATCGGACATCGCCCATCACGATGACATCGAACGGCAGCCACTCTTCTCGTGTTCGTGGAATCGAAGCGAGTGGATCGGTGCCTTCCTGCAGATAGCGTCGATCGGAGGAGAGAATGAGGGCGCTCGACCGGATGGAGCGCTCGCGCAGCAGCAGGTTCTTGAGGTATCGGTACTCCCAGCGCGGGTAGCCGTCGAAGAGCGCGACGCGCACGGGCCGATCCAAGACGCGCAGCCCGATCGAATACTCGTCGTTCTTGGTCGCAGCGGTCGGGCCGTTTCCTTCGGGAAGAACGGGTTTCACCACCCAACGGAATTCCTGAGCGTTCCCCGGGCGAGTCATCATGGTGAGCGTGGCGTTGCCTGTTGTGCCCGCACTCTCAGGGACCGGTCGGCTGTCGAGCAGCTTGCCGGTCGCTTCGTCGATGAGGTCGATCTTCGAGCCCCGCAATGCCTCCGGCTTTCCGATCGCTTCCAGATCGACCGTGACCGGGACAAAGTCTCCGACAAACGCAACCGACGGTGCGGTGACCCTCTTGAGCGAGATGCGAGTCGGAGGCTCGTCGCTGCCGAGCGCCACTGAAAACACGGGAACCTGCCGTCCTTGAAGCTGTCGGAGCAGCGATCGCGACGGCTCGTCGGCGCTGCGCCCGTCGCTGACCAGCACAATGCCGCTCAGCGGTTTGGAGGCGGCGCGCCGAAGTGTCTGTTCGAGTGCCGCAGCGATCAGGGTGCGCGTCCCGTCGGGGGGCGGCAGAGTGCTCGCGTCCGGAGGAAGATCAAAGGTCCGCGCGTCGAACCCGAGCCAAAGCACATTTCGCTCCGGATCGAGCTTGGCGAGGGCTTTTTTGGTTTCCTCGACGGCATGGCGCAATTGATCGTCGCGCGACTTGCCGTCAACGTCCGCGACTTCCATCGACTGCGAGCGATCGGCGAGTACAACGACCCAGTCCTTTTCCACCGTCTCTTCGGTCTTGACGAGACGCGGCCCCGAAATCATCGCGGTCACCAGCACCAGCGAGAGCCCTCGCAGTGTCGCCAGAATCGCGCGGCGATTGATAGTTCCCTCGAGTCGGCGGTAGCCCCACCAGGCAAGCGCAACGGCCCCTGCCAGCACGAGGGTCCATCCCCAGGCGGGAATCGGACGTATCCATTCGAGCGCGACGCCAGGATCGCCGGGTCGAAGTGTCTTCAGCGCGAAGAGTCTTGTGATCAGATCGTTCACGCCGCCACCTCGCGGATCTGATCTGTGGAAGGCTGGTCTTGGGCGGATTGCGGCAACGCAGGGCGATCGAGACGGTCTGCTCGAACGGTTGCGTGGCTGAAGAGACGTGAGAAGACCACATCAACCATGAGGAGCAAGAGGCCCGCGAGCAAGAGAGGAAGATCGATTGGGGGTGTGCGACGAGAGCCGCTGAGCATGATCGGTGCGCCGGGGGACTGAGAGTTTGTCGCCGCCCATGCAAAGTCGCGCGTGCGCATCCACTTGCGAAGAAACGACTCCAGTGCCGCCCTGGGCTGTGTCGTGGTGCTTGACCCGCGAGTGTCGACGTTGACGGCGATTACGTCCTTTGTCACTCCCCGATCATCCACTCTGCGCCAGATTCCGGAGCGTTTGGCGATGGTCGGGACGATCGCGCCATCCTTGGACTCAATGGCTCGAAGTTCGTCGGGAGATTCGAGCGCCGCGCCCGCGACCAGATCTATCGACCCCGAAGCGATGCCCACTCCCTGACGCACGATTTCCTGAATCAGAGGCACCATCAACGGCATCGCCGGCAGATTTGTCCAGCTCAATTCGGGCGAAACGAAGAAAACGACGATGAGTCCCTTGCCGGCGGCGCCCGTCGCGATCGGACGCGCGGAGGCGAGCAGCGGTCGGTGATCATTTAGTCGGAGCAGCCACGAACCGTCGCCCTTGAGATCCACACCGAGAAGCCGCGTCGCGACCACGGGCCGAGTGAGTTCGGTCAAATCGGCTCCCAAGGCTCCGATGATGGCCTGATCGGCATTCGCGCCTCCCAGCGGGCGCGGGTCCTTGAACTCGATCACCTCGCGCTCGAAGATCCAGCCGAAACCCATGGCCTTGACAAATTCATCCGTCCAGCGCTGCACACCGGTCTGCGGTGCAGGGCAAACAACGACGAGCCCGCCCTTGCGGGCAAAGTCGGCGATGAGCGGCCACGAGGCACCGTCGACGAGATCGGGCCGGACGACGAATGCCGCGTCGATCGCACCGAGCGCTTGTCCAGTCAGCCGGCCCGGATCAATCCGGCTGATCCGGATCGGGTCGTTCTCAGATCCGAGATCCACACCCTGAGTCGAAGCGGTCGGCGCGAGCGCGAGCGTGAGCCAGTCGGCGGCCGAATATCCGGCTGGGCCGGTTGTGCCGTCGCGGGCTTCGACAGGCGCGATCAGCGCGATACGGAGTTGCTCCCGAACTTTCCAGGGACGCCGGAAGACATTGTCGCTCGTGATCGCATCATCATCGATTCTGCCTTCAATCCACGACGCGGTCGGGATCGCTTCATCCTTTGTTGCCGGCATCGCGACAGGGGCGAGTACGGTCACGGCGTCTTCGCCGGCGGCAAAGCGCACCGGCGTTTTTGTCCATGATTGCTCGTCATCACCGTCGCGCCCGTCTGTCACGCGTAGCCGTAGCTGGACGGATGCCGGGCGATCGATCCCTCGCCCGAATCGTCGCAGGGAAACGCGAGCCTGCTGAGTCGACGTAATTTGACCGGTCCGCAGGAGCATCGAACGCAGGGGTTCGAGTCCTGTGATCGCGACGTTCTCGACCGAGTCGTCCGAAGGGGGCGACGCGACGAGCGTCAGCCGTGTATCAGCCCCGACGGTCTCGTTCGCGACATCGCGTTCGGGCGTTTCGCGCGAGAGGTCGATACTCCCGGCTCGCAGTGGCGAGAGCAAGGCAACGGTTTTTTCTCGTGAAGAGTCCCCGGACGAATTGTCGCGCGCCAGAGCCGCGGCCCCCGAAAAATCGGCGCCCGAGTCGGCCGGTTCGATCAGGTCGAGTACGCGCCGAACGCCGGTGAGGTCACCGGATGGTTCCGCGAGAAGCTTCTCCGCAGGCGATGCGAGCGTAACGATCGTCGCGCGGTCGCCCCGTCCCGCATCCAGTTCCTCCAGCAAGTGCGCCGCGCGCTGCTTTTGCGAGTCGAGTTCGGTCGCGCTTCCTGCCTCGGGCGCACGCGCTTGCGACGCGAGGCTGTTATCGATCACGATGGTCAGATCGCGGGGCCGTCTGCTGTCGGCGGCACTCGCGCCCGAAAACAGCGGTCTTCCAACCGCCAGAGCCAGACAGAGCACCGCGAGAGTCCGGGCCGCCAGCAGAAGGATCTGTTCGAGCCGGAGCCTGCGCTTGTGCCGCCTGAACGCTTCCAGCACGAATTTCATCGCTCCCCATTCCAGCGGCTTTCGTTTCCGGCGGAAGAGCAGGTGGATGATGATCGGCGCCGCGATGCACGCGAGCGCCGCCATCGCCAGAGTTGGATTGAGAAACGTCATGCGTCGGGCGATTCAATCCGTACGGTCGGTGAAGCGTGGGGGCGTGGGGCCTCGGGCTGTTTCATGCCAGGTGCCTCTTGATCTGCGCATTGCGACGAGAAACAAACGAGGCGAGTGCCGGTCCTAGGAACTCGTGCGTGTTGACCAGTGTGTAGTCGTACCCCATGCCGCGCAGGAGCGCCCGGAGTTTGGCGTTGTGCTCGTGGAGCGCCTCGAGATAGCCCTTTCGGATCGCGCGCGGATCGATCCGAAGAGTTGATTCGCCTTCGAGCCCTTCGAGCAGCACACCTCCGGCGTTCTCGCGGAGATCGAAGTCCAGCTCCGCTTCGTCCATAATCTGAAACGCCATCACGTCGGCCTGTGCATGCCGAGTGCGAGCAAGCGCATCCTTGATCGTGTCGATGTCCATGAAAAAGTCGCTGACGATCGCGAGTATGCAGCGGTTGGTGATCTGAGCAAAGGTCTCGTCGATCGCACGTCGCAGATCGCTCGGTCGGCTCGTCGAGTCTTCTGCGCCGGGGTGCGAGCGTCGCGCGGGGTGCGATGAGAGCGCGCTCACGATCTGGCGCCACGTTCCCTGACTGCTGGAACGCTTGAGCACCAGGCGCACGCGCTCATCGAACATTTCCAGCCCGACGCGATCGCCCTGGCGCAGCGTGATGTACGAAAGTGCCGCGGCGAGTGCCGTCGCGTGATCGAACTTGCTCCAGTGCGTCCGGCCGTCCGGGCTGTTTCTTCTTCCCGCTCCCGAGGCCTCGGCGAACAATCTGCTTCCGAACGACATCGAGCCGGAGCAATCGACCATCACGATCAGGTCGAAGTTTGTCTCCTGCTGATACTGCTTGAGATGCAGTTTGTCCGAGCGGGCGAACACCTTCCAATCGAGATGGCGAAGGTCATCCCCCGGCGAATATGGACGGTGCTGAGCGAATTCGACGGAGAAACCTTGGTAAGGCGACCGATGTTGACCGCTTGAAAGCCCTTCCACGATCATCTTGGCCCGGAGCTCGAAGCTCGAAAGTCGGGCGAGGGTCTGCGGATGGAGATAGAGAGAGGCCTCGGTTGACGGGTCTGAAGCCGATCCGATTCCGGGATTTCCGCTGGTTTTCGGGGTTTCCAAGCGTCCAATTGCCTCCCTGCACGACCATCCTATCGGTTCGCACCAGCCGCCCGAGTGGCTGGTTTTACCGAACTTTCTGCGACTGCACCCCTCTTTCTGCTCGTATCAGGAACTGGATGCGGTATTCTCGTACGATGGGACCAGTGGGAGCGGTCATGAAAACCAACCGGCAAGTCTCGATTCTGCGGCTTTTTGCGATGGGCGTTTTTTCGTTCCTGATCATGGGGTGCGAAAACAAGCTCACGCGGGATAACTACGAAAAGATCCAGGTTGGAATGACGGTTGATCAGGTCACGGCTATTTTGGGGCCGGGAGAAAAGATCACTGAGGGCGGCGCTTCGAAGCTCGCGAAGGACATGCTCGGGGACATCACGTTCGCGCAGCAGCGCCAGAATCAGAATCAGATCAAGCAGGGCTTGGGTGATCTCACCGGGCAAGCCGCCAATCGCGATAAGCAGATTCAGCGCGAAGCGGAGGGCAATCCGGCGCCGGTTCCCGCCGGATCTCCCGGTGCGCGCTCGGTTGCCGCAGCCTCGGGGAAGTCGGCTTCCGTTCTGGCAGCTGCGCCTGTTGTCGCGTCCCGTCCGCCGGTACGCGACCGCTGGATATGGAAGACCGATGGAATCGAGATCACGGTGGACTTTTCGGATGACATCGTGACGACGAAGAATCAGGACGGGCTGTAATTCCCGCCCGCAATTCTTCCTGCGACTCTTATGACAGCGCCGTGGCGCGATGATCTGCGGCGGCTCAGAAAAACCAAGGTTCAGGCCGTTCTTGCGACGCGCGCTTCGGATATGAACGTGTGCGCGTACTCCTGGAACTCGTCGTGAAGGATCTTCATCGAGGGATTCGCCATCATTCGCCGGAATGAGTCTTCCGCCGCGATGACCCTGAAGCGTTTCACCCACGATTCGAAGTATTCGTCCGACAACTGCCCGTGCTGATGGCTGTACCACGCGATCTCGAAGAGCGACAACTGCATCAGGTTGAAAAAATACTGCCTGATTTCTTCTTCGCCCTTCAGATTCCGCACGTCGTCCTTGTAGACATGGGCGAGCTGCGGGTTATCCACGCGCATCCGGCGCAGCGACATCTGCAACTCCACGAGCTTCGTGAAGTTGGCCACGTGCTGGGCCTTTCGCGCGTAGTAGAACTGAAATGCCGCGAAGATCAGACCGCCCGCGATCGAGAGCGAGGAGATCGTCTGGAGGATGATCGCCGCGAGTTGGAAATTCGGGTTCATGCGGGGCGATTCTTGGCGGTGCGCCGCGGTGTGCCGATCCGATCGAGCGGTTGCCCTGCCGCGGTTATCAAGCTCAGGATTCAACTGGCTTTCGCGCCACTTGTGTGTCAGAATGGGCGGAGTCGTGCCTGCAAGATTGATGTAAGTCCGGAAATGGGCTCGGTTTGGAAGAGAATCCGAACGACATCCCGCATGCGTCCATTACCCGGGTCCGGGAAATAGCCCGGAAAGTTGCCTCTGCGCCGAAGGAACGGCGCCGGTCGCTGCTCGAGTCCGAATGTGACGGCGATCGGGTGCTGCGATCTCGTGTCGAGATGATGCTGCTCCGGCAGGATCAGCAACAGACACTCGATGGGACAGCGGACGAGATCGTTCCGCCGATTTCGAGCGCCAAGTCGCCGGAGCGCGTCGGGCGCTACAGCATCCGGCGCATTCTGGGCGAGGGCGGGATGGGCGTGGTGTATCTCGCCGAACAGGATCGGCCGCGGCGGACCGTGGCGCTCAAGGTCATCCGACCCGGGCTTCTGACTCCCCGCCTGCTCCGCCGTTTCGAGCACGAGTCGGAGGTGCTGGCGCGCCTGCAGCACGCGGGCATCGCGCAGATCTACGAGGCTGCGACGCACGAGTCGGAAGCCGGCGCGCAACCTTTCTTCGCGATGGAACTTGTTGAAGGAAAGCCGCTCACGCATTACGCCTTCGAGCGGCATCTCTCCTTGAAGCAAAGGCTCGAGCTCTTTCAGAAGATTTGTGACGCCGTGCAGCACGCTCACCAGAAAGGCGTGATCCATCGGGATTTGAAGCCGAGCAACATCCTCGTCACGGCGTCCGGGCAACCGAAGATCCTGGATTTCGGGATCGCGCGGGCCGCGGATGATTCGGCGCAGTCGCCCGCCGCGACAATGAGGACGGAGGCGGGGACACTTGTTGGAACGCTGCCGTACATGAGCCCGGAGCAGATCGGCGATCCGTCCGGGGTGGATGTCCGCTCGGACGTCTACACGCTCGGCGTGATTCTGTTCGAACTCTTGAGCGGCAAGTTGCCCCACGCGCTCGAGACCCACACGCTGCCCGAAGCAGTCCGCATCATCTCGGAGTCCGACGCGCCCTCGCTCAACTCGATCGACCGCACCATTCCCGCCGATCTGGCGACGATTGTTTCGAAGTCGATGGAGAAGGATCGAACGCGGCGCTATCAGAGCGCGTCTGATCTTTCGGCCGACATCGGGCGGTTTCTGAGGGACGAACCGATCCTCGCGCGCCCGCCGAGCCGCGCGTACAAAGTCCGCAAGTTCGTGCGGCGGAATCGGGCGCTCGTCACCGGCGCGACCATCGCCGTGCTGGCGCTGCTCGGGGGAGTGGTGGGGACGACCTGGCAGGCGGCCGAAGCCATGCGGGGCCGGAGGCTCGCGGAGGTGCGGGGCGTCGCGCTCGAAAAGCAGAAACAGATCGCGGAGCGAGAGGCGCAGACCGCCCGGGCCGTCAACCTCTTTTTGACCCGAATGCTCGAAGGGGCGAATCCCGAAAGCGACGGCAGCGGCGACGTTTCCGTGCAGCAATTGCTGGCGAGCGCGATCGAAGAGCTCGAATTGACGACTCCGCCTCCGACAGTCGAAGTACCGGTGCGAGTGACGATCGCCGGAACGTTTCGCGGCATGGGGAAATACAAAGAAGCTATTCCGCAGATGGAACGTGCCTGCGAAGTTGCCGTGCGCGAATTCGGAGAAGCGGACGACCGCACGCTCGATGCGCGCCGCAACCTCGCCTTTGCATATGCCGACGCCGGGCGCACTGAAGACGCAGAAGAACTCACAAAGCGGATTCTGCCGGTCGTCGTTCGCAATCACGGGGAGGATTCTCTTGAAGCGGCTCGTGTGCGCTGTGAACTCGGTCGCGTCCTGATCGAGCGCGGCGAATTGACCGACGCCGAGAATTTTTTTCGTGCCGGGCTCTCGGTTCTCCGCCCGAGGCTGGGAGACTCTGACCGCGAAGTGCAGCAGGCAATGCACAACTTTGGAACGTCCTTGTCGGCCCTCGGAAAGCTCGATGAGGCCGAGCGCCTGCTTCGCGAGACGGCAGTTCTTCGCGAAGCGACCTACGGCAAGGACCATCTGCTGGTCGCCTACACGCTCAATTCGCTCACGTCCGTGCTGCAGCGCCAGGGCAAAAAGGAAGAGGCGCTGGCACTCCTGCAACAGGTGCTCGCGATGCGACTGAAACATCTTCAGCCCGATCATCCGAGCGTGCTGGTGTCAAAGGGCAATCTCGCCGTCGGCTTGGTGGGAGTGGGCCGCGTGGCCGAAGCCGAACCCCTCCTCCGTCAAGTCGCCGAAGCGCAGGTCAGGACGCTGGGTGAAACCCACCAGAAAACTCTGAGCACGATGGGCAATTTGGCCTATGTGCTGGAAGAATCGAAAAAGCCCGCCGAGGCGGAAGCCCTCTACCGGCGCATCCTTGCACTCCGCAAGGAGAGCGGGCAGATGGATGCCGATTCCTGGAACCAATACAACAACCTCGCGATGCTGCTCCAGGCGCAGGAACGCTTCGACGAAGCGCTCGGTCTTTACGAAGAATTGCTGGCCGGCTGTCGGGGCAAGCTTCCCGAAGACCACTGGGCGCTCGCCATTTATCGAAACAACTACGGTCAGTGCCTGACCGAAGCGGGACGCTACGAACAAGCAGCGAAAGAGCTTGCCGAAAGCCATGCGGTGCTGCTGGCTTTCTTCAAGGATGGACATCCTCGGGTGTTGAAGTCGCAGGAGCGGATCGAAATCCTGGCTCGCGAGTCAAAGAAACACGGATTGGCGCTCCCCCCCTCCGCCTCCCGGTAGGCCGAAACGATGCACCGAGAAGCTGGCGAACCGGTATGAATAAGCGACGATGATCCGGCTCAGTTCAGGCAAGTACTTCGGCGAAACGACGCAAGTCCGCACCTTCGGCGATTTCCGGGTGACAGCGACGCGCTATGCGCCGGGGACGGTGCTCCCGACGCATTGTCACGAACAGGCGTACCTGCTCGTGTCGCTCCGCGGCGTGGCCATCGAACGCGCGCTGCACGAGGATCATGTCTGCGTCCGGGGCTGCGTTGTGTTCAATCGTGCCGCCGAGTCGCATCGCGATCACGTCTCGAACGCAGGTGCCGAAGCGCTGAACATCGAACTGCCGGGGCCCTGGCTCGATCGAGTTGCCACCGATCTGCGCACCAGCCCCGTGCTCTATCGATTCGCGGGAGGTGCGCTCCACGCGGTCGGCGCGCTCCAACTCGCCATGTCTTCGACCGATCCGCTCGCGCCCTTTGTCGTTGAAGAGGCGGTCACCACGATTCTCGATTCGCTCAGCTGCATACAGCACCTTTCTTCGAGGAGAGCCCGCTGGCTGAACAGCGTCGAGCAGATCGTCCGGGAGCGGCAGGGTTTGCCGCCCAGCCTCGAGACGCTTGCGGATCACGCCGGAGTCCATCCGGCGCATCTCTGCCGACAGTTCCGCCGCACTCGCGGGCGCACGATCAGCGAATTTGCGGCGTGTGTTCGGGCCGACCGGGCGCTCGATCGGGTGCTGACAACTTCGACGCCTCTCTCAGAAATCAGTGCAGAGTGCGGATTCTCGGATCAGGCGCATCTGACGCGGATGTTCCGCCGGTTCTACAACACTACCCCGGGACGCGCCCGGCGCGAATCCCGGCGGTAGCTGAACCGCGAAGCGCAAACAGCCTTCAAGAAGGGTTTGCTCCGTTGCGGCATCATTTGGAGTGAGGAGCGATCCGACCGCTTGACGCGAACGGGCTCCTCCATCGAGGACAGCCAATGCAAACCTGTACGACCCGCTTCGTCGCCGCGTGTGCATCTCTCGTCACGTATTCCGTCTCGGCGTTTCCGCCACCGACCGCGCCGCACGCGGGTGAGCTCCTGCGCGCCAAGCAGTACGCCCAATCGGTCGTGGAGTATGAAGCGTACCTCAAGACCAACCGATTCGACGGTTCCGCGTGGTCGAACTACGCCTACGCGCTGCACATGGCGGGGGATCTGGAAGGGTCGATTCAAGCGGGGCTGAAGGCGCTCGAGCTGGGGTTCCGGCCAGAATCCGAGTCGTACAACATCGCCTGCGCGTACGCGCTGCAGGGCAAGAGCGATCAGGCGATCGAGTGGCTCACAAAGGCATTCGAGAACCGCTACGCGGATCAGGAAACTTTGGCGGCCGACGACGATCTGAATTCGCTCCGCAAGGACCCGCGATTCGTTGCGCTCACGGGGCTCAACCCGCCGGAAGAGAGTGATCCGGCGAAGAGATGGGCGTGGGACTTCGATTTTCTGGCGAGGCGGATGAAGCAGATGCATTGGAATCTCTACGCGAATGTCTCAAAGGAAAAATTCCTTGCGGAGATCGAGGCTCTCAAGAGCGCCGCGGCGTCCGGTGTGAGCGAGGACAGGCTGCGCGCGAGGATCTCACGGCTGCTCGCGATGGTGGGGGACGGGCACACAACTCTCGCGGCGTACGCCGAAGGCGAAAAAGCGTTGAACCGGATCCCGCTCCATCTCTGGGCGTTCCCGGAGGGGATCTACGTGATCGGGGCTCCGGAAGATCTGAAGGAGACTGTCGGAGCGAAGATCACACGAGTCGGAACGATGGGCGTGGAAGATGTGGCGACAAAGTTACGCCAATTCTGCTCCGTGGACAACGACATGGGGTACCTGTATTCGGTGCCGGCCAGATTGCTCCAGCCTGCGGCACTGCAGGAGATCGGGGCAACCGGGGAGGGTGACATCGAATACACCCTCCGCCTCGCCGACGGCAGCGAGAAGGCGATCCGAATCGCACCGCGCCCGATGGCCCGAGACGGATTCGGGAAATCGCGGCTCTTCCGCAAGGGTTATATCTATGCGAACGCAGGAGCGAATGTACGGGCGCCGCTGTATCAGCAGGATCTGGAGACGCCGCTCACGCTGAAGTATCTGGATGATCTCAACGCCGTCTACTTCGGCTTTCAGGCCGTCTCCGGAAACGAGAACGAACCCTTCCGGCACGTCATCGAATCAATGAACAGCCTCATCGAGGAGAAGTCGCCGGAATACCTCATCATCGACATGCGGTTCAACGGCGGCGGGAACACCGGGCTCGTCGGACCGTTCGTCGAATCCGTCATTCGCAACGAGAAACTGAATCAGCACGGCAAGCTCTTTGTCATCATCGGGCGGAACACCTTTTCCGCGGCGCAGAACACCGTGAACATGCTCGAGAAGTTCACCAACGCGACATTCGTGGGCGAACCCACCGGCTCACGCCCCCAGTTCGTCGGCGAAAGCACTTACGTGCTGCTGCCGTACAGCAAGCTGCGCATCCATTGCTCGTCGCGGTACTGGCAGATTCTTGATTCAACCGATCGGCGCACATGGGTCCAGCCCCAGATCGCGGCGGAATTGTCCTTCAAAGACTTCGCGGAAAACAGAGATCCGTGCATGGAGGCGATCAACGCACAAATCGCCAGGAGCGCTGCCACCCCGGCGTCGAAGTAATCTAGACTCCGACCGGGATTTCTCGCGCACCGGGCAACGCGACTATCGCGCACGGCCTTCCATTCCCAGGATCGCACTCCGAATCGTCGGCGGCATCCCAACCTTCGACGAGGCTTTGTAGTCGTACGACACGATGGTTCCGCGAGCGACCGCAGCGACTTCGCGGGTTTTGCCGCTGACGATCGCGTGCGCGAGCGTGAACCGATCTTCTTCGATCGATTCGAGCTTTGAATCGATGCGGATCGTGTCGGGAAAGACGAGCGGTTGACGGAACCGCATTTCCACGAATTGCAGTATGAATCCGACGCCGGTCTGATCGCGTAGCGCGTGGCAGCCCGCTTTCCGCAGGAAATCGATCCGCGCCGTTTCGATGTAGCGGAAAAAGACCACGTTGTTGACGTGGCCCAGCGCATCCATTTCGCCCCACGCGATCGGTATTTCGATCGACGTGTGCGCCGGATGAGCGAGATCGGCTCGGAGTTCGGCTGTCATCACACCATCGCCGGCTTCTTGGATTTGCTGTCGTTCAGCAATCGACGAAGAACGGTGTGCAGAACGCCGCCGTTGCGGTAGTACTCCGCTTCGACCGGTGTATCGATGCGGCAGCGCGTCGTGAAAGCCACCTTCCTCCCGTCGGGTTTGTTCGCGGTGACCTTCACCTCGCAGCGCGGCTCCACGAGTCCTTCAACGCTCACGTGCAGGTCGATGTCGAACGTCTCATCGCCCTTGAGCCCAAGTGACTCGGCGGTTTGGCCCTCAACAAAGTTGAGAGGCAGAACGCCCATGCCGACAAGATTGCTCCGATGGATGCGCTCAAAGGATTCGCTGATCACGGCTTTGACGCCGAGTTCGAGCGTTCCCTTGGCCGCCCAGTCGCGGCTCGAACCCATGCCGTAGTCCTTGCCGGCGAGCACGACGAGAGGCGTGCCTTCCTTTCGATAGTTCATCGCGGCGTCGTAGATGAACGAAATCTTGCCGCCGCCCGATTTCGACATGTCGCGCGTCCAGCCGCCTTCCTTGATCTTGTTGGTGGCCGGATCGACCGCAATCTTGTTCTTGACGCGGATGTTCGCGTAGGTGCCGCGGGTCATGACGAGGTCGTTGCCGCGGCGAGTTCCGTAGGTATTGAAGTCGGCCTTGCGGATGCCAAGTCCCTTCAGATACTCACCGGCCGGAGAATTCTCCGCGATGTCGCCGGCCGGGCTGATGTGGTCGGTCGTGATCGAGTCGCCGACGTACGCCAGCACACGTGCGCCCTTGATCGCCTTCGGAGGAGTGGGGGTCGGCTTCATGCCTTCGAAGAAAGGCGGCTTGTGGATGTACGTCGATTTGTCGTTCCACTTATACGAGTCGCTCTTGGAAACCGGGACCTTGTTCCACTGCTCGTTGCCGGTAAAGACATTTGCGTACTGCTTGCGGAATTGCTCCGGGCTGAGGCACTGGCTCTTCAGCTCTTGCACTTCCTTCCACGTCGGCCAGATGTCTTTCAGGTAGATGGACTTTCCGTCCTTGCTTCGGCCGATCGCTTCGGTCGCGAGATCGATGGCAACGCTGCCGGCAATCGCGTACGCCACGCACAAGGGCGGACTGGCGAGGTAATTCGCCTTGACGTTCGGGTGCACGCGACCTTCGAAGTTGCGGTTGCCGCTGAGCACGCTGGCGACGATCAGATCGCCGCCCTTGATCGCGCTCTCGATTGCGTCCGGAAGCGGGCCGGAGTTTCCGATGCAGGTCGTACAGCCGTAGCCGACGGTGTAGAAGCCAATCGACTCGAGATCGGCGGACAGATTGGCCTTGTTGAGATACTCGGTGACAACTTTGGAACCCGGGGCGAGCGAAGTTTTGACCCACGGCTTGCGGGTGAGGCCGAGCGCTCGAGCCTTGCGAGCAACGAGGCCCGCGGCGATCAAGACGTCGGGATTGCTCGTATTCGTGCAGCTCGTGATCGCGGCGATCACCACATCGCCGTGATGCAACTGGAAAGACTTGTTGTCGAGCTTGACATCAACGCCGATGCAGCCCGGGTCGGGCGCGCCGGACGGGTCCGCCGCGTTCGCGGGCTTCGCGGCGTTTCCGCCCTCGTCGATCCAGCGTGAAACGTTGACCGATTCGGCCGGGGCCTTCTTGCCGAAGCTATCGACGAGTTCCTTGTTCCACGCGGTTTTGACGTCTTTGAGCAGAACGCGATCTTGCGGGCGCTTGGGTCCGGCGAGCGAGGGCTGAACGGTCGAGAGATCGAGCTCGGCGACGTCGGTGAATTCGGGCTCGGCGCTTCCCTTGGTCCAGAACAATCCGTTCGCCTTGCAGTATTCTTCGACCAGCGCCACGGTTGCCTCGTCGCGCCCGGTGAATCGCAAGTAATCGAGCGTGGCCTGATCGATGGGGAAGAAGCCCATCGTCGCACCGTATTCAGGCGCCATGTTCGCGATCGTGGCGCGATCGGGAACGGAGAGTGCCGCGAGCCCGTCACCAAAGAACTCGACGAACTTGTCGACGACACCCTTCTTGCGGAGGATCTGCGTGACGGTGAGGACCAGATCGGTCGCGGTGGTGCCCTCGGGCAATTTGCCTTTCAGGCGGAATCCGATCACCTCGGGCGTGAGCATGTAGATCGGCTGGCCGAGCATGACGGCCTCGGCCTCGATGCCCCCCACGCCCCAGCCGACGACGCCAAGGCCGTTCTCCATGGTCGTGTGGCTGTCCGTTCCGACACAGGAGTCCGGGTACACCACGGTCTCGCCGTCTTGCTGTTTGGTGAGGACGCAGGTCGCGAGGTATTCGAGATTGACCTGGTGCACGATTCCGGTCGCCGGCGGCACGCAGGTGAAGTTATTGAGCGACTGCTGGCCCCACTTCAGGAATTCGTAGCGCTCGCCGTTACGTTCGAATTCCTTGTTGGCGTTGACGGTCAGCGCGGTTCCCAGCGAAGTGGGGGGGCCGAACGCATCGACCTGCACGCTGTGATCGATGACGAGATCGCACTTGACGAGCGGGTTGATCAGATTCGGATCGCCGCCCATCGATTTCATGGCGTCGCGCATCGCGGCAAGATCCACAACGCATGGCACGCCGGTGAAATCCTGCAGCACGACGCGCCCCGGCATAAAGGGGATTTCTTCTTTCGCCGGGCTCTTGGCGTTCCAGTTCGCAAGACCGGAAACATCGTCGGCGGTGACCACAAAGCCGTCGAGGTTCCGCAGCATCGATTCGAGCAGCACGCGGATCGAATAAGGCAATTTGTCCACGTGCCCGATGCCGGCCTGTTTGAGAGCGTTCAGGTTGTAGTAGGAGTACGTGCCGTGCTTGGTCTTGAGCGATGCTTTGGACTTGAAGGGGTCCTGGAATGCCATAGGTCACCTCGGGGTTGTCGGGTCGGAACGCACAACCCTATCCCTCGATCGGCATGAATCGAATCGATGCAGATTACGTGTCTGATAAACGCTTGTTATAATCAATCCGAGCCATGGAATTGAGCCAGCTTCGGTATTTTCGCGAAATCGCCCGTACCGGCCACATGACTCGTGCCGCCCGCGTGCTCGGGGTTTCACAGCCGGCGCTTTCGGCCATGCTGCGCAAACTCGAAGAGGAAGTCGGCACGAGCTTGCTCCACCGCACCGGCAAGGGTGTCGAACTCTCGGAAGCCGGCAGAGTGTTTCTGCGTCACGCCGATGATGCGGTCCGCAACGCGGATGAAGCACTGCACGAAGTGCGCCGGCTTTCGGGACTCGAAACCGGTTCAATCCGAGCGGGCGCGGGCGCGACCGCGGCTTCGTACATCCTTCCCGCCGTCGTGAGCGAGATGCGCCGCGCGTATCCGGGCCTCAAGTTTCATGTGCGCGAGATGGGGTCGTCTGCGGTCGTCGAATCCATTCTCGGGGGCGAACTTGATCTCGGGATCGTCACGCTTCCGGTGCGCCGCGTGGGCGCGAAACAACTTGTCTTGCAGCACCTTGTCGAAGACGAGCTGCGGCTCATCACGCCGATGCGTCACCGGCTCGCGAAAGAGACTTCATTCCGCTGGAGCGACTTGAAGGGTGAATCGGTCATCGGGTTCGAGGCTGGCTCGGCGGTTCGTGAAGTCGTGGACCATGCCGCGGCGAACGCTGGCGTGACTCTCGAAGTCGTCATGGAGCTGCGCTCGATCCAGAGCATCCAGCAGATGGTGGCGGCGGGTGTCGGAGTCGGGTTTGTGTCTCGGCTCAGCGACGGGGCCAAGCGCTTGCCTTCGTTGACACCGAAAGGCGAGCCGCTCAAGCGCGAATTGGCGATCGTGCGGCGGAGCGATCAGACACCGAGCAGCGCCGTCGCCGAATTCGAGCGCCGCCTATTGAAATACGCTGCGACTCTACCGTGAACCGGCGGTGTGCCAAGAACCGAAGTAGCGCAAGGACGCGCGGGGCGGGATTGCGCGAGGAACTTCTCCTATGTTCCGCCATGAATGTCACTATTCGTGTCGCGGCAGAGTCCGATGCGGTTCCGCTGGCCACCCTCTCGACGCAGCTCGGCTATCCGGCCTCCTCCGAAGTTATGCGAGAGCGGCTGCGATACAAGCCCGATCCGAATCGGGCGCTGTTCGTCGCCGAATCGGGAAATGAAGTTGTCGGCTGCCTTGAAGTCGCGGTGATGTTCGCCTGGGAAACCGGAGAGTGGGCTGAGATACGCGGTTTGGTTGTGCTGGATTCGGCGCGGAGCCTGGGAATCGGCGGGAAGCTCGTTGCGCACGCCAAAGAGTGGGCGCACGGCCGTGGTCACACCAAGCTTCGCGTCCGAACGAATGAGGTTCGCACTCGGACGCACGAGTTCTATGAACGGCTTGGATTTATGAAAACCAAGTCGCAGCGGGTGTATGACATTTCGCTTGGCGTATGAGATTCCCGATGTTTCAAGCGGAATCTATTTCAATCGCTCCACGATCATCTTCTGGCTTTGCCTGAGCGAGATGGTTTGTTCTCCGATCTTCAGCTCAGCATCGAGTTTCTGATTCGCCTGCGAGGAGCGGAGGAATCCGTCCTCCTGATCCCAATCGGTGAAGCCCGAGTACTCCGCCTTGCTGAGTTTCAGCCCGCCCGATCCGGGGCTCGGATCTGATGCGGGAACGAGTTGACCATCAAACTCGATCCGGCCGCGCGAGCCTTGAACTTTGGTCAGCTGGTAATCGGTGTGCAGGCGCGAGCCTCCGATCGGGAACAAATCGAGCGATGTGTCGGAAGACCAGCGCTCTCCGCGCTTGGCGTACCGCTTGCCAGGCGTGCTCACAATCGACTTGAACAGCTCGCGCAGCTTCTGATCGCCGCCGATCTGCATCATCTCCTCGGGCGCCATGGGGTTGAGAGCCCGGACGAATTTCTCGCCGCCGCGGACTTGCAGGACGTTTCCATCCGGATCAAAGAGCACGGTGAGCGTTTCCCCCACCAGCGGCCGGAGTGTTTCTTCGAGTGTCGGCGGCTCGCCGAGCCCGTTGAGCGGATCGCTCTTTTTCTTCAGCGCCGGCTTCTTCGCCGGAGCTTTGCTGTCGAATGAGTCGTTCACCCCCGGGCCCTCGACATGCGACCGGATGCTCTCGATGACGATGTCGACCTGGCTGTTGCCGTCTTCGCGCGGCTTTGTCGGTTTGAACACGAGCACAAAGTCCTGCTGGGTCTTCATCTCGTCTTCCTGCGGCGCCTTGTTGTCGATCAGCGCGGCAGGATCGGGCTTGGTCTCGCGGCTGTCGAGCGAAAGGCGGATGCGCCGATTCTGTCCGAATTGAAATTTCGGCCTCAGATCGAACGCGCCCGTCGGGATTTCGTCTTCTTTTTTCTGGTCGGATGGGCTGTCGCCGCTCGGTTTGTCAGCAGCCGGCTTTTCCGGTGCGCTCGCCAGGCCAGACGCGGAATTCCGAGGGGCGGAGTTTCCGTCCGCCCAAGCAGGCGGCGCGAACAAAAGGGCAACCGCGGGTGCAACGACACACAGGTTCTTCATGGTTGATTGTTCTCCCGCCGGGCTCAGCGCCCTCCGCATCCGTACGGATTTCCGCGTTGGCGGATTCGGCTCGCTTGCGAAAGTGTGGTCAATCCTGGGAGCTGCCCTCTTGCCCGGGGGCAAACCTCGATTAGACTGCGGTCGTGAGGGATTGTTTGGAGGGGTCGTTGCATGCAGATAGCTCGTCTTTCGCTCGCCACCGTTGCCGCGGCAGGCGCTTCTCTGATCGCGGCCTCCGGGCTGCATGCCGCTGCGCCGGCGGCACCGGTTGCCGGCCGCTCTGCCGTACTTTCCCTCGACTGGGCTCCTCATCCGGATCGGCATCCGACGCGCATTCTGCTCCGGCTCGATCCGCTCAGTGATCGTTCCGAATCTCAGACCGAAGCGATGCTCAGCAATGCGGGAGTGCGGCGCACCATTCAGAGCATCGAGCTGGTTCCCGGCTTGCGGATCGTCGAGACGGATGATGGCCGCGTAAACGAGGTCGTTTCTTCGTTGAGGCATCAGGCCGGCGTGCTGTATGCCGAACCGGACTATGCGATCTATGCGTGCGCGCAGCAGACGCCGTTTGGAATCAATGAAATCGGGGCGCCTCAGGTCTGGCCCAAGTGGGGAACCGGCTCGGGAATGAGTGGCGGGGGTGGGGGGGCGGGTGGGGTGATCGTCGGACACCTTGATACAGGCGTCGATCTCACGCATCCTGATCTTCCAACTCCGCTGATGACTGCATCGTTTGTGCCGGGTTTGATTGTCGATGACTTCGATTTCCACGGCACGCACACGGCGGGAACGCTGCTCGCGCGGGATAACGACATCGGTGTCGTCGGTGTTGCGCCGACGGCCGACATCATCGTCGCGAAGGTGCTGAACAACTGGGAGTTCGGCTTTCACAGTTACGCGATCGCCGGCGTCAATTGGGCGGTCGCGAACGGCGCGCGCGTGCTGAACATGGCGCTCGGCGCGACGAACTTTGATCAGGCGTATCTCGATACCTGCAACGCGGCACTCGATTCCGGCGTATTGCTCGTCGCGTCGGCCGGGAATCTTTCGAACAACGCACCGTTCTACCCGGCATGGTTTCCATCCGTCATGGCTATATCAGCCGTGTATCGGAACGACGAGTTCCTGCCGTGGTCGTCGTATGGTCCGCACATTTCACTCGCCGGCCCGGGCGAAGACGTGTATTCAACGATGCCGATTGTCGGCTGGAACGTGCGATGGAATGAGACGGATCACGCTTCCAATCAATTGCGCGGCGGTACGGTCGATCCATACACAGGGAACGCCGTGTTCTGCGGTTTGGGGGATTCCCCCGCGGCGTTTCCGCCCTCTGTCAACGGCCAGATTGCCCATGTCCGGCGCGGTGTCAACACCATCGGACAGAAAGTTCAGAACGCGTACAACGCGGGCGCGAAGGCGGTCATCGTCTCCAACAACGTGCCGGGCGGCTTCACGGAGAATTTCACGCCACATCTGCGTCTGCCGGTCTGTTCGATCTCGCAGGCCGATGGCGATGAACTCGAGGCGAACGACGGGATTCTGACGACGATCAACCAGTTCAACGCCGGGCATACTTATGGAAACGAATCAGGGACGTCGGTTTCGTGTCCGCACGTTGCCGGTGCCGCGGCACTCCTGATCGGAAACTTTGTTCCCGCTTCCGGACTGCCCGCGTTGCCGCCGCTCACGACGCGTTGGGTGCTTGAGCGCACCGCACGCCAGGTCGGCGATCCGCCCCGGAACGACTACTACGGCTGGGGGATCGTCGATGCGTACGCGGCCTCGCGCTACCTGCACGGACGGATTGCCTGTCCGGGAGATTTGAATACAGACGATTTCGTGGACGATACCGACTTCGTCGCGTTTGCCGGGTTCTACAACGATCTGCTGACTCCCGGGGGTCCCTACACCGGCGCCGATTTCAACGGCGACGGCTTCACGGACGACGCGGATTTTGTGATCTTTGCTTCGATGTACGATCAGTTGCTCTGCCCTTGACGCGACCGAAATCAACAAGAACCAATGAGCGGACAACGCCATCGCGCGAGGCGATCTCGTATCATCTTGCTCGAACCAGAATCCTTGTAACGGAGACTTCGATGACTCGATTCGCTCTTTGTGCCGTGGTTTCGCTGGGAGTTCTCGCCGTTGCCGGCCAGGCGAGTGCGCTCGCCGATGAAGGAATGTGGCTGCTCAGCAATCCGCCTCGCGAAACTCTGAAGTCCAAGTACAACTTCGATCCGAGCGAAGATTGGCTCAAGCACATGCAGCGATCGGTTGTTCGCGTGGGTATGGGCGGCACGGGTTCGATCGTTTCGCCCGATGGCCTGGTGATGACCAACAACCACGTCGGACTGAGCGCGATCGCGAAGCTGAGCACGAAGGAAAAGAATTATCTGAAGGACGGGTTCTACGCGCCGTCGCGAGAGGAGGAACTCAAGTGTCCTGACACAGAGATTCGAGTGCTGTGGGAGACGCTGGACGTGACCGATCGGGTGAACGCCGCGGCAAAGCCCGGCATGTCCGCGGCGGAGGCCGGCGCCGCGAAGCGCAAGGCGATATCGCAGATCGAAAAGGAATGCCAGGATTCCCCGGGTTTCCGCTGCCAGGTTGTCACGCTCTATCAGGGAGCGAAGTACCACGTCTACAAGTACAAGGTCTTCAACGATGTTCGGCTGGTCTTTTCGCCGGAGGAAGTGGTGGGTTCCTTCGGTGGCGACACGGACAACTTTGAATTCCCGCGCTACAGCCTCGACATGACGTTCTTCCGCCTCTATGAGGACGGCAAGCCGTACAAGCCGGAGCATTACCTGAAGTGGAGCGCGAACGGCGCGAAAGAAAACGAGCCGGTCTTTGTGTTCGGACATCCGGGACGGACGCGGCGTCTCTACACCGTCGACCACCTCAAGTTCCTGCGCGATGTCGATCTGCCCGAACGCATGAACCGGTATTGGCGCCAGGAGATCAAGTTGCAGGGCTTTGCGGGGCGCAGTGCTGAGAACGCGCGCATCACGCAGCGTGACATGCGGGGCGTCGCAAACGGGCGAAAGGTCTACACCGGCCTGCTCGCAGGACTCGAGGATCCCGTGCTGATGGGCACGAAGGTCAGCGAGGAGAGCGAATTGCGATCGTTCATTGATCGCGACAGCGAGCACGCGCAGGAGTGGGCGGGCGCGTTCGTGGAAATCGCGGACGCCGAACGCGCGTACCGCGACTTCTATGTGGAAAGGGCCACGATCGATACGGTCACCAACGGAAGCGGGCTCTTGAGCCGCGCATTCGATATTGTGCAACTCGCCGACGAGCTTCCCAAGCCGAGCGCAGAGCGTCTGCGCGATTATTCCGATCCATCGCTCCCGTCACTCTACCTGCGCTTGTATTCGACCGAGCCGCTTCCGGAAGCGCTCGAGATCGAGAAAGTCACGCAGATGCTCGGTCTGCTCGCGGAGCGGCTCGGCGGAGATCATCCGCTTGTGGTGAAGGCATTTGCCGGAAAGTCCGCACGCGCTCGTGCCGAGGAGTGTGTCAACGGCACCTCGCTCAATGATCCTGCGGCGCGAAAGGCTCTCGTGGAGGGCGGCGCGGCGGCGTTGAAAGCGTCGAATGATCCGATGTTGCAGCTCGCCGCCGTCTTCGATCCGCGATCACGCGAACTTCGGAAGATGTACGAGGACAAGGTCGAGAGCGTTGAACGCGACGCGTACGCCAAGATTGCCGCGGCACGCTTCGCCCGTTCAGGTGAGAACATGTACCCCGATGCGACGAGCAGCCTGCGCATGAGTTTCGGGAGGGTTCAGGGAGTGCCCCGCGACCGCACGCCGGCCTTTACCGACATCGCCGGTTTGTTTGCTCGTGCCGAAGAGCGCCAGGGAGAGCCCGAGTTCACCCTGCCTGCCAAGTGGCACGCCGCCAAGCCGAAGCTCGACATGGCGACCCCTTACAACTTCATCGCCGATTGCGACATCATCGGGGGCAACTCGGGTAGCCCGACGGTGAATGCCAAAGGTGAGATCGTCGGCCTGATCTTTGATGGGAACGTCTACTCACTGACCGGCGACGTGATTTATGACGGAACCAATGCCCGGAGCGTTTCCGTCGATTCGCGGGGAATCGTCGAGGCTTTGCGGAAGGTCTACGACGCCGAAAAGCTGGCGGATGAGCTGACTCACAAGTAGTGGCGCAGACCGAATTTGAAATCCGGTACGCTCTGCGCTCGGAGCCATGTCGAAAGTTTGCATCCATTGCGGCATCGATTGCAGCGAGAGCAAGCGCTTCAAAGACGCGAAGGGACGCTATGCGTGCCTCAAGTGTCACGATCGGATCAAGTACGGGCTGCCGATCGAGCGAGATCTTCCGGCGGATCAGGGTGCGCCGATCGCGCTCGCAGACGAAGCGCCGATCGAAGGTGAGCGCGTTGCCTGCCCGCGCTGCAAGCACGAAATCCCTCCGGGTGAAACGGTTTGTTCGAACTGCCGCTACGACATTTCGATCGGTGCGGCCCCGCCGGCGCCCATGACCGAGTACTCGCGCCCGTGTGGGAAGTGCGGCTATGACCTCAAGGGGCTTGCGCTGAGCGCCTCGTGCCCGGAGTGCGGAGCGGATCCGCACACGCAGGCGCGGGCGAAGAAAGCAAAGCACCAGAACCAATTCGAAATGTTCTACAAGGAGCCGCTCATCTACTCAGCGGTGGGTTTGGTTGCGCTGTTGATCATTCGCTTGCTCACGAGCGATCTGCAGACATTCGTGATCGACTGCATCGCGATCGGGATCTGTGTGCCCCTTGCACTCGGAGCGTATTGGGTGTTCAGTCTCATCTGGGCGGGCGGGTTTGATCAGGGTTGGCTGCTTGCCGCGGCAAACTTTCTTGCGGTCTTCGCAGTCGCTTCACCGGTCGTCGTGGTCTTCAGCCCGATTCCACTTGTGGGCTGGATCGTTTGGTTGACGGCATATCTCTGGCTGCTCAAGGTCCGGCTGGACCTTGATGGCTGGTGGGACGCATTCATCCTCGCGCTGATTCTGGCCGGAATCCAAATTCTTGCGAAGCTGGGCCTCGCGGCGCTCATCTAGTCTCAGTCAAACTGTCGGAGTCTCCGACGCTCTCTCTCGTTGTTTGAGCGTGCGGCCGAGGGAAACGCCGACCCCAGCGAACAGTGTGCAGAGGATCAACACGCTTGAAATGCCCAACGGCGGAGAGATCTTCTCGAGGCCCACTTGCGTCCAGCCCCCGACCACATCCCCGAATCGATAGACAAATGTGTCTATGAAGCTCTTCGACTTGTACCTTTCAACGGGCGAGACGACCGTGTACAGCACCTCGCGCGCCGGACGATCGAGCGCGTAATGAAGCCCGCGCCGCGCAACCTGGACCGGGATGAGCATGGTCACGGTGGGAGAGAACAGCAGGAGGCCGATGGAAGCGAGCGTTGTAAGCGGTGTGATCGTCAGCGTAGCGGCGATGCCGAGCCAGCGCAAAACCCTTCCGGCGACCAGGAATTGCAGCGCCGCCGTCAGAATATTGGCGTACAAATCGATCGATGCGGTCACATTTGTTCGCGCGATCTTGGCGTCCGCCTTTGGAAGGTCAGCGAACTGAACGCTGAGAATCTTCACCTGCAACATGTAAACCAGCGTGCCTGTGGCCGAGTAGAGAAACAGATAAAGCACCAGCCGACGCAGGTAAGGCGAAGCGATCGCCCGCCACATTCCCTCCGTCATTTCGGCGATCGTCCCACCGGATGCACGACGAACTCGAGAAGCGTGCTCCGGCGAATAGCGCAGGATCCACGCGGCGCACCCTGCGGAGATGACGAGCAGGGCTGTCGCGACCCACATGAAACTTGAATAGCTCAGGGTCACGGCGAGCAGCTTGACGATGAAGGAACCCGAGATGCCCCCGAGCGTGATCCCAAGGCCGACGATCGGGAAGCCGCGTTTGGCTCGGTCGGCGCTGAGAATGTCCGACATCGTCGCCCACAGAATCGAGAGGCTTAGCAGATTGGCGACGCTGACGCCCACATAAAAAACTCGGTCTACCAGAAGCGACCTTTCGGCACCCTGCGCGCCGAAGAAAAAGGCCGCCAGCGCTGCCGCGGCCACCCAGATCGAAAACGCGAGCAAGACAAAGTGCTTCCATGCCAGGCGCGAGACGAGCAGCCCGACGATGGCCACCGCCCCGATCATGGTGACGAACGTTGCGACCTGGAGGGCCGCGACCGCTTCGACTCCGAGTGCCGCGGCCGTCGCGTCGCGGAGCGGCTTGGCGACCGAGTAACCCGCGAAGAGTGAGAATGCGCAAAGAGCGGCCGGGCCGACGATCGACAAGTCGCCCGGTTGAAGGCCGAGAAACCGCGAGACCGGATCACGTTCTGACGGGTTGCCCGGCTCGGTCATGAAGCCCTTTCTTCAGCTAGGCCCATTGCGACTGCAACCCGCTTTCGGTGTCATGGTACAACGCACGATTCCGATCGTTGCACGGCCGCGATTGCGGTCGTTCCTGCCGGGCATGGAGTATTTCCGATGTCAGAGAACCACTTTTCACGCCGCGAATTCGCTCGTTTGACCGCTCTTGCGGGCGCCGCAATCGGAGTCGCGGTGGTCGGATTCGGGCCGACTGCATTCGCGCGACTTGCCGCAATAAGTCCGGAACAGCCGGACAAGCAGTTGTCCATTCTCATTCTCGGCGGCACCGGTTTCTCCGGCCCCAAGATGGCCGAGTATGCCAAGAGCCGGGGCCACAAGGTCACGCTCTTTAATCGGGGACGAACGGAAAAAAGAATCGGCATGGTGGAAGATGTCGGTCACCTGTACGGCAATCGCGATCCGGACAAGAACTCCGATGAGGCCGATCCCGATTCGCCCAAGGGTCTCACCCAACTCGAGGGCAAACGGTTCGATGCGATCATCGATACCTCGGGGTTCTATCCGCGCCATGTCAAGGCGTCAGCCGAGCTTCTGAAGGACTCTGGTTACTACCTGTTTATCTCGACGGTGTCGGTGTACGAAGGAAACAGCAAGCCGGCGGATGAGAATGACGAACTCGGAAAGGTCGAAGACACGACGACGGAAAACATGGGCGCTCAGATGGAGCGTTATGGTCCGCTCAAAGTGCTGTGCGAGAAGGAAGTCCAGCGCGTTTTCGGTGATCGCTGCTCGATCGTGCGCCCCGGTTTCATCGTCGGGCCGGGAGATCCGAGTGATCGCTTCACCTATTGGCCGGTTCGGGCCAGCGAGGGCGGCGAAATGCTGTGCCCGGGAGATGGTTCCGACCCGGTGCAGTTCATCGACAACCGAGACTTGGCCGAATGGTGTGTGCGCTTGTGTGAGACTCGGACTCCGGGCGTGTTCAACGCCATTGGACCTGACGGGATGGAAGGCAAGAAGCTCAATGTGAGGGGCCTTGTCGAGGCGTGCATCGCTGCGAGTGCCGCGACCGGCGGAAAAAAGGCGACTCCGGTTTGGGTCCCATTTGAATTCCTCGAAGAACAGCAGGTTTCGGTCGGTGGTGATCTTCCGATCATCATTCCTTCGACGGGTGAGGCGGCGGGCTTCCACAGGCGGTCGAACGCGCGGGCAGTCGCCGCGGGATTGACCTACCGGCCGGTGGAGGACACCTGCCAGGCGACGCTCGAATGGTGGCCCAAGGAAGTGGCCCGGCGCGAGCGCGTCGGGAATCAGTTGGTTGAAGAAGCAAAGAAAGCCGGCAAAGAGCCGCCGAGGCTTCCCGATCCGACCAAGCTGGGCGTCGGCATGAGCCGTGAGCGCGAGGCTCAGATCCTCAAGGCCTGGAAAGAAAGCAAGGGTTGAGTTGAAAGATATCTGCTAGGCGATTCGACGATCAACCCGTCATAATGCGGCGATTTCAACAAATCGTTTTCTGTTAGAATCTCGGCATGGGGTTGACGCCGAAGTCTGTTCAGAAGTTCAGCACGCCGTCAAGGCCGGCGCCGCTTCCGCTCGCGAGTGAAGTCGACGAAACAGTTACGAATTGTCCCGCGTGCAGCGTGGCGATCCGCCCTGGCGCCGTGCTCTGCATCAATTGCGGTGCGAGGATTGGTCGGATCGATTCGGTTGCGCCGTCTGGTTTCGCCACGCGTGCGCCCTGTCCGAACTGCGATTACGACATGTCCGGAATGAGCGGCACAACCTGCCCCGAGTGCGGCGGGGTGGCGCCGTTCGCACCGCCGAAACTCGATTTCCTGACGGAGCAGGAAGAGTGGACTTCAAGGCAGGTGTTCTGGGAAGCGTGTCGAAATGGAGTGTGGGTCGGGGCGCTGGGACTGGCAATTCTGTTTGCGCTCGCGGGCGGCTGGTACGGCGCGGATGGGATGAAGTTCTGGCTCGCGGCCATCGTGCCGACTTGGGTGGTGGCGTCCGTCGGTTTCATCGTGTGCGGCCTGATACTTCGGTTTTTGGATACGTCGCTCCCGATTACCCTGTTTCACGTGCTCGCTGTCGTGCTGGTCGGTTTGGCCGTGACAGAACTTGTCTTCCCCGTGACCGGCGGTCGGATCTGGTTCTCGCTGAAGACCATGCTGCTCGTACCGATCGTCGTCACCGGGGCGACTGTCTTGGTGATGGACGATGACGACAAGGTGCAGTGCTTCCTGGCGAGTCTGCCGATATCGCTGGCGTGCCTTGTCGTGCCGCTCGTCCTCTTCGCGATTCTGGCCTAACAGGCTGTTGAAAAACTCCAACCAGTCGCAATTTCGAACCGCCATCTACCCTCGCGACCCGGGTCTGAGGGCCAGAAAGTTGTCTGCAATGCGTCGGCGCAGTAGGCACAATCAGAATTTCAACAGCCTGCTAAGTGCGAGGGTCTTTAGGCGTTGTGGCTTTCGATGAGCCAGATGTACTTGTCGAGATCGCCAGTCAACCTTGTGAAAAGATCGGTGGTCACGGCATCTCCCGATTTATCGCAGTGATCAATCGCCTCGCGCCAACTGGTTGCCAGTGTCGAAAGTGAAGCGCACAAAGCGTCGACGTGCTTCTTCTCGCTGGCGATTCCGTGCGGATAGGGCTTGAGCGATGTGTTCTTGGCGACGTCGCGCGAGCATCCGCTCGGCGAGCCTCCGAGCGTCGCGAGCCGTTCGGCGATCGCGTCGGCGCTTTCGGCGATCGCGTCGGCGACTTTGTCAAACAACTCATGGATCGCGATGAAGCCCGGACCCCTCACATTCCAGTGTGCTTGCTTCGTATGGCTCCACGCATCCAGTGTGTCGGAGAGGCGAGCCTGGAGTACTTCGATCGAATCCGCCTTGATCTTTTTGGGCAAAGTATTGTGCGTCTTCATATCCGACGGTACGCCGAAGGACGAAAGAAAGCTTCTGGTGGAGCGATTCCGGCTTCAGCAGCGGTAGAGATGGTTCCGCCGGATGTAATCGAGCACGGCGGGCGAAAGAGACTCCGCCAGTTCGGGGGTTTCCTTTCCGCGCGCCGACCTGAGCAAATCTCTCACGCGTGTGGAGCTGATATTCGAACGCGAGATCGGAACGATCGACTCCTCCCAAATCCCAAGTTCGGATTCCGACCAAAACAGATTCTGCTTCATCGACGACAAAAAACTCAGTGCATCCGCTCCGCGGAGCATCACGATCGGCCGTGCGAGTTCGAGGATTTCCCGCGGGTCACGCCAGCGGTGAAACGAAAGCGCCTGATCGCTCCCGAGCAGGAGCCGTAGATTGAGCGGCCGACTCAAACATGTGCGAAGCCTGCGCAGCGAATCGACTGTGTAGCTCGGGCCGCCAGAAAAGCGAGCCCGCGCGAGTTCATCATCCCAAATCGCCGACTGCAGGACTGGCTCAATCGCAAGCTCGAGCATTGCCAGACGGTTCGCATCGCCGGCTCGCGGAAGCGAATCCTTCAACGGATTCTGTGCCGCCGGGACATAGATGAGCCACGCAGAATCCAAGTTCACGGCGGAGCGCGCTTCAACCGGAAGCCGAGTATGACCGAAATGGGGCGGATCAAAGGTGCCGCCGACGAAGATCAGATCGGTCGCGTGCCGAGGGATTTCGGGAGGTGTCGGCGGCGGGCAATGAGGTGGAAGGTCCGTCACGCCGACATGCTAGCGGTTGTCGTATCCCGAGTCGGGAGTGTCCGCAAGAACGTCCTTGGACGGACGAAAACCGTCGGCAGCGTCGCGCATTTCTTCCAGTTGGATGCCCGGAAACTGGCGGGCGAATTCGATCTGCGTCAGCCTCGTCGCGAGCGGCAAGCCGGCGCGATCGAAAACGCTGAAGACCCTCGTCTTGCCGTACAGACCGATCCGGACGATCGATTCGCGTCCGACGAGCGTGACAATCGGCTTGACGCCGAATTCGCGGGCAAGCGGTGGGAGTGTTTCGACGAGGAGCTGCGGTGACTCCGATGCACTCGCGGAGCTGGCCGAAAGCGAGCGACCGAGGATGACCGTTGCGACGAATGCCGCGGCGAGTGCGGCGGACGGCACGTGGCGGCGCCAGGCAAAGGCGGTGCGCATGTCCGACTTATCGGCCGGCTTTCGGCGCGAATGAAGCCGGGGTTGACTTCTTTGACAGAGTTTGAATTCGCGGGCCCGGCGCAAGGCCTGCCTGCACGCGTCCGGTCGCCTTGTTCGACTTCACAAGTCGTTGTAACTAACCAGCGAGATTGGCGGCTTGGAACGAGCTTCCCACGGAGTATCCATCAACTCCTCCTCGCGCTTGAAGATCGGATCGTCCGAGCCGGGGTGGACCATGAGTTCGACTGTCCGTGCCCGCGGGACCGTCGGCAGCAGATCGTGGTAGATCCAAAACCAGGTAAATAGGTCGGTGGTTGTGGTGCGAGGCGCCATCCAGCGGAGCGCCGTGTGCCAACCCAGCTTTTTGAGGCGTTGTTTCATGCCGCCCACGAGCGGATCGGTCGGGTGATACAGGTTCATCGTCGTGCGGACTCTTCGGATTCCTGTCATTGCTTGCACGCGCTTCAGCACTTTGAAGAGCGGCGCGTGCGTGTGGGTGTGGTGGTGCGAATCGAGATGGCTGACCGGTACTCCGAGCGAACGCACTTTGTTTACCTGCGTGATCCACTCGCGCTCCACGGCCGCGAGGAGGGCGTCGTCATAGGAAACCTCGCGCGCTTTGCGCGCGAACTCTCCGGCGTCACCGAGCAGCGGGCGCAGCGTCGGATCGCCTGTGACCGGGCGCAGGTCGGTCAGGTTCAGATGAACACCGAAGGAGCAACGCGGGAATTCCTTCGTGCGGGCCGCGGCATCTTCGAGCGCCGGTCCATTCGCCATGATCGTCGAACTTGTGAGGCGGCCCCGACGCATCAGGCCAAAGATCGCGTCGTTCACGCGACCGGAAAGACCCAGATCGTCGGCATTGATGATGACGCGCGTCATTTCAGGTGTCTGGGCGTGCGAGGGCTGGAGACAACTACTTCCGGACGCAACCGAACCCGTTGCGGATATTCAGATACTTGCGGCCCACTTCCCTGGAGAAGTGGAACATCGCGGGATTGGCGAAGATGTCGTCGGAGACCACAAAGCCGCCGTTCTTGACATGAGGCCAGGCGCAGCGGTACTCGAAGATCATGTGGTCGTACGTGTGCAGAGAATCGTGAAAGAAGATGTCGATCGTTCCGAGCTCCTTCAGCGCTTTGGGAAGGAGTTCGCGTGCATCGCCCAGACGCAAGTCGTAGCGAGTCCGCAGGCGCTGCGGAACGCACCAGCCAGGATCAACGCCCGGTGGCAGCGAGCCCTCGAGCATGTGATCGGTCGCGCCCTTGATCGGCTCAGTCGCCGGTAGATCGATCGACACGAGCCGCCCCTTGCTGTTGTCTTCCATCGCCTGCAGAATGACGGCGCTGCTGATTCCGTCGAAGACGCCGGTCTCCACATAAATCTCTGGCTTGGCCATGCGGACGAGGAGGTACTGGAATTCGAGCCAAGGTTCCCACTGAGCGCGGCGGCGGCGCTTGGTCAGCGACAAACGATCAACATCAAGAAAGAGGCTATCGTTCTTGTGGTACTCGTAGCGAAGCTGCTCGATATCTTTTGGATTTGCGTCCGGCCATAGCTTCTTGATGGCCTCCTGGGCGTAGAGCCGCTCGGGTTGCGTGAGCACTGCCGGCATGCGACGCGCGAAGTTGACGACTCTGCCGAACGTGATTGGTCGCTTCATAGTTCGGGAACCTCCAAACGGGATCACCAGTTCAGGGAAGAGCATCGGGCGAGTGGAGGGGTGGGTGTATCCGGAGGCGATGGCCGGCAGGGAATCACCGCGACGCCCCATGATATTGCAAAGAAGAGCGAATTATCGGAGTGAGATCGGCAACCAATTCGGAGCCCGCTGATCCAAATCATATGTTTTTTACATGAAGTCTGCTTTGCTGAGCGCTGCAGGCCGGGCGCAAATTCCGCCTCACCCCGCCGGTGCATCATAAAGAAGCTTTGATTACGGTCTCATCAGCAGCATGTCGCCCGATGCGTGGGTGAAAAACCACGGCGTCTGTTCATCAAAGGACGTCCCCGGGGGGGGGCGGAAGAGCACGCGAAGCCCGCCGGCATGCACCAACCCCATGCGCTTGAGAATTGCGTCAAACTCCGGATCAAAGACCTGGAGTTCAACGACTTCGACCCGTCCCCGTTCACTGGCGAGATCGCCGTCACCCTGGTCAGAATCAAAGTGGCGCAGGACAAATAGAGCAAGATCGCGTTTGCGTGGGCCGTCGATGTCCGCGATGAAGTAATCGAGAAGCGCGCCCACGCTTACCCGACCGAGCCCATGCTGCGTTGCGTCGAGAATGCTTCGCTTGAGAAGTGCGTACCCGATCAAACTGCCCTTGTCAAAAATCTCGAACGCCTTGATGCGTCGGTGAGCGAGCGCCCAGTTGAGAACGCGCGAATCGCGTGGAAAATAACTATGCTTCGATGCCAGGACGATTGCGTCGATGCGCGAATCGAAGCGATCGACCGCCTTGTACTCGAGTTTCGGCTGGGCGCGAGCGCCGCGGAACGCGTACAACACGCGTGCAGATACTCCAATCGGAAGTGCGAAGATTTTTGCGAGCGTCTCGGATTTGAATAACTTGCGTGCAACGGGCCGTCCGCTGAGAAAACAGACCCACCGTTTCAGAGGACCGATCTCTCTCATTCCCGCCGCCTTGTAGAGCTTCTGGGCGGCGGCGCTCGGACCTCCGCATGCGAGCATCGTTTTGCAGCGGGCAATAGCGTTCAGGATGATCATCGCGCCCGCGCCGGTCTGCCGACGCGTTTCGTCGAGAAAGAAGCCGTCCATTTCGTGGATGCGATGTACCTTGCCGTCAATGGACCAGGTCGTGGCATGGACGCCGAGCCGCCCCACAACCTCGGCACTCCCGTCTTCTTCCTGATCGAGCGCAAGGAGCATGACGAGGTCATTGGGCTGCGCGTGTGGATTGTCGTGCAGCAATCTCACCCACTCCGAAGTGTTGGACGCGAGGTATCCGTGGGGATCGGCGTACCGGCTCGCGATTCCTTCGGGTGGAATGTCGGCGAGTGTGTGGGTTTTAAGGATGACCTTTCCCATGCGGGTGGAGATTACGAGTCCGCTCAATTGCGTCGGTGCACGGTCACGAGCCGGCCAGAGTAGGTTCGGCGACAACCGTTCCATCGCCTCGAACCAGAGTGATATGCGAAGGAGTCGGGAACTCGTTCTCGTGCAGCCACCAGAATTCCGTGGCGGCGTCATTCTTCGGCAGGCCCGACTCGTCCTTGAAGTAGTCGTGACACGGCTTGTTCCGTTTGGTTTCGAGGTATCTCGCGGTCGTTTTTTTCGCTCCGAGCTTCTTCGCAAAGTCGAGCAACGTCGTCAACATCCCCTTCTCGACGCCACGCCCCATCACGCGGCAGGAAAGCAGAAAATCGGTGACGGTCGCTTCGCTTCCGTTTACTTCGACCGCCGCAAGACCCGTGAGCCCGTAATCGCCGAAGCGGTCCGCCACCCGATACGCGTACATCGCGTGGTTCTTTTCCTGGCCCCAGGCAAGTAATTCTGCTTCGGTCATGCGCCGAGTCGTCAGGTTCATCTGATTCGTCTTGTTGAAAAGCTGCGCCGCCCGCTTGATGTTGCCCAGTCCGAGCGGCTCGTACGTCACCTTCAGTTGGAGAGATGCGAGCCAATCCTCCATCGAAACGGAGGATGACTTAGACTCGGTGCGAGCGCGCTCCGCGACGTACATCTCCGTGCGCCCGAGGTCCTCGTCCGTCACGCTCGGCCGGTCGAAGAGTCGCAGCGCGTGCAGCGCCTGCGTGTAGAGCATCTTGTCGGCGGGCCAATCCGGAACCGTGACCTGCGGCAGTGACTCTTTCACGCGGGCCCGCTCCGCCGGGTTGTCGTCGATGAACACGACGCTGTCGAGGCCCAAGTTGAGTTCTTCAACAAGTTCCTTAATGTTCGTCGCCTTGTCGAGCCAGTTGATTCGCCAGCCTGCGAAATCGGAGTCCTTCAGAACCATTTCCGGGTTCTCGCGGATCGCGCCGATCGCGGTTTCCTCGTCGTTCTTGCTGACGATACCGAGGATGATCCCGGAGTTCTTGAGCGCCTTGAGCGCCCGCTGAAACTCAGCGAACGATTCTCCGATCGGGTCGTGCCCGCCGAGCGCGACACCCTCCCAACCGTTCTCGCCGACGATGCCGCCCCAGAGCGTGTCGTCGAGGTCGAGCACAACCAGTTTCTTCGAGAGCCCCGCGAGCCCCCGCAGAATCGCCTTGATATCCGCCGCGGCATCCTTGAAGACCTCGAGGCTGTAAAGCGCCTTGGTCATCAGCCACAACTTCGGATTCGTCGCATTTTTCCCCGCGCTCGCCATCCAGCGCGAAGCATCGAGCAAATGAACCTTCGAATTCGATCCGAGTTTTTCCGCAAGACGCGCGTTCATCAGCGTTAGCGCGTGCACCGCGCCGACCGCGCCGGGACGCGATTTGAGTTCGAGTCCTCCGGTGCCGCGCCACCACGCCGGCATCGTCCACATCGGAACAAACACGGCTTCAACTCGCTCGCTTGCCCGAGTGACAAGCGACGCGAATTCGTCCACTTCCTCAAGCAGTTCTTCTTGGGTCACACGCTCACGTGCGAGGATGCGCCGAAATGCATCGATCGCTCGCTCGGGGCGCGTCCAGGCCACCGCGATGTTCGCCCCTTCTTTCCAGCAGGAGAGCGCGCCGTTCATCAGAATCTGCTGCACTTGGTCGAACGGCGCAACCGTGGCCTTCATCGCGGGTGCATCGTCCGCGTTCCGCAGGATCGCGCCGAGCTGGTCGATCGTGTGGTCGGCGATGAGCAGGCAATGAATCGTCTTGATGTCCATGGTTTTCGGTACGCTCTCCCGAAGCGGAGGTCTTCAGCCCACTCGGGACACGATGTAGTCCGCCAGCGTGTCCACGGTTCGAAAAACCGTCGCCGTGTCGGCCATGGCTTTCTCGTCGGTCAAAGTAAAGCTCGGATGACCAGCGGCCTGTACGCGTTGCTCAACCTGCAGGACAAACGTGAGCAGGCCCAAAGAGTCCAGCTTGCCGCCTTGGCCGAACAGGATTGCCTTCGGATCCTTAGTGATTTGGTTCTCGGACCCTTGGGCAGCATTGACCTCGTCGATGGCCCCGTAGATCGCGTCCGTAATTTGCTGCTTGCTTGCCATAAGTCCTTTTCGGTGAAGCCGAGCGCCCGCATGGGTGGATCGGCCGATTGCACGCGCCGGAAAAGGGCGCATTGCCCAAAGAATTTGCCGGGCGGCGGGGGTCGAAGTTTATTCAGCCCGACAGGGGTTCGGAGCCCGCGCCAAAAGCTTGGTCCTGAGCCCGGCGGTCTTTGCGCGATCTCAAACGAGGGCGCCATTGATTTCCTGTTCCCGGGATTTGCAGTCGTCGCTGCGCTCGCGGATAGTGGAGGCATGAGAAGGTCGCTCCAGTACTGTATTGGTTTTGTCTTCCTGTTTGCCGCAGGTTGCGCGACCGAGTCGCCTCGAGCGCATCATGTTCCGGATGCGGCGTCCTCGAGCGCCGTCGCGCGCGCGGACGACCAGTATCTTTACCTGCGCTTCAACCCCGGCGACGCGAAAAAAACAATTCAGGACAGCGACGAAACGGTTGCGCTCCTGCTCGACACAGACGGCGATGCGGCTACGGGTTTTCGACGACGCGAAAAGCCGTTCGCCGCGATGGGCGCCGACATGGAGATCCAGTTTTCTCCGGTCAACCCCCGCGGCGGTGCGCCGGGAAAGGGTGTTGCGTTCTACCGCCTCGATCAAGCGGGCGGGAGGTCGCAGTTGCGCGCCGAGGACTTCGATTTTCTGTTCGCCCCGACCTACGCGTCGCGGTGGTATGACGCGCGCGTGTCGCGCTTCTTTGCCGCTTCTTCCGGCCTGCCGACCGCCGGGTTGGCCTCGAACGGAAAGGGTCGAGGCGCGTTCGTGATCTACGACCAGCGCGGGCGGATCGTCGGTTACAGCGATCCCTTTGAAGTTGAATTCCCCCCGATCGCTAGCGCACCGAAGCGCTCGAACGACGGAATCCCGCCAAAGTCACCCGATGCCGTCCGCATTATGGCATGGAACGTTTGGGGCAAAATGCAGGAATCGCCGGAGAAGTTTTGTGCCGTCATTCGCACGATCAACCCCGACATCATCATGCTCTCTGAATGGAAGAGTGATGCCCCGACGCTTGAGCAACTTCTGAATCGCAATATGCGTGGGGAGATCGGAATCGCTGTAGCATGGAATGCCGCGGCAGGTCCCGGTGTCGCGGTTGCTTCAGTTTTTCCGACGCGGCTCGCCGGTCCGAACAATCTCGAACTCGGTTGGAACGGCGAAAAACGCAAAGTGCGCTTTGTCTCCGCGGCCGTCCAGACGCCGGTCGGTCCGGTGCTGGTCGGCGCCATGCATCTCAAATGCTGCGGCGGAAGCGGCTCGAACGAAGACGCGCTGCGGATTGCGGAAGTGGACACGATCAATCAGGCGATGCAGCAGATCAGCCGCGCCGATGCCGCGGATATCCGCGTGCTCGGCGGCGATTTGAATCTTGTCGGAAGCCGTGTGCCGCTCGATATTCTGTGCCTGAACGCGGACGCCGACGGAAGCGATCTCACGCCGGCCGATCCTGTGGTGCTCGGCGATGATTGGCTCTACACATGGCGCGACTGGGGTAGCGGATTCTCGCCCGGCCGGCTCGATTGGCTGGCCTACAGCGACGCCACTGCGCAGCCGGTGCGTCAATTCGTGTTCGATCCGGCCCGACTGAGCGATTCGGCGCTAGCGAAAATAGGGCTCTCCCGCGCGGATGCGCAGCCGAGCGATCACCTGCCGGTCGTGGTCGACTTCAAACCGATCGCGCGATAGCGAAGGCGCGGTACCCGAATTCTCTTCTACAAGTAACCCTCGTCGCGCAGCGCCTGGATGATCTGGTTTACGATCGGGCCCGAGACCTTGCCGCCGCTCCCCGCGTATTCCATCACGACGCTGACTACGTACTTCGGCCGTTCGTTCGGTCTGCCGACCAGCACAACAAACCACGAGTGATCGCCCGAGCGCACGACATCGTTCGGTCCGGGGCCGATTCCGTCGTCGTCGGCGCTGTCGCCGAACTTCAAGTCCGGCGCCGCGGCAGTCCCGGTCTTTCCGAGAACGCGTACGCCCGGGATGTTGAATATTGGGTCACGAATGCCGTCGATCGAAAGGTGATTCCCTGTACCCAGGTCCTCTCCGACCGAGCCGGCGAGGCCTTCCATCGCATCCTGAACGGCCCAAGCAGGGAGATTCAGGTCAACGGGAGCCGCGCGCGGCGCATCGGCGACGATGCGGGGCGTCACGCGCACCCCCGATCGCGCAATCGTCGCGTATGCGTCCGCTGCATGCAGAGGCGTCCATGTCACGGGCCCCTGACCGATTCCCATCTGGATCGCCTCGCCCATGGTGAGGTCGCGCTTGTTGCCGTACACCTGCAGCGACCCCGGATATTCCGGCCCGATCCCGAGATTCCAAGTTTGCGTCACGCCGAATTCCCGGAAGACGTCGGCGATCGCCTCCGGACCCAGGCGCTTGCCGAGCGTGAAGAAGAAGATGTTGCACGAAACCTTGATGCCTTCCGCGTCGCTGAGAGCGTGGCCGAGTTGCTCGGTGTGCGTCTGATCGAAACGCTTGTAGATCCAGCACCGGAGCATGTTCGGTTCGTTCGGCAAGAGGTGGCCGGTGCATTCGATCGTCTGGCCTCGCAGAAAATTCCCGTGCTGCGCGGCACCCGTCAGAATGAGGGGCTTGACGATCGAGCCGGGCGGATACGGCTTGGCGATCGCGCGATTGAGGAATGGGACATTGATCTTGTCATCGAAGACCTGCTCGGGGTTTTCCTTGATCAGGCGCCGCGAGACCTCGGGCATCGACACCATCGCGAGGATGTCTCCCGTGTCGATATCAAGAACAACGGCGGCGCCCGCGAGCGGCGTGCCCACCGGCATGGTCGGGTTCGGCGTGCCGTGCCAATCCTGAACCACCGCCAGACCCGCGTTTGGAGACATCACCGCCTGCACGCGTGCCTGCAGCATGGCGTCGATCGTGAGTGGAACACTCGAGCCAACGGATGCGGGAAGCATTTCGATCGCGTCCGGCTGTGAAATGCGATCGAGGTGCTGAGTCCGGAGACCTCGAAGGCCGCGCAACCGAGATTCCATCGATGCCTCGATCCCCGAACTGCCGACTCGATCGTGCTCGCGGTACTCGCCCCGATCGACTCCGCCGCTCGTGAGCACGCGCGCCGCAAAGACCGGATCGTTCGCGATCTGGATTTCCCGCCTTTCCTGATCCTCACGGAAAACGCGCCCCCGCATCCAGCCCAGAATGTGCCCGGCCACGCCCTCGACGGGAACCTCGACTGTGGCATCCGACCGCATCGGCAGCGGGAAGCGCGACTTGTCGAGCGTGATCGTCATCGAATCGAGCGGATACTCGCGATCGCCGGTGTCGATGATCCTCACGCCCGGAAGCCGCGAGATCATCAGTTTGTCGGGATCGTGCACCGACTCGAGCAAGTCGGAAGCGCCAGGCAATTCGATCATTCCGTCCGCGATCATCTGTAGCTCGAAGGCGGTGCCATCAGGAATCCGCTTCAGTACCGAGACGGCGCGTTGTTGCTCGGCGATCGGGCGCGAGGCAACCGACTCGATCTTGCGAAGTTCTTCTTGCGTCAGAACGCGATCCGGCCCGCCACCTGCGGATTTCACCGCTTCGCGGATCATGTCTTCGCGCCTGCGATCCCGGATCGCGTCGTAGAGCTGATCGACTCTTCCCACGGCTTCCTTTGCGAGCGCATCGAGTCTCCCCCGGTCGATCGCCGCGACGCGTGCCAGTTCCGCCATTCCGCTTTCCACTCGGGCGTCGAGCAGCGCGGTCAGCCTCTCGATGAGCAGCTTTCGTGCGCCAGGGCCCGATTCGCTCCACTGCGCGCGGTTGCCGCGCGCCAGCTCCTCCGCTTTTTTCGCGGCCCAGGTGCCCTTGAGTACGTCGTAGCCGATGGCGACGTCGTAGCTCGGGCGGTCCTGCGCCAGAATCCGTCCCTTGCGGTCGAGGATGTTGCCGCGAACCGAAGGAGTCCATTGCCGCGTCACGAGGCGGGATTCGGCGGCACGAAGGAGTTCCGCGTGTCTCGTCGTTGTGAGTCGGGCAGTCTGCACCAGCGGGAAAGCCAAGCCAACAAAAACCAGGCTCATGATGATCAGGAGCCGGCGATGAAACATTCGGGGGATGAGGTTGGTGATGTCCACAGCCTGGCTGTTGTACGCGTGCGCGATGGTAAGGATCGGCGCGGAGCGGCCGGAGGCACCAACATCGCCAAGGTAAAAAGAAACAAGGCCCGCCGCGATGGGCCGGACCTTACTGGATTCGTTGTTACGCAGGAAACTATCAGCCGCAACTCAGCGGCGCCGGCGTCCCGCGATCAGACCGGAGAGGCCCAAAAGGGCGAGCGAGCCGGGTGCCGGGACTTGCTCCGCAATGATTTCAAGCACGGGGCCATCGTACGTGAAATTGGAGAATCCGGCGTATGTCGCGGCAACGGTGTCGCTTTGGCCCTCGAAGGTGAGGGTGACGATGTTGCTGGCCGAGCCCGCCATCAGTCGGCTGAGAAGGCCGGGGCTGAGAATAAGGTTGTAAGTATCGATCGTTCCGCTTGCGATTGGTGTGTAGGTGTACGTGACGAGAGCCGTCGCCTCGCGAACGAGGCCGTCGGCGCCCTGGCTGTTGCCGCCCGGAAGGAATCCGGCGTTGAATCGCAGAGGGCTCGTGCCGGAGTCAAAGGACGTGGAATTGTTCGAGCTGAAAAAGACCGAAACGTCTCCCGCGGTTGAAAAGGCGGCATTGGATTGAGTGAGTTTGAGACGGGCGCCCGTCACGACCCAGTTGTTTACACCGTACAGCGCATCGAGGGCTGCCTTGTCGGCGGTCATATCGAACCGCGCGGCGCCCCAACTGGCGAAATTGCCGTTCGCGTTTCCTTCGATATTGAAAAAAGCTTCTCCGCTCGTGGGTGGGCGAGGTCCGCCCGGCTGCACGGTTGCGTTCGAGAAAGCCTCCGCACCAAGTACCGAAGCGGAACACCCCATCGCGCATGCGATCGCCAGAAACCTGCTCATGTTCTCTCCTCCCGGGCTTCCACCCGACAAACCGGCCGAACCGCAAAACAAGCCACAGAACCGAAATCCTGTTTCCATCCGGCCCCGCCTGAGGCTACCGAGACATCAGCCTGATGCAATCGCGGTCCCGGAAACCATGCCGAAGAGTCCCGAGATTTTGTGAGTGCGAAACGTTTTGGAAGCTCTTTGATCGGGTTCTGCTGATGCGATCCGAACATCGGATTTCGGGCTTGCCCGTTTGCTCACACACGATGAACGGTGCGGTTCCGGTGGCCGGTCGCTCTTTCCGCTGAGATGGCCCGCGGGGCGCAAAAGCAGGTCGCGGCGTGATCGTTCACCATGCCGATCGCCTGCATGAACGCGTAGATGATCGTCGAGCCTACGAAGGTCATGCCGCGCCTGCGAAGGTCCTTTGAGAGTGCGTCTGACTCTTGAGAAACCGAGCGAAAGTCCTTCGGCCCCCGCGGACGATTGACGATGGGTTTGCCCTTCACGAACTCCCACAAGTAGCGATCAAATGAGCCGAACTCCTTCTGGATCGCAAGGAAAGCGATCGCGTTCTTGCGCGTGCCGAACACTTTCAGACGATTGCGGATGATGTCGCCCTCGGACAGAATTTGTTCGAGCTGCGCATCGGTCAGCTTCGCGACCTTGCGGACATCAAAGCTGCAAAACGCCTTGCGATAGCCCTCGCGCCTGCGCAGGATCGTGTACCAACTCAGGCCGGCCTGCGCCCCTTCGAGAATCAGCATCTCGAAGAGCTTGCGATCATCGTGCACAGGAACACCCCATTCCGTGTCGTGATACGCGATGTAGTCCGGTTTGTCTTGGGGTACCCACGCGCATCGACTCTTTGGTTTCATGCATAGTGGTAGGGGCGCCGCTTCCTTGCGACTCCCAACGAAAAAGCCCCGGGCGTTGCCGGGGCTGGAGGGAGCTTGTTTGTCCGAGTTCCGATCGTCGAGTTTCCTGCTTACTTGCACGCCGCCTTGAGCGCGTCGGCCTTGTCGGTCTTTTCCCACGAAAAGGTTTCGAACTTCTTGCCGTTCACCGTCACGCTTCCCGGAGCGCGTCCGAAGTGCCCGTGTTTCGCGGTCGCGCTGAAAATCGGCGTCCTGAGATTCAGGCTCTCGATGATCTTGCGAGGAGTGAGCCCGAACGTGTTGCGCACGGCTTGGCTGATCTTCTCTTCATCGACCTTGGCGGTCCCGAAGCAGTCGACGTACACGCTCGTCGGTTCGGCGACGCCGATCGCGTAGCTCAATTGAATCTCGCATCGATCGGCAAGTCCGGCGGCAACAACGTTCTTCGCGATGTAGCGGGCCATGTACGCCGCGGAGCGATCGACCTTCGTCGGATCCTTGCCGGAAAACGCGCCGCCGCCGTGCCGACCCATGCCGCCGTACGAATCGACGATGATCTTGCGCCCCGTGAGGCCGGTATCGCCGTGCGGCCCGCCGATCTCAAAGCGGCCGGTCGGGTTCACGTGCACCTTGATCGCCTGGTTCCACCACTCCTTGAGCACCGGCTTGATGATGTGCTCGACAACCTGCTTCTTGAGTTCTTCCTGGCGGTCGTTCCATTGCGGATCGTGCTGAGTGCTCAGCACGACGGTGTCGACGCGCACGGGCTTGCCGTCCTGATACTCAACGGTCACCTGGCTCTTGGAATCCGGGCGCAGCCCCGGGATCTTTCCGTTCTTGCGGACATTGGCCTGCTGCTCAACAAGCTGGTGGCTCAATTGGATCGCCAGCGGCATCAGCTCCGGCGTGTCTCTGCATGCATAGCCGAACATCATCCCCTGGTCGCCCGCGCCCTCGCGGTCAACGCCCATCGCGATATCCGACGACTGCTTGTTCAGCGCGACAAGGACCGCGCACGAATCCGAATCGAAACGCATGTCGCCGCTGGTGTAACCGATTTCGCGCACGGTGCGCCGGACGATCTCCGGAATGTCGACGTACGTCTTGGTTGTCACTTCACCCGCGACGACGACAAGCCCGGTGGCGCACAGCGTTTCGCACGCGACGCGGCTGTACGGATCATCCGCCAGCATCGCATCGAGAACGGCGTCGGAAATCTGGTCCGAAACCTTGTCGGGGTGACCCATCGAGACGGACTCGGAAGTGAACAGCTGCGTGCGAGCCATGAGGCATGCTCTCCAATTCTGGAAGTGAAGTTGTGCCGCCGCCGCGCCCGGCGGTCGGATCCGATTCCATCGGATGGAATCGGGGGCTGAGGATAGGCGCGCGAGCCGCTTGCCTTCTATGCGTCTATCCGGATATTCGGATGAAAGCAAGTGTGCCCCCGTTTGGAAATCACGGCGGCCCCTCCAAGGTCGGTATCTTCGCTATTGCAGCGATCGTGCCAGGTACGTTTATCGTTCCTCAACTCCGGAGCCCAAGCCCGATGAACGTACTTTGCCAAGCTATCGGGTTCCTCGGCGCGATCGGGTTCGCTCTTGGTGCGATTGGCTGCTCGTCAGCTCGTTCCGTCGACAGCAGAAGCGCCAACGAGCGCTCCCCATTCCTCATCGTGCTCGGCATAGCGCAGGACGGAGGTGTGCCGCAGGCGGGTTCGTTTGATGAGCCGGGCCGGCATGATGCATCGAAACGGAAGATGGTTTCGTGTCTGGGCTTGGTCGATCTGCAGACCGGCAAGCACTGGCTTTTCGACGCCACACCTGATTTCCCGGCGCAGCTCACTCTGCTGCACGATGCCGGCGCAAAAGGAAAGGCGCCGGACGGCATCTTCCTGACACACGCGCACATCGGGCATTACACCGGGCTCATGTATCTCGGGCACGAAGCGATGGGCACGCAAGGCGTGAAGGTCTACGCGGCACCGCGAATGCGGAGTTTCCTCGAGTCGAACGGACCCTGGGATCAGCTCGTTCGCTACCACAATATGAAGATCGAATCACTGACGCCGGGCGAGCCCGTGCGAATCTCGGAAGAGTTGCGAGTCACGCCGTTCCCGGTGCCGCACCGGCAGGAGTACTCCGAAGTGCTCGGATTCCGGATTGATGGCCCCGGTCGATCGGTGCTCTTCATTCCGGATATCGATTCGTGGGACGATCTCGACGCGACCGGCGTTCGCATCGAAGACCTGATCGCGGGAGTGGACGTGGCCTACTTGGATGGAACGTTCTTTGGTGAAGGGGAGATCCCCGGGCGCAGCATGAAGGGAATCCCGCACCCGATGATCAGTTCGAGCCTGGAGCGGTTCAAACACCTGCCGCCATCGGAGAGAGCAAAGGTGCGGTTCATCCACTTGAATCACACGAACCCGGTGCTCGATCCGGCTTCGGACGCCGCGAGGCAGGTGAGTCGGGCGGGCATGAATGTCGCTCAGGAAGGGGAAGTGATTTCGTTGGATACAGCCGAAGGGTCTGCCCGTGCGAACGCACGCTGAAGGCGCGGGACAGTACGCTGAAGAGGCAATCTCCTGCCTCGAAAGTTCTGAACACGGCGCGGAGCGCGACACGATTCCGTTCCGATGGCAAAACGCTGCGAGTTGCTGGAAAACCAACTTCAGAAGAATCTCAGCACCGACGGCCCGCTCGCAGCAGTCAGCGCCGCCCTCATTGCGAAGCTTGACTCCCCGCGCCCCAAATCAATCGCCCTGCTCGAATCTGTCTTGCGCGATCCCGCCAAGAACAAGCAGGCCCGTGCCGCGGCACGCGACGCGCTCTTCCATCTCCGCGATCGCACCGAAGCGGATCCGACAGCGCCACTGGATCGTTGAGTAGAAACGATGCACCCTCGCGCTGGGCTACGCAAGTGCGGGATGCGTGATGGTGTTCGCGCGGACAACCGGGGCAATTGAACTTGGCTCGTCCAATGGAGGCCTCAGCAGCCGCAACACTTCTCGCGCAGCGAACTTCGCGGCATCGGGCCTCGCCAGGTTTGCCGTTTGTGCCTGCATTCTCAGCAGCTGTTCTCGCTCGGACTCCAGCAGGCGCGCGGCGAGTTCGCCCGCGTCAAACTCGTTCGAGGCCAGTACCGCAGCGCCCGAATCGACAAGCACCTCGGCGTTCCGCACTTCTTGGCCCGGGATCGGGTTGAAGAGCACCATCGGGAGCTTCGCCGCGAGGGCTTCACAGGTTGTGAGGCCACCCGGTTTGCCGACGAGCAAGTCGGCCGCGGCCATCAACTCGTGCATGCGGTTCGTTTTTCCCACTACATGGCAGCGATTCGATTTTGTCCAATTCGCTCCGCGCATCTGCCGCAACAGAGCCAGATTGCGTCCGCAGACGACGACAACATGGGCCTGCGCCGAGGACTCGAGCAAAGCGTGCGCCGCACGATCGATGCCGCCCAGCCCAAGCCCGCCTCCGCTCACGAGCGCCACCGGCGAATCCGGCGGCAAACCGTGTCGCCGGCGAGCGACCTCGCGCTCCGGCAGGTTTGAAAACCTCTGATCAATCGGGATTCCCGAAACGTGAATTGTCCTTGCCGGAAAGCCGCACTCTTCGAGACGGTTCACGGCGGCCGGCCCCGCCACAAGAAACAAGTCGATTCCGGGCACTCGCCACGCTGCGTGCGGATGCTGATCTGTAATCACGACAGCCAGCCGGAATGAAAGACTTTGGCGCTCGCGCAGGCGAGCGAGCACCCGCGCGCAGAGAAAGTGCGTGCAGAGCACGACTTCTGCGCCGAGTACCTCTTCGCGCGTTTGCAGATGCCGCAGAGCACGATCTTCGACACTTGCAAGCACGCCGGGCTCCGATGGCGTCGGGCGTTCGTCGGTCCGGTCGTAAAGCCATCCGGTGAGGCGAGGCGCGCGGCGGGTCGCGATCAGATACGCATCGCGATACGCCGCAGTGAACCAGCGCGGCGCATCAGCCAGCACATCGATGATCGGAGCGCCGACCGTTCGATCGGCATGGCGCAGCGCCGTCGCGATCGCCGATGCGGCACGCGCGTGTCCACAGCCCACATCGGCGGTGCAGAGAACGACCGAGGCGCCGCCGGTTGCACGCATCAGAACGCGAGCTCCAGTTGCGGATCATCTGCGATGACCACTCCCTCCTCTGGAATGGTCGGGATTGTGATGCCGGCGTTCTGAAGCTCCGCTGCGGCATCGAGAATCTCAAAGCGCCCATCGTGATGTTCGACGAGCAGGGAAGTGCGCTCGATCCAGTCGCCGCAGTTGGCGTAGAGCGAAACGGACCCGTCGGATTCGGTGGTTTCTTGGATGAGGGGTTGGTGGATGTGTCCGCAGATGACGCCGTTCATGCCGCGCCGGCGTGCCTCGGTGAGCAGCGCCTGCTCGAAGCGCGAGATATAAGTGCACGCGCCCTTCACCCGGGCTTTCACCGTTCCGGAAAAGCTCCACTTTGGAAGTCCTACACACGAGCGCAGCCCGTTCACGATGCGGTTGAGCGCGATGAGCCGGTCGTATGCCCACGTTCCCACCAGCGCCAGCATGCGCGAGTGCTGCACGACAAGGTCGTATTCGTCTCCATGCGTGACCAGCAGCAGCCGCCCATCGACTGTGCGATGAGCGGCCTGCTTTGCGATTCGCACGCCGCCGAGATCGATCCCGATGTACTGCCGCAGCGCATCATCGTGATTGCCCGGGATGTACGTGACAACCACGCCCTTCTTGGCCAGTTTGAGTACGCGACGCACAACCTGGTTGTGCATCACCGGCCACCGCCAGCGGGAGCGCAGCGCCCAAAGGTCCACGATGTCGCCCACAAGGTAGAGCCGTTCGCATTGCAGATGCTTGAGAAACGCGGAAAGTTCCGCGGCGTGCACACCCGCAAACCCAAGATGGGTGTCGCTCAGAAAAACGGACCGGTACGAAAAGCTCATGTCGGCCTCCTTGCCCTGGAGCGTGTTCGACGGTCCGGGCAGCTATCGACCAGATTTGTCGCAAGCGCCAAGAGCGTCCGGCCTTCGTCAGCGAGGTCTCGCGCAATCTTCATGACCGGGAGGCGGACGCGATCTGCGACGAGCCGCCAAGTGATACCCTCGACGCATGCCCGCCGAAACCCTTCCGCCCGGCTCGAAGTCCCGCGCTTCGCTCACCTACGCCTCCGCCGGCGTCGACATCAACGAGAAGGACTCGTTCACCGAGTCGCTCGAATCGACCATGCGCCGAACATTCGGCCCGCGCGTGATCCCGAACCCCGGCGGCTTCGCCGGGCTCTTCCGGCTCGATTACAAAAAAGGTCTCTTCAGCCGCAACTACAAAGACCCGGTGCTTGTCGCGTGCTGTGATGGTGTGGGCACGAAGGTGAAATTGGCCGCGGATCTCGGCGTGTTCAACACGGTGGGAATCGACCTCGTCGCGATGAACGTGAACGACCTGATCGTGCAGGGCGCCGAGCCGCTGATTTTTCTCGATTACATCGCCGTGCCGACGGTGGATAAGAAAATGCTCGCGGCGATCGTCGAAGGCGTCGCCGAGGGTTGCAAGCAGAGCGGGTGCGCGTTGCTCGGGGGCGAGACCGCGAACATGCCCGATGTGTATCGCGCGGGCGATTTCGATCTCGCGGGCTTCTGCGTCGGCGTCGTCGAACTCAAGCGCGCGATCAATCCGACACGAGTGCACCCGGGCGATGTGATCCTCGGCCTCGCTTCAAGCGGGATCCATAGCAACGGTTACTCGCTGGTGCGGAAAGTCGTGCAGCACGCGGGGCTTGATCTCGGCAAGGTGTATGAAGAGCTGAACGAAGTGGCGAAGGGGCAGAGGGGCAAAGGGACAAAGGGAAAGAAGAAGGCAGGAGGCAACGGCGGCCCGCGCACGCTCGGGCAGGTGTTGCTCACGCCGACGCGGATTTACGCCGGGAACATCGTCAAACTCCAACGCAACTACCGCGTCAAGAACGTGATCAGCGGCATGGCGCACATCACCGGCAGCGGCCTCGCCGACAATCTGGTCCGCTCAATTCCGAAAAACTGCGACGCGATCATCGATCGCTCAACCTGGCCTGTGCCGCCGGTGTTCACGTTCCTCCAGCAGCATGGCAACATCGCGGATGACGAGATGAAGCGTGTCTTCAACCTCGGAATAGGTTACTGCGTGATCGTGAGGAAGGCGTTCGCCGAGAGCATCAAAGAGCAACTCGAGAGACTGGGCGAATCGGTGTTCGTGATCGGCGAGGTCGTCAAAGGCAAGGGACTGATGCGGGAACGAGCGATCTGAGGTCCGGACAGCCAGTTTTCTTTGCAAAGTTGCCAAATTTCGAGCAAGGATTTGGCCCGAACAGGCAAGGCTGGAGGGGCGTGAACCGCGCTCTTTGGGAGGCTCGCCATGTTGAATAAAGCATTGCTCGCTGCGTCAGCCGGCTTGACCGCCGCGATTTCGGCTTCCGCTGCTCCGCCTGTCATTTACAACCTCGGCATCTATCCGGGTGGCACGGAATCGCACGGAGCGGCAGTGAGCCACGATGCCACCTACGTGACCGGCTACGGCGATTACATCTTCAACAATCAGACTTTCTACTACGCGTTCCGATGGAGCATCGCGGGTGGGCTGGTGAACCTCGGGACGCCCGCGAACATCACGACGACCGCCGGCAACTCGATGGACTACAACGGGATCGGCATCGCCGGCAACGGGAGCAATAAATTGTTCCGATGGACGGTCGGGGGCGGGATGCAAAACCTCGGCCTGCTGACAGGCGGCACGCTCGGGCTGGCAACCGGGATCAGCGGCGACACCAACATCGTTGTGGGATACAGCAACACGACGGGCGGAAACACGTACGCGGTGAAGTGGGTGAACCCCGGCGGGGGCGGGCTGACGGTGCTCCCGTCGCTGCCGAATGGAGTCTTCGGCTCTGCCGCGTACGGAATCAGCTCCGATGGCTCGACGATTGTGGGCGGAAGCACCTGGTCGGGCAGCGGATATCGCGCCGTTCGCTGGTTGCCGGGAAACATCGTTCAGGACCTCGGTCCGCTCGCGGGGGCAACCGACTTGCGCGCGTACGCGATCAGCAAGAACAACGTGGTGATCGTGGGGGATGCGCAGATCCCATCGGGTGATCGAATCTTTCGATACGTGAACGCGACAATGCAGAATCTCGGCACACCCTTCGGAACGACCGATTCCTACAGCCGATCGACCAACTTTGATGGAAAGGTCGTGACGGGTCGCGCGAAGATCGGCCTCAACACCTATCGAGCCTGCTACTGGAGCACCAACACCGGAATGCTCGACCTCGCGACATGGGTCACTTCGCTCGGCGGCAATCTGACTGGCTGGGTGCTCGAAGAGTCGTGGGGCGTTTCGAACGACGGTTCGGCGATCGCGGGCACGGGCACGTTCAACGGCCAACGCCGCGCGTTTCTCATCAAGGGCCTTCCCTGCCCGAGTGTCGCGACGATTATCACCGATCCCGTTGATCGCGCGGTCTGCGCCGATCCGAATTCGAGCGCGACTCTCGGCATGACGATCGAGGCGCCCGGCGACGTGACGTATCAGTGGAGCGTCGAGTCGCCACCGGACAGCGGCGTTTTCGAGCCGATCACCGGCCCGGTCTTCGTCGATTCCACCGGGCAGTTTTCGTTCGAGGTTGCCGGCTGGGACGGACCGGAGATCACGATCACCGGAGCGCGGGCGGTGGGGCCGATCAAGGACATCAAGTTCGGCGGCGGAGTCACCAACCCCTGCGGCACGGTATCGACCAGCGTCGCCCGCGTCGCGCTCTGCACGTCGGACCTCACCTGTGATCTCGTTGTCGACGATGCGGACTTTGTGCAGTTCGCCGCGGCGTACAACGATCTCATCTGCCCCGGCGGCACGCCCGGCGTCCCCGATTTCTGCCCGGGCGATCTCAACTACGACGGCTTTGTGGATGACGCGGACTTTGTCATCTTCGCCGCGGCATACGACCAGCTTTTGTGCGTGTGAGACCCGGCATCCGGCCGAAACACAACCGCCCCGGTGGTGAACCGGGGCGGTCTCGGTGGTGGCGACGGGCATCTACGAATGGTGGGAGTGGTGCGCCCGCCGCCGGTGGTGGTGGTGATTCAGATCCCCGACCCGCGCGCGAAGTTGGTGTCGCCAACTTCGGCGGCAAATTGCTTTCCGGCGGCGCGACGACCCCAAAAGATTCGGCGCAGCCGCCTTGAAATGCCCCCGTGCGCTCTCGCCCGCGGCGGCATGACGTAGAACTCGGTCGAGTGCACCGGACTGCGGCCGTGCAAGGTTGCCCGTCGCGTGGGGGAGAGAATGAACCGTCATCCGATCGCATCATGCGATCGTCGTCGGGTTCGGGCGATCGGCGCATCCATGCGCCGCGGGGCAAATCCCTTTGCAATCCCCGCGCCGGGCAACCCCGGCGCACTCAAATCGAGAAACGATTCACTTGTCAGCCCACACCAAACCAACGCAACTCTCTTCTTGCCAGCGATCTACGGATCTCTCCGCGAACCGCGGGCCAAACTTTCCAACTCGGCCGGAGCCCTTTCGAGCTCGCGGCGGATTGATTCACACCCTCCCCAAACGTCCCGTTGCCGGGCCTGGTTTCAAGCGGTACGTCCCCACCCGACGCGACCTTCCTCGCGGCCGAATTCGCCGCAGGCCTGGGTCGCCGGTTGAAATCGAACCTCAACGCACTTCATCTCTTCCCATCTCCCGAATTGGTCGTACGCGTGAACTTTTCCGCGAGTCTGGGCATCGTCTGGAACCGCTCCTTCAAATTCGGCTTCCATGCATCTCGTCCCCTGACTTCGAGGCGATCCCTCACCCCGATGACCACGACCTCGCTCGGCATCCCAACCAGCTCCAGGTGCTGCTTGGGTAGCGAGAGCCGTCCGGCAGAATCGGGCTCGACCCGTTCCGCCAGCGAGAAGAACTCTGCTTCGAGCTGCGCCTGATCCGACGAAGGCATCAAGGTCTCGCGCCCCGCGTTCTGCAGGTTCGCGATCCGCTCGAACGTGCCTTCGGGATAGAGCCGCAGAAGCATCCCTTCCGGCCACGGAACGCAGATCCAGGCTTTGCCATCGATTCCCTCGTTCCACTGCGACCGGTACTTCGCCGGGATGGCCAGACGCTGCTTCGCGTCGATGGTCAGCTCCGTCGATCCGGTGAACAGCACTGAAACCCCCGGTCGATAGCACTGGAAACATCCCTCAGGCCGGAGAATCGCGGCGTCCCGCACGACGCGACCCGACTTGGGAAAGATACCCACTTTTCGACACTTTGCAACACCTTCCCCCACGAAGTGCACGAGTTGTGTATAACTTTTGCGCGAGTTTGCGAGTTGTGGATAATCTGTCGCTTCGCGCAACGTCTGCGCGGTTGCCTGCGAGATATATCCATGTGTCCACTGGTGTTACGTTCTCGAAGAGCCGACGTGGGTGGCGTGGTTGAGTATTTGCCACTGCCCGAGTCCCGTCGGTCGGAGGCGCTGTCGGTTCTCTCGCTTTTGCCCGCCGGCGCTTTTGTGATGGCGGCAGGCTTCGAGGGCAAGCGCGCCGGAGTGGTGGCGCGCAGTGTGGCGGTCGTTGCAGACGAGCCGTTGATGGTCGGAGTTTCGATTCGGCGCGGTCACTGGATCGAGCCGCTGATCCGAGACAGCCGCGCTTTTTCGATCAGTGTTCTCGATAGCGCGGACGCGTTGTCACCCCGAAAGTTTGCAGACGATGCGCCGCGCGACGACGATCCCTTCGATTGCATCGCGTGGGAAACCCTGCAGAGTCAGGCGCCGGTGTTGCGTCGATCGCTCGCGGCGATTGACTGCGAAGTGGTGCGACGGCTCGATCTCGAAGCCGACTGCGCGCTCATCATCGGGCGCGTGCTCGACGCGAAAATCTTCTCGGGTGTCGCGGGAAAATAGCCGTTTATCCGTTGACGTCGAGCGAGCGGCCGATCGCGACACCGGTCGCCGCGGCGTTGCGATCTCCGGGCTGCGCGTGCATCGCAAGAGTCCCGCGCGAGGTGTAGACCGCGGGTGCGGCGAACACCGACTTTGCGGGCGCACTCTTTTCGATCGCGGGTTGCTTGACAGCGCCCGACGTGAGGCGCTCGATGCTGTTACTCAGTTTCTCCGGACGCGAAATCGCGACTTGATCCGAAACACCCGCGGCACGAGAAATCGTCCCGGCGACGCTCCCTGCATTCGCCTGAGCGCTGGCGGGCGCGCCGTAGGTTTGCGAGAGCCGGATTGAAGCGCTGGTGTTGATTGTGTTCATGCGTGTGGCGGCTGGGAGACGGCGCGGGAGAAGAATCTAGCGGCGTTGAGCCTCTGTAGTCGTCACGGAGTCGCCACCACGTTGAAGATTTGCGCCCGCGGCGCAACGACTGCGCCCAAGGTGCGCAAAAACGAAGCACCCTTCCGCTCTGAAGAGTGCTGTCGTGCTGTTTCTGACGCGGCCCGGATCGAGACGAGTTAATGCGACTTTCGGACGAGTTCGGCAACCGCGTTCCCGTTGTCGTCCGAACGGCGGAGCGCCCAATCGAGTGCCGTCGCGCCGTCCTTGTCTTTGAGTTCGGTCTTGCATCCGTTCGCCAGCAGGATCTTCACTCGCTCGACGTCTGCGCGATCGCAGGCGATCATCAGCGGAGTCAAACCATCGGCGGACTGCGCGTTGATATTGCCGCCGCGTTTCACGAGCATCGAGATGACTTCTACCGGCGCGCCGCCTTCGGCGGCCATGTGCATCGGCGTCAGGCCGTTGAGGTCGGTGTCGTTCGGGTTCGCGCCCGCTTCGAGAAGGATTTCGGTTTTTTCCACGTTGCCGGCGCGCAGCGCCGTCATCAGCGCTGTCTGCCCCCACTTGTTTTTGGCGTTGATATCGGCGCCCGACTTCACAAGGAGATTCACGCTCTGTGCATCACCTCGACCCGCGGCCATCATGAGCGCCGTCCAGTTCGCTTCATCACGCACGTTCTTTTCGGCGCCGGCATCAAGCAGGTGCTGCACCATGTTCGGCGTGCCCCAGCCCGCGGCCCAGATGAGCGCCGTGCGCCCATCGCGGCTTCGGACATCGAGTGAGGGCTTCGCATCGAGGATTGTCTGGGTTGCTTTGTCCTGCCCCGCAACGATCGCGGCCATCAGAGGCGTCATGCCGCGTTGCCAGAGCGGACCGGACTCGATGACAACGTCGAGTTTCGCCCCATTCCGGATCTGCGCCGCCAGAGCTTCGGTGTCGCCGCGCTCCGCGAGTTCGTGCAGCGAGATTCCCTGGACCCCCGCGGAGGCGGTGGTCGCTCCGACATCAGTCGGTAGCTGGTGAACGTAGTAGTAGAGCACGCTCCCTGCCGCAGCGAGGGCGATCACGGTGACAATGAAAGAGATCGGTTTGCGTTCCGACATCGATACCTCCTAAGATCGCGCCTAGAGGACGATCCGCTTGCCGTCCTCAGCCTAGCACAACCCTCATTCTTTCTCTTCCTGGGGCTTAAATGCCGCAACAACGGCCGCCTGGACCTGGGGCGGCGTTTGTTCGTCGTGGCTGTAGTCCATCGAGAAGCTGCCGGCGCCGCCGGTCATGCTCTTGAGTTCGTTGGCGTAGTTCGAGAGTTCGCCCAGCGGAGCGACCGCACGGACAATGCACGTGTCACCCGACTGAACCTCGGAATCCTGAACTCGGCCGCGTTTGGTGGAGAGATGTCCGGCGATATCGCCCATGTAGCGACTGGGCGCGGTGACCTCGACGGTCACGTACGGCTCGAGCAGTTTGGGCTTGGCCTTGGTGACCGCTTCGATGAATGCCTTGCGGCCGGCGGTGATGAACGCGATTTCTTTGCTGTCGACGTCGTGATACTTGCCGTCGTAGAGCGCGACGCGGATTCCCTGCATCGGGTAGCCGGCGAATGCGCCGTTCTCGATGACCTGCTTCACTCCCTTCTCGACTGCGGGCCAGTATTGACGGGGGACCGTGCCGCCGACGACCTCGCTCGCGAATTCGAAGCCGGTCGGGTGATCGGAAGGCAGAGGCTCGATGCGGAGATAGACCTCGCCGAACTGCCCGGCGCCGCCGGTCTGCTTTTTGTGGCGGTGGTGCCCATCTGCCTTCCCGGTGATGGTTTCTTTGTAGGCGACTTTGGGCTGGCTTGTGATCAACTCGATGTTGAACTGCTTCTTGAACTTCTCGATGACGATGCGCAGGTGAAGTTCGCCCAGTCCGCGCATCACGGTCTGGTTGGTCGCGGCGATGCGCTCGATGCGGAGGCTCGGGTCTTCCGCCATCATCTTGTGCGAAGCTGCGGAAAACTTGGTTTCGTCCGATTGGTTCTTGAGTTGGATCGCCAGCCCGTAGAGCGGCTTGGGCAACGGGAGCGCGCGGAGGTGGACGGTGCTTGCCTCGGGCGCTTCGTGCAGGATGCCGTTGAAGTGCAGGTCGTCCACCTTACTGATCGCGGCGATCTCGCCGGGCCCGACCTCCGAAACTTCGACGTGCTCCTTGCCCTGCAACTTGAAGAGATGCCCGACGCGGAAGGGCTTGTTGTTGTCGTCGATGTAGAGTTCCTGCTTGTGTTTGATCGTGCCCGAATGCACACGGAAGATGCCGAGCTTGCCGACGAACGCGTCGGTCGCGACCTTGAAGACGTGCGCGATGACTTTTCCTTTGGGATCGGGCTTGGGCACGAACTCCTCTTCGATCGGGGCGCCGCTCTCGTCGGCGCCTTTGCGGATCTCGAACTCGGGCGGGCTCACTTCGAGGGGGCTCGGGCAGAGGCTGGCGAAGACGTGCAGCAGATCATCGACGCCCGCGCCGGTCTTGGCCGAGCAGAAGCAGATCGGGACAAGGTGCGCTTCGCCGAGCGCTTTCTCGAATGCCGCGTGCAGCTTCTCGGGATCAAAGCCGGCGCCTTCGCCCTTCTCGAGATATTCCATCGTGAGTTCGTCGTCGACCTCGATCACCTGCTCGACGATCGCCTTGTGCGCCTCGTGTACGGATGAGAAATCGGTCTGATCGCCGGCGGCGTCGTGCCCGTCGTGCTCGAAAACGTTAATAACTTTCTTTCCCTTCAAGGTCGGAAGATTGATCGGAAGGCAGATGGCCCCGAAAACTTCGCGAATGCGCGCGACGAGTTCCTCAAGCCCGTCGGCGTTCTCTTCCATTTTGTTGACGATGATCATGCGCGGGATCTTGCGGTCCGCGGCGACGCTCATCAGCCGGCGAACGACCGAATCGATTCCCTTGTGCGCATCGATCACCACGGCGACCGTTTCGACGGCGGGAAAGCACGCGATCGCATGCCCGATGAAATCGACGAGGCCGGGCGTATCGATGAGATGCACATCGTGGCCTTCATAGTCAAAGTGAAGAAAGGAAGGCTGGAGCGAATGCTTGTGGTGCCGCTCCTCCTCGGAGAAGTCGCTGACTGTGTTCCCTTCTTCCACCGTTCCTGCCCGCTTGGTCGCACCGGCGCTAAAGAGCAATTTCTCGGTGAGTGTCGTTTTTCCCGCTCCGCCCGAACCGACGAGGCAGATGTTTCTGACGTCGGCGACGGAGCGGGCACCTTGGCCTCCCGCGGTATGAGATTGGGTTTGAGTGGTGGTCATGGGCATTTCCTCCGTAGATAGGTGAGCTCGGGGACACAACCGACCGGATTGTCAGCGGGGGCGAGCCGGCGGCACGCTCCCGTCGCCCCAGTCTAAACCATCCGGAGCGAAGGTCAAAGTCGAATGTGCTCCGGGCGAGGAATGTATGGAGAAGTAGATGAAGACCGGCGTCGCCGCGTGGTATCGCTCGCCGCCGGAAAGTTCCGAATTCTGGAATGGTTCTTCTGTGATGCGTCGAGCGGACCAAGGATCGCCCGGGCGTGCTGAGCATATACGCGCACTTTGATCGAATGCGGCATGTTCGCGCCACTCCCGCGAAGTAGCATCTCATTCCTACCCTTGCCTCCCATGTCTTCAAGCCCACTCGTGACGCGCTTCGCGCCCTCTCCCACCGGCCATCTTCACATCGGCGGCGCGCGCTCCGCGCTCTTCTGCTGGGCCTTCGCCAAAAAGAACAACGGCCGCTTCATGCTCCGCATCGAAGATACCGACGCGGCACGCAGCAGCCTCGAATCCGCCCGCGGCATCATCGAAGACCTGCACTGGCTCGGCATCGTCAATGACCTCGGCCCCTACATTGCCAAAGACGGTTCGATCGGTCAGCACGACTGGGAAGCCGGAAGCGGTCGTGAACCAGTGGGGGAGTTCTTTCAGGCCAAACGGGTCCCGATCTACAACAGGTATCTCGAACAGCTCGTAAAAGCCGGGCGCGCGTACCCGGCCTTCGAGAGCAACGAAGAGATCGAGGCGCAGCGAAGAGCCGCGGTCGCGGCGAAGCAGACCTACCGCTATCCGCGCCCGGCGGAGATCGAATTCGGGAAGTTCAATGCCGCGCTCGAAGCGCGCTGGAATCGCGCGCAGGCCGGCGAGCGCCACGTGATGCGGTTCGCGGCGCCGCGCGAAGAGATCGTCGTCCACGATCAAGTTCTGGGCGATGTGAAGTATGCCGCGGGCGAGATGGACGATTTCGTGATCCGTAAGGCCGACGGCTTCCCGATCTATCACTTCGCGGTCGTGATCGACGACGAGACGATGGGCGTGACGCACGTGATGCGCGCGCAGGAGCATCTCAACAACACGCCGCGCCACGTCGCGCTGCAGAACGCTCTCGGCTTCCGCACGCCGTTCTATGCCCACATGCCGCTCATCGTGAACATGGACGGCAGCAAGATGAGCAAGCGAGACAAGGCGAAGTTCGCGCGCAAGGCGGCAAAGGACGCGATCGCGAAGGACAAGTCGATCACGCCTGCGACGCTGGCATCCGCGAGCGGACAGGACGAAAAGCTGATCGGACAGTTCCTGAGCGCCGACAACGACAGTTTGGAAGTCGCGCAATCGCTCGCGAAGCACTTCAAGGTTGCGCTCCCCGAAATCGAAGTGTGGGATTTTCGTCAGAACGGCTATTTGCCCGAGGCGATCACCAATTTCGTCTCGCTGCTCGGCTGGAACCCCGGTCTCAAGACCGCCGACGGCAAGGACCTCGAGAAGTTCGACATGAAGTTTCTCGCCGAGCACTTCGGGATCGAGCGCATCGGCAAGACCAGTTCCAAGTTCGACCGCGCGAAACTGCTGAGTTTCAACGCCGACGCGATCAACGCCTTGCCGGACGACCTCTTTGCAAAGCGCTGGCGCGAGTGGTGCACGGAATTCGAGCCGGACTTTGCGAGAGCGGTGGGAGATTCTGATTCGCGCTGGCTGTTGCTGGCGCGCGCCGTCAAACCCCGGGCCAAGACGTTGCGTGATGGAGTGAAAGCTTCGGCGTTCCTGCTTCGCTCGGATGCCGCCACCGATTTCGATCCTGCCGCCGCAGACAAGAACTTGCTCACGAGCGACCGCGCGGGTCTCAAACTCCTTCGCACCATCCGCGACCGATTTGAAACCGTGTCGGAAACAGAGTGGAAGTCGGAATTGCTGCATTCTCTGATCGAGCAGGTCGGGCAGCAGGCCGCAACCGGCATGGGACCTGTCTCGCAGGCAATCCGCGTGGCTGTCGCCGGCGCTGCGGTCAGCCCGCCTCTGGGCGAAACACTCGCAGTCCTGGGAAAGCGTTCGGCTCTCGTGCGGATGGATACTTGCTTGAAGAAGTTCGGGAACATTTGTTGAACGAACGGCTTTTCTGCGGAACTCGGCGAGCGGTATTCCCTCTAATAGAGGTTGACCCGGCCGGGTACAGGTCGCAACCTGATTCGTGAGTCGTTCTTTGTGGCGAACAGATCGATAGAGGAGTTGCCATGCGTCTTCTTTCCAAGCCGTCGGTCTTGTTGCTTGCAGTTGGGACGATTGCCGCATGTCTCGCATTGCCTCCGATGGCGATGTCAACCGCGCTTGCGGGAGAAAAGGCCGGGGCTGGGTCGGGTTCGCCGCAATCGAGAAAGCTCGAAGTCGGTTCGAACGCGCCCGAGTTCTATCCGTCGAAATGGATCAAGGGTGATCCGGTCAAGAAGTTCGACCAGGGCAAGGTCTACGTTGTCGAGTTCTGGGCGACGTGGTGTGGGCCGTGTCTCCAAAGCATTCCGCACCTGACCGAGATGCAGAAAAAGTACAAGGACAGTGTGGTCATCATCGGGATGGCGAGCTCCGAGCGAGTGAGCAAAGGCGGAAAAGATGAACGCTTCGCCAGGGTTCAGAAATTCGTGAAGGACCAAGGCGACAACATGAACTATCGCGTCGCATTCGAAGCTGATCGCAAGGTGAGCAAGGCTTGGATGGGTGCGGCAGGGGTGAGCACCATCCCGCATGCTTTCATCGTCGGTGGGGACGGGAAGATCGTCTGGATCGGAGACCCGCGAGTTCCCGCCTTCGGGGAGAATCTGAAGAGTGCAGTCGAGGCGGCCAACGCGGACATGAAAAAGGACAATTGATCTTCCGTCCCTTTCTGGTCGACCGCCTGTTTGACATTGAAACCAAGAGATGCCCCGCGTTCGGGGCATTTTTTTTGTGGGGTTGGGGAGGCAGACAGTGAAGCGATCACTCTTCCGGTCGACCGCGAACCCCAAAAAGCCCGGCGACCCCACACCCTTTTCCGGTGTCGATTTCTGCGCGAATCGCGCGGAGAACTCGCGGGTGTCGCGCAGACTCTGCACGACAAAATTCCGTGCAAAATACTGAACTCGAAGTTCATTCAAGTCGGCACAAAAAGTCCGATCTTCCTGCCCGATATCGAGCATCGGGATACGCCGCGCGACCGAGTGCGCCGCCGTCGAAGCCCCGGGGTGCCGACCCATGAAGATCCGTCCAATCTTTGCCGCCGCCGGTCTTGCCATCGCATGCTGCGCCACCCTGACGACGAGTCACGCCGTCGCGAACAACGCCGAAGCCGCTCAGGCTCCGGCGCTGACCGCCGGGTCGCGCGCTCCCCGCATCTCGGTCGATCGCTGGCTGAAGGGCGCGCCGGTTTATACGTACGAGCCGGGCCGCGTTTACGTCATCGAATTCTGGGCCACATGGTGCACGCCGTGCGTGGGAAGCATCCCGCACCTGACCGAGCTCCAGAAGAAATACCCCAACATCGTCATCATCGGCGTGACTGCCTCCGAGCAGCCGACGCAGTCAAACCTCGACGACCGCCTGACGAAGGCAGAGAGCTTCGTTGCCAAGCAGGGGAGCCGGATGGACTACACCGTGGCCTACGACGGAAACGGCTTCATGTGGTCGAACTGGATGGTCCCCGCGCAGCGTGGCGGCATCCCCTGCACGTTCATCATCGGGGCCGATGGAAACATCTCCTGGATCGGTCATCCCTTGCTTGATGAGTTCGACCGGGCGCTCGAAAACACGCTAAGCCAGTCGGGGGTCCGGAACGACGCATCCAATTGGCAAACGATCAACGTGAAGCCGTTGAACTCGACGATCCCCGCGCCGACGCCGAAGAAGGCTTCGGCCCCGACCAAAGTCGTTTCCAATCAGCCGGCCAAGATCGCTCCGGCTTCGACGCGAATCCCGCCCGCTTCGCCGGCAACAAAGAAAATCGCAACCGGTCCGACTCGTGACGACGGGCCGAAGTAGCCGATCGGCCGCGTGCCGCAACAATCCGGGGTGCGCGAACTCGACAGATTTGATTGCTACGAAGCCTGTGTGCAATCACCCGCGCACGTCGCGAAGTTTCTGCGCGCGGTGCATGGAAATCACCCGCGGGTTTTGCGTGAGGATTTCTGCGGCACCGCTGCACTGAGCCGCCGGTGGCTCGAAGATGCCGGACGTCTCGGCGAAGCGGCGCGGGCGGTCGCGGTTGATCTCGATCCCGATTGTGTTGAACGAGCTTCGCGGCAAAGTCCGGAGGCGCTCAGGGTGCTCCGCGCAGATTGCCGCAATCCGCATGTCGGAGATGGAGCCGCAGCCGACGTTGTCTTTGTCGGAAACTTCTCGGTCGGTTACCTCCATACTCGTTCGGAACTCGTGAGCTATCTGCGGCATTCGCGAGAGCGACTTGCTCGCGTAGCCAGGGGCGACCGCGGGGGAGTATTCGTCTGCGATACGTACGGCGGCGCATCGGCGTTCAAGCTCGGCTCGCTGACCCGCAAACACCCATCGCGAACGGGCGAAATCATCCACTATCACTGGGCGCACGAGGAGGCCGATGCACTGACGGGAATGGTGACGAACTCCATTTCGTTCAAAGTCGAGCGGGCGGGAGAAATCGTGCAGGAGTTGCCGCGGGCGTTCGTCTACCGCTGGCGGCTTTGGAGCATTGCCGAGCTGCGCGAAGCGATGATCGAAGTGGGCTTCGCATCAACCGAGGTGTACACCGAATGCAATGTTGTGCCCGGAGAAGTGCCGTGGGCGGTGCACGAGCCGTCGGAACTCAAAGATGACTGGATTGTGCTGGTGGTGGGCAGGACCTGAGCGATGATCAACTGAAACGGTGGCCGGCTTGGGTGAGAACTGCCTTTGCGCGATCAAGGTCGCTCTCGCGTACCAGGATGTAGTCGGTATCAAAGCTCGCGATCGGCGCGATGCTTATTCCCGCGTCCGCGAGCGGCACCGCGAGGCTCGCGATGATCCCGACTTGATTGAAATCCAGGGTCGCATCGATACCGATGATCCTCCACGGGCCTTCCTTCCGAATACCCGGCGGCACCGCCGAATCCGGGCAGATCACGCATTGCTCGGTGCGAGTGCGCACCCGCAAGAAGAGTGTCTCGTTCTCGGCCCACGTCGGCGGTTCGGCTCCGGGTTCGAGCCTTGCGTAGGCGAACAGTCCGGGCAGAACACGAAGCTGAAGCTTGTGGTTTGGAATCGCCATGCGCCGAGCGTACCCGCGCCCCCGCCAAAGACTCCTGTGAAGGGCGATTCCTGAACTCTTTCGCTCGTAGAATCCCGCCCTTATGACCGGTCCCACAAACACTTCCAAACCTTCCGGTGGCAAGCCCGTCGCGCCTTCCAATCCGCCCGCCGCGGAATCGTCATCGCAAGATCGCTCGCTGAACTTTCTCGAGCAGATCGTCGAGGCGGACAACGCTTCCAAAAAATGGGGGACGTGGGGCGCCAAGGAGCCGGCCCGGGCGAACGTGCCGCGGGTGCACACTCGTTTTCCGCCGGAACCAAACGGCTACCTGCACGTCGGCCACGCCAAGAGCATCTGCCTGAACTCCGGTCTCGCCAGGAAGTACGGGGGCAAGTTCAACCTGCGCTTCGACGACACCAACCCGGCGAAGGAAGAACAGGAATACGTCGATTCGATCATCCGCGACGTGAAGTGGCTGGGGGGCGATTTCGACACCGGCCCGAACGCGGGCGGGCTGCACTTCGCGAGCAACTACTTTGATCAGATGTACGCGTTCACCGAGGAACTCGTGCGCAAGGGCAAGGCGTACGTCTGCCAGTTGTCGGGGGAGGAGGTATCCGCCCGCCGCGGCACGCCGACGGTTCCCGCGACTTCTCCCCATCGCGATCGCCCGATCGAAGAGAGTTTGAGGCTGCTCAAAGAGATGCGCGACGGCAAGCATCCGAACGGCGCGATGACCGTGCGCGCGAAGATCGATCTCGCCTCGCCGAATTTCAACCTGCGCGATCCCGTGATGTACCGCATCATCCACGAGCGCCACCACAACACCGGCGACAAGTGGTCGATGTACCCGATGTACGACTGGGCGCACGGGCTCGAAGATTCGCTCGAAGGGATCACGCACAGCATCTGCACGCTTGAGTTCGAGAATCACCGCCCGCTCTACGACTGGTTCATCGATGCGATCAACGACGGGCGTGCTGGCTCTGGTGGCACCGGTCTCCAGACCGGTGATTCTGCGGCTCCCTGGTCATCCCTTCCCAAGATCCATCATCCGCAGCAGATCGAGTTCGCCAAACTGCGCCCGACCTACACCGTCATGAGCAAGCGCAACCTGCTCAAGATGGTGGAAGAGAATACAGTGTCGGGCTGGGACGACCCGCGCATGCCGACGATCAGTGCGATGCGTCGGCGGGGCTACCCGCCCGAGGCGCTCCGCAATTTCGTCACCGATGTCGGCGTGACCAAGGTCGAGAGTTACATCGACATCGGACGCCTCGAAAACGCCGTGCGCGACGTCCTGAACAAGATCGCGCCGCGCGGCATGGCGGTGCTAAAGCCGCTCAAGGTGACGATCGAAAACTGGCCCGCCGAACCCGATGGCAAGTCGAAGGTGGACGAACTCGATTTTGTCATCAACCCCGAAGACGAGAGCGTCGGAAAGCGCAAGGTGCCGTTCTCCAAAGTCATCTACATCGAGCAGGATGACTTCATGGAAAACCCGCCCAGGAAGTTCTTCAGGCTGGCGCCCGGGGCCGAGGTTCGTCTGCGCTGGGCGTACTTCATCACGTGCACGGGAGTGGAGAAGGACGCCGCGGGAAACATCACCGGCATCCGCGCGACCTACGACCCAGAGACGCGAGGGGGCGACGCGCCCGTCGGGCCCGACGGCAAGCCGACCAAGAAGGTCAAGGGCACGATCCACTGGGTGAGCGCGCAGCACGCCGTGCCGGCGGAAGTCCGACTGTTTGACAGACTGTTTACGGCAGAGGTTCCGGGCGAGAAGACCGGGAGCTACCTCGACGATCTCAACCCGAACTCGCTCGAAGTGGTGCAGGCGCTCGTCGAGCCCTGGCTTGCGGAGAATGCGAAGTACAACAACGAAGCCCTCGAAGGCGCACGCTTCCAGTTCGAGCGGCTGGGCTATTTCAATGTGGACAAGGATTCGACGCCCGGCAAACTCGTGTTCAACCGCACGGTGACGCTGAAAGACAGTTGGGCGAAGGAAGCCAAGCCGACATCCTGAGTGCACTCGCTATCCGAGCACCGCAATCTTCAACTTCCTTGCAGCGGTCGCGAGCTGCTTGTCCATCGTCGCCAGCGGCAGGCGCCGCCGCGCTGCAAGATCGAGGTATGCGGCGTCGTAACTGGTCAACCCGTGCGCGCGGCAGAGCGACAACAGCGGGCCGAACGCCCGGCTCGCGAATTCATGATCGACATCAATGTCGAGCGCAGACAACATCTTCAGAAACTTGTCTGATTGTGCGGGCGTGCTCCGCTTGCGCTTTTCCGCCATCGCGAGCGCGTTCGCAATTTCGAGCATCCACAAGCCCGGAACAACTGCCGCTTCTTCTTGCAATCGAGAGAGCAATTCACCAGTTTCCGGCGTCGCTTCTTCGTCGAAGAGCCAAGTGAGAGTCGTCGAACAATCGAGAACAAACGCGGCGCTCACCGGCGCCCCTCCGCGATGAGGTCTTTGATCCGCAGTCCACGGAGCTTCATCCCCTTCGCGAGCTTGCGCATGCCCTCGATCGCCGCCCGCTTTTTCGCGGCAGAACTCCGCCGAACCGGGACCATCTTCGCTACCGGCGCTCCGTGTCGCGTGATCGTCACTTCTTCTCCGTTCTCCACGCGTTCAAGAAGGTCGGAAAAGTGGGTCTTCGCGTCATAGGCGCCGATGCGGTTGTCTTTGAAGTCGGCCATACCGAAGTATATCGACTGGTCGGACACTAGTCTAAGCCGGCGTACCGCCGAATGGGCTTCTGGCTGCTGCGGCGGCGAGAGCCGCCGCACTTTGCCAAGTGCCGTAGACTGGGCCGCATGATCGCAAGAATCCTTTTCGCGGCCGCATGCCTGCTGCTCGCGCCCTCCTCCCGCGCCCAGTCCCAATCCGACATTCTCGTCCAGCGTGTCGGCTCGCTCCGCCACGACGATCTCCCCGAAATGCTCAAGCTCGGGGTGATCCGCGTGCTTGTCAGCCCCTCCCGCACCGATTTCTTCGTCGATCAAGGCCAGTGCCTCGGTTTCACCCACGATCTGATGACAGCCTATCGCGATGATCTCGTCAAAAGTCTCGACGATCACGACCGCAAACTCACGCTCGTCTTTGTTCCGGTTGCCTTCGACGATCTGATCCCGGCGCTCATAGAAGGAAAGGGCGATGTCATCGCCTCCAACTTCACGATCACGCCGCAGCGAGCCGAGAAGGTCGCGTTTTCCGATCCGTACATCTCGGATGTCCACGAGGTCGTTGTCAGCGGTCCGCGCAGCCCGAAAATCGATTCGATCGACGATCTCGCCGGCCAGGAATTGCTTCTTGTCGAAGGTTCCAGCTACGAAGCACACGCAAAGGCGCTCTCGGCGCGGCTGGTCAAGGAAGGAGAAAAGCCGATCCGCATCCACACGCCCGAGCGACCGCTCGAGACCGAGGACATTCTCGAACTTGTTTCCGCCGGTTCCATTCCTTTCACCGCCTGCGATCGTCACATCGCAAATCTCTGGGCGAAAGTGCTGCCCGATCTCGCCGTTCACGAAGACATTTTTCTTTCCAGTGGCAACAACATCGCCTTTGCCGTTCGACCGGACAGCAAGCAACTGCTCCAAAGCCTCAACCACTTCGTCGCCGACCACAAGAAGGGCACGCTGCTCGGCAACATCCTCTTCAAGCGCTATTTCGAGAACGCAAAGTGGTGCAAGGATGCGCTCAAACCCGTCGGTCGCGTCCGCATCGACCGCCTCAAGGCCGATTTCAGGAAGTACGCCTCGATGTACGATTTCGATTGGCTGCTCATGGCGGCACAGGGATATCAGGAATCGCAGCTCGATCAGGACAAGCGCAGCAGCGCCGGCGCGATCGGAATCATGCAGCTGCTTCCCAGCACCGGCAAGCAAATGGACTGCGGCAATATCGAAATCGCCGCCAACAACATCCACGCCGGCATCAAGTACATGTCGTGGCTCCGCGAAAACTACTTCAGCGATGACGACCTCGCGCCCGGACCGCGCGTGGATTTCACCCTCGCGGCATACAACGCCGGACCGGGGCGCATCCGGCAACTCCGCGAAAAGGCCAAGTCCGCCGGGCTCAACCCCAATCTCTGGTTCGACAACGTCGAACAGATCGCGATGCAGGAAATCGGCATCGAGACCGTGCGCTACGTCCGCAATATCAACAAGTATTACGTCGCCTATTCGTCGATGCTTGCGCTGCGCGAAGAGCAGGATAAATAACTACAAGTAGCATCAATCGACATCCGACATCGCTACTGCCCCTGCGCCAGGCTGTACCCCTTCACTCCATCGAACGTGCGAAGCAACTCGTACGAGCACACCGTAAAGCTCTCCGCCACGCGGTCCATGAGCGCCACACACCGGCTCTGCCCGAAACTCCCCGGCGCGACTCCGTCTTTTAATTCAAACCGCACGCGGTAATAGTCCACGCACTCGGTGTACACGCTCCCAGTCGGCCAGACCTGCGTGCCCCGGTTTGAAATAAGCGTCAACTTGAACGGCGTATCCGCCGCGGCACGCTGCATCTCTTCCGCCAGCGCCAGCGGGCTCAGCGGCGTATCAAGATAAATGTCGCAGCCGACCACGTGGGTGACCACGTTCTTGAACGTGCGGATCACCCGCGGCCCGCTCGGCTTGGCCTCGCGCACGAACGTGGGGGTCTTCGCTTCCGGTACATCCACCGCGGGCACCGTCTTTGGCTTGTTCCCCAGGTTCCCGATGATCGCGTTCGTGAAGTCACGCGTGCCGACGCTGGGTTTGCTCTTGTCCCCGAAATCGCCCGTGTGCACGCCGCTCTCGAGCGTCGCGAGCAGCGCGTTCTCGATGTTCGAGGCCTCGCGGTTCAGGCCGATGTGCCGGAGCATCATCATCCCCGACAGGACAAGACTCGTCGGATTCGCGATGCCGCGCCCGGCGATATCGGGCGCCGTCCCGTGCACCGCTTCGAAGATCGAGATGTGATTCCCGATGTTCGCGCTCGGCGCGAACCCGAGCCCGCCGACCAGCCCTGCGCACAGGTCGCTGACGATGTCGCCCTGCAGATTCGGCAGCACGATGATCTGATACTGCTGCGGCTTCACCACCAGATTCAAACACAGCGCATCAACAATCACGTCTCCCGTCTCGATCTCCGGAAAGTCCTTCGCCGTGGAGCGGAAGCGATCCAGAAAGAGGCCGTCCGTCATCTTCATGATGTTGGCCTTGTGTCCGCAGTGCACCTTTTTCACGCCCACTTTGCGCGCCGTTTGGAACGCGAACCGATGCACCTCATCACATCCCGGCGCGCTCATGAGACGCTTGCACTGGATCGTGTCGTTGCTCAGGCGGTGCTCGACGCCTCCGTAGGTGTCCTCGATGTTCTCGCGCACGATCGCGAAATCGATCGCGATCCCCGCCTTCGAGTACACCGTCTCCACGCCCGGCAGCGTCTTGAACACGCGATAGTTCGCAAACGCGTTCCACATCTTGCGCGCGGTGACGTTGATGCTCTTGCCACCGCCGCCCTTGGGAGTTTCCATCGGGCCTTTGAACAGGATCCCGCTCTCTTCCGTCACGCGGATCGCCTCGTCCGTCATGCCGCGGCTGTTCCCCTCCGCAAACACGCCCGCGCCCATCTTCACTTCGCGGAAGTGCACCCAATTCATCACGCCGGCGGCTTTGAAGAGTTCCAGCGTGGCGTCCATGATCTCGGGGCCGATGCCGTCGCCCTTGGCGACCGCGATCTGGATCTGATTCGGAGCGGGAGTCGTTGTCGCAGGGGTGCTCATGAGGGCTTTCGGGTGAGGCTGCTACGGGCTGCTGCTCGCGAATTCCGAAGTTTTTTCGGGATTCGGTAACTCGGGCGTTTTCTAGGTCATCCAACGCGGGCCGAAGGCCCTGTCGGGGGGCCCAACAGTAGACGCCGACGGTTCAAGGAGTCACGACCATGTCCACTGCGCAGCGGGATCACGCTCTTCATTCGCTCGCCTTCGCTCACGCCTTGACACAGAAGGCAATGGCCGATTTTCCCGAGGGCAAGCTCACGCACCAGCCCTCACCGACGGACAACCATGCGCTTTGGACCATCGGCCACCTCGCGACGACCTACGCGTGGTTCAAGTCCTGCTTCGATGGCGTGATGCATCCGCTTCCCGATTCCTATAACGCGCTCTTCGGCATGAAGAGCAAGCCGAATCCCGAAGCAAAGAACTATCCCTCGCTCGCAGAACTGAAGAAGCACTTTGATGCTTCGTACGACGCGTTCGTCGCCGCGGCGAAGAAACTCTCCGACGCCGATCTCGCCAAGGCGCCGGCGGTCGAGACCGGCGGCTTCTGCAACGACAAACTCGACGCGCTCGATCGCGCAGCCTGGCATGAAGGTTGGCACTGCGGCCAACTTTGCGGCGTGCGCAAGTCGCTCAATCTGCCGAGTGTTTTCTAGCGTTCGCTCGTCGCCCTCTTCAGTCGATCCCGCACCGCCCGCCACACCGGGTTCTTGCTTTCATCCGGGGGGGTCACGATGACAATCAGCTCCCCATGCAGCGCATCGGCTTCGCGCAGCGCCGCGTAGAGCCGACGCGCATACCCGCGCGCGTCCGCCGGCATGCGGAGGACATGTGCTCTCTGAATCCCCCTCCCGGAGGGAGGGGGCTTGGGGGTGGGCGATTTCTGAAGCCGCTCCCCTGAGGGAAGGGGTTCGGGGAAGGGTGAATCCGCCTCAGACTGGTGCGTCATCACGACGCACACTCCGCGCACGCCATTCACAACTTTCTCGACCTCGTCCGCATCCACCATGATCGCCTTTGTTCGCGGCGCATAGTGGGAGCCCAATTGTCCCGGTGCCTCAGCGGGCGTTGATGCCGTCGGCGAAGCGCGAATGACGCCGCTGTCCGCGCACTCGACATTTCGTCCCAGCACTTCGCCGATCAGCGCGGCATCGATCAAACCGCTCCGAAGCACCCGCGCGCTTCCCCCGACCACCGACACAACCGTGCTCTCGATTCCCCCCGTGCACGATCCACCATCGAGAACCAGAACGTCGCGCTCATCGAACGCATCGCGGACATGAGCCGCCGTCGTTGGCGAGACAAAGCCGGAGATATTCGCGCTCGGCCCGACCAACCCGCTCCCAAATGCTTCGAGGAGCGCAAGCGTCAACGGGTGCGCCGGACATCGGACCGCTACGTTCGGTCCGCTCCCGGTCACGACGTCGGGCAACGTCGAAACCTTGGGCACAACAATCGAAAGCGGCCCCGGCCAGAACTTCCTCGCCAGCTTTTTCGCATCCTCCGGCCATTCTGCCGCGACCGATTTCGCCATTTCTTCGCCGGAGACGTGGACGATCAGCGGGTTGTGCGCCGGTCTCCCTTTCGCCGCAAAGACTTTCCGCACCGCTTCTTCGCTGAAGGCATCCGCGCCCAGCCCGTACACGGTTTCGGTCGGAAAGGCCACCAGCCCGCCGCTCCGAAGGCGTTCGACCGCCTGGGCAATTTGTTCGGGGCTTCCGTCCACGGTCGCGAATGCTCCAGTTCGTGCGCAAGTCTTGCCGAAATCAATACATGGATTCGTTGGTTGGTGTTTACAAACCAACCGGCAATCCCCGCGTAAAGTACTCCCCGGTCGGACCGAACGCCGATCGCCAGCCCAGCATATTCGAGCAGAACGGAGTCTCTCATGCTCTCCCGATTTGATCTCACCCGTGCCGGTATCGTTGCAGTCGCCGCGGGGCTGCCCGCGTTTGCGATCGCGCAAGTGAAAGACGTCGCGTCCTATCAGGCCGTGATCGTTGCTCCGTCTGCCGACGTCCACTCGGGAGATACGTCCGTCTTCTACAGAGTGGGGGCGCTGCAGGAAGGCGCGGTCGTGCTTGTCGATGGCGAGAGCGCCAACTGGTCGCGCATCAGCTACCCCGCAGACTCCTTTGCGATCGTTCGCGCCGAAGACGCGACCTACGACCCCGCAACCAAGGAACTCAAGCTCAGCAAGCCGAGCCGTCTCTTCGCCGGCAACAAGACCTCGGGCTTCGCGGGTAGTTGGAAGGCGCTCCTCCCGACGACGCTGCCTGTCGGCACGAGTCTGAAAGTTCTGCAGGTTGAAGAGGGTGCTGCGGGCTCCGGTGCGGTCGCCTACCGCGTACCGGTCCCCGCCGAAGCACGCGCGTTCACCGAATCAAAGAATCTGCGTAAGGCCACGCCGGCAGAAGTGAGCGCGTTCCGCGCCAAGGGCGGAACTGTGGCCGAAGCGGGCGCAGCTTCACCCACTCCGACAGCCGAGCCGGTCGCCGCGGCACCGACAATAAACACACCCGCAGCTTCCCCACCCGCGAGCGCACCCTCGAGCACGCCCTCGACTCCAGCTGTGGACAACAGCCTCGTTACGCCCATGAACACCAGCGGCACAGCCGGCGCTCCCGCGTCGTCGTCTCCGGCACCAACCGAACCCGGCACAACAACGCCAGCCCCGGTCACGATCGATCAGAGCACAACCAACGCCGGTTCGACGCCGGCACAGGGCACGCCCGGATCGACTCCATCCACCGCCTCGGCACCCGCACCCGCGGCTCCGGTCACCGCAAACATGCGTGCCGCGGCACGCATCAAGGAGCTCGATCAGGCGTTCGACCGAGTCAATGCGCAGCCGCTGGGCGAGGCCGAGTACGAGACTCTGATCTCCGAATACGAGCGCACGCTGCAATCGCTTTCGGGCCAGATCACCCCCCGCCAGCGCACGCTTCTCGAGCAAAGGCTGAACATCCTCAAGTTCCGCAAGGATCTGCGCCAGCAGCAACTCGCGCTCCTGAACGACAGCGGCACGGTGCAGCAGCAGAATCAGCAGGTCTTGCAGAATGTGGCTCAAGTCGAATCAACACGCGTTTACAGCATCGTCGGCCAGTTGCAGCCGAGCACGGTCTACAACGGACAGACCCTGCCGCTGATGTACCGTATCCAGAGCGTCGGCACCAGCGTGCCCCGCACGCTCGGCTACATCAAGCCCGATCCGCGCTTCAGCTTCAACGACAAACTCGGCCAGATCGTCGGCGTCATCGGCGATTCGTCGATGGACAAAGATCTGAAACTGAACGTGATTACACCCGTGCGCATCGACCTGTTGCAGGGTGTTCCGATGCAGCCGACACCGCAGCAACAGGCGCCGGTGCAGGTCCCCTCGGCGCCTTCCGGACAGCAGTTGCCCCCGGTTGTGATTCCGGATTCGCCGCAGCAGCAGCAGCGCGTGGTCGAGCCGACCAAGTAACTCGCGATCGCGTCACGAGCCGCCGCGAACAAACTGCATGATCTGCGTCGCTCCGTCGGTGAGCGTCAGCTTTGACCCGTCGATCTTGAAGTTGCGCACTCTCCAGAGCGCGTCAAGATACTCGCGCTCCAATTTCATCGCGTACTCGGGGCCGGCCATCATGGTCGTGCCGGTCGGTGAGAGTTTGAAATCGCCTTTCGAAAGTGCATCAAGATCGATCTTCGACATCAACCGATTGACACCCGCAAACCCCGACACGCTCCCGTCAGCGCTGATGTCGAGCGTCGGTTTCTTCACCGGCGCATCCTGCGGCACAAGCTGCATGAAGCCCTTGTCCCCGATCGAATCCAGAGTCCAGGTCCCTATGACCGATTCGATCGCTTTCGATTCCGCAACGTTTTTGGAAACCGCATCCGACTCGCATGCCGCAACCGCGGCAAGCAAGAAGCAGCAGAACGCCGACAGGAAAGCAGTTCGCATCGGTACCTCCTCGATGCCTTGAGCCTATCACGTAGGCGAATCCGAATCGGTCGCCGGCGGCGAATGCTTCTGCGTGACCACGCAATCTTTATCCTCGAGATCTCGCAGGAGCTTCCGCTCCCGCTCGACTCGGTCTTCCCGTTTTTCGCAGCGCCGGAAAACCTCGAGGCCATCACGCCTCCGTGGCTCAACTTCCGCATTCTGACGCCCCGCCCGATTCAAATGAAGCAGGGCGCGCGGATCGATTACAGCATCCGGCTTCGAGGAATCCCGCTCCGCTGGCGGACGGAAATCACGCTTTTCGAACCGCCGCACCGCTTTGTCGATCTTCAAGTGCGAGGCCCGTATTCATTTTGGGAGCACACGCACACATTCGCGGCGACTTCGACGGGCACGCGCATCATGGATCGCGTTTGTTACTTGCCGCCGAAAATTCCTCTCTTTGCAACTCTGCTCGAGCAGCAGCGCATCCCGCAGTGCCTCCTGCAAACACCGGCGCATTGAGACCAACGCGATCACTCGTTCACTTGCAAGCCGCGAAAATCAGACCGTCAGTTCTTTTCGAATAGCTTCGATCGCCTTCTTTTCCGATGCGCTCTCGGTGAAGAAAACCTTGAGGATCCCGCCGCTGGCTTCCGCGACCTGGTGCGCGTATTTCAGCAGATCTTCCCGGAACGTGTCGAGTTCCTGCTTGCTCAAGGTCTTGCGCAGCTCCGCCGCGTACATCTTCCAGAGCGTCCGCCCGTCCGGAGTCGGTCCTTTGTTGAGCCAGTTCTTCAGGTGCGCAAGCACTTCGCTGTTCCGCGGAATGCCCTGCTTCGCCGCCGCGCTGATGACCGCGTCGGCCTCCGCCTGATCGAATGTTCCGTCCGCCCACGCGACCTCGACGAGCGGGAAGAGCTTGAACGCCGTCAGCATTTCGCCGTTCATATTGAGCCGAACGACACGATCGAGGAATTCATCGTTCGTGATTCCGGTCGCTTTGGTGATGGCATCCTTGGCCATCTTGTTCTCGAAGATGCCGCGAAGCTTGTCCACCATCTGAACGTCGCGCGTCCGAAAATAGCTGTCTTCAAGGCTCTGTCCGCGCTCCTTAAAGGCATCATGCGACTGCGAGAAACTCATCTCAAGACTCCTTGCTGGCGCCGGCGGCGCGAATTCGACGAAGAGCTTTCCAAACCCGGGGGGGCGTGATTCTACCGGGATTCGGACGTGTTTGCCGCTGGCAAATCGATTACCATGGCCGCATGACCATTCTCCTTTGCGCAATCCTGCTGCTCGCGGTGCCGGAGCCCAAACCGGCGCCGGATTTCATCGACATCGTCACGACAAATTTCACCAAATGGGATCTCAACCACAACGGGTCCCTTTCGCCGGAGGAGATCGATCGCCTGGTGATCGAGCCGAGCATCAAAGGAGACGAAGCCGCGGCGATCGGCGCGATCAAGACCATGCTGCGGCTCGGATATTCCGTGCCTCCGATGACCCTTGACTATTTCAAGCAGTCGGCGCCGAAGGCGGAGAAGACGGACGACGCCACGGCGGAAGGACGCCCCGAAGTGCGCTACTTTGGAGGGCCGAATTGGAACAAAGGCTTCGAGATCGCGCGCAAACGCATCGCCGATCCGAATCGCGATCTTTTCCGATACCCGACGGTGGATCTCAAGCAGTTCAAGCAGGGGATGCTGGGCGATTGCTACTTCGTTTCGATGATCGGCGCGCTCGTGAACAAGCAGCACGATGCGGTGCGCCGGATGATCGCGATCCAGCGCAACGGAATGATCAAGGTCAGCTTTGCTGACAACGAAACGATCGTGATCCCTCCGCTCACCGATGCCGAAATCGCGACGTCCTCCACGACCGGCGAAGAAGGCACTTGGGTCGCGGTTTTCGAAAAGGCGTTCGGAACGCTCCGACAGGCACAGTTTCCCGAAGTGCACAAGGAAGGGGTCGCTTCCGACGCGATCGCCTTCGGGGGCACGATGCTCACCACGATCCGTGTGCTCACCGGACACGAATCCGAGCAGTTCCTGATCAAGTCCTCGGTTCAGGTCTCAGGCAAAGGCGAATACAAGTTTCAGCTCCGCGCTCAGCCTCAGGAAATCACGCGGATGACGCGCGACAAGCTCAAGAACGCGCTCTCGAAAAAGAAGCTTGTCGGAGCCGGCACCTATCCCGAAGCGCAGCCGCCGGGAATTTCCAGCCGCCACGCCTACGCGATCATCGGCTATGAGCAGCAGGGGGATCAGGTCGTCATCTGGAACCCGCACGGAAACACGCACAAGCCCAAGGGAGCGCCCGGGCTTGAGAACGGATATCCCACCGAGAACGGCATTTTCAAGGTTCCGATGAAGGACTTCGTTCAGATCTTCGGCGCGCTCGAGATCGAACTCGACATCTCCGCAACGACCACGGGCGTTCGCAGCGGCAAGACCAGTGGCGGGCGTTAGCGCTCACTTCTTCTTGTCGAACAAGCCGGGAATCAGGTCGGTCGCTTTCTTCGCGGCGTCGTCCACCGCTTTCTTTCCCTGTTCGACCGCTTCGGTCACTTTGCCCGCGCTGAGCTTTTCCAGTTCCTTCGGGTCGGCGAGCACTTTCATCCCCAGCTTGTCGAGTTGACCGAGATTCGCCAAACCGCCCTGCAATTCGCCAAGGATTTCTGTCGGCAGAATCCCGTTTCCTTTTTCCGCAGCCGCGGCCAGCACCGCCTGCACGATGATCGATGAAAGCTGCGAGAGCGTGACCCCGCTTCCCCCGACTCCCGAGCCCGTCTGGCCGACGTTCTCAAGCTTCACTTCCTGAATCGGGATCGTCACCTTCGTGAGATTGCCGATCGCACCAGGTCCGCCGACAAGATCAACACCGACCTTGATGTTCTTCAGCGAGAGCTCGTTGATGACAAATTTCTTCTCGTTGCCGCTGCTCTTGGAAGGGGAACTGCCCGAACTCAACTTCGACAGATTGTCGAGGATAACCGAGTAGTTGGCCTTTCCGCCTTTCTTTTCGAGAGAGACATTCAGGTCGTCGAGCGAGAGGTGGGGGAGCCGCACGGTCGACTCGCGAAGCGAAGAAAAAGAGACCGCGACGCTCCCGTCCCCGAGCGACAGAAAGGGCGAAGACCCATACCCCGGCGGATTCGCGACGTTCAGGCCCGACATGCTGAACGTGCCGCCGAGGATCCCGACGTCGGCCGAGTTGAGCGTGGTGGGGACTCCGAGCGCGTACGTGCCGCCCGATTCGATCGCGCGCTTGGCAATCGAATCAATGGAATAGAACGCGAAGACGACCGCTCCGATCACGAGCAACACGAGCGCGAAGACGACCAGCATCAGTTTCTTGATCATGTGGATTGCTCCCCGTTTCAACGATGATACACGCTGCCGGTACGCGTGAGCACCAAATCAGGTCAAGAAAGATCGGCGCCGCGCCCGGCCGCCTGCGCTTTTCGGTGCACGCCAAACCCGAAGCGCTCTGTTACTCCGTCGCGCGGAGAATCCGTCTACACGATTCAGATGCCATCACGCCGAATTGAGTCGCTTCGCTTACCGCAACATCGATGTCCGAAATTCGTTGACGCTCCGCACGCCAAAATGATCTTGTCTTCATTTTGCGAACGCCGCCAATCAAACCGCAGATCGCCTTGACTGAAACGGCTTCGCCAAGTAGATTTGAACTTAGATCCATATGCGAGGCGGCCGCTCTTTGGCCCCTTTGTTGCTCTCTTCCTGCGAACCCCGATCACCTGTTGGGGGCGGCCAAAGCATTCTGCTTCACACAACTCGAAGCGCGGAGGTGTTCGATGAGACTATTTGTAGCGGCGATGGCGTTGCTCCTCGCGAATGTGGTGTTCGGCCAGGTTCGAGCCAGCGCCCCGGACATGCAGATGGTCCACGGGCGCGTCCGATCCGGAAACGCGCCGATTCCGTTCGCATCGGTCACGCTCTACCTCGCCGGCAAGCAGAAAGCCGCAGGGGAGCAGGCTTTGGGCTGGGCGATCGCCGATGGGGCCGGTAACTTTTCGATCGAATACACGCCTTCTCCTAATCGAGGCGATGTCTTCTATCTCGTCGCCGACGGTCCTCTCCCGACGGTCCGTCTCGCCACGGTGCTGGGCACGCAGCCCTTCCGCGGACTTGCCACGATCAACGAGCGCACCACGATCGCCACGGCAATGGCAATGGCTCAGTTCATCGACGGAACATCGATCGGAGGAAAAGGACCCGGCCTTCAGAACGCCAGCGCGACGCTGCGCAATCTCGTCGACATCCGCACGGGAAACGTCGGGCATGTTCTCGCGACCAAGCCGAACGGATCGCTCACTACCACGATGGCGATGTTCAATTCTCTCTCCAATGCGCTCGCAGGCGCTGTGCGCGGAATCAATACGGCGGGATTCTTCCTCGCCGCGGCACCTCCTGGCGGGCCCGTCCCCCTCAACACGCTCGACGCCGCGATCGATATCGCGCATAACACCTGGCATCATCCGCTGGCGCTCTTCGAGCTCTCTCTCGCAACGCAGCCCTATCAACCTTTTCTCGACCAGGCGCCGGTGACTTGGGCGCTCGCGCTCAAGTACGACGGGAACGGCCATGAATTCGACGGGCCCGGCGCGATCGCGTTCGACGCACAAGGAAACGCCTGGGTCAACAACAACTACGGCTTCCGAAACAATCACTCGCTCCCGACCTGCGGCAGCAAAGTGCTCTCGAGACTCACCCCCAGCGGCCAAGACTTCCCCGGCGCTCCCTACAACGGTTTCAGCGCCGGCGTCGACGGCGCTGGCTACGGGATGGCGGTCGATCCCTTCGGGCAAGCGTGGGTCGGCAACTTCGGCTTCTTCGGCTCCACATGCCCGTGTCAGTTCGCGCCGGCCGCCAATAGCGTCTCGCTCTTTAGCGCGACTGGAACACCGGTCAGCCCATCGACCGGCTACACACAGGGTTGCGTCGCCGGTCCGCAGGCCACCGTTTCTGATCACGGAGGGAATATTTGGATCGCCAACTCCTGCGGCGGAAGCGTGACGCGATACGCGAACGGCAACCCCAACACCAATTGGATCTTCGATTTCACCAGCAATCAAATCGTCGACGAGTGCCTCGGAATCACCGATGTGAAACCTTTCGGGATCGCGATCGACCACGCAAGCAATGCGTGGGTGACCCTGAATGGACAGGACACTGCGGTTCTGCTCTCACCGGCCGGAGTTCCGCTCGCACATGCCGCGTCGGACGCGCAGATCACGGCCCCGATGGGCATCGCGATCGACAGTGTCGGCGACGTGTATGTTTCCAATTCGGGAATCATCCACGTTCCGTGCTACGAGTGCGGCGACACCATCGATTCCATCTACGGTCCTCTTCTCCCCGATCTCGATCACGCCTCGGTTTCCAAGCTCTCTCCGACAGGAGCGACGCTCGCCCGGTTCACCGGCGGCGGCATCTTCATCCCCTGGGGCATCGCGGTCGATGGCGACGATAATATCTGGGTCGCCAATTTCGGCGGCAACCGCGTCTCCGCGTTTCACAACGACGGAACACCGATCGCCCCATTCGGGTTTCACAGCGATGCGCTCCAGCGCATCACCGGTGTTTCGATCGACCCGTCGGGGAATGTCTGGCTCGCGAACAACTGGCTCCCTCTTCCGGTGCAGACCAATCCCGGCGGAGACGGAGTCGTTGTATTTGTTGGGATCGCGGCGCCGGTGAAGACGCCGCTGCTGGGGCCGCCTCAGCAGCCGTAACTTTTCACGCTTCGCTGTAAAACCCGCCGCCCATGTCTTTCAGTTTTCCCGCGCGCACGAGCGCTTGCCAGATCTGGTCTGGGAATCCATCGGGCGGCTTGATCGCGTCAATGTCGGAGTGTCGCCCTCCGGACGTGTACCGCCCGCCGAGCCTCGATTCATCCGCGAGCCGGCTCACCTTGATCCGCTTGTGAAACGCGCGCATCGCCGCGTCGAGTTCGGACGCGGGAAACTCCGGGATCGGCGTCGCCGCGGCAGCATCGACCTTCCCTTCGATCGCGTCGATCAGCGCTTCGAGCCCGTCGAGGTCGCGCGCTTTGACCACTTGCTCGACGCGGACGCCGTCGCTCGTCAGGCGCGCAAGCAGACGCGATACGAGCGCCCACGATTCCGCGGCATTGCCCTTTCCGGCCCGCAGCTCTTTCGAAACCGACCGAACTTTCTCGAGCACATTCATGCCGGAGCATAGAGGCGGTGACGCTGGCTCGACGGCGATGACAGCGCCTGTACACTCCATGTCGTCAGACGCGGAGGTTGCACCGATGAAAACATCCTTCGAAACAGTCGGCGTTTCCGTTCGGCGACGCTGCTCCCGGGTGCTTCTCGCGGCATTCCTGAGCGTGGCGGCCTGCTTTGCCGCGCGCGCACAAGCTGCAGGCGGAGCGGATCGCCCCAACATTCTCTTCATCTTCTCGGATGATCATGGCACCCAGGCCATCAGCGCCTACGGATCGCGCATCAACCGCACGCCGAACATCGACGCCATCGCGCACGAGGGCATGCGTTTCGACAACTGCTTCGTCACCAACTCGATCTGCGGCCCTTCGCGCGCCGTCATCATCACGGGGAAGTACAGCCATCTCAACGGCTTCTATCACAACCGAAACAAGCTCAATCCGGATCAAACGATGGTCTCGCGCCTGCTCCAGCAGGCCGGATACAACACCGCGATCATCGGCAAGTGGCACCTCACGACCGATCCGCCCGGCTTCGATCACTACGAAGTGCTCAACGACCAGGGCACCTACTACAACCCTGAGATGTTCCGCGACGGACAGAAGGTCCGCTACACCGGCTACACCACCAACATCATCACCGATCTCGCGCTCGACTGGCTCAAGGACGACCGCGACAAATCCAAGCCCTTCTTTCTGATGTACCAGCACAAGTCGCCTCACCGGCCGTGGGACCCCGCTCCCGAATACTTCAACGTCTACGAAGATCAGCTCATTCCCGAGCCGTTGCTGCTGCTCGAAGATCTCTCCGCCCGCGGCACGCCCGCCCGCCAGTCCGACATGCAGATCGGCGAAACGCTTGATGATCGCGATCTCAAGTTCATCCCGCCCGCCGAACTCAACGCCGAGCAGCTCGCGGCATGGAACGCGGCATACGTCCCGCGAAACGCACGCTTCCGCGACTCGATGCTCACCGGCGACGCACTCATCCGCTGGAAATACCAGCGATTCATCAAGGACTACCTGCGCTGCGTCGCGGCAATGGACGACGGAATCGGGCGCGTGCTCAAGTATCTCGACGACTCGGGCCTCTCAAAGAGCACGATCGTCATCTATTCCTCCGACCAGGGCTTTTTCCTCGGCGAGCACGGTTGGTTCGACAAGCGATGGATGTACGAAACATCGCTCCGTACTCCGCTTCTTGTGCGCTGGCCGGGCGTCACTCCGCCCGATTCGTTCTGCAACGCGATCGTTTCCAACCTCGACTTCGCGCCCACATTCCTCGATATCGCCGGCGCGAAAATTCCCGACGACATGCAGGGCCGCTCACTCGTCCCGCTTCTCCGGGGTGACAATCCGCCCGACTGGCGCACAATCTTCTACTACCACTACTACGAGTATCCGGGTTGGCACTTCGTCCGTCGCCACGACGGCGTGACCGACGCCCGCTTCAAGCTCATTCACTTCTACGAGCCGGATGTCAACACCTGGGAGCTCTACGACGTGAAGTTCGATCCGTTCGAGATCAACAACCTGATCTCGAATCCCGAATACGACTCGGTCAAGAAGCGACTCATGCATCAGCTCGAAGAGCGCCGCAAGGCCCTGAAGGTCACCGATTCGGATCCTCCCGAATCCGACATGGGCGACTTCCCGCCGCGCACGCGGATCAAAAAGCTGGCGCCGTAATTCGGCCGAGCAGCGAAGCCGTGCTTGCTACTTGCTCGGCAAGATCCACGGTTTGCCCGTGTCGGTCGTAACGTCTTTCAGGTTCGGAAGGATGAGACGCCACTGTTCAGGAGCGAGAAACTGCACGCTCAAGTCACCGAATCCAACATTCGTGCCGGACCGGTTGAGCGCGGGATTCTCGAAGAGCAGAACCTGCTTGCCGTCGAATGTGCTTTTCTGGCCTCCGACGTACAAGTATGAGGGCTCGCCGGGAGTTGCAGAAGGCGATTCCCACACCGCAGGATCGACTATCTGGCCGAGTCTGACGCGCAGATCCGCGCCCACTTCAGGGAACGCGTCGTGGTTCTCGTCTGCATACACCATCAGCGCCTGCGAGATCGAGCGTATCTGCGTGCCGCTCTTGATCTGCCTCGCCGCCTGCCGCGCCTTCCCGAGCGCGGGTAGCATGATGCCCAGGTAGAAAAAGGACAGCACGCAACCAAGTACGAGCGAGGCACCCCCGACCGAAATCCCGGCGATCGCCAGGCCCTTGCCGCCAAACTCGCTCGGTCTGTTGTTGGCGCGTGTGAGCGCAATGATGCCCAGAATCAATCCGACCAGACCAAAGAGCGGAAAGCAAAAGCCCAGGAGCGCAAAGACCAAAGCGGTAATCGCCATCCCGGATTTCAGGCTCATAGGCGGCGGGCTTGTCGGAACATCGCTCATCTTCAGCACTCCCAATTGTGAATCTCTGCACAACGTGCGAAGAGACTAGCAGATTCCCGCGGGGCCTGCCCGCCCTGATCACCAGGCGCTCTGCGCCCGGACCGGGCTGTCATCTTCGCGCTTGGGGACGCCTTCGCCACGCGCGTCCTCCGCGAGTCGCGCGAACACGCGGGCGCACGGAAAAAAGTTCACTCCTGCGCTCGGGACCGCAATAAACGACTTCTTCTCTCCCGCCGCCGCGATGTGCATGTGCCCGTTGTGCATCCAGACCTGGCTGAGTTCGCTCCACCGAACCAGCGTCTGTTTCCGCTTGCCGCGCTTTGGCGTGATGCCGTCCCGCGAGACCTCCGCACTCTTGCACCACTCGAACCTTCCGCGCTCCGCAAGCTCCTTCTCGATGCGCTCGGCGACGTGGATCTCGATCGCTTCGCGCACGAAGTCCATCTCGTCTTCACCCTCGAACCGGCTCTTCAGAAACCCCTTGCGCTTTTCCTTGTGCTTGCCTCCATACGAAAACTTGCGCCCGTCCTCCATCCACATCGCGACCGTCATGATCGTGCCCGTGTACACCCCGTTGTGATAGTGTCGCACCAGGTTGTACATGAAGCGATCGACTTCTTCGTACGCAAACTCGTCCGTACGGCGCGGGCCTTTCCGCACCAGACCGCTCTCGTAGAAGTCGTAGGAGTACAGGATCTTGAACGCCGAGAGCAAAGCGGCGCCCAAGAACACGGCGCCGATCAGCACGCTCGGAAGCCACGACGGCGTATTCGGCGACTTCGACGACGCCGGAAGAAAGAAGCCGAGCGTCATGAGCCCGACGCCAAACAGCGCGGCAATCACGGCGAAAACCAGCCGCGCATAGAAGCCGGCGCCGCTGACGCCGCGGCTTGTGATGAATTCGCCGAAATCGCGCCCGGGCACTCCGCACCTTGGCGTGTCGTCCGCCGAAATCTTTGCTTGTTCGTTCGCGTCCATTCTCTGCCCCGGTTTGCGCCGCAACGCGGCAGCAGCAAAGAATAGAACAACGCGAATCGTGCCGCGAATGCAAGACCTTGCTCGGCCCGCTTGCCCCGAGGCTTACCCATCACGCACTTCCGAATCGTGTGCACGCTCTCCGGCTGCCGCACTCGATCCATCATCCGCGCCGGCGACGAACCCCAACAGCGCCGGCGATGCCCGCCAGCGCGAGCGCACCGGGCGCCGGGATTACGTGCAGCGTCCCCGCAAAGTCGATGAGATCCGCGTCCGGTGTCGCGGTGTTCACTTCTTGTGCGCCGTTGATGAGCAGATCGTGATACCAGAAGCTCTGCGTGCGAGAATTGTTGTGGAACATGATGGTGCGGGTGCCGCCGGCTTGGCCGATCGTCATCACGCCGGTGCGGACGATCCATTGAAGCTGCGGTGCGCCGCCGGAGCTTGGGCAATAGGCCGCAAGAGCGCCACTCAGCAGCAGATTCGCCGCAAACGAAGTTGGCGCAGTGGTTCCCAGGATGGTGTTGCCGCTCGAAATCGAGTTGGACAAATAGGCCGCGTTCCCGGCGGACATCGATCCTCGAAAATGTGAGCTGAGCAAATCACCGTTCGCTCCCGAACCCCAGTTCGTGAGCACTTCGGAGCCCGTGATGCGCGCGAACGCAACGGCCGGTCCTGTTCCGTTGACCGTCGTCACCTGTGTGCCCGGAGAGGCGTACGCGACCACGCGGAATCGGACCGTTGCCGATCCGGTCGTGACATCGACCGTCCGGTCGTTGCCATACGTTGCCCCGTCGTCGGAGCTGAATTCGTAACTAAATCCGAACGATGCGTGCGCACCGGCGGCGATGCCGCCCGCGGCCAAAAAGCCAATGACAAACGTCTTCATGTCTCTCCTCTCGTTCCCAAAGTGCAATTCAGGCGGCGGAAGCCTGTCCTCGGCAGCATACAAGCCTGGCCGTTGCGACGCAACACTTCTTGAGACTTGTTCCCGCGGTCTGAGCGAGCGCTTGACAACATCCGGGCGCGATAACTCGACACAGGCCCTTTGTTGTGTCCCGCGCGGAGCGCAATCCGCCTCTCCGTTGCCCTTCTCAACCACCCGAGTTGAAGAGAGGGTATTCGCTACGCCCGGCTGTCACCCGTCAACCACCCGTGTGGCGATTCTCGGCCCAAGCATCCTCCAGCGCGGCGCCCTGGTCGGCATTGAGGAATCCGATCCCGCGGAACGGGCTGCGCCAAACCTTCCACGAAGCAATGACCTCGCAGCGGAACGGATCGCACCGAATTGAACGCGATGACGCCGCCACGACCCGCATCCCGCAATCGGCACGCAGCGGCTGAAAATTCGGATGATCGCTCGAATGACGCAACGCGCTTTCGACGCAGAGCCGGCCACATAGCGCCGGCACCGGCCGCTCGTGAGCTAACCGCGTGACCACCCAGATCACATCGCCGCGCTTCAGCACCTGCAATTCGATTCCGCCCCACAGGTCGAGCTCGTCAAGGCCTTCGTGGCGCTCATCCTGCTCGCGCGACGATTCAAACACGATGCAGTGCATAACGACCGCCTTTCCGCGAGTCGTTCGCGCGATGGATTGAGTTCCTCACCATGGTCGCTTCTTGGCGGCGATGCGCACGCGATCCGGCTTCCGAATTTCGCTCGCGAGCCCTACCAATTGCAGCCCACGAATGAGCAGGTAACTGAGATCAAACTCCCACCAGCGAAGCCCGTGGCGTGCGCTCGTCGGGAAGGCGTGATGGTTGTTGTGCCAGCCCTCTCCGAGCGCAAGGAATCCGACGATCGGGTTGTTCCGGCTCTCGTCGCGGCTTTGAAACGGGCGCGTTCCCCACAGATGGCAGATCGAATTCACGCTCCACGTCACGTGGTGCACCAGCAGTATCCGCACGAGCCCTCCCCAGAGAAAACCCAGCAGCACGCCGCCCCACGACATCGAGATCAGTCCTCCGAGGATCGCCGGAAGCGCGAGACCGATCAGCACCCAGAGCACAAACTGTCGATCCGCCAGCGCGATCGCGCGGTCTTCGCGCAGATCGCGCGAGTATTTCGCCAGGCCCGTCGCGGCGGGGCCGAACAGCCAGCCCAGGTGCGCGTGGAACGCGCCGCGAACGGTCGCCAGGACTCCATCGCCCCACGAACCGCGCGGGCCCATGTGCGGCGAGTGCGGATCGTGCTCCGTGTCCGAATGCTGATGGTGTTTGCGGTGTTCGGCGCACCAGCGGATCACCGGGCCCTGCACCGCCATCGAGCCCGCCGCGGCAAACAGATATCGCAGCACCGCCGGAGTCTTGAACGATCTGTGCGTGCACAACCGGTGGAAACCGACTGTGATGCCGAGCGCGGAAACAACGGCCATGCCGAGAAGAATCCAGACATACAGCCACCCGAATGCCACGCCCCAAAGAAGCCCGATCGCCGCGCCCAGGCCCGCAAACGGCAAGAGCACCGTCGTGAGATTGATGGCCACCAGGCGCCGGCGCGCCCATCGATGCGGAGTCTCACCACCCGGTTCAACGAGCGGTGAGCATGCTTGTTCGATCGCTGGCGGTCTTTGCATCGGCGCTCCATCAACCTCTGGAGACAAGGGGGACGCCGGAAGTCAGCCGAGTCGGGGGTTGCTGGAACAGCATACGGATGCTCCGAGCGCAACGTTCAAATCTTTCAACATCTTGAAGTGATTCGACTGCGTCAACACCGATTCGCATCGCGCCAGCGGGCGAGCTTTCTCCGATTTCAGCGCGCAACCATCTCCAGCGACGCCAAAAGGCAGATTCGCTGAAATTATCCTGAGAATCGCCTGCACACTGCCCGTGCGCCGAGTGCCGAGCAGAAATGCAAGTTTCAAGAGAATCGACGGCCGCTGCCCGGTGGGAATTCGCCATTGTTAGCAAATCGCGAAGAAGTCATCCCCCGCCGCGGCGGGCACTCGCAAAAACGGCACGCCCGCCGCACTCAGGGCCCGGTTCACGAAGTCGACGCGCTCCCGCCTGTCCTCGCGGCGGTGTGAATTGTCGTCGAGTTCGATGATGAGTTGGGGGGCGAAGGTGTGAGGATCGCTGAGCACGAAGTCGACGGATTTGCGGTCGATTTTGTCTTGTTAGGCGCGCCACAGCGCGACGCCCGGGCGGGGGCAAATGAACTTGCAGAGTTGGACTTGGGGGAAAATGCGCGAGCGGTCGTCGCGCGAGATCGAAACTTCCCATCGGAACGTATCCTTTGAGACGCCCTCGGAGTCGCCCGCCATGTCGCTCACCGCCAACCCGCTTGCCGCGCTGCGTGAGCGATTGGTGCGACTTGAGTTTCACGTCCGGGGCCGTGTCGGCTTTCTCAACTCCGAGCGCGGCACGCCCGAACAGCGCCTCGAGAACCTTCTCGAAGCCACCGACGACGGCGCACCAATCTCCACTGCGCTCCGACTCTTCACGCTTGGCGTGCCTGTTTCAACGGCCCAGGCCGCGGCGAGCGTCGGCCCCGAGCTCGTCCCCGCGTTGGTCGAAGCCGGACTACTTCGTCGTGAAGGAGACCGCGTCCGTTCGACGGCGGCGATCTCCTTTGTGGGGGAGATCGCCGCGGCAGAGGATTTCACGCCTCATCGTCCGGAGGATGACGTCGATGACTTCGTCGCGCCGATCGCGCTCGGCAGCCGCATCCTCTCGCTCTTCAGCGTACCCAAGCCCGGCGGCGGGGGCCGGCTCCTGGAGATCGGCACCGGGCAGGGGTATCCGATCACCGCGGCTTCGCCGGCATTCCGCTCGGCCATTGGGACCGACATCAGCCCGCGCGCGATCGAGTGCGCCCGCATCACCGCCCAGCTCAATGGACGCGGCAACATCGAATTTCGTCAGGGGAACCTCTTCGAGCCGCTCGATCCAAAGAGCGACGTGTTCGATTCGATCATGGTCAATCCGCCGTATGTGATCGTTCCGACGGACGATACGGGCGCGGTCGCCGGGGGCGACGCGACGCTGACGGAGCAGATCGTTCGCGGGATTCCGCCTTTCCTGGCCGAGGGAGGGTTCGCGACGGTGCTTGGCAATTGGGGGCACGCCGGCGAGGCAGATTGGGCGCACCCGGTGCGGGATTGGGTGCAAGGGTCGGGCTGCGACGCCATGGTCATCCGGTTCAGAACCGAATCACCTCACGCGTACGTGCAGACGTGGCGGCGCGAGTTGAGAACGTTGCGGCCTTTTCGAGAACCGGCGCCGGTGGCGTCGTGGCTCGAAATGTTCCGTTCGATGGGCGTGGGCGCGATCACACTCGGTCTCATTGTCCTCGGCCGACGCGCCGGCAGGAATTGGTTCCATGAACTGACGCGCAACACCGCCGGCATTCAGCCTGGCGCGGGCGCACAACTTCGCCGGGTGTTCGCGGCACGCACAAGGCTCTTCAACACCGCGTCGCCTGCAGATCTGCTGGCACAGCCTGCGCAATTGGCGCCGTGCGAGTTGTCGGGGCGGCCCATGCCCAGGGGACCCGGAGAGTGGGGAGTATTCAACGGCACGCTCCGCCAAACCGAAGGCTGGCCAGAGCCGGTCGCGGTCGATCCGTTAGCGCTCGCGATATTGATGGGCACAACCAGCCGCAAACCGTTGCACGCCGTGACCGCTGCCGCGGCAGAGGCCAAAGGCATGAGCCCGAGCTACGCCCAGGAGATGATCCGGAATCACGTGTCACGCTGGTTCGAACTCGGGTACCTGTCGTAATCGTGAGGGGGGTGGCGGTGGGGGTGGGCGTGGGGGGCAGTCAGCAAGAAAAAACCCTGCGGATTCTTTCTGCAACGAATTCCGGCTCAGCAAAAGCATTACGTCAGATCGGCGGGGCGATAAATCTCGTGGAGGTAGCCGGGTAGCGGTTCGCCGCTATGAATGCGGAGTTCGAGCTGGACCTCGGTGCCATCCTTGTCGTAGATCGCGCCTTCGCCGTCGAGAGCGGCGAACAGGTTGAAGAACGCGCCGTGCAAGTGTTCAGCGATGGTGTTGCGCAGCGCTTCCAAGAGTTGCGGGTCGGTGTTGACCCCCAATTCCGCAAGGCGTTTGTGCAACGTCTGAGCAGATGCGACCGGGTTGAGAACCAGCGGCGTCTTGGGATCAAAGGGATTTGGTTGCGTTTTGGGTTGTCCGGTCTTGACGAAAGCAACCGTTCGATTGACTTCGGAGCGAATGCCTTTGTTGATGGTGTGAAAGAGAGCTTCTGCGGCGGCCTTGGAATCCATATGGAACTCCTCGAGAGTTGCACAAGATATCAATGGGCAGCGGGGATGGCCGTGCGGGTAGATGCGCATTAGAAGTGGGAGTCGTTCAACTCCTTGTTTGGGCTCGGGAGGAATTCAAATTTACGAGGCGATCGCGTAGTGCACCGGGCGGTAAAGCGCCTTCGGGATAGGGCGTTTTCTTGCACGAGCGGTCTCAAGCCAAAGCCGCATTGCGATCTGGACTTCGTGAACCGCTTCTTCCGGCGTCGCGCCGAACGCGGAGCAGTACTCCAAATCAGGAATGTCGGCGATGTACCCGCCGTCTTCCTTGCTGAAAAATACGTTGATGTGGTACTTGGGCTGCTTCATGGCCGTTCGATGCGGAGACTATACGCATCGACGAGCTGGAGCAGTTTCTTGATCTGGTAGGGCTTCGCTTGGCCACCGTAGTCCTGAAGGTTCAAGTGTTTTGGGACCTTTGGGTGGACGTAAATCCGGTGGCTGCCGCCGTCATGTCGGTCCAATTCGAAGCCCAGAGCCTCGATGAGTCGAACGAAGTCACCGAAGCGCACGTTGGCGCGATCAGTCTGGATGCGGCGAAGGAGTTTGTCCGGTTTCACGGAGTGAAGTCCTCAGCGATGGAATGCAGAAATGCTGCAAGTCGCTTTGCCTCGGCTTGCTTGAGATCTCTGGGCAGGTTTACCACCCTGACAATGAGATCTGGCCGCAGCGGGAATTCGTATTCAAGGCCACTGGGCGCACTCGGGGAGGGCGGCAGCACGCGGGAAACGTGATTGTGTGTTACGCGGTTTTCAGGTCGCATGGCCGACTTACGATTTGCGGTTACCGATTTCGTTACGACAGATTTCCCTTCTCCGCGCGCCTTCGGCATTTGAAACGCGACGGGATCATCCGTGTAACCGATGAAAAGCGAAAGAGATTTCTCGAGCCTGCTTCGATAATCCCGAAGCGACTTCGGTGAAACCTCTGGATTCAGATTGGCGAACCGACGCATTGCCGCTTCCACGTCAACCGTCCGCACATCCTCTCTTTCAAGCGGATCAAGAGACCAAAGCACCCGCTTTGAGTTGCTCTTCATTACCGAGATCGTGGCTTTCGGAATCCAACCCTTGTTCCCTGCTCGATCAATGAATTCGACGAGCTTGTCGGCCGAATAGTCTTGCGTAAGCATGGCGAACGATACCGCATTCAACGGTCGGCGACGGCCGTTTCTAGAAAATCAACGACACAACAACAGACAGAAAGGCGTAAATCCAGTAATGGCATGAAGTTGCGCCTAGAGAAAATTTCTGAAAAAGTGTCGGGTGTTGTCGAATGTGGTGGAGCGTCGTCAATCCCCCTGATCCAACACTGCCATAAACGCTTCCTGCGGGATCGTCACGCTACCCACGCTCTTCATCCGCTTCTTGCCTTCTTTCTGCTTTTCGAGGAGCTTGCGCTTGCGGCTCACGTCGCCGCCGGAGCAATCGGTTGCGCCACTCCCCAGCGTGCATTCATGATACCAAGCGCCGGATGCGGCCGGCGTTGCCGATATTCTCTGTCTCTGTGTTCATCCACTTCGGCGAAAAGACCGGTCGGTTCAAGGTCGGGCGGGTTGCGGCATTCTGCCCGATCTGCCGCGATGTGGCCGTGCATCGGCTGGTGAGCGTGCGGAAGCAGATGCATGTGCAGGGGCTCGGGATCGGCCGCGGCAAGGAGCTGCACGAGGAAACGACTTGCGAGGTGCGGGTGATCACGATTCCCCCGTCGTCCGCTCCTCTCTCGCCTTCCGCTCTTTCAACTCTTCGCCCGTTGCCAGACATGAAATGTCTGGTTCACGACCACACCCCCAAAAAGACATTTCCACCAAATCCCATCCTTGCCTCTATCCCTGTCGCGTCAGCGACACAAATCAACCTCTTTTCCCGCGGCACGCTCTGAGAACTCACCCCGCGCGCAATCCGCTCGGCGCGCCGCTCTCCACCGCCCCGTCCGGCTCTTCCCCACCTGTACGCTTCCCCTTTGCCCCTTTGCCCCTTTGCCCCTTTGCCCCTTTGCCCCTTTGCCCCTTTGCCCCTTTGCCCCTTTGCCCCTTTGCCCCTTTGCCCCTTTGCCCCCACAATCCGCTATCCACAAAAATCTCCCTTTCCAACCAAATTCCCCTTGCGTAGTACGGTATCTGTCCGGTATACTGCCCCCATGATCCCAGGAAACTCACCCGGCCACTGGCTGCCCGACATCAAGCGTTACGTCCGCCCCATCGACGGCTTTGCCGCCCCCGACATCGCCGATCCTCTGCCCCCCGGCGAGCGGCCCAAAGACTTCGAAATCCCGCCCGCGCCCGATTTCGACCGCCCCGTCAAACCCGGCCACGAGAAAGACCTTTTCCTCGCCCTCGCCGATCCGCACGCCTCGCTCATCGACGTCGCCAACGAGTTCAAAGTCTCGCTCGAAGCGCTCTCCGTCTGGATGGTCCGCCCCGATATCGCGGCACGCCTCGAATCCATCGCCGAGGCCTCCGTCGTCCGCGCCCGCTTCGTCGCCAAATCCTTCCTCCCCGCCGCGGCACGCACCGCGGGCCGCATCCTCGCGCTCCACCAGATCGTCCGGCGCCACAACCCCAAAAGCCTGGCACGCGATTCCAACAACGAACGCCGCTTCGACAAAACCGCAATCCAGGCCGGCATCTTGCTCGCGCGCCTCGCCACCTTCGGCGAAAAACCACCGCCGCGCAAGACTGGTTCGCCGCCCCAAGACAAAGCATCCGCGCAATCACCCGCGCAATCGCCGTCACAAGAAGAGTCTTCTCAAACAGCGCCGCCGCAATCCGCCGAATCTCCCGCAAATCAGGTTGCCGACTTTCAATCGACGTCTTTGCACGATGGAGCGCGCGAGCCCGCGCTCTCCCGATCGCTGTCAAAGAAGCGCCGCGAGACGTTGCACGCCTCTCCGCGCCATGCCGCCCCCGCAATTGCCCCGGCGATCGGACCTGCAGTCGCCGAATCAGCCGATTCCGCAGCGGTTTGCCAACGCCAAAAACCGAATGCATCGAGCGGGTGAAGACACTGAAAGCGATCGACTACGACGCGACTTGGTAGATCGCCGGCCGGTACCGGGGTTTTGGGATGCGCTTGCCGGCCGACTTTGCCGCGGCGAGCCATGCACGCATCGCGATCATGACTTCCCGCATCGCCTTCTCCGGGGTCTCACCGAACGCGGAGCAGTACCTGAGGTCCGGGACATCGGCGATGAAACCCTTATCCTCGGCACTGAAGAAGACGTTGATGTGGTATTTTGGAGTGGGCATTCAGCCGGCTATCCGCGTTCATTGTCATTGGGGAGGCTATCGATGCCTTTCTCAAGCGCGGCGAGAAGCGACGGAAGGTGAGAACGCAAGATCCGCCAGAGTTTGTCAGGCATCAGGCGGTCGTATTCATGGGAAAGGATGTGACGGGTGCCGACGATTTGCTTCCACGGAACCGCAGGCAGTTTCGCGCGAGCTTCATCGCTGACGCGAGAAGCGGCTTCGCCAATGGCTTGCAGATACCACGCGAGAGAAGTTTGAAATACGCGGCGAGCGCGGAATGTTTCTTCGTCGACCGAAGCGAATTCGGCGATGCACTCGCGGCAGAGGTAGAGCATGTGCTCTGCGCGAAGTCGGTCTTCCGGTCCCGATTGGCGACGATTCCGGCGCATGACTACGCGGCGAACGCGATCACAGAATTCGACACGACGCGTTCGAGGTTGTGGGGCGAAAACATATCGGGGATCTTCAGGTCGACTTCACGATTGAAGATTTCGCAGAGATCCTGCTGCATGCCGCCGAGTTCGAAAAGGTCCGGATCGGAGCCAGCGGTAAACTCGAGGAGAATATCGATGTCGCTCTCAGGAGTTTGGTCGCCTCGGGCGAAGGAGCCGAAGATGCGGATGCCTCGGATGCCGTTCGCCGCACAAAACGCCGCGAGCTTCGCGGGATCGGCCAGTTTGGAGATTGCAGAGTGTGCGACCATGTTGAATTCCCAGGTGGCAAACAAGTGTATCGGGCGGATGCGATCGCAAAGTCCCAAACCAGACCCAACCCCGACCTCTCCCTTTGGGAGTTTCAGATGATGATCAGTCCCCCTGATCCAAAACCGTCATGAACGCTTCCTGCGGGATCGTCACGCTCCCCACGTTCTTCATCCGCTTCTTGCCTTCCTTCTGCTTTTCGAGCAGTTTGCGTTTGCGCGAAACGTCGCCGCCGTAGCACTTGGCGAGGACGTTCTTGCGGAAGGCCTTGATGGTTTCGCGGGCGATGATGCGCGAGCCGATGGCGGCCTGCAACGGAATCTCGAACTGGTGGCGGGGGATCTGTTCTTTGAGGCGCGCGATCAGGTGTCTGCCGCGGCCTTCGGCCTTCTGGCGATGGACGATGATCGCGAGCGCTTCCACCGGATCGCCGTTGATGAGGATGTCCATCTTGTTGAGGTCGTCCGCTCGATACCCGATCACCTCGTAGTCCATCGTGCCGTACCCGCTCGTCAGGCCTTTCATCTTGTCGAAGAAGTCGTAGATGATCTCAGCAAGCGGAATCTCGAACTGCAGCAGCTCGCGGCCGGCGGAGACAAACTGCTGGTTTTTGTAGGTGCCGCGCCGGTCGAGGCAGAGCTTCATGATGTCGCCGATGTATTCCTTCGGGACCATGATCTCGACGCGGCAGACCGGCTCGCGGATTTCTTCAACGAACGAAAGACTCGGCAGGTCGGCCGGGTTGTGCACTTCGAGCAACTGGAAGTTCGCGGGCACGCCCTTGCCGTCCATGCCGGCGATGAACGGAGATTCGGGATCGACCGGCTTGAGCGATTGGCCGTTGGCGCCGGTGATGGTGTCCGTGCCGCGGACGAGCACGTGGTAGGAAACGGTGGGGGCGGTCTGGATGATCTCGACGCCGCCTTCGCGCTCGAGGCGCTCCTGGATGATGTCCATGTGGAGCAGGCCGAGGAATCCGCAGCGAAAACCGAAGCCGAGCGCTTCGGAGTGGACGGGCGCGAATGTAAAGGAGGAATCGTTCAGGGAGAGCTTTTCAACCGCCTCACGCAGTTCTTCGAAGTCCGAACCTTTACCGTCTTCGGTGGTCGCGGGATAGAAATCACAGAAGACCATCTGGCGCGGCGGCTGATAGCCGGGGAGCGCTTCGGTCGCAGGGTCAACCTCGAGCGTGATGGTGTCGCCGATGCGCACGTCTTTGAGCGTGCGGATGGCGGCGACGATGTAGCAGGTTTCGCCCGGGCCCACTTTGCCGCCGGGGAGGCGGTAGGGCTTGGGGTTCATCTTGCCGATCTCGGTGACGAGGAACGAGCGGCCGATGCCCATCATACGGATCTTGTCGCCGACTTTGAGTTCGCCGTCGAAGATACGGGCGTAGACGATGACGCCCCGGTAGTCGTCGTAGACGGCGTCGAAGATGAGCGCGCGGAGCTGCTTGACGACTGGTTTCCGGGGAGCCGGGAACTTTTCGCAGATGGCGGCGAGAAGTTCGGGGAGACCCTGGCCGGTTTTGGCGGAGACGAAGATCGCGTCGGCGGCGTCGAAGCCGAGAGTCTGCTCGATTTCTTCGGCAACTTCATCGGGGCGCGCGGAGGGGAGATCGATCTTGTTGATGACGGGAACGATCGTCAGATTCTCGTTGACGGCGAGGTAGGCGTTCACCAGCGTCTGCGCCTGCACGCCCTGTGTGCTGTCAACAACGAGGATCGCGCCGTCGCAGGCCTTGAGCGCGCGGGCGACTTCGTAGTTGAAGTCAACGTGGCCGGGGGTATCGATGAAGTTGAGCATGTAGAGCTCGCCGTGAGAATCGGCGGACTCGCCCTTCTTCGTCTTGTGGTTCGAGCCGTCGCCGCTCTCCGGGGCGGAATCGTCCATCGGCGATTCGTATTCGGTCTCGAGTTCGTCGGACTTGGTGCCGGGCTTGTGGCGATGGAAGACGGTGACGGCGGAGGCCTTGATGGTGATGCCGCGCTCGCGCTCAATGTCCATCGAATCCAGGATTTGCTCTTTGGCTTCGCGCGCGGAAACGGCGTTGGTGGCCTGGAGGAGGCGGTCGGCGAGCGTGGACTTCCCGTGATCGATGTGGGCGATGATCGAGAAATTACGGATGTGATCCGGAGGATGCGCTCCGGTTTGGGACGGTTCGGGCATTGGAGGGGATCGTAGGGAAGAAAAGCGCAAAAAAGCAGGCAGCAAACGCGTTAGTGGAGCAAACGGAAACAGGGAAAATGCAATGAATTGCGACGAGAGTGCGGATGGGTTCGTTGAATTCAAAGGTGTTTGCATTCGACATTCGTATTCGCCGCCGAAACGCCGCATCCCGGCACGTCGAGCGCGGTGTTCGCCCAAGGGGCGGAACCGATTCTCACAAGAGGCGTTATCGTGAAGTGATGCGGATTCCGGGCAGCAAGATCTACCGCGCGTTCCCTGACCTGGATCAGTTCAGCGATGACCAGTGCCGCAAGTTTCTTCGTGCCGCCAACCGCGGCTTCTGGTGGGCATCGCTCCGGATCTTCGTGTGGGTTTCCGGAACGATCAGCATTCTCATGGTCGCGGCGGTCGGTCTGAGTTTCCTGACCGGTGCCTGGCAGACTTGGCTGGGCGAAAGTGTTGTCGAATTCGTCGGCGGACTTTCTCCGTGGCTCGCACTTGCTGTGCTGGTGCCGCTCGCGGCATTGGTGTTGCGCGATTGGATGCTGATCCGGCTCGTGCGGTCGATCCTGCGAAACCGCGGATGCTGCAGCAAGTGCTCGTATGGTTTGCTCGGCTTACCGGTCGATGCGGAATTGTGCGTGACCTGTCCGGAGTGCGGCGCGCGGACGAAGGTTGATCCTTCGCTCGGCGAACTCACGAGGGACGCGCAGGGCAACACGCGCTTCCAGCCGAGCGCGGATTCGCTCGTCGTCCGCAAGTTCTGGACACCCCGGCGAAAGAAATGGGCGATCCGCATCGGCGCCGCGGCGGTTCTGGTCTTTGTCGTGTTTCCGCTTACCGCGCTCGCGATCCGCGAAGCATTGATGCAGTTCGATGCATCGAAAGCAAGCGCCGATCGCATGCGAATCCGGGCGGAGTGGGCGGCGCTAATGGAAGAAGGGCAGCCGCAAGGATCGTCGCCAGGACAAACCGATGCATGGACGATTCAGCAGGCGATCAGCAACACGCACGATCGGATCATCAATCAGCTGATGGCGACGGATCCGAAGCGAAACCCCGACGGCGACGTGCCGATGGTGGACTTGATTTATTTGCCGCCTGTGCCGCCCGGTCCGGATGACTTTGGAGGATCGCTCTTTCCGCCCGCGCTGGAGCGATACAAACGGAAGCTCAAATCACGCGAACTCGGCCTCGAACTGCTGAAGGAGATGCGCGAGGCCGGAGCTTTTGAGGACCTCGATCGGATGTGCAAGGCGCGTCGGGCGCTCCCGAACATCGTCGTCGACCCCAATCGTCCGCTCTCGGAGGTACTTCCCTCCGAGATTGGTCGGTGCAGGGCCCTGTTCCGGATGAACGCGGCCCGGATGTATCTCGCCCGGCAGAGCGGAGACGTGGACGAGTACGTTCGTGCCGCCGAGGCGAACTTTGCGTTGATCAGAATGCTCCGATGCGGTCCGACCGGCATCTATCAATTGGTGGCCACCGCGATTCAAGCCGGAACGCTCGACCAATGCAGCGGCTACTTTGCGGACGGTGCGCCGCCGGAGCTCGCCGGGAAACTGCGTGCGGCAATGGCCCGGCAACATTCGGTTGCCGCGTACCCCTACGGAATCCGCGGGGAACAACTGATGACCGCCGACACCATCGCGTGGCTGTTCGAAAAGCCGTCGCGGGTGCGGCTGGGGATGCGGAGTAGCGCGGTCATCGAACTACTCGGCACAAGCATGTCGAGCACGCCGATTTCCCAGTCTTGGGTCGGCTGGTACGGTGAGAACAAGGCCGTGTTGGAGGCTCTCTTTGCTGAGAAAATCACGAACTCGAAAGCAGAGTCGTGGCTGCGAACGGTGAACACCATTGACACAAGCCTATCCGCTCGTCGATCGCTTCGTCGGGGGCTACTCGATGATTCTCTATGCGCAGGACCGGGACCTGGCGATCGGGCGCGGCTTTGAACGGGTGCTCCGCATCGAAGAATTCCGCGCCGAACACGGCGCACTGCCAAAGTCGCTGGATGCGCTCGGCATCGAAGCGGGGAGCGATGTCGCGCAGGACCCGTACTCCGGAACACCCTTCGGCTACTTTGTCATCGACGAGGCGGGGAGAGAGGAACTCGCGCGCAGTTGGCCAGACAACGATTCTCGAGAAAAGCTGATTCGTCAGGGCTACTTGCTCATCTCGGCCGGGCCGGACGGCAAAATCGACTTTCAGACTTGGCGCGACTCCACATCTCTCTTACAGGTGTGGGAAGCGCCGCAGCGTGCAAGAGAGCCCGGAAAGGACTTGCTCCTGACCCCGCTACAGCAAAAGCGATGAGTGCGATCTACCTTGTCTTCAAATTGAGCCGCAGGTGTTCCTCTACTTCGGGGAATGCGTGCTCCGGCGCTTCAAGCCGGTTCGGGCTGCGCATCGCGTCCCGCGACGAGCGCGCCCGTCACCGCCAGCGCGATGATCGGCAAGCTTCCGACGAGCGTGAGCGGCGCGTACCACGTCGTGAGGTCGAGCGAGATGGGGAAGTTGACGAGGATCGTCGAGACGAGCAGCATCACCGAAAAGGCGAGCAGTCCGCACAAGCGAAGCATCAGCATGCAGCCGACCGCGCAGGCCGCGGCGGAGACCGAGACCGCATTGTCCTGCAAACCGCCGATGATCAGCCACAAGAACGCCGCCGACAGTACGTACGCCACCCACTGCGAGCGGAAGAGCTTGTCGCACCCGAGCAATACGAGCGTGATCAGCAAGGGAACAGCGATGTTTCCCGCCAGAGTCTGGAAGAGGATCGCGAGCGCGAACGGAAACCCGGAGAACCACGGCATGGTCGCGACGAACGGATCGGCGACGTGGAAAGGTTGAAGATCAACGATCACCATGAGCGCGAAGAACGGCCCGAAGAACGAGCCTGCGGCGCAGCCGATGAGAATGTCGCGCCACACGAGCGGATCGCGCCCGCGCCCGGAGAGAAGGCGCGTCCACGAGATGAGCAGGCGGGGCCAGCGTCGGCGGACGATCGGCTCGAGCGCGAGATACACGATCCACATCAGACCACCGAGCCACATGGCGCGAGCGAGCTGGAGTCCGATGATCTGAAAATCTATCAAGCCGGCAACGGAATGGCGGCCGACGCTGAGCGAGAAGAGACAGATCGCGCCGACAAAGACCGCGAGCGTGAGCGCGCCGCGCCGATCGCCCCGCCCCGCGCGATAGTTCTTCCACGCCAGCACGACAGAGCTCACGATTCCGACGAGCAGCGTGACGTTGATGATTCCGCCGATGATCTCCGCGGCGCTCCAATGTCTCACCGACCGATCCGAGGCTGCGGGCCGTCCGCCGCGTCCGGTCGCTGCGCTGTCGTTGGCGCGATCTTCTGCTATTGCGTCAGAGTCTTCGAGCGCCGGCGCCTCTTCGTGCGCATCCGGATCACCGGCTTCGGCTTTCGCGTTTGGGTGCGCAGGCAAGCGCCAGAGCGGCTTGGTGCGGAAAGAGACCGGAACGCCGTCGAGCGACGCGGCCTCGAACTGAACGGGAACATCCGGGAGATCCGGGTATGTGCCGCGCCAGGCGTAGCGCGTGTCGGCGGGGACGTTCGGCGCGATGGTCGGTCGGGTCGATTGGAACTTGTTGATGTCCACACCAGCCGCATCGAAGAACGGCGCCCAGTCGATCGGCTTCGCGGGCACCGAATCGCTCGTCCCCGCGAATCCGAACTCAGGCGCGCGCCGTTCAAAGCGCATCAAGTCGCCCGCGCTCGAGAGCGCTGCGTAGACGCCGTCGGCATATTCGCGGGGCGGCGAATCGGCCCCAACGAACAAATGCCCGATCATCGTCGGGCGAATCCAGCGCGGCTCCGCGCGATACCAGAAATAGATGCTGGGCGGAAAACGGTTTGCCAGCTTTTCGAATCCGCCGATTTTCGAGGCGCTCTTGATCGCGTTCTGGTCCGCGTCGTAGCCGTACGCCTGATACGCCTTGGGCGGATCGGCGCCCAGCTTTTCGAGCATCTCCCGCGCGCGGATCGCCATCGCATCCGTGGGCGAACCGAACGGAGCGATTCGATGAATGCCGTACCGATCCTGCAGCCAGCCGAGGATCCCGACCATCACAACCACGAGTGCGACCATTGCCCATGCGAACCGGCGCGGGATGCTCCCTTCGACACCGGCGAGCGCGACGAGTTCTGGGCTGGGCGTCTCGCCCGCGGCGAGTGCCGCGGCGAGCGGATCGCCTCCCGGAAGCGCAGCGGAAACCGCGAGCGCGCTTGCGGGCCGATGAGCTGGGTCGAATTCAAGGCAGCGGAGGATGACGGTCTCGACCGCGGGGTCGAGCGATTTGACGTGATCGCTCGGTGCCTGTGGGCGCGTGCCGCTCTCGCGCGAGGCGCGGAGCTGCTGCATGTTCTCGACCTGGTACGCCGGCTTGCCGGTGAAGAGCTCGTAGAGCACGAGTCCGAGCGAGTAGATGTCGCTCTTCTTGCTGACGCCCTGGCGCGCGAGCTGTTCGGGCGCCATGTACGCGGGCGTGCCGCTGGCGACGTCTCCTTTCGCGACGAGATCGGAGAGGATTCCGGCGACGCCGAAGTCCATGATGCGGGCGTTGCCACGCCCGTCGAGCATGATGTTCGCGGGCTTGAGATCGCGATGGATGACGCCGAGTTCGTGGGCGGCGTGGAGGCCCGCGCAGATCTGGCGCGCGAGCTGGCAAGCCTTGTCCTCGGGCAGGTGTCCGATTCGCTTCAGGAGTATGGAGAGGTCTTCGCCATCGACATACTCCATCGAAAGAAAGACGTGATGGCCGCCTCCACCCGCCGCGCTACCGATCTCTCCGAAGTCGTACACACGGCAGACGTTCGGATGGCTGATCTCGCGGGTGAGCCGAACCTCCGAACGGAAACGGTCGAGCTTGAGCGGATCGGCGGCGAACGCATCGGGCAGGAACTTGAGCGCGACGGAAGTTCCGAGCTTGAGATCGTCGGCGCGGTAGACCTCGCCCATGCCACCCTTGCCCAGGCGCGAGACGATCCGGTAGCGATCGGCGAGCACAGTACCGGGTGCAAAGCGCGAGCCGTCGGTCGATGTCGAAGTGAGATGTGTGGGCGGCAGGGGGTTCGTGCTGGGCGGTCCACCGGAGAGGCCCGACCCGCCAGAAAAGTTGCTCGGAGGACCCGCCGGCGCGGAAGGGCGATCGACCGTCACGGGATCTTCGGATGGCATTTGAGGTTCGGACACGCTGACCAAAACGTAGCACAATCCCAAAAAGCCGACACGGGCCTCAGGACGATCCTGAAGCCCGCGTCGCGGCGCGTGGGCACACGGAGGTGTGCGGTGGTGATCGAGGACGGTCCGCCGACTCCGCCGGCGGTCCGGAGGTGTCGCTTAGTCGAAGAGGCCGCTGACCGGGGGCGGATCGACTGCCATGAGGCTGATGGTCGTGTCGATGCGGCAGTTCGAGGCGGTGGTGTGGCGTTCCGCGAAGCAGAGCTTGAGCGGATACTTCTTGCCGTCCTCGAGGCCCTGGATGCGGTCGAGCTCGATGGTCTGGCTGATGGCGCTGTGCACGCCGCCGATATCGACCACGAGCTTCTTGTTCACGAACACCCAGACGTCGTCGTCACCGGTGAACGTGAAGGTCTGGCCGGTTCCCTTCTTGTACGTGAACTCGGTGTCGAGCTCGAAGGTGAACCCGAAATTCTTGCTCTGGTTCGGCGAGTTGCCGAAGAGTTCGCCGTTGATCGGGAAGAAGCCTCCCTTGGCCGAGTAGCCGGCGTCGGTCTTGTCGCTGAACGAGTAGATGTTCGAGTTCGCCTGGCGGACGAGCACGAGCGGGACCGTCTTGCTCAGGTTGACACCCGGCACGTTGCGGAACCACTGCTTGAAGTTGTCCTCGGTGGTGAGCGCGCCGCCGTTGCTCGTGGAAATCGAGCTGGCCTTGTCGCCGCTCTTCGCGGCGAGGTAGGACTTGGCGACGGGCATGATGTTGCGGCTGCTCGCGTCCATCGCTTCGGTGCTCACCTTATTGCCCTGACTCTTGAAAGCGGGCTTGCCGTCGGCGTCGAGTTCATCCTTCACCATGTTGGTGTAGTGGCCGTAGCCGCCGGACGGAACAAACTCGAAGTCCTTGTGACCGCCCGTTTCGCTCGCCCACTTGAAGTCGCGGCAGACGCCGTAGAGCGTCAGCGAACTGGGGAGTGCGGCGTACGGGTCGTCCGCCGTGCGTGCCGGCGCTTTCGAAGGCGTCAGCAACGCGCCGGCGACCGCGAGGCCCGCAAGGGCCAGGAGGCTGGCCGGCATTGTGAATCGAGTCCTGGATCGGAACATTTGGAAACCCTCCTCGGCCACCCGGCCGTTGCTCTCTTGTCGCGCCTTCGAGCGGACAGGTGAATGGTCAGAAACGCGAATCTGAGTTACCAGTGGCGGTGATCGTTTTTTCGACGGTGAGGTCCGTTTATTCCGGCGCGAAGAGAGTGAGGAGGTGAGGAGGTGGGAATACTCGAAAGCCTGTTCACCTGTTCACCTGTTCACCTGGTCGCCTCCGCATCTCCGCGCGTCGCAATCGGTCGGCGAAGGCGCGACGTGTTGCTTCGGTTCTACTCTCGGCCATGGAAATTCCCCGCTGGGTCTGGACAGTGCTGCTGCTCGCCGGTTCGAACACGTTTATGACCTTTGCGTGGTACTACCACGTCAAGCAGAAGTCGTGGCCATTGCTGGTCGCAATCTGCGCGTCGTGGCTTATCGCGCTGCCGGAGTATCTACTTCAGGTCCCGGCGAACCGAATGGGTCACATCGATCACGGCGGCGCCATGACACTGCCGCAACTCAAGATTCTGCAGGAAGCGATTACGCTCGCGGTCTTCACGGCTTTCACGATCTGGGTGGCGAAAGAAAAAATGCGGATCAACGACGCCGTCGCGCTCGGGTTGATTCTCGCGGCGGTCACGGTCTCGATGATGGGCCGGCGCTGAAGCGGATGCGACGTCTATTTGGCCGGGAAGTCGATCGCGCCGCGCATGCGGTTTCGGATCACGCTCATCCGGACGCCCTGCGACAGGTCGGCCTTCTCAAGAATCGCGCGGAATTCCTCGGCCGTGCGCACGGGCTGCTCGCCGATCGCCACGATGACATCGCCTTCGTCAAAATCGGACGAGGCAGGCCCGGCGGGATCCAGCTTTTGCACGATCACCCCCTGTATGCCGCCGAACCCCCGCCCGAGCATGCGCCGGATTTCCGGGTCGAGCGTGCGCACGATACCTCCGAATCGATCGGAGTAGATGCCGCCGAGGGACTGAGCTTCGTTGGCGCTCCAGTCGGCAATCAGGACATTGACCGACTTGATTTTTCCGTCACGAAGGATTTCGAACGTGGACTTGGTGCCGGGCGGCGTGACGCCGATCGCCGCGCGAAGCGTTGAGAATCTCGACATCGGCCGGCCGTTGTAGCGCGTCACGATGTCGCCCTCTTTGATGCCCGCCTCGGCGGCGGGAGTATTTTCCATGACGCGGCTGACGAGCACGCCGCCTTCTGAAGTCAGCCCGATCTGCTTCATGCGGGCGGAGGTGAGCTCTTCGAACTCGACACCGACCCAGCCGCGCACGACACGACCGGACTTGAGAATCGACTCCATCACTCCCCTGGCGATCTGGGCCGGAATCGCAAAGCCGATTCCCTCGCTGCCGCCGGCGCGGGTCGCGATCGCGGAGTTGATGCCGACAACGCGGCCCTCAAGGTCGAGCAGCGGGCCGCCCGAGTTTCCCGGGTTGATCGCGGCATCGGTCTGGATGAAATCCTGGTACATGTCGCGGCTCGCGCCGGGGAGGGCCACGCCGGAGCGGCTCTTGGCCGAGACTATCCCGGTGGTGACGGTGTTTGCAAAGCCGAAGGGTGAGCCGATCGCGATCACCCAGTCGCCGACTTCGACGCTGTCGGAATCGCCCATCATCGCAGTGGGGAAAACCTCGTTGGGCGGGGGGTTCTTGATTCGGACAACGGCAAGATCCGTGAGCGGGTCGCGGCCGACGACCACGGCATCGAACTCGCGCCCGTCGGTCAATTTCGCTTTGTGCGAGTCGCCGACTTCAACGACGTGGTTGTTGGTGAGGATGATTCCGCTGCTGTCAACGAGCACGCCCGAGCCGAAGCCGGCGGGCTGGTTGATCGTTCGACCGGTCGGCCTCGAAAAGAATCCGTTGCTCTCCATTTCGGGGACGCGCCGGATGGCGGTGATGTGGACCACGGCCGGTTCGACCTGCTTGGCGACGCGCTGGAAGGCGCGAGAGAGAGCACGGGCGGATTGGAGGTCGTCGGCGGCGGTCGGTTGCGGCGCGGTCTGCGCGCACACACTCGCCGGTGCGAGCGCGGCGGACGCTCCCGCGAACAGCGCGACGGCAAGAGAAATCGACCGGGCGATACGGGGTGAATCGGATCGGGCGTTGATGGAGGTCATAAGCAATTGTTCGCTCGGAGTGGCGGGGGAAGTTCATCGGAACGAAGTGAAGCGCGAGCCGGGCGCGAGGGGTTCGGCCCATCGAATCAAGATTCTTCAACGCAAAGACGAGGCCGGCGCGCACGTATCGCGCCGCGGCCGCTTCGCTCAATCAAGGAGATGCGCGACTCGGCACTTTCCGTCGGTGCCGGCGGAAACGATATCCGGAAGTGGGGGGTCGGGAGTATTCAAACGGACGCAGAGTGTGAGAGCGATTGAAGAGCGGCAGCCCGGCGGAGTCTTGGGACGCACGTTCTTCGCGTCACGTGCCGCGCACGTTTCCGAAGAGTTCGATGTGCAGTCTCGGGCAGTAGCGCCAGCCCCGCTTGATGCATTCGTCGACGATCCAGCGCCGTTGGGCGAGCGCCTCGACCGTGATCCCTTCGGGCATGAGCAGCACATCGTCGCGTGCCCAGCCGCGCAGGCTCTGGAGAAGTGCTTCGATTTCGTTCAACTGCGCCGGGTCGCTCACGACAAACTTGAGTTGGCGCTCGGGGTACGCACCGATGAGTTGCTGCAGGGCTTGGAGATTGATGCGGCGGGCTTCGTGGCGCGCCCGCCAGTGACCGCTCTCATCGCGCGGATCGCCGGCGAGCGGCGTCGAGTTGCTCAGTTTCGGGCTGATGCTTATCAGGTCGCACGCGATCTCGCGCCAGACTGTGCCCGCCGTTTCGATCGTGATGTGCATGCCGAGTGCGCGAAGCGCGGACGCGAGATCTTCGGCTTGTTCGAAGATCATCGGTTCGCCGCCGGTGATGACCGCGTGCGCGACGCCGGCGCGCTTGGCGCGGCCGGCTTCCGCGATGAGGTCCTGCATTTCTCGCTGCGTCGATTCCGCGTTCCAACTCGCGTACGGCGTATCGCACCAGGCACACCGCAGGTTGCATCCGCTGAAGCGGACGAACCAGGAAGGAACGCCCGCCAGTTTGCCCTCGCCCTGGATGCTCGTGAAGGATTCGGAGATGGGTGCGGCAGTTGCCATCAGGCGTATCGGGTCGGGTCGGGCACACCCGCCTCCTCGAAGCCGCGGCGGCGGAGTTGGCACGAATCACAGGCGCCGCAGGCGAGTGGTTTTCCCGCCGCGTCCACCTTCGGGTCGTAGCAACTGGTCGTCAGTGAGTAGTCCACGCCAAGCTTTGTTCCGAGACGGATGATCCCGGCTTTGGTGAGCGATGAGAGCGGCGACTGGATGACAAAGCCGCGCCCATGGCCGGCGAGCGCTTCGGTACCGATCTTGGTTCCGAGATTGGCTGCCTTCGCGAATGAGTCGATGAACTCAGGGCGGCAATCGGGGTAGCCGGAATAGTCGATTGCGTTCACGCCGACGAAGATATCTCGCGCGCCCACGACTTCCGCGAGCGCCGTCGCGATCGAGAGGAAGATCATGTTGCGTGCGGGGACGTAGGTGATCGGAACTCCGTCGCCGATCGCCTGTTCATCGCGGTTTTTCGGCACGGCGATGTCCGAGGTGAGCGCGCTGCCGCCGATCGCGCGCAGGTCGAGCCGCACGATCCGATGTTCGCGCGCCTGGAGAGAGCGCGAGACGAGTTCGGCCGCGCCGAGTTCGACGCGATGGCGCTGGCCGTAGTCGATCGCGAGCGTGACGCAGGCGAACCCCGCGTCGCGGGCCGCCGCGAGCGCGGTGGCGCTATCGAGTCCGCCTGAGAGGAGGACAACGGCGACGGAATCTGGACCAGCGGACGCTTGCGGCAGCACAATCAACAGTACGGGGCGCGGTTATTTCGTGGCGGTCGTCTCGGTCGAGACTTTGACGCCTTCCGGCTTGGGAACCAGCCCGATCCGCAGGTGCGGATAGTCGGTGATGATAACGAATTTCCGGAGGATGTCCGTGCCGATGTTCGCGTCTTTCGATGGCTCGGCGAGAGCGCCCTTGGCTTCGAGCGCGAAGTCGGCGTCCACGTTCTCGAACTTGCTGCCGCCGAGCTCGAGGCTGGTGATCTTGCCACGCTTTCCCGCCACGAAGCCACCGACGCCGCCCAACTTGCAGTCCTTGACCTCGCGATCTTTCAGAAGTTCATACTTCTCGACTGCGGGTTGATGGAACGTGACTGAGCCTGTCGCACCGAGATCCAGCCGGAAAGTGCCGGCATGTCCCTCGAAAGCGCCCGGCACGGTGGGCACGCGGTCGTGAATATCGAGCGGCGTCCACTCGCCCTGAGAAAGCGTGTAGGTCTCGGGATCAAACAGCGAGATGCTCGGTGCGGCGAGATCGATCTCTGCGACGCTCTTCGAGATCACGCCGTAGCCGATGATGCCGCAGATCTTTTCGCCGACCAGCGGCTCGAGAAACGCGAGATCGACTTCCATCAGCGGATGATCCTTGAACGTCATCGCGCCGAGCTGCATTTCCCTGGCGTTGTACAGCTTGGCTTGCTTGGATCCGCCGACACCGCTCGCCTGGATCGAGCCGTTTTCCTGAAGATCAAGACCCGCGACCTGCGGCGTCGAGATGCAGCAGATTCCAGCGCCGGTATCGAAGATGAACCAGCCCGCGTCGTGGTTGTTGATCTTGGGCCGCACGAGGATGTGGCCGGACTTGATGCGCTTCACTTCGAGCGCGGGCGATGCGTTCCGGTCAAACGTGATCTCGCCCTGGAGCGGGACTCCATCGGCGTCGGTCTTGCCCGAGTGCGGCGCCGGTGGCTCATCAAGCAAGCGGGCAGAGCACGGCGCGAGCGCGAGGCCGCAGCAGAGCAAGAGCGCGGATCGGACAGGCAGCGAGTTCTTCATAAGTTACCCTTTCTTCCCGGATTTGCCGGGAGACTTTGTGGATTTGCGCGAGCGTTCGCCGAAGCCGGATGGAGCCAGCAAAAAGCCCAGTGAGACCGCGCGCCGGTTGGGGCCCGGCCTGCCGCGCCGGAGCACCGAGTGGAGCGAATCGAGCAGCGAGTTGATGGACGCGAGGTCGGTCTCGTTGACCCAGCCCATCACGCGTCCGCCCCAAAGAACTCGGCAGCCATCGGGTCCGGGCGACCTGGCCGCCAGGCACTCGCGCTCGAATTCGCGGAGCGAAAGCTTGAGCGCGTTGCGCACGACGCGAACCAGATCGGTGCGCGGCGCGGATCGGTAATCGAGCTTCACCGAGCTGGCCGGAAGTTCATACACAACGCCGTTGCTCGCATCTTCGGGCTGTTGCTGGCGCTGGCGTACGAGCCCGACGCGTTCGAGCGCCCGCAGATGAAAGTAGAGCGCATCGGGGCGCCGCCCCAGCAGATCCGCGAGGCGGGCGACTGTTGATGGACCGGCGCTCGAGAGCGCATCGACGATTTCCTGGCGCGTCGCCGATGCGAGCGCGCGTGCCGCGGCGGGCTTGGCGATCGGAAATGAACGGGCGGCAGCGGCTGAGGACATATTGAATAATACACCAATTATTCAAACACGGCTTTTGGGGGGGCGGGATCGCCGGCGTTCGTCCCAGGCATGCGGACGTCTCTGTGCGGCGGCAGGGGGTTATCAGGACTTTCGGAGCACCGTCGCGTGCGGCTTCTTCGTTTCGCCGCACATCTTTTTTTCGTAGTTGGTCGCCACGACCTGTCCCTCGCCGACCCACTCGGGTGCCACGAACAGTTCGCGCGAGAACACTCGCCCGCCCGGAGCGTGCGTCGCGTCGGTCCAGCGAGCAAAGAAAGTCTCCATCCAGGCCCAGTATTCGTCGTGATCGGTCACGATGCGGAGTTCGCCGCCGGGCGCCAGCGCGCGCCACGCCTGCTCAAGAAACTTGTCCTGCACGACGCGGTTCTTGTGGTGCTTGCTTTTCGGCCAGGGATCCGAGTAATAGAGATGGATCGTGTTCACGATCTCATTGGGGCAACGCCACTTGAGGAATGCCACGGCATCGGCGTGGAGCAGACGGACATTGCCGAGCGCCGCACGACGGACCCGATCGGCCGTGTATGCGTAGAACGCGCCTTCCCACTCAATTCCGAGAAAGTTCGTGTGCGGGTTTTCTTTCGCGACGTTCAGGATGAACGTGCCCTTGCCGCAGCCGATTTCGATCTCGAATCGATTCGCGGGGGCCGCGAACCACCGGCGCGGGTCGAGCCTGCCCGCGAGCGGATTCGACATCACCTCGTCGGGGAGCGCCGGATATTCCTCCGGGGAAACCCCAATTTTTCCGGGCGCAACGTCGAGTTCTCGTCCGTGACCCAGTTTTCCTCCGGAAAAGCGGTCGGACTTTCCGGGAACGTGAGGATTCGAGGGATTTTGAGACATGAAGGGCGGTGACTTGAGCAATTCCGGCGAGATTGTTTGCTGTGCGTTCGCACTGTAGCGGCGAAATGAAAACGCGATCATCAATCCGCGGCGATCCGACGGGCAAAACCCTACGTATAACATGCCGGTTTGGAAATCCTGCCGTGTCCGCGCCCTCGCGATGTCGATAGAAGTGGGTGGCCAGCGCGGAGGCCGTTGGTGTCGCGTTTACAAGTTGGCGTTCCAGGGACGGATGGGATCAGGCCGGCGCTCCGCCGCGTGCTGCTCCCGATCTTTTTTTCGCGCACGGACGTTTCGGCGTTCGCGAAGCGCGACAAAGGGGTGAGACATGCTCGATGAGCGCAGTTTCTTCATGACCTCCTCCGCGATGGGTTCGGGTTCCGGCGGATCGCCGAGTTCGGCGGTGACGGCATCGGACCTCGTGGGCCTCATCGATTCGCGCCTCGATCGCAAGCGCTTTCAGGATCATCACTGGACGGGCTCGTTCTGGGAATACCTCGACATCGTTTCGCAGAACCCCTCGGTCTGCCGCAACGCGTATCAGCGTCTGTACGACGCGATCCTGTCCTGCGGCAGCGAGAAGTACCGCGTCTTCAAGAAGGACGTGACGCGCTATCACTTCTTCTCTGATCCGTTCGGCGGCGGCGCCGACGCGATCTTCGGCCTCGACGTCGCGCTGATGCAGCTCGTCGATTTCCTGCGATCGGCTTCCGAAGGCTACGGAACCGACAAGCGCATCCTGCTTCTGCACGGTCCGGTCGGTTCGTCCAAGTCCACCATCGCGCGCTTGCTCAAGAAGGGCAGCGAGGCGTACAGCCGCACGCCCGAGGGCGCGCTCTATTCGTATTCGTGGCTGCTCGACGAGCACTGCGAAGTGAAACCCGCGTCGACCGGCGCCGAGGCGCTCCGCACGCACGAATTTGCGTGCCCGATGCACGAGGACCCGCTGATCCTGGTGCCGCGCGAGGCACGCGATGCGCTTCTGGCGAACCTGAACGAGAAGTACCGCCCGCAGCACCACAACGGCAAGATCCGGATCTACGGCGACCCCGACCCGTTCTGCCGCAAGATTTTCGAAGACCTGATGACCTTCTACAAGGGAGACTGGAAGAAGGCGATGGACCATGTGAAGGTCCGGCGCATCGTGCTGAGCGAGAAAGATCGCGTGGGGATTGGAACATTCCAGCCGAAGGACGAGAAAAACCAGGACAGCACGGAATTGACGGGCGACATCAACTACCGCAAGATCGCGGTGTACGGCAGCGACAGCGATCCGCGTGCGTTCAACTTCGACGGTGAACTCAACATCGCCAACCGCGGCATCTGCGAGTTCATCGAAGTGCTGAAGCTGGATGTGGCGTTCCTGTACGACCTGCTCGGCGCGTCGCAGGAGCACACGATCAAGCCGAAGAAGTTCGCACAGACGCACATCGACGAGGTCATCCTCGGGCACACGAATGAGCCCGAGTACAAGCGGCTCCAATCGAACGAGATGATGGAGGCGTTCCGCGATCGCACGATCAAGATCGACGTGCCGTACAACATCCGGCTGGATGACGAGGTGCGGATCTATCAGAAGGACTTCGGTCCGGATCGCATCAAGAACATCCACATCGCGCCGCACACGCTCGAGGTCGCGGCGATGTGGGCGGTGCTGACCCGGCTGGAAGAGCCGAAGAAGGCCGGGCTTGCGCTCATGCAGAAGCTCAAGCTCTACAACGGCAAGAGCATCCCCGGATTCACCGAGGACTCGGTGCGCGAACTCAAGGAGGAGGCGCCGCGCGAGGGCATGAACGGCATCTCGCCCCGCTACATCCAGGACAAGATTTCGAACGCGCTCGTCGGCCGCCAGGCGATCGAGGAGCGCTGCATCAACCCGTTCATGGTGATCAACGAGATCGAGGGCGGGCTGGCGCACCACTCGCTGCTGAACGACGAGAACACCAAGAAGCGGTTCCGCGAGTTGCTCGCGGTCGTCAAAGAGGAATACGAGGACATCATCAAGGGCGAGGTGCAGCGTGCGATCAGCGCCGACGAGGACGCGATCCGGCGGCTCTGCGTCAACTACATCGAAAGCGTCCGCGCGTACACGCAGAAGGAGCGGGTCAAGAACCGCTACACCGGGCGCGACGAAGAGCCGGATGAACGGCTCATGCGGTCGATCGAGGAGAAGATCGATATCCCCGACAGTCGCAAGGACGATTTCCGCCAGGAGATCATGAATTACATCGGCGCGCTCGCGCTCGACGGGAAGAAGTTCGAGTACAACACCAACGCGCGGCTCTACCGCGCGCTCGAGCTCAAGCTCTTCGAGGACCAGCGCGACACGATCAAGCTGAAGAACCTCGTGAGCAGCGTGGTCGACGACGAGACGCAGCAGAAGATCGATATCGTGAAGCAGCGGCTCATCAAGCACTTCGGCTACAACGAGACGAGCGCGACGGATGTGCTCAACTACGTCGCGAGCATCTTTGCAAGAGGCGATAGCAAGCAGCGGTAAGTCTTGTCGCGAACCGAGAACATCCGGTTCGGGATGGCTTCAAGGGTCTCCAGGAAGTGTCGCGCTCTGGTGGTTTTCGTGAAACCGGACAGCGAGGGCCGTTGGTATCGTGTTGGGCGGTGGCATCCTCAACGCGCATTTCCTCGCCTTCGCCCGGTCGACGCGATCCGAATTGGGTGCGCGCGATTCGCCATCCCATAACGCTGCTCGGAATCGTTTTGGTATTGCTGCTCGACGCCGGATGGATTGACGCGTCGACATCCCCTCCGGCCTATTCGCCCGTTCTCAACTACGTTGCCGTTGGGCAGTGGGTCGATGATCCAATACTCGCCGTTGGGCCTCCGATACCCGTGCGCGTGTTTCGCGCTCCGGATGGAACCATCGAAGTTCGTTGCGAGGGCGATGAAAACCCTCCCACGGCAGCCGCCGTCGAGATTCGAGGTTGTCGGGTTCGGCGGGCCGCAACTTGGTTGTACGGACTTTGGGGCATGACTTCCGAAATACGCGGGATGTATATCGAGCCGAACTACGCGTTGATGACTCCGCGGGAGTGGCGGGCCTTTCCCGCAGCAGTGCTCGCCGGATTACAGGCGGCACCGAACTCGAGTGAGTACGAAGAGGAAATAGGCTTTTTGAAATCGGGGCAATTCCAGCACGCTCGTTTTCGGTGGCAAGGAGTTGTTCACAACGGAGTCGTCGGAGTACTCGTACTGGCGACCATGTACGGACTTGTCGAAAATCTACGGCATGTCTTTCGGACGCTGCGTGCGAAGCGAAGGCTCGCGCGTGGTCTTTGCGTCGAATGTGCATATCCATTCGCAGCAAACAGTCCGATCTGTCCCGAGTGTGGAGGGGATTTGACAACGGAGCGCGGGGCGTTTCAGAGCGCATGAAATACTCGGTGCGCCGCCGCCAGCGTCCGCTCGTCGCAATTCCGAAGGCCAGCAGCCCTGCTGAGGTGGCGCCAGGCGCAGGAATTTGCATAAACGAAAAGTTGTGCGTGCCGTCCAGGCTTCCCGACCCGCTCATGACGAGCGTTCCGTGGAACGCGCCAGTGACGGGGTCGTACTTCGGAACGTTGTCGGTTCCGAGCGAGCCGACAAGGAGTTTCCTGCCGAATCGCGCATCCGATCACGCGCGTTATTATTTTCGAAAGCCGAACAACCGGTCTTTCTCTGCCGCGGCATGACACCCAACGCACGATTCGATGGCCCCCATCGATGTGATCTCTTTCCCGCCGGAATCCATTGTCGCGTAGATCCAGCCACGATCCGAGTTCGGTGTCGATTCGTCGAACTTGGTCATCACAAAGAGTGACGAAATCGGTCCGGGCGATAGGTCTTCCCTTCGCGTTCGACGACCTCAGATGCCGGCGCCCCTTGGGCACCCGGCACCGTCGCCACGGGAGCGTGCGCTTCTTTGACGACCGTGAATCCCGCCGGAATCCGATAGTTGATGTCCGCGTGGCGATCCGCCCAGTCGTAAACATCGGGCTGATTGCAGTAAAGGTAATACAGCTTGCGGCCGTGGGCTTTCTCGTCCTTGCTCTCGCTCCAGTGAAGATTGACTGGTTTTGGCGGAAGGCAAAGCGTGGGCGCCCATCGCGCCGCATCGGACATGCGTTGCCAACCGGAATATTGCGTACCGGTCTCGTGCAAGGAGCGACGGATCTCAGCATCGGCCCATTGAGACGGCGATTCGGACGGGGGAGTCGGAGGCGGACCCGCGACCCGCGGAGACGCTTTGCGGGGGACGGATGACTGCTCTCCGCAAGAGCAAAGCACGATGCCGGAACAGGCGATCACGACGGCGGCTAAAGCTCGCATCCGGAACTCCCGACTCATTTTGCAGGCGCAACCGGGTGAGTTGTTCGCCCCGCGTCCCTTTGTTCCGTCTACGGACAAAGGAACGCGGTGTAGGCGGAATTAAAGATCACGAAATCGAGGTCGTCCACCACGCCGTCGTTGTTGAAGTCGGCAGCGCTCGAGGCGGGCGGAACGGTGAACTTGTCATATTCTGCCGCGAAGAGAATGAAGTCTGCGTCGTCCACGACATCGTCGGCGTTCAGATCGCAGGGGCAAGGAGGCCGAACGATAATCTGGGCCGCGGCAACCGCGACGCGCTTTCCGACGCAGATGTCGGCGTTGAAACGATCGAGGACCATGAGCACGTAGTAGGTTCCGGGCGCCGTCGTATTGGGGATCATCGATGCGGAGACGGTATTTGCAGACGATCCGGCGTTGAGCGCGGGACGATTGAGTGTGGAAGAGATCAGGATGTCCGCCGGTTCGTACGTCGTGTTGGTCGAGAGGTAGTAATAAACGTCGTAGACGCCGCTCGTGCTCGCGCCCATGTTGGTTGTGCTGCCGGTCAGCGTGATGGGGCGGCCGGCGCGGATCGGCGCGGGCGCGACATAGACCACCTCATCGGCGGTCAGATCGGCGCCGGGCTTGTCGCGCTCGTATCCCCACCACAGAAAGTGAGGTGTTCCGGCACCCACTCCGGCGCCGGTCTGGTCCCACACCGCGCCGATCCAAGTCTTCGGTTCGCAGTAGTTTCGGCGCGTGGTGAAGTAGTCACCCCACGCGTTGGTGAGTCCGCCAACACCAACGGCGGGCGGACCGTTCGTCGATTGCGCGACACCCTGATTCTCGAAACTAGCCGGGATATTGCCGTTGTCCGATTTCCACACGAACGCGGCAGGCTGATTCACACCCGCGGCGCCGGCGGAACCGACATAGATCGTGCCGCCCATGTTGTTCTCGGAGTTGGGATGCGCCGAGGGGAAGACCCAGCAGTAGTTGTTGTTGAAGATATTGTCGTCCTTGGTCGCGGCGCTCGTTCCGTTGATGTTGATGGTGCTCGTGGTGCTTCCAACGACTCGGGTATAGGGATATGTGAAACCGCCTCCGCGGTTCGACATCCACATGAAGCCGAGAAAAGTGTTGGGCACGCCGTCGCGGAGGACGTAGCAGCACATGACTCGGTTGTCGCCACGCTGCACGAAGTTCGTGCCATCGGAATGGGTGCCGGGCGGGGGCATCGTGAGCGGCGAACTCTGAAAGCCGGAGTGGGTGATATCACCCGAGAACATGTTTCCGCCGTCCGGCCAGATCCAGGCGCGAAGCGTCGTGTTGTTGACGTGCGTTCCCCAATACATGTTGACCCGGGAACCCTGTGATGGGCGGAGCGTTCCGGGAGTGGTGCGGTAGAGGTACTGGTATGTCAGACCGCCGCCATCGGTGAGGTCCGTCCAGGTCGCGCGGTAGATCACGGCGCCGCTGTTGGCGTTTCCCGCCGTGGTGTACACATTCGTTGTCTGATACAGGTTGCCATCCGAAACCGCGAGGTCGGGGTAGTCGAGCCAGAAGCCCGTGTTGGCGATTCCGAAATCCTCGGGAGCGGTGCGGTACAGCGTCCACGTGATCGCGCCGTTGTTCAGCGCGGTCGAGATGTTGGTCGAGACGGCGAGGCGCTGGATGTTGTGCGTGCCCGCGCCGTTCTGGTTGTACTGAAGCACCCAGACCATAATGTCGAGATCGCGGTTGTAGTGCACGATCTGGTCACAGCAGACGCCTCCGGCGTCTGCCGCGGGCGGCGCGGGAAACTGCGTGGAAGGGTTGATGTACTGCCACGTGACGCCGCCGTTTCGCGAGATCGCGGCGTAGGTATTGCCGGTCCAGAAAACGACGTTTTTGATTTGTCCAAGGCTCGGCTCGTTGGTTGTGATCGAATTGGCGGCCGGGACCAGCGGCGGGGCGCCGATGAACGCGGTGTTGTTGCGCCAGACGTTGATGTCGTTGGGTGCTCGATCGACGAAGTCGTTCCCGAAAAAGTTCGCCTCCGTTGGTGGCGAGGTGGGGACCAGGTGCGCGGGATCAAATCCCGGCGCGAGCGGCACTTTTTCGGCCGGGTGATCCGTGCGGCAAAGAACGCACTCCAGCGGCACGCCCATTTCGAACGGGTCGCTCAGGAGCTTCGTGGTGAACGTGCCTTCGGGCTGGATCGTCACGGACCCGATGAATTCGTCCGGGCGATCCGCGGTGCGCTGAACGGGCGCTGCCTCGGATGCGCGCGGAATGCAGAGCGACCAGGCCGCATAAGCAAGCACAGCGAAAGCACGATTCCTCATATTTTGCTCCCCGTGAGCGTCGCCTCGGCGCTCTCTTGCTCATGAAATTACACGCAGGCAACGATCGTTGCAAGTGGAGTTGGTCGATTCGGGTGGTGTCCGGCATACAGAATAAAAACATCGCGTCTGCGGCGTGGGACTTGGTGGCAAGCGGGGATCACCAGCCAACGCGCCGGATGCTCGCGCCGATGTTGTCGCGGGAACGCGCCGCACGCCATAGAGCGAGCGGTCCTGCGCGGCAAGCGGCCCCGCACGCGCGGGGCTCGCTGTGAGGAAAAGGGCTGGTTGTTGCAGTTTCAGATGTCGGACAAGCCGCGCCTGATTGCAGAAACGACGTCCGACACAACCTGCGATACAGCTAGTTTGCCGCCTTAAACACCGCGAGGTTATTGATGATGTGCGGCGCGTCGAGCGGAGTAACTTCGTAGAGCGCGATTCCGTCGATTTCCGTCGAGAAGAAATTCACGCCGCCCTTGTCTTCGGGTTGGCGGCGACACGGGAATCCCCAGTCGTTTTGGCGCGAGACCGTGTCGATCGCAACAATCACAGGCTTGCCGTCGACTCTGGCGAGCAGCAACCCCGTGTAGTTCGAAATCGCCGTGGTGTAGCTCCATCCGACGAACTGGACGTTCGGAAGGTCTTCTTTCGGGGCCAATGCGACACCGAATCGCTGCTCCATCCATCTCGCGAACTTTTCTTTCGTGGTGCACTCTTCGGAAGGTCGGAACTTGTGATCGACGAGTTTGTAATAGGCCGCGGCGAGCGTCGGCCGCTCTTTCTCGGTTCCCGGCGCTGTCATCCAGAAGTAGGCCTGGATACACACCGCAATCGCGAGGAGCGCCGCGAGCGCCCCGAACAACTTGTATTCCCGTGACCAACCGGTCCGTCGCGGCTTCGGGGCAAATGCTTCCGCTTCCTCACGCGTGAGAATTCCGGCGACGGGCGCCGCGCCGAACCCGGCGCTCAGCGAAGCATCCATGCGCCGCTGGAGTTCGACGTCGGCCTTGAGCGAGTCGGAGTGAGCGATTTTCTGCTCGAATTCCAGACGCTGCGATTCCGACATCGCGTTGTCGAGATAACGATCGAGGTCGTCGCCCTCGGGCGCCGGCAGATTCGAGGAGGAATTGGGAGGAACAGGCTGGCTCAACGCGGGCCTCCTTGCCCGATCCGGCCGTTTCTCGATGTCAGGAAGTCTCGCATCGCCCGGCGCGAGCGGAATACGTGGCTCATTGCGGTGTTTTCGTTGAGCTCGGTGATGGCGGCGATCTGGGCATAGCTCATCCCGCCGACGGTCCGCAGCAAAAGACAAACGCGCGAAGTCTCTTCGAGATTGTGGAGAGCCCTGATTACTTCCGCATCGAAATGATCCGGATTGGAGACCGATCCGTCCGCGGAGACGGCCGGGGCGCTGTGTTGCTGCTTGGACGATTTCGCCGCCTGATACGCGAGTGCATCCCCGCCTGTCGCTTTGGCAGGATTCCGAATCCGTTTCCGTAGGGCATTCCTTGCGACGTTGCGGACGATCTGAGCCATCCAACCTTCAAAGGACGTCCCCGGAGTAAAGCGATCCAAACTCGCTAGCGCGATCACCGACGCCTCCTGCACGACATCATCTGCTTCGACACGATCTCCCAATACCGCCGACGCCACGATCGTCAGAGCGGGTCGAGCACGTGCGATCAGCCGAGCAAACTCCGCTTCCGACAGCCGCGAACTCTCACCCGGCGCGACGCTTCCCGGAGCCTGAGGCTTCCCTGCGTCGTCGGAAGATGAACTGCTCGCTTCGAGATTCATAGCGAAACAGCGAAGCGTATTCCGTGCATTGTCGAACCTTTGTCCCCGCCGGACGGGTCGGCTTCCGGCGATTTCCCTCTTTCCTCTGCCCGCTCATGTCCGCCAAACGAGCGCTTCTTGCCGGATTGATCGCCTTCCGATGAAATTCGGGCCGAACATCACTCGAATCCGGCAATTGCCATCTGAATCGACATTCGGGGTTTGCCGAGCGAAAGGGCCGACCGGCAGACAAGCCTTCGCCCAACAATCGCATAAAGTCTCAAGAGCCGTCATGAATTCGGACCCCACCAGCGATCCCCGATCGATAACCAGGCCGGACCCGGCATTGCTCAATTACTACCTGGTTGTTTCGCTATTCACTCTTGTCGCATTTCCGATCGTTTTTCTTGTCGCGTATATCCGTTTCAAGACTCTTCGCTATCGCTTCGACGAAGACGGAATCTGGATGGCGTGGGGGCTCCTTTTCCGAAAAGAAATCACGCTGACGTACCGGCGGATTCAGGACATTCATGTCACAAGAAATGTCGTACACCGATGGCTGGGCCTTTCCACCATTGACGTCCAGACCGCCGCGGGAGGCACCGGGCCCCAGATGCACATCGAGGGCGTTCGCGAGGCCGATGGATTGCGCGACTTCCTTTACGAGCGAATGCGCGGGGCGAAGGGTCATCTTGAAGCGACGCCTCGGGAGGCTGAACCGCCGCTCGCGACGGATGAATCGCTGGCACTGCTCCGTGAGCTGCGCGGGTCGATCGATCGGCTCGCCGATCGGCTGGATGCTCTCGGCGGACGCGGAGGAGTGCGCTCGTGACCAAGGCGCTTCAGAATCAGGTAATGGGGCCGGTCGAGTCGTGCGCCGCCTGGATCTATGAAGGTGTCTGGGGGATTCTGGCTGATTTGCTGCGAACGCCGCGGCAGCCACCCTTGCTTCCCAGTGCTCCGGACGAGGAAACGGTTTCTCTCAAGCCAAGTCAGGCGTGGCTTCGCTATCTCAAATTCTGGTTTTGGATCGGGCTCACCATCATCGACGCGGTGATCCTGGGCGGGTGGCTGATTATTTTGTTTGTGAATCCGGTCGTCGGCGCGATTCTGGCGGTGCCGGCCTGGATTGTCGCGTTCGTGCCGGACATATTCGCGTACATCGCGATTCATCTCCGGTACGACACGACGTGGTACATCATCTCGCCGCGTTCGATCAGGCTTCGCAACGGGATCTGGGTCATACGCGAAACGACATTCACGTTTGAGAACGTGCAGAATGTCGAGATCACTCAGGGACCCGTCGAGCGATGGTTCGGATTCGCCAATCTCAAAGTCGAAACGGCGGGCGGGGGCGTCGTTCACACCCAGCACGGCGCGCACCCGGACGGCTCAAACGTCGCGTTCCTTTTCGGGCTCGAGAACGCCCACGAGATCCGCAAGACCGTCATGGAGCGCGTCGCGGCGTCGCGAACGACCGGGATCGGAGACGAATCGGCACGACACGTCACGGAGGCGGCGGCATCTACAGCGCCGTCGCGATTGTCGGCGGAACACCTTGCAGAGCTGCGGGCCATGCGAGACCGGCTGCGCACGGCGCTGGGCGAGTCTGCCGCGTGACGGATGAGAATGATTCGGGCATGGCGCTTCCTCCGCACACAGAACCGTTTCTTCCGTTCAAACCCGACCTTGAGCCCCCCGCGGCGGCACGGGAGTTCTACGAGACGATGAAACTCCGGCGCAGTGTCCGGATGTTCAGTCATAAACCGGTGAGCGATGAAACCATCCGGTGGTGCATCGCGGCCGCCGGGACAGCCCCATCGGGTGCGAACAAGCAGCCCTGGCGTTTCGTTGCCGTTTCCGATCCGGCGCTCAAGCGAAAAATCCGCGAAGGGGCGGAAGCGGAGGAACGCGAGTTCTACGAGCGGCGTGCGACCCCGGAGTGGCTGGCCGATCTGGTGCCGCTTGGGACCGATGCGGACAAGGGCTTTCTCGAAGTTGCGCCGTGGCTGATCGCCGTCTTCAAACTGATGAAGACCGACGCCGACGAATCGGGCGCCCAGGGTCAGGTCTACTACGTGAATGAATCGGTCGGAATCGCGTGCGGGATGCTCTTGAGCGCGATCCACCATGCAGGCCTGGTCGCGCTGACGCACACGCCGAGCCCGATGAGGTTTCTCACCGAGATATTGGGTCGGCCGGAATACGAGCGGCCGTTCTTATTGATCCCGGTGGGATACGCGAGCGACGATTGCGTCGTTCCCGCGATCACCCGCAAGCGAGTGGAAGAGATCGCAGTGTTTCGGTAGCGGGAAGCGGCCCCGTCACTCAGCGACCGACCTTGGCTTCCATGACGAGATCCGTGCGAGCGCACTCAGTCTTCGAAGGCTTTTCGACTTCCTTGAAGCCGAGCTTCTTGTAGAGGCGCACCGCGGGCTCGAGCACCCGGCTGGTCTCGAGAAACACGGTCTTCGCGCCCTTCTTCTTTGCCCGGGCCATGGCTTCGCGGGTCAGCAGCTCGCCGATGCCTCGCCCGCGGTGTCGCGCGTCAACTGCCAGCTTCGTGAGTTCCCAGCGGCCGGGCTCCATCGGCTTGATCGCCACGGCGCCGACGGTCTCCGCGCCCATCACCGCCATCAGCACGCTGCCACCCTTGGCGACGATTTCCGTTTCCGGGCTCCTGAGCGTCCGCTCGTCGATCGGCTCCATCTTGAAGTGCTGCTCGATCCACGCGGCGTTGAGCGTGCGGAACTTGTCCTTGTTCCGGTTGTCCATGTCCACGATCTTGACGCCTTCGCTCAGGAAAGCAGTCTCGATGCGCTCGGCGAGCGGGCGGACGCGGAGAGCCTCCTCGAGCCGTTCGAGCTTCTCGATGATGTCGAATCCTGCATCCTCGGAAAGTCCGCGGCTGGCCGCTTCGATCGCGCTCCAGATCGGCTCCATCTTGGCGGCGAGCTCGCGCCCTTTCTTGGTGAGTTCGAGCGTGCGCCGACGCTCGTCGCGGGCGTCGGTTTTCGAGGAGAGCATGCCGAGCGAGGTCAGCTCCTTGCTCATCTGGCTGATGGCCGGGTGCGTAAGCCCGAGTTGAATCGCCGCTTCGCCCACGCTCAACACCTCGCGTTCGGCGAGCAGTTTGAAGAGCCCGAACCACTTCGGCGAGAACTCGACGTTTTGCGTGCGATAGAAGCGAGCGGCATCTCCCATCAGATCATCCGAAAGCCGCCGAAAACGGCTGGCAAGCGCGAGATATCCCAGCGCACTCAGAAAATCGCCCATCGCGAGACCCCCTCGAACTTCGTCCTTCCCCCGCGGTAGCAGGGATTTGTGACGATGCGCGTAGTATGACACGAAAGCTGTTTCCTGTCTAGGGGCGTCCCCCAAGAACAGCGTTGAACGATCATTCAAATCGTATCCACTGCGGTCGGGCGTGGCAGCGATCGTCACTTCGCGATTCAGCCGAGCAACTTGCTCAGGATCGCGCTGCGGTAGTTCGTGTACGGCCACTTCCAGTGTTCGATGAAGCGGTAGCCGCGGCGGATGTAGAAGTCGTAGAGCTCTCTGTCCGGCTCGGCCATTGAGAGCGCGAGTTCTTTGGCGCCGGTTTCGCGAGCTCGTTTCTCGACCATGTCCATGAGCATGCGCCCGATGCCGCATCCCTGATAGTCGGGATCGACGGCGAGCTGAGAAAAGCTCGCCACTTCGGGTTTGCCGAACCAAGGCGGACCCTGGCTCTCTTCCACTTCGTGGAACAGAATGGTGCCGACCAGTTTTTGCCCGGTGCGAGTCTGAACGCCGGCAGCGTGATCGACCGCGACGTAGCACTCGCCGCTGAAAACCCGCTGCTCGGTGACCTCGGCGGTTTGGCGTCCGGCGAGCGGCTGGAGGCCGAGTGCGACCTGCTTCGCGTACGCGCGGTGCAGGAGCTTGGTCATTTCCACGATGGAATCGCTCGGAGCAAGGCGGCGCGTCGTGATGTTCGCGCTGTCGCGGCGGTCGATGGCGATCGACGCCGCCCGTCCGCGTTGTGATTCGTTTGGAGAGTCCAGACTCATGGAACGGGAACTCTACGCAATTGCGGGTTGCATGTGCGCCGGATTCCCGGCACGCGAAGAAAAAAAACGCGGCTATCGCCCCGCCGCCAGTTCGCCCACTAGCGCCGCCAACTGCTTCACGTCCCTGGCTTCGAGGACGGTCCGCGCCTTCGCCGGGTTCATGGGATATTTCGCCTGAATGAGGTGGCCCAGGGCCAGGTCAACCTTGGCCCAGAGCTTCTCGCGTGCCTTGTCCGATTCGGCAAGATACAGCTCGCTCGCGGCCTCCTGGAGCGTCGCGAGGTGGCGCGTGTCTGCATGCTCGTAGAACCGGTTGATCGCGCCCTTCGCCTTTTTGCCGTAGTGCCCGCCGTAGGTCATGCACGATCCTAGAAGGCGGTAGCAAGGCAGGGAGAAGTCGGGCTTGGGCGGCGGCGCGTTTCCCGGTACGATTTGAACGCCATTGTTTGCGGACGAACCCAGCTCGGAGGCGTTCACCATGCCCAAGATCACCGAGGACCTGATCCGCGACTATCGAATCACCAGCGGCAAAGGGTTCCGTCTGAAGCAGATAGACCCCGCTGACACCGGAAACCTTCACGAGAAGAAAGAAGCAAGGGAACTGCTCGAGCGAGGGGTGAACTGGCTGGCGGAGGAGCAGGAGAAGCTTTACGCCTCGGACAACTGGTCGCTCTTGCTCATCTTCCAGGCGATGGACGCCGCTGGCAAGGACGGAACCATCAAGCACGTGATGAGCGGCATCAATCCGCAAGGGTGCCAGGTGCACTCATTCAAAGCGCCGACCAGCGTCGATCTCGATCACGATTTTCTGTGGCGATGCTCGAAAGTGATGCCCGAGCGCGGACGCATCGGTATCTTCAACCGTTCCTACTACGAAGAAGTGCTCGTCGTGCGCGTCCACCCGGAGTTTCTCGCGAAGCAAAAGCTGCCGCCGCAGCTTGTCGGGAAGAAGATCTGGGATCAGCGCTTCGAGGACATCCGTAATTTCGAGAAGTATCACTCGCGGCAGGGCACGATCATCCGCAAGTTCTTCCTGCACGTCTCGCGGAAAGAGCAGCAGCGCCGGTTTCTCGCGCGCCTCGAAGAAAAAGACAAGAACTGGAAGTTCTCGACTTCAGACATCGCGGAGCGTGGCCACTGGGACAAGTACATGGACGCGTATGAGGACATGATCCGCAACACCGCATCAGATCACGCGCCGTGGTATGTCGTACCCGCGGACAACAAATGGTTTACACGCCTCGTGGTCGCCGCCGCAATCGTGGACGCGGTACACAGCCTCGACCTCAAATTCCCCGAAGTCGATAAGAAAAAGCGTCAACAGCTCGAAGCGATCGAGGCGACGCTGAAGAAAGAGAAGTAGACGCGGGCTCGCAATCTGCCGCGAGCCGCAAATTCTCTTCCAAACTCGAATCGGATTCCGGCAGCGCCGGATCACACCCCGACCGCCGCACGCTCGACCGAGTCCGTCTTCCCGTTGTTGTAATCGAGATAATCCTGCAGCGCCGCGACGCGCCAGTCGCCGAAACGCAGCGCCTTGATCGCGCGAACCGCCGCGGCAGCGCCGGTCGTCGTGGTGATGATCGGCACGCCCAGCCGGATCGCCGCCGCCCGAATCTTGCCTTCGTCGGTAAGCCGCCCCGTCCGCGTGGGGGTGTTGATCAGCATCTGCACCTGGCCGTCCGCCATCATGTCGATGACGTTGGGTCGGACCTGCGCTTCGATCTTCTGCACCGGCTTCACGTTCAATCCGTGCTCTGAGAAGAACGACGCCGTGCCCGGGCTCGCGAACAGGCCGAAGCCCATCGCCTCGAGTTCCTTGGCGAGCGGCATGAGCGTGATCCGATCGCTCTTGCGCACGCTGATGAAGACATTGCCTTGTCCCGGCAGCACCGTGCCGCAGGCGATCTGGCCCTTGGCGAAAGCGATGTCGGCGGAGAGGTCGATCCCCATCACCTCGCCCGTGCTCTTCATCTCCGGCCCAAGCACGATATCGACGCCCGGGAACTTGCTGAAGACAAACACCGACTCCTTGACGGCGTAGACGCCTCTATGCACAGGTTCCTTTGCCCCGAGTTCGCCGAGTTTCTTTCCCATCATCACCATCGCGGCGATCCGGGCCCACGGCGTATGCGTCGCCTTCCCGACGAAGGGCACCGTGCGGCTGGCGCGCGGATTGACTTCGAGAATGGAGATTCGGTCGCCCTTGATCGCAAGCTGCACGTTCATCAGCCCGTTCACGCGCAGTTCTGCCGCCAGGATCTGCCCGATCTGGCGGATGCGATCCACCATCGGGCGTGGGAGGCTCCACGGGGGCAGCGTGCACGCCGAGTCGCCCGAGTGCACGCCCGCCTGCTCGATGTGCTCCATGATGCCGATGACGATGCCCTTGCGGGTTCCGTCGTTGCCGGAAAGAAGGTCGGTCGAACCCGACTTCCCCGGGATGAAATCCGCGACGACGTCCATGTCGACTTCGGTCGCATCGTCGAGGAACTTGTCCACCAGCACCGGCGCGTTCTCGAGGTCGGAGATGTTCACGGCGCTCGTCATGTAATGGCGGAGCGCTTTTTCGTCCGGGCAGATTTCCATGCCGCGCCCGCCCAGCACGTAGCTCGGGCGGACCAGCACCGGATATCCGATGCGGTTGGCGATCTCAACGGCCTGGTCAAGCGTTCGCGCGATGCCGCTCGGCGGCTTGAAGAGCCCGAGGCGCTCGAGAAGCGCATCGAACCGCTTGCGGTCTTCGGCCAGATCGATGGAGTCGAGGCTGGTGCCGATGAGCGGCACGCCACCCTTGACGAGCCCGTGCGCGAGATTGAGAGGAGTCTGCCCACCGAACTGAACAATCGTGCCGTGCACCAGCCCGTTCCGCTTGCCGTTGCCGCCATCGGCTTCACGTTCCAGCGTCTTCCCGTTGAGGCGCTCGATGATGTTGAGCGTGTCTTCGAGGGTCAGCGGTTCGAAGAAAAGCAGGTCCGAGGTGTCGTAATCGGTGCTGACCGTTTCCGGGTTGGAGTTGACCATCACCGACTCGAAGCCGAGTTCGCGTGCGGCGAACGCGGCGTGCACGCAGCAATAGTCGAACTCGATTCCCTGGCCGATTCGGTTCGGGCCGCCGCCGAGGATCACAACTTTCTGCCGGTCGCTGACGCGGATCTCGTCATCGCCACGGAAAGAAGAAGGTGTCGAGGTGTCAAGGTGTCGAGGTGCCGAGGGCGCCACACCGGATAAGCCGGAAGCTGCGGATGTCTTCTGTTTCTGATTTCCCTGGACACCTTGAAACCTGGACACCTCGACACCTTTCTCATACGTCGAGTAGTAATACGGCGTGACGGCTTCAAACTCCGCGGCACACGTATCGACGAGCTTGTACACAGGTTCGATGCCGAGGCTCTTCCGATACTCGCGCACTCTCAGGATCATCTCGGGCGAAATGGTCCCGAGATAGAGATTCGCAAGCTGCGCATCGCTGTAACCAAACTGCTTGGCCTCGAACATCGTCTGCGCCGGCACATCTTCGAGCTTTGAATAGCCGCACAGCACATCTTCGAACTCGACGAGCTGACGAATCTGATCGAGGAAGAAGTAGTCGATCTTGCAGAGCTCGTAGATCTTCTCGTCGGTCCAGCCCAGCTTCATCGCGTAGCGGATGTAGTAGAGCCGGCCCTGGCTCGGGACCGCGAGTTTGCGGCTGAGTTTCTCGGGCGAAATCGGCCACTCGATCTCGGAACCGTCCACGGTGCGGTAAGAGTGCGAACCGTCGGGGTTGGTGATCCGCCCGGCCCGACGGGCGGCAAGCCATTTGTCGTTGCGATCAAGCCCGAGCCCGAATCGCTTCACGTCCATCGAGCGGATGACTTTCTGCAGGCTCTCCTTCAGCGTCCGCCCGATCGCCATCGCCTCGCCCACGCTTTTCATCTGCGTCGTCAGCGTCTCGTCCGCTTCGGGGAACTTCTCGAAAGTCCACCGCGGCATCTTGCTGACCACGTAGTCGATCGTCGGCTCGAAGCACGCGCTCGTCGTGCCCGTGATGTCGTTGCGGAGTTCATCGAGCGTGTAGCCCACCGCGAGCTTCGCGGCAATCTTCGCGATCGGAAAGCCCGTCGCCTTTGACGCGAGCGCCGAGGAGCGCGAAACGCGCGGGTTCATCTCGACGACGACCATCTCGAATTTGCCGTCGTTCGGCGCCGGATTCACCGCGAACTGCACGTTCGAACCACCTGTTTCAACCCCGACCGCGCGCATGATCGCGATCGCCGCGTCGCGCATCGCCTGATATTCCTTGTCGGTCAGTGTCAGGATCGGCGCGAAGGTCAGCGAGTCGCCGGTGTGCACGCCCATCGGGTCGAAGTTCTCGATGCCGCAGATGATGACGCAGTTGTCTTTCTTGTCGCGGACGACTTCGAGCTCGTATTCCTTCCAGCCGAGCACCGACTGATCGATCTGGACCTGGCCGATCATGCTGGCCCGCAGGCCGCGCATGGTGATCTCGTCGAACTCTTCCTGGTTGTACGCGATGCCGCCGCCGGTGCCGCCGAGCGTGAAGGCGGGCCGGATGATCGCGGGCAGGCCGATTTCCTTGAGAAACTCGCGTGCGTCATCCAAGCTCGTGACGGTCTTGGCCTTCGGCAGTTTGAGACCGATCGATTCGCAGATGTCCTTGAAGATCTGGCGGTCTTCGGCGCGGTGGATCACCTGACGCGTCGCGCCGATCATCTCGACGCCGAATTCCTTGAGGATGCCGTCGTCGAAGAGCTTGCAGGCGCAGTTGAGCGCGGTCTGGCCGCCGAGCGTGGGGAGGATCGCGTCGATCGGAAAGCCGAGGTCTTTTTCGCGCTGCAGGATTTTGCGAACGGCGTCGGGCGTGATCGGCTCGATGTAGGTCCGGTCGCTGAACGCCGGATCGGTCATGATCGTCGCCGGGTTGGAGTTGATCAGGACGAGCCTGTATCCCTCGGCCTTGAGCGCCTTGCACGCCTGCGTTCCCGAATAGTCGAATTCGCAGCCTTGTCCGATGACGATGGGGCCGGAGCCGAGGATCAGAATCGTCTTGATGTCGGTCCGCTTAGGCATCCTGTCCCTTTGTTCGTCGTCGCGGTCCCAGTGCCGAGGGTAGTGGGGTGGGGTTTGAAGGTAGGGTGGGGGTACCCGGGGCGCAAACTCGATGACAATAGCCGCCGCTTCCGGCAAGGTCCAAGTTTGAAAGGGGTGCGCCGTCAGAAACCGGGTTTTTGCCGTGTCGGCTCGACGCCGCCTTCTCGGTGGAGCACGTTCAGCCCGCGCGCGATGGCAAGCTCAAGATCGGCACAAGTGTCGAGCGGGTCGAGCAGCCCACCCGCGGCATCCCTGAGTTGCTCGAACTGTCGCGGCGTCAACCCGGCCAGCACCATCGCCCGTCCCTCGGCGTCCAGTTTTCGGAGTGCCGCTCGGAGCTCAATCGCGCTGTTCTCATCAAGGTGGGTCACTTCGTCGAGGTCGAGGATCACGACGCGAGCGGTGCGAGGGAGCCGATCCGCCCATGCCAGCAGGTTCGGCATCCGATGAATCTTTCCCGCCCGATCGTGGTCCTTGCGGACGTGGAAGATCGCGAGTTCCGGAGGCAGCCCAAGCCCGGCGGATTCATCCACCAGATCGCTCTCTTCGATCTCGGCGATCGGACGCGACACGTCCTGGTAGATGATCCACGCCAGAAAGAGCACGGGCGGAAACATCGCCCAGCGCGCACCGAACGCGAAGGCAAAGGTTCCGAGCCCGGCTCCGAGCGCGAACGAACCCATGATGGAGGCGAGCAGCGCGAGGCGCTTTGAAGCAGGGTGGCTCCGAAGGGAAACGCGAGGGTGCGAGCCCTCGATCCGGCGCTTGCGCTCGTCCGACAGCCACCAGAAAAACTGAACCGCTTCGAGTCCGAGGTCGGTCAGCACGCCGGTCACGTGCGTCGTGCGGACGACGCCGCTGGAGATGCGGGTGATCGTCGCGTTCTGAAGCCCCATCGCCAGCGACGCAACGCCCGTCATGAGCAAAAGACGGTTGCCGCTCGCGATCGTGTCGCTCGCGAGCGTCTCAACGAGCAACGCAAAGACCGCCAGCAAAGTTGCTTCGATCGCCATCGGCAGGACGTAAATGGACTCCCAGCCGCGCCGGTTTCCGAGTTCGGTCGTAAAGCCGGAAATCGCGGAGCCGACAACGAACGAAAAAAGCAGGAAAAGAAGAAAGGCGACGAAGCTCCAATTTTGCTCGCTGACCGCACGCCCGAGATCCGACGTGGTCCCCGAGACATGGCTCGTGACATGGCCACAGGTCAGAATCGTCAGGATGTTGGTATATCCCGCGATCCACGCGAGCGTGATCGCAAGCCGTGCTTGCTGAACAAAGGAATGTGCCTGCGCGACGAACACTGAGAGAGCCAGAATTGCCTAGGGTGGCGTGCGGGAGTTCCGTCTCATTATCGGCTCGCGCCTGTCGGCAACTCCGCCTCGCCTCCGGTCCACCGGCGAAATCGGTTCGGTCGCTTTCTGAAGCAGGCAGGCCAACCATCACACACCGCCCGCCTGCGCGGCCGGCGCGGTCGTTGTCTCGATTGCGGCTTTCATTCCAGTCACGGGGAACACTCGATGGCGCAGAAGAGTCCCGATTTCTTCAAGCAAGTCACCAAAAAGCGGCGCCCGATCGATGCCGCAATCGAGCCGGTCGCGTACTACGCCGGAAAGGAAGCCGCGGGCGGCATCGTGCTACTGGTGGTCACGATCGTCGCGCTGATTCTGGCCAACAGCACGCCCGCCATCGCGCACGCGTTTCACGACTTCTGGACCGGGATCCCGGTGAAGCTGCACATCGGATCGTGGGTGTTCCCCTCCGGAAAGCATCCGGGGCACCTGGAGTGGTGGGTGAACGACGCTCTCATGGCGGCGTTCTTCTTTGTCATCGGCCTCGAGATCAAACGCGAGTTTCTCGCGGGCGAATTGAAAGATCCTCGAAAGGCGGCGCTGCCCATCGTTGCCGCCGTCGGAGGAATGGCGATTCCCGGGCTGATCTACGCCGCGTTCAACTGGGGCGCCGAAACCATGCGCGGCTGGGCCATCCCGACCGCCACGGATATTGCCTTTGCGCTCGGTGTGCTGGCGCTGCTGGGCAGGCGCATCCCGCCCGGGCTGCGCGTGTTTCTTGTCACCCTCGCGATCGCCGACGATTTGGGCGCGCTGCTCATCATCGCGATCTTCTACACGAGTTCAGAGGACCTGAGCATGCTGTCGCTCGGCCTGGCGTTTGCCACCATGGCAGTGATGGGTTGCATGAATTTCCTGGGTGTCCGCCGCTGGTGGATCTATGGGATCGCCGGGCTGGTGCTGTGGTATTTCGTGCTCCAGTCGGGCGTGCATGCGACCATCGCCGGCGTGATGGGGGCGATGATGATCCCCGTCCGCACACGCATCGACGGCGCGGAGTTCGCTCGGGTTGCGCGCCGATTGGCCGACGAACTCGATCGTGATATCGCGGAGGAGAACAACGGCAACGGAGGCCACGGCAAACAAACCATGATCATCACGAGCCCGGTTCAGCAGGGTGTGCTGCAGACCATGGAAAAACTGGCCGAAGGCGCCCAGACGCCGCTCCAGCGACTGGAAAAGGGAATGATGCCCGCGGCCGTGTTCTTTGTCGTGCCGATCTTCGCTCTCGCGAACGCGGGCGTGTCGGTCGGAGATGTGTTCGCCGACGCCGTCCGCGATCACGAAGCGTGGGGAATCGTTGCGGGCCTTGTTGGAGGCAAGACGCTCGGCATCGTCGGTGCCTCGTTCCTGGCGGTTCGCCTCGGCTTCAGCGCGCTACCGACCGGCGTCACGTGGAGGCACATGGTGGGCGCAGCACTCCTCGGAGGCATCGGCTTCACGATGTCGCTGTTCATCGCGCACCTCGCGTTCGGGGGATCCGAGCGGCTGCAAATCGCGAAGCTGGCCGTGCTCACCGGCTCGACTCTCGCCGCGGTTCTCGGCGCCGGCGTGCTTTTGACCTGTCGCGCGACGCCCGAACCCGAGTCGAATCACTGAGCGGGTTGCCTCGACCTTGCCGGCGGATACCGGACGCCCGACACGGTTCGGAGTGAACATGCCGAGGCGTACGCAGGTCTTACTTGAGAATCTGGCTCCATTGATCGGCCGAGGATTGGTGCCGGCCCGGAAAGCGTTGCCGCCGCGACGCGAAAATGCCTTGTTTGGCAGAACGCGCGCAGTTAGAATCGAGTTCGGTTCAATTGATGCGCCGTTCACCCTTTCCGCCCCAAGGATTCTCCATGCGTGTTTCGATCGCCCTGCTCGCCGGCGTCGCTGTTGGTTCCTCTTCACTCGCCCAGCAAGTTCTTGAGTCGCAACCCGGTCCGATCCTCGAAGACGGCCGCCTCGTCTTCCCCGAAGGGGCCGATATTCCGCGCTCGATGACGCAGGCCGAGCGCGATTACATGGCGCTCCATCCGGCGCAGCAGAATCCGTTCACCGATCGCATCGGAGGCACGCGCCCGCCCGGCCCCATCAAGTGCCCCGGTGAATACGCGCCGGCGCAGGCCATCCTCATGTCCTGGGACGGCACAACGGCGCAGAACAACATCCTCGCGACGATGGCCAAGCACATCACCACGACCGGCAACGCCGACGTCTACATGGTCGTCGATACCACCAGCGAGCAGACAAGCGTCACCTCGTCACTGTCAAGCGCCGGCGTCAACATGTCGCGCATCAAGTTCTTCGTGCGCACCACCGACTCCATCTGGATCCGCGACTACGGCCCGCGCTTCATCTACATCGGCACCACCGGCGTCCCCGGTCAAGGTGCAGTCCGCGGCATCGTCGATCACATCTACAACCGCCCCCGCCCCAACGACGACGCCTTCCCGCTCTGGTTCGGCCCCTCCGGCTTCGCGAGCAAGAAGTTCGGCGTCTACGACCTGGGCATGACGCACGGCGGCGGCAACTACCACCTCGATTCGATCGGACGCTCCTTCGCGACGCAGCTCATCCAAAACGAAAACCTGTCGCTGAGCGCGTCGGACATCATCAACACCTGGCACGATTTCCAGAACGTCAACACGACGATCCTGCCGCCGTTCCCGACCTCGGTCGACAGCACGCAGCACATCGACATGTGGATGCAGATCATCTCGGACAGCCGGGTCATCATCAGTGACTGGCCCAGCAACCCAGGGTCCACGCAGGACGTCATCTGCGACAACGCAGCCGTGCAGCTCGCCGGCATGGGCTACACCGTTTTCCGCACGCCCGCCCGCTCGCTCAGCGGCACGCACTACACCTACGCCAACATGGTCGTCTGCAACGATCTCGTGCTCCTGCCCACGTACACAAACTCGACGATGACGAGCGCCGGACACAACACGCAGGCGCTCACCGCCGTGCAGCAAGCCTTCGATTTCAACAACGACGGCATTCCCGACAAAACAATCGTTCAGGTCCCGTGCGACGCGCTGGCAACCTCCGCCGGCGTCATGCACTGCATCGTCATGCACGTGCCCGCGGCACTCGGCGCCCCCGGCATCAACGGCCAGTGCCCGACGGCGCATGTCAGCACGCTCAACAGCGCCACGACGCTGACACCGGGACAGTCGTTCCCCCTCACCTGGCTCACCGACGACGACAAGAACATCGGCACGATCGACATCCACTATTCCGCAAACGGAGGCGTCTCCTTCCCGCTCACGGTCGCCGCGAACATTTCCGACAGCGGCACACTCGCCTGGACCGTTCCGAATCACCCGACCGCCAAGGCCCGCATCCGGGTCACAGTGCGCGATCTCGACGGCAACAGCGCCACCGACATCAACGATGCCAATTTCACGGTTTCAGGCACGCCCTGCCCGGCAGATATCAACCTCGACAGCTACGTCGACGATATCGATTTCGTCCAGTTCGCCGGAGCGTACGACGAGCTGACTTCTTTGCTCGGCGACTTCAATGACGACGGCTATACCGACGATCTTGATTTCGTCATCTTCGCCGGTGCTTACGACAGCTACGTGTGTCCCTGAACGTTTTTTGGAGAGTGACGTTCGAGGTTTGGCGGAAGCACACGAGCGGGGAGACGGCTTTCCGCCCGGCTCGCCACGCGAATCGTGATCGGCGAAGTACCGCGGCGCGTGTGATGGCACTCGCTCGTTGGCGGCTCGATCGCCCCGTTCAGGGGCGTGGTGATACGCAGCGCAGACGCGTTGCGCGACCGGGGCGCTACTTCTTGCCCGCGTTCTTGATGTTGTCGCTCGATTCCTGCAGGTCTTCGCCAAGGCCCTTGGTGGCGTTGCAGCCGAGGATGGTCACGGCGACGACGGCCGCCGCGGCAATCCCAGCAACACGAACGAGCGGACGAACCTTTTTGGTGTGGTTGTGAGTAGTCATGACGGGAGAATACCCGGCTTTTTTGGATTTGCAACCGACCGACCGGGCCCGCTCGCTTTTTGCCGCCGCGCTCGGCAAGGTATTGCATCACCGTGAACGGTTTCGCACGTTTGACTCATCCGACTTGCACGACTGAAGCCGGGCCCGGTCTCACTCGATGGAGTGCGCGGGTTTGGGCGTATCGGAGTTGATGCGTTCCTTCTTCGGCTTCCCGCCGATTTCTTCCATCGAAAGCAGGTGCAAGTCTTCGTTGATGATCGCCTGGAGATGCACCGGTCGGCCCCAGATCAGCCGCACGTTCTGAAGCACCTGCTGCGCTTTGGCGGCGTCGATCTCGAGCCCCGCAAACTTGTGCGCGAGGTAGAGCTCCCCCCGGTTCTGGAAGTTGGCGTCGGCCACATAGATAAACGGCTGTCCCATGTTGGTGAGATGGTGCAGCAGCGTCTGCTTCACGCGCTGGAAGTCGCGCGACACGACCTTGATCTCGCCCGTTTGCGGATCGCGCTTGTGCTGGTACATCTTGTGCCGCTCGACGAATTCCTCCGTCAGGAACTCATCGATGAAACTGATGTCGTTGTAGATGCGCCGCACTTCGAAGATCTTCTCGCGCCCCTTCATCGACTTGTCATCGAACGCCTGCTTGGCGCCGATCGCCTCGAGCTGCTCCCACGCAGCGCCGTGCCGGCCCGTGTCCCATCGGCGCTCGATGTCCTTGAAAAGCTCAACGCCGATCTTGTACGGGTTGAAGCCGCCCGGCGCCATGTGCACCACGCCGGAATGCTGGTCGGCGTAGTGGATGATCTCCGTCGCCTCGAGAAAGTGCTGCGTCATGAGCTTGCTGTGCCAATAAGTCGCCCAGCCTTCGTTCATGACCTTCGTCATCGCCTGCGGCGCGAAGTAGTACGCCTCGTCGCGAACGATCCCGAGGATGTCCTGCTGCCAGTCTTCGAGCGGCGCGTTCTTCAGCAGGAAGAGCAGAATGTCGCGCGTCGGCTGCGCCGGGTACCGCGCCCGCGCCGCTTTCTGCTGCGCTTCATGCGCCTGCTTCTCCCGGTCAAGTGCGTGCTGCGGGTTGATGAACGGGTCCATGTAGTCCTTGGCCGGAAGCTTCTGCGGCTCGAACTTTTCGTGTTCCCTCCCGCCCGATCGCGCCGGCGCCGCGTCGCGCTGCACGAACATCGAGTGCGGGTCGATCAAGTGCTCGATCGTCAGACACGCATCCAGAAAGCGCTCCACCTCTTCTTGTCCGTGCGTGTCGGCGTGGCGCCGCACCCGCGTCGCGTGGTTCGCCATCTCGTCCATCATCTTGCGGCTGGTCTTGCTGAACCAGAAATTGTTCTTGAAGAAATCCGCGTGCCCGTAGACGTGCGCCATCACCAGCTTCTGATCCGTGACGCTGTTCGATTCCTGCAGGTACGCATAACACGGGTCGTTGTTGATCACCATCTCGTAGATGCGCCCCAGCCCGTACGCGTCGCGCTTCGAGAGTTTCTCGTACTCCATCCCCCAGCGCCAGTGCGGGTAGCGCGTCGGGAACCCACCGTAGCTCGCGATCTGGTTCATCGTGTCGAACGGCAGAACCTCGAAGATCACCTCGGGAAAATCAAGGCCATACTCCTTCGCCTTGGCCTCGATGGCCTTTTTGTGCGCGAGGAGTTCCGGAGAAAGATCTGTGTGCGGCGTTCCGGGCATACGAGAGTTATCGGCGAGATTCCCTCAAGAGATACGCGGAACTCGCATTCCCGGTGCGGCCGGAGGCCCGATTTCAACCTCGCCTCATCCAAACAGGCCGGTGAACCGCGCGACGATCCAGAAAACGCTCAGGGCCGAAGCCAGCACAACATAAATCAGGAGCCGGAACGTTAGTTTTTCGACCTCGCCCATCACCTCGGCGCGGTTCCGCTTGATGAAAATCCGGGCCGCTCCCGGTGCGCCGAAAAACAGCAGCCACAGCGAGAGAACCCCCGAACCTGCGTAAGAGACAACAAACCCCCGCGGATAGGTGGCGGTGGGAATCTGGATTTGATTCCATAGGACCGGCAAATCTGGACCGTGCCGAGCAGACCGCTCAGTGCCCCGAGTGCGCCCGCCGAAAAAACAAACCAAAGTCGGCGCGGATTCGGCTTGGGAATCCGTTCGAGTTGCAGCCGCAACGGCGCCCGGCACTCCGGGCATGTTTCCGCCGTGATCCCGCGCAGGTTGTACCCGCATCCCGGGCAAAGGGCATCGTTTTCTGACAGAAAAGCCCTCAGCGCCGTCGTCGACATGCCGCGATGCTACCAAGTTGCCCACGACATCCTGCCCACGACTTCTTGCCCACGACACCGTGTCTAGAACATCCGCATGAGCACGGAAAGATAGTTCGCCACATAGTCCAAGATCGTCGCGATGAACACCGACACGCTCGCCGTCAGCAACAAGGCGTTCGTCCGCGGCGACATCGCCTTCATGCGCGGAATCGCAAGAAGCCCGACGCCGCCCACAAAGAGACTCAACACAAAAACGATGATCGTGATCTGATACACAAAATTCTGAGCAATGAAAAAAGTCCAGATGTTCTCGATCAGCGACGGCTCCCTGCCGCCCGCGTTCACTCCGCCGCCGGAAACCGGCAAGCTCCCGGGCGCCGGCGGCAGCGCAAGCTGCCGCGGCAATCCCGGCGCCGGAGCCGCGTTCACCACAGATGGAAACTTGCGCAGCGTGCCCTTGTGATACTGCCAAACCCTCATCCACGTCGAGAACGTTCCCCCAACTCCCCATATAAAAAGCGAGCCGTTGATCAGCAGCGAAAACATCCACTGCGGCACGAAACTCAGCCGGGGCTTGAGTTGCAGCGTGAGCGGCCACGCGCACTCGGGGCACCGGGATTGATCGCATCCGTGAACGTCATATCCGCAGTCCGGGCACCGTACGCGTCCTTCGCGCAGAAAAAGAACTCGAGCCTCATCCTGCGAGGCTCCCGCCGGCGACTCCGCGGATTGGATTTCGCTGGGAGGATTGCTCATACGCGGCACAATCGCGATCACCGATCACGCGGGGACTTGGCTCTGGTCTTTTTTCCGTTCTCGTGCCGATCCGGCTGTACTCGATTCCGCACCGGGCCCGCGACAAACCGCAACCGCAAAACTGGAACCCCTCTGCGAGCGAGCGCGCCGGCTCCCTCGCTCTGAAACCAATGATTCACCGAATACGCCGCGGCAGAAGAATCACAGGCGATCTCAAGCGTCCCCGAACGCAGCGCGACAGGCCGACAGGATTCGGCGATTTCGGGCGGGGCAGTTTCCTCCCACGCTTCGGTGGCCTTGATCAACCCGCGGTCAGCCCTTCTCGCGTCTTGCGCTATCCGCTGAACCCCCGCTGAAATCGTGAGGTTCTTCGGGACACTCAAACGCCACTTTCGCAGCCGATCGAGATGGAGTTTGGCGGCGGCAGAATGCACGGATCGAGTGTACAGCCTCGCCGCAGCGTTCCCGCCTCGGACGGACTATTGTTTTATGCCGATCGCCGGTTCCGGATTCTCAAGGCCGCCGGCAAGTGAAATGAGCGAGTCCTGTTTTTTGCTCGGTGCCAATGGAAGCGCCGACGGACTTCTCGATCGGTCCAAGCGATGCGCGAGAGGGAACATTCGCCAGCGCGGAAAGTCGAGCGAAGAGATTGGGTAATCGTCGAGGACGGCGTGGGAGGGGCAGGGGCGGCTATCCGCATGGAGCCGGCGGTGGCCATCCGCACGGCCGGCTCGGTGACCATCAGGGCGGCGGTTGGGGGGGCGGCGTCGCCGCCCTCATGCGCCCCGGCCCGGTGACGTTCCCAGGTCTCGAGATCCCGCCCGGGCTGACACGCATCAAGCCCTTCGAAGATCTCACCTCGATCGATCCGGCGCCACGCCTCACGCTCGAGTACGCGGGTTGCCCGGCGAGTTGCCGCCTCATCGACCTCTTCTGCCCGATCGGCCGCGGCCAGCGCGGGCTCATCGTCTCGCCCCCCAAGGCCGGCAAAACCACGCTCCTCAAAGACATCGCGACGGCGATCCTGCGCAACCACCCCGATGTCGAGGTCGTCGTCCTGCTGGTCGATGAGCGCCCCGAAGAGGTCACCGATTTCCGCCGCACCTTTTCGCAGTTTCTGACCGAGCAAGCCGACACCGTGCGCCGCGGCGAGCAGGCGGTCGCCGAACTCATGAAGGAACTGCCGCCGGATGTTGCCGCACAGCTCAACGCCGGAACCAACGGCGATGCCGACATCCCGCACGCGTCGGCGCCGGCCCCCGCGCCGATCGCCGTTGCCCCGCGCGTTCGGGTTGTCGCCAGCAGCAACGACCACCCGGTCGAGAAACACATCCAGGTCGCGCTCGCGACGCAGGCATACTGCAAGACGCTCGTCGAAGCGGGGCGCCACGTCGTGGTGATGCTCGATTCGCTCACGCGCCTCGGGCGCGCGTTCAACAACTCGCGCCATCACGCCAGCAGCGGCCGGACGATGACCGGCGGACTCGACAGCAAGGCGCTCGAAGTGCCGCGACAGATCTTCGGCGCCTCGCGCAACACCGAAGAAGCCGGAAGCCTGACGATGATCGCCTCCTGCCTCGTCGATACCGGCAGCGCCGCCGATCAGGTCATCTTCGAAGAGTTCAAAGGCTCGGGAAACATGGAGCTCATCCTCGATCGCAAGATCGCCGAACGCCGCCTCTTCCCCGCGATCAACCTCGCCGCCAGCGGCACCCGCAAAGAACACCTCCTCATGAGCGAGGCCGAGCTCAACACCATCACCGCGCTGCGCCGCCGCCTCCTCGCGATGCCGCCCCATCAGCAGATCGAGCAATTGCTCGCGGCACTCCAGCGTTTCCCCACCAACGCCGCGCTCGTCGGCAGTGCGGGATAATCAAAGATTCGACGCTCCGAAGCCGGATGCCTTGTGCCTCGATGCCCCGTGCCTTGATGCCTTCTTCTTTGTCGACCACGCTTCGCTCCAGTCGAATCGCGATCAACGCTCACCTCGCTACCATGCGCACGTGAGCGTCCCGATGAATACTCCGCCGCCGGGCTGTGTCGCCGAACCACCCACCGGCCCGACGAGTTCGCTCGATTCTCTGCGTCCCGGCGAGATCTCCCACGTCGCCAGTCTCGGCGTCGATGACCCGGGCGATGCCGCTCTTCTTCGCGCCATGGGTCTGCGTCCCGGAATCCGCGTGAAGGTCGTTCGCCTCGGCGAACCCACGATTCTTGAAGTACTCGGTGCCGAAGCGTGCGGCTGCGCGTGCGCAAGCCGCATCGGCCTGACCAAAGCGCTCGCGTCTCGCGTGCGAGTCGCGGCATCCGGGGTCACGGGGCCGGAGAAGGCTCGATGAGCGACTGCCCGCGTTGCGAATCCTGCGCAGTGGGTGTGGAGTTGGATGAAGGCGCGCCCGTGATCTCCGAACCGGGCGTGCTGCATGTCCCGCTCCTCGGAAACCCCAACACCGGCAAGACCACTCTGTTCAACTCGCTCTGCGGCCTCCGCCACAAGACAAGCAATTTCCCCGGCACGACTCAAGAAGCGAGAATCGGCGTCGTGCGCCTCGGGGCATCGGGCAACGGCGCGACCGTTCACCTCGTCGATCTTCCCGGCATCTACTCGCTCGAACTCGACCTGATGGAAGCCCGCATCTGCCGCGAGGTGCTCGCGGGCAGGCTGAGCCCCCGGGGCGAACCGATCGGCGACCCCGAGGCCATCTGCATCGTTGCCGACGCAACCAACCTCGCGCGCAACCTTGTTTTCGTCGGCGAGGCCCTCCGCCGCCGCTTGCCGACCGTCGTCGCGCTCAACATGATCGATCTCGCCCGCGCGGAAGGTCGCGATATCAACCTCCGAACGCTCGAAGAGCAGATCGGTTGCCGCGTCATCGCCGTCAGCGCCCGAAAGGGCGACGGCCTGCAAGATCTCGCCGCGGCACTCCGCACGGCGACCGTCCCGACGCACACCCCGCCGGGCGATCAGGCGGAACTCGAACTCTGGGCCGATCGCCTCGCGAGCAAGGCCATGCAGCCCGCCGGGGACGCGGCATTCGCAACTCCCCGCGCTTCGCTTACCGACCGGCTCGATCCGCTCCTCGTCTCACCGTGGACCGGTGTCCCGATCTTCGCACTCGTGATGGTCGCGTTGTTCTACGCCATCTTCTCGATTGCCAAGTTCCCCATGGACGGGATCGACTGGTTCTTCGGATACGCCGCGGACAAAATCGAGTTCTATTTGCCGCCGGGAATCCTGCGCGATCTGATCGCGCGGGGAGTGGTGGTGGGTATCGGCGCCACCGCCGTCTTCGTGCCGCAGATCTGCCTGCTCTTCTTTCTCATTTCGCTGCTCGAAGACACCGGCTATCTGGCGCGCGCGGCACTCCTGATGCACCGCGCGCTCCGGCCTTTCGGTCTGCCGGGGCACGCCTTCGTTCCTCTGCTCTCGAGTCACGCCTGCGCGCTCCCGGGCATCATGTCCACCCGCGTCATCCCCGATCGGCGCGAGCGACTCGCGACCATTCTCGTCGCACCCTTCATGACTTGCTCCGCCCGCCTCCCCGTCTACGTGCTCATCACAAGCCTTCTCTTCAAGGGCAAGCCGCTCTACGCCGGTCTCGCCTTTGTCGGCTGCTACATGCTCGGTGCGCTCGCGGGACTCGTGAGCGCGTTCATCGCGCGCCGGACAATTCTCAAAGGGCCGTCGCGCGCGATGGTTCTGGAATTGCCGACCTACAAAGTCCCGAGCCTCCGCACCGCGCTCGCGACGACAATCGACCGCGGCTGGGTCTTTCTCAAGAACGCGGGCACCAACATTCTCGCGATCTGCGTCGTGCTCTGGTGGCTCGGAAGTTACCCGCACGTGCCGCCGCCGGAAAGCGCGAACTTGTTGCGCGAGCAGGCGACGAGTCTGCAGGCGATCGCCGACACCGAGGCGGACAAACAAAAATCCGGAGAAATGAGCGATCGGGCGAAGGAACTTGGTGAAGAGGCCGATCGCCTCACCGCCGCGAACGCCAAAGCCAACTCGTTCATCGGCCGCATCGGAAAAGCCGTGCAGCCGGTCTTCGCACCGGTCGGCTACGACTGGCAGCTCACGGTCGGCGTGCTCACCAGTTTCGCCGCACGCGAAGTCTTCGTCTCAACGATGGCGGTCGTCACCAGCGCAGGTGACGAAGACCCCGATGTGCGCGATCAGGGGATCATCGACTCGATCGCAAGTGCGCCGCGCAGCGACGGCAAGACGCCGATCTTCACTCCCGCAACCTGTTGGTCGGTACTGGTTTTCTTCGTCCTCGCGATGCAGTGTCTGCCGACGCTCGCGGTCACAGCCAAGGAGGCCGGCGGCATCAAGTGGGCGCTCCTGCAACTCGGCTGGATGAGCGTGATCGCCTACGCCGCGGCATTCATCGTTTACCAGGGACTCCGATTCGCGGGGGTGTCCTGATGTCGCTCCCGATCGGGGATTGGCAGTTCTGGGTCGCGACGGTGGTTGCGGTCCTTGCGCTCTGGCTCGTCCTCCGCAACTTGCTTCCCCCCGGTTGGCTTCCGTTTACAAAGCCAAAGCCGAAGGAAACCAAGACCTCGATCACCATCCGGGGCGAACCGGTCGATCGAAAATGACATCTGTTTGACGCCGTTTCGCGCGGACAGGGTGGAATTGCGGAACTCGCGAATCTCGCACGGAATTTGTCGAAATACCGGTGGAGGGGTCCGCGTCGAAGCTACGGTGGGTTATGACAAGTGTGCATCCGACGTCGATTCTCTCCAAAGAGTGTGAGATTGGCGAAGGAGTTGTGATCGGGCCCTGGTGCGTTCTGGCAGGCCGGATTCGTATCGGCGACGGTGTCCGCCTGATCGGAAACGTGTACCTTCAGGGTCCGCTCACGATCGGCGCACGTACGGTCATCTATCCGTTCTGCGCCATCGGTTTTCCACCCCAGCACGTTCGCTTCAAGAACGGTGATCCGACCGCCGGTGTCATTCTTGGAGAGGACACGACCCTCCGCGAACACGTCACGGTCCACGCCGCGACCGGCGAGCAACGCGCAACAACGGTGGGCAACCGAAACCTGTTGATGGTGAATTCGCATCTCGGCCACGATGCCCGCACCGGGAATGACGTCGTTCTGGTGAACAACTCTGCGTTGGGCGGGCACGCCGAGGTGTCGGATGCGGCCACGCTGGGCGGCGGCGCACTCGTTCACCAGTTCACACGCGTCGGGCGCATGGCATTTGTCGGGGGCGGAACACGAGCCGTCGCCGACGTACCGCCCTTTACGAGCGCGGTCGAGCGATCACGCCTCGCGGGAATCAACCTGATCGGACTGCGGCGCGCCGGTGTTGCGCGGCACGACATCACCAGTGTGCGCGAGGCATTCCGCAAGAGCTTCCGCGAACCGATGACCCGGCCGGAGATGGTCGAAACTTTGACGCGCCTCGGCACGCGCTGCGCGATGGTCGCCGAAATGGCGACGTTCGTCAGCCAGTGCGCGAACCGTCCGATCAGTGTCGGCTACGAACGGGGCGAGCACGAAATCGGCGCGGTGGTCTGATTCGCGATCGAGGCAGGCGAAAGCCCGCCGCGCGTTTGGATCAGGGAACCGCGATCTTCCAGCACCGGTGGATGCGCTCGTTGCGGAAATCCTCGGGCACAGTTTGCCGGCTGATCTCGCGCACCTGCAACCCGGCTGCCTCGAGCTTGGTTTCGTCGAGCTTGAACTGACGAAAATTGTTCGAGAAGAAAATCGTCGAACCCTTCGCCATCATCGCGGCAGTTCGCGTGATGAGTTCGATGTGCGCCGCCTGCACCTCGAAGTCCGCCTCCGTGCTCTTGCTGTTGGAAAAAGTCGGCGGATCGATGACCGCCAGGTCGTAGTGCTCTCCGGGCGCGTGCCCGCGCAGGAACGCGAGCACATCCGAGCGCACCAGTTTGTGCTGCTGCGGGCTAAGGCCGTTCAGCGAAAGGTTCCGCGCCGTCCAGTCGAGGTAGGTGTTGGAAAGATCGACGCTTGTGGTCGAATCCGCGCCGCCCGCCCCCGCGTAGACCGTGAAGCTTCCGGTGTAGCAGAACAAATTGAGAAACCGCTTGCCTTTGGCCATGTCGCGCACCATGCCGCGCGTGATCCGGTGATCGAGAAACAGGCCGGTGTCCGCGTAGTCGGTGAGATTCACCTCGAATTTCAGCCCGCCCTCGCGCGCGACGATCGTCACATGATCGTCGCCCACGCGCTCGTGCTGCGTCAATCCGCGCTGGCGCGGCCGGTCCTTCATATGCATGTGCGACGGGTCGATCTCCAGCACCCGCGCGGTCCGAGCAACGACCTCGTCGCACCAATCCGCGTGCTGCGCGAGCGAGCGGCTGTGCGCACGCTCGTGCTCGAAAATGTGCGCGTGATCCTCGTACCGGTCGATCACCAGCGGCACATCGGGACAATCCCGCTCGTACAGCCGGTAGCAATGAATCCCGCGGTCCGGCCACTTCCGCAAATGCCGCACGCGCTTCGCGAGCCGCGACTCGAAATCGTTCAGCTCCCGCACATCACGCTCGCGCAACCCGCCGAATGCAGGCACCCCCTCCCTGAGGGAGGGGGTTGGGGGTGGGCGCGCTTTGTTGAATTGGCTACCGAAATCTGGATCAGCCTCCCCCTCCGCAGTCGCAGCCTCGCTCTGTCGACTCGTCCATTCCGCATTCGGCCGCGGTCCCAAAAACGAGTAATACGTGCACTCGATCTGCGCATTGAAAAGCTTGCGCCGGCGCGTCGCCTTCTGTCCGAGCAGCCGCTCAAACTCCGGGTAGGCCGTGAGAATGTGGTGCGACCACGTCGGCATCGACCGGAACACCCGCGGCATCGCGCGATACAACTCCTCGACCGGCGCCGTTTCTCCGAGGCGCACCCCGTACGGCGGATTCGAAATCGTGCATCCGTATTCGGCTTTGGTGGCAAGATCTTCAAAAGCGCGCTTGCTGAAATGGATCGCGCGATCGACGCCCGCCGCCGCGGCGTGCCTCCGAGCGAGCGCGAGCGCCTCATCGCTGATATCGCCGGCGTGGATCGTCACGGGCAGCTTGTCCTTCGCCAGGTCCGCCGCTTCCTCATCCGCCGCGTCCCACGCCGACTCGGGAATCGCCGGCCAGTGCGCGCTATCAAAATCACGCGTGCGACCCGGCGCGATGTTCAAGCCAATCAGCGCCGCCTCGATCGGGATCGTCCCGCTGCCGCAGAACGGATCGATGAGCGGCCGATCCGGATTCCAAACGCTGAGCAGAACGAGTCCCGCGGCCAGCGTTTCCTTCATCGCGGCTTCGCCCACATAGTCGCGGTAGCCGCGCTTGTGCAGCCCGACGCCGCTGGTGTCAATAGTCAGAACACAGGTATCTTCGAGCAGGGACACCTCGATCATGACGCGCGCGCCGGTTTCAGGCAGCGTCGTCGTGCGATGCGCTCCCAGCAATCGTTCGACGACCGCCTTCTTCACCGTCCGCTGAATCGCGGGCACGCTCGAAAGCTGACTCTTGACGCTGCGCCCATTCACCGGAAACTCAAAGTCGCGGCCGATCCACCGTTCCCAAGGCAGCGACTCTGTCGTTTCAAACAGCGCATCAAAATCGGCGCACGCAAACCGCGCGATGGTGAGAAGCACTCGATCCGCCGTGCGCAGCCAGATATTCGCCCTGGGAATCGCTTCCAGCCCCGCCTCGAACAGCACCCGCCCGGTCGAAACAATCTTCGCCTCGTAACCCAGTTGCGCAAGTTCGCGCTGCGCGACCGATTCGAGCCCGAATGCCGTGGCGGCGACGAGTTGGAAATGCTCGGTGGATTTGAACTGAGGGGAATCGTTCACGGGGGCTGAAGATTAGGAAGAAGGCGCGGCGTCGACCGACTCGCGGATCACGCGCCGCATCTGATCGAAATTGGCCTCTTCAGAAAACCGCTCCGCGTTCACGCGGCAGGCGCGCGCCGCAGAACCCTTCGACGGGCAATGCCCGATCGCATCCGCAAGCGATTCGACGGTCTGCTCATCGAACACGACTCCCGTTTGGCCGTTGATGACGGTGTCGCGCGAGCCGCCGACACCGAACGCGACCACCGGAGTGCCGCAGGCCTGGGCTTCGAGCGCGACGATCCCGAAGTCCTCGAGCTGCGGGAAGAGCAGCGCATCCGCGCGCCGGTAGAGTGCTCGCAGCAGCGGATCGCTGACGCGACCGAGCAGCGTGACGTACTTTGAATCGGCGGTGCTTTCCTTCAATCGGCCAAGCTGCGATCCCGAACCGGCGACGACGAGCGGACGTTTCAGCCGCTCCGCCGCGGTAATCGCAAGCTCCGCTTTCTTGTACGGCTCGAGCGCGCCGATATAGAAGAGAAAACCGGAGGGGAGCGAACCCAGCTTCGACTCGTCTTCCGCGGAGAGCGCATCGTCTCCTTCCGGTGTGAAGTAGAGTGTTCGCACCGGCGGGAAAACGATTTCGGAGTCGAGCCCGTAAAAGTTTCGGATGCGTTCCTGCGTGACGGTCGAGATCGCGATGTACCTCGTGACGTGCTGAGCGGCGCGATAGTCGAGCCGACGAAGAAACGGCGAGCAGCCGCGTAGGCCGAGACCCATCAGTCCCTGGTTGTACTGATCCCCGAGTTCCCAGAGGTAGCGCGGGGGCGTGAAGCAGACGCAGATGTGGCGCACACCCTTCGGCACGCGCAGCGCGTGAATTGCCGCGGAACTGGACGAAAGGACGACATCGATCGGACTGCGCGCGTGGTCGTGCGCGAGTGTGCGGGAGAGAGTCGCGACTCCGGCATGATAGAAAGGCAACAACCAGCGACGGGCACGATCCGAACCCGGAACGCTGTTCAGAAACGACACTCGCCGCGGCAGCGAGTCGATCGCGGACGTGATCGGCCTGCCGTTGTCAAACATGGTGTAGACAATTGGCCGCGGTCGATCTGGCGATTCGTGCGCAATCAGCCGTGCGTGGCAATCAAGCACGCCCTCGCCGCCTCGGTAGCCGACGAGCCAGTCGTGCGCGAGCGCGACGCGGGGAAATGGTGAACCGGCTTCCAAGGGGCGAAGCGTACCACTCCGGACACGGGCGATTCGCGCACGAAAAAGGCCGCGCCCGGGGAAAGGGGCGCGGCCCTGAACACCCTGAAGGAAATCGATCAGCGGCGCCGACGGCCGGCGATCAAGCCGCCCATGCCCAGGAGCGCGAGCGCGCCGGGGGCCGGAATGATTTCGAACGCCATGTTGTCGCTCGGACTGAACGCGATCCATCCGCTGTTCGGATAGAAGAATGAAGCGTTGGCGGTGTTGCCGGTCGCGCTGACATTCCAGACGAACGTATCGCCGAACGGGTTGGCGAGCAGCCCGCCGACGCTGAGCCAGTACTTGCCGCCGGCGAGATTGAGGGGCGCGATGTTCAGGTCGAACTGGTATTGGATGGCGTTGGCGACCGAGAGATTGCCGGTGGGTGTAATTGTGAGTCCGGCCTTGACGGGCTGGCTGTGGTACAGAACATTACCGGCATCCGGGATGCCGCCGAGATCGCCGAAGATCGCGACGTCGAATCCGGTGATGTTGGTCAGATCGGCGAATTGAAAATTCTGGCTGCTGCCCCACCAGCGCAGAGACGTGACGGTCCCGCCGGCGATGGTGAAATCGTCGGCCATGCGCTGCGTGAAGAACTGGCCGGGCCCTCCCACGGAGAAGTAGCCGCCGGAACCCGGCGCGTTGTCGGGCTGGCTGTACAAAGGCGCGGCAGACGCCGAACCACAAATCGCAAAAACGCTGAGCGCAACAAGACCCGTTTTCATGTCTGCATCTCCTCCAGAATATCGGCCGCGGCGGAGCGGCATGTATGAACTGACAGACTACTGGGCGCGTGCATTCGACGCAAGGCTCACTTTGAAAACTTTGCTCCTTAACAATTCGCGATACACGGAGCGCTTATCGGGCTTCGCGGCTCTGATTTGTCGACCCGGCAGAACAGGAGGGCATGATGACGCGGCAGAACCCAATCGGGCACATCAACTGGCACGACTACACAATGAAGGACGCGGGGGAACTTCGTGACTTCTACAGCAAGGTCGTCGGCTGGGGCACATCGGAAGTTCCGATGAAGGACGGGGACGGCGCCTACGCGGACTACTGCATGCATGCGTCGGGGGAAAAGGGTCAAGCGGGGCCGGTCGTCGCGGGAGTTTGTCACGCACGCGGATCGAATGCGAAGCTGCCCACGCAGTGGCTGATGTACATCACGGTTGCAGATGTCGAGGCGAGCGCGAAGCAATGTGTTGCGCTCGGAGGGAAACTGCTCGACGGCCCGCGCAAGATGGGGAGCCAGATGTTCTGCTGCATTCAGGACCCCGCCGGCGCCGTCTGCGCTCTCATCTCGCCCTGACGCCAGCTTCCCGCGCCATCAGTATGCGCGGCCGCGTGCGGCCTTCCATTCCGAAAAGAGATGGGCGCACTCAGCGACAAGCACGCCGCGGATCGCCTTGGTCTTGCTCTTGCCGATGCGGTAGACCTCTTCGATCGGCAGCGTGAGTTCGGTGAAACCCGCCGTCTCCGCATCCGCGATCGTCGCGCCGCAGTAGACCGCGTCGAGTTTGCTCCAATGAATCGCCGAGGCGCACATCGGGCAGGGCTCGGTGGTGGTGTACATCACGCAGCCGGCGAGATCGATCGAGGCGAGCGCTTTCGCGGCGTTCTGGATGCAGACGACCTCGGCGTGCGCGGTCGGATCGGTTCGCTTCCAAACTTCGTTGTGTCCGCCGGCAACGAGAGCGCCCGCGCGGACGACCACGGCGCCGAAGGGAGATTGGCCGCTCGCGATTCCTTTGCGCGCCTGCTCGATCGCGTGGCGCATCCAGTGTGAATGATCTTCGCTCATGCGAGAAAGCCTAGTCGTGCGGGGTCAGTGGTTTCCGTGCGGGCGACGATCGTTTCGCGGGCCGCGGCTTGGCCTGGGTGAGTGGCGCGGCTGGCCCCGGTTTGCGTGCCAGCCCCGACCGCCGGAGTCGGCGCGACGCTCGTGATGCGCGGACTCTCCGGCGTGTTCGTGCGGCGCGGGCGCCGGCGGCTCGGGGAGGTCGGGCAATTGCCAGATCGGATTGAATTTCTTGCCGGTGGTGCGCTCGATATCGCGCATCAGGCCGCGCTCTTCGCCGTCGCAGAAGCTGATGGCGATGCCCTTGGCGCCCGCGCGCCCGGTCCTGCCGATGCGGTGCACGTAGGCCTCGGGCTCCATCGGGAGATCGAAGTTGAAGACGTGGGTGATGCCGTCGACATCGAGCCCGCGCGCGGCAACGTCGGTCGCGACGAGGATGCGCGAGCGTCCGGAGCGGAAGCCATCGAGGGCGCGCTCGCGCTGGTTCTGGGCTTTGTTGCCGTGGATCGCGACGGCGGAAATGCCGGAGCGATTGAGCGTTTTCGACAAGCGATCGGCGCCGTGCTTGGTCTTGGTGAAGACGACTGCGCGCGTGACCTTTGCTTCCTGGAGCAGGTGCTCGAGCAGCACCGACTTCATGCGCTTCTGCACCATGTAGAGGGATTGCTCGATCATCGGTGCCGCGGACGCGATCGGAGTGACCGCGACTTTCACCGGGTTTCGCAAGAGCGAATCGGCGAGGCGCATGATTTCGCGCGGCATGGTGGCGCTGAACATCATCGTCTGGCGCTCGGGGGAAAGCAGGCTGACGATGCGGCGGATCGGTGCGATGAAGCCCATGTCGAGCATGCGATCGGCTTCGTCGAGGACGAGAATCCGGATCTGGCTGAGATCGACGTGGCCCTGATCGATGAGATCGATGAGGCGACCCGGCGTGGCAACGACGACATCGACACCTTCGCGGATGGCGCGGACCTGGCGACCCTGGCTGACGCCGCCGAAGATGCAGACGCCCCGGACGCCGGTGTGGCGTCCGTAGGCGACGAAACTCTCGCCGATCTGGGTTGCGAGTTCGCGCGTGGGTGAGAGCACGAGCACGCGCGGCAGATGGGGGCCGCGGTGGGTGAGATCGCGCGGCTGGGTCTGGAGCAGGTGGAGAATGGGGAGCGCGAATGCGGCGGTTTTTCCCGTGCCGGTTTGGGCGCAGCCGAGCAGATCGCGCCCGGCCATCGCGGGCGGGATCGCCTGCGACTGGATCGGCGTCGGGGTCGTGTAGCCCTCGTCGGTCAGCGCGCGAAGGACGGTGGGCGCGAGCGCGAGTTCAGAGAATTGCTTGACCTGCGGCGTCTCAACCGACGCGATGTCGGCGTTGCGCGGGGCATCGTCGGCGCCGCCGCGCGCGATCATGTTGTTCACCGGATTCTGAGAGGGCCAGCCGGAGCGCTGCGCGTGCGGGGCATCGGTCGCGTGCGGGTCGGCGTGTGAGGAGTTGTGGTGGGGATGGGGTCGATCGTGGTGGGGGCGCGACTGCGAGCGATCGCGCTGTTCGCCGTGCATCGGGTGCTGCCCCTTTGCAACGCGCGGATGTGAGGAATGTCCCGCGTGATGCCCCTGCTTGGCTTGGGGGCGTGCGGCGTGTTGACCGGAGCGGTTCTCGTTTGAGCGGTGCTCACTTGAACGGTTTTGGCCGCCCTGTTGATTGGAACTTCCCGCGGCATTCCCGTGGGAGTGTCCATTGTTTTTCTTCCAGTGACGCGGGCCGGAATGGGACTTGTTGCTATTGGGGCGGTTGTTGCCGCGGGAATGGTTGTTGGAACGTGGGTGCATGAAAAGACTCGGACTCCTCGTGCCGCGGGCGCATTGCCAACGCGGACGAACTGTTTCTGGCGTTTCCTGCACCAAACTATGGGGCGAGGTCGTGCCGTACTGGGCCCCCCGCGGAGAGTGGGAGGGTGGGTGGAGCGGCAGGAAAAAGCTCGTGCCGCTGCCAGCAGATTCCCAGGACGATCGGGGCGGGCACCCATGAAAGGGGGCCCAGCCGAAAGTTGAGGCCACTGGCGAGGCAAAACAATAGGCGCGCAAGGGAGCAGGTGCTCGTTGAGCTCTTGGTGCTGCGCGGTAGGCTTTTCTGAGGCGGGAGTGGAACAGCGAAACGATCGCGGACCGATTTCGAAAGGCAACTCATGCGCGCATCCAGCAAAGCTGTGGTCTTGGCGTGCGGGCTCGCGGGTCTTCAACTCTCGGCGGCGGTCGCGGGGCAGGTCTACTACACGGCGAAGGCGGGCTTCATCGGCGCGACCAATCCCGTGCTCGTCGAGGACTTTGAGAGCGCGCCCACGGAGCAGCTTCTGGCATCGCTCACGAGGCCGGTGGGAACATTCACCCCGTACGCGGGGACGCCCGGACCCAACGTCTACATCAATCTCGCGAACTACACCAACTTCGGCGTGCCGGGTCCGATCGGAACCCAGGTGATCACGGCGAACGGCGATGAAGACTTTGAGCTGTTCTTCGCTACGCCGACGAACAACGTGGGCTTTGACACCTACCTCAACGAGTTCGGGCCGGCGACGATCCGTCTGTACGGCGCGGGGCACGTTCTGATCGAAACGTACATGCACAATCACGATCCGACAACGGTCGGGTTCTTCGGGGTCGTTTCCGATGTGGCCCTGACCAGCATCCGGTGGACGACTTCGATCGGCCGTTCCGTTAACACCGGGTACGACAACATTCTGATCGGGGCGGCGTGCCCGGGCGATCTCAATCACGACGGCTTCGTGGACGACTCGGACTTTGTGATCTTCGTCGGCGCGTACAACATTCTCGATTGTGCGGATCCGGGGATGCCGGCCGGATGCCCGGCGGACCTGAACGGCGACGGGTTTGTGGACGATGCTGATTTCGTGGTCTTCGTTGTCGCCTACAACAATCTTGTGTGCGGGTAGAGTGCGCCGTGCAGACTGTCCGGGTTCGGACTCTGCTATCTTGTGGCGCATGCTCTGCCGCCTGACGGGCAAACTTGAATCGGTGAACGAATCGACGGCGATCGTCGCGTCGGCGGATGGGAGCAGCGCGCGCGAAGTGCTGTTGCCGGCGTATGTCGCGAAGTCGCTCGCGGCGAAGGTCGGCCAGATGGTGACGTTCAACACGCTCGAATATCTCGAGGGGCAGGGGCAGGGGACGAGTTTCATTCCGCGGTTGATCGGGTTCACGGCGCTGCGCGATCGCGCGTTCTTTGAAGTCTTCACGACCGTGAAGGGGATCGGGAACAAGAAGGCGCTGCGGGCGATGGCGGTTGAACCCGCGGGGATCGCCCGCGCGATCGCGGCGAGAGACGGCGCGGCGCTCGTGAAGCTGCCGGAAATCGGCAAGCGGATGGCGGAAACGATCATCGCGGAATTGCACGGCAAGGTCGAGACATTCCTCAGTGAACAGGAGCTGGGCTCACTTGAGATCAAGGCGGGAGCGATCCCGGCGCCCGTGCGGCTCAGCCCGATCGCGGAAGAAGCGGTGACGGTGCTGACGACGCTGGGCGAGACGCGGGGCGAGGCGGAGAGACGGGTGGCGCTCGCGCAGGAGAAAACGGCCCGCGCGGGGAAGACGGTGCGGACGGCGGATGAGTTGGTGGCGGCGGTGTTTGCGGGCGGGTGAAGAGAAGCAGTTCAACACGGAGAACCACGGGGAACCACGGAGAAAGACACGGAGGGTGAATTTGGATCGCAGATCGAAGATTTCAGATCGCAGATTTCAAATCGCAGATCGAATATTTCAAATCGCAGATCGCAGATTGGTGAAGCCGCGAATTTGATGGGACCCACCGATCGCGGAGAAACCACGACTGGTAGCACGGGTGTCGATGAACCACGGTTGCTGACACCGCTTTCGATGAATCAAGATTGGTGACAGGAGTTTCGAGGAACCGCGATCGGTGGCGCGTGGTCGCGCACGCGTCAAGCGGCGACGGGGACCGCGTCGGGGAGCGGGCTCGAGAGTTCGCCGGGAGAGATGATGTCGAAGGGCGATGGGATCGGCGGCGGAAATGAAGCGGGTGCTGTGATTTGTGGCGGATCGAACGGCGTGCTTGCGTGCGCTGTGGTTTGGCGCGCGACCGAATCAGAATCGGGAACGGAATCGCCGGGCGCTTCTTGATGTGTGGGTACTGGAGGTTGATCGGGTGCGGACTGATTTGCGTCTTTCAATGGCGCGGGATCGGATGTTTGCTCGATCGATTGCGCTTTGAAGACATCTCCGGAAGCATCGCTCGCGATCGGCGGCGGGATTTCGGGTGGCGAATCGAAGCCCGGAACGTCCGACGCGTGCGCGGAGATCTCGATGTCGGGCATTTGCTCAATGTCCGTGTTCGGATGGAAGGCTTCGGGGTTTGGGGTTTTGTGAAGGGTGCGGGCGAAGCGGCGTCCCTTGACGGGTTTGTTTGCGGCGCGGCTCTGGCGGAGCAGATCGGAGGCGGCGCGGCGCTTTTCGGCGAGCGAGCCTTCGGAGGCGCAGACTTCCCGCAGGGTGGACATGGCGGGGATTCGAGACGCGAGCGCGAAGAGGCGGGTCTGCTGCTCGATGCACTCTTCGTACTGCTCGATGCATTCACGGACCTCTTTGCCGCGGACGAAATCGAGGACCGTTGGGATGCCGACCTTGAGCGCGCGGGCGATCTGGACGAGCGGGACGCCCTCGAGGTAGAAGGCGAGGAGCGCGGCCTCATCGCGGGGTGGTGGAATCTCAATCGGTGCTGGTTTGATGGCGTCCATGCCGAACAAAATACGGGTTTTGATCGGTATTACAAGCAGAAAATCGGATTTTGTAAGGCAATTTCTTAAGTTTTTACCCCTCTCGGACTTAGGGCAAATATCCCACCCAACATGAAACCGGCGGGCTCCGTATCCTATCAAAATGATATCATTTCAATACCAAGCGAGCGACTTGTGGGGGCTGGATGGCTCGCGCCGGGGTTGGAAAGGAGATTCCGATGACGAACGAGATTGCGGCGAAGACGGTTCGGGGATGGCCGGTGTTGTTCGGCGGGCTGATTGCGTTTGTGCCGATCATCGCGTTGTTCGTGTATGCGGTGAGGAATTCGCAGGGAATGCCGCACGCGCCGGCGGGGATGGTGGCGCTGGGCATCGTGGCGGTGCTGCTGTTTGTCGCGAATGTGACTCTGCTGGCGGGGCTGACGATCATCCAGCCGAATACGGCGCGGGTGGTGATTTTCTTCGGGAGCTATCACGGCACGGTGAAGACGTCGGGCTTCTGGTGGATCAATTCGCTGGCGAAGAAGCCGAGTGTTTCCCTGCGCACGAACAACATGGTGACACCGACGATCAAGGTGAACGATGTGCGGGGCAACCCGATCGAGATCGCGGCGGTGGTCGTGTGGCGCGTCGAGAACGCGGCGCGGGCGACCTTTGACGTTGCGAACTTCAGCAGCTTTGTGGACACGCAGTGCGAATCGGCGCTGCGGCATCTGGCGTCGGTGTATCCGTACGACACGGGGGATGCGCACGAGATGTCGCTGCGCGGATCGACGGATGAGGTGAGCAAGACTCTGATGGCGGAACTTCAGGAGCGCGTCGCGAAAGCGGGCGTGACGATCGAAGAGACGCGGCTTTCGCATCTGGCGTACGCATCGGAGATCGCGGGCGCGATGCTGCGGAGGCAGCAGGCGGATGCAATCGTGTCGGCACGGTTCCGGATCGTCGAGGGCGCGGTGGGGATGGTTGAATCCGCGCTCGAGCATCTTGAGAAGGGCGGGAAGGTGAAGCTGGACGATGAGCGACGCGCGGCGATGGTGAGCAACCTGATGGTCGTGCTGTGCGGCGATCACGGGGTGCAGCCGGTCGTGAACGCGGGGACGCTGTACAGCGGGTGATGGGTGGCGCAGATATTCACCGCAGAGTCGCAGAGAGCGCGGAGGAAGAGGGAATGGAATTGAATGACGGCGGCCTCGACGCGAGGTCAACGGCATAGAGAGCTTCGAGTTTGGTGCAGAAAAACAAGGCGAACCCTTCCCCCAACCCCCTCCCTCAGGGAGGGGGCTTCTAAAGAGAGACGTCGGGATTCATGGCCGAAGACCGCAAGTCCATTTTGCTTCGGATACCGCCGGATCTGTGGGAGCAGATCAACCGGCTGGCGCAGAGCGAGCTGCGCTCGACGAATGCGCAAATCGAGTTTTTGTTGCGGGAGGCGATGAAGGGGAGGGGGATGGGTGAGCGAACACAGCCAGATGCCCAAGCCGGATCGGAGTTGAAGCAATGACGGGGCTGAAGCAACAGCTGCTAGATTGAATCGAACTCGGATCAGCGTCGCACGTCACAAGTTGGTTCAAGCGGCGGGCGTCGAGGGGTTGATTGACTCTGGGAGTGAAACGCTGCTCGAGGATTCGGCTTCAATATCTCGCAGGATCCGATTTGCAAGCGATTCGAACTGGTCTTTGCAGTCCAAAACGGCCGCGGCGTGACCCCCGATCGCCCCATCGGCGGCGGTAAGGTGAAACATCGGCTTGCGGGCGTCCTGCGCCATTGGCATCAAACTCTTGAAGTGCTTTAGCATGGCCAGTTGATTGGGATCGATTTCAGCCGTTGCGGCTGGAGTGTCTTTGGAATTCAAGACCTCGCGCGAGTAGACGCCGGGAATGCGGTTAGCCCACTTGAGGTAGGATTTTACTGGACGATTTTCGCGGACGGATGGATTGAGCAGCACATATCCCAGTGGGAGCATTTGCCCGGAGGGCAAGGGCAGTCCGGATGGGGGCTTGCCGTTTTCGAGCCGGTTGCGCCAGCCTTTGCGCCATTCCCGAAGCGTGGGACCAAGGTTTCTGAGGCCTTGAAGCGAGAAAAGGTCCGCACCGAGCGGAATGACGACGAAGTCGGCCGCGACGAGCGCCGCGCGATTAATGGCACCGATGTTGGGACCCACGTCGATGAGGACGATCTCGGCACCGCAGGACTCGGCAGCCTTTTTCATGATCCTGTAGAAAGCGGTGATCACGCGAAACGCGTCATGGGCATTGGCGGGATTGTCGTCGAGGCATCGGCTCCAAGCCTCGGAGACGCGATCTTCGAAAGTGCTGAGGCCCAGGTCGCCCGGAATCAGCGAGAGGCGTGGAGCGATCGACTGGGTGCTGCAATCAGAAATGTCGCCGAGTTTCTGGATCAAGGAATCGATGGCGCCGAGTACGGTGCGCGGGTGTTGGCCCTCGGGCCAGAGGCTCTCGACATCGGGTTCGTTGAGGAAGATGCTTGTAAGGTTGGACTGGGGATCGAGGTCTGTGGCAAGCACGTGATGACCAAGGTCGCGGAACATCCAGGCCAAGTGATAGACCATGGAGGTCTTGCCTACGCCGCCTTTGTTGTTGAAGAAGGCGACGGTCTTCATGGTTTTTTCCGGACGATCATTGCGATGTGATTCTCACCGACCACATAATCGAGAGCGGGGCTGCCGTTCGCGGCCAGACGGTCGTTGGCGAGGGCGATTCCGCGTCCGAACCTGTTGGCGAAGCCGAGGGTTTTTGCGGCTTCGGCGAGGAGGGGATTCCGGTAGGAAGTTCCATTTGGGAATTGCGACTTAGTGAGATCTCCGAAGAGAGAACCCGGATTTTGAATTTCGATTCTGTCTGTGAAATGGTTGATGGATACTGGCGTGGTTGAGCCCTCATAGTTGCGATGGATAATCGCATTGACGAATAGTTCGTGAAGCGCAACGTCGGGGTAGTCGTAGATCGTTTGCTCGCTCAAGTCGGGCTGGCGCGCCGGCCGCGCGTTCGCGACGTCTTTGGCTAGGCGGTCGAGATCGCGAAGGACGACGACGAGATCGCCGGAAAAGCGTTTTTCGGTTAGAACGGGCGAGGCCTGATCAGCCCCGTCGTAGCGAACATACTGGGTATATGCGGCGGGAAAGAATGTAAGCGGCGACTTGCCGAAGGTCAGGATCGATCCGTTTGTGGGAGCATTGAACTGCAAACTGTAAAACCGCAATGAGGCGAGTTGTTGCGAAATATCGCGACCGTTCTCGTCCAGCACTTCCTTGGACACGCTTCGCGGCAGGTAGTTGAGGGTAAACAGCTCTAGCGCGAGATCGTCGAGCGAGGCTTCTCGGCAAGCTTGCAAATCCCATGTCTTTGCGCGGTCCACGCGACGTTCGGAAAGACGGCGTTCCTGCTCCGCAGTCGCACGATCGACGGAAGGGCCCGTACGGATCCACACTGTTTGGTTATACCGAACCGGCGGCATGTCGGACGGGAGAACTTCTACAACCGCGATTTCGACTCCGTTGTGAGTGGCCGTGAAGACGTGCATTGACGGTAACGGCAGAATGTTGCCGTTGTCTCGGTAGCCGGCGAGCCTTTCAAGCAGCCTTTCATCAATTTTGTCTCCTGTCGGCCGGCCGTGGCGATCGACACCGACGAAGAGGTAGCCCGGCAACCCGCTTGCAGGCATGTCGTTGGCAAAAGCGCAAATCGCCTTACAAAATTTGGAGGAATCATCGAGTGACTGAGTACGTTCGACCCGAAAAGATTCGAGGTCCGCGAGAAGTTGCGCGATTTCGGCGGTCGTCAATGTCACGATCGGAGTCTATGCGAAACGGTGGACCGTGGTGGAGCTTTGCGGAGCGGGGAACCTGGGAATCGGGTTTGAAAGAGGGCGGTTCAGCATGGCAATTTCCTGTCCGCTCCCGTATCTTCCCCTCCCATGCGATACGCGATGATCATGGCGGGAGGAGCGGGAACTCGGTTGTGGCCCATGAGCCGCAAGGAGATGCCCAAGCAGCTCATCAAGTTCATTCAGTCGAAGAAGAGTGGCCCCGAATCGAAGGCGGCGAACGAGAAGAGCGCCCACCCCCAAACCCCCTCCCAGAGGGAGGGGGCTCCTGAAATGAAGTCGCTGCTCGGGATTGCCGCGGAACGGCTCGAGGGCGTGGTGCCGAGCGAGAAGAGATTTATCTGCACGAGCGAGGGATTTCGCTCGGTGATCCGGCGCGATCTGCCGTCGTTCACGGACGAGCGGATCATGGGCGAGCCGGTGGGGCGCGATACGGTGAACGCGGTCGGGTTCGCGGCGGCGGTGTTCGAGAAACTGGACAAGGACGCGGTGTTCTCGGTTCTGACCGCGGACCACATCATCGAGCCGCAGGATGTGTTCCGCGAGCGGATGGACCTTGGATACAAACTCGTTGAAGCGGACCCGAAGCGGTTGGTGACGTTCTCGATTAAGCCGACGTTTGCGGCGACGGGGTACGGATACGTCGAGCGCGGCACGCCGATCCGCGGAGTGGCGGGAGCTGAAAAGGATGGAAAGTCGCTGGCATTCCACGTCGCGCGGTTTGTGGAGAAGCCGGACTTGCCTCGCGCGCAGGCGTACCTGCAATCTGGTTCGTTCAACTGGAACAGCGGGATGTTCGTGTGGAAGGCTTCGACTTTTCTTGAGGCGCTCAAGAAGTTCAAGCCGGAGAGCCACGCGGGAATGATGGAGATCCAGAAGGCGTGGGGGACCGGGACGCAGCAGGAAACGATCGCGCGCGTCTATCCGAATCTGCCGAAGATCAGCGTCGATTTCGCGATCATGGAGCCCGCGAGCAAGGATAAGGAATTCTCGGTTTGCACGGTGCAGATGGATGTGAACTGGCTCGATGTCGGTTCATGGCCGAGCTATGGCGAGACGCTGAGCGCGGATGCGAGCGGCAATCGCACGGCGAACGGATCGGGCGCTTCGTTGATTCACCAAGGGAAGAACAACCTGATTGTGAACGGAGGGAAGAATCACACGGTGGCGCTCTTGGGTGTGGACGATTTGATCGTGGTACACACCGAGGATGCGACGCTGATCATGCCGCGGGCGAAGGCGGAAGAGTTGAAGAACCTGCATGCGAGTGTGGAGGAGAGGTTGAAGTAGGGGGGAGGCATTCGGCATTCGGCATTTGGCAACGGGCATTCGGCACGAAGTACTGGGCACTCGTATTCATCGATACATCCGCAATTCGCCAAGCGCCGAGCTCAGAATGGGAAGAGGATGCGGTATTTGGCGATTGATCTTGGGGAAAAACGGACCGGGCTTGCGATGGGAGATCGCGAGACGGGGCTCGTGTCGGCGCTCGAGGTGATCGAGTGCGCGATCGACGCCGATGCGGGGAAGATGCTGCTTGAGCGGCTCGCGCGGGCGATCGAGAATCATCTCGGGGATTCGGCGGGGACACTGGTGATGGGGCTGCCCCTGAACATGGACGGCAGCGAAGGGGCGCAGGCGAAGAAGGCGCGAACGTTCGGCGAATTGCTCGCGGCGAGGACATCGCGAGCGGTCGTGTATCACGACGAGCGGCTGACGTCGGTGGAAGCGGACTGGTCGATGGCGCGGACGGGGATGACGCGCGGGCAGAAAAAAGAGAAGCGGGATGCGCTTGCCGCGGCGGCGATTTTGCGTGATTACTTCGGCTCGCTGCGCGGCGAATCGGCGGGCTCGGACGGCGGCGTGTCGGATTCGCCGGATGTCGGCGAAGACTCTTGAGGCGAAGTGTCCTCGGAATTCTTTTGGCCATCGGGCGAAACCGTGGACATCAGAAGATCGGCGGTGACGTCCACCATGGGCACGGAGGTTTCGCCGGGAAGCGATGAGAAGAAATCGGCGAGGCGCACGACCCACTGCGCGCGGAGGGTCAATTGCTCGCCCTTGATCGAAAGATCGGCGGCGGGTGCGCGGAGAAACGATACCATCGTTCGCTGAATCACCCTTTCCGTGGTGATCCCGTTGATGCTGATGTCGGCGACGATGGTGCACATGTACGCCGAGGAGGACTCATCCTTTGAGAGGAGCTTGGTGTCGACGGCGTTGCGGATGGTGAGCGCGACGGTGGGAAACTCGTCGAGTTTCAGCGGGCCGCCCTGCGCCGTGCTCCAGCGGGCCAGCGTCGCGGCGTCGAGGATGGAAGTCCACGGCACCTGCCACTGACCGGCGGTGAGGACGGGCCCGAGCGCGCCGTTCGATGCGGCTTCCATTGGAACACGGGCGACGACATATCCGGCAAGGTTTTGCGGCGAAGACTGCAAGCCGCTGAGCGGGGCGGTGATCGAAAAAGAAGGAGCGGCAACTGTGTGATAGACCGCGCCAAGTTTTCGATGATTCAAGAAGGGCTTGAGCGCCAAGCCGGACTTGGTGCGCTCCGCGAGCTTGGGATTCGGTCTGCGGGCAAGGCCGCTCCCGGCGGGTGCTTCCCGCTTGGGCGGATCGGCGGGTGTTTCGGGTTCCGCGCCCGGCAGCGGAGAGACCGGCAGCGCCAGAGCCGTCATCGCAACCACCAGCGCCCGGCGGCGTGCCGTACCGGTCCTGAACGAGCGGAATTTTGGAAAGTTTCTCACCGCCAATACATTCGCACCGCACGGGGGCCTTGACAACACATTTTCGCGATTGGATGCCGATCTTCTTTGTCGCCAAGCTACCGGCGCATCTGTACCCTTCTCCGGGCCGCGGCGAAAGGTGAACAAAGCACGTCTTCCGGGACGTATAGGAAAGAGGGACCAGAAATTGAGTCGGCTTCACAACGCTTTCATCCGCTCGCACGCCCGCATTCGTTTTGGAACGGCGGTTGTCGCTGCCGGACTGGTGGCGGTCAGCGGGCGCGCCCAAACCGCGGAAACTCCGGCTACGCAGCCTTCGGAAATCCGATCCGAGCCCGTGCCCGGGGGGACGATCAAGATTCTTCCCGATGAGCCGATCGCGGGGTTCTCCACAGCGGACCAGTTGCTCGCGGAACTCGAAACCGCCGATGCGGACTTGCGCGCCTTGCAGGCGGACATCCGGTACACGCGCGACTTTGCGATCGCGGGCGACACGCAGGTTCGGACCGGCACGCTCTGGTTTCAGGATGTGACGGCGACATCGCAGGCGGGCAAGGGTTCGCCGCGCAAACGCCGCTTTGCGATTCAGTTCGACAAGCTGAGTTTCGGTGATCGCGAAGAGAATCAGACGCAGATTTACAACTTTGACGGCGAGTGGCTGGTGGAGCGATTCCCGGGTGAGAAGCGCATGGTCAAGCGGCAGGTTGTCCCGCCGGGCGAGAGCTTTGATCCGCTGAAGATCGGCGAGGGACCGCTGCCGATTCCGATCGGTCAGAAGAAAGACGACATCCTGGCGCGCTACGACGCGACGCTGCTGCCGCCGGAAGATGGGTTCGATGAGATGCCGGCGGTGCGGATGAGGGAGTTGACGCAGATGGCGGAAGGGTGCGTGCAACTCATGCTGAAGCCGCGGGCGGAGCGCGCGGACACGGATGACTTCAAAGAGATTCGTCTGTGGTATCGCCGACAGCCGCTGCCGAACGGGAAGGAGGGGAGGCTTCTGCCGCGGATCGCGAAGACGGAGAATCGCGCGGGCGACATTTCGGTCGTGCAACTGATTCGCGTGAAGACGAATGATCAGGTTCAGATTGAAGCATCGAAGTTTGACACGACGACTCCGCCGACGGGGTGGGATGTGGTCGTTCAGCCGTTCCGTGGAGGCATCGAGGGAGACAGCCCGGCCGTCGCGCCGGCGGGTGCGGCCCGCGCGACCGACGCAACCGAGCGTCCTCAACGTCCGGAAAACAGTGTTGTCCCGGGTTCTTCAAGACCACCCCAGAACTCCGAGCCGAAGTAAGACTATGGAATTCGCCAAGCCGATTGCGTTGGGAACTTGGCAGGCCGCGGCGCGGCGCGCGGGGGTTGTTGTCTTGTCGGCGTGCGCGATGCTGGCGTCGGCGGGCGTGACAGTCCCCGAGGCGGAAGAAAAGAAACCGGGTCCGCCGTCGGTCGTGCAGAGAATGCTCGATACGCCGTATCTCACGGATTCGGAGCGCGCGGATATCCGCGTGCGGCACGGGATCTGGACGGAGCAGGACCTGCAGGATGCGGCGAGGCGCGCTAGAGCGGCGATCACGCGGGGCGCGTGGGACGATCCGGCGCTGAGCGATCAGAACGCCGATGTGCTGGATCGGGCGGAGGCGATGGTGCTGCGGGGTGATGCCGCGGAAGCGCTGAAGGTGCTCGGTGGGCTGGAGGGCAAGGCGGTTACGCTTCGCGCGCTGCGGCTGACTGCCGAGGCGCAGGCAGCTCAAGGAGACAAGGACGGCGCGATCAAGACACTTGCGCAGCTCGAGCAGCGCGTGGTGAAGGAGCGGCAGAACTCGGCGTGGGAGCTTGTTGAGGGCGTCCGCGGGCTTCACCTCAAGTTGCAGATCGAAGGGCCGTCGAAAGTGGGGGCGGTCGGGCAGGATTTTCAGTCGATGATGTCGATGCTGGCCCGGGCGCGCGAGCAGCTCGATCGCCTGTGTTGGATCGCGCCGCTCGAAGAAGCGGTGCTGCTCTCAGAAAAGGACAATCGGCCCGAGGCGGGTGAGGCGCTCGAGCAGACGCTCGAACTGAATCCATCCTCCGCCGAGGCGTATTACCTGCTGGGGCGCATGTCGGTCGATTCATTCAATTTCCAGCAGGCCGAAAAGATCATCGAAAAGCTGCGAGAACTCGCGGGTCGGATCGATCGGGCCGGAACCGAGCCTGTCGGCACTCACGAAGCGGGCGAAGCGGTCGCGCCATATGCGGACATGCTCGAATCGCGCCTGCGCGTGAGGCAGCGCGATCCCAGGGGCGCGCTCGAAGTGTTGAAGCCGACTCTTTCCCGGTTCCCGTCGCAATTGGAAGCCCGGGCGCTCGAGGCGGCGGCGATCGCGGCAGGATTCGACCTGCCGGGGGCGGATCGAGCGCTTGCCGAACTCGACAAGATCTCACCCAACACGTATCTCGGATACCTGTATGTCGGCAAAGCGCTCGCCGAGCAGCGTCAGTACGCCGATGCGGCGCGATATCTCGAGGAGGCGACGAAACGGGCGCCGCGGCTTGCCGATGCCTGGATCGAGCTGGGCTTGCTGGAAGTGCAGGCGGCGCGCGATGACCGGGCGCTTGCGGCACTTGAGAAAGCAGAAGCGCTCGACCCGTTCAATGTTCGAGCGGCGAACAGCCTGAAGCTCGTGCGCGATGTCGCCGGCTTTTCGCGGATCGAGAGCGATCACTTTATTGTCCGCTATCGGCCGGGAGTGGATCTCGCGCTGGCGCGGGAGATGCCGCCGATTTTGGAGCGCATCTACGCGCGCGTCACCGGGGACAAGCCGGGGGGTATCCGGTATCCGCTGAATTTCAAGACCGTGATCGAGTTGATGCCGGATCACCACTGGTTCAGCGTGCGGATCACGGGCATGCCGCAGGTGCACACGATGGCGGCGGCGACGGGCCCGTTGATCGCGATGGAGGCGCCGCGGCTTGGTGATCAGAACACGGTTGGGGCGTACGACTGGGCGCGCGTCATTCAGCACGAGTTCACGCACACCGTGACGCTCGCACGCACGAGCAACCGCTTACCTCACTGGTTTACCGAGGCTTCGGCGGTCTACCTTGAAGATGCACCGCGCGATTGGAACTACATCCAGATTCTCGCCCGCGCGTGCGAAACGAAAACACTTTTCGATCTCGATGAGATCAATGTCGCGTTCACGCGCCCGAAGAAGCCGACCGATCGATCGCAGGCGTACGGGCAGGGCGCGTGGATGTACGAGTACATCGTGACGCGGTTCGGCCCGGAAGCGCCGCTGAAACTCATGGATCGGTATGCGGCGGGGGATCGCGAACCGCAGGCTTTCCAGTCCGTGCTCGGGATGTCGCGCGAGCAGTTCCTTGATGAATTCAAAACGTGGGCGGGCGAGCAATTGATCGCATGGGGCATGCGCCCGAAGCCGGGCCAGCCGGAACTTCTTACGTTGCTTGAAGAGTGGCGGGCCAAACTCGGCGCCGGTCACGAAGAGGCCCCGCCGACGATCGAAGTGATCGATGAGTGGCTCGAGCAATATCCGGATCACCCGGATCTGCTCGAAATGGCGGTGCGGTTGCGCGTCAAGGCGAATCGCAACAAAGCGTCGGCGGAGATGGTGCCGATCATCGAGGCGTATGCCGCGGCACGTCCGGGCGACCCGACGCCTCACAAGCTGCTGGCGGCGCTATTCCTTGATGAGGCATCGCCGGCGCACGATCCGGCGAAAGCTATTCCGCACCTGGAGTTTCTGGACGCGCGCGAACAGAACTCGGCCAGTTTCAGCGTGCAGCTCGCGCGCTTGTACGCAACGCAGGGAGATTGGGACAAGGCGTGGGCGAAGGCGATCCGCGCGTGCATCGTCGCGCCGTACGAGGCGGCGAACCGCGAATTCGCGGCGACGGTCGCGATCAAGAGGCGGGATTTTGATGCCGCGAAATGGCAGCTCGAAACGCTCCAGATTCTGGAGCCGGATCGGCCGATTCATGCGCAGCGACTCAAGGCGCTCGAGGGACTGAAGAACAAGGGCGAGTAATCGCACCGGCGGTCCAAATCGCCTATTCTCGTGGCCATGATCACCCCTGCGCCCACGACCAAGATTGATCCGAAACTCTGCCGCGGCGTGTTCGAAGGAACGGCCCCGGCCGCGCATTCGGTGGGCGAACCGGCGGCGGAGCACATTGTCATTTCGATCCCCGACACGTCGTACCAGCTGCACCTCATTCCGACCGCGCCCGTGACGAAGGAAAAGGGCGACCGGATCATCGGGACGATTCGGCTGAGCGCACGCCGCATCGATGTTGTTCAGACCGGCGGGCGCTATGTGGAGCCGGTGTTCGGAAGGCCGCGGCGCGTCCAGGGCACGGTCATCGCATTGGAAACGGATGCGATTGTGGTAAATGCCGGAGTGCCCATCTGGGTGGCTCCGACGGACCAGCGTCAATCACCGGGAAGTTTCGAGGTGGGGCAGTTTGTCAGTTTCGATGCGCTCGAGGGAGCGACGTTTTCGCCGCAGGTGTAGCGCGCAGCCTCGGCTCTCCGAAGTTGCTCGGGCCTCGTGCGGTTGCTGCAAGATGCGAACGTGCGACGTGGCTTCTACTTCGCCAGTTCACGGACAACCTGGGCGATGCCTTCGATGACGCGGGCCATGCGCTCGTAGTCGAGCGTGTCGGGCTTGTCGGAGGCGGTGTGGTAATTCGGATTTCGGAAATGTGCCGTGTCGGTGATCATGATCGCCGGATAGCCGACCTGCCAGAACGCCCAGTGATCGGACCAGCCGATGCCGGGAATTCCTTCAGGCAGGGCGGCGCCTTCGCTCGGGAAGTCGGTGCTCTCGCGGAAGACGCCGATGCATCGCTTGACGAGTGCGCGATTGGAGACGTTGCCGGCGAAGCCGATGAAGTTGGCGCGGTTTGAAAAGAGGAGGCCCATCGGGAAGGGATACTTCTGCGAGCCGGGGTCATTCTTGTAGTAACCGAGCATTTCGAGGCTGAGCATCGCGACGATGTTGTCTCCCGCGGCGCGGCATGCTTTCGCGTAGACCAAGCTGCCCATGTCGGCCTGCTGAAACGCCGGCGGCTCCTCGTTTGGAAACAGAACAAACCGAATCGTGCGATTCTGAGGCCGCGCGGCGAACGCCTTCGCGAGTGCGAGCACGCCTGCAACGCCGCTCGCGTTGTCGTCGGCGCCGGGCGTGCCTTGATAGGAATCGAAATGGGCGCCGACGATCACGATCTCATCGGGGAGTGTTGTCCCGCGCAGTTCCGCCTCGAGATTCGGCGCCGGGCTGCCGCGCGATGGAAACGAATGGTCCACAACTCGATACCCGAACGAATCAAGTTCCGACTTCAAGAAGGCAGCAGAACCGGCCAACTGACGCGGATGAAACGTGCTGCGATAGCCGATGTCCGCCGCTAGAGTCTCGACGTAGATCCGTAGCTCCGCCGCCAGTACCGCTTGTGCAGGAGTCAAGGGCCGAAGCGGACCTGCAAACGTCTCCCCGGGCATTCGCAACATCATCCACCAGCACCAGAGGAGCGCAAGAGCCAGGAGCATGCCGAGAATCGCGAGCCGAACGAGCGAGCGCTTTGTCGCTATGCGAAAACGACGTCCTTCCGAAACCGCTTGCTTCATGTCAGCCCTCCGGAATCAAATTCCGCAGGGCTATTCGTTGTTAGCGTTCACTAGTTCCGCCCGGCCATTGCAGTAAACACAAATTCTAAGCGCGGCGCTGCGGGAGGCGAACTCGCGCCTTTCGCCCAGCACTTTCCTGATCCAAGGCATTCGAGCCCGTCGGGAACGCGCGAGCGGAAGACTTAGAGTTTTCGTCGCCGAAGCAGAATAGATGCCGCCATGCTCAAGGGTGCGAGCGAACCGGCGCTCGGGACTAGGTAAAAGCTTTCCGGTGCGCCCTGAGAGCCGTCGATCGGATCGATCACGCGGATCCCGATGCGCACCGAATCACTGAGTTGTGAGCGCTCGTCATCGGACAGATTGACCGCGAAGAGGTGACCCGCACCGCCCACACCGGAATTGATTTGGGTAAGCAACATGGGAGTCGAAAAATCCGCTGAAAAGAGTTCCACGCCCGCCGCGGAATAGAAAACGACGGAGAATTGACGCAAGGTGATATCGGGATGGGAACCTGGCTGAGCGATATTGAGAACAACAGCAAGCTGCGAGAGATTCGCGCCGGCAGACACGATCTCGGCGATTGAGCGCGTCTGCGAAAACGGCTTCGCGTCGCCGCTGCGCACATCGGCGGAGCCGTTCCAGGCCACTCCGCCGGATTCGCTGCCGTTGGCCTGAAGCGCAAGCACCGAGAGCACGCTCCCGAAGCCTGTTCCGTCTTGATCGAACTGGCCCATGTACGAAATCGACGCGCCGACCGCCGTGGTGCTGGATGCGACGGCTGAAAGAAACGCATGGAACTTCATGTCGGGTCTCCTTTTTCCCGTTGAAAGGATCCGACAGGTGGATGAAGGGTCGCTCAACGGCGAGTAAAAAAAAACTCCCGGCGATCTCGCGCCGGGAGTTTCAGAATGTGCGCAAATTCACAGCGAATTCACGGCGTACACCGACGGCGCTGGCAGGCGATCAAACCTGCCATTGCGAGAGCGCCCGCTCCGGCCGGAGCCGGAACCGGGATGATCTCGACGCGCCAGTTGTCGATGCCGCAGTCGGTCTGAATGCTGGAGTTTCCGGAGTTGCCGCGCCAGAAGCCGAACTGCATGATGCCGCCGGAGGTGGAGAAATCGGGGTTGCTGGAAGAGATGAGATTCCCGGTGTTGGTGAGTTCCCAGAAGTCACCGGCGAGAAGTCCGGGGGCGGAATTGCTCTGCCACGTGTTGTACGTTGCGTAGGGCATGACGAGGATCGGCGTGCGCTGGATGTAGTACGTGCCGCCCTGGAAGATGACCAATCCCGATCCCTGGCCGTTACCCGGCTGGTTGATGAAATTGATCGAGTCCTCGCTGTAGTTGATCGAAGCGATCGCCTGCGCGCCCGGGTTGTAGCTGAACGTGCCCCGCATGTGCAGGCCGATGACCGCGGCGAGCGGGCCGGAGGCGTTCAGGGTGTTGCGGATGCGACGGTATTGGTTCGGATTCCCTCCGACCGGGATCTGCAGGCCGTTGGTCGTGCTGCCGAGGCCGTTGGCGTTGGTGACGGTGGTGAGCGTCCAGTCTGAATTGTTGAAGATGCCGTCGAAGAAAACGACGGCGCGGGCGGAACCGGCGAGAGCTGCGGCGGCGATAGCGCTCCAAACAACTGGGTTGCGAGACATCGTGAAAACTCCTCGATTGTCGGATGAACTTCCGCGCGACGCGTGCGAGAGCTTCATCGCAGCTGAATTGCGCGCCGAAACACAAACCTTGCAGCGGCATCAAAAGAAATCTCGTCCTTGCGCGGTCGGGCGCCGCTGCTACGGGCAAACAAGCGTGTCGTAAGCATTCGCGAAGATTGCGAAATCAAGATCGTCGACAAATCCGTCGAAGTTGAGATCGGCCGGGCAGCGGGGCGGCATGGCGGGCGCGGCGCAATCGAGCAGGTTGTACGCCGTCGCGAACAACACAAAATCGGAATCGTTTACGAACTTGTCGCAATTCAGATCCGCCCAGCAGACCGAAATCTGCGCCGTGGCGCTGGTCGCGCTTCCGCAGGAGTTGGAAACAATGCACCGAAGTTCGATGAACGGAAGGCCGGGGCTGAGCTGCTGGAACGCGCTCAGATTCAGCGTCGCGGTCGCGGAGTTCGCCGCCACGAAGGTGCGCGCTCCGCCCGTGTTTGTTCCGTTGGCCACAGGAATCCAGGAAGGAACGGCGACCCCAATTTTCCACTGCCACTGGTAGCTGAATGGACCGGTCCCGGCCGCGGTCAACGAGACCGCGGCGCCGTTCGGCGTGCAGGCCGTCAGATTGTCCGGCTGCTGGATGATGTTGATCGGGATATTCGATCCGAACACGAACGCGGCGCCCTGAACCGGATTGCTCCCGACTTTTCGGAAGGGCGCGCCGCCGACCGCGGCGCTGCCGGCGAGCGCAACCGAGGAGCCGAACATGTCTCCACTCTGGCCGTTCACCTCAAGAAGTTTGGACTGCTGCGACCAGGCTGTTCCGATGCGTGCAAAGACATACGCGGATCCCTGCGCATCCGAGCCGCCGACGCTTTGGTTGGGGGCGCCGAGAATCGCGGTATCGCCCGAGAGCACGCAGCTCGATCCGAGATAGTCAAACGCTCCGCCGTCGGAGGCGACCAGCTTTGCCTGCTGGCTCCACGCGCTGCCCGAGCGAAGGAACACGTACCCCGCGCCCTGGTATTCGTTCAACGCGACCGCCTTGTGGTACGCGCCGATGAGGGCGGAACCGCCCGAGATTGAAGCGCTCGAGCCGAAGTTGTCTCCGGTCGCGCCGTCGGCCGCTTCCAGCCTCGCCTGGTGCGACCAAGCGGCGCCGGATCGCGTGAAGACATACGCCGCCCCCTGCGCGAGTCGGCCCGAAACGGCCTTTCCGCTCGCACCGATGACGACGGTGTCGAGACCGGCGCCGACAGAGAAACCGAAGAAATCGTTGGCGGCGCCGTCCGCTGCGATGAGCTTTGCCTGCTGCGTCCAGACCGAGCCGCTGCGCGTGAAGACATACGCGGCGCCCTGATTGAAATTTGCACCGGACGACTTGGCATACGCACCGACGATCGCAGTGTCTGCGAAGATGCTGACGGCGCAGCCGAACGAATCTCCGGCGGAACCGTCGCCCGCGAGCAGCTTGGCTTGCTGGGTCCAAACGGTTCCGGTTCGAGTGAAGACGTAGGCCGCGCCCTGAAATGCGTTCCCGCCGACCGACTTCCCCGGCGCGCCGACAATGATCGTGTCGCCCGAGATCGACGCCGAAAATCCGAGCGAATCACCCGAGCTTCCGTCCGCCGCGCTCAGAGTGCCTTCCGCGGCCCAGGCGCCGCTCACGAACCGATAGACAAACGCCTGGCCCTGAAAGCCGTTCAGCCCCACGGACCGATTCGGAGCACCAAAGACGATCGTGTCGGTTGTGGCCGCCGCGGCACTTGCGAACGCATCGCTCGCGGCGCCGGCCGAGGCCGCAAGTTGAACGGGCACGCAGCCTTGCGCTTTGGCGTGCGAGCTCCACACGTCCACCCACGCCGCAACCCAAGTCGCGACCAACATCGCAACACGGGCGAATCCCATCGCTTTGCAGGCGAACCCACGACGCATTCTCTTCTCTCCGGCCCGCAGCGCACACCTCGTCCCTCCGCTGAATCGGGGAAGGCGCGAGGCGAGTCCGACCAGTCTACTGCGAAAACGACCGGCCGATCAAGCGGAATTGGGCGAAGAATCGCACCGGATCTAGGGTTCTTCGCTCTGCGTGTTGCCGGTCGCGGACTTGCTGTACGGATCCGGGGGGAGCGCTTCGCTCGTCACGACGATCTCGACACGCTGATTCGTGCGGTCGCTCTCCCTCGACCACGTGTTCGGTACCAGCCGGTCGCTGTCGCCGTAGCAACGGAGGATGAGCTGCTCCGGCGAGATTCCCTGCTCAATCAGGGCATTGAACACGGCCATCGAGCGGTCGTAGCTGAGCTTCATCGCTTTCTGCACGTTGCGCATCGCCTCGGGCGGGCTGCAGTGGCCTCGCAATTCGATGTAGTATCGCTGACCGCGGAGTTTCTTCGCGGTGTCCACGATCGTTTCCTTTGCGCTGCTCGAGAGCGCGGACGAATTGTCGTCGAACGCGATGAGCGCACCCAGGCTGCTGAAGTTCGTGGGTCTGAGCGTTTGCTGACTCTTGTGTTTGCCCGCGATCCCCGAGGCATCGCCTTCTCCGCGCAGCTCGCGCAGGCGCTCGACGAACTGCTGTTCGTTCGCCTTGGTCGAGTTGATATTGATCGGATTGCCGAACCCTTCGCGCATGCCGATGACGAAATCGAGCATCGCCTGCGAGGGCTTTCCCGGGTCGTTGGAAGGGTCTCCGCTCGACGAGGCCTCACCCTTGGGGCCCATGTTCATCGCGAGCAGGATGACGAAGAAGCCCATCATGAGCGCGACGTTATCGGCGAACGAAATGAGCCACTCGGGCGCACCCTCGTGTTCGCCCTCGGCGTGGCCGCCGCCCCCGTGATGCCCGCCGCCGTGATGGCCACCACCGTGGGATGCGCCTCCCTCGTGGCCTTCTTCGTGTTTGTCTTTGTGCGCGTCGGCCATGGTGGTTCTTCATCTGCACCACTCGTGCAGGGCGACGAGTGGTGACACGGTCATGCCGCGGCCTTGAATGGATCGCGGCGCACCGAGGGGATGAACGCGAGCATCTTGTCGAGTGTGACGCGAGGGTTATCGCCCGCCTGAACGCTGAGAATGGCCTGGACCATCATCTCGCGGTTGAGGATCTCTTCGCCCGACTTGATACCGAGCTTGTCGCCGATGGGACCGGCGACGGCGTTGGCGATAATCGCGCCGTACATCGTGGCGACGACGGCGATGGCGAGTGCATGGCCCAGGGCGCCGATGTCGGCGCTGGCGAGCTGACCGAACATGCCGACCTGACCGACCAGCGTTCCGACCAGTCCGTATCCGGGCCCGTAGAGCTTGATGAGATCGAAGAACTTCTTGCCGGCCTTGTGGCGATCCTGCATGGCGAGGACTTCCATGCGGAGCGTTGCTTCGATGCTCGCGGGTTCAACGCCGTCGATCGCCATCTTGAGCCCGGCGGCCAAGAACGGGTCCTTGATCTTCGCGATCTCGGGCTCGAGAGCAAGAATTCCGTCGCGCCGGGCCTTGTCCGAGAGCGACTGAACGGTCTGGATGACTTCGTTGGCGCTCATGCCCTTCTGGAACAGGAACGTCTTGATGTAACCCGGAACCTGCTTGAGTTTCTCCATCGGCATCGCGATGAACACGACGGAGACCGAGCCGCAACCCACCATCAGCACGCCTTCCAGCGAATAGAACATCAGCAGGTTGCCGTGCGAGACTTCGAAGACGACGAAGCCGAGCGCCGCAACGCCGATGAGGATGCCGATGATGGAGGCTTTGTCCATGGAGAATGCGCCTCTGACGAACGTGCCGGATACACCGGTGCGAGCGCGAAGCGCGAACACACCGGACCCCCACTCGATCGGCGAGGGACCGGGGCGGGCTGAGGGCGGGCGTGGGCGGCGTGCGACGAATAAACGGACGGACGCCGGTCGCGCCGGGTGTGACGGTCGTGCGCGAGCCCGATTCGATTATCGGGCAGTGGATTGAGTGAGGTCAGGCGCGGACAAAGGTGCCCCGAGTCCGATCTTTCTTGACGCCCGGGAATGCGAGCGCCCGTCCATGCGCGACGCAATACACGCCGGGTGCGAGCAGGCCCGCGGCGAAGATCGCCTCGTTCAAGTTCTGCAGGGCGTCCGACCGCTTCATTTCGAAGGGACGCATCGCGCCCGTGAGGACAATGGGGATACGAGGCGAGGGTATTTCCTGGAGGATTCGTTCACCCGTCAAAGCGAGCGTGTCGGTCCCGTGCAGGATGACGATGCCGCCGGACTGCGTCGCGTGTTCCGGCGAGCCGCCCGCGGCACGCACAGCGCCGACGATGGCGGCGCGATCTTCGTCTGTCATCTCGAGGCTGTCTTTGCTGAGTACTTCGATCGTGCGGATCGTCTTGTCGATCAACCGCAGCCGGGAAAGCATGCGCCGGACGATCGACCGGCGATTCGCGAGGCTGCCGCTCGCCTCGTCGTAGGTTTTTTCGATTGTACCGCCGGTGGTGATGAGGGTGAGGAGCATGGGGAAGGCACTAGTCAACAGGCACTAGGGAAAGAGACAAAGTGAAGCGTACCCCCAAAAAAGAAAACGGCACGGTGAGGACCGTGCCATTCCGAATTCTGTTCTTCACGAGTGCCTAGTGCCTAGTGCCAAATGTCTGCCCATCACCCGTTGATCGAGGTGATCTTGATCTTGGTGTACTTCTGGCGGTGGCCGGTCTTTTTGCGCCAGGTCTTCTTCTCACGGAAGTGGTGCACGTAGATCTTTTCGCCGGCCACGATCGGATCGACGACCTCGGCCTTGACCGAAGCACCGGCGACATAGGGCTGCCCGATCTTGGCCTCGCCGCCTTCTTTGCCGACGACAAGCACCTTGTCAAACGTGAGGGCGGAACCGACCTTGGCGTTGCCCTGCTCGGTCAGGTCGACGAGGATTTCCTCGCCCTGAACGACTTTGCGCTGGCCGCCGAATTCTTCGATAATCGCGTACATGCCGAACTCCAAGATCCCGCTGGGGGGTTGAGATACTAGGCAGGTCCGGGCGTTTTTTCGAGATTGGAGAGGGCAAGTGGTGCCCCCATCGCGGTTTGCAGGCCCCGGAGGCGTCTAGGTCGGCCCTTATTCGCTGCGACCGGTTTGGGAGCCTGCCGCGGGTTCGGTGTGAATGAGGACGTCCCGGACGTTCGGAAGCCCCGCCCGGACGGCGTCCTTGACCGCGTGGGCGACGGCGTGGGAGTCCCGGACCGTCATCCCGCCGTCCATCCAGACGTGCATGTCGATCCAGTAGAGGACGCCGCTCTTGCGGGCGAAAGCCTTCTGCACGAGCACGACTCCCGGCACTGCGGAAGCGATCTGTCGAGCCTGTTCCGCGACCGAGTCGGATTGCTCGTCGAGCAACTCACGCAGCGGCGTGCGCATGATGCGGCAGGCGTTTGTGATGATGATCGCGGAGGCAAAGAGCGCGGCCCAATCATCGGCGGGCGCCCAGGCGTCGGTTCCGGTCCGCCAGTTTCCGAACAGGGCGATGCTGATTCCGATGAACGCCGCGAGAGAGGTGATCGCGTCGGCGCGATGATGAAACGCATCGGTCGCGAGCGCGGTTGAACCTTCGGCCCGAGCGCGCCTGCGCCCGGCGCGATAGAAGATCTCTTTGGTGACGACGACCAGAATCAGCACCAGCAGTGTCCACCAGGCGGGGGGGTGGTGAGGCGTGATGATTTCGCGAATCGCCTCGATCGCGATTCCGATGCCGGCCAGGAGAACGAGAAACGAGACCGCAAGCGCCGCAAGGGGTTCGGCCTTGCCGTAGCCGTAGGGGTGTTGCTCGCTCGCCGGACGGGATGAAATCAGGAGTCCGCCCCAGATCACGCCGGAACCCACGATGTCTGCGAGTGATTCGATCGCATCGGCGATCAGCGCGTAGCTGTGGCCGACGATTCCCGCCACCAGTTTCACGACCGCAAGCAGCATGTTCGCGATCAGACCCGCCAGCGCGTAGCGGCGGGAGGATCGGTTCTTGGACGCTGGGCTTGGCGGCATGCAGAGCGATGGTATCGGACCGCGCTTGCGCACTCTCTCTGATCGCTGCAGACCGGCGTGCGGGAATCAGAACGCCGGCTGAGTGGTTGCCGCAGCGCCGTTGCATTGTGAGGCTTGGGGAAGGACCGGGAGTGTTTTCCGGGGGTCTCGGGGGGAGTTCCTTCAACGGGGGCGTGGATCATGAAAACGGTCAGAAACATCGTCGCCATGACGGGAGCCATCGCGGTTTGCTGCGCTGCGAACGCGGGCTTCTTTGCCGACTTCGAGACGTACGCACCGAACCAGAGACTGCAGGGCGTGGACGGGTGGAAGGGTTGGAACAACGCGTCCACCGTCGCCGGTCTCGTCAGCAGCTCCATGGCGTACGACAGCGACCGTTCTTTGCGGATCTCAGGAACCGCGCAGTCGTCGACTGATGCGGTCCATGAATTCTCGGGAGCGACTTCCGGTGTATGGACAGTCTCCGCGATGCAGTATCTGGGCGCGAACCAGAAGGGTTCCACGTACTTCATCCTGATGAACAAGTACAACGAGAACGCGAACAATAACAACGCCTTCTGGAGCACACAGCTCCGGTTCGACCTGAGCGCCGGTCGCGTCTACGACGATTTCCGCGGCGGATCGGCCTCGATCGTAACGAATCAGTGGGTGTCGATCCGCGTCGACATCGACCTGACGAACAACACCGTCAAGCACTACTACAACGACATCCTGATCAGTTCCGGTACATGGACCACGGGGTCGGCTTCGAAAAAAGCGATCGCGTCGATCAACTTGTATACGGGAGCGAAGAACGACGCGTACTACGACGACATCTCGATCGGCAGCAGCTCTGAGTTCAGCGCGTCGCGCATTCCCGCGCAGGGCTCGATCGCGACCATGGCGGTCGCGGGATTGTGCATGATGCCTCGGCGTCGGCGCAGGTAACGGAAAACAGCCGATTCTTCCGATCACGCAGGAGCGGGCCAGGCGCCCGCTCCTTTTGCCTTAGGCGCTCGCGGCCTCCGCCTTGTCGCGGCTCTGGCGTTCGGCGCGCTTGCGGGATGATTCGTCGAGGATTTTCTTCCGCAGGCGGATGCTCGCGGGCGTCACCTCGACAAGTTCATCGTCCTCGATGTACTCGAGAGCGTACTCGAGCGTGATTTTGCGGGGTGCTTTCAACACGACCGTCGCTTCCTTGCTCGCGGCACGGATGTTGGTGAGGTGTTTCAGTCGCGTGCAGTTGATGACAAGGTCGTTGTCGCGGTTGTGCTCGCCGACGATCTGCCCGGCGTAGACTTTTTCCTGCGGGATGACGAACATCACGCCGCGATCGGCGAGCTGTTCGAGGGCGTAGGTTGTGACGGCGCCGGATTCGAGGCTGATGAGAACGCCCATGGCGCGGTGGCTCATCTCGCCGCTGACGGGCGCAAATTTGAGGAACGAATGCGTCATGATCGCCTCGCCCTGCGTCGCGGTGAGGACGCGCCCCCGCATGCCGATAAGCGAGCGCGAGGGAATCTCGAACTTGAGGTGCGTGAGATCGTTGCCCCGGGGCTCCATTTTCTTGAGTTCGCCCTTGCGTCCGCCGACGAGTTCCATCACGGCGCCGACGGAGGAGTTGGGAGCATCGATGACGAGTTCTTCAACCGGCTCGTGAGGCGCGCCGTCGATCTCGCGGATGATGACCTCGGGCTTGCCGACCGAGAGTTCGAATCCTTCGCGGCGCATGTTCTCGATGAGGATTCCCAGGCTCAGAACGCCGCGGCCGGAAACCATGAACTCGTCGGCGGTGCGCCCGGATTCGACGCGCATCGCGACGTTGCGCTCCAGTTCCTTGAACAGGCGCTCGCGGATCTGGCGGCTGGTGACGTACGTGCCGTCCTGGCCGGCGAACGGTGAATCGTTGATGCGGAAGAGCATCGTCATCGTCGGCTCGTCGATCGTGACCGGCGGCAGCGCGATCGCGTTTTCCGGGTCGGCCACCGTGTCGCCGATGTCCACGCTTTCGAGCCCGACGAGCGCACACAAGTCGCCCGCTTCGATCGTCGCAACTTCGCTGCGCTTCAGACCTTCGAAGCGCATGAGTTTGGCGACCTTGGTGTTCACGCGCTTTCCGTCGCGCTTGAGCACGGCGACCTGCTGACCGGCCTTGATCTGGCCGGAGAAAATGCGGCCGATGCCGATGCGCCCGACATAGTCGTTGTAATCGAGGTTGGTGACGAGCACCTGGAGCGGCTTCTCGATCTCGGCCCGCGGCGGCGGCACGTGCTTCACGATCGCCTCAAAAATATCGCGAAGATCCGTTGGCTTGGGCTGACCCTCGGGCACCGGCCACGCGGTGGTCGCCCAGCCGTCGCGCCCGGCGCAGTACACCGTGGGGAAGTCGAGCGCGAGTTCTTCGGCGCCGAGTTCGACAAACAGGTCGAATACTTCGTGCATGACATCCATCGGGCGACCGTCGGGTCGATCGATCTTGTTCACGATCACGACCGGCTTCAGCCCGGCTTCGAGCGCCTTGGTCAACACGAACTTGGTCTGCGGCATCGGTCCGTCGAACGAATCGACGAGCAGGAGCACGCCGTCGGCCATTCGCAGCACGCGTTCAACTTCTCCGCCGAAGTCGGCGTGGCCCGGCGTGTCGATGATGTTGATGCGGTAAGTGACGCCGTCGAGACCGGTGTAGTTGACCGCGCAGTTCTTCGACAGGATGGTGATGCCGCGCTCGCGTTCGAGCGGGTTCGAATCCATGATCAGGCCGTGCTGCCCGCCTTCGAGCTTTTCGAGTTCGCCGGCGCGGAAGTTGCCCGACTGCTTGAGAAGATTGTCGACCAGCGTCGTCTTTCCATGGTCGACATGGGCGATGATCGCGACGTTGCGGATGAGCGGGTTGACGGGCGGATTCGTGGTCATGGGGCGTCGCGATCTGGAGGGAAAACACGGAGGGTGGGGGCGGGGCTGGAATTCCAACTCCGTCCGCGGCAATGGCTTACAAACAGGTGGACGGACGGCAGCGACGCCCGAACAGGTCCATTCTAGGGGGGAAGAAAGGGATCGTCTTCGCGCGTTGGGGGATTCTGAGAGGCTCAGAAACCGCGGCGTGATTCTGGTTCAGAAGTCGTTTTGATCGCGCGGAGTGGAGCGGTGAACTAGGGACAAAGAAGCGCGTTGTATGCATTCACGAAAACGACGAAATCGCCGTCATCCACGAAGCCATCGCCATTGAGGTCGGCCGGACAGCCGGGAGGCATCGCCGGATCCGTGCAGTCGAGAATGTTGTACGCCACCGCGAACGGCGAAAAATCGTTGTCGTCTACGAACCCATCTCCGTTCAGGTCTCCCTTGCAGGGAGGGTGATCCGTCCAGAGCAGCGCTTCCTCGCGCTGGTGCAAGCTGTTGTATCCGGATCCGGAGATATACGTCGTGCCGCCGTCCGTCCAAATGGCTGTGGCCTCTGACTGAATGAATTCCGACGGGAGGAACGTGGACAGATCGATCCACGAAGCGGCGCTGCCGGACCAGAGGCTGGCATGCTTCATGGCATCGAACACGGCGTAGCCCACTTGCAAAGAGCCGGCTATCCCTTTGGCAAATGAGTTCGTGGCGCCGGTCGGGTTCAGATCGATCCAAGAGCCGGCGCTTCCGCTCCAAAGCGCGGCGTGACTGGAGGTATCGGGCACCCGAACGTATCCGGCTTGATGCGTTCCATCGACGCAGTAGGCGATCGAGGAGATGTTTCCTGCCGGGTGCAGGTTCACCCAACCGGCGGCGCTGCCGCTCCAGAGTGCGGCGCTCTGGATTCCACCGTCGTTGACGACATAGCCGACTTGTTTGCCTCCCTTGACACCGAAGGCTTCCGACGAATGGGTATAGCCGGAGATCGGGTTCGGCGGTGGATTGAGATTGACCCAGGATGCAGCGGAGCCGCTCCAGAGCGCGGCGTTGTAATACCCGATGTTCGTGTTTCCCACCTGTTGTCCGCCCGCGGCAGCGAAGACGCTCGAGGTGGATGTCCCGGCGGGGTGGAGGTTGATCCAAGATGCGGCGGTCCCGCTCCAGATGCCGGCGCGCGGGAATCCATCCGTGTAGACCTCACCGGCCTGGAGGGCACCATCGACGCCATACCCGATCGAGTAAACGGTGCCGGCGGGGTGGAGATTCACAAACGAAGCGGCTGTGCCGGTCCATAGCGCCGCCCTGATATGGCCGACGGTCGGCCCGATTTGAGCGTATCCGACTTGCTGCTTCCCGCTGCCGCCATTGGCTCTGGATGAAAGCGCTCCTGCAGGGTGCAGGTTGATCACCGTCCATTGGGCGAGCGCGGCGGAGAGTGGTGCGAACAAGAGCCCACACACAACAAAAAACTTCGCTGCCCCGGACACGGCGCTTACGCGAGCATGTTTCATAAGACTCCCCCGGATTCATTCGCGTGCCGCGACCGTCGGCTGTCTCTAGCGTTTGGCCTCTCGAAGCGAATCAGAATAAAGACTAACCGGTCGAGCGCGGAATTGCTTGTCTGGATCGAGGAATGACGAAAAACAGCTAGTTTGAGGCCAGATTTCCTGCCATTCAGCCCCCGGGACCGAACGTTTGGTCGACGCGGGCCTCGGACTGCGGGTGCGTTGCGCCCGAAACGAGTCATTCGCTTCGCAATGAAGTCAGGGAAGAGGTGTCAGGCCGCGCTCCGAATCGGTGATCTGCGCGAGGGCTATTCGCAACCGAATTGCAAGTCGGCAGTCAGCCTTGCGATGCACAGTTACCTGAAACTGTCGCGTGCCGGGCCGGCCACAGGGACGTATGAGCTTTGCTCTTTTTGGCGGCCGGTGGCTGCCGCGGCACGGTAGACGTCGCTCCGCTGAAACTTGCCGCCGGAGTACATCGCGTCGGGCTGCGTGTTCCACTGGAGCACGGCCGCACGCGCGCGCCTGGACTGGTTCGAGTTTGCGAACCGATCAGGGCCGGGGTTTACGAAGCTCAGGCCGGTGCGCTCGATGCGCACGGCGCCCGTTCCCGCCATCTGATTCGCGACCGCGCGCGGATCGGTGTTGCGCGTCATGACGATCGACTCAATATCGGGGACGATCGAAGTCTCTGCAACAGGCGCGATGACATAGGAATGCTGCGATGGATTTCCGACCGGACTTCCCGTGGTATTACGAATCGCCTGACGCGCGTCGCTTACAAGATCGGTCTGAGCGATCGACTGCGTTGGTATCGGGTTGCGCAGCGCCGCAAGCGATATCCACATCACACCGGCGCAAAGCGCAAGCGCCGCGGCAATCCGCACGCCGATCGAGGAGGCAACGCTTCGCCTCGGAAGCGGAGCGGGCAGGAACACCGGCCTGTCCTGCAATTCGGCCAGGATCTGAGCGCTGAGGTCGCTTGAAGGCGACGGCGACCGAAGCATCTCGCCGAGTTGCTGAAAATCTTCCAGTTCTTGGCGCAGTTGCTCATCGCTCGCGAGCAGCGCCCGCAGCTTCGGAGACTGCGCCGAGATATCGCCATCAAGAAAAGCCTGAATAAGCTGGCGGCCTTCGACCCGGCGCGCGACAACATCAAGATGCTCCGATGGGCCTCTTGCGTTTCCCGGATTGGTCGGCTTTTCGGTCACGGCTTGGAATCCCCCGGGCTCAGCGCCACCGCGCGCCTCGCAAACAGCGGCAGCGCGCCGGCCTGCTGCTCGATCGCGACCACGTCGCCGACGCCCCGCACAAGTTCGGATCGTAAGCGCTGGCGCCCGCGGTGCAGGTGGCTCTTGACCGTGCCCTCGGGCAGTTCCATGTGTTCGGAGATCAGGCGGATCGGCCACTCGAGCTGGTGAAACAGGACGATTGCTTCGCGTTGCTCGGTTGAGAGGAGCAGCAACGCGCTCTGGAGCGCATCGCGTGCCATGCCGCGCTGCTCGACGTCGCGCCCGATCGAGCCGGCGTGATCGTCCTTCCGCATCGCCCAGATGTCGCTGGTGTCGCCCGCGCTCGCAGGGCGCTTTTTCTCGCACATGTTCAGCCACACCCGCCGGGCGATGGTGAACAGCCACGTTGAGAAGCGGAAGTTCTCGTTGAAGTTGTGCAGGCTCGAGAGCACGCGAAGAAAAGCCTCCTGGGTCACGTCTTCCGCGACATCCCACCGGCCGCACATGCGATAGATATACGCCTGCACGCCGGACTGATGGCGCCGAATGAGCATCTCGGCGGCGGACAGATCGCCGCGAGCCGCACGCCGTACCAGTTGGAGCTCTTGGAGCTTCTGCATGGTTTCGCTCCAGACTGGTACTCGGCATACCGCGGACCGGTTCCGCGGTTGCAGAAATACTGCCCGGAGGCCTCCTTCTTAGACCCGCGGGTCCAAAGCGGGTTCCTCAACCGCATAGAGATTCGCGAGACCCCGATTTCCGGCGTCGAACAGCGGAAACGCCCTGAAACCGGACCTAGTCGTGATGTTTCTGGCGCAGCTTCGGCGACAATCTCAGCAATAAGTGCACGCGCTCCAGTTCATCCAGCCAGTCTTGGCGCGTCTCGGCGATCTCGTCCGCCGGGACCGGTGCACCGGGAAACGGGCACGACGCACCCAGGGCCTTTGCCGCCATCGCCCGGTAGCGCGTCAGCGAGCGGTCACCGAGGATCGAGACGAACTCGAAGTCCTCGTTCAGAAAGATCACGGTCGGGACGCGATTGCCCCCGCAGATCATCGCGGCATCCGACAGTTCCGACGCATCGTCCCGATCCACAAAGCGAAGATCGATCACGCCTCCGGTGGAGACCGGCGAGACCTCCGCCAACTGCTGGAAGAGCGGGCACTGATGAACGCAGTCGCCGCACCATGTGCCGCTGAGGACAAGGATGTTGATCCGGCGCGTGAACGAGCGGATGAGTTCGTTTTGAATCTGCGAGAGCGGGGCGTGCTCGCGGCTGATCTTGTCGAAGTGATTCCACGATTGCTGCTGGTGATGCGTTCCGGTCGCGACATACGCGGGGTACGCGAGTGCGTGCTCGAATGTTGAACGGAGGAGTGATTGTGTGAACATGATGGTGTCGGGCGGATGCGGTGGGCTGGTGCGGACTGTGGCGGAGTTGGTGGGGCGGGGGACCGTTGCAACTCAGATGTCCCGAACCGGAACAAGGAACACAAGAACGGTCTGATTTTTGGAGTACGCGTTGACAGACCGGCGGAGAGATCGAGGTGCATTGTTCTCTGCGTGGCGGCTGCCCGTTCATGATGATGCGGGCGTCGCGCGAGAGCTGCTGCCGATGCGGAGCCTTCCATCCGGGACCGCGCGGCTCGATCGCGTGCGCGACAAGGCGCATCTCGTGTACAGCGATCTCACAAGTTTCCGGCGGCTCATGATCCGGGTCATCGTGCTCGCCGTCCCGATGGGGATCGCCATGCCCTTCGTCATGTTGTGGCTGAGGCCGGCCGGAGTGCCGTTGCCGGTGATCAGCGCGTGCGCGGGTTTGCTCATGGCACTTGTGCTGCGCGTGTGGATGAGGCGAGACTTCGCCAAGCTCGCGGCCCGCGCGCCGGAAATCGCGGATGCATGCCTCGACGAGGGCATCTGTCCGTGCTGCGGCTACAACCTCGCGGGGGTCGTGAGCGCCAGTGAGGCGGCGCCCGAATCAGGCAAAGTCGTGCGATGCACCGAATGCGGCGCATCTTGGTTCCGATCGCGCGTTCATCGCATCGAATGGGATGAAACCGCCGATGCGCGCGAAAAGCCGACCATGCGCACGATCCTCCGAGCGCAGTCGATGCTCTACAGCTCGATGGCTTTCAAAGACGACGCGGGCAAAGCCGTGTCGCTCGCGCGGTTTTCCGACCTCAAACTCGTTCGCAACTCCGCTTCCGGCTTGCATCGCGCGCGGCTGGACGATTGCATCCGCACGCTCCGTTACAAGGGTTTGTGGAAGCGCCTCTTGTTTGCCTCGCTCGTCCTGCCACTCTTGATCGCGATCATTTCCGACTTTGCGACCCGCCCGCTCTCCGGAATCGGTTTGCTGCAAGGTCTGCAGGCGATCGGGCTCGTCGTCTGGCTCATTGGCGCCGTCGCGATCATCCAGAGCGACATGGGACGGTCCGGCGCGAAGCGTGCCGCACTTTTGAAGTCGTACATGCTGTGCCCGGCCTGCGGCGCGGATCTTGAGTCGCGAATCGGAAGGGAGCCGGGCGCCGCGACTTGCGCCGAGTGCCGCGCAGCATGGAATGTCACGCCGCGCGCCCCACAACAGAACGCCGGCACCAACATATCGTCGCCGGCCGAGCCTCGATAGAATTGCATCGGGCGCTGCGTGAACGCTGCGCCCGCTTGTCAACGTTCATCGAGTAGATCATGTCCCAATTGTCCCTGGAAACCGAAAGACAGAATTCATCCTCGCGCCGCTTCATCGTGGAGTTCCGCGAGCCGCCGGAGCGCGTCAGCGGCGCGTTCTCGATCAGCAACGCCCAGATGGGCCAGACCCGCGCGGGCAAGTCGTATCTCCGCTGCATCATCGGCGACAAGACCGGCGAGATGCCGGCGCGGATGTGGTCGATTGAAGAACAGCAGTTTCGCCGCCTGCCGACCGATGGTTTCGTCGCCATCGAGGGCGAGACTCAGGCGTACCAGGGCGAACTGCAGTTGATCATCCATTCGATCAGCGCCGTCGAGCCGACGCCCGATCTCCTCCGTGATCTGCTCCCTTGCTCGAAGCGCCCACCGGAAGAAATGTTCGCCGAACTTTCCAAGCTGCTCGCAACGCTCGAGCACCCGGCGATCAAGGCTCTTGCGCAGACCTATCTCGCCGACAAGTTTCTGATGGACGCGTTCAAGCAGTGTCCCGCCGCCAAGAGCATGCACCACGCCTATCTCGGCGGCTTGCTCGAGCACACCCTTAACCTGCTCAATCTCGCCGACCGCGTCTGCCCGCTCTACCCGAAGATCAATCGCGACCTCGTGATGATGGGCCTCTTCCTGCACGATCTGGGCAAGACCCGCGAACTGAGCTTCGACAAGGTCTTCACCTACACCGATCGGGGCGAACTCATCGGGCACATCGTCGAAGGCGCAATCATGCTGCACGACAAGGCGCAGGTCATGATGCGCGAGAGCGGCCAGCGCCTGCCTCCCGGCGCGCTCACCGTGCTTCAGCACATCATCCTCAGTCACCACACCCTCCCCGAGCACGGCGCCGCGAAGATTCCCGCGACGCCCGAAGCGATTTTCGTCGCGATGCTTGACAACCTCGACGCCAAGACGACGATCGCGATGAACGCCGCGCGCCCCGAACGCGCCGCCGAATTCGACATGGGCGGCAACTTCACCGAAAAACAGTGGGCGCTCGAGAACGTGAAGCTGTTCAGGCCGGACGTCTTGAAGCAGTAGGCGGGCCACGCCATGTCAAGCGAAGACAACACGATCCAGGTGAACTTCTCGCGGGCCTTGCCGCTCTTCCCTCTGGATCAGGTCACGCTGCTCCCGCAGCAGGTGCTGCCTCTGCACATCTTTGAGCCGCGCTATCGCCAGATGGTGAGCGATGCGCTCGATGGCGTCGGCCAGATCGCGATGGCGGTTTTCCAGGGCAAGCGCTGGAAGCAGGAGTATCACGGACGCCCGCCGGTCCGACCCGCGGTCTGCATCGGGCACATCGCGCAGCACGAGAGACTGCCTGACGGCCGTTACAACCTGCTGCTCCGCGGCGTCTGCCGCGCCAAAGTGCTGCGCGAAACCCCTGCGCCCGAAGGCCGGCTGTACCGCGAAGCGATGCTCGAACCGATGGGCCTGTCGCAGGACGAAACACCCTTGCTCGCGCGACTTCGAAACTCGCTCGAGACGCGACTGGACCACGGGACGCTCAAGCGCCTGCGCCAAGCCGACACGCTGCTCGAGTTCGTCCGCGACGACGACATCCCGACGACCGCGCTGCTCGAACTGATTTCGTTCACGCTCGTGGAAGACAAGGAAAAGCGCTATCGCCTGCTCGAAGAAGGCGACGCTGATGCCCGCGCCAGAATCGTCGAGGTCGAATTGAAGCACCTCGATCGCCTCATCCGAATGGCGATGCCACAGATGGGCGAGGCAGGCGAGGGCTATCCCCGGGGCTACACGCCCAACTGACGCCTCTTAGGAATGCATTCGTCCGATAACACAAATCCATTCTCCAAGATTGAACTTGCAGGCAAAAACCGCCGTATGTAAAATGAGGACTAACATCGGGGGAGGCGGTTGCACTCCCGGTTGAAGGGTCTTCAGGGGAAACGGTTCAGGAGCGAGTCATGCGTACCACCACGATCAAGGCAAATCGGTTTGGCGGGTCCAAGTTGAGCGCGCTCGTGATCGCCGGGGCGCTCACGGTCGGAAGCACCGGCTGCAACAACGCCCTTGAGGGCGGTCTCTCGGGTGCGGGGCTTGGTGCGCTCGCGGGCATGGCGATCGGCAGCACCTTCGGCCACATGGGCACGGGTGCTGCGATTGGTGCCGCGGCGGGGGCGCTCGGCGGCCTGATCATCGGCGACCAGAACGAGCGTCGAGCCAACGGTCAGTAGTTCAAAATGAATATGGGTTCTCAGCGACCGCGCGCCGGCGAGGCTCGGGAGCAGGTCCTTCGCGCGCCGCGTCGCGGCACGCTTCCGCCAGGCGCTGATGAAGTTTCTCGTGCTCGGGAATCGCGTCGAGGTAGAGCATCAACTCGTCCACGCGCCACGACGCCGGGATGTTCGGGCTCACGCGCGCGATCGCGGCATCGCCGAGTGCTTCTTCGGTGCGCTCGAACCACTCGACGTCCGGCGCCGCCGATGAATTGTCCTTCGTCGGACCGACACCCTCGCGATCGTGCATGCCGACGACGCCGACGGGCGGATCGACCTGCGCTCGGATCGTGATCGTGTCGATCAACCCGCCCTTGGTGACCGCCGCGATCGGCCATTTTCCGGCGCGCGTCATCGGTTCGCGGCAGAGCAGCAGAATCGGAATCGACTTTGAGTCTGCGGCCTCGCGGATGTCGCGAGCTTCGATCGCGATCATCGGAGGTTGCGCGAGATACAGCCCCGGCCGCAGTTCCGATGGTTTGAGACGCGAGGTCACGATCGTGTGATGCCCCGCGTCGCACGCGATCTGACGGATCTGTCTGCGCGCTTCCTGCAGCGGTAACACGATCCGCGCCATGCGCTCGAAATCTTCGGCCTGTCGCGCGCGTTCGAGCGCGCGGACCGAGAGCTTGACGACGGTGAAGTACTCGGTGTCGAGCAGCGCCTGACTGGCTTGCTCCATCAGGCGATCGATCGGGTTGGAAGCGTCCTTGGCCATCATTGCGAGAATCGGAGCTGTGTCGCGTTACAACTGCGCGCCCGAGCCGATACGCCCGTCCCGGACCATGTCGGCGATCGATCGGAGCGTCTTGGACCACTGGCGCGCCAACGGCGCCATGTCGTACAGCAAAATATCGGAGAGCGCCGAGAAATCCTGCGACTCGAGCGCGGTGCGGATGCTGCCCAGTTTCTCGAGCATCGCCGAGAATCGTCCGGAGAGCGGTGTCGGATCGCCGTCGGCCAGCGTCAGCGAATCAAGATCAAGGTGAAGGAGCGCCGCACCCTTGTTCAGGATGTCGCACACCGCCTGCCACGTCGCGATCGACTCGCCGAGTTTGCCGAGCGCCGCCTGCGTCTTGCCCGCCTGGATGTCGCGCCCCACCTGATCGTGATCCTCGGCGACGTGCGTCAGCGCGTCCGCGGCATCCGCCAGCGTAAAACTCACGAGCGAGCGTGGCTCGGCGCTCCGCATGTTGAGGTGCTGGATATTGACCGGGTCGTCGCTCGGGCTCGAGAGCAGCTCATCCGAGATCTGCGTTCCGTCGGCGAACGCCTCCACGATGATGCGCCCGCGTGCCCGTGCGGCTTCCTGAGCCGAACGCATCGCCGCGGCGAGCGTCGGTCGATCGATCGGGATTGGCTGGTTATCGAGTAGAACCTGCATGGTCGAACGAAGTGGAAAGAGAATCCGGGCGCGACGTCGTTCTGCACCACACGCTTTCGAATTCACGCGGCCGTCCTGTCTTCGGTCGCGTCCGGCGGGTCGGGTGGGGGGTGGGGTGGGGGTGGGCCGGAGAGATCAGGATAGCGACCCGGCCCCGGAAGGTTGCGCCACGGTCGCGGGGTTCTCCGAGGCGGACGGAATATTCTCACGCTCCTGAGCCTCGCGGCGGCGCTGCTTCGCGATAAGGCGCAAGTTTCGTGCGTAAATCACGATACCGGTCGATTGGCCGAGCACTCCGACCGCATCCTGACGCCAGACAAAGTACGTGAACAGGCAGATTCCGCCGAGCAGGCTGAACCACCAGAAAGCCGGCGTAATGATGCTGACCTTGTGCCGCTCGCTGATGAGCCACTGCAGGAACATCCGCCCGCTGAACATGAGTTGTCCGCCGAAGCCGATCGCGATCCAGACGAGGCTCGCCCAGCTCGTGATGTTGAGCAGCCGGAAGAGCCAATTCTCGCGACCGTCCGCGACCTGTGCCGCGACGCTCGCGCCGAAGAAGGCCTCGAACTCCGGGCGCGAGAGCGCAGCGGATTCAAAGCCTTCGCGCGTGAGCAGGCGGAATTTCTGTGAATCGGGCGAGTCTCCGGTCACCTCGACGAGCCCGCGCGTATCACCGATTCGCACTTCTGTCGTGAGCGCATCTTTCTGCGGGTGCATTTTGTTGCCCGAAGGGCCCATCACCAGCCAGAAACCGATCCCGATGAGCAGCGCCATGAGCGCAGCAGGCTCCCACTTGAATCGGCCCTTGGTTTCCGGATTCAAGCGTGCATCTCCGCCGGCTGATTGGTCGCGGCTCCGGGCGTCGATCCACGCGATGCCGCGTTTTCCGGAGCGATCTCGACCGATTCCACGCTGCGCCTGCGCGATCGAAAATACCGCACGGCGAAAAGGTCGATCAGTCCCGGGATTGCGCGTTTCGTGATTCCCAGACCGTATTTGGTTTCGCCCGCATGGCGAGGGCGGTGATTCACCTGCACCTCCACGATCTTTCCGCCCAGGTCGCGGATCGTGACCGGCACAAACCGGTGCATCCCCCGAAGCTCGAGCGGCAGCGCGAGAGCGAATTCCCGCTTCATGATGCGGAGTGAACACCCCGTATCGCGCACGCGATCTCCCAGCAGCAACCGCCGGAAAGTCCGCCCGACCCACGAGCCGATTTTCCGGATGACATTGTCCTGTCGGGCGTGCGAACGGTCCCCTTGCACAAGGTCCGCGCCCGACTCCGCCATGCGCCGGAGCATCATCGGAAGGTCGGCAGGATCGTTCTGGAGGTCCGAGTCCATCGTCGCGATGAGCCGGCCTCGTGCGGCGCGAATCCCCGCATGAAACGCCGCGGACTGCCCGTTGCCCTTCCCGGGCGGCGTCTTGCTCATCGCGACGACCCGCAGCCACGGTCGATCGGCCGCGAGCGAGGTCAGAATTGTGCGTGTCCGGTCCGTGCTGCCGTCATCGACGACGACCAGTTCCCACGAAATCGAAAGGGGCGAAAGCGCCTTCTCGATCTCTTTCGCGAGCGCTTCGAGATTGTCCTGTTCGTTGTGCGCGGGCGTTACCACCGACAAATCCAGCACGCGGGTCGGGGATGTGGACGGTTTCACGAACATGAACCTCAAGGGTAGGAGCAATCGGTTCCGGCGCTTATAGTTCCGCACAAGGGACTGACATGCACATCCGTGAGATCGACACAACCAAAAACCCGGCGAGCGTCGCCGTGAAATTCCTTCTGGAAGACCCGGAGGGCATGGGAGTCTCCAATTCCGAGATGAGCTTCAAAGCGCCCAAGACCCGGACGCTTCTCGAACTCGCGCTCGAGAACGGGATCAACATCGAGCACGCCTGCGGCGGCGTCTGCGCCTGTTCCACCTGCCACGTCCACGTCGAGCAGGGGATGAACTCGCTGACCGAAGCAACCGAGGCCGAGGAAGACCGCGTCGAAGAAGCCCCCGGTCTCAGCCGCAACAGCCGCCTGAGCTGCCAGTGCGAAATCATCGGCGATGGACCGATCGTGGTGCGCGTGCCGGCGTGGAATCGCAACGCGGTCAAGGAAGTGCCGCACTAGCAACCGGCGAGGGCGATCGCAGCGATGGGCGCAAGCAGCACATTCGGCTGGCTCGACGTAAGGCGGATCGGCGAAGAACTCGCGGATCGTCTGCCGGAGAAGGATCCGGTGCGCGTCGGTTTTCCGGAGCTTCGTCAACTCGTCATGGCGTTGCCGGGCTTCAAAGAAGAACCGGGCCATCCTTCGAACGAGAGAATCCTCGAAGAGATTCAGCGCCACTGGATGGAGGAGCGGTCGGATCGTCTCGACGACGAAGACTAAGCCGATGGCCCAACGCCGAATCCTGCACGACGAGTTCTTCAAGAAAGCCAAGGCCGAGGGCTACCTGGCGCGCTCCGCCTACAAGCTGAAGGAAATCCAGGAGCGACACCGCTTGCTCCGCGCAGGCATGAGCGTCGTTGATCTTGGCTGCGCCCCGGGAAGTTGGCTTCAGGTCGCGAGCGAAACGGTTGGGAAGAAAGGCTTTGTCGTCGGAATCGACTTACAGGAAGTCCGCGACCGCATGCCGCCCAATGTCCGGACGATCCGGGGCGACATCTTCAAGACCGATGCAACAGCGCTTCTTCCGGAGCCCGAAGCCAAGTTCGATGTCGTGCTCAGCGACATGGCTCCCAACACCAGCGGCCACGGGGACGATGCGCTCTCGGTCCGCCTTTGCCGCCGGGTGCTCGAATTGCTCCCGAGCCTGCTCGCTCCGGGGGGCGGATGCGCGATGAAAGTGCTCGAAGGAAGCGGATATCCGGAACTGCTCCGCGACTGCCAGAAACTCTTCGCGAAAGCCAAAGGTCTCAAGCCCAAGGCCAGCCGCGACGCTTCGCGCGAGATTTTCATCGTGTGCGAGGGCTACAAGGCGCCGGCCGCGCCGGTGCAGCAACCCGCTCCCGGTCACAAGCCGGCCCCCGGTTGGTCGAGACCCTAGCGTCCAGCGATGTCGTTCCTCGCACCAACATCTGCGCTGATTGCCGCGGCACTCGTGCTGCCGGCACTCCTCGCGATGTATCTGCTCAAGTTGCGCCGGCGCCCTCTCCGCGTCAGTTCGATCATGCTCTGGCCCGAATCGGCAAGCGACATTCAGGTCAACGTCCCCATCGCGCCGCCCAAACCCAGCTGGCTGATGCTGCTCCACCTGCTGATCGCGTGCACGCTCATCGCGGCGGTGGGACGGCCGGTCCTGCTTCATTCAGGAGAGCACGCCGGAAAAGTCCTGCTCATCATCGATCGCTCCGCTTCGATGCGAGCGATGGACGGCGCATCGTCGACCGGCGAGCGGATCTCCCGACTCGACGAAGCCAAGCACAAGGCGCGCGGCATCGTCAATGGATCCGCGGCATCGACGCAGTTCGCCGTTGTCGCCGCCTCTTCGGGCGCCGAAATCATCGGTGAATTCTCGGCCAACCCGGGGAGTATCGCTTCGTCCATCGATCGCGTTTCGCCGACCGATCAACCGGGCGATCTGAACTCAGCCATGGAGGTTGCGCGAGCTCTACTCCAGAGCGTGCGGGTTTCCGAAGAGATCGATTCCGGGGCTGAGGTGCTCGTCTTCAGCGACGGATCATTCGAGGATGGATCGAGAGAGCCGCCCTCTCCCGGCGGAGTCGTGCGACTCGTCCGGTGCGGACCACCCCCCTCGGCCGACAAACAGAATCTCGGCATCGTCGTGCTTTCCGTGCGCCGAGATGCGGATCATCCGGATGTCGTCAATATCTTCGTCAAGGTTCAGAACGCGTCACGCTCGGCCCGTTCTGTTCCGATTCGGCTCTCGATCGACGGCGCCGTTCTCGAAACCCGCACGGTTTCTGTCTCGGGCCAAACCAACGCCGGATTGGGCGAGACGTCGGTCGTGTTTTCCGCGAGCGTTCCGGCCGGCGGCATCGCGATGGTTTCGCTGCTGGTCGATGAAGAGCGCGACTTGCTCTTGAGCGACAATGCCGCGGCAATCAACCTCCGGAACGCGGCGCCGGCCCGCATTTTACTGGTGCAGCGAGCGGGCGGACCGCGAATGGATGGCGAACCCGCCGCGATCTTCTCGGCGGATTTTCTTCTCGCGGATGCGCTCGCCGAGTTGAGCCCGGGCGAACTCACACGCGTCACGCGCGATCGCTACGAAGCGATGGCCGCGGCGGGCGAACTGAAGTTCTACGACATCGTGGTCTTCGATGGCGTTGCGCCGAGCGCAGCGCCGGTCCTTCCGAGCCTGAGCTTCGGCGCCGGAGTGCCCGAACTCGAACTGGGAGAGCCGGCGCCCGCCAAAGAAGCACACCCGGTTCAGTCCTGGTCACGGTCGAGTCCGCTGCTGCGGGATATCACGCTCGACGGCGTGGTCGTCGCGCACGAGCGTGCATTCCGAGGCAAGGGATCGGAGGTGTTGGCGCGGAGCGAGCGGAGTCCGCTGATCATTCTGAGCGAGCCCGAGAACGGGCCGAAGAGGATTCTCGTTACGTTCCGGCTCGAAGATTCGAATTGGCCGCTCCAGGCGGGATTCCCAATATTTCTGAAGTCCGCCGTCGATCTCTTGACCTCGAAGGGCGCCGAAAACGCCGGCGTGCAGTTTCTCACCGTGCAGCCCGTTTTCTTCGAGGGAATCGGCAATCCGCCCCGATACGTCGGTCCGGCGGACGTGCTTGCAAGAATCGCACCCGGACAACCAGTCAGCGACTCGCCCGACGCCAAGCGACGGATGACGCTCGGCGTGCTCGATCGCGCCGGGGTGTACACACCCGAATCCGGCGCGGGCTTTCCCCCGATTGCGGTCAACCTGCTCGATTCGCACGAGAGTGCGGTTGCAACGAGCGATGTGCTCCGCGTCGGGAGCCGCGTCCTTTCCCAAACCGGAAACATTTCTCGGCCCCGCGAAGTCTGGTGGTGGGCGCTGGTGCTCGCGGCCGCGTTGCTCGCGATCGAGTGGCTGATCTTCGCGCGCTCTGCACGTTTGTAACCGGGCATTGTCCGTACAATGCGGGTCGCCGGATCCAGCCACCGTCGGGATCGTCATGGAACCAACCAAGCACGTGCCGCATCTCGTCCCGCCGCTTGATCGGCGCGGTTTCCTCGGCCTTTCACTCGGTTCCGCCGCGGGCCTTGCCGCCGCGTCCGCATTTGCGCCCGGCCTGGCTCGCGCGCGCCAGCCGGTTCGAACAGCTCCGAGTTCCGCTGCCAAGACCGCGCACAACGTCATCTTCATGGTCTCCGACGGCATGAGTTTCGGCACCCTCTCGCTCGCCGAGATCGCGTGCCGGGTTCGACACGCCAAGCAAACCAGCTGGATCGATTTCTGGGGTCGTGAGGGTGCCCGGCGGTCGGTCATGCGGACCAGTTCCGCCGATTCGCTCGTGACCGATTCGTCCGCCGCGAGCTCGGCCTGGGGAACCGGCGTCCATATCAACAATGAGGCCGTCAATTTCACCCCCGACGGAAAGACCCCGACGCCGATTCTCGTGCAGGCGGCACAGAACGGCAAGGCGACCGGTCTTGTCACCACCACGCGGGTGACACACGCGACACCCGCAGGCTTCATCGCCAATCACCCTTCGCGAAACGCCGAGGGAGAGATCGCACGTCAGATCATCGAGCGACGGGTCGATGTGACGCTCGGAGGCGGGAGCAAGTTCTTCCCCGAAGCGCTCCTCGCGACGCGTACGGATCTCAAGGTTCTCCGAAGCCGCTCCGACTTTGAGGACTACTCCAAGACTCTCGGAGCCGAAGCGCCCGGCCCGGTGCTGGGTCTTTTTGAAAAATCCCATCTTCGCTATGAGTGCGAGCGCGACAACATCGATCCATCCCTGGCGGAGATGACAACGCTCGCTCTCTCGCAGCTTTCGCGGCACAGCAACGGCTTCGTGCTCCAGATCGAGGGTGGCCGCGTCGATCACGCGGCACACGCAAATGATGCCGGCACCCTGATCGGAGAGCAACTCGCGTTCGATCGCGCGCTCGGTGCGGTGCTCGCGTGGATCGAGAACCGGGACGACACGCTTCTCATTGTGACCACCGATCACGGCAACGGGAATCCGGGCCTGACCGTGTACGGACCGGAAAGTTACAGAGGAATCGAAAGTCTCGCCCACACCCGCCACTCGTTCGACTGGGTCTTCTCGCAGCTCGGACTAAAGCTCGAGTACGACGACCCCGTGGTTCACGAAGTGATCACCGGACAGGATCGTGTCGGCTCAATCGTCCGCGAGGCAACCGGTGTTGAACTCGGTCGCGAAGAAATCGCAGCGTTCGTCGGAGCGCTCCGCGGCCAGAACCCGCAGCTCTTCGAACCGATGAGCCGCGCGAGCAGTGTTCTCGGAAGCTGTCTCGCAAATCACTTCGGCATCGGATTCGTGAGCCCGAATCACACCGCGGACTTCGTGGAACTGACGGCGCTCGGACCGGGCAGCGAGAGGATCGCGCCCTTCATCGACAACATCGAGTTGCACGGCGTGATGACCGAAGCGCTCGATCTTCGGCCCGCGCGCGCGATCTGATCTACCACTTCGTCAAATCGACGCACGCACGTGCCGGCTCGGTGGACCATGGAAAGACGGCGCGAGGCCACGACGAACGGATATTCCCGCGCACGTGCTCGACGCCGAATCGAACGAGACCGGGTCTCTCGACGGCACGATTCGGAACCGGAAGCCGGAGCGACCAGTGACCGGCCGAGGGGACGATCTGCGCCCCCGGCAGCAGCGAGTCGCGCGTGCCGGCTTCGCGCACCGTCGCGACCGCTTCGCCGCTCTCGGGAATGCGCGAGGTCTCGGGCAATTCCACCTGCACAACCTGCGTCGGACGATCGATCGGTCCGTACCAGATCCGGATCGTCTGATGCTCGAACGTGCTCCGCTCCACCTCGAGGTAGATCGACCAGCCCGAGCCGGTCGGAACATTGGTCGGCCCGGCTTCGCGGACCAGCCGCGCCGCCAGGGCGCCCATGTCCGACCGGTCGCCGGTGGGAACAGGGCTGAGGGTTTGCGAGCGTGTCCACGAAGAAATTGTGAGATCGAGAAACGTCGGCGCGATGAGCAATCCCGGCGGGCGTGCAGCCAGACTGCGCCGGTTCACCGCGAGTCGAGTGGACCAGACGCCGACGTGTGCTTCGACCGACGATCCATCGTCGTTCCCGGCGGACAGAGCGAGTGCCGGGATAGCAACAATCTGGGCACGGTCCGGCGGAATCGAAATGAGTTCCGGCGATTGCGCGGCAACGCGTCCCCCGGCCCATCCGAGCGCGGGCGCACCGCTCAAGTTCGCCAGGCCGATACGCGGCAACGGCATCCGCGATTCGGTGTCGAGCAGCCCGGCATCATCGCTGACCCACGCGCACGCGGGAGGTCGGCGCGAGAGCCAGTTGGTTGCCGCGGCAATCACGCCTTGCGAAGTGTCCCGGTTCGAAAGCAGAGCATCCAGCAGCGCCTGAGAGTCCGCCGCGTCGGCCCACGCGGGCGCAAACCGATCGGTCGCTCCGCTCAATCGCACCACCCGCGTGCACTCAACAAGCACGCGCCGGTAGAGCGATGCATCGGCGCGCAGAAGCCGCAGCAGGGCGTGATTCCACATCGCGCTCTGCCGCGCCGCGAGCAAGTCCGAAATCGTCGGCGGATCGGGCCGCGCCACCGGCTCGAGCGAATCGAGGGCGAACGGCACCGGCGCAAGCGTTGTCGGCGCCGCCGGAAGACCGAAAAGCGCCGATCTCCAGCGCGTGAACGGGCTCATCCCCTCCAGGCGCAGGCACTCGAGCACAAGCGGATCGCTCCGCGCCGCACGCGATAGTTCCGGAATCTCGAACTTCAGCGGCTTCTCCGCTGGAATCCACGCGAGATCGATGTGCTTGTCCCCGATCCAGAGCCAGTGCCCGATCGCATCCGGCGGCAATCCAACTTCGCAGAATTCGATCGTGCTCGCACCCGGCTGCGAGACACCCGCGCCTGTTGTTTCATTGATTCGGCCCACCGGCCCGACCCATCTCGACGCGATGCTCTCGAGTGAGCCAAACGATTGTCCCGTCGAAAATGCTTCGGCCGTCGCCCGCCGAATCGTGATCGGCACCTCCCGCCCGTCGTCGAGTTTCGCCTGGGGGATGCGCCCCGTGCTCCCAAGAATCGCCGATGCCGGAACGAGCAGTGTCTGACCGAACACCGCGATAAGCGGCTGCCTGTCTTCCGCCTTTGGCGTCGGCGGCAGAAAGTTTGTGCTCTGCGCCGGACCAAACGGCGAAGGCTGCTTCGCCGGAGGGGGACTCGTCGAGCACCCGAGAATCGGGATCATCAATCCAAAGACGAGGATGCGCGTGGCCTTCTGCACCGGGTAAATGGATGGTTCGCAGCACGCCGCTTCGGGGTTGCACCGCCGGCGAAACGCGCTTCTCAAGTTCCTTCGAGCGGCAAAGTCTGCACGATATTCGAAACCACCGCATCGGGAGTGACCCCTTCCGCGCTCGCCTCGAAATTCATGATCAGCCGGTGACGCATCGCGGGCAGGGCCGCTTCCGCGATGTCTTCCGTGGACACGGCCACCCGTCCCTCACGCAGCGCGCGGCATTTACCAGCCAGCACCAGCGTCTGCGCCGCGCGGGGCGAAGCCCCCAGCCGCACGTACTGATTCACCATCGGCGTCGCGAACGACCGGCCGGAAACGGTTGCCGCAGGCTGCGTCGCGAGAACCAGCCGTACCGCGTAGTCGCGCACGCTCGGTGCGATCGGCACGCGCCGGATCAGATCGCGGTGCGCGAGGATCCGCGCCGCGTCGAGCGATGAACTCGGCGCCGCTTCCTCGCTGCCGGTTGTTCGCTCCAGAATCTCCGCGAGGTCCTCCCGCCCCGGCGGGCGAACGAGCAACTTGAAGAAAAAGCGATCGAGCTGCGCTTCCGGCAACGGATAAGTACCTTCCTGCTCGATCGGATTCTGCGTCGCCATCACAAGAAACGGAGACGGCAGCGGATACGTCGCGCCGCCGACGGTGACGCTGCGCTCCTGCATCGCTTCGAGCAGCGCCGATTGCGTCTTCGGTGTGGCGCGATTGATCTCGTCCGCGAGGATGACCTGAGCGAACACCGGCCCCTCGCGGAATCGAAACTCGCGCTGTGTTCGTCCGCCCTCGCCCGCGCTCTCGATCACCACGGTCGTGCCGGTGATGTCCGCGGGCATCAGGTCGGGCGTGAACTGCACGCGGCTGAACGAAAGACTCGTGGAGCGCGCGAGCGTGCGCACCAGAAGCGTCTTTCCGATCCCCGGCACGCCCTCGAGCAGCACGTGACCGCCGAGAAACAGGCACACCAAGACGCCCTCGATGATGTCCTTCTGCCCGACGATGACGCGCGAAACCTGTTCGAGCGCGCCCGCGAAATCTTTGCGGAATTGGTCGGCGAGTTGATTGATGTCTTCGTTCGGATCGCTCACGGGCCGATCGTAGCGGAATCCGTCAGTTGTCGCTCGGGACAACCGGAGATTCGCGCTCGTGCATCGCCGCGAGCGCCCGGCGCAGCGGACCCGGCGAAGCCGCACCATCCGAAACTTGCTTCGGTTCGATCGATTGTGCCGCCGTCGACTGCGCGTCGTGCCGGATCGACCCGTCCTTGCCGACCTGCTCGAACTTCACGGTGACGCGCGTCGAAACGCCGCGCTCCTGCATCGTCACGCCGAAGAGGCGATCGGCCTGCTGCATCGTCCGCTTGTTGTGCGTGATGACGATGAAGTGCGAGAGATCGGTGAACTGGCGTACCACCTGCCCGAAGCGGTTGACGTTGCTCTCGTCGAGCGCCGCGTCCACTTCGTCAAGGATGCAGAAGCACGATGGCTTGCTGCGGAAGATGCTCATCAGGAGCGCCACCGCCGTGAGCGTCTTCTCGCCTCCCGACAATTGGCTGATGCTGCGAGGCTCTTTTCCGGGCGGCTTCGCAACGACCTCGATGCCGCTCTCGAGCAGATCGACCTCCTCGGTTTCGACCTTGCTGATGGTGCCGTCGGCGTTCTCGATCTCGCGCACGAGGGGCATGAGGCGGACCTCGGCTTTGCCTCCGCCGAAGAGGCGCCGGAACATTCCTTCGGCGCCGCCGAACTGTTCCTGGATTTTCGTGAACACGGCGCCGAACCTCTCCTTGGAGATGACATTGAGCTTCTCGATGAGCTCGACGAGTGTCGCCCGGGCGGTGTCCATGTCCGCCACTTGTTTTACAAGGGTTTCGTTGGCCGACTCAAGCGTGCCTTCCTCGTCGATCGCGTCGAGGTTCACATTGCCCAGCGCTTTGATCTGTTCCTTGAGGTTTGCGATGCATGCCGCGGCGCTCGACACGTCGGGTTTGCTTACATCGCCCGTCGCGAGCATCTCGCGGTACTGCGGGTACTCGGCCGCGAGATCGACGCGGAGTTCCTGGTGCGTGCGCTCCTCGACGGTCTCGCGCTTTACCTCGAGCTCGCGCCGGGTGATCTCGAGCGCGTTCCAATCGCGCTCGAGGGTCATGGCGTGCTCGCGCGCGGAGTTGAGCGATTCGGTTACTTCGATGACGATGTCGCTCGCGCCCGCGATTTCCTTCGAGATCGCCTCGGATCTTGCGGAGACCTCGGCGAGGGCCGCGGCGGACTCCTCGATGAGCGAGCTGCTCTCCTTGATCGCGGCGTTGAGTTCTTCGACGCGGGCTGCGCCCTGCTCGGCGTGGGCCGAAAGATCGCGCTTCTGTCGCTCGGCATCGTCGCGCGCGAGTTCGAGGCGGGAGAGTTCGCGGCGAGCGACCGAGGCCTGCGCCGTGAGGCGCTCGACCGCGACCTTGACCTGGGTGCACTGTTCCGAGAGCGCTTCGGCGCGGGCGCGGGATGCGGCGGAAGCGGCCTCGGCCTCGCGGGTCTGGGCGGTGTGCTCTTCGAGAAGCCCGCCGAGCTTCTGCGCCCGCTCGCGGAGTTCGCTCGCTTCCTGTTCGAGCCTGGTGCGACGGGCGCGGAGCCCTTCGAGTTGCTGACCCGATTCGCTCTGATCGCGGACGATGCGGGCGAGTTCGGCGGTCTTGCGCTCCATCAAGCCGTGGTGCGCAACGGCCTGGCGCTGGGATTCGGCCAGCTCGCGTCGGAGCGCGCCGGTCTGTTCGCCGAGCGCCGAGGCGGCGGAGCCGACGGTTGCGAGTTCGCCCTTGGCGGCATCGAGCTGGGCGCGAACCTGCGCCGCCTGCTCTTCGAGTTTTTCGGTTTCTTCGCGGCGGGCGAGCACGCCCACGCCCGACGCGCTGTCGGCGCCGAGCGGACCCGCGATCACGCGGCCGTCGCTCTCGATGACCGTTCCATCCTGCGTGACGAAACGGGCCCGCTCCGGCAGCACGCCGGAAGCGGCGAGCATGAGCGCGCCATCGATCGATTCGACGACGAACGTCTCACCCAGCAAGCGGTCGATGGTGCGCGACAATGCCTCTGCGCTCTCGAGCCCCGCGCGGGGCGTGACGAGCCCGCCGAGCCGGACGACTTTGGATGCCAGTGTCGGATCGACATCGGAGATCGTGCCGGGGAATTCGCCGGTGCGCTGGGATCCGACGTCGAGCGGAAGAAAAGTCACGCGCCCCGGCAGCGACGCGATCTCTTCTGCATTCGGCAGCTGCGCCGGGGTTTCGACGACCAGCGCCTGCAACCCGGCGCCGAGCGCTGCTTCGACGGCCTGCGTCGCGCCCGGATTCACTTCGATCAGATCGGCGAGCGCGCCGCGCACGCCGGCAAAGCGACCTTCCTGCCGTGCCTTGAGCACGGCGCGAACGGCCTCGGCGTAGCCGACGTGGTCTTCGGCCATCTCACGGAGCGTGGCGCGCCGGCTCTCGATGCGTGCAAGATCCTGCTGCAACTCGCCGACGCGCTTGGCGAGCGAATCGCGGCCGCCCGAGAGGCGCTCAAGTTCCGCCAGCGCCGATTCGAGTTCGCCTTCCAGCCTCGACACTTCCGACCCGAACTGCGCGAAAGCCTGGCGGGCCTGTTCGCTGTCGCGCTCGGTCGCGAGCATCCCTGCCTGGATCTGCTCGGCGCGGCGCTCGAGCCCGGCGATCTGATCCGCGAGCCCGCGTGCCTGCCTTTCCTCGGCTTCGGCGGAGGCGACGAGACCGGCGCGCTCGCGGTCGATCTGCTGCATCTGCCGGCGCTTCTGCGCGAGTTCATCCTCGCGGGCCTGCGCTTCGGTCAGGAGCGAAGCACGTTCGGAAGTGAGTGCCGCGAGCGCACGCTCCTGCTCGTCGCGCTTTTCCGCTTCGGCGGCGAGCGTTTCACTCGTATCCGCGATCGCCGCGCCGACTTTGACCAGTTCCTGCTCGAGATTCGACAGGCGATCGCGATCGAGTTCCAGCCGCGCGACGACATCCGTGAGCGAGCGCTGCGACATTTCGCGCTTCTGCGTCGCCTGGGACGACTGGAACGCGACGTTCAGCCTTTCCTGTTCCGCGGCCCGGCCGATCGCCTGCTTCTCGGCGCGGGTTGCCTCGGCCTGCAGCCTCTGCTCGTCGAGTTGCATGACCTGCTGCTGCGCGCTCGTGCGCTGTGATTCCAGATCGCTCTGCCGGCTGGCGAGCCCGTCGAGACGCGTGCGAAGTTCGTCGTACTGATCGAATGCCAGTGCCGTGCGCCACGCGGTCAGTTCGGTATCGAGTGTCTGGAACTTGCGGGCCTTGGCGGCTTGACCCTTGACCAGACGAAGGCGGCGCTCGGTGCTTTCGAGTTGCAGGCGTGTGCTCGCGAGATTCTGCTCGGTCTTTTCGAGCTTGCGCATCGCTTCGATGCGGCGCTGCTTGTACTTGGCGACTCCCGCGGCTTCTTCGAAGATCGCGCGCCGTTCCTGCGGGCTTGCGAGGAGCATGCGATCGACCTTGCCCTGTTCGATGATCGAATAGGCGTCGGCGCCGATGCCCGTATCCAGGAATAGCTCGCGGATGTCGCGGAGACGCGCGCGTCGTCCGTTGATCAGATACTGGCTTGTCCCGTCCCGGTACAGCCGGCGCTCGACCTCGACCGTGTCGTGGTCGATGGGAAGGCCGCGCTTGCCCTTCACGCTCGCGTCGACGATCGAGTCCTCGGCCTCTTCGAGCGCGGCCGCTTCGCCAGCGGCATCTGCGAGCCCATCGGGCGTGATGCTTCCTTCTGGTTCGATCGATTCGGTCGTTTCGCCGATTGCGGCATCCGCCGGAGCGAGATCGGTTCGTACCGGGTTTTCAAAGGTGAGGGTGACGCTGGCCATCCCGGCGGGTTTGCGCCCGGCGCTTCCGGCGAAGATGACGTCGAGCATTTCCGTGCCGCGAAGGCTCTTGCTGCTGCGCTCGCCCAGCACCCATTTGATCGCGTCGACGACGTTGCTCTTGCCGCAGCCGTTGGGACCGACGATGCCCGTCACCATGTCCTCGAAAATGAACTCGGTGGGGTCGGCGAACGACTTGAAGCCGGCGAGAGACAGTTTGACCAGGCGCATGAAGCGGGCAACCTCCTGTCGCGAGGGTCGTGGGCCGAACTCGCGCCCGCGCCCCGGCCCGATCCATGGGCCAATAGCGAGGACGCAATTATAACAAATCCGGGTGCTCCGTGCGACGATTCCGGTGCTTACTTCTTCTTCGGCTCGCGCGGGATCGGAACAACGATTGGTTTGAGGCCGCCCTCTTCGCGCGGCGCCAGGGTCGCTTCGGGCGACTCGAGCACGACCACTTCGGCCCTGTCTTTGGTCGTCTCCGGGCGCTCTTTGTGCTGGCCGGCGTTTGCTGCCGTCAGGGCCGCGAGGAGGCGGTCGCGTTCGGTGGCGAAATTGCAATTCATCGCGCCGGCCTTGTGAATGGCGTACAGGGCACCGACCACCTCGCTGTAGCTGAGCCCAAGGCCGGGGCGGGGGTCCTCGGGCGTGGGGGTGTGGGCGAAGAACTCGATCAGCTTGGGCAGCTCGGGATCGACTTCCTGCTGGGTGATCGTGTCCGTTTTCCAATCCCGGTAGAAGAGTTTGATCGGGCCGTTCGCGTCCTGGGCGTTGATCATGAGGCGATCGGACCAGGCCGAAGCGAACATCGGCTTGACCAGCTTTGGATCCTGCCCGAAAACGACGACGCGCGGAGTTCCCTGCTGGGTGATGTAGACGAGGCCGGTGCCGCCTTGGACGCGATCGAGGAAGAACCCGTCGCCGAGCCGTTTGCGGCTGACGCCCTGGATGGAGCCGGCCGGGATGTCCGACTCCGCCAGGACCTGCAATTGCGTGGGGCTGAGGCGGATGGCGTTTGGGTCGGGATTGGTGAACTGTTCGCGGAGCAGGCGGTTCAGGCGATTGCGCTCGGCGCGCTCGGCCAGCGCTTCGTACGCCGCGACCCGTACCAGCAGCGGTTTTTCCTGCAGCAGATCGCGCAGCGTCAGGTCCACGGTCGGGCCGGCGCTGATCCGTCCGAGCAGGGCGATCGCGTCGAGCCGCTCGGCGCCGCGACCTTCGAGCGCCAGTTTCTTCAGCGATTCTGCCGCGAGCGGATCGCCCAGACTCGCGCCCGCCCGGAGTGCCGCGTAACGGGGCGCGACTTCGTTGTAGTCGTAGAGCTCACGGATGATGGGCAGGGCCTGATCGCCGAGCGCTTCCATGCACCACGACATTTCCCCGGCGAGGAACGGTTCGGCCTTTGCCGCGTCGACGTAGCGCTGGGCGTAGCGCTGAATAGGTCCGTCGACTTGCACGTACTGAACGAGTTTCAGAAACTCGACAGGATCGGAGCGATAGGACTCGGGCACCGAAATCTCGACAATCTGGCCCGAACGGCCGCGTGCCACCGGTGCGCGTTCGGGGGTTTCCTCGGGAAATCTCGAGTTGATCGCGCTGGTGATCGCTCGCGCGCGGGTGTGGAAGTTGTTATCGAGGACGATCTCGAGGGGCATCGGGTTGACCATCACGCCGCCGTCGAGGACGCGTCCGGCCGTGGCGGTCACGCCGGCTCCTTCCTGTCCGGGATCGGAGAAGGGGTTGATGAAGATCGGGCCATAGGCCTGCGCGACGACCTTGCCCCGCGGGCCGCCCGCCGGTTTGGTCTGCCCGAGCTGCAGGGCGGTGGTCCAGAGGCGACCTCCTTCGAGGCTCGAAGCGTTCATGGCGCGCACGAAAACATCGAAGTGCATCCCGCGCGGTGCACCCGGCGCGACCAGCGCCTGCACGTACACCACGGCGACGTTCTTGTCTCGGAGGAGCTGCTTGGGCGTGACCTTGTCGATCGCCTGCCACTTGTATTCGTTGGCGGCGCTGATGTCGCGGAGTTGAATCTCTCGCTCCATCAACGCGGCGATGCCGTCGTCGAGCTGCTGCCCGCCGGTTCCCTGGAGGCCGACGACAAGGCCGTAGCCGCTGACAAGGACGGGATCCACGTTGCGGAAACTCGATTCGGCGCCGACGGTGCCGCGCAGCGCCGGCGCTACATCACGCACGACCGGCGTGACGGCCCGGGGCTTGGGCTTGTCGTCCGAGGCGCAGCCGCTCAAAGAGAGCCCGATCAATCCACAGGCGAGAATGCCATTCCTCATCGCTTGAGCGACCTCCAAAGCCACACATCACTTCCGCTCGAGAGCCCCGACAACACGGAGCATTCCCGGTGTTTCGGGCGCCTCTCGGCGCCCCGTGCCCTTCCCGCGGCGGCAGACTGTACGAAATGCCGGGGGCGCTTCGTTGCAAAAGAACTGTCGCGAGGCCGAGATGCGCGCAATTTCCCGATTCCCGCTGGACGGCCGACCCGAACAGAATTCGGCTGTCGGTTGGTGTCGGCAACCGGCGGTTCCGGTCGTTCGATGACGGTCGGTGTCACCGCGTGTCGGCGCGGGGTGTGGATAACTTCCCTGTGAAGATTTCATAAGCAGCGCAAACGCTGAAAAACACGATTCTTGCGCGTTGGCGACAGATTTCACACAATCCATACCCACTATTTTGTGCCGCGAGACCCTTGCAGCCACGATCTGTAGTGGTATGCTCTGGGTCCTTCGACAGCAGATTCGAACGGGTCGTGGACGTTCGGGTCGGGGGGTTTCCGGGGCTTGGTCACCGGAAAGGAACTTGGAGCGGAGCCTCAAGCAATTCGGTTTGTCTCGCCGCGATCCGGGTTCGCGGCCGGAATATGCGTCGCTTTGATCGGAGATTGTTCAGTGTCTGTTCTATCGGATCGCCAAATCAGGAAGCTCGTGAAGATCGGGCCGTTCGAGGAAGCGAAAAAGCGTCCCGGGCGCATCTCATACGGCGTTTCGAGTTACGGCTACGACGTGCGCGTCGGCACGCACTTCAAGATCTTCACGCCCGCGACACACTCGGGCGACATCGCGGTCGTAGACCCAAAGGCGTTCAGCGACGACATGATGATCGAGGTCGATGTCGCGGGGCGGCCGGCGGACAAGCAGTACGTCATCATCCCGCCCAACTCGTTCGCGCTGTGCGAGACGGTGGAGTATCTCGATGTGCCGCGGGATGTCCTGGCGATCTGCGTGGGCAAGAGCACGTACGCGCGTTGCGGGCTGATCGTGAACGTGACTCCGCTGGAGCCCGAGTGGCGCGGCAAGGTGACGCTTGAGATCAGCAACACGACGCCCCTTCCGGCGCGGGTCTACGCGAACGAGGGGATTGCGCAATTGATTTTCTTGAAGGCCGACGACGTGTGCGAGAAGTCGTACGCGGACAAGGCGGGGAAGTACCAGGACCAATCGGGGCTCACTCTTCCGAAAGTCGACTGAAAAGAAGGCATCAAGGCACGGGGCATCGAGGCATCGAGCAATGAAGCATGTCAGAGCCAATCAAGTCGTATCAGGACCTGATCGCGTGGCAGAAGGCCTACACGCTGGGGAAGGTCATTTACGAGATAGCAGCAACGTTGCCCGAAGCGGAGAGGTTCGGACTGATGTCTTCGCTTCGACGGATGTCGGTTTCGATTGCAAGCCACATCGCAAACGGATATGGACGCGGCGTGACCAGCGACTACATCTGGTTTCTCAAACAGGCTCGAGGCGAGCTGTACCAACTCGACACTCAACTTCTCTTTGCTCGGGATTTCAAGTATGTCACGGCGCAGGTGTACGAGACGATCAAGTCTCAACTGGATGAATCGGAACGGGTGCTCGCGGGCCTGATCCGCAGCCTCGGCGGATAGTGCCTCGATGCCGCATGCCTTGATGCCTTCTTTTTCCTCGAACTCTCAACGCACTGAAGACGGATCATTTCATGAAGATTTCTCGCCGCTTCACTTCTGCAAATTCCGACCCCTTCTCCTCTGTCAAGTGGGTGAAGCGATCGTCGAAGATTTCCAACCCCGACGGCTCGATTGTCTTCGAGATGAAAGACGCCGAGGTTCCGGAGAGTTGGTCGCAGCTCGCGACCGATATCATGGTCAGCAAGTACTTTCGCAAGGCGGGAGTGCCGCAGGCGGATGGATTGAAGGGGCCGGAGAAATCGGCGAGGCAGGTGATCCACCGTCTGGCTGGTTGCTGGCGCTTCTGGGGCGAGAAGCACGGATACTTCGATTCGGCGTCGGATGCGCAGGCGTTCTACGACGAACTCTGCTACATGATGGTGCACCAGATCTGCGCGCCCAACAGCCCGCAGTGGTTCAACACGGGCTTGAATTTTGCGTACGGGATCAGCGGGCCGGCGCAAGGCCACTTCGTCGCCGATCATAAGACCGGCGCCGTGACGCTTGCGAGCGACGCGTACACGCACCCGCAGCCGCATGCCTGTTTCATTCAGAGTGTTGATGATGATCTCGTCAGCGAGGGCGGGATCATGGACCTCTGGGTGCGCGAGGCCCGCCTCTTCAAGTACGGCAGCGGCACTGGCACCAACTTCAGTTCGCTCCGGGGAGAGGGCGAGAAACTCTCGGGCGGCGGCAAGTCGAGCGGGCTGATGTCGTGGCTGCGCATCGGCGATCGCGCGGCGAGCGCGGTCAAGAGCGGCGGGACGACGCGGCGCGCGGCGAAGATGGTTTGCCTCGACATGGACCATCCGGACATCGAGACGTTCATCAACTGGAAGGTGCGCGAGGAAGTGAAGGTCGCGGCGCTGGTGGAGGGGCTCAAGGTTCTCAAGAAGGGCAACAAGGAGATTGCGGATACAAGCGAGCGCCTCGGGCTCAAGCTCGATTACGACTTCAACGGCGAGGCGTACTACACGGTCAGCGGGCAGAACAGCAACAACTCGGTGCGCATCCCCGATTCGTTCTTCGATGCGCTCGACAAGGACGGCGACTGGAACACGACGTGGCGCGTGAACGGGAAGGTCGCGCGTTCGTTCAAGGCGAGCAATCTTTGGGAGCAGATCGGCTTTGCCGCGTGGCGGTGCGCCGACCCGGGCGTGCAGTTCGATGGGACGATCAACGCGTGGCACACCTGCCCGAGCGCGGGACGGATCAATGCGAGCAACCCGTGCAGCGAGTACATGTTCCTCGACAACACGGCGTGCAACCTCGCGTCGCTGAACGTGCTGCGGTTCTATGACGCGGACGCGCGGACGTTTGATGTCGAGCGGTACGAGCACGCGATCGACCTTTGGACGATGGTGCTTGAGATCAGCGTGCTGATGGCGGCGTTCCCGAGCAAGCCGATCGCGGAACTCTCGTGGAAGTACCGCACGCTGGGCCTGGGCTACGCCAACCTCGGCGCGATGCTGATGCAGGCGGGGATTCCGTACGACAGCGAGGAGGCGCGGGCCGTGTGCGCCACGCTTTCTTCGATTCTCACCGGCCGTTCGTACCGGATGAGCGCGTTGATGGCGGGGGAGCATGGGCCGTTCCCCGGGTACGGACCGGACAAGGCGAACATGCTCCGGGTCATCCGGAATCACCGGTTCGCGGCGTACGGCGAGGCGCGCGACAGCGACTCGTACGAAGACCTGCGGATTCGCCCGGTGCCGATCGATCACAAGTTGTTCAAGTCGGGAAAGATCGCGATCGCCAACGCGGAGCAGATCCTCGATCGCGCGGTGGTCGCGTGGGATGAGGCGCTGACCGAGGGCACGCGCTTTGGCTTCCGCAACGCGCAGACAACGGTGATCGCGCCGACGGGGACGATCGGCCTCTTGATGGACTGCGACACGACCGGCGTCGAGCCCGACTTCGCGCTCGTCAAGTTCAAGAAACTCGCGGGCGGCGGCTACTTCAAGATCGCGAACGAGTCGGTGCGTCCGGCGCTCAAGGCGCTCGGCTACTCGGATGATCACATCAAGGAGATCATGGAGTATCTGCTCGGGACGCTCCATCTGAATGTCGCCGTGCCGCCCCACACCGGCGGGCTGAAGACGAATATGACGCTCTCGTCGCTCCTGCGCAGCAAGGGCGTGACGGAGGACGAAGTGCAGGCGATCACGATGAGCCTGCCCTCGATGTTCGAGCTGACGTTCGCGTTCGGCGCGTTCGCGGTGGGGGAGGAAACACTGAAGCTGCTCGGCGTTGATCCCGCCAAGGCTCGCGCGGACTACTCGTTCAACTTGCTCAAGCACCTGGGCTTGAGCGACGTGCAGATCGAAGGATTGAACCGGGCGATCTGCGGCACGCAGACGATCGAGGGTGCGCCGCACCTCAAGGCCGAGCATCTGCCGGTGTTCGACTGCGCCAACAAGTGCGGCAAGCTCGGGCAGCGCTATATCGCGGCCGAGGGGCACATCCGCATGATGGCGGCGGCACAGCCGTTCATCAGCGGCGCGATCAGCAAGACGATCAACCTGCCCAATGAGGCGACGGTGGACGACATCAAGTCGTGCTATCGCCTCTCGTGGGAGCTCGGGCTCAAGGCGAACGCTTTGTATCGCGACGGCTGCAAGCTGAGCCAGCCGCTCAGCAGCACGGCGGATGAGGCCAAGAGCGAACTCAAGAAGGAAGACGAAAAGGCGATCGAGGTCGAGGTCGTTTCGGGAAGCGACGAAGACGCGAACGAGCTTGCGGAAGCGCGAGCCGAAGTCGCGGGCGATGTGGCCCGCATGGCCAGCGCCGTGCAGGTAGGCAACGAGCGCGTGGTGGTCGAAACACAGGTGCAGATCGTGCACCGACCGATGCGCCGGCGCCTGCCCGACACGCGCCCGAGCCTGACGCACAAGTTCAACGTCGCCGGTCACGAGGGATATTTGTCGGTCGGGCTTTATGAGGATGGCCGACCGGGCGAGCTCTTTATCACGATGAGCAAGGAAGGCTCGACGATCGGCGGGCTGATGGACTCGTTGGGCACGGCGGTTTCGGTCGCGCTGCAGTACGGCGTGCCGGTCGAGAGCCTCGTGAACAAGTTCAGCCATCAGCGCTTCGAGCCGGCGGGCATGACGGAGAATCGCGACATTCCGTTCGCGAAGAGCCTCGTCGATTACATTTTTCGCTGGCTCGGGATGCAGTTCATTCCGGGGTATCGCGAGGCGCACGCGCCCAAGCGCGAGCCCGAGGCACCGACGCCGGTCGCGACGGAAGTTCGGATCTCGCTCGAACACGAGGCACCGAGCGCGGGGCGAGACCCTGCGCCGGGAAGGTTGACGGTCGATTCTCCCCGATCGGTCCAGGCATTTGCAGAGACGTTCACACGAGCGGGAACGGCGGTCGGTGCGGTGAAGGCGCATCTCGCGCCGGCTCCGCAGACTGTCGCGACGGTTGCCGCGTCGGCGCTGTCGGCGGCGATGGAGAGTCTGGGAGATGCGCCCGCGTGCGACGGATGCGGCACGATCACGGTTCGCAGCGGCACCTGCTACAAGTGCCTCAACTGCGGAGCGAGCATGGGTTGCAGCTGAGATTTGGAAGACGGAGGCGCGTGTGCGTCTTCGCAGAGGCCCGCGGCGTATACGAGTCCGCCCCGGGAAAATGTTCCGGTTGTTCGCCGCGAACGATCGGAACGCAGAGTTTGGTCACGTTTCATCCGGCAGCGGGAGGGAACCCTGCCGAGGCAGGCGGCACGGAAAAGTCGCCGGCCCACGAGGAACTTTTCGGTTCATGACGACGCACGGACTCCGGCGCGGTCGGAGTCACGGCAAAGCCGAACGGAAATTCGGAACGGGACAAGTGCCCGATCTGCTCGCGTCATGGATGAATCGAAAACGGGATGTGACCGATTCTGGGTGAGCTTGGCGTTTTCGGACCAATGACGAAGCGCCGTTGCGGGCCTCTGCGAAGACGCATTGTGGGCTGCCGTCAACCGTTTGGAAATAACGCGTGGGGGCATGGCGGAAGCCGCTTTCCGGACGAACGGTTGCTTGGAAAAGCACGAAAAAGTCGGAGATCGCCTTGCAAAAGTGCGAGTTCTGGAGAAAATAGGGTCCGGAGGTCGGCCCTCATTCGTCCGGATTGGTTTCCCGTTGGCGGGGGAGGACGGATGAAGGCCCTAGAGAGAGAGGAATGTTTCCGTGCCCAAATTTCAATCGATCGCTGTTGGTGCGTTGGCCATGGTCGTTGCCGCGGGTTCTGCCGTTGCCGGCCCGTTGGTGACGTTTACGTACACGAACCTGAACGGTATTTACAACGACAACGGAAATGGAACCGGCAATTTCACGGCGCTGGCAACGAATGGCGGCGGGTTGCGAACCGACGGATCGGTTTCGCGCGTTGTCGGACCCGGCGCTGGAACGGCGGTGTTCAATCCGGGCTTTTTCGGCGGTTCTGCCGCGGATTTCGTGCTGAATTTGTCGGTGTTCAATAAGAACAACGTCTTCGGCACGGCCCAGGGAATCGGCCATTTCACGATCACGGACACGCTCGGCAATCGTCTCGAGGGCGATTTGACGGGTGACTGGATCAACTTCGGCGGCGCGACGTTCTTCAACGGCGCTATTTCGAACAGCTTCTTCGTTCCGATCCTCGCCGGCGCCTTTGTTGGCAACACCGGGTTCTTTGCAATGGATGTTCCGGGGCAGCCTTTGGACGGATCGCTCGTTCAGTTGTTCCTGGACGCCCCGGGAGCCGGATTCTTTGATGCCTCGTTCCGAGAGATTTCGACGGGCGTCGCCGGACAGTTGGTTCCGACTCCGGCCTCGATTTCGTTGCTCGGCCTTGGCGGATTGATCGCCGCGCGTCGCCGGCGTTGAGTCTTGCGAAATACCAAATCGAACAAAGGCCAACCGAAGCGGTTGGCCTTGTTTGTTTTGCGTGTATGGCATAGCGAGGGACGTCCGGTAAGCCCGCAATGCGTGCGCGTCCGGGCAATTTTGTGGAGCAACCACAACTTTTCATGCCAGTTGCCTTGCCGTTCTTGCGGGCTGGTGCATGTTTGACACGTGGGAGAGTCCCGGCCTTTGTGGTCGCGTCCGTTGGCGACCGGGCGGGTCTCTTGGGTGTCCGCATCGGACCAGTCATTGAGGTGACGGTCCGCCAAGAGGATGGGAGAGGAGCTGTGGTGAAGACTTTGAATACGACCAAGCTTGCTGTTGCGGCGGGACTGACGATGGGGCTTGCGAGCCTTGCGTCGGCCGGACCGCTGGTGACCTTTACGTACACCAATCTGTCGGGGCAATACGCCTACAACCCGATCGGTGATACGGGTGCGTTCAAGGCGACGGCTGTTTCGAACGGCGCGTTGCAATCAGACGGCAGCGTGAGCCTTGTTCCGAACCCCGGCGCGGGCACTGCTGTGTTCAACCCCGGGTTCACGAGCCGCACGATCGCGAGCTTCGAGATCGACCTGAGCTTCTTCGGTCGAGTCGGAAACATGGCGTCGGGCAACGGGACATTCAAGGCGGTTGACACCCTTGGAAATATCCTCACCGGCCAGCTTGCCGGCGACTGGGTGATGTTCGGCGGCGCCGTGTTCTTCAACGGCGCGATCCGCGGCGCGGTGCTGATTCCGAATCCGGTGGCCGTCCTGCCGTTCACGGGTGAAACAGGCTCGTGGAACATGGGCGTGCCGATGGCGCTCCAACCGCTCGATGGTTCGATCGTTCAGATTCACCTCGCGGAGCCCGTGAATTCGAACATGGATCACGACTTCCGCGAAGTTTCGACCGGTGTTGCCGGTCAGTTGGTTCCGACGCCCGCGTCGATGGCGCTCTTGGGATTTGGCGGATTGATCGCCGCCCGTCGCCGCCGCTAATTGGTTTGAGTTTCGGCCGAGTCTGGGAAGAGAAAAAGTTACAGGGCCCGCGATATCGCGGGCCTCGTGACTTTTTTGGGGAATCGAGATTCCGGTGCGCGCCGGCGACTCTGCTCGTGCGGAATGTGGAGCGGACCACTCGATTCGACGCTGCGAGCCGAGAGGGAATCCGGATGGCTCAGCCCTGGTTCGGCAGATTGTTCGTGTCGCCTGCGATGCCCGCGCGCATCGCGGTGTCGGCCTGGACATTCTGCAGGCGGTAGTAATCCATGACTCCCAGGCGGCCGTTGCGAAGAGCATCGGACATAGCCTTTGGCACCTCGGCCTGCGCGAGCGTCACGATCGCCTGGTTTTCCTGGATCTTGGCCTTGTTTTCCTGCTCGAGCGCCATGGCAAGGGCGCGGCGCTTTTCGGCTTCCGCCTGGAAGCGGGCCTTGTCGGCCTGCGCCTGATCTGCCTGGAGCTTGGCGCCGATGTTGTCGCCGACATCGACATCGGCGATGTCGATCGAGAGGATTTCGAACGCGGTGCCGGCGTCGAGGCCCGAACGCATCACGGTCTTGCTGATCTGGTCCGGGTTCTCGAGCACGGCCTTGTGATCTGCCGCGGAGCCGATTGTAGAGACGATTCCCTGACCCACGCGAGCGATGATCGTCTCTTCGGTCGCGCCGCCGACGAGGCGAGCGATGTTGGTTCGGACCGTGACGCGGGCTTTGCAACGGAGCTGGATGCCGTCTTTCGCGACTGCGTCGATCGTTGCGCGGGGGCCGTTTTGAGCGGGGCAGTCGATGACTTTCGGGTTGACGCTGGTTTGCACGGCATCGACGATGTCGCGCCCGGCGAGATCGATGGCGGTCGCGACGTCCCAGGTGAGCGGGATCTTGGCTTTCTGGGCCGAAATCAGAGCGTTGATCACGTGGGGCACGCGCCCGCCGGCGAGGTAGTGCGTTTCGAGCGCGTTTGTCGGGATGTCCATGCCCGCCTTCACGGCACGGATACGGCTGTAGACGATGGTGCGCACGTCTACTTTCCGGAACCGCATCGCAATCATGTCGAAGATTCCGACGCTGGCATTGCTCAGCAGGGCCTGGAACCAGAGCGCGGCGAACTGGAAGAAGATCGTGATGAAGATCAGAAGGATGATCCCGCCGACGACGCCGAGACCGATCAGGACTGGAGTGGGCATGAAGAGAACTCCGCGGTTCGGGTCCGGAGTGGGCCCGACGCGGCGAGTATAGAGAGAAGCGGGGCGGGCGGGGCAGGGGGTCGGGGCGGTTCGTGCAGTGGGAACGAGCAAAGGCGAAGAACGGGTTGCTACTTCCCAGCATCTTCGGCGAGATCGATGGGCTTGTCGTGCAGCTTGTCGAGGCGGCGGATTTCGGGGATGAGCCAGGCGACGCCCGCGACGACGAGGATCGTGCCGAGGCCGCCGCTCACGACGCTGATGATCGGACCGAAGAACCGAGCGACGAGGCCGGATTCGAAGGCGCCGAGTTCGTTCGAGCATTCGATGAAGACGCTGTTGACGGCGGAAACGCGGCCGCGCAGATGGCGCGGGGTTCGGAGCTGAACAAGCACGTGGCGCACGACGATTGAGATGCTGTCGAGGGCGCCGAGCAGGACGAGCATGGTCATGGAGAGCGCAAACGAAGTCGAGATGCCGAAGATGATCGTGCAGAATCCGAAGCCCGCGATCGAGAGCAGCATGGCCGGACCTGCGCGCCGGATGAGCGGGAACCACGCGAGCACGAGAGCCATCACGCCGGCACCGATGTACGGACCGGCCTTGAGCCAGCCGAGCCCGACCGCGCCGACGTGCAGGATGTCGCTCGCGTAGATGGGGAGGAGCGCGGTCGCGCCGCCGAGCAGCACCGCGAAGAGATCGAGCGTGATCGCGGCGAAGATGGTGCGCTCTTTCCAGAGGTGGCTGAGCCCGTCGAGCATGCCGGCGAGCGACATCTTGCCGCGGGCCGCGGTGTGGTGAGAGATCGGCCTGAGCCCGAGCGTGGTGAGCGCGAAGACGGCGCAGAGAATCGCGGAGATCGCGTAAACGGGCCAGGCGTGGTGGACGTGATAGATGATGTAGCCGGCGATGAGCGGCCCGGCGACCGCGGCGACCTGGAACATGCCGCTGTTCCAGGTGACGGCGTTGGGAAAATCGTGCTCGGGAACAAGATCGGGGAGAAGGCTGGAGCGCGTCGGCCCGTTAAATGAGCGCACACAGCCGGAAAGCGTGATCAACAGGAACATGAGCCAGAGCGAGGCCGTTGAGAATGAGGCGAACGCGAGCAGCGCCGCCATGATCGCGAAGCCCGATTGGGTGAGAAACAGCACGCGCTTGCGGTCGAAGGAATCGATGACGTAGCCCGCGGGAAGGGCCATGATCACGACCGGGAGCGCGCGGGCCAGGCCGATGAAGCCGAGCGCGAGGGCGGCGCCCTTGGGGCCGAGGAAATTTTCGGCGCTGGCGCGTTCGTAGATCTCCCACGCGAGCGCCATCGCCATCATCTGAAGGCCCGTGGCGGAGGTGACGAAGCCGGCGGCGAACAGGCGGTAGTTGGGGTGACGGAGTGCCGCGAACGGATCGTGCTTTGCTTTCGAGTGGTGGGAGCGTTTGGAAGTAGCCATGAGGGTCGCGGGTAGGCGATCCTATGGCTTGGACAGTGAAAGGTTGCGGAGCTTGAGGAAGGTCCGCGCGGACTGAAGTCCGCGGCTCTGAATTGATCAAGATCGATCGTCAGCGACGCGCCACAGGTTTCCATCTCGCGACACGCGCCTGTACAACGTGTCGCGTTCCACCGGCTTGAACCCTGCTTCGCGGATCGCCTTCTGCAGTGTCCAGACGTTGACTTCCTGGTGCGTGCTGCTGCCGCCAACTTTCGTGATGTCGTACCAGACGACCGTGCCGTCGATATCGTCGGCGCCGGACTGGAGCATGAGCTGCGCCATCGGAAGCGTCTGCATGATCCAGAAGGCTTTGACATGCGGGAAGTTGTCGAGCATGAGGCGCGCGATCGCGAGCGTGCGCAGATTCTCGAGTCCCGCCGGGCCGGGGAGATGCTCGAGATCGCTGCCGTCGGGGAAGAACGGGAGAGGGATGATGGTCTGGAAGTAGCCGCTGGAAGAAGGTGTTGAGGTGTCGGCCTGTGGAGGTGCCAAGGTGTCGAGGTGTCGAGGTGTCGAGGGGGAACCAAAGGCAACGCGCTCGGGAAGCGGCGTGTTTTCGCGCGTCAGCGTGATGACCGGAACATCCGTGCCCTCGTCGCCGGAGTAGCCAAGATGGCCGATGGCGCCGTGCGCTTCAATTCCCCCGCTCTGGACACCTTGACACCTGGACACCTTGACCCCTTCATACCCCATCCGCGCCAGCGCGCGATCCTGCGCCCGGCGGAGCATGTCCATGTGCACAAGCCTGTCTTCGCGCTCTTCGATGTGACCGTACAGAATCGTCGCGTTCGTGTTGAGTCCGAGTTCGTGTGCAACGCGGTGGACATCGAGCCAGACATCCGAGCGAATCTTGCCCTTGAAGGCCTCATCATGCACGCGGTCGTCGAAGACTTCGGCGCCGCCTCCAGGCAGCGAACCGAGCCCGGCCTCTTTGAGTCTTTCGAGGACGAAGCGGATGCCGCTGACGCGGTCATCGGCCTTGTAGACCTTGGCGATCTTCGCGAGGTGAACGATCTCGACGGCGGTGAAGGCTTTGACGTGGAGCTCGCTGCCAAGCGAGCGGGCGGTATCGCGGATGGTGCTGACGAGATCGGTGTAGTACGAAAACGGCAAGTACGGATGCAGCCCGCCGACGGAGTGCATCTCCGTCGCGCCGTTCTCCACCGCCTGGCGCACCTGATCTTTCACATACTCCATGTCGCGCGTGTAGGCGCCGTCGTCGTCCTTCTTGCGATAGAACTCGCAGAACTTGCACGAGAGCGCGCAGATGTTGGAGTAGTTCAGGTGGCGGTTGATGTTGTAGTAGGCGATATCGCCGTGGAGGCGGCGGCGCACCGAATCGGCCAGCTCACAAACCGTCCAGATGTCGGGCGTGGTGAAGAGGAGTTCGCCGTCTTCGAGCGAGAGGCGCTGGCCGGAATCAATCTTCGCGCGAATACTGCTCAGCCGCGAGTCGATTCGAACGCCGGACACCGAGTGATCAAGAACCGCGGGCATGGCTCAGGGTAGAGGGCCGCCGAGCGGGTTTCAATTGATACTGAAAGATCAAAACAAGCCTGTTTTTTAGCCTTTGTGGCGGTTGCGGCGATCACGCTTGAGGGGGAGCAAGAGCGAAGACGCGAACGAGGATGTCGCCGATACCAACGAGTGCCGCACCGGCGATGATGCCGGCGCAGATGGGTTCGTGCGTGTCGATCCACAAGCGATGGCCGAAACTGTCCTTTCGGGCGTAGTAGATCTTGTGCATCAGCCAGAAGAACGCGGCGCCTGCAAACATTGCCATAGTGGATTCGGGGGGCACCACAACGCCCAAACCGATGGCGAGCGGGCTGAGAGGAAACTTGCCCTTGGTTCTGATTCGTATCACCTCGAAGACAAGGCCCATGACTCCCGCGATCACCATGGACCACACGATGGAGGTGGTGAGCAGCGATCCTGTCCCGCCACCGAAAATGGATGTCACGAGTTCCGAAACGCCCTTCCACTGAAGAGCCGACGGAAATCCGAACTGGCCGGTGACCATTTTTTGTTCGACGTTGTCGCCGGGCCGGTAGCTGGAAAGAAACAGGGCATAGAACAGGGGCACGCTGGCCATCGCGCCCGCCGTGATTCCGATGGTGTGGGCCCATGCCTGCTGGCGTGGCTTAGCGCCGAGCATGTAGCCGGGCTTGATATCCATCAGCAGATTGCTGGCGTTGCTCGCGACTTCCACGCACATGACGCCGGTCATGAGATTGGTGGGCGGGTGCTTGGGGTCGAGCGCGCCGTAGGTGAACTGCGGGATCTTCGAGAGAGCGCCCGTCGGCGTCGTGCCGGTGAGCGCCGTGCTGCTCGCGGCGATAAGCGTCAGCACGATCACCATGGGAATCGCGGTCGCCCCGAAGATGACCGGGACGCCGAACCACGCGGTGGCCATCCACACGCCGATCGCGCCGACGATCGGGATGCCGACGAACGAAACCCACAGGGGCAATTCGATGTGGCGAACGGGGTCGTGCGGCCGGTCGCCACGGCGGGTGAGACCCTTGAACGCTTCGATGAAGATCTTCGGTCGCGCGAAGAGCGCCGTCAGCGAAGCGACCACCATCATGACGATGCCCCACCAGAGCGACCAAGTGTTGAGAATCTGGACTCGCCCGAAGACGGCGTCGCCCGCGGCGAGGCTGCCGCTCTTTGGCTGAATCTCTCCGTAGTTGATCATGATGGGCGCGATCACGGCGAAGTTAATCATCATGCCGATAAGCAGACTGCTTGCCGATTTGATGCCCATGAGCGCGCCTGCGCCGACCATCGCGAGGTCGAGTGCGGGGGTGAGAGCGAGTTGGCGGAGCGGGATGCCGCCGATCGCCGGTTCCCAACCCTTTTTGCCGAGCCAGGTGTAGAAGCCCTCGATGTTGTGGGGCAGATGCCAAGTTTGATCGAGTTGGTCTTTGTAGTTGACAAGAACCGCCTGCCATTTTTCACCGGTCTTGAAGACGAGGTAGAGCGCGTGGAGCGCCTTGAGATAACTCTCGCCCATCAGGAACGAGAGCAGCCCCGTGAGCCCGGCGGCGATCGCGAGCGCCTTGGCTTTGAACATCCCCACGGCGGCGTGCGATGTGTAGAGCGTGTCGAGCACGACGCCGCAGGCACGGCCTTCCGGAAACGGCTGCTGTTCGTCGTTGATGAAGCGGCGCTTCATGGGGAAGGCAACGAGCACGCCGAGGATCGACAGGACGACATTGAAGAGCAGCATCTGCCACCAGGGCATGAGCTGGTTCTGCACCCACATGTAGGCGGTAATGCCGCTGATGAGCGGGCCGGTCATGTAGCCCGCGGCGGTAGCGACCGACTGTGTGCAGTTGTTCTCGAGAATGGTCATGTCGCGCATGCCGAAGCGCGACAGGAGCCGGTATATGGAGAACGAGAGAATGACGCTGGTGAGTCCGACACCGAGCGTCCAGCCGGTCTTGGCGCCGACGTAAAGGTTCGTTGCCGAAAGGATGCCGCCGAGCAGGAATCCGGTGAGCGCGGCGCGGAACGTGAGCTGGGGCATGCTGCCGCGGAAGACGTTCTCCAGCCACCAGCGATCCTTCTGCTCGCGCGACCAGGTACGGACTTGTTCGTCGGTAAGAGTGGGGATAGCCATGGGTTCGGAAGGGTACCCGAATCCGGGGGATGAGTTCGAGTTCAGACCGGGATCCAATTGGTGATTCAAAGAATCCAGCCGGCCTGAATCATCAAGCCGACGACCGTTGCGGTGATGGCGAGAGCCGCCGCCATGAGCGACTCACCGGCGATGAGTCCGGATGCGATCGGCACGTTGTACTTCTCGCAGGACTTCGACGCGATTTTCGACCAGACGAGCGCGATGACCGCGCCGATGAAGAATGAAAACGCGTTGTTGAACGGCATAACCCAAGCCAGACCCATGCCGGTCGCCGAGGGCATGTATCCGCGATACTTCTGAGGCAAGAGCCGATCGACGATCGGAAGGATGACGCCGACGACGGCGCCGATGAAGATCGCCCAAACCGCGGAAGGAGGCAATTCGGCGACGCCACGCACGAGCACGCGCGCGACGGCTTCCCACGCGCGCGTAGACGGAAGCGCGAACGACTCGAGTTTCTCGCGGTTGGGTACCATCAGGTACCAGATCGGGACGATCGCGACGGTTCCGAAGAAGACGCCGAAGAACTGCGCCAAGAACTGCTTGCGCGGATTGGCGCCGAGCAGGTAGCCGGTCTTAAGATCCGTCAGCAAGTCGGCCGAGGAAGAAGCGCTGTTTGCCGCAATTCCGGCAGAGGCAAGATTCGCGCTGATATTGGCGGGCGCCAAGCCTGCAAACATGAGCTGCATGACTTTGCCCATCGCGCCGATCGGTGTGGTGTCGGTTTCTCCGGTTGCTCGAGAAGCCACAAGCGAGAGCACAAAGGACATCGCCACCGCGATGATCCCCGCGTACCAACTGACTTTGAACGCTTGAATCTGTAGCCAGACCATCGCGATGGTGATCGGCACCATGCCAAGGATCATCCACATGCCCGGCACTTCGATCCGAGAGAGTTCCGCGCGCTCGTGAAGGCCGGCTTCTGCGCGCTGGCCCCGGAATGCGCGAACGAGCGTCTTCCATTGGAGTGCCACGGCCATGAGCGAGGAAAACACCATGAGCGAGGTGCCACCCCAGAGCGACCAGCGGGTGATCGTGATGGTGCCTCCGCCCCAGTCCCAGATGAAGTTCGGTTGATAGCGAAGGGGATTGAACGCCGCGGCGCGAGCCGCTTCGATCTGGGCTTCATTTTGTCCGGCGGCTTTGGCGGACGCGGCGGCGGCGTCGCCGGCCTTGATCGCCTCGCGGTTTGCGTAGTTGAATGCTGCGGTCTTCGCGGCGGCGTTGCCGATTCCCGTTGCAATGGCGTCGCGCTGATCGGCAAGTTCGCTTTCGGAGAGTTTCTTCGCTGAGCGGTTTTCTTTCTTTGCGACGCGCTCCGCTTCCGCTTGTGCCGCGGCGATCTCGTCGAGCTGGATCGTCGCCGCATTCTGTGCCGCTGTGCGAACCGGTGCGGCATCGAGGCCCAGTTTTTCGGCGGCGCTGACCGCAGCAGCGACCGCAGAAGCGGCGACATCGGCCGGGGGCGCGGGGGCTTTGGAAGTTGCTTGCGAGGCTTCGAGCACCGCCATCGCCGGAGCTTCAAGATGTGCGGCATCGACCGCGGCGAGCTTCGGCCCGACGACCGCGTAGAGCAGGAGCGAACTCAGAACGAGCGAGAGGCTGATGCGCATTCCCACGATCATGCCCGCGGCGATCAAAAGAGCGGACGGCTCAAAGGCGAATCCTGCCGCGTGCCTTTGTCCGGGGTAGAGCCGATCGATAAAACGCATCTCGATCTCGCTGGGGATGCGGATGCGATTGCCGAAGAAATCGAAGAACTTGCGGAGAAACGAGACCTTGTCGAGCACATCGTCGCCGACGCGCAGGAAGCCGACAAGCAATCCGAGCGCGAGCGCGATGACGAGCGCGTACGCCTTGTGGATGGCCTCGAGGCTCTTGCTGTAGAGGCTTCGCAGGGTTTCCGCGGCGGCGATTCCCGACGGAAACGGGAGCTGTTCGTGATTGATCATCTGGCGCTTCATCGGGATCGCGAGGAAAACGCCCATGAGTCCGGTGCAGAAGGTGAAAAGAGTGAGGATTCCCGGCGTGCCGCCCGGAACCGCCCATGTCGGCATGTCGGCGGCGGTTTTTCCGGGTGGGATGTCCTGCAGAAGAGCGAGCGCGCCGAACATCGTGGCGATTGTTGAGCCCGTCGAATAACCGGCGGCGGAAGCGCAGCTCGCCATACAGGCGTTCTCGAGCACCGACATCTGGCTGACCCGTTTGCCGGAACACAGAACGACAAAGTTCCACATGACAAACGAGAGCACGCAGGCTGTGATCGCGATGCCGAAAGCCCACCCGATCGAGAGTGTCGTGTAGAGGTTCGCGGCGGACATCAGCATGCCGAGAATGCCGCCCACGAACACAGCGCGCCACGTCAACTGAGGCATCTTGTCGCCCTGGTAGACGTGTTTGAACCAGTACTCGTCCTTTTGTTCGGCCGACATGTTCGCCATCGCCGCGGTCAGCGCAGCGACGTCGGTGGAGACCGGTTCGCCTTCGTTTACGGGTTCGATGTGTGCGGGGAGACCCTTCGGTTCGGGCGTGGTCATGGTGAAAGATACCAAAGAAGGCGGGAAGATGGACCACAAGAACTAGGAAATCGCCCGCACCCGGACCTGATTTGCGTCCACATGCACGACCCGCACCCGCGCACCGGGGCGCAGAAAATCACTCTCACAGAGCGCATCGTGGCGGATTCCGTCGATCTCGACAAGGCCGACGGGGCGGAGGTCGGTCACGACCTTGCCCTCCTTATTCAAGAGTTGCATTCGTGAGCGCACGAAGGCGTCTTCTTTCGCGACTTTCTCCGCGACTTCTTCCTCGGAAGGAACACCGATCATCCGACGTCCAAACGGCGTGTTTCGCCAGATTGACACGCCCGCGTAGAGCACGCCCGGCACGGCAAAGAGCATCCCGACCACCCCCATAAACCCCCACAACGGGTTGAATCGGAAGAGGCAGATCAGGCCGGCGATCGCGCACCCTGCGGAGAGGACCGCGATGAACCCGGCGCTGGGGACAAAGAACTCCATGAGGAGCAGCAGCAACGCCGCGAGCAGCAGACCGAGTCCCCAGAGCAGTAGCGCTTCCATCGGGCACAAGAATATCCGGCGCCGGTGGGGTGCATGTTTGCGTCGGCGCCCGAGCTACGCGTCGCGCACCGAGTCCACCCCGATACGGAACGGCGTCACGTTCACGACTTTCACCCGCTGGCCGGAATCGATAAACCCGAATTCGGCGACGACATCGTGCAGGCGTCCGTCGATCTCGATTTTGCCCGACGGTCGAAGTGGAGTCGTGGCGACGCCGATGTCTCCGACACGCACCGGGTCTTCCGCCATCGCCGCAAGAAGCGAGCCGCCCATCGCGCCGTCGCCGTCGAATCCGGGGTCCTGCAGGACAAGCCGGCGAAGGGCGGGGATACTCGAAATGTTGCGGTAGACAAAGAACAGTGCGATCCAGGTTGTCGCGCCGGCGAGCAGCATGGTGGTGACGCCGGTGGCGAGTCCGGCGCGGAACTCCGCGGCGGTCGCTCCCGTGCCGTTGGCCCCGGGCACGAAGACTCCGATCATCCCGATGAAGAGGGCCAGCAGGCCCAAGACCCCCGCGACGCCAAATCCGGGCAGAATGAAGATCTCCGCGGCGAGCATCAAGACGCCGATGAGGATCGCGGCCAGTTGCCACCACATCGCCATACCGACGATGAGCGGGGGGACGAAGAGGCCGACGATGCAGAGCGCCGCGATCACTGCGGGCACGGAGACGCCGGGCGAAAACATCTCGATGAAGATGCAGATGAGAAAGCCGGTGATGAGAATTCCGCGCACCCAAGTCGCGGACATGAATCGAGCGAGCGCCTCCGACCAGTTCTCATCGAGCCGGGTGATCGTCGCGGCGCCGAGGAATCGAGTCAGGTCCGCGTCGGAGTTGATCGCGTCGAGTTGCGCGGAGCCGTCCGGCGCACGCCGCGCGTTGGCCGCGAGATTGAAATAGGCCATTTCCTCTTCGTGGAGAACGATCGCGCCGTCGCCGTTGCAGATTTTGGCGAGAAGCGTGTAGCGACCGTTGGCATTGCTGCCGGTGCGGGGTCGCATGGAGGGCGTCGCGCCCGCAAGATCGAGGGCTTCCTCGGTCTTGGATTGGATGTCCGCGAGCGATGGAGCGGCCGGGGTGAATGGAACCGTCTCGCCCTCCTGCTGAGCCGGCGGCGAAGCCGCGTCAGGTGAAGATGAACCGGCGTCGGAATCCGGTGCCGGCGAGCTCTCCGCGCCGGATGACGAATCTTGGGGCGAGGTCGCACGGCGCGAGCGTGCGGAGCGGGTCGCTACTTCGTTGCTTCCGACAGACGCGGTCGCGAGCATCGGTTGGAGCACGGGCTTGTCGGGGAACAGGCGCTCGAACTCGGCGCGGTCCACGGCGAACCGAACGCCGGTCTTGTTGTCCTGCACCCACCAGAGTTCGGCATCGGTCGCGACGATTGCCTGCACGAGCAACTCGTCGGACTCGTACGCGCCTGCGGCGCGGTTGTGCCGTCGCGCGGAATCGACGACGTCCGCAAGAAGCGGCGGGAGCAGCTTCTGGCGCTCGGCATCGTTCATGTTGGTGATCTGAGCCGAAAATGATGAACGTCTGATCTGGATGACTTTCGCGTCACCGAAACTCGAACCGTCAGAAACGACGATTTCGCGGCAGGCGAGTGCGATGATCGCGCCGCCCGAGTACGCCATCGGGTGAATCCAGGCGACTGTGTTGCGGACGGGGCTCTGCTTGATCGCGTTGGAAATCTCGAGCACGGCGCCGAGTTCGCCGCCGGGGGTGTTGAGATCGACCACGACTGCGTCGGCGTTCATTGCGACGGCTTCATCGAGACGGCGACGAAAACTGCGGGCCATGATCCCGTCGATGGGGCCGTCGATGGTGATGACGGCGACATTACTCGCCTGACGCGACGCGGCGACGGAACTGGGAGCCGGGGATGCTGGAGCGAGCGTGGGGGAGGATGTATCGGCACAAGCGGAGTGAGACAGCAACTCGAGAAGGCTCACGCACGCCAGCAAGAACGCGGCAGCCCAGAGGCGAACCGGAATGGAACGGGTCACGCCGTGCATTGTGCATTGTAGATTCGTGGAACCGGTGTGCCGGTTTCACCAGCCCTGGGTATTGCAGGATTCAGGGGCTGTCGGTGCAAGGTTGGCGCGATTTGTGTGAACTCATGTGCCCGGAGCGCTTGGCGGCGAAGTGTGCCGCTCAAGACTCCGGCGTCTGGAGTTGACAGAATGCGATACGTACTGAGCGGCATCTGCGCGATGGCGACGGGATCCTCGTGCCTAGCTGTGATTGTCGGGACGACCGGCGCGGGCCTGCTTGTGGCGCCACCTCCTTCGCTAGCGCCGGGAGTCTTTGCGAACGCCAGCGTCGTATACGCGATCAACGAGAAGCAGGGCGTGTTGTTCAATGGATTGATTGATCGGTACTTGCCCGCGATCGGGCCCGCTTATGTTCTAGGTTCGGCCCTGCCCGTGAATCCGGGGCCTTTGTGGGTGAACAGCCACATTCTGCACTTTGACAACCAAGGGCAGCCGCAGGCCGGGATAGTCACCGGAACAGTGACGTTCGACAAAGCGATCATCGGAGTAATTTTCACGAACCAGCGGCTTGATTTGAGTGATGCGGCACTCGGCAACCCGGGGACGGTCTATCCATTCGGCGTGGCGAATCGCGGATTCAGTTCCGTGATTGACACGTTCACGCTTCTGAGCCCGTGGACGCTCCGGTTCACTTTGGCCAACGGCGGAGCGATGGATGAGATCCGCGTGTTGACAGTGCCGGTGCCCGGGACGCTGGTGTGCGGAGCGGGGCTGGCGGCGCTTGCAAGGCGGCGGCGATGAAACGATTCAGATCGCGGGCGTTTCCTGCTGGACGCTCCATTCGAGCCTGTCCCCGCGTTCACCGACGCACTCGATGTGGACTGCGAAGTAGCCGGGGCGACTACCTTCGCGCTTGGGTTCGTGTTTCCAGACCAGAGGCCAGATGATTTTCCGATCAGAATCCGGGATCGGCAGCGATTCGATCTCGTCGCGCCGATACCAGTCCAGCCGGCCTTCGGGCATGTCGCGCGGTTCGATCCACACCGGGCCGAGGACGCGGTAATAGAAGAGCAGCCAATGGCCCCGGCCTTCGAACGCGCTCTCGCTGATCAGGCCCGTCAAATGCAGTCGCTCGAGCGGGATGTGGATTCCGGCCTCTTCTTCGATTTCGCGCTGGGCGCAGCGAGCGGGAGATTCGCCGTGTTCGACATCGAGCTTGCCTCCGATCGGTGAAACCAGCCCTTTGTTGGGTTCCTTGGCCCGTTTGAGCAGGAGAAGCCGACCGTCTTTGTCGCGAAGATCGCACAAGCAGGCGAGGCGGTAGGGAAGCGAACCGGTCGGGCTCGCGGCGGCGTTGACGGCGTATTCGGGCATGGGCGAGGGTATGGATTCGCTCGGGGAAAAAGGCGGGTCAACCAAGATTGAACTGAGCTTTGCCGGGTGCCCGGTCGCACGGATGAGAAGGTTGGTCGGCGGCTCACGGTGGAGCGCTCGCTCGGTCGATACGTGCGGCCATGTCCACACTTCCGACTTCTTCATCGCTTAGTGTCTCCGCGCCGTCGCTTAAGATCGACCTGCCACCATTGCGCTACGTGCCGAGCGGCGTCCGACAGGAGCTCCGCGGGCCTTTGAAATTCGCTGATTTCAAGCAGGAGCAGCCGTCCGAACGCCGGCTCGACGTCGCGGGTAAAAGCCTCTATTTGATCGGCATCGGGGGCTGCGGCATGAGTGGGCTCGCGCGGATGCTGCGCGGGAGGGGAGCGGTCGTTCGCGGCTCGGACATGCAGGAGTCCGACGTCACCGTCGCGCTTGCCGCGGAAGGAATCGAGGTTGGGTTCGACCAGTCGAAGCGCTGGCTGCCCGAGGCGTGCGACATGGTGGTGTGCTCCGCGGCGATCCGCCCCGAGCACCCGCAGGTGGCCGAGGCGGTGCGGCGGGGAATTCCGGTGCTGTTTTATGCGGAGGCTCTCGGGCTTTGCATGATCGGCCGGACCGGAGTCGCGGTGGCCGGGACGCACGGGAAGAGTTCGACCACGGCGATGCTCGGCACCTCTCTGACGGATGCGGGGCTCGATCCGACGGTGATCGTCGGCGCGACGTGTACCCAGCTCGCAACCGGCACGCTGAACACGGTGAAGCGCGAACCGGGAGCGCAGATCTCGGGATTCCGATTGGGAGCCGAAAGGATCCCGGCAGGCAATCTCCGCGGCAAGCCCGGCGTGCTGGTCGCGGAGAGCTGCGAGTTCAATCGGAGCTTTCACAATCTGCATCCGACCGTCGCGAGCATCAGCAGCGTCGAGGCGGATCATCTTGATGTGTACGGATCGCTGGATGCGATCGTTGAGAGTTTTCACGAGTTCGCGCGGCTGATTCCTCCGGCGTCTGAAGGCGGCAAGCTGCTGATCGCGCACGAGGGCGCACACCGGCGCGAGGTGACGGCCGGGCTCGAGTGCGAAGTGCAGACGATCGGCTTCACCCCGGCGGCGGACTGGGTCGTTTCATACGAGCAGGAGACGCGGCGCGTCTCGCTCCAGCATCGCGGTCGCGATATTCAGCATTGGAATCTGCGCATCCCCGGGGTTCACAACGCAATCAACTCGGCGACGGCAATGGTGCTGGCGATCTGGCTCGGTGCGGATTCGGCCCGCGTGGCGCAATCTCTTGCGGCATTTTCCGGTGTCGATCGGCGGAATCAGTTTCTTGGCGCGCGTGCGATAGGCAAGGGTGAGGTGCGGGTGTACGACGACTACGGGCATCACCCGACCGAGATCGACGTCACGCTCCGCGCGCTGCGAGCGTTCGAAAAACCGCAGGATCGCGGCGGCAGATTGATCTGCGTGTTCCAGCCCCATCAGCATTCGCGCACACGCCACCTGCTGGAAGAGTTCGCGCAGAGCTTCAGCGGCGCCGACATGGTGCTTGTTCCCGATATCTACTTTGTGCGCGACAGTCAGGAAGAGCGGGCGAAGATCGGAGCGCAGGATCTTGTTGGACGCCTCACCGACCGAGGAGTGGACGCGAGCCATGTGCAGACGTTCGACAAGATCGTGGAAAAGCTCGAAGCAATCTGCCGCCCGGGGGATCTGGTGGTGGTGATGGGTGCGGGGCCGGTGTATGAGGTCGGAAGGAATTTTCTGGCCCGCGGATAATCCATGGTTGTGACGGACGAGTTGGCAATCTCAAGGCTGGAGCACGTTCCGACCTGGTTTGGGATCGGTGGCGGCGCGGACAGATTTGCGACGGTCCGGAACGTCGAGCAGCTCCGGCGTGCGATCGAGATCGACCCGCGGCTCCGGATTCTGGGCGACGGTGCGAATCTGCTGGTGGATGATGATGGTGTGGGCGAACTAGTCGTGAGAATCGATGGCGATCTCGCGGCGTGGACGATCGATGTCGCAAAGGGGACGGTGAGCGTCGGCGCCGGCGCCAATCTTCCCAAATTGATCAACGAAACGGTGCGCCAGGGGCTGGCGGGTCTTGAAACACTGGGCGGTATTCCGGCGAGCGTGGGCGGCGCGCTGACGATGAACGCCGGAGGGAAGTTCGGCGAGATCGAACAATTCGTGGTGCGTGTCCACGCGATTGACCGCGAAGGGCGCGAGATCGCTCTTGAGCGAAAAGACGTTCAATTCGGATACCGTCGATCGGGCTTGAACGAATTGATTCTGACATCCTGCGACTTGCAACTCGCGCCCGACGATGCCGGCGCGGTCCGGCGCCGGCTCAAAGAAGTGATGTCGTACAAGAAAACCAGCCAGCCGATGGCCGAGAAGAGCGCGGGTTGTACGTACAAGAATCCCACACTCGAGCACGACATCATGGATTTGTACGACGCGAACGGTCGCGCAGGACGACGCGTGCCCGCGGGTCTGCTCATCGATCGCGCCGGACTCAAGGGGCTTTCGGTCAACGCGGTTTCGGTCAGCGATGTGCACGCGAACTTCTTCGTGACGCGCCCGGGTGCGAAGGCGAGCGATGTGATCGCTCTCATGGAAGATGTCGAGCGGCGCGTGCTGGATCGGTACGGTGTTCGCCTCGAGCGCGAGATCGTCGTGTGGTCGCGACATGCGCAGGGGCATCACCGATGAGCACGAAAACTGTGATCGTGCTGGGCGGCGGCCCGGATGCGGAGCGCGAGGTAAGCCTCGTGAGTTCCAAAGCAGTGGCCGCGGCAATCGACCGGTCCGGAGAGTTCCGCGCGAACTACCAGGTAATTGAACGGTGCGGCGCGGCCGAACTGCGAGCGATGTCGGGCGAGGTTTTTTTTCCGGTCTTGCACGGCGGCTGGGGCGAGGGCGGCCCGTTGCAGGAGTTGCTCGAAGCGGACGGTCGCCCGTTCGTCGGTTGCCGCGCTCCGGCGGCACGCACGGCGATGGACAAACTCGCGACGAAACTGCTTGCGGCGCAGCTCGGGGTCCCGACAAAGCCGGGCGCGGTCTTTCACGCCCCGGACGCATCGTGCCCGTTTGAGTTGCCTGTGGTACTCAAACCGGTGCATGAGGGATCCAGCGTTGGTGTCCACATCTGCCGGACAGCGAGCGATTGGACCGATGCCGTTGAATCCGCTCGGGCTGACATTCGGAAGCATCCGAGTCGTGTCTACATGGTGGAGCCCGCCGTTCTGGGAGGTCGCGAACTGACAGTCGGCGTTCTCGACGGTAAGTCGTTGTCTCCAATAGAAATACGACCGAACGTCGCGTTTTACGACTATCAGGCCAAGTACCATCGGGATGACACGAGTTACATCGTCGATCCCGAATTACCGGCGGGCGTGCGCGAGACGGTTCAGGACTTTGCGTCCAAAGTCTTTCAAGGTCTCGGAGCGCGGCATTTGTCGCGGGTGGATTTTCTCCTCGACTCGGATGGACGGTCGTGGCTTCTGGAAGTCAATACGCTGCCAGGGTTTACGGATCATTCTCTGCTTCCCATGGCGGCAAACAGGCAAGGATTGCCGATGGAGAGTTTGTGCGCTTTGCTCGTGCGGATGGCGCTGCGCGATGCAGGGAAGGCGTAGTTGTTTGGCGGTTTGAAACTTTCATGGAAGAGAACGCAATCAACCCGCAGCATGAATCCATCGGGCGCGAATCCGAGAGCCAAATGGTCGCGGGCACGAGTGTGGCTCTTCCGGAATCCGCCGCCTCCAGATTTGACTGGCGTGCTTTCTTTGCTCACTTGACCACATTCCTGAGCATTGCGATTGTGATCACGCTCGGGCTTGGGTTTTTGCTGCTGCGGGATTCCATCTCGCAGCGCGCGGAGACGGTCGTCGCGCGTGAGCCCGCCCGTTTGCGGATTGAGTGGCCTCAATTCAAGCATGGCGGCGTCCAGGGCGCGCAGCAAACGTGGCTGGCGCCCCAATTTCAGGAGCAACTTACGCATATCGCGCTCAGCGCCCTGGGAGAAAACCCGGACCCGTTGTCGCGGGAGCCGCTCGATGCGGTCGGCGTTGCGCTCGGCGCATCGGGATGGTTCGATGGGCGCCCGAGCGTTGTGCGTCAGGGCGATTCAGAGATCGTGGTGCGCGGCGAGTGGCGCGTTCCAGCCGCGGTCGTCCGATCTGAACCTGCGCCATCCAAGCCCGGAGATTCCTCTGCGCGAACCGACTATCTCATTAGTTGGGACGGCCGCCCCATGCCGGTGATCTATCCGGAAGGCAAGTCGGGTTTGTTTGTGATCAAGGGATCTGCACACGCACCCGCGAAAAACGCAAGCGGAGAAATCGACTTTTCTCAAACCTGGCCGGGAGAGGACTGCGCCGCGGGTCTGGAATTGCTGCGGCTGCTCATGAATCAGGATTGGCGAGCGCAGGTGGCGGCGGTCGATGTATCCGGTTATTCAGAATCCAAACAACTGGCGATCGAGACCGTATACGGATCGCGACTTGTTTGGGGAGGCAGGCCTTCCAAGCCACTCACGGGCGAGTGCGCCACAGCCGCCAAGCTCGGCAAGATCGCGGAACTGAACGCTCTTTCACAGCGGATTGATGCGGGTCACGGCGAACTTGAACTCTGGTGGCCCATTAATAAGCCGCTGGAGATCGACCGCAGCGCGACGATCGAAGCTCAGAAATCGGCGAGCGCCGAGCCGGTTCGGCACTAGCGCCGCAAGCGAGCGTCTATGAGCGAATCTTTCGAACAATCCGAGCACCCGCCGGTCGAAATCGCGCGGCCTCCCGCGGACATCGCCGGCCAGATCGTGCCGGAGATCGTCGATCCGCCGCGCAAGCGGCATCGCCGTCCGCTCGAGTGGCTCAAGTCCGAGTTTGCGATCGCGAGAGGTTCGCAGGCGGACAAGTGGTCGCATCGGCGGGGCGAGCCGCGCAACTTCGCGTTCTTGTGGGCGATCTATCTGATGCTCGGATCGATCATCGCACTGGGCGTGGTGCTCGCGGGGGGCATCGTCACGCTCGACGCCTATCAACCCCTCTCGCGCGGGCTCGTCGTCACTTTGGCAGTGGGAGTGATGATCTTCTGGCCCTTAATTCGTCTGAGCCAGGTTGTACCTGTCGAGGGATCGCGGATCGCGGCGCTCAAAGATCTCGCGATCGTGCTGATTCCGCTGCAGGCGGTGGTCTGGCCGCAGATGGTGCTCGCGCGCTGGACACCGGACATCGTGCTCGCGACATCGATGGCGATGATCGCGTGGGGACTTTTGATCGGCGGGCTGATCGCGCTCGGCACGCGCTCCAATCACACCTGGCGCAGCGCATGGATGGCGGGGATTGTGTGTCTGGTGGTTGGCGGTGCGACGATCTCGATGTTGGCAGGACAGATCTCGCCCGATTTGCTCAGGCCAAATCATCCCGACGCGGCACCCGCGCTCGTGCTCGCATCGGGCGCCGGTCTTGTCGCGGATATTTCGGCGGATCGTTCGTGGTCGGGAAGCTGGGCTCTTGTGATGCCAGAGCACTGGCGTGCGATCTGGTGCACGTTTGGCGTCGGCGTTTTTGTTTGGATTCTCGCCGCGATCATGATTCATAGCGAAAAAATGGCGGCCGAACTTCGCACGCGGCTCGCTGGCCCGGAGCACATTTCACGCCTAGATTCAATTGCGGAGCTGGGAACAGATTCAGGGACCGATAGCAACGAGAGCCGGTTCGATTTGCGCTCCAACGGGACGGTGGGCAAGGCTTCCGATCCGGCATCGAATGGGAATTGAGATGGAACTTCTGAGCAAATCGGAAAAAGAGCAACTCGACCACCGATTGAGCCAACTCATCGCCAATCGGTCGGTGATCTCCAAGCGCATCGCCGAGGCCCGCGAACTGGGCGACCTGAAAGAGAACGGCGATTACCACGCTGCGCGCGAGCAGCAGGGGATCGAAGAGGCCGAGATCCGCCGCCTCGAGCAGCGGCTTTCTCAGGTCAAGGTCATCGACGATGCGATGCAGAAGGCCGCCGGCGGCACGGTATTCATCGGCTCGACGGTGAAAATGAAGGATCTCGACGACGAGGATGTGGACATGTACAAGCTCGTCGGCGAGGCGTCAGGCGCTGCGGACTACGTTGAGGTGACCGCCAGCAGCCCGATGGGCGAGGCGATGATGAAGGCGCGTGTCGGAGATGTCATCCGCGTAAGCGCACCGCGCGGCACGAAGCGATTCGAGATTCTCGAAATCTCATAACGCTCGGGCGTACGGGAACACAATCTGGAAAGCCGCGCTATTCGCCCAGCACCCACCACGGCTTGGGAGTGGTTTTCTGACGCTTCGCGCTTTCTTCGACTCCCTGCCACAGCATTGATTCGACTTCATCAGGCGAATCGGTCACCGCGAAGAGATCGATGTCTTCCTTATTGATCGTGTGGCCGTCGATCAGGCGGCACTTCATGAACTCGATAAGCGGATCCCAGTATTTGCGACCGACCAGAACGATTGGAAATCTTTCGACCTTCTTTGTCTGGACAAGCGTGACGACTTCGAAGAGTTCGTCCAGAGTGCCGAATCCGCCCGGCAGGATCACGAATCCGTACGAGTATTTCACCAGCATCACCTTGCGCACGAAGAAGTAGCGGAATTCGACAAAGCAGTCGACGTAAGGATTGGGTTTCTGCTCGTGCGGCAGGATGATGTTGCACCCGATGCTGCGCCCGCCGCTCTCCTTGGCGCCGCGATTCGCGGCTTCCATGATGCCGGGCCCGCCGCCGGTCATGGTGGTAAATCCCAGGCTCGCGATCTTCGCTCCAACTTGGCGTGCGAGTTCGTAGTACATGTGCCCTGGTTCGAATCGTGCGGACCCGAACACGGTGACGCAGGGTCCGACGAAGTGGAGCTTGCGGAACCCTCGCAGGAATTCCATTCCGATGCGCCCGATTCGCAGCAATTCCGACGTGCGGCTGAGGGGGCCGGACAGAAACTCCCGCGCGTCGTGGGTGGAAGGGCTTTTTCCCCAGGCGCTGCCGGTTGCGGGGGCTCCCAGCGGTGCCTGGCCGGAAATGACGGGTTCGGGAACGTGCGGAAGTGATTGGAGCAGATCGGGGTTCTCGGACATTTTGGGGTTCTCGCCGGGGAATGTATCCAAACGGTGAACAGGCCGGCTTGCCCCGGCGAATGAACGGGGGTATGTTTTTGAGAATGAATTCTCATTTTCGACAAACGGGGGGCGCGTGCGGGCGATCGGTCGCTCGGCGCGGCTTCACGCTGATCGAGCTTCTCGTCGTGATCGCGGTGATCGCGACGCTCATCAGTTTGCTTCTTCCCGCGCTCGGTCAGGCACGCCGATCCGCTCGCACGCTTGTGTGCCTCAGCAATGTCCGCCAGATCGAAATCGCGCACACCCTCTACGCCGACACGTTCAAAGGCGCGTTTGTCGACGCCGGGCTCGCGCACGGCGGACCTCCGAACCTCGACTCCATCCAGAGTTCGTGGATCAACACGCTCAAGCCCTTCTACGGCGGCACGGTGAACGTGCGCTCACCGATGGACAAGAGCGAGTTCTGGGCGATCTCTCAGGGGGGAACCGATCCGGGCTACACGCTCGACGAATTCACACAATTACTCGCGGCAGGAAAGAACGTGACGCTCACGCAACTGGCGCGATGGACGAGTTACGGCCTGAATGACTGGCTGACGACAAGCACAAGACCGGGGCTCGAGCCGCTCGAACCCTACAACAACCTCAGCAAGATTGACTCTCCCTCGACAACCGTTCACTTCCTGCAGATGACGCAGACCCAGTCATCTTCTGCGAGGTACGCCAAGAGCGATCACGTGCACAGCGCGGAGTGGGGAGACGGTCCGCCGGATTCGGCGCCGGCTGTCGCCGCAACACAGGTGGACCTTGCGGCACACGGCGGCAAACCGGCTTCGTGGAACGGACTCTCAAATTACAGCTATCTCGACGGGCACGCGGCAACGCAGCGTTTTCGCGATGTGTACACGGACTACGAGCGGAATCGGTTTCTGCCGCGGGTCGCGAGATGAGTGTTCGAATCCAAATAGATAAGAGCAGCGTTCGAGAATGAGTAACCGGAGTTCAGTTATGGGTTTCAATCGGATTGGTGCCACGGCGATCGGAATTGGGATTGCGTGCTCAACTGCGAGCGCGCAGCACCTCGTCGACATCGCCATCGGTCAGTCGCAAGGAAAGATCGCGACGGGTGTCTTTCAGATCCAAGGGTCGAATGTGGCCCCGATGCTGTCGCAGCGCGTGTTCATCGCGGAATTCGGCACATTTCCCAATTTCACAAGCAGCCCGGGCTTCGACTCGCTGGTCGGCGCTTTCCAGGGCGGCTCGCAGATCGGCTTCAACATCCGCAAAGCGCTGCGAAAGTGGAACGGCTCCGCGTTCCCGGCGGGTGCGGTCGGAATCCCGCCCGAAACGATCCAGATCAAACTGGGGCCCGCCGCCAACACGCGCGTGACGCCGATGACAGACCAGCTCGTCCCCGGTTTCTCGCTCGCCGTGAGCAGCGGGGGGAGCACAACCGGCGAGTTTCACCATCACCCGGGATTCACGCTTCTCGATCCCGCATCGGACGGTTTGTACTTGCTCGAACTCGAGCTTTGGTCCACGCAAGCGGGGCTTGCAACGAGCGAGCCCTACTGGATGGTGTTTTCTCAGAACGCGAGCGAGGACGATCTTCAGGTTGCGGCGAGTTGGGTTCGGGCAAATGTGTGGAAGCCGTCGTGCCCGGCGGATCTCAACAACGACGGGCTCGTGGATGACTCGGACTTCGTCTTCTTCGTCAACGCGTACGACTACTTGCTTTGCGATCCGCCCGGTTGTCCCACCGATTTCAACGGCGACTGGGCGACTGACGATGCGGATTTTCTGGTTTTTGCCTCGGCGTACGACCAGTTGATCTGCCCTTGAACGAATTCTGATTGCTCGACCGGTGGATGCCGCGACACCTCGAGTCAAGGCTGGGCGACAGCGGCGATTGGAGCGATGAAGGATGAGGAGTGTGTGTGCGGCAATCAGTGTGATGGTTTGGGCTTCGCGCGCGCTGGCCGAGGGCGACATCAGCTTGCAATTGGTCGGCAATCAGATGATTACGACCAAAGTGACCGAAGACGGAGTTCCGCTCGGGCCCGAACGAGTCTTCGGCGGAGCTTTTTCATGGATCGGAGGTAGCTGGTACACGGATGAGCCCGGAATACGGATTGACCGCGGAACTTTGCAAGCGGGATCGGTGCTGCAGCTGTACTTCACCAGGACGCTGCGTCAATGGAACGGAAGCAGCTTTGCGCTCGTCTCGGCGGGGCGCGTGAGCGCGACCTTCGGTCCTTCGTCGAATTCGATCGTAACGCCCGCGACCGATACGAACAGCGCGAACCTGTTGCTACCCGTCGATGGATCGGGCGGTTTGCACGATCACCCGGATTGGGTGCTCGAGAACTTTGATCCCGGGATTGACACGTATTTCTTCCTTGTGGAGGCCAGGTTCTCGAGCACGCAGTCGGGTTTGCTGGATTCCGATCCGTTCTACATCGTCTTCGGTGTGAATGCCGACGAACAGGCGCTCGAACAAATGGAAGACTACGTGCGCGAGAACATCGTTCCCGCGCCGGGCGTTTGGCTCTGTGCAGGAGTCTTTGCGGGCGGCATCGTGCGTCGCCGGCGCTGACAAGCTTCCCCGAAATGCGGGGAGATAAGCGTGAGTATCCCGCGCCCGGACTGCCCAGCCCCGGGCGCGGGGTTACTCTTTTTGCCGAACGATTGGCGGAGCAGCATGAGCAACGCAGTTTCTTCGACAGATCAATCAAAAAACCCCGCGCTCGCAATCAGCGACCTGCGATTCCGCTACGGCGGCGCCGACAGCTTTGGAATCGAGATTTCGTCGCTGTCGCTGGCGCCCGGAGAGCAGATGTTGCTCACGGGAGGATCGGGGACCGGAAAGAGCACGCTTCTCCAGATCATCGCGGGCCTGGTCGAACCGAGTCACGGATCGGTGCTGGTCGCCGGGCGAAATATCCACTCGATGCACGGAGCTGCGCGCGATCGATTCCGCGGCGCTCACATCGGAATGATCTTTCAGACGTTCAATCTGCTGCTCGGTTTTACTGCGTCGGAGAACGTGCTCGCCGCACTGATGTTCAGCGATCTTCCGAAGAACGAGCACAATCAGCGCGCCGTGAATTTGCTCCATTCCTTGGGAATCGAGCGGATCAACGCTTCGGTCGAAACTCTTTCGGTCGGGCAGCAGCAGCGGGTGGCGGTGGCGCGTGCGGTCGCCTGTCGCCCGGCGTTGGTTCTGGCGGATGAGCCGACCGCGAGCCTCGATCCGGAGAATTCCGCCGCGGCAATCGAGTTGATCCAACGAACCTGCCGCGAGAACGGCTCGGCGCTCCTATGCACGAGTCACGATCCGGCGATCAAGAGCCGGTTCGAGCGCGTCGAGTCTCTCGAAGCAATCCGGTTTGGCTCGGGCCGCGGCGCGGGAGTCGGCGCATGAACGACTTCACGATCATCCGGCGCAGCCTCGGGGCCCGCGCCCTCAGCACGGTATTCACTTCGCTTTCGGTGGCGGTGGCGGTCGCGCTGATGCTGGTGCTTTTCATGATGCGTGAGAGCGGTCGCGCCGCGTTCGAGCGCGGCAGCGGCAACATGCATCTGCTCATCAGCGCCGACAGCGATCCGCTCACGGCGATCCTCAACTCCGTTTTTCTTGCAGCGCCTCCGCGGCGCTATCTGGATCACGCGAAAGTCGAGCAACTCTCGTCGCCCCTGTGGGAGTACTTCATTCCGACGCAGATCGGCGACAGCTACCAGGGTCTGCCTGTCTTCGCGACGACGCGGGATTTCTTCGACAAGTTCAAGCCCGATCCGACCGAGCCGTGGAAGCTGAAGGCGGGCCGTTTCTTCGACAAAGACTTCGAGGTGGTGCTGGGAGCGCGTGCCGCAGAAGCAACCGGACTCAAAATCGGCGACAGAATCTCGCTCACGCACGGGATGCCCAAGACGCGGGCACAATTGCAGCAAGAAGGCATAACCGGCGAGGCGCCCGCACCGCACGTGCACGAAGAGTACACGTTTGAAGTGGTCGGGATCCTCGAACCCACCGGCGGCGCCCACGATCGCGCCATCATCTCGGGCCTAACGAGCGCATGGATCCTGCACGCTCACGACCGGCGAGAGAAGGAAGAGCACGACGAAGAAGCGGCCGAGGCTGCCAAAGGAGGCGCGACTCACGCCGAGCACGAGCACGATCACGAGCACGAAGCGCTGACAACAGAAGCGGATCTGCTCGACAGCGACAAGAAGGTGACGGGCATCTACGCGCGCGTGGCGACGCGCCCGGGTTCGGATTCATCCGCCATGATTCCGGTGGTGTTCAATCAGTTGCGCAAGGACCCGACGATCACCGTCGCCCAGCCGACGCAGGAGATCAACAAACTCTTCGCGATCGTCGGGAGCGTCGATCAGATTCTGATCGCCATGGCGGCGGTCGTTGCCGCGAGCTCGGGCATCTCGATTCTGCTCGTGCTCTACAACTCCATGGAGCAGCGTCGGCGCCAGATCGCGGTGCTCCGCGTTCTCGGCGCGAGCGCCGGAAGGATCTTCCGGCTGGTGCTTGCCGAATCGCTGCTGCTCGGTGCGATCGGTGCCGCGGCCGGTGTGGTCGTGGCTTTGATCGGTGCTCGCATTGTCGCATCCGAGATGAAGGCGAGGCTGGGTTTGGTTATCGAGCCGTCGATCGCACCTCTGATGGGGGTCTGTGTGGTTGGCGGGGCGGTACTCCTCGCCGGAATCGCCGGACTTCTTCCCGCGATTGTGGCGTATCGCACGAGTGTTGCGAAGAATCTGCGACCCTTGGGCTAGGTTGGCGCTTGTGGCTTCGGAGTCGATTGCAATGCGAAATGTTTTGATCGCTTCGATGATCGTGACCTGCGGAATGGCGTTGGCATCTTCCGGCGGAGACACACCGGGATCAGCACCGACTGCCTCCACGCCGGCCCTCGCACCGGCGGCAACTCCGCCGAAACCTGCTGAGCAGTCGTCGGCCGCAAAGCCCGACGCGAAACAAGCACCGATCGGCGACAACACGAAAGAATCGAAGTCCGCTTCCATGGCGCCCGCGGCACCGCTGCTCGCTCCCGGAGAGTGCGGCGACCTTGCCTCGCTTCAGAAACACTTCCCGACGCTGAAAGCGTCGAGCAAGCCCGATGGAACGCTCATCATCGACGAGCGCTTCCCGCTCAAGGGCAAGGGAACACTCGAAGACCCGTTCATCGTCACGTGGGATCAATTGACATCCGCGTCCGAGGTCTACGACCCGCGCAAGGGACAGAAGAAGATTCCGGACTCGGTGCAGATGCTCGATGGTCAATACGTCAGCATCACCGGTTATGTCGCGTTCCCGATTTACGTGAAAGAGCCGAAAGAAATGCTCTCGATGCTGAACCAGTGGGATGGGTGTTGCATCGGTATTCCACCCACGCCGTACGACGCGATCGAGGTGCACCTGAAAGACGTGGCGACGAAAGAGCAGCGGATGGCGACGTACGGCACGGTCTCGGGGCGTTTAAGCGTCAAGCCGTATCTCGTGGGCGATTGGCTCGTCGGGCTGTACGTCATGGACGATGCCGCGGTGAGCAAACCCAAGCAGGGCGGCAGCGGATCGTGAGTACACTCCGCTCATGCCATTGACGCGTGAGCAGATTACTCAACGTGCCGCGAAAGAACTTCGCGACGGATTCATCGTGAACCTGGGAATCGGGATGCCGACGCTGGTGGCCAACTACGTGCCCCCGGGCATGGATATCTGGCTGCAGTCAGAAAACGGGCTGCTCGGAATGGGTCCATTTCCGACCGACGCCGAGGTCGATGCCGACCTAATCAATGCGGGCAAGCAGACGATCACCGCGCGCCCCGGTGCTTCGTTTTTCTCGAGTGCCGAGAGTTTTCAGATGATCCGCGGCGGACACGTCGATCTCACCATTCTCGGCGCGATGCAGGTGAGCCAGGAAGGCGACCTCGCGAACTGGATGGTGCCGGGAAAAATGGTCAAGGGCATGGGCGGGGCGATGGACCTTGTGGCCGGCGCAAAGAAAGTCATCGTGACGATGGAGCATGTCGCGAAGGGCGATGCGCCGAAAGTGGTGAAGCAATGCGCGCTCCCGCTGACGGGAAAAAAGTGCGTGGACATGCTCATCACCGATCTCTGCGTGATGGAGATGGATCCTGCGAAGCGACGTTTCGTGCTCACCGAAGTCGCACCCGGCGTCACGGTCGATGAGATCAAGAAGAAGACCGAGGCGGAGTTTGTGGTCTCCGGCACGCCGAAAACGGTCGCGGTGTGATCTTCTTCGATTCCCATCTCGACCTCGCCTACCTCGCGGTCAACAAACGCGACATGCTCGCGTCCGATCCGCTCCAAGCCGGCGGCCCTGATCAACCGGCTTGCGTGACGCTTCCGTCGCTTCGAGGCGGGAATGTTCGCTTCGCGCTGGCGACGATTTTCACCGAGCGGGATGGCAAGGGTCCGGAGGGATATTCGGATGAGGCCCGGGCTCACGCAGTTGGAAAGGCGCAGCTCGAGGTTTACCTGACATGGGCGGAACGCGGACTCATCACGACGGACCTTTGCGATGCGCTTCACATCGATGTAAGCACGGGCGAATTGCGCGGCGGCATGGGCGTGAGCGAAATCGTCCCGCCGTCGATGGGGTCGCTCGTCGATCGTTTGACCGAGTCGCCCAAGGCGCCCGCGCTGCGGATCGGGATCCTGATGGAAAACGCGGACCCGATCCGCTCGCCGCGGGAACTTGAATGGTGGGCGAGCGAAGGCGTTGTCGCCATCGGGCTGACGTGGGCCAAGAGTTCGCGTTACGCGACGGGCAACAGCGAAGAGCCGGAAGCGAACAAGATCGGCATCACGCCGCTCGGCCGTGAACTCGTACGCGAGATGGATCGGATCGGAATCGTTCACGATCTCTCTCATCTGTCGGATCGCGCGACGAACGATCTGCTTTCGATCACCGATGCACCGGTCATCGCATCGCATTCGAACTGCCGCGCGATCATCGCTAGCGGCGCGAATGCGCCCGCGAACCTGCAGCGACACCTCGCCGATGAGACGATCCGAGAAATCGGCAGACGTGGCGGCGTCATCGGACTCAATCTGCTTTCTCAGTTTCTTGTTCCCGGAGGCGGGCGCGATCGGCGTGCGTCGATCGACGAAGCGATCGCGCATATTGAACACATCTGCGAGCTGACCGGTTCGCGCGCACATGTCGGGCTGGGTTCCGATGCCGACGGCGGAATCAGCCGCGAGAGATTGCCCGCCGGAATCGACTTGCCGCGCGATTTCGCCCGCTTGACCGAAAGCCTCTCCACGCGAGGCTGGACCGACGCGGAGGTCGCCGGGTTCGCTTGCGAAAACTGGTGCCGATTCTGGAGCCGGAGAAGCTCGTTGACAAATTAGTGGGAGATCGTCGCGAGACTCGTCATCCGCCAGTCAGGCATGAGCGGAAACGGGTTGCTGTCATCAGAACCGCGCGTTCCGATGCCCGCCGCGGCGAGCGCGTCGTCGCTTCTGAGAGCCGCGAGTTTGGGCAAGAACTGAGTCTTGAATTGTTCCGCGTTGAGCTTGTACTGCGGATTGTTCTGCGTGTACTTGTAATCAGTGTCAATGATTTGCTGGATGCGCTGGATGCGGGTTTCAGGGATCGGATGCGTCTGCAGGAATTCGGGCGAGTTCGAAGTACCCGCTTCCTTCTTGAGGATCTCCATGACCTGCAATTGCCCGATCGGGTTGTAGTAGCACTTCACCATGTAGCGGATGCCGAGCGCATCCGCCTCGCTCTCCTGACCGCGGTCGTAGCTGAGGAGCGTGATCTGAACCGCTTGCCCCGCGAGCCCGGCGACCGCATCACCGCCGCCGCCGATCACGGCGCCCAGCACCGTAAGCCCGACCGACGCGCCGGTCTGACGCGTGATCTTCTCGTTGATGTGGCGCGCGGTGACGTGTCCGATTTCGTGCCCGAGCACGCCGGCCATCTGCGCCTCGTTGGTCATCTTTTCCGCGAGCCCTTTGGAAACAAAGACCTTGCCGCCCGGCAGCGCGAACGCATTGATCACGTCGCTATTGAGCAATGTGAATTCCCACGGCAGCCCGGGGTTGTCGGCTTCGGTTTGTGCCGCGAGCTGGTGACCAAGATTCGAGACATAGGCGCGGGCTTCCGGGTTCTTCACCTCGCCCCCATACTCCTTCAGCATTTCGGGCTTGGACTCCGTGCCCATCTGGATCTCATCGCTCCGCGAGAGCATGTTGAGCTGCGAGCGACCGGTGGTCGGGTTCGTGCTGCACGCCCCGAGCCACACCGAAATCATCGCCGCGGCACATTGAACAAAGAGCACGCGACGCCCGGAACAGAATGCTGAAGACTGCATGGGATTCTCCTCGAGAGTGGAGCGGAAAACATCGGTCAAGCGGGACATTCTTGTCAAAGAGCCCGGCCCGCGGCCGTCTCGACAAATACGATCCCGTGATTCTCGTCCGCTCAAACCAGCCTGAAAAATGCCTCACACTTCTTCCTTGCCTCCAGCCTCTCCCACCTCCCCCGAAACCTCCGCCTGGAACGCGGAGGAATTGGCGTCCAACCCGCACAAACACTTGGACAAGGCGGGCAAAGTGCGGCGCATGTTCGGAGCGATCGCGGGCAGTTACGACATCAACAACCGGCTTCATTCCTTCGGGCGCGACCAGGCTTGGCGCAAGCACGCGGTGCGCGAGGCTGCGATCCAGCCCGGAGATCGTGTGCTCGATGCCGCCTGCGGCACGGGAGATCTCACCGAGTGGTTCGCTCGCTCGGACGCCAAGGAAGTGATCGGCGCGGATTTCACGCACGCAATGCTGGAAATCGCCCGGGCAAAACGCTCGCGAAATCTCACACAGGAACAGGCGGCAAAGGTCTCGTACGTCGAGGCCGACGCGATGAATCTGCCGTTTGAAAGCGAGTCGTTTGACGTCGTATCGATCGCGTTCGGCATTCGAAACGTAGCGGATCCGGCGCGCGCACTGGCGGAGTTTTGCAGAGTGCTCAGGCCGGGCGGGCGATTGATCGTGCTCGAGTTCGATCGGCCGAAGTGGTTTCCGATGAGGCAGCTGAATGATTTCTATTGCGGATGGATCATGCCGCGGACCGCGTCGCTGATCGCGCGGGATCGTTCGGGGGCGTATCGCTACTTGCCCAAGAGCGTGGGCACGTTTCTTGATCGCGCTCGATTCGAAGCGGCGATGCGAGAGGCCGGATTTGGCCTCGTGAGCTCGCGGGCGCTGACGCTCGGGATTTGCGTGTGTTATCGCGGTGCGCGGGATTGACGGAAAACTGGGCTAGTTTTGCCGGTTTTTCAGCCGTGCCGATAGAGTCACATCTGCGCAAAAGAGTTCTCGGACCTATTCATTTTTGGTCGAATTCGGCATCGACGCATCCCAGGATAACTTATTATAGGACGTTAGCCCTCTCGCAGGCCTTTTCCGCTCAGGTGGACAATCTTCACGTGTTGCGAGAGTGGGGCTCGATGAGTGCAAGCCGGACGAGATGGCTCGTCCGCCCGCCGGGGAGCCGCGGGACTTTCAACCAGTCTGCCAACGGCCAGGATGGCTTTGGCTGAATCCGGGGCCCTCAGGTTCTCGCAACCCAAGCTCACCCCACCCCACCCACCCCAGGCGGAGATTCCAATCCATGGCTCAGGAAATCCTTGTGGAGCGTCTATTCGAAGCGCTGGTGAACGGCGATCGCGGCTCTTCGCGTTCGATCGTGGACGAGTCGCTCCAGAGCGGCGCCGCTCCCGCGCTCATCATGACCAACCTTTTCTGGCCGACACACGAGCTGATCGAGCGCATGCACCGCGCCGACCAGCTCGGCCGCATCGGCTACCACATGTCCACCCGCATGCTCCGGGTCCTGATCGATCAGACCGCCGGCAGGCTGAATCGCCAGCAGTTCAATGGAAAGACCGTCTTCGCGTGCTGCGGCACGGCGGAGGGAGAAGAACTCGGTGCGCAGATCGCCGTCGATCTCCTCGAGGCCAGCGGCTTCCGCGTGACCTTCGGCGGTGGCGGAATTCCTTCGGACGAGATTCTCTCGCACGTCCAGGACACACAGCCGAGTTACCTCGTCATGTTCTGCTCCGCCGCGGCAGACCTTCCGGGAATCCGGCAACTCGTCGATCAGTTGCGCGAGATCTCGGCCTGCAAGAACACGCAGATCGCCGTCGGTGGAGGAGTCTTCAATCGAGCGGAGGGCTTGGCTGATGAGATCGGCGCCAAGATGCACGCGGGCAGCCCGCTGGATCTGGTGAAGCTGCTCATCAACCCGGAGACCTTTCTCGCCAAGCGAGCCGAAGACGAGCAGCGCGAGGCGACACGAGCGGTCCTGGCCCGCGCGGAGGCTCGCGCGGCGATGAAGAAGCGCCGGGCGGCCTGAGTTTCCTGAGGCAACTTGTTTCTGAGAGCCCCGCCGAGTGCGGGGCTTTTTCTTTCCACCGTCAAAGCCTCTACTTCAGCAAATGCAGCCCGAGCGACCCGCGTTGGCGGTTCCACATTTCGAAGGCCGCCGGATGATCCTTCACAAACTTGATCAATTGGCTTGCGGAGCACGACAATCGGAGCGCCGCCTTCTTCGCGTCCAGGCCGCTGACTTCGATGACGTCGAGCGCTTCAGCAAGCAGCGACGGGAAATCCGCGTGGTCGGGGTTGCAGGCGATCTTGCCCCCGGCGCAGCGCGAGCGCCAGAGGTCGCTCGTCACGTCGCCGAAAGAATCGCGTGCAACCGGGGCGCAGCGATGCTGGGTTGCGAGTGCCAACCGCAAGCGACGGAGCGCAACCTTTCGATTCTCTTCCGCGCTGCGCCGCTCCGAGGCCTGAGCTTCGATTCCCGTCGGCTCGTGAGTCAGAGTCACCTTGGTCTCGACCTTGTTTCGGTTCTGGCCGCCGGGTCCGCCATCGCGGCCGCGCGAGAGCGTGACGTGCTTGAGCAGTTCTTCTTCAGTCAGTGCCGCGGGGTGGGGGTGTCGGTGGGGGTGGGCGTGGGGGTGGGCGCTCGGCTTCACCGATTCATTCCGGCCGGCGTTGGGACGCAACTCGTGCATCAATTGGCCGTCGTGGGGACCGGTTCGAGCGTGAGATCGCTCGATTTTCCGGCCTGGTGATGGTGGTACGCCAGTCCCGCGATCATCGCCGCGTTATCGACGCAGAAGCGGAGCGCCGGCAAGTGCAGCCGAAGTTGGTTCACGGATGCAAACGATGAGAGTTCATGCCGGAGGCGCGAATTGGCGGTGACGCCTCCGCCTGTGAGAAGCGTGTTCGGCTTGACGCCGGCATCACGCAGTTGATAGAGCGCCCGCTCGAGCTTGAGAATCACCGTCTTCGCGGCGGCACGTTGAAACGTGGCCGCGAGATCGCGCCGCCGCTCATCGGTGAGCGGTGGGGGTGGGAGATAGCGAGACTCGGCGCGATGGTGCGCAGGGTGATCGGGCACGCCTCGCACTTCGTAGAGCATCGCGGTCTTCAGGCCGGAGAACGAGAAATCGAGAGAAGTCGGAGAGAGCCGGCTGATCGGTAGATCGGCAACGCGTTCATCGGCTCCGGGCGCTTGCGCGAGCGCGTCGAGATTGGGTCCGCCTGGATAGGGCAATCCCAGGATCGTCGCGACCTTGTCGTACGCCTCACCCAGCGCATCATCGATCGTTGCGCCCAGGCGCTGCAGCTTCACCCACGAATCGAGGCGGTAGATCGAAGTATGGCCGCCGCTGACGACCAGACCGAGCGCGGGGAAAATGTGGGTCTCCGGTTGGCCAGTGGCGCCCGATTGGTGGAGCAGGCCCGCGTAGAGGTGAGCGTGGACGTGGTCGACGCCGATGAGCGGTTTTCCGAGCGACCAAGCGAGCGACTTTGCCGCGGCAACACCAACGAGAAGAGAGCCGATCAAGCCCGGGCGATGCCCGACGGCGATCGCGTCGATGTCTGACAGCCTCACCGAGGCAGACGCGATGGCGCTCTCCACAACCGGCAGAATGTTCTCACAGTGCGCGCGGCTCGCCAATTCCGGCACGACTCCTCCGAAGCGTGTGTGGATCTCGTGCTGGCTCGCGACGACATTCGAGAGAACATCCACCCCGTCGCGCACAACCGCCGCGGCGGTTTCATCGCACGAGGTTTCGATGCCCAGGATCAGCATCGGTCACTTATTCTGAGGAGAGTTCGGAACCGGCGTCGTTGGATTCACCGCCACCGGCTTCCCGCTTTCTTCGCTCGCCTCGTGCTTTTTGACATCGGCATCGAGCAGCCATCGCTGCAAGTTGTTGCCCGTGATGTCGAGCGTCGCGACGACCCTGCCGTCCTTGTCTGTGATCTGCATCTTGCCGCCGGAGAGTTCGGCATCCTCGGGCCACAAGTCGCCGACCTTCGCCTTTGCGAGATCGCCCGATGCGGTCTCGAGCGCTTCGATGCGCTTTTCGACGCGGATCTGCTCGCGCGTCAATTGCTGCTGGAGCTTTCGTGCACGTGAGAGTTCGTCGAAAGCGATCTGAGTGCCCGCAAGGCCTTCTTTCCCGGTGGGCTTCCATTCGCCCGAATCGATCTTGCCCTGCACGGCCTTCACGGCGGCAGACAGCTGCGGATCTTTCAGGAAGGAGAGAATCCAATCCGGATTGCTCCAATCCTCGGTCGCGCCGGCAGTGCCGCTGGCGCTGCGGATGATCTCAAGATCGCGGCGGACGCGATACATGTCGATCAATTCCTTGTCCACCATCGGAACAAAGAAGCCCTTCGTCGGGTCGACGCCCCATTCGGCGCTCGTGTCCTTCCGGGTGATGCTGCGCCCGGACGGCAGGTAATAGCCCTGCTCGGTGACCTTGAGTTCGGCTCCGTTTCCGTTCGGCAGTTTCCGAACGCTCTGCACGCTCCCTTTTCCGTAGCTGCGCGTGCCGATCGCGATCGCGCGGTTATTCTCGACGAGCGCGCCGGCGAGCACTTCGCTCGCGCTCGCGGAGGAACCATTGATCAGCACGACCAGGGGGACGTTCGGCAGAGTACCCTTATCCTGAGCCTTGGCGATTCGTTCGGGGAAGTTGCGCCCGCGTGTCGAAACGATGACGCCCTCGCGCAGGAAAAGGTCGCCGATCGCGATCGCCTCTTCGAGCACGCCGCCGCCATTGTCGCGCAGATCGAGGATGACGCCCTGGAGGCGCTTTGCCGGATCGGGGTCGTTGATCCCCGCGTCGATCAACGCGTTCAAGATTTCCTCGGCGCAGCCGGGCGTGAACTGGGTGAGTCGGATATAGCCGACGCGGCGAGCCGGATCGATGGTGAAATCCCATTTCTCCGCATCGTTCGCCTGGCGGTGCACACCCTTCACGCTGCGCGTTTTGATCGCGGCGCGGGTGAGCGTCATCGGAATCTTCTCACCCTTGCGCTCGATGATGATGTTCACCGGAGTGCCGGCAACGCCGATCAGCTTGTCGATGCACTCTTCGACGCTCAGACCCTGCGTGGTCTTGCCGTCGATGTCGATGATGCGGTCGTCGGCCATGATGCCCGCCTTGTACGCGGGCGAATCTTCGAGCGGGCTGACGATCGTGAGCCACCCGTCGCGCGTGTTGACCGAGGCGCCGATGCCGACGTACTCGCCGGTCAAATCCTTGTTGAATTCGCGCACTTTATCCGCGGGCACATAGATCGTGTACGGGTCGCCGAGCGCTTCGACCATCCCGTTGATCGCGCCGTCCTGCATCTTCTTGAGCTGATCGTCGCTGAGCTTGTCGACGTAGAGACCGCCGAGCGTGCTCTTCACGTCGATGATGGGGTCGAAGAACTGGAGTTCCGCGGGCTTCCGGGCGAGCGCCAGGGTCGAACCGGCAACCGCAAGACCCAGAACACCCACAAGTGAAATCCGATACCACTTTCCGCTCGCGCTCATTTCGAGGGCTCCTCTAGACGCGATCCATCATCGTCTTTCTTTCAAACCCGGAGAGAACTATCATCGTAGGTTCACGCGGAGGCACGCTGCCCCACAACATGTTCCGCAGCCGGGGCGTGGAGGTTCGAGCGCAATGGTCCAGAACTGACGGTTCAATCGATTGTTCGACCCGGCATGCCTCTTTGGCGGCAAGCCCTCGTCGATTTCAGGCCCGTTCCCTCTGGAGCAGGCTCCGCTTCCCGGAAGTTCGGGCAGCGGCCGTCGGGACCAGTTCGGATTCTCAGGATTTATGCCACAACCCAAAGAACGCGAAGGAATTCAGGTGCGGTCGGAGCGCGCGGTGCTTGCCGCGGTCCGCTTGCCCGATTCTCGCTTTGACAAGTCAGACCCGTTCGGCGAACTCCGCTCCCTCGCGGAGCAGGGCGGCGCCGTTGTTGTCGCAGAACTTACGCAGAACCTGCCCAAGCCGGTGGCGGGGACCTACATGGGCTCGGGCAAGATGACCGAGCTCAAAGCCCTCTGCGAAGAGGTCCATGCCTCAACAGTCATTTTCGATCACGACCTTTCGCCCAAGCAGATCGCCAAGATCGAGGCCGCCGTCGGCCGCAAGGTGATCGACCGCTCCGAGCTCATTCTCGACATCTTCGCCGGCCGCGCGACGAGCACGGAAGCACAATTGCAGGTCGAACTCGCGCAACTCGAATACACCTTCCCGCGCCTCCGCGCCATGTGGTCGCACCTCGAACGCATCGTTGGCGTCGGCGGCATCGGGGGCATCGGAACCCGCGGACCCGGTGAGCAGCAGCTCGAAATCGACCGCCGACTCGTCCAGCGCCGGCGCGACGATCTCGCCAAGCAGATCCGCGACATCCAGGCCAGGCGCCGGCGCGAGGTTCAGACCCGCAAGGCCGAGAACTTCACCGTCGGAATCGTCGGCTACACCAACGCCGGCAAAAGCACGCTCTTCAACACGCTCACCGCCGGGGGCGCCTACGCCGACAATCGCCTCTTCGCGACCCTGATGACCCGCACGCGCGATTGGGATCTTGGCGGCGGCATGTCGGTCATGCTTTCCGACACCGTCGGCTTTGTGCGCGACCTGCCTACCAACCTGATCGCGGCGTTCCGCGCCACCCTCGAAGAAGCCACGCACGCCGATGTTCTGCTGATCGTGCTCGACGTTTCCGATCCTGCGGCAGAACTTCAGTACGACACGGTCTGCAAAACGCTCGATGACCTCCTGAAGGAAGTCGCCGAATCCGGCGAAGAACAAGACGGCTCGTGGAAACCACCCCAACGGATCGTGTTGCTCAACAAAGCCGACAAGCTCAAAGACAACCGCGAAGCGCTGATCTGGCAGCAGAAAGTTCCCGGCGCGATCCCGATCTGCGCGCTCCCCGCCGAAAAGGGGAGAGATTTTCGCTTGCGCGAAGGCCAGGCGGAGCTCACGGATCGCATCCGTGAGCTGGCCCGCGGCGCGATCGAGGATGTGCGGATCACGCTGCCGCTGAACCAGAGTCGCCTGATCACGATCATCGAGAATCAGTCGGACGTCGTCGCGCGCGATTATGCCGACGGCATCGTCACGATCCGGACCAAGATCGGTCGTCAGCAACTCGAGCGCCTGCTTGTCGGACGGCCACAGATGGAAATCCGCGATGCGCGTGGCAAGCCCTGGATTCCGCACTCGCCGAATCTGCGGCCCGCCGAACCTGCTTGGGTCGCTCCAAAAGCGGGATCGGCAAGCGACGGAATTGCCGCCCGGAAGCCGAGATCGGCCGGGAAGAAGCCACCAAGAGTGGAAAAGCGGGGCGGGAAGGCCGATACTTCCGCCTCTTAGGCCGAATCGGGTCGAGCAGGCCCGGACGCCGCAAGGCGTGTTTGCCACCTTAGCTCAGCGGTAGAGCGATGCTTTCGTAAAGCATAGGTCCAGGGTTCAAATCCCTGAGGTGGCTCCATGCGCCGATCGGGCCTGAGAAATCCAGAATTGGGAACCCCGAACGTTGTTTGGTGTCGAATAGGGACGTGCGGGTGGTAATTTAGAGGGCTGTTGGGCAGGAATGTCGGCGTGCTGGGTGTGGGGGTTGTGGGGGGTTGTGTGGGGGTCGTGCGGGCAAGGAGCAACGCGATGAAGTTGAGTCACAGGGCGAGCGCGGCAGTGGTTGCGGGGCTGGTTTTCGCATTCTCGGGTTCGGTGCTTGCGCAATCCACTCGCGTCGCACAACAGAGTCCGCAATCCCTCAGCGCGCAGCGCAAGGCGCTCGGTCTCATGCTGAAGACGATGAGCGTCGATTACCAGCAGACGCGCCTCGAAGCGGTCATGAAGAACATCGCCGATGTCACCGGCGCTCCGCTTCAGATCCTTTGGCAAGACGATCGAAACCCGGTCGGTCTCGACAAGGAATCGCTGATCACGTTTCGCGCCGATGACATGTCCGCGTTAACGGTCCTCGAGGGAGTTCTCTCCCGTGCCGGTGCGGATTTCACCGGCGGCGGAAACACGTGGCAGATGACCGAGAGCGGCATGATCGAAGTCGGCCCCAAGGAACGCCTGAACCGCACCAAGCGCCTCGAGATCTACGACATCTCGGATCTGCTTCTCGAGATTCCCGATTACAACCAGGTGCCGCAGTTCGATCTGAATAGCGCGCTGCAGGCCAGCAGCGGAGGCGGGGGTGGCGGCACAAGCCCGTTCTCCGGGGGCGGACAACAGGTCCAGAACACCGGAAAACCCGTGCAGGAACGAGCCGACGAAGTCATCCGCTTGATCACGGAGCTTGTGGAGCCCGATCAGTGGACCAACAACGGCGGCTCCGCTGCGACGGTTCGCTACTACAAGCAAGAACTGCTCGTAACCGCGCCGGACTACATCCAGCGCCAGATCAACGGCTATCCATTCTGGCCCGCGGAGCAGACTCAGATCGAGCAGGACAAAAAGAACCGCCGGGTGTCATTCACGCCTCCTCGCTCATCGGGAGTGGTGCAGACTGCCAACGTGCCGCAGCCCCCGAGTTCGACACCGGCACAGACCACGTCGACACCCACCACCGCGGAAACGAAGTAACCTTCCGAGCGGATGACGACCGATCCCGACACACTCGTGGACCTCACCTCGGCGCGATCCGAGTTCGAGGCCTCGATGATCGTCGAAGCCCTCAAGGCCCGCGACATCCCCGCGTTCACGTTTTCGAACGCCGGCATGACGCTGCAGTGGGAAGTGGCGGCAACCAACCCATTCCGCGTTTCGGTCCGTTGTCAGGATGTGGAAAAGGCCAAAGAAATCCTGCGCGCGATCAAGGCCGAGTCGGTGGACATCGACTGGTCCGAAGTGGATGTGGGGCAGAGGCAGGACTCGATTCCCGCCGCAAAGCCGGGTGCCTCACCTGAGGAAGACGAACAGCGCCGGATCACCGGCTGGATCGTTCTGCTCCTGCTGCTGGCGGCGCTCTTCTGGATACTCTGGAGCGCCTTCGCGCGGGCTCCGGATTGATCGGCTACATCTCTTCGCCGAGTTCCGGCGCAAAGCCGCGCCGGAGCGTGTTCTCTGCGATCGCTCGCGGCTCGACAAACTGAAGCAGGTAGTCCGCCCCGCCCGCCTTCGAGCCCACGCCCGACATCCCGAATCCGCCGAAAGGGTGGCGAGCGACCAGCGCGCCGGTGCAGCCCCGATTGATGTACAGGTTGCCCACGCGGAATTGCTTCTTGGCGAGCTCGATATGTGCCGGCTTGCGGGTGAAGACGCCGCCCGTCAGCTTGTACACCGACGAATTCGCAATCTCGAGAGCCCGGGAAAAGCTCGGGGCGTGCATGACGGCGAGAACGGGGCCGAAGATCTCTTCGGTCGCGATCCGCGCGTCCGGCGCCACGTGGCTGAAGATCGTCGGTCCGACAAAGTCGCGCCCGGTCTTTGTTTCGAGCCCCGGCGGCACCGCGAGCGTCAGTTCGTGGCGGGATTCGGCCTTGCCGATCTCAATGTAGCTCTCGATCTTGCGTTTGGATTCCGCATCGATCACCGGGCCGATGTCGGTTCCGCTGGCGACGGGGTCGCCGATCGTGAGCGCCTTCGTCGCCTCGACCAGCCTCCACGTGAAATGCCGGATCGCCGGGCCTTCCGGTCCTTCCGGATCGACAACGATCACGCGCGAGCAGGCGCTGCACTTTTGACCCTGGAAGCCGAACGCGCTCTGCCGCACGCCGAGAATCGCTTCATCAAGATCGGCGCTCGTGTCGACGATGATCGCGTTCTTGCCACCCATCTCGCACACCACTTTCTTCACGTGGTGCTGCGATTCCGGAGTGATCCCGGCCGCCTTGATGATGTCGAGTCCGACCGCTTTGCTCCCCGTGAACGCGATGAGGGCGATGCGCGGGTCGCGAACGAGCGCCGCGCCGACGGTTTCTCCCGGTGCCGGACAGAATTGCAGAACGTCTCCGGCAAGCGACGCGCTGAACCCGGCGCCGCGAAGCGATTCCTGCAAGATGTCAAAGAAAATGCTCGCGATGCCCGGCGTCTGCTCCGCCGGCTTCATAATCACGGTGTTGCCTGTAACGAGCGCCGCAGAGGTCATGCCGACCAGAATCGCCAGCGGGAAGTTCCACGGGCTGATGACCGCCGCGACTCCGCGCGCCTGATAGAACTGCTCGTCGAGTTCGCCGACGAATCTTCCGAGCCTCGTCCGTTCGAAGAGCCCGATTGCCATCCGCGCGTAATACTCGCAGAAGTCGATCGCCTCGCACACATCCGCGTCCGCCTCGCGCCAGGGTTTGCCCGCTTCGCGGATCATCACGCCCGCCAGCCCGTCGCGCTGCTTCCGCATTGCCGCCGCGGCACGAATCAAAACGTCCGCGCGCCGCTTCGGATCGGCATCTCGCCATTCCTCGAAGGCTCGGTGCGCCTTCCCGATCATCTCCGATGCCTGCTCGACCGTCTGTTCGTTCGCAACTTTGGGAACTGTCGCCCGGGCCACCGCCGCGGCGAACGCGCCGTGCTGCTTCGAATCGGCGAAGTCACGCACCGGTTCCGTGAAGAACGGCCTTCCGTCGCCGACCCCGGGAACAGCCGGGCTGAGCGCGTGGCGCTCGGGAGCCGATGCGAGCGACTCTGTGCTCGCGAGCGGCGTCGCACCGAGCCCGCCTCCTTTGGGCGCCGGCGCACGCAGCAATGCCCCCGCGTCCGCGTTCTCCATGAAACCGGCCTTTAGCCAACTCTCGTTGCTCGTGTTCTCAAGGAGCCGGCGCACGAGGTACGCCATCCCCGGGATCATCTCGCCCACCGGGACATATTCGCGGATGCGAAGGCCGATTTCCGCCGCGGAGTGCTTCAACTGATCCGCCATGCCGTGCAGCATCTGCAGTTCGATCGCTTCTTTCGGAATGCCGCGTGCCTCGAGCCCTGCCAACGCCGCGGCGATCGAACGCACGTTGTGGCTGCCCAGCGCGAGCTTGACGCCGCCGCCGGAAGCTTCGCTTTTGTTCTTCGGCATCGCATCGAGGAAGATCTCGGACATCCGCTCGAAGCAGGCATCGGTCTGCCACTTCTGAGGCCAAACCGGACACGGCCACCCGAGCAAATCGCTCTTGATCGTTTCGGCATCCCAGTACGCGCCCTTGACGAGGCGAACGGTGATGACGCGCCGCGCGCGGCGTGCCCAATCGACCATCCGCCGTGCATCGTCCGGCCCGCTCCGGAGATACGCCTGCATCGCCAGCCCCGCCTGGAACTCAATCTTCTCGCAGCTCCGCTGAAAAAGTTCGAGTGTGAAGTCTTTGAGGGCGTGGTGCTCCATGTCGAAGTTGACAAAGACTCCACGATCGCGCGCCGTCTCCAGAATCGGCAGGATGCGTTTGAACAGGTCGGCCATCGCGCCCTCGGAGTCGATCGGGTCGGTGCGTGCCGACAGGGCGGAAATCTTGATGCTGACATTGACGCGCGGGATCGGGCCGAGATGATCCGATTCGAGCCGCACGTTCGCGGGCCAGGAAGCAACCTGCGCCGGCAGATTCTGAATGAGATCGAGGTACTTGCGCGCGTAGTCGTCCGCTTCCATGTCTGAAACGCACGTCTCACCGAGCAAGTCCACGCTGAATGCGATCCCCTGATCCCACATCCTGCGCAAGTCGCCGAGCGCACTCGCCGCGTCCGTTCCCGCGATGAACTTTCCCGCCATGCCCTCGATCTGTTTGCCGATCGTGGCCGCGGCGGCGCTCTTGAGCAGCGAACCCGCCTTGAGCGCCGCGCCGATGACCGGCGGCACGCTGACGCCCGGTTGGCTGAGATAGTCGGTCAGATGGTCGTGGATGCTCTCCGCCGAGCGCAGCGTGGGGAAGGTGTCCACAAAGCGGAACATCTGCACCTTGAACTCGGGGTCCTTCATGGACCATTCCATCAGCGCATCGGAATAGAACTTCGCGGAGAGAATTCCGGCTTTGTGGCCTCGCGCGCGCCGCAGCAGGTCCGCTCCGATATCGAAGATGCGAGCCTCGTTGCCCGAGGGCGCCGGTGCCGAAACATCCGCCGTGGAGACAACAACTCGTTTTTCCGGCGCGGGCGACGTTCGATTCATCCACGAAAACAGACCCATAGCGCTTCCCTTTGCTCATGCAGAGCCAAGATCGAAATTCGGGCGACAACTGTAGATCGTGAGGCTCTGCGCCAGCGATCGTCGGATCAGAGCGCCGGGTTCGCCTTTTTCCGGGCGCACCAGTCACGCCAAGCCTGGCGATAGTGCGACTCGAGCCTGCGCGTAAACCCGACGTGGTCGCACAGAACGCTGCCCGTCACCATGGACCGGAGCTTGGAGCGGAGTTCGATCCGGCGCGGTTCATCCGCCGCGATCGCGGCACACTTCTCGAGGTAGTCGGCTTCGTCGGCCGCGATCAGGTCCGGCAGGCCCACGTTGGACAGCAGGCTGACCCCGACCCGCGAGACGTGGCTGTTCCCGGCGATCGTGACGACCGGAACACCCATGTACATCGCCTCCACGGTTGTTGTCGTGCCGTTGTACGGCCACGGATCAAGGGCCACGTCGATGCGGCCGTACATCTGCATGTGATCCGCCTTGCCCTTGGTCTCGCCTTCCAGATCAACCCGCGAACGCTCAATCCCCTGGGCCGCCAGGTACGCCCAGACCCGATCCCGCGTCGCCGGCATGGCCATCGCCATCGACTTCAGAAAGAGCCGTGAATTCGGAACCCGCTTCAGCAACTGCGCCCAGACATCGAGCACGTGATTGCTGATCTTCGTGTGCGTGTTGAACGAACCGAAGGTGACGTATCCGTTCTTCACGCTCGGAGGCGGAGCGGGGTCGCCCGCGTGCGGCGGGGGCGTGTAGCAGAGGAAGCAGCCTTCCATCCGGACGAGCTTTTCGGTGGCGAGATGGTCGGATCCCGGCGGATCGGTGAACGCATCCACGATGCGGAAATCCATCGTGGGCAGGCCTGTTGTATTCGGATAGCCCATGTAGGTGTACTGGATCGGCGCGGGCTTGAGCACGAAGGGAACGATCCTGCCCATGCCGGTGTGGCCGCTCAGATCGATCAGGATGTCGATCGCGTCGCCCCGGATGTAGTCGACCATCTTCTTGTCGTCCACGCGGTGCGTGTCGATGTAGCGCGAAGCGTGCTTGCGCAGGCGGATCGTGAGTTCGTCCTCGCTGATCACGTTGTGGTACAGCGTCACGTGAAACATCGACTTGTCGTGATTCGCGATGATCGGCTCGATGAAGTGGCCGGCCGAGCGATTGCGGAAGTCCTGGCTGCAATACCCGATGCGCAGCGGCCGCTCCGGATCGGCGATGTTGTTGTGCGGGCGGTTGTCTGCCGGCGCCATCTCCGTGACGAGTTGCCCCATGCGCACGTGGTGCTGGAACACGACGCGCGGATCGACGCCGTGCAGGCGCGTGAGCGGCAGCAGCAGGGCGGAGAGGATCGCCGCGTCGCTCGGCGCCTTCTCGATGGCGAGCAGCAGCACGCGCACCATCTCGTTCAGGTCCCCGGCGAGATCGCAGAAGCCCGAGTAGAGGGCGAGCGCCTTGATGTCGCCCGGTCGCTCGTCGTACAAGCGGCGCGCCGTTGCCATCGCCTCCTCAAAGTGGCCGTCCTGGTACATCGCGATGCAGCCGGCGCGCAGCGGCTCGATGTCGGTCGGGTCGATGTGGAACGCTTTCCAGAAGTACTTGGCGGCTTCACCGAAGCGCTGACGCTGCATCTCGATGTCGCCCGCGAGCATCATGTATTTGCGGTCGATCGGTGCCAGCTTCGCGGCGCGCTCAACCAGGAAATTCGCCTGATCGAACTGCTTGGTCTTGCACAAGAGCTCGACCGTCTTGTCGAGCAGCGGATAGTTCGCCGGCTGCTTGTCCAGTGCGCGACGCAAGAGCGTGATCGCCTGCGGGAATCTTCCCGCGGCGACATGCGGGGCGGCTTGCATGAGCGCGACTTCGTGCATCGTTCGGATCGTACCTCTAGTTGCCGTACGCGCTCATCGGTGGACACGTGCACACCAGGTTGCGGTCACCGTACGGATTGTCCACGCGTCCGACGAACGGCCAGAACTTGTTGTCGCGCACGTACGGGAGAGGGAAGGCCGCGGCCTCGCGCGAGTAGGGGTGCTTCCACTCGGTCGCGCTGATCATGCCCATCGTGTGCGGCGCGTTCTTCAGCGGGTTGTCGGCGCGGTCCGACTTTCCTTCTTCGATCGCGCGGATCTCGGCGCGGATGCCGATCATGGCGTCGCAGAACCGATCCAGCTCGGCCTTGGGCTCGCTCTCGGTCGGCTCGATCATCAATGTCCCGGGCACCGGCCACGACATGGTGGGGCCGTGGAACCCGTAGTCCTGCAGACGCTTGGCGATGTCCTCGACCTTGATGCCCGCGCTCTTCTCGAACGGGCGGCAATCGAGGATGAATTCGTGCGCACACCGTCCGCCCGGCCCCTTGAAGAGAACCGTGTAGCTCCCCTCCAGCCGGTGCGCCATGTAGTTGGCGTTCAGGATCGCCACCTGCGTCGCACGCGTCAGCCCCGCGCCCCCCATCAAAGCGATGTACACGTAAGAAATCGGGAGAATCGAGGCGCTGCCATACGGTGCCGCGGCGACAGCGCCGACCGACTTCTCCGTCGCGACATCTGGCTTCACCACCGGGTGCGAAGGCAGGAATGGAGCGAGATGCTTCGCCACGCCGATCGGCCCCATACCGGGCCCGCCGCCCCCGTGCGGGATGCAGAAAGTCTTGTGCAGATTGAGATGGCAGACATCGGCGCCGATGAATCCGGGGCTGGTGAGCCCGACCTGCGCGTTCATGTTGGCGCCGTCCATGTAAACCTGCCCGCCCGCATCGTGAACCATCGCGATGACTTCGCGGATGCCGGTCTCGAACTTGCCGTAGGTCGACGGATACGTGACCATCAGGGCGCCGAGGCGGTCCTTGTGTTCCGCGATCTTGGCCGCAAGATCGTCGTGATCGATGTCGCCGTTGTCCTTGTTGGCGACCGCAACGACCTCGAAGCCCGCGACGATCGCGCTCGCCGGATTCGTTCCGTGCGCGCTGTCGGGAATGAGGCACACGTTGCGGTGTCCCTGCCCGATCGATCGGAGATACTGGCGGATCACCATCAGCCCCGCGTACTCGCCCGCTGCGCCGGCGTTGGGCTGCAGCGAGACCGCGGCAAAGCCCGTGATCTCCGCGAGCCACGTCTCGAGCTCGCGGAACATCTTCTGGTAGCCCCTGGTCTGCTCGGCGGGCGCGAACGGATGGATCTCGCCGAACTCGGGCCACGTGACCGGGATCATCTCGCTTGTGGCGTTCAGTTTCATCGTACACGAACCGAGCGAGATCATGGAGTGCGCGAGGCTCAGGTCGCGTCCCTGTAGCTTGAAGATGTACCGGAGCATCTCGTGCTCCGAATCGTGGCTGTTGAAGACCGGGTGGGTCAGGTAGCCGCTCTGTCGAGCGAACGCCGCGGGCAGTTCGAGCTTTGCTGTCGCGAGAAGCGCATCGACATCTTCATTTCCGCCGCCGAAGCAGGCGAGAATATCCCTGACCAGCTTGCGATCGGTCGTCTCGTCGAGGCTGATGCCCAGCGTGCCATCGCCGAAATCGCGAAAGTTGATCGTGTTGATCTCCGCCAGCGCGAGAACGTCGGACGATGTCTTCCCCAACGGTTGGACGCGGAGCGTGTCGAAAACCAGATCGCCGTCGTTGATCGCGTGCCCGAGCTTTCGCAGGCCCGCACGCAGCGCCTGCGTGTACGCGTGCACCCGCAGCCCGATGCGGCGCAGCCCCTCCGGCCCGTGATAGACCGCGTACATGCCGGCCATGATCGCGAGCAGCGCCTGCGCCGTACAGATGTTGCTCGTCGCCTTCTCGCGCTTGATGTGCTGCTCGCGCGTCTGGATCGCCATGCGCAGCGCGGGCTGGCCTTGCGAATCGCGCGAAACGCCGATGATGCGTCCCGGCATCTTGCGGATGTGCTCTTCTTTCGTCGCGATAAAGGCCGCGTGCGGACCACCAAAGCCCATCGGCACGCCGAAACGCTGCGCGCTGCCGATCGCGATCTCCGCCCCCCATTCGCCCGGCGGTTTCAGCAGCGTCAGCGCGAGCAGATCCGTCGCCGCGATCGTCGTGACGCCCTTCCCGCGGGCGTCGGCGCACAGTTTTTCATAGCACTCGACTCGACCGTCGGTGGTGGGGTACTGCACGATGATGCCGAAATCGTCCGCGCCGAAAGAAACCTGCTTCGGATCGACGATCCGAACCTTGATCCCAAGCCCATCCGCCCGAGTTTCGATCACGGCGCGCGTCTGCGGATGTACATCCTGCGCCACAACAAATGTCCGCTTCGATCCGTCATGCCCGCCCGCGATCGCATACGCCATCGCCATCGCCTCTGCCGCGGCCGTCGCTTCGTCCAGGAGCGATGCCCCGGCGAGAGGCAGCCCGGTCAGATCGCTCACCATTGTCTGGAAGTTCAGCAGGGCCTCGAGCCGCCCCTGCGCGATCTCCGCCTGGTACGGCGTGTACTGCGTGTACCAGCCCGGGTTCTCGAGAATGTTCCGCAGGATGACGCCGGGCGTGATGCAGTCGTAGTAGCCCATGCCGATGCAGGAGCGGAACACCTGGTTCTCACCCGCAAGCTGGCGAAAAGCCGCGAGCATCTCCGCTTCGCCCAGCGGATGGTCCGCATCGCCCGTCAAGGTCAGTGGCGTGTTGAAACGGATGTCCGCGGGAACGGTCGCGCTGATCAACTGTTCGAGCGACTTGTACCCGATCGACTCGAGCATCTCGCTGATGTCCGCTTCGCTCGGACCGATGTGGCGATGCACGAACGTGTCGGACGCATTCAGCGCGGCGCCCGCCTTGGGAGCCCCGGTTGAGGCGATCGGTGACTTGGCAAACGTGGTCATGAAGGGCTCCGAAACCGCCAAAATATGGGTATCAACGGCGGCAAAGACGCGATTTATGCGACCGCCTTCGATCCCCGCTCCAATACTAGGTTGCGCATGTCCGGGTTCCTGCACGCCGGTACGCTCGCTCGTGGAGATTTCACCGATGAATCCCTTTCGGGGCTCTTTGTTCCTGACCGCCGCCTTCGCGGTCGCGTCGTTCGCGGCCGATATTCCATCGACGCCCGCTTCGGCCGGTGCGCGAGAGGTCACTCCTCCAGGATCCGAAGAGATTCTGACCGCGGATGAGGACATTCTCCGCGATCACATCACCACGCTCGCGAATCCGTTCTTTGAAGGTCGCTATCCCGGATCGCGCGGAGGCAAGCTCGCCGCAGACTACATCCAGTGGCAGTTCGAACATCTCGGTCTCAAGCCCGCCTTTACCGATGCTTCCGATCCGGCGAAGCCGTCGTTCCGTCAGCCGTTCCCCGGCCCTTCGCACAACGAGATCGAAAAGCAGGTTTTTTCGTTCGAGGCGAAAGGGAAAACGACAAGCCTTGTTCCCGGCAACGACTTCAATGTGCTCGGCCTTTCCGGAAACGGCACCGCGAGCGCGCCGCTCGTCTTCGCCGGCTACGGAATCACGATGGGAGACGATGGCTATACCAGCTTCCCGGATTCGGGCCCCGAAGTCGATGGCAAGATCGCGATCGTGCTGCGCTTCGAACCGATGAATGAAGACGGTACTTCGAAGTGGGCCAAGGAAGGGTGGTCGTTTTCGGCCGGCCTCGAACCCAAAATCGGTGCGACCATTCGGCGCGGCGCCAAGGCCGTGATTCTCGTCAACGCCCCCGGAGCGAAGGACGAGCGCGTCGACAACCTCGAGGATGTGAACAGCATCACGGCGCGCGAGCCCTACGAGGCCCCCGTGATCATGGCGACGATCGACACAGTCGACGCGATGGTTCGCGCCGGCGACCCCGAAGGACGCTCGCTGCTCGATCTGCGCAAGCTCGCAGACGAAAAGGGAGTCATCGTCGATCTTCCCGGCTCGACCGTGACCATCGACGCGGCAATCAACAAGGTCCGTCCCACAACGGACAACGTCGGCGCGATATTGCCAGGTGTCGGAGACCTCGCGGATCATTACATCGTCGTCGGTGGGCACTACGACCACCTCGGCTTTGGACAAGTCGGCGTGCGCTTCCCGAGCGACCGCGGCAAGCTCCACCCCGGCGCCGACGATAATGCCAGCGGCACTTCGGGAATGCTCCTGCTCGCGAAGCGTTTGAGCGAGAAGTACGCCGAGTTGCCGCCGGACATGCCGCGCCGGAGCATTCTTTTTCTCGGCTTCTCGGGCGAGGAATCCGGCCTGAACGGCTCGCGCTACTACACGCAGCACCCCATCGTTCCGATCGAGAATCACGATTTGATGCTCAATCTCGACATGATCGGGCGGCTTTCCGACAAGCCGCTCGAAGCCGGCGGCGTAGGCTCCGCGGAAGGTTTCGCCGATTGGCTCGCGCCGTACTTTGAGTCGAGCGACCTCAAAATCGCCGGCAAGCAGAGCGGGATGGGCCCTTCCGATCACGCGTCGTTCTACGCCGCCAAAGTGCCGGTGCTTTTTCTGTTCTCCGGGATGCACCCTCAGTACCACCGGCCGACCGATGTTGCCGCGCTAATCAATTGGGAAGGTGCTGCAAAGATCGCAGACCTCGGCTACCGCGTCGCGCTCGATGCGGCACTTCGCCCCGAACCGTGGAAGTTCACGTCGCCTTCCAACGTCGTGACGACCGAGGGCGATCAGCCTCCTCCTCCGACCCGCGGCAGAATCCGCTTCGGAATTTCTCCGGGCGACTACTCGGGTGAAGAAAAGGGCGTGCTCGTCGGCGAGGTTCTGCCCGAAACGCCCGCATCGAAAGCGGGCGTCAAGGCCAACGACCTGATCATCAAGTGGAACGACAACCGCATCTCGAGTGTCGAGGAGTGGATGCCCTATTTCAACGCCGCCAAGCCCGGCGACGTGGTGAAGGTGACGCTGATCCGCGACGGCAAGGAAATGAACATCGACGTGACGCTCGAGGCGCGATCGGGCCCGCGATGAATCGCTCGGTTTGGAAGAGCGCAAGGGCTTTCACTTCCCGTCGTTCTCGATAAACCAGCGCAGTTTCCAGTTTGATCCTTCGAGGATCATGTCGAATCCGCACCACGGCAGCGATGCCCTGTCCACATAGTGCAGGCGCACCCGCATCACGTTCACGCCGACCGTCTCGAGCTGCACGCCCGGGCTGAGTTCTCCCGAAGGAAGCATCTTAAAGAGCTTCTCCAGGTCTTCGCGCCGGCGCTTCATTTCCTTGAACGCCAACTTGGGGTCGTACCCGCGCTCGTAGAACTCGTCGCGCGTCTTTTCGCTCAGCACCTGCTCCGTGAACGTCTCTTCGTCGTCCTCGCGCATCGTCCACGCGATGTGGTACATCAGGTCGCGCCCGTTGCGCGAGACGATCGTTTTGGTCCCGTCCGCGTTCTCGATGATCGGCCTTTGGGTCGGTTGCGCCGCCAGCGGCGAATCCGGCGCGCGCATCGTCGAGTCGTACACCGGCGCCACCCCCGTCTGCGCGCCCGGCAGGCTCGCGAGCGGCGGGTTGTAGCGCACGACTTTGGTTTCGCAGCCCGCCGCGATCGCGATCACCACGATCATCACGCAGATCCGGCTCACACGAGCGCTCCTCGGCGCTCCGGCGCGCCCGAAAGCGGCTGCACCTGCACCTGCTGCTGCCCGCGCCGGAAGCAATCGTGCGCCTCGAAGGCGGCTTCGGGCTTTGAGAAATCCGAGCGGGCGTGGCACCCGCGCGATTCTTCGCGCCAGAGCGCCGAGCGCGCCACGAGCGAACCGACGAGCAGCATGTTCTGGACTTCCCAGCCCGCCGTGTCATCGAAGATTTTGTCGAGCGTGTAGCGCGCCCAGAAGTCCATCATGTCGCACACATCGCTGAGCTTTCCGCCGGATCGCTCGATGCCCACATTCTTCCACATCGCGCTGCGCAGGCTGCTGCGCACATCATCGAGGTCGAGCTCGCCGTGCTCGCTGGGTCGTATGTCGCTCACGATCGGGATCGGCGCGGGCCGCGCGCTCCAGCCGGCGGGCTTGTTGTTCGAGTGACCGTTGGTCTTCATTTCGGAGCACACGCGCCCCGCGATCTCGCCCATGACGAGCCCTTCGAGCAGCGAGTTGCTGGCGAGTCGATTCGCTCCGTGCAATCCCATCGATGCCGCCTCGCCCGCGGCGTACAGACCCGGTACGTCGGTGCGGCCGGAAAGATCCGTCCGAACGCCACCGACCATGTAGTGTGCCGCGGGGTGCACGGGAATCAAATCTTCTGAAGGATCGAGATCGAACCGGCGGAGCAGGGCCGTCATCCCAGGGAAACGATCGGCGAAACCGCGCACGTGGCGGCAATCGAGCCACACATGACTGCCCCCCGCGCCGGATGCCTGCTTGGCGATCTGGCGGACGATCGCGCGGCTCACGACATCGCGCGGCGCGAGTTCGGCGAGCGGATGCACATCGACCATGAACCGGTGTTCGCTGCTGTCGAGCAGGTGCGCGCCCTCGCCTCGCACCGCTTCGGTGATGAGCCAGCGCGCCGCGCCCGGAAGGTAGAGCGTGGTGGGGTGGAACTGCACGAACGCCATGTCGCGCACGGTGGCGCCCGCGCGGTACGCCATCGCAATTCCGTCCGCCGTCGCGAGGGGCGGATTCGTCGTTTCGCGGAATAGCACACCCGCGCCGCCGCTGGCGAGGATCGTCGCTTTCGCCCAGATCATCTGCAGGCCGTGCTTGGGGTGGTGCGTGATCGCGCCCATGACGGGCGCGCCGGGTTCATCGCCGGGCGTGATCAGATCGAGCGCGAAGCAATTCTCGAAGACGCGCACGCCGGAGGTCTTACGGACTTTTTCGCTCAGGCATCGTTGCAACTCGCGGCCGGTGGCATCGCCGTCGGTGTGAACGATTCTGCTCGCGCTGTGACCGCCTTCGCGCCCGACCGCGAGTTCGCCCTCGGAGTTTTTGTCGAGGCGCATGCCCCATGTCATCAACTCGCGGAGGCGCTCCGGCCCGCTCTCGACGATTTCGCGCACCGCGCCCTCTTCGCAGAGTCCTGCGCCGGCGGCGAGCGTGTCCTGCACGTGCGACTCGACCGTGTCGCCCTTTGTCAGCACCGTGGCGATGCCGCCTTGTGCCCACGCCGTGTTTGTGCCCCTGAGATCGCCCTTGCTCAGCACGATCACGTCGCCGTGTTCCGCCGCGGCGACCGCGGCACGGAGACCCGCGACGCCCGCGCCAATCACCAGCGTGTCGGTGAAGATCTGCGGCAGGAGCGATGAGCGATAAGGAATCAGGTAGCGGCGTTGGTCGAAGAGGCGGTCCATGGATGAGTTCGATCAGCCGTGCTGATGCGCTCCGCCTCCGCAGCATCCTCCGCTCGCCGCGGCTGCGCCTGCCGCGGCAGGTTCTTCGACGGGACCCAGCATCCGATCGCACTTGAGTTGCAGGAAGCGCGCGTGGTGTTCGACGTGCCAGATCGCGTAGGACAGAATGTCCCGCACGCGCTGCTCGCCCCGCTCGGGGTGCATCGCGATCCGGTCGAACTGTTCGGGCTTGAGGCCCGACAGCCACTGAAAGCTCCACATCCGCATCGTGTGGAGGACGGCGACGAATCCGCCGATCAGGCTTGCGGGGTCTCCTTGCTGAACCTCGCGCGGGATGGCGTAGAGCCCGCTATCAATAAACGCGTTCTCCTCCCAGACCGCGAGCAGCGGCCGATCTTCCGCGATCGCGCGGCGCATGCGATGCACAAACACGATCTCGGCGTCGGCCATGTGGCCGAGCAGCATCCGCACCGACCAGCGGCCGACATTCGCATCGGGCAGGAAGGCCATGTCGAGTTGTTCGGCGCTGAGGGAGAAGACGCGCGGGTCGTAATTGCCGACGCCGCGCCGATAGCGCGAGAGCATTTCGCTCGTCGGGAGCGCCGCGATTTCCTTCGCCGTTCCTGCCGGGATGACGAGTTTCTGCGAGCCGGTCTGGCAGCCGCAACCGCCGCCGGAAGCGGTGCCTCCGCCTTTCCCGCCGCAGCATCCTGAGTTTCCGTTTCCGGCGTCGCTCATAGAGAGTCCTTTCGTTCAACGATCGTAGGGGTTGCGACCCAACTGCCCCGGTGATCGGGCTACGGTCGGGCATGACACAGACTTCACCGCGCCGCCTGGCTCTTCGAGTCACCACGATGCCGCGCGATACGAATCATTACGGCACGATTTTCGGGGGCGTGATTCTTTCGTACATCGACCAGGCGGGGTTCGTCGAGGCGTGTCATCACGGGCGGCACAGGTGGGTGACCGCGGCGATTGACCGCGTGGAATTCAAAGCGCCGGTGCACGTGGGCGAGGTGGTGAACTTTTACGGGACAACCACCCGTTTGGGCACGACCTCCGCGACAGTGCTTGTGGAGGTCGAGGCGGAGCGCGAAAAGGACGGAAAACTGGTTCCGGTGACGGCAGCAACACTCGTCATGGTCAGCGTCGATCAGAACGGCAAACCGATCCCGTTCCGCCAGCCTCCGACCGCATGAAACACCGGCCGGATGGCGCGGCCTCCGTTCGGGTACACTTCGGGCCCATGTCCCAGAGTTCTTTCGTCTCCAACAACCTCGTCGGCAATGTGATGGTTTCGCGCCTCGAACGCGAGAAGATCACGGAGCATGAGTGCCAGGTCGTTCTCGCCGAACTGACCAACGCCGCATCGCAGTGCCACAATCACCTCGCGGTCGATCTCAGCATGGTCACGCTGATTGCGTCGGCCGGCTTGGGCGCCTTGATCACGCTGAACAAAACGATCAAGGGCAAAGGCGGCAAGGTTGTGTTCTTTAACATGAGCGAAGAGCTCATGCAAGTCTTCAAGCTGACGCGCCTCAACACGCTGCTCACCATCGTGAAGGACCGCGACGCGGCCGTGAAAGCGGCGCTCTGATCGGTTTTCGCGATAGGTCTGCGTGGGCTCGACGGGCGGAATAGAGAATGCCGACCGACTCGATCAGATCGCCCCGGCTCGCCGTCATGATTTCGGGCGGGGGGCGGACGCTGCTCAATCTGCTGGCGCGGATTGAAAAGCGGGAACTGGCCGCCGAGATTGCACTCGTCATGGCTTCGTCGGAATGTACCGGCGCCGCCAAGTCGCGCGAGGCGGGATTGACGACGCTTGTGATTCCCGGCCGCATTGCCCGCGAAAAACTCGAATCCGTGCTGGACGAGCATCGAATCGACTGGGTCGTGCTCGCCGGTTATCTGAAACTTGTTGATATTCCTCCCGCGTTCGACGGGCGTGTGGTCAACATTCATCCGGCGCTGCTCCCCCGACATGGCGGTGCGGGCCTGTACGGCCATCATGTGCACGAGGCGGTGCTCAAGGCCGGGGACAAGGTTTCGGGCTGCACGGTGCATCTGTGCGATTCACGCTATGACACCGGGCCGATTGTCCTGCAGCGAGAAGTGCCGGTGCTTCCGGGCGACACCCCGGATTCGCTCGCGTCGCGCGTGTTCGCGGCCGAGTGCGAGGCGTATCCGGAGGCGCTCAAGAAGCTCTTCGCGGGATGGCGGCCGTGAGAACGAGACTTCGCAACGCGATCGCCGGTCTCAAAGACCCGCTCTCTGGGAGAGTCGTTCAAACGACTTGCTTGGCCGATCGTTTCGAGCGCCCGATGTCGCACGCCTCCAGCGTGCGAGGGTTCTGCGTCCGTGCACCGAGGGTGTCGCTCAAGGACTCGCTCCACCCTCGGCTCGAATCTTTCAGCCCTGTCGGGCTGAAAGGCGGAAGAGGAGCGGTGGTCCATTCGGATGCCGCGGCAACGCACGATCGCCCGAAAGGAGAGCGAGAGTTGCGGGCATCCCGCGCGAGCTGTCGAGTTCGCCGCACTCCTCCGCGATCTTCGCTCGCGCGTCCATTGCGTCTTGCCTCTCTCTTTCTTGTTTTCTCTGTGCTCTCTGTGTTCTCCGTGGTGAACTGTCTTTCCGCGGAGCCACAAACAGCCGAGCAGGTAGAAGCGAGCGCCGATGCCGCGCTCGCCAAGCGGGATTTTGCAGTGGCCGAACCGTTGCTGCGCCGGCAGATCGAACTGCAACCCCGGAACTTTGTTCCTCTCTATAACCTCGCGTGCGTGTGCGCCGCGACAGGAAAAGCGGACGAAGCGGGTGTGCTCCTTGTGCGCGCGGTGGAGAACGGCTTTGATGACTACCGCAAGCTGACGCGCGACCCGGACCTCGCGGGCGTGCGCGAAAATGCGAACTACAAGAAACTAGTCGAAAACTGGGCGGTCGTGCTCGAAGCCCGGCGCGACGCGAATCTTGAACTGGCGCGCAAGGTTTTCGATCACCCGGACGACGGCTTCGAGTACGTCGAGTTTGTCGATGAGAAGCGCCGGCTGATCTATCGCAGCGCGTTCGACCCCGCGGAATTCAAGAAAGCGCGCGAAGAACTCGAAGGTCTCGGCGACTGGGCGGAGAAAAACGTATTCCCCGGCCTGTGGGAACCGAAAGAAGTCGCGCTCGATCCGTGGGTCATCATTGTGCTCCCGAGCAGGCGCGATTTCACAACCTGGCTCATCGTCACCTTCGGGCCCGCGGCACGGACCGGCTTCTCCACCATCGGCGGCAGCTACATCCACGAGCAGAAGCAGCTCGTCTCGCAGGACCTCGGCTCGACGCTTCGGCACGAATTCTTCCATGTACTCCACTGGCGCGATTGCACGCGCAAGGGTCAGACGCACGAATACTGGGTGCAGGAAGGGCTTGCGAGCCTTGTCGAAGATGTGGAAGTGCCGAGGGGCGCCTCGTATTCGCAGCTCAAGCCCGTTCCATCGTGGCGCACCAATATCGCGCAGCGCCGCGAGCGCAGCAACACGCTGATGCCGCTGGAGAAGTTCTGCGTGCAGCCCCGCGAGAAGTTTCTTTCTTCGCAGCAACTCGCGAACTACGCCGAGGCGCGCACGATCTTTTTCTACCTGTATGAATTGAGCAAGCTCCGGGATTGGTACGAGGCGTACGGGCGGGCGACGCCCGCTGAAGACGCGGGAGCAACAGCTTTCGAGAAAGTCTTCGATCGCCCGATCCGCGCAACCGACAAGGATTTCCGGATGTGGGTCCGCACCATCCCGGAAGTCGCGGAAGAGATCCGCGCCGGGATGGCGAGCCTGGGCGTCGAGGTGGAAACCGGAAGCGGCGACGGGGTCACGATCACGTCGATCATCGAGCCGCCGGGGCGCGGGCTGGCGAACATCATTCCGCCGCTGACTTTGAAGGGCGTGAAGGGCGAGTTGCGAGTGGGGGACGTGATCACGGCCGTGGATGGTGCCGCGACGCGCGACGTCGCGGAACTGGTGCGTGTGCTGGGCGCGAAGAAGCCGGGTGATGTGGTGGTGGTTGCGTACCGGCGTCGCGTCGATTCGGGCGAGGCGACGATCCGGCTGATCGCTAAGCCGTGAAGTGACGCCTCGCGGAAGAGCATGTCAATGCTGTGATCAATCGGCGTTCAGACACTTCTGAAGATCGGGGTCGGGAGTATTGAAAACGAAGTCGAATCCCTTTCCTGAAGGAGCGCCAATCAGAGGCGTGAAGGGGACCTTGACATTCATTTTTGCATCGTTGTCGGTCCGGTCCGATCCGACCGTGTAGAGCAAATAGTCTCGGCCGCATGGATCTTCGGATGGGTCCGTTTGTTTGTATCGAAGGGTGCCCGATGCGTACGGATCGAGCGGAAGTTCCGCAAGTATTCCGGGCACCAATTCGGAGAGCGCACCGGGCAATCGGTTGTTTCGAAGTCGAAACAACTCGATCGCGAGCAGAGTCTTCGTTCCGATGACTTCGCCCATCAACTGATCCTGTGCGGCGATCAGTTTTTGTGGCGCGGGATACAGAATCTTGAGAATGCGGAATCGCCTCGGCAGGCCTTCGACGGGGTCGTTCCAGGCGGCTGCGGTGCGGTCGCGCGGCAGTCGAAGGGATTTTTCGATGTCTGCGCCGAAGAGTTCATCGAATTTGTCGACGAGCTCCTTTTTGCTCGCGAGAAAGAATCCTTCGCCTGTTGCTGTCTTCCGGGCTTGGTTTCCGGTCAACGCTCCAAGATCGAAGTTTTCCGCAGCCAGGAAGTAACCATCCCCGCGTCCATCATCGCTGAAACTCCATTGCACCGTGTCGAGCACCAGGATTCGTTCGCAGCGCAACGCGAAGTCGCGTTCCGGCGCGTCCAACTGGCGCTCCATCGCCGCGAGGCAAAGAGCGAGTGCGTCCTCCCTCAGCGGACGGTTCATGCAGACCTCTCGGATCGTGTCGAGCGCCAGGACTTGGATCGCGATGCCGGTCAGTGAGTTGATCGCTCCGAACTGATAGCGATACGCGCGGCCGAGCGCGAGCAGCCACTCGAAGACTCGGGCGGCCTCTTTGTCTTGCGCGCCTCCCGATTTCCAGAGGCGAAACAAGAGAGCGCGGTCCGCGCGGGCGAGCCTTCGAGCAACAGTAAGATCGAGAAAGGTCGCGTCGATCAGCCTCGGGGCATCGATCGGCCGTTCAAAGTGCTTGGCGCGCTCGAAAAATTCCTGTCGGGCGAGCAGGCCGGATCGATCGAGGCGGGCGAGAAATTCGGCGCCGGCCTTGCTCTGCTCAGGCGAAGACGACGGGTCGTACGCCATCGACGCGTCCGGAACCCAGTTCGGGAGCGCAAAGCCGGCTGAGTCCTTCGGGGCCGGATAGTTCCGCTGGAATTCGCTCTGCAATTGCTCGTACGTCGCCAGAATATCCGCCAGTTCGCTCCACCGATTGGCTTCGTCTGCAAACGACCCTTGCGCTTCAGAAACAATTTCCGATGCCTGCATGCGAGTGTCGGTGTTGTCGCCTCCGATTTGCCGCTCCCAATGCCACACCCAGATCAGAACTGCCGCGACAACACCGAGTGTTGCAACGATCACCGAAACGCAGAACCAGCGAATCACGCGACGGAATGTCGAGCGGCTTGGGCCGTTTGATGGAGAGCGACCTGCGGTGGGAGGACTGTCGTCCTGATTCAACATTGTTTACCGAATATACGGCAAGCCACCGGAGCGGTCACTGAAGAGCGAGGAGCTGGGGACGGCTGTCCTTGCATCTGCGTGTTTCGAAATCGCAACTTCACTCTTCCCACGGTGAGGAGGCATCCTCTGCAATCCCATCGCCCTTTGACTCCGCTATCCTGCCCGCATGGCGGAGCCATCCATGCAGACAACGGATTTCACGCGCGCGTCCGAAGCGCCGAGCCAACTGCCCACGCCCGAGATCAAGCCGCTGAAGCCCGGCTCGGACGGGATCGTCCGCTCGGCACCTGAGACGCCGCTCGTGGACATCATGGGCGGCAGCGCCCGTCAGCAGATCAATGTTCTCGATCACGGTTTCATCGCGCTTGTGGATTGCATGCCGCGGCTGGTCCCGCAGGGGCAGACCGCCGATGCGGCGATCGTGCAGGCCGCTCGCGTTTCGTACGGCCAGGGCACGAAGAAAGTAAACGAGGATCGGGGCCTGATCCGCTATCTGCTGCGACATCGGCACACGACGCCGTTTGAGATGGTGGAACTGAAATTCCACGTGTGCATGCCGATCTTCGTGGCCCGCCAATGGATCCGGCACCGCACTGCGAACGTCAACGAGTATTCCGCCCGGTATTCGATTCTGCCGGATCGCTTTTACACGCCGAACCTGGATCAAGTCCGAAAGCAGAGCAAGGCGAACCGGCAGGGGGGTGAGGAACTGTTTCGCGTCCACGACGATGCGCAGGATCTCAAGACGGCGCAGGAGTTTGTGAACTACCTCGACGAAGTGGAGGGGTTCTACAAGCGGTATCTGGCGTTGACAGAGCAGGGGGTCAGCCGCGAAATGGCTCGGATCGGTTTGCCGGTCAATATGTACACCGAGTGGTACTGGAAGTGCGACCTGCACAACACGCTGAGGTTCCTGGCGCTCCGGATCGATTCGCACGCCCAAGCCGAGATCCGCGTGTTTGCGGAGGCGATGCTCAAATTGATCGAGCCGCTGGTGCCCGGGACGGTCGAAGCCTGGCGGGACTACGAGCTGGGCGGGCTTCATCTGAGCCGGCTCGAGGCGGAGGCCCTTTCCCGAATAGCGGCGGGCGGCAACCCGGAGCTGGCGAGCGACAACTCGCGGGAACGGGCTGAATGGTCCGAGAAACTGGCGAAGCTCGGCTTCGGCAACGGTTAGCCGAGCGAAGGCGGGTGGAATCGTCGCCCTGCAACAGTCATTAGCAATGTTTCAGAAACGGTTGTGGGCGATTCCGGATTCCGAGTCGGGTCCGGACGCAAGTTATTGCGTTTGCAGGCTTTAGTGCCGACATTTTCGCCTGGGAAAAAGGCTCCGTCGGCACCGGGAAAAGCGAAAAAGCCGACTTTTCCGCCAACTTCGCTGGCAACGCGAAAAACACGAGGCAGATTTGAAATACGGCTCTGCACGAGGTGTTCGCGCGGGCCATTGTTTGTCTTCCTTTGAGATTCGCGAGGAGACCGTAAGATGATGAAGAGCATGATTGCTGCTGTTGCTGGTGTGGCTGGCCTCGCTGCCGGCGCGAACGCTGCCTATGGCCTCAAGTTCGAAGTCTGGAATGGCGCCGCTTGGGTTTCCAGCGTGACCGCCACTGCGGGCGACACCGTCAAGTTCCGTTTCGGCGTGTACTTCGACCCGAACTCGGCCCCGACGATCACCACCGCGGACGGCACGGGCACGGCTCAAGCCCTCACCCGCTTCACGGGTTCGAACCAGGCTGTCGGATTCCAGGGCACCGACAACTTCCAGAACATCGTTCGCACGATCTCGAGCGGCAACCCCGCCCTGACGACCGTCGCGGGCGCCACGATCGGCACCTCGGCTGTGACGAGCTTCGGCTCGCAGCTGTTCCTCGCCGATGTTCCCTTCGAGCCGTACAAGGAAATCTATGTCGGCGAAGTGAAGCTCGACGCCGCCGGCCTGAATCACGTGATCACGCTTCAGAACAAGACTTTTGGTTCTGGTTCCACGGCGGGTCTCACGTTCTACAACAGCGCGTCGCCCGTGAACAAGCAGTCCGGCGCTCCGCAGGCCGGTGGTCCGGGCCGTGTTGACATGAATGCAACGATCACCGTTGAAGGCATCCCGGCTCCTGGCTCGCTCGCCCTCCTCGGCCTCGGTGGCCTTGTTGCCGCCCGCCGTCGTCGCGCCTGAGCGATCGGAAATAGTCTGAGAAACCGCGGCGAAGGCCGCAGACTCAGCAAGTCATGAACTCATCGTCCGCTCCGGTCTCACCGCCGGAGCGGATTCTTTTTTGACATCAGCTGAGTGTGTTCGTCGATCCGCGGATTCGGGAGCATGGGGTCATCACCCTATGTATCGGCTGTGGGGCGGAGCGCCGGAAACGAGGAAAGTCCGGGTCGAATGGGCATCGCGAGCCTCAACGCCTTGGTTGAGTTGTGATTGACGGATGCAGACCCAGATTTCGACTGAAATCCGCCCGGTGGGTGGGGCGCGAGAGATTCGATGGCGCGAAAAGGGGGGATTTCATCGGGCAAAACCCGGAGGTGGCGGGTGTTTCATTGGGTACAGACGTTACAGACCACCGAACGGGGCACTATTTCTGGGACGTGCAACCCTACAGACCAGAAAATCTGACAAAAAACGATCAAAACGAACTGAAAGGTCTTGAAGCACCCCCGGACTTCGATGTACATTTCATCGGTCAGGAACGAACCGCCCGTTCCGTGGGATTTTTTTTCAGAGGAGAAGAGAGACATGAAGAATTTCGTTGTGGGCCTCACGGCCATTGCTGGTATCGCTGCCTCGGCTAACGCTGCTTGGGGCTTCAAGTATCAATTCAGCACCGACAACGGCGCGACTTGGTCGTCCAACGCGGCTGTCGATGTGAGCAGCGGCAACAAGGCGGTCAAGTTCCGCGTTGTGGCCTACGCCGATCCGGAAACCCCGGTTCCCGCGTCCGGCGGCACGGGCCCGGCTGTTGCCTATGCCCGTTACACCGGCTCTGAGCGGATGAGCAACTGGGGCTCGGGTGCGAACGGCGATGCGCTCGGTGCGCAGACCCGCGGCGCTCTGACGAGCGGCGGCACGACCTACCTGAGCAGCTCGTTCTCGGCTGGCAACACGATCCTCGGCGGCACGACGGCCACGTCGTTCGCTTCGCAGCTGCTCCTCTCGGGCACCTTGGCGGCTTACTGCCCCTCGTCGGGCGGCACGCCCCAGCTCGAGTGGGTGATCCGCACGGGTGACATGACCGTCGGCCAGGCCGGTGGCACCCGCACGATCGTCTTCAGCAACAACCAGCGCACCCAGAACACGTGGTACCGCGATCTGCTCGTCAACGGCGTGCAGGACGTGAACACCGCGGCTCCGGAAGGCTCGCCGACGGATATCGCCGGCACCCTTCAGGTCGTCCCCGCTCCGGGCTCGCTCGCCCTGATCGGCCTCGGCGGCCTCGTCGCTGCCCGTCGCCGTCGCGCCTGAAAAGGCAAGATTGCACGGTAGAGAGATCCTCAGAAATCTCACGTGAACACCAGCCACGCTCGCCTTTCGGCGGGCGTGGTCTTTTTTCGTCCGATCTCAGTTTGTGTTTGATTTCCCCTGATGACGCCTCGCCGAAATCGCTCGAGAATTCAGGGGAATCCCGTGTGACATGAATGAAATACCGCAGAAAACAGGGGATGAAATCATGAGAGTAAACTCATAGTGAATCAGTTGCGAAGTATGTGACGAAATTGAGAAACCATGTCCGCCCCGTTCCGTAAAAACGGTTGAGCCTCCGTGCTGCCGGCGCTTTTTTCGCGGCGCCAGCAGCCGCGGCGCTCCGCCCTGTTGTTCCGGGCGGGCGCAACGGAGGCGCCCCGATGCCGCGAGAGCGGCGCTTTAGGAGAAGAGAGATGTTGAAAGGCTTTGTCTGCTTTGCCGCCGTTGCGGGTCTCGCGACGGGTGCGCTGGCGCAGTCCGCCCCGTCATACGGGCTGCTGTTTGAAGTCAGCACCGATGGGTCGACTTGGACCCGGAACCTGAACGTGGATGTCAGCACCGGCGCCAAGAGCGTGCTGTTCCGCGTGAGTTCTTTCTTCACCGAGGGCACGCAGGTGACCACGGCCGATGGCACGGGCAACGCTGTCGCGGTGGCTCGATTCACCGGTTCCAATGTCATGACCAACTTCGGCAACGGCTTCAACGGCGACCTGGTCACGGCATATCAGCGAGATCTGCCGAACGGGAACGCGGCGTTTTTGCAGCAGTCTCAGAGCGGCGGCAATCGCATTCTCGGGCAGGCGGGGACGCCCCTCTCATTTGCGAGCCAGTTATTCACCACGCTGCCCGATAACCCGATCTACGTCCAGCAGATCGCTTCGGGCAGCATCGTGATCGGCAACAACACGCTCGCGGCGTTTGTCCGTTCGATCGTCTTTACGAACAACACGTTCGGATCGGGCTCCGCGGCCGGTCTCACGTTCTACAACGCGGCTTCGCCGATCAGCAAGCAGTCGGGCGTTCCTTCGAATGCCGGCTCCCCCGAATTCCTGTTCGCCACGATCGACGTGATCCCGGCACCGAGTGCCGCGGCGCTTCTGGGTTTGGGCGGTCTGGTCGCGGCCCGTCGCCGTCGAGCCTGATTCCTGACCGATTCATTCGCAGTTTTCCGCACCCGCCCTTCTCCTCGGGCGGGTGCGGTGTTTTTGTGAAGTGTCAGAAGGGCGGGGCGGAACGGAATTCCAGGCGCGCGGCGCCTCCGGGCTCAACAAAGCTGAGAAATGCGGCATGAAGCATGAGCCTTGCGTCGGGATGATCGCCGTAGAGCGGATCGCCGAGGATCGGGTGTCCGAGGCCTTTGCTCGCGTGGACGCGGATCTGGTGGGTGCGCCCGGTGATGGGGCGGAATTCGACGCGGGTGCGATCGGTTTCGCGCGCCAGAACACGAAAGTGCGTCTTGGCGGGGCGGCCGTGCGCGTGATCCACGATCTGATACGGTCGATTCTCGACATCGAGTCGCATCGGTAGATCGATGGTGCCTTCGTCGGCGCGCACGAGGCCGGCGACGAGGGCGATGTAGGTCTTTTCGGGCCGGCGCTCTTCGAATTGCAGGGAGAGCTGACGCTGGGAATCGGCATCGAGCGCGACGACCATGAGGCCGGAAGTATCCATGTCGAGTCGGTGAACGATCATCTGGCCCGGTGAGGAGAGCGCCGGCGCGGCGCCGAGTGCGCTGAGCACGCTATGGACGCGTGACACCACGCAATCGGCTTTTTCGGGACCGATGCCGGGGACGGAGAGCACGCCGCTCGGTTTTTCGACCACGACAAAGCGGCTCGTGCGATGGACGAGGTGAATTCCTTTGAGGATTGAATCGAAGGAGTGCACGCGAGTGGTTCGCAAGCGGAAACCGGGTTGATCGATCCCCGGATTCTTGCGTGCGAACAATCGGGAAGAGGGCCGGAGAAAGGCGAGCGAAAGGCACGACGGAGCTCAAGATGCTGACAATTGTCATTCTCGCGGGGACTTTGTTCGGAGCGATGCAGGATGGGGGCACGCCCGCTCCGGCGCAACAGGTGGATTGGCGGAAGGAAGAGTCGCGGCTGCTGGATTCGTGGAAGGAGTTGACCTCCCGTAGCGAGTTCGTGAAGGCGGGCGAGGCGTATTTCAGCCCGAACGGCAAGCGGATCATTTTTCAGGCCGTGCCGATTCCGGAAGCGGGCAAGGAACCGGACCAGCACTATTCGATGTACGTTGCCGACCTCACGCGAAACGCCGGAGGAGAAACGACCGGGCTCTCGAACATCCGGCGCATCAGCCCGAAGGGCAGCGCCAACACCTGCGGCTGGTTTCATCCGAAGCATCCGGATACGGTGCTGTTCGGGTGCACGATCGAGCCGCCCCTTGCGCCGAACAAGCCGGGCTTTCAGGTCGGAACGAACAAGTATGTGTGGTCGTTCCCCGAGAACATGAAGATCGTGACGCTCGATCTGAATTCGCTGAATGAGGGCGAGGAACCAAAGCCGGTGGTGCTTTTCGAGCGGCCGGGATACTGCGCCGAGGCGAGTTGGGACCTGACGGGACGGTTTGTGCTTTATGCGAATGTCGATCCGGCGAAGCAGACAGGCGAGAAGCCCGATGCGGACATCTTCGTCTTCGACACGGTGAACAAAACGCACACGCCGATCGTGGTTGCGCCGGGGTATGACGGTGGACCGTTCTTTGCGCCGGGCGGCAAACGGATCTGCTATCGATCCGATCGCGCGGGTAACGATCTTTTGCAGTTGTACGCCTCGGACTTGCGGTATGAAACCGGCGCGGATGGCGTGCCCGTGCCGACGGGGATCGAGCGCGAGTATCAGTTGACGAGCAACGAGCATGTCAATTGGGGGCCGTTCTGGCATCCGTCGGGCGAGTTTCTTGTGTACGCGACGAGCGAGATGGGGCACCGGAATTACGAAGTGTTCGCGATCCGCGTCGATGAATCGGCGCTCGATGCCGCGGCGGGCGCCGCATCGAATCTCGCGAGCGGAGTTGCAACCGGGGCGCCCGGATTTGAAAAGGGGAAAATGGTTCAGGCGCCAAGCGTCGCGATCCCGGATTTACCGCACGCGCGTGTCACGAATGCATCCGGCGCCGATGTGCTTCCGGTGTTCAGTCCGGACGGCAAAGGGATGATGTGGACGGCGCAGCGGGGCGAAGTGGCAGCGGGCGAGACCAAGCCGTCGAGTCAGATCTGGATCGCGCGATGGCGCGGGGCCGATCCGTTCGCGACGGATTCGGCGAATCCACAAAAATGAGGCGCTCTCGGAACCCGGTTTTTGCCGCTGTGGCGGATTCCAAATACAGATTGCTCCGAGCAACCCGCGCCGGAGAATTGGGCCACCGTTGAGTATCCTGTACCCATGGAGACGCGGAGCATTCGGTCGCTTCTGGGCGGCCTGATCGACTATGCCGGGCTCTTCCCTCCCGCGAAACTGGCGATGCAGCCGGCCGCGGAGGCTTATTTCCGTGCGCTGAGCGGACAGCACGAGTGGATGCTGAGCCGGTTTGTCTGTCCGGCGACGCGGCTTGAGGAGTTGAGTGCCGCGGCGTCGATGCTCATGCCGGGAACAAACGCGACGAGCGGGTATCGGGAGTTTGCCGCGGCGGGCGAACCGTGGCGGATTTCGGCGTTGATTGAGAATGCGGGGGAGATCGATCTGATCGAGCGGTTCAACGAGCGGCACGCGCGGGAGGATCAGGGGCTTGCGGGTGTTGATGTTGTGGAAGTGAAAGTCGAGAGCGCCGAGCGCGTGGATGATGTGCTCGACGTGATACCGGAGGACATCTTTCCGTTCTTTGAACTGCCGCCGGTGGAGAAGTTGCCCGGCGGAGATGCTCGCGGGTTTGTCGCGGCGCTTGCCGGGAATTCGTGCGGGGCGAAGATTCGAACGGGCGGAGTGACCGAGAACGCGTTTCCGACGCCGCGGCAGGTCGCGGAGTTTCTCGTTGCGTGCAGGCAGGCGGAAGTGCCGTTCAAGGCGACGGCGGGCTTGCACCACCCTGTGCGGGGCGAGCACCCGCTGACGTATGAGAAGGGCGCCGCACGATGCACCATGCACGGATTTTTGAACGTGTTTGTCGCCGGGTGCTTTGTGTTCGGTAAGGGGCTGGACACGGCAGGAGCCGAGGAAGTGCTGCGGGAGGGCGAAGTCGGCGCATTTATCTGCACGGATCAGGGTTTGACATGGCGGAATCACGTACTCGATATCACCGAGATCGCGCGGGCAAGAGAGGCGTTCGCGCTGAGCTTCGGGAGCTGCTCGTTTGATGAGCCGGTGGAAGATTTGAAGAAGGCGGGACTGCTTTGAAGAGGGGTTCACCACAGAGGCACAGAGGCGCAGAGATTGGAGATGGTGGATTGCGGATCGTGAGGCGTGGACGTGCTTCGAAAAGCGTTTCGCGGAAACCTGATCTTCCCATTTCCGCCCTTCTCTCTGTGTCTCTGTGCCTCTGTGGTGACGTCTGATTGAGTTGAGAACGCGATGAACAACAAGCCGAATGAAACGCACAATCCTGATCTGAAATCCTGGGTCGAATCCGCGAACGATCCGAACACGGAATTCCCGATTCAGAATCTGCCCTTGTGCGTCTTTGCGGCGACGCACGGAGAGGGTGAGCACCAGCACACGCACGCGCATCAGGGCGTGGCGATCGGGGATCAGATTCTGGATGTGGGGATGCTGGGTGAGGCGGGGTATCTCGAGCGTGAGGGATCTGAAGAACTGCTCGAGGCGTTTGAGCAGGGATACTGGTTCGGGTTTGCGGAATCGCCGCGGCTGATCGGGGAGCTGCGGACGATCCTGCAGAAGTTCCTGAGCGAAGAAGGCGGCGGTCAGGGGATCCGCAGGCTGCGCGACAAGGCGCTGCGGCCGCAGAGCGAGACGAAACTGCTGCCGCCTCTGCCGATTATCAATTACACGGATTTCTACGCGTCGATCCATCACGCGACGACGGTGGGTGCGATGTTCCGGCCCGACAATCCGCTGCTCCCGAATTACAAGCACGTGCCGATCGGGTATCACGGTCGGGCGTCGTCGATCGTCTTGAGCGGTTCGCCGATCAAAAGGCCGAGCGGCCAGCAGTCGCCGGCGGAAGGTCAAACGGAACCCACGTTCGGTCCGTGCAAGATGCTCGATTACGAACTGGAAGTGGGGGCGTACATCGCACGCGGGAATCAATTGGGCGAGCCGGTGCCGATCGGTCTGGCGCACGAGCATCTCTTTGGTCTTTGCCTCGTGAACGACTGGTCGGCGCGGGATATCCAGAAGTGGGAGTATCAGCCCCTCGGGCCGTTCCTTGCGAAGAACTTCGCGACGAGCATCTCGCCGTACATCGTGACGATGGATGCGCTCGCACCGTTCCGGCGCGGCGCGATGGAAAGGCCCGCGGGCGACCCGAAGCCGTTGCCGTACTTGTTCGATGATGAGGATCAGAAGAGCGGCGGCTTCGACATCACGCTCGAGGTGTACTTGCTCTCGGCGCAGATGGCGGAGAAGGGGATGAAGCCCCATCGCCTCAGCCGCGGCAGTTTCCGCGACATGTACTGGACGTTCGGCCAGATGCTCACGCATCACGCGAGCAACGGGTGCAACTTGCTCGCGGGCGACCTGATCGCGAGCGGCACCGTGAGCGGGAAGGAAGCGGACAGCCGGGGGTGCTTGCTGGAGTTGACGTGGGATGGAATGGGTGAAGGCGGGAAGCCCCCCACCCCGAAACCGCGCAAGCCGATTCAGCTGCCGACGGGGGAAACTCGCACGTTTTTGGCGGATGGGGACACGGTGATTTTCAAGGGATTTTGTGAACGCGAGGGGTATCGGAAGATTGGATTTGGGGAGTGCTGGGGGCGGATTGCTGCCGCAAAATCGCCATGAGTGACGGCTTGCTGACACTCGCATGGTTCGGCGGATTGATCGCGGGGAGCGGGACACTCGGGCTCGTTTTTTTCGCGCCCGAAGTGTTTCGTATTCGACCACCGGAATCGGGTTGCATTGCTTGTGGCTACAACATGAATGGTCTTGAGCAAAGCGCCCCATGTCCGGAATGCGGGACCCGTGTCGTGGCGGGAGCCTCAGTTCGACGTCGGCCGAGCAAGTCGGCAATGATCATGGCGTATGTGTTTCCTCTCGTCACAATGTTTGTTGTCGGACTGACTCTTGCGCCGGAAGCCACGAGTTTCGGCGGTGTCGCTTTTTTTCTGTTGTTCCACATTCCCTCGATGTTGGCTTGCGTATTCGTGGCCAGTGCGATAGTTCGCCGAGGGTTGCCGGTGCTTTCAATTGCGTTCGGCGCAACAGCGAGTCTCATGTACTGCGGTTCCTACGTCCTTCTACTGCGATTCGGAATTGACCATAGCGACGCGCAGTCGGCTATCGCGGTGATGTTCCTTCCTTTCTGGGTTGGGCCGGTCCTTGGGTATGCGCTGCTTCTTACCGGGCTCGCATACATTGTCGCGGCTCATTTTTCTCGCGACAGCACGGGTTAATTCGTCGAGGCTGCGGAAAACTTCATTATGCACTGGCTGTACCTCATCATCGCGATCATCTTCGAAGTCGGCTGGGCGATCGCCATGAAGAAGTCCGAAGGGCTCACGAAGCTGCCGTGGACGGCCGCGTTCGGAGTGATGTATCTCCTTTCCGCGGCATTCCTCGCGCTCGCAACGAAGAAGCTCGACATCGGCCTCGCGTACGCGATGTGGGCGGGTGTGGGGATGGCGCTCATCGCGCTGTTCGGAATCGTGTTTCTGAAGGAATCCACGAGCGCGCTGCGGCTCGGATCGCTCGCGCTCGTGCTGGTCGGCGTCGTCGGGTTGAAGCTGAGCTCGCGATAGTTCCGGTCACTTCGCGGCGGGGGGCTTGCGGGGAAAAATCCGATCGTGAATTCCCAGTCGCCGCGTGGCGTGCTCCATGCCGATCTGGACCGACGCGGCGAGCGCACAGCCCGTGATTGTCGCGATGCATCGCTCCATTGCCGAGTGTTCCACGGATGCGTCATCGAACATGAGAATGATGATCACGGCGATGCATGCCGAACGCAGACCGAGATCAAGGCGCAGCAATTCGCAGGTGAGAATGACGAGCGAAAGCGAGAGGATCACTTGCCACCCGCCCATTCCCAGCGTGACGCCGACGATCATCCCGATCATCGCGCCGACGATGTTGGCGAGGATGCGAACGACCGCGGCCCGGAGCGATTCGTTCACCTCGGGCTGGAGCACGATGATCGCGGAAATGATCGCCCACGGGACTCCCGCCGCACCGAGGACGCGATAACCCAGGAGGAGGAGCGCGGTGCAGAGAAGCGCCTGAAGCGCGAAGCCTGCCGCGAGGGTGAGGCTCGTTGCCACGCTGCGATTCTCGCTGAGAAAACGATCCAGCAGGGAGCGAGTGCGAGGTGAGGGGTTGGTGTCGGGCATGCGGCAGATCGCCGGGCGATCAGGCTCGCATGATACGGGGCGGCGTGGAGCGGCCGGTCAGGCCAAAGTGAAGGAGCAGTTGCTGCATTTGTGCCGCATCGTGCTCATCGAACGCGGTGATCGCGAAGCTGTCAACATCCAGCACGCCGAAACTCTCGCCTTTCTCGTCGATCAGCGGCACAACGAGTTCGCTCTGATCGCGCGGGTCGCAGGCGACGTAGTTCGCGCCGAGTGTGCGGACATCATCGACGATGTAGGAAGTGGATTCGAGCATGCCCTTGCCGCAGAGACCGTGCAGGCCGATCGGGGAGCATGCGGGCTTGGGACGGCGGTCGATGAGGATCATCTGGGCGGCATCTTGGTGGTCGCGTTCGTAGAAGCCGATCCAGGAAATCGTCTTGCGCTCCGACGACGGATTCTCATCGCCGAACGCGGACCAGGTGAGGTCGAGGAACGCTCGCATGGAGGTGGCGCGGTCACCGGCGCGGTACGAGCGGGCGGAAGTCAGGAGGCTGGAGTAGTCGCGGAGGGGCATGGGAGAATCGATGTCGGATGCCGGAGATGTCGGGAACCCGAAGTCCCAAGTCAAAAATCTCAGATCTCAGAGTTCGGATCGCAGATCAAAGTATCGAAAACGGTATCGGTGTTGCCGCGACGAAGGCGGGAAGGCGGGGAGGCGGGGAGGCGGGGAGGTGGGGAGGTGCGGTGGGGGCGTTGAGGATGTCGTGCGAGCGGGCGCAAGAAAAAGCCGATCCAATCGGATCGGCCGGTGGCTGACAAATGGAAAGATGATCGCTTACTTACAGCGTCGCGCTGGTGTACGGCAGGAGCGCCATAAAGCGGGCACGCTTGATCGCCTGAGCGAGCAGGCGCTGCTCCTGGGCCGATGTGCCATTGCGCTTGCGAGCGAAGATCTTGCCGTTGGGCGACATGGTGCGGCGCAGGTTCTCGATGTCCTTGTAGTCGATGAAGATATTGCCCTTGGGGGTCGTCTTGGTGATCTTGGGCTTGGGCTGGGGGCCGGCGCTGAACTTGGCGAACTTGCTCATGGAACACTCCGTCGTGGACCTGGTCGTGGACTTCGGCCCGGGGTCTCAGGAGAACGCTCCCGTCCGGGCGACATGATCCACCGGAGGCCTTCAGGGCGCCCGGTAGGGTCAGGATGTTAGGCGTTCAGGCCTTGGAAGGCGAGGCCACGGGAGGAGGTGCGGTCGGCTGGGAGGCCGGTGGATCGAAGCGGATTCGCCTCATCGGGCGGTCAGAATCGAGGAAGCCGCCGCCGAAGACGGCGACGAGCAGCGTTGGGAGCAGGATCAAAGCGTTTTCAGCGACCTTGCAGCCGGTCATCACGTCTTTCGAGCAGAGAAGGGTGAGGTTTCCGAAGCAGCCGCACGAAACGGGAAGCCCGCGTGCCAGCACGGAGATGACGGCGGCAGTGAAGCCGATGAGCAGGAGCGCGAGCAGCGTTGCCGCGGCACGGGTCCAAAGGCCGCAGATGAGCAAAATGCCGCAGATGACTTCGAGCCAGGGGATCACACCGGTCGCGAGGAGGACGAGGTGGTCGGGGAGGATTTTAAAGCTGTGGACTGCGAGAGCGAACTTTTGCGGACCTGAATCGGGCGCGAAGAGTTTCTGGTACGCGGCAAAGAGGAAGAGCGCGGCGACCGCGAACCGGCAGAGCATCAGGAACAGCTTGCTCAGGATGCTCATGGTTTGGTGCTCTCGACCGGGAAGCCGTGCTTCTTCCAATCCGGGAAGCCGGCTTCAAAGATGTAGATCCTGGCGAACCCCGCTTGTTGGAGCAGGATGGCGAGGTTCTTGGAAGCATCGCAATCGCCCCCGTCGCAGTAGATGACGACGGGTTGTGATGCGTCAAGCACTTTCATCGCGTCTGCCGCGGCGGGCGTGCCGAAGTTCTTTGAATTGAGCCAGAAGGCCTGGGCGACGTGCTCTTCTTTGTACGCGCTTTCGATGCGGGCATCGAGGAAGACGACGCCGGAGTCGAACATCTCCTTGGCGCGCATTGCATCGATCATCATCTCATCGGATTCGCTTGGCGCGGTTTCCCTCGGCGAGATCGGTTCTTCAGCGCTCTTGATGGGCGCCGACGTCTCGGTACCTCGTGCCGGAACCGGGATTGCGTTTGGCTTGAGCGAAATGACGGCGGGGCGCAGCCAAGAGTCTGCGGCACCGATCGTGACACCAAGACCGATGATCGCGAAGATGCGACAGAGCAGGGTGATCATCGCGGCGCTCCTTGCCGGCGAACCTTGATCAGCGGACGACAACGTAGACACCCATGCGCACGGCTTCTTCGCCGGGCACGTCGGTGAGAACATCGAAGTCGATCACGCCGCGGTACATGTCCTTCGGGGCCTCGCCCGAGATGGCGATGGTGTAGGAGTTGGAATCGCCGCCGGCGCCGGCTTTGGCGGGCTGAATATCAAACTTCAGTTGCGGATCGTTGCGGCCCGGAGGCGCATCAATCTGCTTGATGCCCTTGATTTTGAACGGCTTGTTCGAGCGGCTGGCGATGGTGGCCGTGTTGCTGAACTCGGCCGAGCGAGCCACCAGGCCCATCGTCACGCGCTGGGGCTTGGTGTCGATGTCGCCGATGACTTCGCCAAGAACGGGAATGCGGATTTCCTTCTCGCGCGAGTCGTTGGTCGTCACGATCATGTTGCGGTTGAATCGCTCGATCTTCTTTGCTGGCGGATAGATGACTTTGACGGGAATCCTGTAGAACTTCTCGCCATTCATTTCGGCGGGTTCGGCCTTGCCGATTTCGGTCGTGATCTCTTCGCCCTGGCCATCGAACTTGATGTCGGTCACGGCGAAATTCTCGATCCTGCCGGTCACGACGAGATCGACCGTGCGCGATTCACCCTTCGCGACCTGGTTGAACGCCACGAGGCGCGGCTCGATTGTGACGATGGGCTGCACGTCCGCTTCGATGGAAAGCGACGCAGTCGGCGCGGTCGGATCGTTCGAAACGACGGTGACGCGCTGGGTCACCGGGCCGGCGGCTTTTCCCTTCGGGTCGAAGATGACGCGGATCTCGCCGGTTTCGCCGGGCGCGTACTCCATTTTCGAGAGTTGGGGCACGGTGCAATGGCAAGAGCCGGACGCGCTCGTGATGATCAGGTTCGCGTCGCCGGTGTTCTTGAACTTGAACGTGTGCTCGACGGAGTTCGAGGAAAGAATCTTTCCGAAGTTGAAGCTCTTCTCGTCGGGAGTGAAGCGGCCGCATGGACCAACGGGCTGCGGTGCCGCAGGCGGGAGTTGGCCGGGCCTTGGAGGAAGGCGATCCCCGGCGGGTGACTCGGAAGAAGGCGCTGTTTGCGGAGTTGCCGCGGGCTGCGCCCACGCGGTGCAGGCAAGGCTCAAGCCCGAAACAGCAACGATGATTCGATTGAAAGGCATAGGAAGCTCCCGTCGAGGCTTTGGTCTTATTCAGCGGCGAGGCGAGGCAATCGGTTCAGAAAAGAACCGAGTTTGAGCAGGACAAAGCATAGCGATCGTGTTTGCGATCTGTGAGGGGCGGTCGAATGATTTTCGGACGGCTACGCGTCCGCTGTCTCCGACGCCGGCATCCTGCTCCGAAGCCCGCCAGCCAGAAACTCATCCAGCCGGTCGTTGACTTCCTGCGGGCTTTGAGCGATTCTGACAGCCTCTTTCAGGGGTCGAACGCCGACAATTCGGCCTCGCTCGTCGATGGTGTGAAGCCGCTTGGCGAACCAGGTCATTCGGCGCCGGATCTGGACCATGGCGTAGTGCTCACCCCGGGTTTGGACCATCAGTTGCAGGTAGCGGCGGACGGTTTCGATGATCTCTTCTTTGGAGGGCTCTTCAGGAATTGCACCGGAAATCTGGAGCGCCCAGGCATCACGGAAGAGCCAGGGCGTGCTGAGAGCGCCGCGCCCGATCATGACGCCGGCGCAGCCTGTTTCGCGGATCATGCGCGTCGCGTGCTCGGGCTCAACGACATCGCCGTTACCGATGATCGGAATGCGCCCGTTCACTGATTCGACGACGCGCGCGATGCCGGCGAGCTGCACCTCTCCGGAGAACTTCATTTCGGTTGTGCGCCCATGCACTGTGACGCCAACGACGCCGACATCGGCGAGCATTCGGGCCAAATGGGGGGAGCACGCGTTGCCCGCGTGATAGTCAGCGTCGCTCCAGCAAAGACGGATCTTGCACGTAAGAGGCACTGGGCACTTGGCATTAGGCACTTGAAGAGAAGAATTGCCGAGGCGACGCAACCATTCATCCGTGGAAAGCGAGCATGCTTCAAGTTCCTTGACGACTCGGGCTGCGATTGCGACGGCTCGAGCCAGGTCGGTCAGGAGCTTGCTGCCCCCGTCCTTCTTTGTCACCTTGTCGACCGGGCAGCCCATGTTGATATCGATGAGCGTCGCGCCGTGCTCGACCGCCCAGCGCGCGCCCTGCGCCATGATCTCGGGATCGCTGCCGTAGAGCTGCATTCCTACGGGTTTGTCGAAGTTGTTGGTGGCGGCGAGATCGAGGCTCGTAGCGGTGCCGCGGAGAAGACCCTGCGGGCTGAGGAGATCGGTGCACGCGAGCCCGACGCCCGCGCCGACTCCAGCCGGATGCGTGGACCATTCGCGCACGATGGTGCGGAACGCAAGATCGCAGTATCCGGCGATGGGCGCCAGGAGCAGATTGCTCGCGAGGCGCAAAGGGCCGAGTTGGATGGGAACGCCGATCACGGGGAATCGTAATCGGTCGAGCGGTTGCGAGCGTGACGCGGGTCTATGCCCCGGCGGCTGCTTGCACCGGGCGATCTTCGCGCGCCGTGGGATCCGTCGGGCCGGTAATTACGGTTTCGCCTTCCATCGGGCTGTAGCGCGAACCGTAAAGCGGGATGCGGACGTTGCTCGCCGTGCGCGGCATCAGCGGCAGTGCGATCAGGATGACAAAGAACATGACGACGTTTGCGCCGAGGAGGGCGAGCAGAGATGTCTGGCCAAAGTAGACCATCACGCTGGTGACGATGACCACGAGCAGAGAAATCGGGATCGCGCCCTGCCACGCCGAGGTCATGACCTGGTCGTAGCGCAGGCGGGGAATCGTCCACCGGATGAGCATGCCGAAACAAATGAGCAGGAAGGTCTTGGTCGCGAAGACGGCGATCTTGGCGATCATGCCGATCGTGGTCGTGTTTTCAGGGCTAAACCAGTGATCGCGGCCGAGGAAACCGAGCGGCAGGTGATATCCGCCGAGGAAGATCATCGCAAAGAGCGCGCTCCCGGTGATGAGGTGCGCGTATTCGGCGAGCGGGTAGAGCGCGAAACGCATCGAGGAAAACTCGGTGTGGAAGCCGCCGACGAGTTCCTGCTCACATTCTGCGTTGTCGAACGGGGCGCGATTTCCCTCGGCGAGCGCGGTGATGTAAAAGAGTGCTGCGGCGATCGGCTGGCTGAGAATGAGCCAGCCATTCTGAAACTGGTAGCGGATGATCTGCTCGGGGATCAGGCTGCCGACCGTGAGGAGCACCGCAAGCAGAGAAAGCCCCATCGGGATTTCGTACGAAATCATCTGCGCTGTGGCGCGGAGGCCGCCGAAGAACGAGTACTTGTTGTTCGCGGCCCAGCCGCCGAGCGTGATGCCGTAAACGCCGAGGGATGCCGCGGCAAAGACGTAGACGAGACCGACGCTGATGTTGGCCCCCGCGACGAGAACGGTGGTGGAGGGGAGCCAACCGAAGAATGGAACGGGCAGCGCGGGCGCCATCCATTCGCCGCCCCACGGAATGATCGCGAACGTGACGAGCGGGGGAATCACGACGAGCGCCGGCGCGAGAGCGAAGAGCATCTTGTCGGCGCGCGCGGGGGTGTAGTCTTCCTTCAGGAAGAGCTTGAGGCCGTCGGCAAGGAATTGGCCAAGCCCCCACATGCCCTTCAGAAACGCGAGGAACGGAAGACCGAAGTCAAAGCCCACGCGGTTGGGGCCGATGCGGTCCTGGATGTACGCGGAGATCTTGCGCTCGAGATAGATGCACATGCCGGCGCCGCCCAAAATGACATGGAAGACCACGAGCAGCACGAGCACGGAGATGAGCAATTGCGATGTCAGAAACTCGGGGATGTGCATGCGGCCAGAGTGTAGTGGGCGTCGGCCGCGTTGTGGGTGTGCCGGATCGCACGCGTCGATGAAAAGAGGCGGCGCGGAACTTCGTCCGCACCGCCCGGGGTCGGGGCATTGGAAAGAACTGAGACGGGGGAAGGCTCTCTGATCCGGACACTTATCGCCGACGCCGGCGGGCGGCAAGAAGCAGACCCATGGCGCCGGTCGCGAACGAGCCGGGCGCGGGGATCATCGCGGAAATCACGATGACCGAGTCGTTGTAGTCGTAGTCCGCGCCGGGAGAGATCCGGTCTTCCCAGAAGAGCGCCCAGGTGGGCGTCGAAAAGCCCTCGCCGATGAGGCGGTACGTGACCAACTGGCCGTGAGCACCGCCCGACGCGTCGAGGTTGTCGCTGACGCGGCTGGTGAATTCCTTGCCGGTGGTCAGGTCCTGCAGCACCCAACGGAAGCTCGAGCTGACGGTGAAGTCGCCACTATTGCCGATGCTGCCGGTGTTGGTGACCTGAGAAAAGACGCCGCCGTTGGTGTCGTCGCGCCAGCCGAAGACGGAGTTGTCGCCTGCGTACTTGGCTTTGACTTCGAAGGCGACCTGCGAACCGGACCAGATCTGGCCGTCCGAGGTATTGAGGGAGCCTACCGAGGCCGTGAGGCTCATCGGTCCGCCCACGTTTCCGTCGGCGATTCGCTGGGCTGTGATCGAGCCGTTGCCGAGGTTGAGTGAGCCCGGGCCGCCGACGGCGCTCCACGTGCCGCCGAAGAGGATGCCGAGGATGCTCGAAACATTCTGCTCGCCGGAGGGCGCGGTCTGAATCGTGTTGTACATCGGGGCGGCGTTGGTCGCCGAAGCGGCGATCAGAGCGATCGCGGAGCCGATTGCGGCCTGACGAATCTTCATATCTCTCTCTCCCTGAGAAATGCGATGCTCTGGCGAGCAATCCATCGCTCAGGGTGAAACATGCCACAGAATTCGAGAGAAGCGAAAGCGGGCTCTGATAGCGCGGTGTGAAACCGGGGCGTGTTCCCGCACAATCGATTCAGTCGATCATGCCGGTCGGGCGGGGCTCGAACTTGGCTCTGCTCTGCCGGATTACCGGTCGCCCGAGAATTGCACTATCTGTTCGAGAAGCTCGCGGGAGTTGGCGCAGCGGGGGCATTTGTGCTGCCCGCCGAGCTTGCCGCGGGATTCGAGCCAGCGATGGAACGCGCCGGGCCGCAGTGGCGTGATTGTCGGGAGGGACATGCCGACGCCGTCGGTGCGTTTGGTCGTGTAATCGACGTTCTGCTTTTTGAGGCTCGCGTCGAACGCGTCGCGGAACCGTTCGAGCGAACCGCCGGACGCTTCGGGCTTGGACTCGATCTCGATCGCGAGTTCGAGACCCGCGCGTCGCGGGCCGCTCGGATAGACCGGAGCTGCGGTGAATTCGCCGACCAGGAAATCCGCGGCACGGGCTGCTTCCGCGACGGCGGTTTCGATGTGCTCGACAATGAGGTTCTCGCCGAAAGCGTTGACGAAGTGGCGATGTCGACCGACGATCCGAAGCCGGCTGGGTCCGTCGCCGCGGCGATCTGGTCCGTCGCAGATACCGTCGAACTCAACGACGTCGCCGATGTTGTAGCGCCAGAGTCCGGCGCATGTCGTGAGAATGACGCAGTAGCGCTGTCCTTTTTCAACCTGATCGGCGCTGAAGGCTTCGGGATCCGGGTCGTTGATTCTTTCGATCGGCACGAACTCGAAGTAATTGCCGAGGTCGGCGTTGAGGCGGAGCGAAGGATGCGAAGAGCCCGGGGGTGCGCCGATCGGATTCGGTGCATCCTGCATCGCGATGAACGCCTCGGAGGCCGGATAGAGCTCGAAGCGGTGGGCGATGTCGGCGCCGGTGGGCGAACCGGAGTAGACCTGGCGCACACGCGGATCGAACGGCTGGTAGCGCACCCCGCCGTGGACAAAGAGCGTGAGGTTCGGCCAGACCTGTCGCAGTGTCGTGATCGGCACGCCGTCTTCGCCGGGCACGCGGCTGGTGATACCGCGGGCGCGAGCGAGTTCGATCAGGCGTTCGGCGAGCACCATCGCCCAGCTCGGCATGCCGGAGATCATGCGAACGTCTTCGTTGATGCAGCGGAGCGCCATCGCCTCGATCTTGCTCGGCCAGTGGCTCATGAGCGCGACTTCGGGACCCGGAAGATAGATACTGGAGATCGGCCAGCGAATGAGCGGCGTGACAAGGCCCGAAAGGTCGCCGGTTCGTATGCCGTGCGAATTCGTGTCGAGGTTGGTCGAGCCGCCCAGGAAAAGACATTTCCCGGTGAGGAGGCTCGCGAGCTTGACGTTCTGATTTGCAAGATGCGCGAAGATATCGAGCGATGCACGAAAGTTGGAGCGCATCATCTCCGCTGAAACCGGGATGAATTTATCACCGGCGGTCGTGCCGCTGGTCTGCGCGAAATCGCGCACGAGTCCGGGCCAGAGAACATCTGGCTCGCCCCCTTCGCGCATGCGCGCGATTTGATCTTTGAACGAGTACCAGTCGCGCACCGGAAATGACTTTCGATAGGCGTCGATGAGCTCCGCGTCGGCGGTGCTTGCGAGCGCGGCAAACTTGTTCTCCCGGCCGAAACGCGTGGGCGCTGCGGTTCGGAGGAGATCGCGCAGAGTCTTCCGCTGGATCGCATGAGTGTTCGATCGCCAAAATCGCGTGTCCGCGAGTTTGCGAGCACGTGGTGTTAGGTATGTCCGAAGACCCGCGCCGATGAGCGTCGTCCAACTCGGGCGATCGCGGAACCGCGCGGGGCCGGGAGGCAGGTCGGGCAGCAGTTGAATCGTCGGGGCCATGTCGGGAAATACTGCGGAACTTCTTCGGAACTGCTCGACGTGTATCGCGGGCGTCAGCGACGGATGTCGGAAATAAAACCGGTCATCGCGTCGGCGAATTGTTCCGGGCATTCAATCATCGGCGCGTGTCCGCAGCGGTCGAACCACACGATGCGGCTGCTCGGTATGGACGCTCGAAAACCCTCGGCGGCCTCGGGCGGTGTCACGATGTCTTCGCGGCCCCAGATCAAAAGCGTTGGCACGCGAATCTGCCCCAGCTTGCTGCCCAAGTGGTTGCGCCTGGCGGAGCGGCTGAGTTTGACCATCGCACGGGCGCCGGATCGGCTCGAAAGCTCCTTGTACGCGCGCTCGATGTCGTTCTCGTTCAGGTGCTTGCGATCGTAAAAGAGCTCGCCGATCTTTCGGCGGAGCCACTCGCGGCTGGGACGGATCTGCACATCGCTCACCATCGATTTTTCGATCAGGCCGGACGAGCCCGCCAAAACGAGGGCTTGCACCAGGTCGGGGCGTTCGATCGCCAGACGAAGGGCAACATGACCTCCGAAGGAATTCCCAACGAGGGCGACCGGAAGCGACCCTTCGTTGCCGAAGTAGCTCTCGAGAAACCGGGCCGTGAGAGCCGAGACGCCTTGGATGGAGCAATCTTCGCCGCTGAGGTCGAGCAGAGGGATCTGCAGCATGATGCAGCGAGCGGTGGTGCTGAAGCGGCGAACAACGTTTTCCCAGTGTTCGTTCAGGCCCACAAGCCCGTGCAGGAAGACGAAGGGGGGCACGGACTTCGACCGCGGGCCGACATCGACAAGCGTGGCGGGAACTGGGCCGTGCGCGCCCTCGATCGAGATTCCCGTTGCCGAGAGCTGTTGGCATGCTCCGTCGAGGCGAAGACCGCCAAGGCTTGTCACCTGAGCGGAATGCGCAGAATCGATGGTGCTCGCGGATGATCGTGGCATGCGATGATTGACTCTCCCGACCGACCGGTGCGAAGTCAAAATATAGTACCCGCTAGCGTGTTTGTATCGCCGTCGTCTTTACGGTTTCTGAACGGGGCCTGCGTTCGATTGGGGGTATCTCGATCGGCGTTGCGATATCACTGACCGTTCTGGACCTTGCCGTCCACCAGCCTCACGATGCGGTCGGAACGTGCCGCGGTTGTTTCGTCGTGCGTGACGATCACCATCGATTGTCCGTCTTTGTGCAAGCTTGTGAACAGATCGAGGATGGATGCTCCGGTCACCCGATCGAGGTTGCCGGTCGGTTCATCGGCGAGGAGCAAGTCGGGCTTGTTGATAAGAGCACGCGCAATCGCGACTCGCTGACGCTCGCCGCCGGAAAGTTCCGCCGGCCGGTGAGCGATCCGGTGCGAAAGCCCGATGCGTTCGAGCAACTCCCGCGCGTGCGTCCGGATGGTGGCGCGATTCCGCCAGTATTCGAGAGTGCCCATGGCGGTCATCGCTGCGATCGTGACGTTCTGTAGCACCGTCAATTCAGGGAGCAGGTGGTAGAACTGGAAAACGAAGCCAACGCGCCGGCGCCGGTAGCCATCGAGCACGCGCGTGGAGACTTTGGTGAGGTCCTGTCCACGGAACATGATCGCGGGCGCTGGAACATCGGGGGACGGCGCGTCGACATTGTCGAGCCCGCCGAGCAAATGGAGCAGCGTGCTCTTCCCCGAGCCGGAGGCACCGAGCACGGCGATGGATTCCCCTTCGCGGATACTCAGATCAACGCCGCGCAAAACCGGGACCTTGGTCCGGCCCAGCTGATAAGTCTTCCGCAGATTCTCGGCGCGGAGAATGACGTCGCCTTTGGCGTTTGGCCGGAGCGAAGATTTGGAAGCGGCGACGGCGGTCAATCGTGTGCTCGTGTGTGTTTACTCGAATCGCAATGCCTGGACGGGGTTCATGCGGGCGGCGCGTGCCGCGGGCCAGAGCGCGCCGAGGCAGCTTGCGAGCAGGCCGCCGCAAAGAACCACCAGAACGTGGAAGGGGTCAAGATCGCTCGGAATGCGGGTGAAGTAGTACACGCGCGGATCCCAGATGTAGAGGTCGAGATGCTGTCCGATCCACTCGTGGATCGCGTTGATGTTGGTGACGACGACGTAGGCGAGCGCGAAACCAGCGGCCGATCCGGCAATTCCTATCGCCAGCCCGTAGAGCAACCACAATCCCGCGACTCCCGAGCGAGAAGCACCGACCGCACGGAGCACGCCGATGTCGCGTGTTTTCTCGCTCACCATCGCCCAGAAGATGGCGAGCACCAGAAACACCGCGGTGAGCGAGACAAAGCAGAAGATAAACAGCACGAGCCCGGTTTCCTTCTTGACCGCCGTGATCATCGTGCGGTTCTGATCGACCCAAGTCAGAATCCGGATCGATGTCGGATCGGGAACCTTGCCCTCGTGTGCCGCGGCAAATTGCTCGTAGATCGTTGCGACGCGCTTGGCGAGCCGATCCGCGTCGGCCATGTCGAACGAGTCGCGCTTGCTCCGCACGAGGACGCTCGTCACGCGCGCCGGATCTTCGCTGATCACTTTCCGAGGGAGAAACCGTTCGTCGTCCGGATTCTGCGAGAGTTTGATGCTGCCGCCGGAAGTGTCGATTTTCGCGGCACGGTCCATCTTCAGCATTTCCTGCAGCGCGTTCAACTGCACAAAAACAGTTCGGTGATCGATCTCGTAGAGGCCCGAGTGGAACTCGTTCGCCACCGGGAACGTGCGCGCCACCATCTCGATCGCCCGGCCTTTGCTGTCCATCGGGAGCACGTTGAGCGTGACCGTTCCATCGACGGGCAGCATGAACATGTCCACCGGCTTCTTTTCGCCCTCGGTCGTGCGGATCATCGGAAGGCCTGGATAGAAACCCCATGGCTCGCGGAAGTTGAATCCGCTGACCGAAATGCCCGGGACGACGGCGGGGCGCTCCACGGTCCGTCGATCCGTCTTGGAGATCTCGGTGCGCACCAGTCGCTTGCCGCCCTCGAGGAGTTGCTTCCAGAGGTCGTGCTTGCCGAGGCGAAGATCCTGGCGTGTCGTATCTTTTTCGTTGGGTTTGTCGATCGGGCGCCAGTACAGCGTCTTTTCAAAATCGGTCACCCGCGAGAAAGACGGGCCATCGATGCCCTTAATCGACACCGTTTCGGTGCGCCCGTCGGGCAGGCCAATGAGCCCGTACGTCTCGATCACCGGCGCTGCCGCGGCAACCTCCGGATCGGCTTCGAGCCGCTTGATCAGATCCTCGTAGTACGCAAAGCCGGTGATCGGCCAGGAGATCGAAACATCTCCGGAAAGCGTGCGCCCGGAATTAATGAGCATGACAAGAAAACCGCCCATCACCGACCAGACGACGATGACCATCGCCGTGCAGAGCGCGACGGCAAGTGCCGCGAGCAGCGGCATGATCTTGCTCGAAAGGTACCGTTTTGTCAGGAGCAGTTGGTACACGTGCGGGTGAGGGTAGCGGGGCAGGGAATCATCGCGATCGATTTCACGCGAGCCAGCGTCCGCCATCGACGCGGACGACTTCGCCTGTGACGTATCGGGCATCGAGCGCGAGCCACCGCACGGTTTCCGCGGCATCTTCGGGTGTCCCGGCGCGCTGCAGCGGAACCCGGCTCAGGTACTCCCGCCGAAACGCTTCGCCCGATTCTTTTCCCGCTTCCGGCCATGCGACCACGCCCGGCGCGACGGCGTTGATCCGGATCTTGGGCGCGAGTTCGCGCGCGAGCGAGCGGACCGCCTCCAAAAGTGCGGCCTTGCTCATCGAGTAGGCGAGCAAGTCTTTCCGAGGCCGGCCGAGCACGTGCATGTCCACCATCGCGACAATGCCGGCTCCGCCGGGCAGAGTCGATTTTTCCAGCAGCGTCAACAACTCTTCGACGAGCAACACCGGCGAAAAGGCGTTGATGGTCATGAAATCCGAAAGATTATCCGAGGTCAGTTGTCGCAACGGAGTCGGGGCGTAGCTGCTTGCGTTGAGCACGAGCGCATCGAGAGAAGCATGCTTTTCCTTCAAGCGTTGGGCGAGCGATGCGACGGATTCGCTGTCGCCGGGATCGAAACGCTCCAACTCGACGCGGGCGCCGAGCGCTTTGAGAACACCCCGCGCGTTCTGCGCTTCGGTCGAATCAGGATCGCGTGAAGTCAGGATAAGTGTCGTATTCGGTTTTTCGTTCGAGGACCGGTCGGCGGCGGCGCACCCCACGAGCGCCCTCGCAATGGCAAGCCCGACGCGTCGAGTACCGCCGGTGATGAGTGCTGTGAGCGTTTGTGCCGGCATTCCCGGTCAATTGTTCGGCGACCGGGGAGCACGCGGCGTCGGTGCGATCAGAATTGATCGGGTTTTCGGGGCTTGCGTCGCTTGTGATCGTTGCCCGAGTCACCCGGCCCGTCGTCGCCAAAATCGGGTGAATCCTCAATCCGCGTGTCGTCCTGATCGAAGCCGCTCGCCCGATACAGCTCTTCCGCCGTGGGAACGTCGGCTCTTTCCGCGCTTGCTTTCCACGGGTCCTGCGCTCGCGAATGGGTGCCCGATTGCGAAAGCACGCGCAGCCGGGCACGTCGGCGAGCCAGCATTCCCAGCACCAGCGCCGACATGACGACGACCAAGCCGAGACTCAGCAGCGCGAGAAGCAGAAATCCGCGCCCGATCTGACCCACCGGTGGGTCGGGGTTCGCAACTTCGGCAAGCAATTCCACCATTGAAGCCAGAGTATTCGCTTTCCGTGCAGTTCGCCCGCTGCTCTATTGCAACGGCCGTATTTGACCTACGGGTTCGAGCTGCGCGTGCAGCGGAAGGATGTAATTCTGGTTTCGATAGGCATACACCCGGCCTGTCATCACGATATCCAACGTTCCGGTGCGATTCGCGATCGCGCCTTCCAGACGTTCCAAGGCCTTCGAGCGGATGATGTACATCGCGGGCTCGGCCGGCGTGTTGGCGTCGCCGTCGAACGCAATGCCGAGCCGATCTCCCATCCGCACCAGCCTGCCCCGGCGATCCGTGAAAATCGTTCCTTCGGGGACAAGGGACCTCGCGGCGCCCGCATGTTCTGCTTCCGGCTCGGTCGCGGCTTTCGAATCGTCGGTCTTTTCATCTTTCGGATTAGTAATGCTGATCTGCGGCAGAGCTTCGGATCGCCGGGTCTCGAGTTGCTTGATGATGTCGGCGACTTCCGGATCATCTCCGGGCCTGACCGAGGTTGCTTCTTCCGACTCGTCCTTCGCGGCCGGCGCCGCCGGTTTTGCCGGGATCGAGGCGGGAGTCGGGGCGCGAGTCACCGTGAAGATCGTTGGGAGCAGTTGCTGTCGTTCGCGGTAGACGAAAAGCTGTCCGGATACCTCGACTCGGGTCTCCGCCGGGTTGGCGCTTGTGGCGATCGAAGACTGCATGGCCGCCAGCGTCTGACAAGGCAGGAGGATCATCGGGCGCTCGCCCCGCCTCCGTGCATCGCGAGGCGACGGCATGTCGGGAATGAAAACAGAATCTCCGGTCTTCAGCAATCTGACTGTGCCGGTTCGGCGGACGAGAAACGTTCCTTCCGGAAAGTAACGCCCGGGAGGGACGGCAAAGGTCTCCGGACTCAGGCCGGGAATCGTTGCGCGCGGTTTCGCGGAGTTTCCCTTCGGCGCACTCCCCTCAGCCTGCTGAGGCGATCCGGATTCAATCTTGACGGCCTCCGGCTGTTCGGGTTCGATTGCAAGCCCGACGGTGGCCGCGAGGAATAGAAACATTGCGGGAGGGAGCTGATTCATCCTTTGCCCGAACATGAAAACCTCCGAGCGAATGTTCCAAGCCCGCGATTGCGACGCCGCAACAGGACTAGCGTAACCAGTTCATCGGCTCGGGCGGGGTGGGTGTTCGAGCCCGATCGGCTGGCTCTCGGTTGACCTGTGAGGGGCGGGGCTTAGTATCAACCTTCCGGAAATCGCCGGAAAACCCTTGGCCGGGTGCCAGAGTGGTCAAATGGAGCGGATTGCAAATCCGTTGCGCAAGCTTCGTGGGTTCGAATCCCACCCCGGCCTTTGATTTTCGACGCACAAGTGAGTGAGGTCGAGTCGCCCTCGCCGTTCGGTATACTCCCGCCGCGCGAATAGTCGCGCGTTTTCTCAGGGGAGGAACGCATGGGCCTCATCAAAGAATTTCGCGAATTTGCCCTGAAGGGCAACATGCTCGATCTGGCGGTCGGGGTGATCATCGGCGCCGCGTTCGGGAGCATTGTCAATTCGTTGATCAAGGACATGATCATGCCCGTTGTCGGCATGGCGGGCGAAGTCGATTTTACGAACCGGTACATCCCACTCGGCGCGAAGGTCCGCGAGGCGGTTGAAGCCAATCCGAATATTGGTTTGGAAGAGGCGCGCAAGCTCGGGTCGGTGCTCGCGTACGGCTCCTTCATCACCATCACGATCAATTTCCTGATCCTCGCGCTGTGTATCTTCCTGGTCGTGAAGGCGTTCAATTCTGCGAGGCGGCGCTTCGAGGCAGAAAAGCCGCCGGCGCCGCCTCCGGGGCCGACGAACGAAGAAAAGTTGCTCACCGAAATCCGCGACCTCCTGGCGAGGCGCTAGCCCATCGGGAGAGGCCGAAAGGCACATCGATCTTCAATCGAGTCCCGCGAGAGGGGGCCGTTTGCCGGGATTCTCGCGGCCGGTGAGCCTGCGCAGGTATTCCGACCAGAGATCCGTGCTCATTTTTCGGTCGTAGTGATTCAGGATCACCGAGACCAGATCGACCGAGAGGTAGAGCTCGTGGAGCATTACCGCAAGCGCAAGCAGGCGCTCGGGCGGATAGAGATGCAGCCGACGGAAATCCGGCACGAAGATGGCGTCGGACCAGAGCGCTTGTCGGACTGGCAAATTGATGTTGTTGTTCGCGGTCACGGGCACGAAGCCCCGGCCGCCGAACCCGTTCAGAAAGTGAAGCATGAATCCCTGGGTGCGGAGAAACGAATCGATTTCTCCGAAGAGGGGCTGGCCTTTGTACATGTCCAGGAACTCGACTTCGCAATACACGAGCATTACCGATTTCAGAGTGCGTTCCGCGCCCTTCAGGACGTCAAGTTCGGCGCCCTGAACGTCGAGCTTCAAGAAATGAACGTCGGATACTTCGGAAACATCGTCGAGACGCTTGGTTTGGAGCTGCTCGGTTCCCTGCACGCGGGTTAGCTCGCCCAGATTGTTGAAGGCGTTGAGGAGCTCCGTGTTGGGCTCGTAGAGCGAAGAAGTGAATCCGGTGTTCGTGACATAGAAAGTTCGGACAGTGCCGTCGGCAATGCAGTACGGCAGAAATCGCTGCCCCGGCGATGCCGATTGGTTCAGTTTTTCGCACTCGGTCGATATCGGTTCGAACCCGGTCACGGTCGTGCGACCGGGTTCGAGCAGCGTGCGATAGGGGATGTGCTCGGGCCCGATGAACATCGCCCCCACATCAACGATGTGCAGATGGGGTACGCGATCTCCCAGCATTTCGATCAGAGAAAACGGCGCTTTCATAGGTCGGGTCGTTCCTGATTCCCGCTCAGGTCCGGGCCCGAGAGGCTTCCTTTTCCGCGCGCCGGCGTTTCAGTTCGGCGTCCACGAATTCGCCGATATCGCCCCGGAGCACCGCCTCGTAGTTGCTGTTTTCCATTCCGGTGCGGTGATCCTTCACGCGGTTGTCGTAGAAAACATAGCTGCGGATCTGTGTGCCCCATCCGCGATCGAGCGTGCCGCCCTGTGCCGCGACAATCTCTTTTTCGCGCTGCTCTTCCGCCAATTGTTCGAGCTTGGCCTGCAAAACCGCGAGCGCCTGACGCTTGTTCTGCCCCTGGTCGCGGTAGGTGCTGGCGACAACCTGGATGCCCGTCGGGATGTGCACGACCCGGATGGCGGAGGCGACCTTATTGACGTTCTGACCGCCGGGGCCGCTGGCGCGCACGAACGGGGTGATCTCGAGATCCTTCTCGGGAATCTGAAGATCGACTTCCTCGAACTCGGGAGTCACTTCGACGGTCGCGAAGCTGGTCTGGCGTTTTCCCTGCGCGTTGAACGGGCTGACGCGGGCAAGACGGTGCGAGCCGCGTTCGCACGAGAGATAGCCGAAAGCGAACGGTCCCTTGACGTGCAGCGTCACAGAATCGAGCCCGACTTCGCTTCCGTACGACTTGTCCATTTCTTCGAGCTGCCAGCCCATCTTCTCGCAGTAGAAGAGGTACATGCGGAAGAGCATCTCGCACCAGTCGTTGGCCTCGGTGCCGCCAACGCCGGCGCTGATGGTGAGGAAGCAGTTGCGGTGGTCGTGCTTGCCGCTGAGGAGCGACTGGAGCTCGATCTTGTCCATCCGCCCGACCAGCCCGAAGAGCTGCTCGTCGGCTTCGGCGAGGAGTTCCTTATCGCCCGCTTCCTTGGACATTTCGTAGGCGATCTTGGCGTCGTCGAAATCTTTGATCGCGCCGGCGAGCGGATCGACCTGGGCCTTGAGCGTTTTGACTTCGCTCACGACTTTTTTGGCGGACGACTGATTATCCCAGAACGACGCCTCGTTCATCTGCGCTTCAAGTTCACGGAGCTGTGCGGACTTGGCGGCAAAGTTAAAGCGAGTCGCGGATGGTTGTGATCCGCGCCTCGAGGTCGTTGATGATGGGTTGATGGGCGTCGTAGTGCATGGGGGTCTCAATTCCGCCTTCGGCGGCAGGGGCGGGAGTTTAGGACTCACGATTGCGAAAAAGTGGTCGTGGGCGCGCCGGAAGCCGGAGGCGGAAACGTCTTGTTTGGTAGAACCTATGCCAGGAGCAACTCATGAGGAATCTCGCAAAGTCCGTCGTCTTGGTCGCAAGCTTCGGAATCGCTATTTCGACCTGCGTTTTCGCCGATCCGCCCGCGACCGACCCTGTCGCGGCATACACGAACGCCAACGGGAACATGCCGGGGCTCAAGCAGCTCCTGCCAACCTTTGATTTTCAGGGCGGCACAGTGACCGAATTCGTTGACGCACTCCGTCTCGCCGCTCGCCCGCGAGAACTGAACATCATCGTGCTTGATCCGATGCCCGATGTCAAGATTGCCCCCGTGAAGCTGCGCAATATCAGCGTCGAAGGCGCTCTCTTCCTGCTGCGCGGACCCCTGACGAGTTCTGCTATCAACGTTGAATGGACCATACCCGAAAACCCTTGGGACAATCCGGTTGTCTACATCAAACGTCCGAACACAGTCGCATCGGAAATGGCTCAAAGAGCTGCTCAAGAGCAACGCCGGAAAACCGCGGTGTTGTCGCTGCAGATTGGTCCACAAAAAAAAGGCGACGAAGAGACAGCACGGAATGCGCAGATCGCCACGACGCTTGACGCGGTGAGTGAGGCGCTCAATCAGAATGTTCAGCCCGGAAACCGTTCCGCTGCGATCGACCTTCTGCGGCGTCGCGTTGCATTCCAGATTCGTGAACGCGGTGCGGCAAGGTCTGAAGTTTCTGATCCGCGTCTGCGCGGGACCCACTCTCCAGCCGACGGAGACTTCGCTGCCTTGACTCAAGCCCTTGCCACCCTCTCCCCCGACGATCAACTCCTCCTCCGTCTCCGCGCCGACTCTTCCGCCTCCTTCGAACAACTCACCTCCTCGCTCGGCGGCACACCCGATTCCCTCTACGGCCGCGCCCGCCGAGCCCTCGCCCGACTGCGCGCACTCCTCTCCGAGGAGAACGTCGATGCTTGAACCGATTCGTCAAGACTTGCAGGATGATCCGAAAGCTCTTTCGCCGCTCGTGCGCGAACGCCGCGACGCGATGCTGCCCGGTCTCCTCGAAGAAGTCCGGCGCGTCCGGCGGCGTCGCGTGGCAAGACGCGTCGGTTCTCTCGCGGCAGCCGTCGCACTCATCTCCGGCATCCTCGCGCTCGCTCTTTTCCGCACGTCTCCAACTGCCGTCAGTCAACCCATCGCGAAGGCGACGAGCGACAAGTCGCCCGGCGGCGCGCGGGTAATGCAAGCGCCTGGCCCCATTGGACCCCATGTCGAAATCGTTCAATCGTCGCCGGACGTGCTTGAACGACTCTCCGTCCGCGCGCCGGCACTCGTGCATGTCCAATACATCTCGACCGACGAAGCTCTCGCGCTTCTCCAGTCCACCGGCGATCGCTACGGCATCATCGAGATCGCCGGCCGTGTCGAGTTTGTCGCGATCGCGAAGAAGTAGGCCCGTGCTCCGCTCGCTCGTACACCATCTACCCTTGCCTACCGATGTCCGCTCCGAGCGAGCCATTGCCCGCGTTGCTCTTCACCGCCTTTGAACCCAGCGGCGACGATCATGCGGCAATTGTCATCGAGGAGTTGAAACGCCGGCATCCGTCGCTTCCGATTTACGCTTGGGGTGGCCCGCACATGGCCTCTGCCGGCGCGACGATCGTCGAGCGAACCGGCGACGACGCCGTGATGGGCATGCCGGGGATCAGCAAGATCCGAGAGCACCAGAAGATCAATGCGAGAATCGCGGCGTGGCTCGATTCCTTTGAGCCCGGTGGGAGTAATTCGAGGATGAGTCACCGTCCCGGGGTGCACATTCCGGTTGATTCACCCGCGGCGAATTTCCCCATCTGCGCGATTGCCAAACAGCGCGGTCTGAAAGTCGTGCACATGGTCGCGCCGCAGTTATGGGCGTGGGGCCCCTGGCGAATCCGCAAACTCCGTCGCCTGACCGATCAGGTGCTCTGCATATTGCCCTTTGAAGAGGAATACTTCACGAAGCGAGGTGTGGCTGCTCGCTTCATCGGGCACCCGCTCTTTGACGTGAGACTGGATACTGAAAGGCTCGATGTGATCGGGTCGGGTTTCGGCGAGGGGAGCCCGCGGGTGGCGCTCATGCCGGGCTCGCGCCCCGGAGAGATTGCCAACAACTTCCCGATCCTGCTCGAATCGTTCGTGCGACTGTCGGCTGAGTTTCCAAATCTGAGAGGTGTTGTCGCCGCGACAAAGCCGAGCGTCGAGTCGCGTCTGCACGAGATCGCGGCGCGTCACCGGCGTCGATTAGGTTCGTGGCCCGACAACCTCATTACCGTGCACGGGCAGACCGATGCCGTCATTCGCTGGTGCGATCTCGCGCTCGTGGTTTCGGGGACGGTGACTTTGCAGATCGCACGGCAGGTGAAGCCCATGGTCGTTGTTTATCGATCCAATCCGGTGCTCTATCACGGGTTTGCACGCTGGTTGTTGACGACCAAGTACTTCACCCTCCCAAATCTGATCGCCGGCGAGGAGATTCTTCCCGAATTTGTTCCGCACTTCGGTGGGGCGGGGCCGATCGCGAAGGCCGCGGCGGAACTGCTGCGCGATCCTCAGAAACTGGCATCGCAGCAGCACGAACTCCGGCGCGTGCTCGAAAAATTCGATGGCTTGCACGCCGGCCCGCTCGCGGCGGACCAAATCGAACGGATCGCCGGCTTGCCGCGCCAGAGCCGGGCCAACGACGTGCCGCGGACCCGAACCGGCATGCCGACCCTTCTGCCTGGTTGATGAATGCCGAGCGGATGTCAGGGGCGTTCGATCTCGAATGCCGCGATGCTTGCGTACCGATTGCCGATTCGATCCTCGATCGGCGCATGCTCGAAACTGAATCCCTTGACCGGGGCGCCGCGATCCAGGGCGCGATTGGCGGCGACTCCCAGATCATGCTCGGCGATTTCGCACGATTCGGAAAACAGGAGCACGAGTCCGGCGGCGTGCGCGATGAGCGGATCGCTCGCCAGTTTCACCGCGTCGCGGCGTACGGCGCCGATTAGTTCGGATGCGTACGAGCGATTCGGCAGCGGCACGCCGTTCGTGTATGTGAATTGGCCCACGCATTTGACCTCGATCCACAGACACTCACGCGGGTCAACGCCCTCGGGTGCGCTGTGTGCAAACAGCAATCCTTCGGTTTCCCGACGCTCGCGCCGAGAACGCAACTCGTCGCGGATCTGCTTGCCGGGCTCCGGCGAAAGCACCATGTCGCAACGCTGCCTTTGCGGATCGCGCTTCTGCGCGGGCGAGAGCGACGGAAAGGGAACCTCGCGCAGAACGCCGAAACCGGTTGCCTGCAACGCGCGCACGATCACGCCGTGCAACTGGATTTCGTCGAGCGAATCGAGCCCGGCAACGGCGCGTTCCAGGCGCAGCGATTCTTCTTCCCGAACAAGTCCTTCGAGAACAACCCGCGCGATGTTCAGCCCATGCCACATCGGGCGCGACTCTACGCGGGCTCGTGATTGACGCTTCCCCCAAGAGCCGCTGCAATCCGTTCGATCAGTTCTTGGGACGAGTGTTCTGCCGCGGCACGGGAGCGGTTCATCGCCGTCTTCCACACCCACGGAATCGGCAGAATTGTGAGCGGAATGTACCAGACACAGGTCTTCCAGAACTCCTTCGGGTACCAATCGAAATAGATCGAGAGCATCGAGTCTGTAATCCACACTCCCGGGAATACTGACAGGGCGAGCAGAGCCCCGACGATCCACGGCATTCTCGATTTGGCCACAAGACCGAATTCGATTCGAGTGCCGTCGGTTCCTGCTATGTACTTTCCGATGAGATCGAAGTCGTAGATCCAGCCATAGGCCAACGCGTCGAAACTGCCGCTTCGCGGCTCAAATCCCGGCAGCTTGCCGCGCTGCGACATCTCCAGCAGCTTTTCGGCGATCTTTGCTTCACTCAGGGACGTAACAACGAACGTCCTCTCCACCGGGGAGGCCATATGCTCGCCCGTCTCTTGCGGGTGATCAGAATGTGGGCTTGATGGAGTCAGGCTCGGTTCCCCCCAGCTTCATTCGGCCACGCGGAGTCGTGGAGAACAACATACCCAATCGGGGAAGCGAGTTCTCGGCTCGGGTTCCTCGATTGGCACGCCGTCTGCCAAGGGCCAAGGCATATGAAGAGCAGCAAGAACACGGGCGAAAACGCCCCCGGCGCGGCATCCCAAGGGCCTCCCCCCCGACTTCGGTACGTCGATGTGGTGGAATTGAGCCACCGACAGATGTCGGCTCCACGCCGCACGGAAGTACAGACGTCACAGACGGCAAAGCCCGCTCGTCGGACGCCGGCCTTGAGTGTGGAAGCGCCGACGCCCGCCCCGCAGCCCCTTGCCGACACGATTGAGCAGGCCCGTGCAGCGATCGCCGAGGCAAATCGCGAGGCGAGCCGAATCGGACTCGGCCCAAGATTCTTTGATTCGCTCGAAGAAACCCGGAGAGCGACCCCGGCCCTGCTGTCCGACGACGCCCGATGGGTGTTCGCGGTCCGCGTGAAGCGGGAACTCCAAGGGGGGCGAGCGGCGATTATCGCACCCGAATCAAGGAATCGTCTGCTCGGGCTCGCCAACCGGCTGGGGCTCCGGAACTTCGATGCGAACCTGGTGATCGCGATCGTTCAGGACGATGCTCGCCTGTATGGCACCGCTCTTCCAATTCCTTCGGAAGCCGCAAAGGGACCGCTGGCGCTCGTCCGCCCGGCAAACCCGACGCCTTCTTCAACTTCGACAGGAATCTGGATGTCTCTCGGCGCCAGCGTCGGTCTCGCGGCGATCGGCTGCTACTGGCTTGCGATGTGGTTTTTGAAGTAACAGGATCAGTCATCCGGAGCGAGCTGCTGCCGCGTTCCTACTCCGCTTCCGCGGCGCGGCGAGCCCACTCGAACTCGAGAGGTTCGAGTTGCTCGATCGCCGCAGTTCGCTCGTCGGTGAGGCGGGTCGCCTTGGCGTGATCGCGCCAGACGTTCGGATCGCCCATCAGGCCATCGATCTCCTTGATCCGGCGTTGGAGCGTTTCGATTTTTTCTTCTATCTGCTCGGTGCGCATCCGCGCGAGAGAATTAGCCGAGGGGCCGGCCGGCTTCTGAGCGGGCTTCTCGCTCTTTCGGCGTTCTTCTGCCTGCTTGCGCTGGCGCTCGGCCTCTTCGCGCCGATTCTTTTCATCGATCGCGGCACGATCTCGTTCGCGCTTGCGCTGCACATCCTTCTCGTGCCATTCGGTGTACGAACCGTGGAAAATTTCCACGTTTCCCGCTCCGTCGAGGATCATCAGGTGATCGCAAGTGCCGTCGATCAGCGCGCGATCGTGGCTGATGAGCAGCATCGTGCCTTCGTACCCGCCCTCATCTCGGAGCGCTTCTTCGAGGCGCTCGGCGCTCATCAGGTCGAGGTGGTTCGTCGGTTCGTCGAGAACAAGCATGTTCTTTGCAGAACAGAGCAGGGCCGCGATCGCCGCGCGGCTGCGTTCGCCTCCCGAGAGTTGACCGAGCGGGCGATCCTGATCTGTTCCGGAAAAGAGAAACGCGCCGGCGAGATCGCGTGCCGCCTGCTCGCTCATTTGAACGCCGGGCACTTCTTTCTTGATGGTGTCCTGCAGGTACTGATAAACAGCCTTCTCCGCGGGGAGATGTTCGTGCGTCTGCCGGTAATACCCGATTCGCACATTGGAACCAAGCCGCACGGTGCCCGTGTCGGGCGCGATTTCACCGAGCAAAGTGCGCACCAGTGTGGTTTTTCCCGCACCGTTTGGCCCGATGATTCCCCAGCGCTCGCCGCGCGAAACGACGATGTCGAGATTCTGAAAGAGCGTTTTCGTGCCGCCGCCGTCGAGCGGATAGGCTTTTGAGACTTCGCGCGCTGCGAAGACCATGTCGCCGCTGCGGGGCGCATTGGGCAAACGCACTTCGAACGAGTGCGCCTCGGGCGGACGTTCGAGTTGATCCTGCTCTTTGGCGCGTTCGAGCTTGGTCTCGCGTCCTTTCGCCTGTGCCGCACGGCGTCCCGCTTTGTACTTGCGGATGTACGCCTCTTCCTGGCGGAAGCGGCTCTGCTGATTCTCATAGGCACGCAGCATCGCCAGCCGGCGCTCGGCGCGGAGTTCGCGAAATGTCTCGTAGTTCCCCGGGTAGTCGATCAGCCTTCCGTCTTCGGTCTCGATGATCCGCTGCACGACATTGTCGAGCAGGTACCGATCGTGGCTGATGAGCAGCACGGCGCCCTCGAACTCGTTCTTAAGAAAATTCTCAAGCCAGAGGCGGCCTTCGATATCGAGGTGATTGGTGGGTTCGTCGAGCAGGAGCACATCGGGATTCTCAAGCAACAGCTTCGCGAGCGCGAGCCGTCCCTTTTGTCCGCCCGAAAGCCCGCTGACCTTGATTTTGAACTGCGCATCAATGAATCCGAGGCCGTGCAGGATCTCCGCGATCTTGTGGTCGATCGAGTAGCCGCCCGCGGCCTCCATCGCTTCGGTGAGCCTGGTCTGCTCCTCCATCAACTTCTCGAGTCGCGCCCCATCGGCCGTGGCCATCTCTTCGTAAAGGTGATCGAGTTTTTGGTGCAGTTCATGCAAGCGGGCAAACGCGCTCTCGGCTTCACCCCAGAGCGTTTCTTCCGGATTGAGCTTTGGATCCTGATGCAAGTAGCCGGCGCGGGCGCCGCGCTGGAGCGCCACATCACCAGAATCCGGCTGCATCAGGCCCGCGAGCATCTTGAGAAACGTGCTCTTGCCCACCCCGTTCCGACCGACCACGCCGACGCGCTCGCCCGGTTCGATGGAGAACGACACCCCATCAAGAATGATGCGGAGGCCGAACGCGTGCTTGAGATTGGTGGCGGTAAGAACTGGCAAGCCAAGATTCTAGAAGCAAGCGGCGCGGCTTTCATGTTCGGTGCCGTGATCTTCGTAGGACCCGGCGGTCCCATAGGACCCATTTCCTCCGTTCGCCCTCGCGTATTCTTCACGCGGTCAAGCCCTGACTCCTTTGGAGTCCGGCGCGTTCGCGCGCCCGCTATTCGGGGCAGCCATGCTTGACCGTCTCACAGAATCCTTCTCCGGCCTTTTCCGCAAACTCAGCGGCAACGCGACTCTTACGGAAAAAAATGTCCGCGACGCCATCGACGAAGTTCGCACGAGCCTGCTCGAAGCCGACGTCCATCTCGATGTCGTGAACGCCTTCACCGACGCCGTCCTGAAAGATGCGATCGGTCGTGACGTCACCAAATCGCTCAAGCCGGGCGAAGAGATGATCGGCATTGTCCACGCCCGCCTGGTCGAGTTTCTGGGCGGCACGCCCGAACAGGCCGATCCGCGCGCGGCGCTCCAGTCAACCGCCGATCAGACGATCATGAAGATCAGCCCCGGGCCGACCATCGTCATGATGTGCGGGCTGCAGGGTTCGGGCAAAACGACCACCTGCGGCAAGTTGGCGGCGGTCCTGAAAAAGCGCGGCCGCTCGGTCATGCTTGCCGCGGCAGACCTGCAGCGCCCCGCGGCGGTCGAGCAGTTGCACACGGTCGCGACGCAAGTCGAGAAGGATTTTCCCGGCGGCGCGCAGGTTCACTTCTACGGCGAACCGGAGAAGGTTGCTGAATACGGCAAGGCCGTCGGTGTCGCGGTGGGGGTCTGCCAGCGGGCGCTCGCCGCGGCACGCGCCAAAGGCGTGGACGTTCTGATCCTCGACACCGCGGGACGTTTGCATGTCAACGACGAGTTGATGGGCGAGCTGTCGCAGGTAAAGCGCCTTCTCCAGCCGCACCACATCTTTCTTGTCGTCGACGCGATGACCGGGCAGGATGCGCTCAATTCCGCCAAGAGCTTCCACCAGAAACTCGACATCGACGGTGTGATCCTGACAAAGTTTGACTCCGACACGCGCGGCGGCGCCGCGATGTCGGTCAAGCACGTGACCGGCGCACCGATCAAGTTCGTCGGCGTCGGCGAGAAACTCGACGCGCTCGAAGATTTTCATCCGACGCGTTTCGCCGGACGCATCCTCGGTATGGGCGACATCGTCGCGCTCGTCGAGAAAGCCCAGGAGCAAGTCGACGAAGAAGAAGCGAAGAAGCTTGAAGAGAAACTCGCCAAGGGCGAGTTGACGATGGACGATTTCCTGAAGCAGTTGAAGATGCTGCGCCGGATGGGACCGCTCAAACAGCTCTTCTCGTTGCTCCCCGGCGTGGGCTCGATGCTGAAGGATGTTCAGATCGAGGACAAGCAGCTCGACAAGGTCGAAGCGATGATCGGCTCGATGACGAAAGCCGAGCGCACCAAGCCCGACATGATCGACAACAGCCGGCGCAAGAGGATCGCAACAGGCTCGGGCGTCGATCAGAACGACGTCGGCCAGATGGTCAAGCAGTTCGGTCTGGTGAGCAAGCTCAGCAAAGGAATGGCGGGAATGAGCGCGGCGCAGAAGTCCGCCGCGGCACGCGAACTCGGCTCCGGCGGCATGGGCGGGATGATGCCGGGGCTCAAAGGACTCCCCGGCTTCGGCTCGCGCGGAAGCACGTTCACCGCGAGCCCGAAAGCAAAGTTCAAGAAACGAAAAAAGTGAGAGCTACTTCGGCCACAGCCACGCCATGATCGCACCCGTGATCAACCCCATAATCACGCCATCAATGATGCCGCTCACGACAGCGCTCTTATTCGCCTGAAACCAGATCGCGCCGGGCAAGCTGCCCACTGTGAACGTGAGGATGCCGACCGTGCCGAGGACCTGGAAGACTTTGGCGAACGGCTCGCCCCGGCCGAAGCCGGCCGCGACGCCGACATACGCGATCAGGAACGCGGCGATGAGTTCGACGATAAACGTGAGCAGCATGTTTCTGCCCATGCTCACTTTGCTCCAGACCGAGAGAATCCCCATCGGGCCGGTTTCCCACAGCTTCTTGATGCGCTCGCGGTCTTCACCCTCGCAGTGCATGTTGGGATAGCTGTAGACACCGGGCTGGAGACCGAGCCCGCGGACGAATTCAATGACCTTGTTGTCATCCGGCAGTTTCTTGAGATCTCGCTTGTGATGAGGGAGCGCCATCCAGGCGAGCGCGCCGTAGAACCAGAGCGCAACCGGCGTCGCGATGATGGCAAGCCAGCAAGCCGTGAGCAATTCCATATGGAACCTCCTTTGTGCCTGTGAGCAGAACGAAGGCGCCCGGGAGTGTTCCGACGAACGCGCCGGGGTTCCGTATCGACTTGCGCACCGGTGAAAGTTTGGAATTTGATCGCCCCGCCGGGCTTGGGGCGGCGACCTCACATGTTTGGGGCCAACAAGAGACCGCTACGGATGCCGGAGTTGCCTCTCGATTTTCGCAATATTTTCGGCGAATTGCCGGCGGACTTCCGCCGCGAACGGGTTCTCGTTCTCGATGGTCTTGAAGAGTTCCCACGAGTCGCCCGCGAGCGATTCGCTCATCTCCGCAAACCGCCTGTACGCCACCGTCGCAAGCTCCGTCTGTGGCAGTTCCAGCGCCGCCGCGGCACGTGCAACCAGGTGCGTCAATCCCTGCACATACGCCATCTGCCGATCGTGCTCCTCCGGCGAGACGTCGAGAACGCGGAGTTTGAGCGTGTCGCCGAGAAAGGATCGCACGCAGGCGATGCGCTCTTCGCTTGCGCGAACGGCGCAGAATGCGATTGGCAATCCCTCGATGCCGTGCTTGCCGCTTTGCGGGCCGAAGAGCGGGTGGGTTCCGATGATTTCGGTTTCGGGCGGGAGCAGATCGCGCATCAGCGCAATCGGCTTTACCTTGACCGACGCAACGTCGATCACAAGCGTGTTTCGACCCGCAAGAAGGGGAGCAAGCTGCCTGAGCAGTTGCTCCATCCGCTGGACGGGGATGGCAAGGACGATGAGATCAGAGGTGGCGGCGGTGGGGAGGTCGGTCCACTTCGCGCCGGTTTTCTTGGTTTCGGCAGAGAGATCTGTTGCATCGCAGACGCGCAGGTCAAAGTGCGGGGCGAGGTGGGCGGCCATGAAGCGGCCGAAAGCGCCGAAGCCAAGGATTGAAACGGAAGCGGGCATTGCAATTGAAAGAGATCGGAGAAGAAACTGGGGCTGCGAGACAAAGAGACTCTGATTATGAAGGCAACTCGGACCCTTGAGAATCGGCATCCGCACGGGCGACGCGGGTCCGCAAGTCTTTGAGTTCCCGATCGACATCGGCGCGAAATCGGGTCAGTGCCTGAACGAGATTGTCGCGACTCAAGCGAACATCCATTGCGGGTTCGGGTTGAAGGTCCGGGGGTCTTGAGGTTCGAGTCCCATTGATCGGATCAATCGCATAGCCGTTCTCAAGATTGAATCCGACGCTGACAAGTGCTTCGCCGTCGGTTTCAAGTTCGATGGTGATCCAGGTGACGCTCTGGTCGTTAAGACCGAATGGGATATGGAGAATCGAGGGAATCGTGGCGGAATTCACTGTCCGAATCCAGTTGTCGGCGGCTGACGCCAGCACGGCGTAAGCGTTCAATCCTGCATACTGATTTTGGTGTTGCCAGATTTCAAAGTAGTAGGAATCGCAGACGAGTCGTTCGGTACGAACTCGGACGAACAAATCGTCGTGGTGCGCCGAGTGCGGCCCCTCGACAAAGCCGATCTCAAAGAGATTTGAGTTCTGGTCTCCTACCACTCCGGCCCGCCTGAGTACCGCCCGTACACATCCGCCATCGCCTGCACCATCTCGCCCATCGTGCAGCCGCACAACGCCCCATCAATCAGCGCCGGCATCACGTTCGTCTCGTGCAGCCCGCCCGCTTTCCCCGGCGCGCTCGGCAGCGCATTCTGCAGCGTGAACGACTTCCCCTGGCACGATGCCCGGATGTTGTCGAGCGCCTGTTTCACCTTCGACGCGTCCCGCGCCTTCTTGAACTGTGCCAGCCGGTCGCACTGATTCACCTCGACATCGTGGCTGATCTGCAGAATGTCGATCGGCCGCTCGCCGGAATCTTCCGTATACGCGTTCACGCCCACGATCAACCGATCGCCCGCCTCGCACTCTTCTGAATACCGATACGACGCCTCCGCGATCTGCCGCCGGAAATACCCGCGATTGATCCCGTTGATCACTCCGCGCCCATACCCATGCAGCCGCTCATACGCCGGATGCTTGCTGAGGTCTTCTCCCTCCGCCCCATCGCCCCTCTGCCCCTTCGCCCCTTCCCGGTACGTCCCCATGTGATCAACATCACCGATATACCGCAGCGCTTCCCGCTCCATCGTGTCCGTCAACTGCTCCACATACCACGATCCGCCGAGCGGATCCGTCACGCGCGTCACGCCGGTTTCGTGCGCCAGAATCTGCTGGGTGCGCAGCGCCACCGTCACCGCTTGCTCCGTCGGCAAGCCCAGCGTCTCGTCCATGCTGTCGGTGTGCAAGCTCTGGCATCCGCCCAGCACCGCCGCCATCGCCTGATAGCCCACCCGCACGATGTTGTTGAGCGGCTGCTGCTCGGTCAGCGAGCAACCCGCCGTCTGCACGTGCGTCTTCATGTACCACGAGCGCTCGTTCTTCGCGCCATACCGGTGCTTCATCGCCCGCGCCCAGATCCGCCGCGCCGCCCGCAGCTTGCAGATCTCTTCGAAGAACTCGTTGTGGCTGTTGAAGAAGAACGAGAGCCGCGGCGCAAAGCTGTCAATATCCAGCCCTCGCTCCACGCACGCCTCGACGTACTCCATCCCGTCGCGCAAGGTGAACGCCAACTCCTGCGTCGCCGTGCTGCCCGCTTCGCGGATGTGATACCCGCTGATACTGACACTGTTCCACTTGGGCACAAAGCGACTCTGAAATTCGATCGTGTCCACGACGAGCTTCACGCTCGCCTCGGGCGGATAGATGAACTCGTTCTGGCTGTGGAACTCTTTGAGGATGTCGTTCTGAAGCGTCCCGCCCAGCGTGTTCCACGAAATGTTCCGCTGCACCGCCATCGCCAGGTACATCGCCCAGATCACGCACGCCGGGCCGTTGATCGTCTGGCTCACCGTTACGTTGCCGATCGGAATATCCGCGTACAGCCGGTGCATGTCCTCGATGGTGTCGATCGCGACGCCGCACCTTCCGACTTCGCCGACCGAGAGTTCATCATCGCTGTCGCGACCCATCAGCGTGGGCAGGTCGAACGCCGTGCTGAGCCCCGTGTTCGCCGCCGTTCCTTTGGCTGCCGACAGCAGGTACTTGAAACGCTTGTTCGTATCGTCCGCGCTTCCAAACCCCGCGAACTGGCGCATGGTCCAGAGTCGCGTGCGATATCCCTGCGGAAACAAGCCTCGTGTATACGGATATTGACCCGGTGCCGCGATGTCGCGTGACTGGTGCTTCAGGCTTTCTGGTGGCGCTTCGGGCGAATAAACCGGGTCCACCACGATCCCGGAGATCGTCACGGCGTTCGGGTCCACCGGCGGCGGCACGGCGGACGGAGCGACAGAAGGTCGATGCGCGGTGGTCATCTCGGTTACTCCGTTCGGTTCAGACCATTCTACGGACTTGTGATCGGTTTTGCCTCTGTGCTCCAGTGGTTTCGAGTCCGGCGAACGGCCGATATCCTGCCGCTGTGGATCCTCGCGAGATATTCCTGAGCCTCGCAGTCGCGCTCGCCTCCGGGCTGCTTGTCGGTATGCAGCGGGAGCGGACGCACAGCGACCTTGCCGGAATCCGCACCTTTCCACTGATCGCGGCCTTCGGCGCACTCTGCGCGATTCTTGCCAGGGCCGTCGCGAGCTTTCCGGTCGAAACTGCCGCGGTCGGCGTCGCGGGAGTCCTGATCATCGCCGGGGGGCTCGTTGCGATTGCGATCGTGGTGCTCACAGGAAACCTCGTGCGACCGGTGCCCACGGGCCAAGACCAGGAGCCACACGGCCTGACAACGGAGATGGCGATCCTCGTGATGTTCGCCTGCGGGACGCTGATCGGCCTGCGAATGTACGCGCCAAGTGTGGCAATGGCCGCCGCGACGGCAGTGCTGCTCCACCTCAAGACGCCGCTGCATCGCTTTATCCGCGGGCTGAGCGACACCGATGTCCGCGCGGTGCTGCAATTCGCCGTCATCGCGCTGATCATTTTTCCAGTGATCCCAAATGAGGCGATGGGCCCGTACGACGCGATCAATCCGTACAAGATCTGGCTGATGGTGGTGCTGGTCACCGGCATCAGCCTTTGCGGGTACGTGGCCCTCCGAGTATTCGGAACCAAATCCGGCACGCTTCTCGCCGCGCTTCTCGGCGGACTCGTTTCGAGCACGGCGACGACCGTGAGCGTGTCACGGATGGTCAGAAGCAAGGGAGCTTCGGCGGCTTCGGCGGCCCCCGCGATCGCCCTCGCAAACTCGGTCATGCTCGTCCGGGTGATCATTCTCGCCTTTGCCGCGGCGCGCGGCAGCGCGACTGTGATCGCGGTTGCGCTTGCGGTTGTGCTCGCGGCATCGGTTGTCGGAGCGGGCACGGGGTTTCTCATCGCAAGGCGCACAAAGGACTCGGAAATCGCGTTTTCGCCCTCCAATCAGAAGAATCCGACCGAATTGAAGTCCGCGCTGGTCTTTGCCGCCCTGTTCGCGCTGGTGCAGTTGCTGGCGATCGCCGGCAAAGAGAATCTCGGGAGAGCCGGGCTTTTCGCGATCGCGGCGATCAGCGGTCTGACGGATATGGACGCGATCACGCTTTCGACCGCGGGGATGGCCAAGTCCGGTCAGGCAGATGGATCAACCGCGGCGGTTGCGATCATCATCGCGGCGGTCGTGAATACACTCGTCAAGCTCGCGATCGCGGGCGCCTTGGGCGGTGCGCCGTTGGCACGGCGACTCGGCACGATTCTGCTCGCGCCCATTGTGGCGGGGGTCGCGGTGGTTGTGGCTCTGGTCCTTTGAAAACTGCCTCGGCCGTCGATCACCCTTCCGCCTCGCCCGATCCCAACTTGTACGCGGCACCGATCGCGAGAAACCCCCAGAGAATGTCGAAGAACGAAAATGACTTCGCAAAGACGTCTGACTCGATGCCGGCGACCACTCCATCCACCTCACCTTTGAGGTTCGCCTCGAGATCGCGCTTGTACCCGTCCTGCTGGGTCTGGCTCATCGCCGACCACCGGACTTTCGCATCGGACCAAACTTCGGTCGGAAACTCCGACTCTTCCGTTGCCTTGTCGTCCTTTACATCGGTGGGCCACGCGATCTTCTTACCGCTCTGTTCCCATTCTTGGGCGACCTGACGTGCGATATGCAGCACGGCGACCTCGTCGTCCACAATGATCGCCTTGTGAACGGTCCCCTTGATATTCGCGAAATAGGCATGAACGGTCATGAACTTGCCGCCGGCGATGGACGCAAGCGCGATGATCGCCGCGGCAACGCCGGTAAGCGGCGAGGCTTGATCTCCCGCAAACATGAATGTGCCGCCGCCGACCAACGCACCGACCCCGATTGCAACCAATCCGATCTGCACGTGCGCGAAGTACGCAATTGCCGCCCAGATCGCAGCGCCGATCGCACCGCCGATGACGCCCCCGATTATGCCCTTGATCATGCCCCAATCTCCTCGAATTGCCGCGGAATGCGGAGGGCGAAGACTAGCAAACTGTGAATTAGCTTGCAAGTGGGCGTGCGGACATCGGGGAATACACGGCTCCACCGCGCCTTCCGGCCGAGCGTGAATTCCAGGGGGTGCGACGGCTGCGTCGATACGCGATCGCGGTTTCCCTCATCGGAACAGTGCAGGGCAGCCCTCCAGCGAGCGCCAGGCAGAACGCGCAGCGGCAACTCCCCTTTGGGACGCGGCCTGATTGTGCACAAGGAACGCTCCGAATCGCGGTCGCTACGCTGTCAGGGAGTCATGGTCACTTTCTCACCCGTTGCCCGCCGCATCCGAAACGTCCAGCGGTACGTCCACGTGCTCGAAGTGCTCGGGCGGCACGGGTTCGCCGATTTTGCTGAGCAGATCGGGCTCGCGGCGCTCATCGAGCGCGGGCGGGAGATTCTCGGCAGGTCTCCCCGCAAGTCGGAGGACTTGCCCCGTCAGGTCCGGTTGCGGATCGTGCTTGAGGAGTTGGGACCGACCTTCATCAAAATGGGTCAGATTCTCAGCACTCGGCCGGACTTGATCCCGATTGAGTGGGCTGAAGAGTTCAAGTCGCTCCAGAACAGCGTCCCGGGCGTCGAATACGAGCTCATCGAAAAACGACTGGAGGAAGAGTACGGGCCTCGCCTGCACACGCTGTTTCGATCCATTCAGAAGAAGCCGCTCGCCGCGGCATCGATCGCGCAGGTTCATCGCGCTGTGCTTCACGATGGCGCGCGCATCGTGCTGAAGGTGCTCCGGCCGGGTATCCGCGACGTGGTCGAAGCGGACATGGAAATCCTCCGCCACCTCGCCGAGATCGCCGAGAACTATTTTCGCAATCTGGGATACAGCCCTTCGGCGGTCGTTGATGAGTTCGCGCGGGAAATCGCAAAGGAACTCGATCTCGAACACGAGGGCCGATCGACCGATCGCCTGCGCGGCTTCTTCGAAGAAGACCCCGGAGTGGTCTTTCCGAAGGTCTACTGGGAAGCAACGACGCAGAATGTTCTGGCGCTCCAGGAAATCCGCGGCAAAATCTTCAATCAGCTTGTTCCAGACAAAATGGAGCCGGAGACTTGCCGGGCACTCGTGGAAAACGGAACGCGCGCCGTGTTCCGCCAATGCCTCGAGTTCGGTTTCTTCCACGCGGACCCGCACCCGGGAAATCTGATCGCACTTCCGAAGGGTCGTATCGCCTTCATTGACTGCGGCATGACGGGCGAGATCGATGCGCGGACCGCGCGGCAGCTCGCCGACCTGGTTTCGGGTGTGGTGGGCGGAGATGTCGATCGGGTGATCGGCGTGGTGGGGGTACTGGGAGATGTGCCCGCGGAGAAGCTCGAGGATCGCGCGCTGCGGAATGATGTGCACGCGATCGTTTCGCAGTTCCAGAACGTCTCGCTCGATCAGTTGAATCTCGGAAAACTCCTCGACGAATTCTTCGGGGCACTTCGAGCGAACAAGATCAGCTGCCCCGCCGACCTGGTGTTCCTGATCAAGGCCCTCACGACGATCGAATCAGTCGGGCGATGGGTTGATCCGTCGTTCCCGCTCGCGGAGTTTGTGCGTCCGTTTGTTGAGAAACTCGTCGAAAAGCGATACAGCTTCACGGCGCTACGGACGCGCGCCCAAAAAAGCCTTCTGAACTACATCGAGTTCGCGGAGGATCTTCCCGCGGAACTGCGGTCACTCCTTACGCAGGTCAGGCGCAACCGGTTCGCGATCAATCTCGAGCACCGCGGACTGACCAGGCTCACTCACACGATCGAGCACGCCAGCCGCAACATTTCGTTTGCGCTGATCATTGCATCAATGCTCGTCGGTTCTTCGATTCTGATTCTGGCGGCGCGCAACGCCGGATTGGGCGCGCTGACGGCGATCGGGGTCGCGGGATTTCTCGCGGCGGTCGTGCTCGTCATTCTGATGGTCATCACCAATCGGCGGCTTCGGGACGACTGACTACTTCTTGCTCCCGGGCTTCTTGCCGGAAGCTCGCTTGCTCTTCTTCGCGCGCGACTTTCCGCGGCGCTTTTTCCGCCGCGTCGGCTTGGTCGCCATCGCGGGGCTCGGGTGTTTGGGGGCCACCAATTGGCCGATTCCCTCCATCAGTCCGCTCGCGGCGAGCGCGATCTGCTCGACGGCCTTACGTGCGAGCGACCACCCGGCCCGTCCGGCGTCCCGCGCGAGCGGCACGGAATTGTCCGCCGCGATCTTGCCCGCCTTCGATGTCGATTTGGCGATCGATCGACCGGCCTTGCGAGACCTCCTCACCAGGCTCTCGAGTTCCTTTCCGAATTCGGACGACGTCTTTTTCGCGAAAGCGCTCACGGCTTCGAGGAACTCTTCGTTTGCCGCCGCGACTTTCTGCCTGGCGGCGGGGAGCGCGTGGGTTGCCAAGTCTTTCCCCCGACGTTTCGCGCTCTTGCCGGTGTTGATCCCGGCGGAGGCCGCGGATTGGAACGCGTCGCGAAGCCCGTGGAATGCTTCGCTGATTTGTCGACGCCGCGCCGCGGGGATTTCTCTCTTGACCTGCTTCGCGGCGCCGTCGAGAGCGTCGTTTACAAGGCGCCGGACTTGCGCGGGGTTGAGATCTCGCTCCCGCATCGCGCGCATCGCCATTTCCCGGATCCGGGTTCGGGTGTTCTTTGTTGCTTTCTTCCGTCCGGCCATGGATGACCCCTTGTTTCGGATTTCACCGTCGAACAGGATACACGCGCGGCCCGCCATTCGCGCAACGCGAAAATTTCTGTCCCATGAAAGAATTTCTCGTCGCGACTTACCGCGCGCACGAGCAAGTTATCCACCGCGAATTGCGCCCGATTCGCATCGCGTACATGACGCGGCACGCGCGACTTGCGGTTCGCAGCGTGGGCGGTCCGCGGTTCGCAAGTCCACAGCGCAAGTTCATCCGCGTGTCCGTTGATAACACGCGATGCGCCTTCAAGCCACTCGAACTGCACGTGCGACGAGGCGTATGAATGTGCGTGCGGCGCGATTCTGTTTTCGCGAAGCGCGGGTGAGGCGTTGTTAGGGGAAAAAGATGAACCAGGAAATCAAGAAAGACTCGGTGAGGGCAAGTCTCGCGAGTGCGGAGGGGGAACGCGAGGCGCGGGCTTTGGATCAGATTTTGCGGGACATCGAAGCGATCGATCAGGCCGAGCGGCCCATCGTGGAAGGCCCCCGCTTGGTGCTCGTGCGCTGACATCGCAGTCGCTGCACGAATCAGTTCCCGATCTTCCTACACGCCGATCGCCGCTTTGCTCGACGTCATGCCGCCGTGACCGGTCTGGCTCGCTCCGCTCATGCCGGCGCCGCTTGCTCCGGGGTTTGAGCTCTGCGCTCCGGCCGGCGAATAGTCGTACACGCCTTTCGCGGTTTTGTCGCCCAGCCGGCCGGCCGCGACCAACTGTCGCAGCAGCGGGCAGGGCCGGTAGCGCTCGCCGCCAAGTCCCTCCGCGAGAACGTTCATGATGTGAACGCAGGTATCGAGCCCGATGAAATCGGCCAGGCGAAGCGGCCCCATCGGGAAGTTGCAGCCGAGCTTCATGATCTCGTCGATGTGCTGCGGTTCGGCGACGCCCTCCATCCACGCGTAGAACGCCTCGTTAATGAGAGGCATGAGCACGCGATTGGACACGAAGCCCGCCCGATCGTTCGCGGGAATGGGCGTCTTGCCGAGTTGCATCGCGAGATTGGTCACGCGCTGGACGGTCTCGTTCGAAGTTTGAAGGCCTCGGATCACCTCCACGAGTTTCATGACCGGCACGGGATTGAAGAAGTGCATGCCGATCACCCGCTCCGGGTGGCCCTGAGGTCCGACGCTCGCGCAAATCTCCGTGATGCTGATCGAACTGGTGTTGCTGGCGAGGATCTGAGCCGGAAACATGGCTGCGAGCCGTTGGAAGAGTTCCCGCTTGACTTTGGCGTCTTCGACGACCGCCTCGATAACGACATCGGCCCCCTTCAACATGTCGAGGCTTTCGACGTAGTGGAGGCGCCCCAGGGCCGTCTGGACGTCGGTGTCCTTCATGCGGCCCTTCTCAACCTCGCGAGCCAGACGCTTGTTGTGCGCATCGCGGCATTTTCCGAGCGCGGAGGACGAAGCATCGCATACGAGCGTTTTGAAGCCCGAAACCGCCGCCACCTGGGCGATTCCGCTTCCCATCTGCCCCGCACCGATAATCGCGATCGTGTGGATTGATTGAGTTGCCATGCGCTCAGCATACCTCGTTCGACGGAACCGGGAAAGGGGGGACCCGCCGACGCTCCTTGATTGTGCCGCCTTTACTTTGTTCATGCCGAGCGTTGAGCAGTTGCAGAGGCTTCTTGAGAAGAGCCCAGAAGATCCGTTTCTGCTCTACGCTGTCGCGCAGGAGCACGCCAAGAACGGACAATTCGCGTGCGCGGTCGAGTTCTACGACCGATCGCTCACCGCCGCGCCGGACGACGGATACACCTACTTTCACAAGGCAAAGGCCCTCGGCGCGATGGGTCGAACCGAAGAGCAGATCAAGGTGCTTCAGGCCGGGCTCGCCGCGGCAACGCGTTCGGGCGATCCAAAGGCCGCGGGAGAATTGCAGGCGGCGCTCGAGGAGTTGGAGTAGATTCTGGTATTCAACGGGCGAAGCCGGGGTGAGTCAGCGTTGGAAGGAGCTCAAAGATGGCCGATGCACACTTGAATGATCGTGGGCTTCCGGGGTCGTATCACTTCAAACCCGATTGGGAAGTCACTCCCCGCGAAGCCAAGGCCATGCTCGATGAAGGGGCGAACGTGCTCGTCATCGATGTCCGGTTGAAGCCCGAGTGGGATTTCGCGCACATCAAGGGTTCGGTTTTGGTGCCGCTGGATGAGCTCGAGACTCGGGCCGGCGAGATTCAGTCGATGGTGGAAGAAAACCCCGGCTGCACGGTGCTGACGCTTTGTCACCACGGCGTGCGATCGCTTAAAGCCGCGGCATTTCTCCGCGAGCAGGGAATCTCCGGCGTGAAGTCGATCGCGGGCGGGATAGAGCTCTGGTCGCTCGGCGCCGATTCCTCGGTGAAACGCTACGAGAGACAGGGCGCGAAGGTGTGGGCAGCGGGAACGAACCCGAGCTGATCGATGGTCACTTAGTGGCTGTGGGCACCGGAGCAGTGATGGATAGGCGTTTCGCCGTTGAAGACGGGACCCAGTCGGTGTTAGGGAAGCCGCCGGCAAGAAACGAATCAAGGTCGAAAAACGCGTACGATCGCATGCGACCCGACGGGCTCGTATCGACGGCGATCTCGTTGAGGAACCGCTCGTATTCAAGCTTGAGATCGTCGGCCTCCATATTGAGTTCGTTGACGTTGTGGAATCCCGTCAGTGTCGAGAAATAGGACACAAAGCTCGGCTGACAGCCAAAGAACGAGCATCCAACATCAAACGGATCGGGATACGGAGCGCTGAGGTGCGGCACCGTCACAAGCGTGGAGGGGAACGGCCAACCCGTCGGGTTCGGAATGGCCGGAGCTTCAAGCGGATCCGCCGGCGGCATGTTGTCCGGGGTATCCCAGCGGAATCGTCCCCCGGCGACCGGCGCGTAGGCCTTGCGAATGACAAACGCCGGCGGGCAGAGCAGATCGTTGTAGCCCGAGAGGAAAATCACAAAGTCCGCGTCGTCCACGAATCCATCGAAATTCAAATCGGCCGAGCAAAACTCGGGCATTGTTTCGTCGGCGCAGTCGAGAATGTTGTACTGCGCCAGGAACAAGACGAAGTCCTGATCTTCCACAAGCCCGTCCAGATTCAGATCTCCGGGACACGGCGGCGGCTCGGAGAGTTTCATCCAGTGCGTCAGAATCAGCCCATCACCCTTGATCTCGAGCGGCGGTTCGAATCCGGTCAAATCAAACAAGAAAGGCGACTCGACGCCGAAGAACGGAAAACTCACGAACGCGAACGAGAGTTGCAGCTCGAGCACGTACGGGTTCGTGACAGGATCGAACGCCTGTCCGACGTCGCTGAGCGAGAAGAAATAAATGCGGCAGATCCGAATCTCGAATTGCTCGGAGTATGAGGCGACGACGCTGCCGTACTGCGCGATCGGGAATCGAACATTCAGATCTTGGTCCGGCCAGTTCGTGGCGTGATAGGGTTCAAAGAGAAGCGAGAGCTTTTCGCCTCCGATCGTCTGGTAGAAATCATCCGGGTCCTGCGGATCGGACGAGATGTTGAATGCCAGAAACTGGATCCGAGGGCCCTCGTCGGGCGCAGAAAAATCCGGATCGGTGTACGCTTCTTTGTAGTTCCAGTTGAGGTTCAGACCGACGAGGCCGCCGGGGTTGTCGTAGTTGTTGTAGATATCCCGCGGAGCCGTGTCCTCCGCAACTTTTCGACCCGCGGCGACGCCCGGCGTGACGACCTGCCCGGTCTTGTCGTTTCGAATCCACAGAATGCGGGATTGCTGCGTTCCCGCCATCGCCGCATTGCTCGGCGACGAGGCAGCCAGGCGGCTCAGGGGGAGCGCGCGGGGGTTACTCGGCATCTGCAACTGAGCAGACGCGAAAGCGGCGACGATCGCCGTGGCGGCAAAAAACAACAACCCACGAGAATTCATGCTGGCATGCTCCGGTTTATCTCTGCACAAACCTACGAACGCTTTCCTGATTGGGTTGCCCCTGAAAGCGCGATTGTGATGTATCGAAACGCTTCCTTCGGCCTCGAACGCCCTCTTCAAGTATCGGTCCTGTGCAAACCACATTTGGTGACACCAGACGGAAATCCGCGTCACGACGCCCGATAACCGCGGGCTTTACTCACCTCTTCGCTTGGGTCATCGCCTCGACAAACTGATCAAAGAGGTAGCTCGCATCGTGCGGTCCCGGAGAGGCTTCCGGGTGGTATTGGACGCTGAAGACCGGCTTGTTCTTCAAGCGAAATCCCGCGAGAGTCTGGTCGTTGAGGTGGACGTGCGTCGGTTCCGCTCCCGCTTTTTCGAGCGAAGCTCGATCGACGGCGAATCCGTGATTCTGGCTCGTGATCTCGACCTTCCCGTTCGAGGTGTTGAGAATGGGCTGGTTGATGCCTCGATGCCCGAATTTGAGCTTGTATGTCGAGGCGCCGACCGCGAGCGCGAGCAACTGGTGTCCGAGGCAGATGCCGAACGTCGGTATCGAAATCGCGGGATCGGTCACGACGCCTCGCAGCGTCGCGATGGTTTTCTCCACGGCGGCCGGATCTCCCGGCCCGTTTGATATGAAGAGGCCGTCGATCTGTTTGTCGCGAAACTGCTGCTTGATCTCCTCCGCCGAAATGTCGTGCGGCACAAGCGTCACGTCGCAGCCGCGCTCCGTCAGATTGCGGAGGATGTTGCGTTTCGCCCCACAGTCAAGCGCGAGAACTTTGAATCGGCGAGGCGCCTGGGACGGCGATTGGCTCCAATCTCCCAGGTCTTCACTCCACGAAGACTTCGCCGCGCATCCGACCATGGGCACGAGATTCTGTCCCGCCATCGACGGATTCGCCTTCGCCATCTCGACAAGCTGCTTGTCGGTCGCGGCTCCGGTGCCGGTGAGCGGCGCATCCGTGAGCACGCCCTGAATCGAGCCGGTCGTTCTGAGTTGCTTCGTCAGAGCGCGCGTGTCGATGCCCTCGATGCCGATCACGTTGTGGCGGGCGAGATACGTCGAAAGGTCTTCGTTTGCGCGGTAATTGGAATGCAAGCGCGCGAGTTCACGCACAACGAATCCGGATACCTGCACCTTCCCCGACTCCACGTCTTCCGGATTGACCCCGGTGTTGCCGATGAGCGGAAACGTCTGGACCAGAATCTGGCCGGTGTACGACGGGTCGGTCAGCGATTCCTGGTAGCCGCAGACTGCGGTATTGAACACCACCTCGGCACGGGCGGTCACGCCTTTTCCGGCGGCGCCAAAGCCGCGCCCGTGAAATACCGTGCCGTCGGCGAGTGCGAGTCGGGCCAGAATGTCGGGGGAAGATCGGGCGGTCGGTGGCTTGGTCATCAAAGCAGAGTCTAGCGCACACGCGAATGGTTGTCGGTCGAGAGGACCAGAATCCCGGAAGAAACCGACGTTCAAGCCGCTCACTCGGCTCGCGAAAGCATCGGGCTTCTTGCGCATCGATGCTCTCGACCGCCAGCCTCGCCCGACGCCCCGGGGAAGCGAGGCGATGCGGCCGTGGGGTACAGTCGCAATCGTGGGACGCCTCTCGCTCTTCTCGCAGACCATCGATGCTTCGCACCGCTACGCGCTGATTGCCGTCGAGCGCGGCATTGAGCGAGCGGGGCAGGAAGGTGCGGAACTTCTCTACGAAATCCCGCCGCCGATCGAGTCCTCCGGGCCTGTGCAGATCGGCGAACGTGTCGAAGTGCCGCTCGGAAAGAAGAGAGTGGGCGGCGTAGTCGTGGACACCGGCGGGCCCGAACTCGTCGGCGAGATCGATCCTTCGAGGGTCCGGGCGATTGCCAAACGCTCCGGCGCGATACTTCCCGCGTCGCTCATCGAACTCGCGAAATGGATTTCCGCGTACTACGTGTGTCCGCTCGGAATGGTGCTGGCCACCATGGTGCCGAGCGCCGTGAAACGCGACGTCGGCAGACGCGAAGAAATCGTGCTTGTACGGGGGAGCGCGTCGCCGCCTGAAAAACTCTCCACGAGCATGCAGCAGCTCTGGGAAAAAGTGCGTGCCCTGCCGGAGGACGCGCTCCCCATGACCGCGGTCGCCCTGAAGGTCGCTGTCGCGGAAGTCACGCTTCGAGGCGTTCACAAGCTCCTGAAACTCGGATTGCTCGAGGAACAGACTCGCCAGGTCATCCGATCTCGGAGCAGCGTCGCGGTGCACCAAACCCTCGGTCCGAACAAAGCCGTGTCGTTGTCGGAAGAACAAGCCGCGGCGGTGAAGGGCATTCTGGCCGATCTTGGGCCGCGCGGAAACTTCGCGGTCCACCTGCTCTACGGCATCACCGGTTCGGGAAAAACCGAAGTCTACTTGCGACTGATTCGTGCGATGATCGAACAACGGCCGGGCGCGAGCGCGATCGTGCTCGTACCCGAAATCGCGCTCACGCCGCAAACTTCGGAGCGATTCCTGCAGCGCTTCGGCGATCTGGGCGTTGCCGTGCTCCACTCCGGATTGAGCGCGTCGCGCCGAAACAGCGAATGGGCAAGAGTTGCGAGCGGAGACGCAAGGGTCGTGGTGGGGGCACGCAGCGCGGTCTTCGCGCCGGTGCCAAGACTCGGTCTGGTGATCGTTGATGAAGAGCACGACGCCTCGTACAAGCAAGACCAGTTGCCTCGGTACCACGCGCGCGATGTCGCGATCAAACGAGCGCACGTCGAAGGATGCGCGATCGTGCTCGGGAGCGCGACCCCTTCGATGGAAAGCTGGGCGAACGCCGGCGGTCATCTGACGCAGACAGCCGATCAGACTCCCAGCCGCTATCGGCTTTGGAAATTGAGCAAGCGCGTGGGGGGCGGATCGCTCCCTCGCGTCCAGATCGTCGATATGTACTCGGAGCGTCAGGAGGCCCGCAAACTCGGGCTCCGTGATCCGAGCGTGCTTCCGACGCTCCGGCGTGCCCTGCACGCGGCGCTGAAGGAAGGCTCGCAGGCGATCTTGCTTCTCAATCGGCGCGGGTTTTCCACCTACGTCGGCTGCGCGAGCGGCCCGTCGTGTGGATGGGTCATGGGCTGCGAACGATGCGATGCCCGGATGATCCTGCACCGCGACGCGGCGCTCAAGTCGGGCGAGTTGCTCCGCTGTCATCACTGTCTTTCCGAATGCGTCGTGCCCAGGGCGTGTCCGCTTTGCTCACGCGCGCTGGTGCGACTCGGGGCGGGCACTCAGCGTGTGGAAGAAGAACTCTGGCCGCTTCTCGAAGAGTTGTCGCTCGGTCCGGACTCGCTGATCCGTGTCGATCGAGACACGATGAAGACGGCGAAGGACTACTTCGGCGCGCTCTCGGCTTTTTCGAGCGGAAGGGCTCGCCTTCTTCTGGGAACGCAGATGATCGCGAAGGGGCTCGATTTCCCCGGCGTCCGGCTCGTGGGAGTCGTGAGCGCGGATACCGGTCTCAACCTGCCCGATTTCCGCGCGGGTGAGCGCACGTTCCAGTTGATCAGCCAGGTTTCGGGTCGCGCCGGGCGTGCGGACGCTCGCGGACTGGTGATCATCCAGACGATGGAGCCTCAGAATCCGGCGATCGTGCTGGCGGCCGAACATGCGTTCGAGCGATTTGCATCAGAAGAAATCGGCGCGAGGCGCCGATTTGGATTGCCTCCTGCTTCGCGCATGGCTCGGATTGTCTGTCGCGACGGGAAACAGCAGGTCGTTCGCGAGCGTGCCGCGGCACTTGCCGAGTGGCTCCGCGCCTGGTCGAGCCGATACAACGCCGGCGTCCGCGTCAGCGGACCGACCGTGCCCGCGCTGACGCGCATCGCCGATCAGTACAGACTCGGTATCGAACTCGCCGCACCGCGGGCCGGGCTTGTGCAGGATGCGCTCGGCTCGGCGCGAGCCGAAGGGTTGCTCAAGAGCGATGCAAAGACCGCGATCGATGTGGACCCGGTCAGCCTGATGTGAGTTTGGCGCGATCGATCAATCCGGGCTACCCGCGTTGGGTGCCTCGACTCGCGCGATCCATCCGCCCCCGAGGACGAGTTCGGGCCGTTCTCTCGAGTAGAGCACCATCGCTTGGCCAGGAGCCACCGCTTCCTGCGGCGCGTCGAAAACGACCTCGAATGAACCCGTGCGGCCCGAGGGAGACGGCGCCGTCGGCTTATCCGCAAGAAGCCGCACTCGTGCGGGCGCCGCCGGAGTGTTGTAGCGATACTTTGCAAGAACGGGGAACCAGTCCGACAACTGTGAATGGTCTGTCAGCCAGTTCGCCTCCGCGCAGGTGCACGAGCCGCACGCCAGCGCTTCCTTCGGGCCGACTACAACCGTGTTTGTTGTGGAGTCTTTGTTGACGACGTACACCGGATACCCCAGCGACAGATTCAGTCCGCGTCGCTGGCCGATCGTAAATTGGTGCTGTCCCCGGTGCTTTCCGACCGTTCGGCCCGACGTATCCACAAACGCTCCTTCGCGCACCAGCGATGGCTCCCGTCTTTCGAGCAATCCCGCGTAGTCGTTATCCGGAACAAAGCAGATTTCCTGGCTGTCCGGCTTGTCGAAGACCGGCAGGCCGAATGACCTGGCGAGTTCTCGAACGCGCGGCTTCTCAAGCCCGCCGATCGGGAGCATCATGTGCTCCAGTCGTTCGCGCGGAGCGCCGAACAGAACGTACGACTGATCCTTGTCGTCGTCGATTCCTTTCAGCAGCACGGGATTGCCGCGCTCGTCGCGTCCGATCTGCGCATAGTGCCCGCTCGCGACAAAGTCCGCCCCGATCTGCTTTGCGTATTCGTGCAGCTTTCCGAACTTCAGCCAGTCGTTGCAGCGGACGCACGGGTTCGGCGTTCTGCCGCTCGCGTACTCGCCCGCGAAGTAGTCGATGATCCGGCCGAAGTCCTTCTTGAAATTGCAGACATAGAACGCGACGCCCAATTGCGCCGCGACGGCACGAGCATCCGCCGCATCGTTGATCGAGCAGCAGCCCTGATGCCCGATCCTGATCGTTCGCCCCTCACCGTTTGGCGGAACCGGACACGCCGCCGCGGCCTCGTACGGGATCATCGCATCCAGCGATTCGCCCGGCGAACCAAGGCGCATGAAGCAGCCCACGACTTCGTAGCCATCGCGCTGCAATAGTGCCGCGGCGACGGACGAGTCGACGCCGCCGGACATCGCGACGAGGACTTTGCCTTTGGTTGGGCGGGCGGTCACGGGGAATCGTAGGAATTGGTGCCGGATCCCGCGCGCAATACCATCCGTGCGGCATTCGCGCGCAGGCAGCTTCGACGGGAGTGAGATGACACCCGAGATCCATCTGTTCCTCATCTGGTCGAACGCACGACCGCAATTCGACAAGATAAAGGCCGATCTGCGCGACCGCTTCGAGCCGCTCTCGCACGTTGACATCCGCTGGAGCGCGGGGAAGTTTGCCCGCAACATGACGCGCTTCTACGGCACCCACCTTCCCTCGCAGTCGTACAAGGAAATCCACTGCGGCAACGGTCCCTTTGCGATGGTTCTGGTCCGCGACAACGAGCCCTTGTACGCCGAGCGCAAGACTTCGCGCGGCCCGAGCGTTGTCAACACGAAGGTCTTCGATGCCAAGGTGCGCTACCGGGAATGGACCGGCGGCGGGCATCGCATCCACGCGACGAATTCCGTCGAAGAATGCCGGCACGACGTCGCGTTGCTGACCGGCTTGTCTCCGGAAGATTTCCTGCGGGCACGGACTTCGCGGCCCGACGGTGAGTTGCTCGAGCAGGATCTTGCCGGTGCGCACGGATGGAGCGGTCTGCGCGAGCTCTTCTCGGTGCTTGATTTGTGCACCCGTTTCGTTGTTCTCCGCAACTTCGAATCGATGCCCGATCGCTACACGCTCGAAGGTCACGGCGACATCGATCTGCTCTGCGAGAAACCGGCAAAGGCCGCCTACGTGCTCGACGCGGAACGCGCGTTTCCCGATCCTCGCCGCATGCACTACTTTGTTTCCGTCAACAAGCAGCGAGTGCCGTTCGATCTGCGCACTCCGGAGGATCGGTACATGGAGCCGGAGTGGTCGCGCGCGATACTCCGCGACCGAGTTGGGCGCGACGGCTTTTTCGTTCCGACTCCGAATGACTACTTCTACTCGCTGCTCTATCACGCGATGATCCACAAGCGCCGGGTGTCGGAAGACTATCTGGATCGCCTGAGCCTTCTCGCACCTGAAGTCGGCGTCGCGCCCGCCGACGTGATCGATGCGGATCGACGAGCGCATCTCCTGAACGAGTTCATGCGTTCAAAGGGGTACCGCTATTGCAGCCCGGTCGATACTTCCGTCAATTTCTTCGTCGGAAGCGTGGGCGGGTTCGCAGCGCTCGGGTTCACCCCTCGGGCGGGTGTTGAAGCGAAGCCGGAAGTTTGGATCGGGGGAAGAAAGACCGAAGCGCTTGCGTGATCGGGCGCAACGGCGCGGGCACGCGCGACTGCGCGCCGCTCGTGGGGGCGATCAGCGAGTGTGCGCTACGGATGCAGCTCAGCAGAGCCGGCAACGAGGCCGCGAAGAGCCGGTGGTTGTTGACTCTGGCCTCAAGCGCAAGCTGACGCAGCCAGAAATACAAGTGGATCCACTTCGGCTGTTCACCCGATTCTGCGCGCACAAGCCTCGCCAGCTCCGGGCTTGCGTGCCCCACATTCATGAAACGGAACCAGTCTTCTTCCGGAAAACTCGTTACCCGAGCGAACTCATAGTCGATCAGCCGGATGCGGCGATCTCTGGATACCAGCACGTTGCTCGCAATGAAGTCTCCGTTGGTCCAACGGACTCGAGCGGGAAGCTTGACGCAGGCGGCACGAAGTGATGGAAGGGCATCGTCCATGAGAAAACGCAGGTCGGAAGGATCAAGGTCGGATATTTCAGCGATACGCGCCGTGAGCTCGCCGAATTCCGTCTCTCTCGAGCGCGGCCGCGACGAATGCGACGTGCGATCGAGCACATGCAGCGCCTGGCGCAGCAACGCAACCGCTTCGGGAGCCGTGAGAAACCCGTTCTCAACCGCGAGGTCGATGGGAACGCCCGGAAAGAGTTCGTGCGCGATCACATGGCCATCATCATCGCTCGAGTGAAACAGAACCGGGCAGGTCAGATCGGGACAGGCACGCGCGAAGCTCTTGCAGCGTTCGGCCAGATCGGTTTTCTGAGCATCGACCGTCAGGAGCTTCGGCGGCTCGCTCGACGATGAAAGGACAAAGCGACCGCGAGTCGCGGCGTCGGCTCGTTTCGGGTTCGAAGGAAACCGCTGGATGGTCCACTCTTCCGGTTTTCCTGAAATATGACCGCGCGCGAGGAGTAGATCTCGCAGCGAGGACGGATCTGTGAGTGCGGACTGTTGCATCGTGGGCGGAAAGCGGGGCTATCGCAAACTGTTTCCTGGAGTTTGAATCAGGATGCTTGCGCACACGAAGAGGTGGAGAAGCGCACGGCATTCTGAAAAATGCGCAGCCCGGGCGTTTGCTTTGAACGCACGCGCGGATCGAGTCGAGTCCAATAGGGATGGCGCGTCCACTCGAGGAATCGCTCCGGATGCGGCATGAGGCCGAAAACCAACCCGGAAGCGTCGCAAATCCCCGCGATGGCGTTCTGCGACCCGTTGTAGTTGTCCGAATAGCGAAGCGCCACGCGCCCGCTCGATTCGATGTCGTGGAGTACCGCCTCGTCTTTGCAGATAAAACGACCTTCCCCGTGAGCGACGGGGAACATCCAGACATCGTCCGCGTCGCGCGGATCGATTTCCTCTTCGATTCCTTTCGTCCAGATGCACTTGCTTTCTGGTTCCGCGATCATGCCGACCCAGCGATCGCAGAAGCGACCGTTTTCGTTGTCCGTCAGCGCGACACTCTGCGCCGGGGCTTCCTGCGCAGGCCATGCCAAACCCGCGGATGGGCCCGGCAGCATCCCGATCTGCACCAGCACCTGAAAGCCGTTGCACGCCCCGATCATCGGAACACCTCGCTCGACAGCTTCTCGGAGCGCCGGGTAAAGCTTCTCGCGGCAGCGCATGGCGAAAATGCGTCCGGATGCGATATCGTCCCCGTACGAGAATCCCCCGGGAAACCCGATGAGCTGATACCCCGCCAGCCGCGAAGGGTCTCTCACCAGCGCGTCAAGATGCATCAACTCCGGCGTGGCGCCCGCCAGTTGAAAGGCGCGGCACATTTCCTGATCGCAATTTGTTCCGGGAGCGCGAATCACCAGCGCGGTGGGCATGTGAAAGGATAGAACCCTTTGCCGCCGGGGCGCAGCGCCGAATAATCTGCGCCCAACGCGAATGACATGCAGAAAAGGAGCGGCCATGGCAATGCGAATGAACTACCCGAAGGCGGCCCCGGAGATCTACAAGGCGATGCTCGCGGTGGAGGCGGCTCTGCACGCGAGCGGCTTTGAAGCGGCGCTCCTCCATCTCGTGAAGCTGCGTGCATCTCAAATCAACGGCTGCGCTTTTTGCATCGATATGCACTGGAAGGACGCAAAGGCGGTCGGAGAGACCGACATCAGGCTCTATTCGCTCGATGCCTGGCAAGAGTCTCCGTTCTACACGGAAAAAGAACGCGCGGCACTCGAATGGACCGAAGCGCTCACCAGGATTTCCGAAACGCACGCGCCCGATCCGGCGTTCGAGGAACTCAAGAAGCATTTCGACGAGAAGCAGATCGCGGAATTGAGCTGGGCGATCTCGCTGATCAATGCGTGGAACCGTGTCTCCATCGGATTTCGCGCGACACCCGGAGTCTATCAGCCTCGAAAGCCGGAATGAGCGCGCCGAATCTCCTGCCTCCGTTCGTATAGTGACGTTTCCGGAGCGTCCGATGCCGCAGGTCTATCCATTTCGCGCCGTCCAGTTCTCGTCGGGTCCCGATCTCTCCGCGCTCATCGCGCCGCCCTACGACGTGCTCGATTCGAAGGCGAAAGCGCGGCTGCTTGCGCGCAGCGAGCAGAACATCGTCGGAGTTGATCTGCCGCACGTTCCGCCCAAGGAACTCGGCCCCGCGGCTTCCTACGAAGAAGCGGGCCGGCGCTACCGGCAAATGCTCGAGTCCAAGAGACTTGCTCGCCGCGCAGTGCCCGCGATGTTTGCGTACCGGCAGACCTTTGAATTCGACGGCGCGACGCATCAGCGATGCGGCATGGCCGCCACGATCGATGCGGTTTCCTTCGGAACACGCGCCGGAGGCGGCATTCTCCCGCACGAAGAAACTTTTTCCGGCCCGAAGGAAGACCGCCTCGCGCTCATGAACGCGACGCGCGCACAACTCTCGCCCATCTTCGGTCTTCACGCCGACGATTCCGGTGCCGCGACCAAACTCGTCCGCTCCATCATGTCCTCGCGCCGGCCCGATTCCGCGGCAAAGATGGACTACGACAGCGTGCTCCACGAAGTGTGGGCGGTCGATGATCAGGCGACGATCTCCGCCTATCAGACCGCGCTCGCCGGCGAAGACATTTTCATCGCCGATGGACATCACCGATACAACACGCAGCTCAATTATCTGAAGCAGCTCGAAAGCAAAGGGCCGGTTTCCGCGGATCACCCCGCCCGCAAATGCATGATGGTTCTCATCGGCATGTCCGATCCGGGTCTGATCATCGGTCCGACGCACCGCGTTCTCGGAGGCATGAAGGGGTATTCGCTCGATGCGTTCCGCGATGCCGCGGCAAATGACCTCCGCTTCGAGCCTGTGCGGGGCGATGCTGCCGCGCTCGATTCGGCAGTCAAGGCTGCGAAAGTTGAGAACACCATCGGTCTCTACGACTTCGCTTTGCGCGAGGCATTCTTCATCACACCGCAAAGGCCCGATCCGCTGGTTTCCCGCTTTGCGTCCAAGCCGCGCGAGTGGCGCACGCTCGATGTCGCGATCATTCAGTATCTGATCGTGGAAGCGATCTGCCAGCCAAAGCTCAACGGCAACGAAGCCGTGAAGTGGGCGTTTCCTCACTCGATCGCCGAGGTTCTCGAAATCGGAAAAGGCGCCGAAACCGGCGCCGGTGGCGGCAAAAACTTCGTGCCGCAGGTCGCGCTCATCGTCCGTCCAACTCCGCTGAGCGCCGTCCGTGCCGTCAGCCGCGCGAACGAACTGATGCCTCAGAAAAGCACGTTCTTCTATCCGAAGCTCGCGACCGGCCTGTTTCTCAATGCTCTGGAATAATTGAGCGAAGCTATTTCCAAATCATCGTGAAAATCCTCCGCCCCATCGCGCTGATCCTCACATTTATCGTCACGGTGATCGTGGTCCATCGCCTCTTTGGCGGCGCGACAGCGCCCGTGCCGAAAGTCTTTGCTCAGGGTCTCTCGCTCGATGCCGCGATAGAGCGCGGCCGCGCCGAGAAAAAGCCCGTGTTCGCGTTCACCACGGCCGACTGGTGCGGCCCGTGCCAGGAAATGAAGCGAAGTGTTTTGTCCGAGCCATCGGTTGAGCGGCAGATCGCGCGCGACTTTGTTCCGGCGTACGTCGATCTCGATAAAGAAAAAACCGCCGCGGAGCGGCTGAAAGTCTTCTCCATCCCCGCCACGCTGATCTTGTGGGACGGAAAAGTCGTCGCCCGCATGGAGGGTGTCGTTCCGCACGATTCCTACCAGCAGTGGCTCGCCGCGGCACACGCGCAGGCCATCAGCGATACACCATTCCTCGAACGCGCAAGCGACGAGTTCGTTCGGAATCTGAACGCGAAGATCGAGGCGCACGAGCCGACGCCGGCGTCGAGGGCAGCGGATACGGCCCCGGCGCTCAAGTCGCCACCTCACTAGCCCAGCGCCGCGACACGTCGGAATTATGACCGGCCGCAGCGCTCCACGACGGCCCACCGACTCCCCATATCTCTTGGTCCGCACATGGTTCTCCCGATCCGCAGGCAGTTTCTTTCGCGGTTCCTGCAAGGAAGCCTGTTCTTATCCGGACCGGTGCGGTATGTTTGATGACCAACGCCCTCGGAGGCCCCATTCATGACGAGTCGATCCGTTCGCTGGATTTGCCGGCTGTCTCTATCTTGTGGCCTCGCTTCCTCGATGGCATCGGCTCAGCCGGCGACGACGGACTCGCATAAACACGACGAATTCGATGACTGTCTCGCTCCTCTGGTTGATGGATGCGGCAAGGCCGAGATGCTCCGCCGACGCTTCGCCGCCGGGCTCGCCCCGAGCGATCTCCCGCCGGCCAATCCTTTTTCGGATCGCGAGGCCTTTTCGGCGACGGACGTGCTGAACAACTCGCTCGATATCGCCGTCGATCCGACAACGCAGGTCATCAGCGGCAGCAACACGATCACCGTCAAGAGCCTCGTCGCCAATCTCACTCAATTCACCTTCGCGCTGCGCAGCAACTTCACGGTCTCCGCGATCGAGATCAATGGCGTGCCCTCGAGTCTCCCCACAACCCCCTCCGGCAGTTCCTATCTCCGCACGATCACGCTCAACCGTCCTTACGCGCTCAACGAAGTTTTCACGATCAAGATCACCTACAGCGGCGTTCCCGTTTCCGCGGGTTTCGGTTCGATCACTTTCACGACACAAGCTGGGATTCCTGTCGTTTCCTCGCTCAGCGAGCCCTACTACGCGGGCACCTGGTGGCCCGCGAAAGACGGCGATTTTGCGCAGCCGGGCGACAACAGCGACAAGGCGACCTGGAATCTCGCGCTCACGACCCCATCGAACCTCATGGGCGTTTCCAACGGCACACCCCAGGGCGTCGACACTCTGATCGACGGACGCAAGCGCTGGCGCTGGCAGTCAAACTACCAGATGTCGACATACCTCGCATGCTTCAGCATGACCAACTACAACGAGCACTCGCTGTCGTACACCTACAACCCTCCGGGCGGCGGCGCCCCGGTGACATTTCCGTTCCGCTATTACCTCTACCCCCAGAGCGACACCGCTTCCAATCGCGCCGCGTGGGAAAAAGTGCCCGCGATGATGGACGTCCTCCAGCCCATCTACGGCGTCTATCCCTTCGCGAATGAAGGCTACGGCATGTATCAATTCCCGTTCGGCGGCGGCATGGAACACCAGACCATGACCGGCCAGCAGGGTTACGGCGAATCGCTCACCGTCCACGAACTCGGTCACCAATGGTTTGGCGACAACGTGACCTGCCGCACGTGGAGCGACATCTGGTTCAACGAAGGAATGGCCGATTACACCGAATGCCTTTGGGCCGAAAAGAAAATCGGTTCGAGCGGCCAGGCGGCACTGATCAGCGCGCTCAACTCGCGCAAGCCCAGCAGCAGCTCCGTCGCCGGAACGGTCTACGTCTACAACACCACCAACGACTCATCGATCTTCAACACATCGCTTGTCTACTACAAAGCCGGCTGGGTCTGGCACATGCTGCGCGGCGTCATGGGCGATACGACCTTCTGGAACTTCCTCGGCCAGATTCGTGCGCAATACACCGGCTCCGCCGTCACGACCGACGACATCCGCGCCGTCGCCGACGCCGTCACCGGCAAGGACTTCGCGCCCTTCTTCAATCAATGGGTCTATCTCGGCGGCGCGCCCACCTACGTCAAGGGCTATACGCCCCTCACCGTCAACGGAAAAACCTACGCCAAGTTCCACATCCGCCAATCGCAGACCGCGAGTTACCCAGTCTTCACAACCCCGATCGACTCGCAGTTCACAAGCGGCGCCGGCAGCGTGACGTACAAGGTCGCGCCCGCCGCCCGCACGAGCTGGTTCATCCGGCCGACGCCTTCCTCCCCGACCGGTTTCAATCTTGATCCCAACACCTGGATTCTCAACTACGGCAAGACCACCGAAACTTACATCTCCACCGGCGCGCCCCCGGTCATTCTCGAAGGCGCTCCCGTGCCAGGCGCCGCGCCCGAGTTCCGTGTTTCGCCCTCGAACGTGAAACTCACCTTTAGCGAGAACATGAACCTCTCCGCCGCAAACTTCCAGGTCCTCCGCAACGGCTCACCGATCGCGTTCACCTATTCCTGGAACCTCAGCACGCTCACCGCGACGCTTCAGTTTGATTCCAAACTCAGTGCCGCCTCCTACACCGTTCAATCTCTCGGCACGCCGACCTCCGTCGCCACTTCCGTCGCCCTCGATGGCGACATCGACAATCCGAATCTGGCTTCAAGCCTCCCCAGCGGCAATGGCGCGCCCGGTGGCGGGGCTTCGTACAACTTCGCGGTTGTCGCTGGTTCCTGCCCCGCCGATCTCAACAACGACAACGTCGTCGATGATGCCGATTTCGTGCTCTTCGCCACGGCGTACGACGTCTTCGTGACCATGGCCGCCGATCTCAATGGCGACGCCCTCACCGATGATCTCGACTTCGTGCTCTTCGCTCAGGCCTATGACCTGCTGAATTGCCCCTAAGCCCTCTCCAAGCCCCCCGGAGCGGCCTTTGCCGCCGAATCACGGGCTGTTGAAGTCCGCCGAATTCGGGTCATACGCCGGATCGAGCTGCTCGATCAGCCGCTCGATATACCGCCACGCATTCAGCGTCTTGCGCAACTCCCGAAGTGCACCCGGATCGGGAGAAGCCCCGAGCCCCGCAAACTGGCCCTTCACCTGCCCGACATACTTCGACCGCTCTTTCAGCCCCCAGTCGCTCCAGCGCTTCCGCTCCGCCTCATCTCCCGACGCCAGGCTCGACTCGATCGCTTCCCGGGTCTCCATGATCTCCATCAGGAACGCCGGCGGCAGCGATTTATCCGCTTCTTTCGGCGGTCCCCCAAGCAACGACAGCAGCAAGTTCGCTCTGGACTCGGGATCAACCAGGACGTCGCGCGCCCGGTTGAGTTCGGCCGATTCTGCTTGAGCGTCTTCCGCCTCCGCCAGATCGGGGTGCAATGCCGCGACTCTCGCAAGGTACGCGCGACGGATCGCGCCCTCGTCAAGATCGAAGGTGCGGGGCAATCCGAGGATTTCGAAAGGGCTTGAGGTCACGTCCGCCTTTCCGCTCTCATCCGCGCCGGAGCGTCTCATCCCGGTTCTCTCGCCGCTCCGACCTTCGGGCTTTCTACAGTCCTGCAATGTTGAAGCACCTGGGCATTGTTGGAGTGAGTCCGGAGGGAGCGGCGCTCTTTTATCGGCAGTTGTCGCGCGCCGCGTCGCACCATCTGCCACCGGACCAGCAGCCGGTCATCACGCTCCACAACGAGCCGCTCGGTCAATACATCGACGCCATCCGCAGAGACGACTGGCACGCCGTTGGCGGCCTTCTGCGCCGCTCCGCCGAGATGCTCGCCCGATGCGGCGCCCGCGTCTGCATGACGCCCGACAACATCGTGCAGCACGGCGTCTACCTCGCCGAAGCGGGTTCTCCGATCCCGTGGATCACCATGACCGATCTCGTCGCGCAGGCGATCGAGGTGGACGGGCGAAAAAAAGTGGGCATCCTCGGCACAAAGCTCGTGACCATGGCCTCCACCTACCAGACCCGCCTCGGCCTCAAAGGCATCCACGTCCTCGCGCCCGAGGAGAACGAGGTCGAACTGCTCGACGAAATCATCTTCGGCGAACTGATCTACGGCACCGCCCGCCCCGAAAGCCGCTCCGCGATCTTCTCGATCATCAACAACCTTTGCAAACGCGGCTGCGACGGCGTGGTCATCGCCTGCAGCGAAGTTCCGCTGGTCGTCACACAGGATGTCACCCCGGTGAAGCTCTACGACGCGGTCGACATTCTGGCCGACGGCGCGATGAAGTACGCCGCGGGCCGAAACTGAGAACCGAAGGATTCGACTTCTCCCCAGCCGTTCGATGCGCTGCCCCAATCGGAATCATCTCGACCCGCCTACCCCGCAACGCATTTCTTTTCTGCTCTTTGAGCCCTTCGAGCTCTTTGAGTTGAATGCCTTTCTGTCGGTCTCTCCGTCTCTCCGTCTCTTCGTCTCTTCGTCTCTCTTCTCTCTTCTCTTCTCCCCTCCGCGCCACTCCGCAAACTCCGCCCCTCCGCGTTCTCTCCCGCCTTTCAACCCTTCGCGCCGTTTGACTTGAACGCCTTCACGACGGAGCTTGAAGCCAAGGCGTTTGAAAACGAACTCCGGGCCAGGCTTGAGAAGGGCTTGGTGGTGGATACCAAGGCCCCCTCAGAGAAGCACACGCTGGGAGTCCTAAGGGATAAGGCCGTTGAGAAGTTCTGGAAGGGCACCAAGGGCGAGCGAATGGCCGTCCTGAATGCCGATCTCGTGGTGGAGATGCTTGGAGACATCGAGGTACGTCTCATCACCTCAGCGGTGATTGACCTGATGATCTCTGAACTGAAGACCAAGGGCAACTCAGGTGGGACCATCAACCGCAAGCTCTCCGCTCTTTCCAAGATGCTGAAGCTCGCTGATGATCTCGGCTGGCTTACCAAGATGCCTCGGATCAGCAAGCAGAAGGAAGCGGAACATCGAGTCCGCTGGCTCACCCAAGAGGAAGAGGATCAGGTCTGCCGATGGTTCAATCACATCGGGGATACGGACATGCACGATCTGGTGGTCTTCCTGATTGACACCGGAGCGCGTCTCTCCGAGGCCCTCAATCTGACCAAGCCGGATGTTCGGGAATCCAATGGGGAGTTCTGGGCGACCTTGAGGAAGACCAAGAACGGAACTACCCGAGTGGTTCCTCTCCCTCCACGGGTCTGGCAGATGCTCCAGCAAAGGCCGGCTGGGCTCTCCTTCTTCCCTCCTGAACTCACCGTCTCAGCCATTGACCACCGCTGGGATCGGATGAGGACCAAGCTCGGGCTGGAGATGGATGAGGAGTTCGTTCCCCACGTTCTTCGGCACACCTACGCAAGCCGTCTGGTACAGCGTGGTGTGGAGCTACTAACCGTCTCCAAGCTGTGCGGCCACAAGTCGATCATGACCACCCAGAGGTATGCTCACTTGGCCCCGAAGAACCACCAAGAAGCCATCAAGGTGCTTGGGCGAGCAGATTTTGTAAAGTTGCGTCTGCTGGATGAAACCCCGTCACAAGAGGGTGCCAAAAGACACTCGCAAGGTGCCTAACCTTCGTTTCTAGCGGCCGGAGTGGCGAAATTGGTATACGCAGCGGATTCAAAATCCGCCGCCCTCAAAAGGCGTGTGGGTTCGACTCCCTCCTCCGGCATTTTTTCCCTTTGGCAAGGCGTTGCGAATTCGCCGGCGGCTTTTCTCATTGTCCGCGGCAGCCCGCGGGGTTGACGAGCGATCATTCTCCGCCGGCGCTCAAGCACGCATTCCGCCAGTGTCGATCATGGAGGCATGACGACCACTATCGAGCGAGTGCTCGCCGATCGTTGCCAAAGTGTTCTGGCAGACGCGTACGAAACGAAGAAGCTGTTCGGTCGCTCCGGCGCGCCGATCGAAGTATTTCCGACAGGCATGACCCGCGATTCGGGCGATACGTTGACAGAGCTGATCGCAAACGAAGGCGCCGCAAACTTTCTGGAAGTCGGTCTGGGGCTCGGCCTCTCGACCGTCTTTCTCAGCCTCGGGATCCTGCGTCACCGGGAATCGTTCGACGCGCTCACGCTCGATCCCTTTCAGGAAAGCCACTGGGACTCTGTCGGACTTGAAATGATCCGACGCGCCGGATTGTCGGATCGGGTGAAGTTCGAAAAACAATACTCGGAGTACGTTCTCCCTCGCCTCGCAGAGGCGGGAACCAGGTTCGATTTCATCTTTGTGGACGGAGGCCACCTGTTCGACAATGCTTTCGTGGACACCTTCTTCGCTGTCAGGCTCGCGCGCCCCGGCTCTCTCATCGTGCTCGATGATCGATGGATGCCCGCCATACAGAAAACCGCGGCATTCTTCACAGGCAATATTGGGCTGATCGACGAGTCGGCGCCCAAAGGAACGCCCGGACATCGCTTCATTTCCTTGCGTGTTCCACGTGAGATGAAAGTTCGCAAGTGGGATCACTTCGCGGATTTCTGACCGCCTCCCATTTATCCATCCGTCACTTCCCCCCGCAGCGTCTCCATCGCGTGCGGCAACACATCCAGCAGCGCCTCCAGCATCTCGCCGGCTCCCCGCGGCGAACCTGGAAGCGTGATGATCAGCGTCCGGTTCCGCGTCCCCGAAATGCCGCGCGACAGATAGGTCTTCGGCGTTTTTTCGTAACACCGCCGCCGCGCCAATTCGAGCAGACCCGGGTGCTCGCGCTCGACCACGCGTTTCGCCGCCTCGGGCGTATTGTCGCGTGGCGCGAGCCCCGTTCCGCCCGTCGTCAGGATCAGATCGATCTTCTGATCAGGGTGCGACCACGCCACCAACTGGTTCGCAATGGCGTCCGGGTCGTCCGAAACGATGTCGAACGCCGCAATCTGTGCCGCAAGTTTCCCTGTCAGGATCGCCCGCAGCGCCGGCCCCGACAGATCCTCTCGCTCGGCCCTTGAACACCGGTCGGAAATGGTCAAAACAGCGGCTCGGATCGGCATAAGGGCAGGATACAGCAAAGGGACAAATCTTGAGAATCCGCTGCAAGAACCCGCCTTCCCGCGGCAAGTCCTTTCATGAAGACTCGCACCGACACCAACTCCGCCCGTTCGATCCTCTCCTCCGCCTCCGGTGAGAGCCTCCTCCTCCTCGCCATTCTCTCGGGTCAGCGCCAGCGCTCCGACATCGAAAGCGTTCTTGATAAGCGGGCTTTGGGTCTGGGTCGGGCCAAGCAGCACAAGCGCCGGGCCGCGGCAGCTTGAGTCGGCATCATCCCGGCGCCGTGTAATCGCCCCGCGTGCCGCCGGTCTTCTTCAGCAGCCGAATCCCGTCAATCCTCATCGAGCGATCAATCGCCTTCCCCATGTCATAGATCGTGAGCGCCGCGACGCTCGCCGCCGCTAGCGACTCCATCTCGACGCCCGTGCGTGAAGTCGCTCGCGCCGTCGCCACGATCCGCACCGTTTCGTCTTCCAGAAAAATCTGGACATCGACCGAGTCCAGCCCCAGCGAGTGGCACAGCGGGATCAACTCATCGGTGCGCTTCGCCGCCTGAATGCCCGCGAGCCGCGCCGTCTCGAAAATGTTTCCCTTGGCGATGCGGTTTTCCGAAATCGCCGACGCGAGTTCGCGCGAGACGCGAACAAACGCCTCCGCGACCGCGGTGCGCTCGCTCACCGGCTTCGCCGAGACATCGACCATCTTCGCGCGGTTGTCATCGATGTGCGAGAGTTTTCCGCCGCTGCTTGTCACGCCCAATCGTACGAGGCGGTCCGCGCCTGGCGCACGCCCTCAACACCGCCACAAATAGAACGGCCACGACCCGGCCCCGCAGGTTCCCGGCGGAATCTCGACGAACCCGTCCGATCGGGCCGACGCGATCAAGTCGCCGCTCCCCTTGTTCTCGACAAACTCGCCGCGTCCCGCCTCATTGACCCGCACGATGCGATGCCACCAAAGCGGGATCGTCTGTTCGTCCGGGCTTTCGATCGCGATCGAAGGCACCGGCCGGAGCGTCGCGCTCCCTCCGATGTGTTCAAGCGCCGGCACCGCAAACCGGTGCGCCGTGACGAGCACCGATACCGGATTTCCCGGCAGGCCCAAGATCAACTGATCGCGCGGACCCGTCGCCGCCAGGATCGGCTTCCCCGGACGCTGCGGCACCTTGTGAAACACCGTCGTTGCGCCCAGTTGGGCCAGCGCCGCCGGAACAAGATCGCGATGCCCCATCGAAACTCCGCCGGATAAAAACAACGCGTCCGATCGTGACAAAAGTTCCGAAGCGCTCGCCAATATCCGCGCCTGATCGTCCGGCGCGTGCCGCACTTCCACCGATTCGACAAACCCGAGGGACGAAAAAAGCCCCTCGAGTGCCGCGCCATTCCCATCGCGCAGTTGCCACGGCTGAGGCATCGCCTCCGCAGGCAAGACTTCATCGCCGGTGCTCAGAATGCCGATGCGCAGCCGGCGATAGACCAGGGGCGTCGCGATCCCGAACGAAGCGAGCGCCGATGCAACCGTGGGAGTGATGCACGTGCCCGCAGTCAGGATTTCCGCCCCGGCAGTGGCGTTCTCGCCCTGGCGCCGAATGAATCGGTTCGTAGGAAGCGATGCCCCGATCGACGGATCAAATGAGATCCGATCTTCTGCGCTCGTCGTGTCCTCAACGCGGATCACACAGTCCGCGCCCCGCGGCACAGGCGCTCCCGTCACAATCCGCGCCGCCGAGCCGGCCTCGAGCACAATCGGCGGCTTTCCGATCAGCGCATCGCCCCGAACGGGAAGTGTGCCACGGGCAAGATCTTCAAGACGTGCCGCGTATCCATCCATCACGCTCACATCGAGCGCGGGCGACGGCCGATCCGCGTGTACGGCCTCCGCCAGAAACCGGCCCGCCGTTCGGCCGAGCGCCACACGCTCCTGCGAAACCCGGGGGAGCCTGCGCAGCAATTCCCCGAGTGCCGCCGCCGGAGAGTTGAAACGAAATGGAGTCTCTTTGGTAGACATGCAGAGCATTTTCGCGAATCAGGAGACGGGACATTACACTGAAGCCATGAAGGTTCGAGTCTTTCTATTCGGCAGCGAACAGGCGAAGCTGGGGAGAGAGAGCGTGGAGGTCGAAGTGAACAGCCCGGCACGCGCTCGAGAAATCCTGCGGGTGCTGGAAGACAAGTGGCCCGAATTAAAGGGGGCGAGGCTCGCGGTCAATCACGCGTTCGCCTCCGGAAACGAAGTCGTCGGCTCGAAGGACGAGCTGGCGCTGATCGGGATGGTGAGCGGGGGATGAGCGTCTACGTTGAAATCGTGAGGGGCGCGCTCAAGCCGGCCCGCCTGGCGGTCGGAAAAGGAACCGGCGCGTTCGTCGTTTTCGAAGGAGTCGTGCGTGCCGAAGAAGCGGGAAAAAAAATCCGCTCACTCGACTATCAGGTCTACGAACCCATGGCGAGCAAGCAGCTTCAGCTCCTCGCCGAGGCCATGCAGAAAGAGTTCGGCGTGCTCGATGTTTCGGTCTGGCACAGCAAGGGCAAAGTGGGCGTCGGCAAAGTCTCATTCCGGCTTGTCGTGGAGAGCGCGCACCGCGCCGAGGCGCTCGAAGCGACCGGCGAATTCATCGACCGCATGAAACGCGACGTGCCAATCTGGAAGAAACCCGTCTTCGCCGAAGCCCGATCGAGAACGCCTGCACCCTCGAAGAAAAAGAAGAGCAAGCGAAAGGCCAAGCGTTGACCGCGGACATCTGGATTCTCGGTGCGCTCTTTCTTCTCGTCGGTTTTCTGTATTCATCCGTCGGTCACGCCGGCGCGTCCGGCTATCTAACCGTGATGGGATTGTGGGGGATGTCGGCGGCAGTGATGAAGCCGACATCCTTGACCCTGAACATCGTGGTTGCCGTGATCGGCACTGTTCAGTTCATAAGCGCGGGCCACTTCCGCTGGCGATCGTTCTGGCCCTTCGCGCTCATGTCCGTCCCCTTCGCATACATCGGGGGCACAGTGAATCTGCCCCCAGAGATTTACAAGCCGCTTATCGGTGCGATCCTCCTCTTCAGTTCGTGGCGGTTGTGGATCGGGTCGCTCAAGCGCGACGAACCCGCGGCACACCCGCCCCCGATTCCCATCGCGCTCGGCGCGGGCGGCGCGCTCGGTCTCGCCTCCGGTTTGACCGGCACCGGTGGCGGCATCTTCCTCAGCCCTCTCCTCCTGCTCTGCCGCTGGGCGACCGCCAAGGAAACCGCCGCGGCAAGCGTGCTCTTTATCCTCGTCAACTCGATCGCCGGACTCTCCGGCGCAATCAAGAGCGGCATGCACCCACCTTCCGAGATCTGGGTGTGGTGCATCGCCGCCGCCGCGGGCGGCTTGGCCGGTTCCTACCTCGGCGCTCGTCGCTTCGGTGGCCAGACAATCCGCCGTCTGCTCGCAATCGTCCTCGTCGTCGCCGGCACCGCTCTCGTCTGGGAAGGAATCCGCCTGTCGCTTCAGCCAGGCCGACCGATTGCCATCACCCGCTGAGCGTGCCGCCTCTCCTCGTCCTTAGTCCTCTTCGTTTCTTTCGCTTCGTCTCTCTTCTCTCGTCTCTTTCCCCGCTCCGCGCAACTCCGCAGACTCCGCTACTCCGCGTTCTCTCCTGCCTTTCAACACTTTGAGCTCTTCGAGCCCTTTGAGTTGACTGCCTTTCGTCTCCTCTCAGTCTCTTCTATCTATTCTCTTTTCTTCCCCTCCGCGCAACTCCGCAAACTCCGCAACTCCGCGTTCTCTCCTGTCTTTCAACCCTTTGAGTTGAACGCCTTACCCCCCGATCGCGGACATCGGTCTGGAAGGCTGCTCAAAATCCGGCGACGAAATTCCGTGCCCCGCCTGCTTTGTCCACGTTGCATCGATCAGGAATTGCTCAAGTATCGCGTCCTCCGCATTCGAACGCAGCAAAGACCGCACATCGAACTCGCGCAGGCTGAAGAGACACGGCCGAACCTTGCCGTCCGCCGTGATGCGCAGTCGCGAACAACTGCCGCAGAATGAGCGTGTGACCGGCGCGATGATCCCGATGCGTGCGGTATGCCGCGAACCTCGGGGCGTGAACAGAAACGTCTCCGCCGTTTCGCTCGGCCGCGCGCGATCGAGCGCCGTGATGTCTCCCTCTCCCCGCAGCAGTTCCAGGATTTCCGATGCCGGCACCAGCAGCGCCCGGTTCCATGCGTGCCCTGAATCAAGCGGCATGAATTCGATAAACCGCATCTCGAATCCGCCCTCCGCGGCAATCCGCGCGAGCCTCGCCATCTGATCCTCATTCTTCCCCCGCATCACCACCGCGTTGACCTTGACCGGCCCGAGCCCCGCTACGTTTGCCGCCGCGATCGCACCGAAGACATCCGAGATCTTCGAACGCGAACGCGTCATCGAGGCAAACGTCGCTTCGTCCGCGCTGTCGAGGCTGAACGTCAGGCGCGTCAATCCCGAAGCCTTCCACAGCCGCAGCCGCGCCGGCTCAATGAGCGAACCGTTTGTCGTCATCGAGAAATCGTCGAAGGCCAATTCGCCGACCCGCTCGATGATCTCGTCCAGCTCCGGCCTCAGCGTCGGCTCGCCACCGGTCAACCGCAGCCGCCGAATCCCCAGCGACTCGCAGATCGATGCGACGCGAACAAGTTCATCAACCGAAAGAAGTTGCTCGCGCGCAAAGAAACGGACATCCGGCTCCATGCAGTAGATGCAGCGGAAATTGCAGCGATCGGTGATCGAAAGACGCAGGTCGTGGATCGTGCGTCCGTGCGAATCCCGCAGTTCCCGAGCCTCCCCCGCATCGGCGCGCGGCGCCGCACTCAGCGGCAAGTCCTTCAGCAGCGGCAGCGAGTGCGGGCGGGGTGTCACGCCACGATCGTACAGGGCCGGCCCGATGCGGGCGATGGGTTGCGTTGAGAAGTCGGAGAGAACGCGGAGCTGCGGAGGAAGCAGAGCTGCGCGGAGTGGAGAAAAGAGACGCGGAACCCTTTGAGCCCTTCGAGCCCTTTGAGTTGACCGCCTTTCTTCTTCTCTTTCCCCGGTTATTCTCTTGTCGTGAACGAAGAACCCTTCGCGATTTTCAGCGAGCGCGTCGTGCGCGATGGAGCAATCGCCCCCGCGACGGTGATTGTGCGTGGCGAGCGCATCGCGGAAGTCCGCGCCGGCCGCAACCCGCCGCAGGGCATCCGCTCGATCGATATCGGGCAACTCGCCCTGATGCCCGGACTCGTCGATGCCCACGTGCACGTGAACGAGCCGGGTCGCACCGAATGGGAAGGCTTCGCGAGCGCCGGCAAGGCCGCGGTTTCCGGGGGCGTCACCACAATCATCGTGATGCCGCTGAACTGTTCGCCCGTCGCGACCAGCGTCGAAGCGCTCGAGGGCGAACTTCGGTCCGCTTCGGGGACGTGCGCCTGCGACTTTGGATTCTGGGGTGGTGTGGTTCCCGGCAACACCGGCGAACTGGAGAAACTCTGGAACGCCGGGGTGCTCGGCTTCAAGTGTTTCACGATCCACTCCGGAATCGATGAGTTTCCGAACGTCACGCGCCGCGATCTCGAGTCGGCGATGCCGCTGATCGCGGCCCTCCGCGATGGCGCGCACGCCGGCGCTTTGCTTGTGCACGCGGAAGACCCGCCCGCGATCGAGGCCGCGCGCGGGCCCAGCGGGCTCGAGTCCGATCCGCGCAGCTACCGCAAGTATCTCGCTTCGCGCCCCTCGATCTCCGAAACCCGCGCGATCGAGATGATGGTCGAGCTGTGCCGCCAGACCGGCTGTCGCACGCACATCGTCCATGTTTCGTCGGGAGATTCCATCGCACCGATTGCGCGCGCAAAGGAATCACTCCGCGGCTTCACCGCTGAGACCTGCCCGCACTACCTCTCTTTCGCGTCAGAGGAAATCGCCGACGGCGCGACCGAGTTCAAGTGCGCGCCGCCCATCCGCGAATCCGCGCACCGCGAAGCGCTCTGGCGCGCCCTTGAAAATGGCACGCTCGACCTCATCGCTTCCGACCACTCGCCCGCCCCCGCCGAACTCAAGAGCCTTCAGGAGGGCAACTTTGCCAAAGCATGGGGCGGAATCGCGGGCCTGCAGGCTCAGTTCCCGGCGGTGTGGGCCGGCGCCCAATCGCGCGGCGGAACACTCGTCGATCTCGCGCGCTGGATGTGCGAAGCCCCCGCGAAGCTCGCGGGCATCGAAGATCAAAAAGGCAAGATCGCGCCCGGCCTGGATGCCGATCTGATCGTTGTTGATCCCGAAGCCGAGTGGACCATCCGCGGCAGCGAACTCGAACATCGCCACAAGGCCACGCCGTATGATGGGCGGAACGTGAAAGGTGTTGTGCACGCGACATTCATCCGAGGAAAACAGGTGTTTTCGAGCGGCAATATTCGCTTCGGCTCGGGGCTCGATGGCGGGCGTGCATTCGCGAAAGAGGCAACCGGAAGATGGGTCAAGCGATCGCGGGCGTAGCAGACTTTTCCGATCTCATCGACCTGGCGTCGGCGCGGATGGGCGGCAAAGCGCTCATCGCCAGCGACGAGTTCTTCGCGGGCAAGGAAAACCTGCTCAAGCCGGGTCGCGCGATCTGGATCGCCGACAAGTACACCGAATTCGGCAAGTGGATGGACGGCTGGGAAAGCCGGCGCAAGCGCGTCGCCGGGCACGATTGGTGCATCATCGCGCTCGGCAGACCCGGCATCATCCGGGGCGTCAACGTGGACACCGGACACTTCAAGGGCAATCAGCCCGAGAGTTGCACCGTCGAAGCGGTCGAGATCGACGGCGACCCGGGCGTTGATCGCCTCCTCTCCCCCGACACGCGCTGGGTCCAGGTGACCGATCGCGCCACGCTCAATCCCGACAGCGAACACCTGATCCCCGCGAATGACGCCGCAGGCGGCAAGCGCTTCACGCACGTCCGCCTCAACATCTTCCCCGATGGAGGCGTCGCGCGCTTCCGCGTGCACGGAACCGTCCTCCCGGATTGGCAGGCGCTCCGAGGCAAAGTGGTCGATCTCGCCGGCGCGGAAAACGGCGCGCTCGTGATCGCCTGCAACGACATGCACTTCGGCTCGCGCCACAATCTGATCATGCCCGGCCGCAGCGCCAACATGGGCGACGGCTGGGAAACCCGCCGCAAGCGCGGGCTCAAAGGCGGCGAGTTCGATTGGTGCATCGTGCAGCTTGGCCACCGAGGCAGAGTCCAAAAAGTGGAAGTCGATACCAATCACTTCAAGGGCAACTTCCCCGAGAGCTGCGAAATCGAGATCTGCGATGCGCGCGCGGGCGATGCTTTCGATCCCGCGTTGCAGCAGTGGGAGACGCTGCTCCCGCGAACCAAGCTGCGAGCGAGCGAACAGCATTTCTACGAAAGCGAACTCCGCGCCGCCGGGAAGTCCTGCACGCACGCGCGATTGAAAATCTTCCCCGATGGCGGCATCAGCCGACTTCGACTCTTTGGAATCACGGAGTAGCCAGCGGTGGCAGATGCTCAATTCCAATCAGGCGCTACAACGGGGCTCGCGAAATTGAACGCGATGGATGAGCAATCCGCGCGTGCCGCGCTGCATTCCGTGTGCGGTTCGTGCAAGTGGGTAGACCAAATGCTCAGCTTGCGGCCCTTCGCCGATTCTGGTAAACTCTTCGCAGAGGCCGACCGCGTCTGGTTCGGCCTCGAAACAAAGGATTGGCTCGAGGCGTTCTCGCATCACCCGCGCATCGGCGAGCGCAATCTCGCACAAGCGAAATTCGCCGCAACCGCCACGCAGAGCTCGAAAGAACAAAGCGGCATGGCCGGCGCGAGCGAGCGGGTGAGAGCGGAATTCGCCGAAGGAAACGAGAAGTACGAGAAAAAGTTCGGCCACGTTTTTCTGATCTGCGCAACCGGAAAAACCGGTCAGGAAATGCTGGACAGTCTGAAAAAACGCATGAGCAACGACGGCGCGACCGAACTCAAGAACGCGGCACAGGAGCAGAGCAGGATCGTCCGGATCAGGCTGGAAAAGCTGGTGGAATCATGAGCGGAATCAGCACACATGTACTCGACACTTCGAAAGGCACGCCCGGCGTTGACGTGCGCGTAGTGCTCGAGCGAGAGGCCGCGCCGGGAAGCTGGGAGAAGCTCGGCGAAGGAAGAACCGATGCCGACGGGCGGGCGAAGTCGCTTCTTTCCAGCGGGCGTTCACTCGAACTCGCGACCTACCGACTCACGTTCGAAACCGAGGCGTACTTCGCCAAGTCGGGCGTGACGACTTTTTTTCCGAGCGTGACCGTCGTGTTCCGGGTTGTGGATTCGGCGCGTCATCACCACGTGCCGCTCTTGGTGAGCCCGTTCGGATACAGCACGTACAGGGGAACGTAAGGCGCAGCGCGGGATGCAGCGCGGTGTACAAGATGCAGGAGATGTGATGATGAGCGCGGTGCTGGGCGTCAACAACTACGGCAAGAGCAAGGTCCGGCTGGTCAAAGTCTCGCGCGACGGTGCGAAGCACACCGTGCGCGAGATCAGTGTCGACATCGCGCTCGAGGGAGATTTCGATGCGATCCACCTCGCGGGCGACAACTCCAAGTGTCTTCCTACCGACACGATGAAGAACACGGTCTACGCGCTCGGAAAGAATCATCCGCTCGACACGATCGAGGGCTTCGCGATGCATCTCGCAAAGCACTTCGTCGAGAAAACAGCACCGGTGCAGCGCGCGCGGGTGCGCATCGCGCAGGTGCCGTGGGAGCGGATGACGATCAACGGTCGCGAGCATCCGCACGCGTTCACGAAGGGAACGGAAGAAAGGCAAACGTGCGAAGTGTCGTTTGATCGGGGCGGCGCGATCGGCGCTGCGGGGGGAATCGAGAAGCTGCTTGTGCTCAAGTCGACCGACTCGGCGTTCTCGGGGTACCTGAAGGATGCGTACACCACGTTGCCCGAGACGCGCGATCGGATCTTTGCGACGAGCGTGACAGCGAACTGGAAGTACACCTCGGAGCGCGCGGATTTCGGCGCGGCGCGGGAGCGGATCCGCGGTGCGATCATCGAGACGTTCGCCGATCACAAGAGCGAATCGGTGCAACAGACGCTGTTCGCGATGGGGAAAGCCGCGATCGATCGGTGCGAATCGATCGGCAACATCCGGCTGAGCCTGCCGAACATCCACTGCCTGCTCGTGAATCTCAAGCCGTTCGGGATGGAAAACCCCAACGAGATTTTCGTCCCGACCGATGAGCCGTACGGATTGATCGAGGCGACGATCGAGCGGAAGTGACCGCGCTTCGAACCGGCGCTATTTGATGCCGCTGCGCTTGCGCAGGATCTCGATGAACGAGCGCATGCGGATTTCATCGGTCGTCAAGCCGGTTGCGGCGAGTTCCTGCGGGCTGATCGCCTGGCGGCGCACACCCTGGATGAAGAACGTGAGCAGGCCCTGCGCGGTTGCGGCGTCATCGAAGACGCTGCCGCCTCCCGCGCCGCCGGCTCCGCGCACGAGAGTTGCGCGTGCGGCCTTCTCGACGAAGTTGCGGAGGCGGGCGGTCGCGTCGGGCAGGTATTCGAGAAAGTACGAGTAGACCGCGGCGTAGCGGATCGGGAGCTGCGCCGGGTTGAGATCCCAGCCCTGGTACCAGCCGTGTGCGAGCGAGCGGCGGACGTGTGCAAAGTTGAGTTTCCAGGCGGAGTGAACGGCGCTGCGGTTCTCGGTGGTCTGCTGCGGCGTGAGCGCGCCGCCTTCGGGGGCGACATGCAGAGCGCTTGGCATGATGTTGGTCGCGCCGTCGGAGAGATAAAGGCCGGTTGCGCCGAGAGAGACCTGCATCACGTGGCGCGCGAAATCGCAGGCCCGGTGATCGATCTTTTGTTCCTGCGCGGTGACGCCGACGCTCGCGGTGTAGTCGTAAACGCCGAGCGCCGCGGCGATACAGCGGCCTTTGGATGCGCGCACGAAATCGGGGAGCGGGCAGATGCCTCGCGTGTCGATCACCGATTGCGTCGTCTCGACCATGAACTCCATCTTGAGTGAGCCTACGGGAAAGAGCCCTGCTTTTTCGAATTGCTCGAGAATTTCGACCATTGTCGCGACCTGCTGTGCCGAGACGAGCTTGGGGAGCATGACCACGAAATTGGGCGGGAGTTTCTTGCCGGTCGCTTCGGAGAGCGCGGTGAGGAAGATGTCGAGCGTGCGGATGCCGCGGGCGTGGGTGTCGGGGCCGAAATTCTTGATGCGGATTCCGATGAAGGGAGGCAGCGTGCCCTCCTTCATGCCGAGCGCGGTTTCGAGCGCGGCCTGGTGGGCGTGGGCATCTTCATCCGCATCGGTGCGCACGCCGTATCCATCTTCGAAGTCGATGCGGAAATCTTCGGCGGGTTCGCGGGTGAGTTTATCGACGACGCGGTTGTAGACGACGCGAGCAAACGCGGCATGCGGGTTCGCTTTTGCAGCACCGGAAGGATCGCGCTGGAACTCGGCGTCGATTGCGGCGGCGGCGCCGGAGGTTTCGGGGAGCGATTCGCTGCCGCGGAGACCGATCGCGCGGGCGAAGGTCGCGAAGTCCGGGGCGTAGTCGCGGAGAGACGCGAGCGCGACATCGCCGAGACGGCGGGCGGTGTCTTTCTTGAAAAGGTGCCCGCCTCCGTAGATCGTGTGCACGGGCTGGCGATCGATCGGTTCGCCCGGATAGACCTTGGCATAGGCGGAGTTGGATGTCGCGAGCTGCGAGAGTGTGGGAGAGAGAGCGGATGCACTGAGTGTGGTTTTCATGAGATGCAGAGAGTGAGAAATCAGGAATTAAAAATGGGGCACCCGCCCCCAACCCCCTCCCTCCGGGAGGGGGCTTCAGAGAGGCACTTCGAGGGGGACGACCCTGAACTGGTCGACATCCACGAGTCCGAGATCGGAGAGTTTGAGCGAAGGGATGACGGGGAGCGGCATGAACGAGAGGGGCATGAAGGGATCGTGGTGCGGGCAACCGAGGGATTGTGCCGCGGCCATGAGGGCGCGTTGCTGCTGAATCACAATCGTCGCCGGCTGATCGGACATCAAGCCGGCGATGGGGAGCGGGAAGAGGGCGAGAACTTTTCCGTTTCGCACGGCGCACTGGCCTCCGCCGCAGGCTTCGAGCGCGCGTGCCGCGGCGAGCATGTCGGCGTCGTTCGTGCCGAGCACGGCGAGGTTGTGCGAATCGTGACCGACGGTGGAAGCGATCGCGCCTTCCTTGAGGCCGAAGCCGGTGATGAATCCGCGGCCGATGTTGCCGCTGGCGCGGTGGCGCTCGACGACGCAGAGTTTCAGCAGGTCGCGCGAGACATCGGCGACATACTTGCCGTCGATGACTTTCGGCGGCATGATGAGATTCGTCGTCAGAAGCTGGTGCGGGTCCATTCCGATGACGCGGATCTGCTGCGTGCCGGACTTGGCAGGAATCGCGAACGAATCTTCCGAGAGCGCTGGAAGCCGGAGCGGTGAGACCGGCGGTTTGGGGCGCGGCGACGGGGGCATGGCCGCATCCACAAAGACGCCGTCTCTTGCGGTCAACCGTCCATGGAAATAGGTCTGGCGAGGTCGCGGCTCGCGAAGATCATCGAAGACGATGAGATCGGCGAAATAGCCGGGAGCGATCGCGCCGAGATCGCGTCGGCGGTAGTGCATCGCGGGGTTGAGCGTCGCGATCGTGATCGCGGCGATCGGGTCGAGCCCGAGCGCGATGGCTTTTCGCACGATGTGATCGATGTGACCTTCGTCGGCGAGGTCGCCGGGGTGGCGATCGTCGGTACAGAAGCAGAAGCGAGCGAGGGTTTCGGGCTTGACGGCGGGGAGCAGTGCTTCGAGATTTCGCGCGGCGCTTCCTTCCCGGATGTAGATGCGCATGCCGCGGGAGAGCTTTTCGAGCGCTTCGGCTGCGGTGGTGCACTCGTGATCGGAAGAGATGCCCGCGGCGATGTAGGCCTGGAGCGGCTTGCCTTTCAATCCGGGAGAATGGCCGTCGACGATGCGGCGATCGAGGCCCAGATTGATCTTTGCGAGCACATTCGGATCGGCGTGAACGACGCCGGGGAAGTTCATCATCTCGGCGAGCGCGACGACACGCGGATCGTCGAAGAGGGGAGCCAGATCGGATGCCTCGAGGCGAGCGCCCGAAGTCTCGAGGTGGGAAGAAGGAACGCACGACGAGAGCGCGAACATGGCGTTGATGGGCAGATCGGCCGCGTCGTCCATGATGTAGCGGATGCCGGGGATGCCGAGCACGTTGGCGATTTCGTGCGGGTCGAGGACGACGCCGGTCGTGCCGTGCGGGAGAGCGAGCCTTACGAATTGCGACGGCGGGAGGCTGGTCGATTCGACGTGCATGTGGGCATCGATGAAGCCGGGCGCGACGAAGGCGCCCTTGAGGTCGATGACTTCCTTGCCCGCGGCGTAGTCCCCGACTCCGGCGATGCGATCCCGATGGATCGCGACGCTGGCCGACTCGATCGAGCGGTTGAAGACATTGATCACCTTGGCGTTTGAGAGCAGCAGATCGGTGGGCGCATCGCCCCGCGCGACCGCGAGCAATTCGGGCGTGATCGGCCCGGCGGGGAGAGATGTGGAAGCAGAACTCACGCGGATAGTCCCGAGGTCGGCGATTCAAGAAAGCGGCGAAGATCGTCCGGCGTGTTCAGATTACACGCAACCACGGGATCGTTCACGGAGATTTCGAGCAGAGAGGGACGGAGCAATTCATCCAGCCGCAACTGATTCGGCTTCTTTGCGGCGGCAACGGCGGGATCGAATGTCGATGTGATCCACGTCCACGGAACATAAATCGGATGACCCTTCTTGCCCTCGAAAAGAGGCGCGACCGGCGCGGGGGCACCTCGGAGCGAGCGCCAGAGCGCGCCCTGGCGCGAGGCGGGGACATCAATCGGGAGGATGTAGACACCATCGGGCGGGCTCGCCCGGAATGAATCGATGCCGGTGCGGACGCTCGCGAACATCGGGAGGGAGGAATCGGACTTGATCAAATCTCCCGGTCCGATGACGCCGGAATCTAGCCGGGCGAGCACTTCAGGTGAAACGACCCAGCGCGCTGTGATTCCGGCTTCGCGGAGCCGAGTCGCCTGGATTTCCCACCACGGTCGATCGGCACACATCATCAGCGCTTTGGGGGTTCCCATCCGGGAGCCCTTTCCTGCCGCGAGAATCAGCGCCGGAGTGTTCATGCTTTCGCGGAGCGTGCATCGGCGGGAAGAGCGGTGCGGCTTAGGGCGCGCGCTTCGAGGAGCAATTGTGCCGCGACCGAGATGGCGACGGCGTGCGGTTCCTTGCCGGTATCGCCGACGCCGATCGGACAGCGGACGCGGCGCACGAGAGATTCATCGATTCCGGCGGCGATGAGCCGGCCGAAGAGGCAGGCGCGCTTGCTCTTTGAGCCGATGAGTCCGGTGAAAGCCGGGAGCGTCTCTCGCAGCAGGCCTCGAAGGATTTTGAAGTCGGTGTCGTGCGAGCAGGTCATCACGAGCGCGAGCGTGGACTCCGGCTGACTTGTCGCAGCGTCGATTCCTTGCGACCAGTCGGTGATTCGCTGCGCGCCGGGGTAGCGCTCGGCCGAATTCCATTCGGGGCGATCATCGACGATCGAAACGGCGAGCGGAGTAGGAGCGAGGATTTGCGAGAGCGATTGCGCGACATGCCCGGCGCCGAAGATGACGACACGCGCCGGGCTGCCGTGGTATTCGAGGAAGACTTCCATGACGCCGCCGCAGCACTGCTCGGCCTCGGCGCCGAGTACAAACCGCTCGGTCAGATGGGTGCGCTTTCGCAGGCACTCGCGCGCGGCCTCGAGTACGAGGTGCTCGAATTGTCCGCCTCCGATGGTGCCGAATGAACTGTTGGGAAGCGCGGCGGACTCTCTCGCGGGCGCGTCGGCCGGGTGCGGCCTCCAGATCATCTTGGTGCCGGCGGCGCGGGGCGTGCTTCCCTGCGTGCGGGTCACGGTGATGAGGACGAACTCTTCACCGGCTTCGGCGAGTTCGGCGGCCGTGCGGAGAATGAGGCGGTCTTCGTCCATGCGATCAGGTCACGGCGGGTGCGACGTTCCGGAGAGAATGGTAGAGAAGCCGGGCGAGCACTGTGCGTCGGTAGTCGGCGGTCGAGCGGATGTCGTCGATCGGGGAGACGTCGCTCGCGAGGGCGGGCAGAAAATCTTCGGGCTTTCGAACGGGCGAATTCGATTGCAGCAGTTGCTCGACCGCGGTGCAGCGCTTCACGGTCGCGGAGACGCTGTTCGCGACGACGCGCCAGGGGTGGAAATTCTCCCTTCCCCCAACCCCCTCCCCCAGGGAGGGGGCTTCAGACTCGCGTGTGATGGCGACGCCGATCTTTGTAATCGCTTGTGCGCGGCGAGCGCCGACCTTGTGGAAGACGGAAAAATCGTACTTGCGGATGGGCATCGAAATCGCGGAGATCAGTTCATCCGGGCGTCGCACGGACTTTCGGTAGCCGGTGTAGTACTCGTGCAGCGGGACCGAGCGAGAGCCGCCGGCGGAAGTGAGCGTGACGGATGCGTCGTACGCCATGAGCACTGGCACGCCGTCGGCGGCGGGGGACCCGTTCGCGATATTGCCCGCCCATGTGCCGCGGGACTGGATCTGGATGGCGCCGACTTGTCGCGCGGCTTCGAGGAGCAAGGGAAACTCGGACTTTGCTCTGCCATCTTGCAGGACATCCCAGTAAGTCGCGAGCGCGCCGAGCGTGAGCGTGCCCGATGCCCAACCGATTGTGCGGAGTTCCTGTACGTGAGAAAGATCGAGATAAGATTTGTCGTGTTCGGCTGGGTGGATGGGCCAATGCACGAGCAAATCGGTCGCGCCCGCGAGCGGGATCAGATCCGGCTGCTTGGCACAGAACGCGCAGGCTTCGGAGAGTGACGTGGGCATGAGGACGTTCATGAGCGTCCTCCGTCACGCCCGAGCCACTTCTCGAGCCCGTCGATGATGCCGTCGTATCCGGTGCAGCGGCAGAGATTGCCGGCCATGAGCGCACGCATCGAGTGTGAAGCGAGCACGCCGGAGTTCTCTTTGATCCAGTTCGCGGTGACGACGACACCGGGGGTGCAGGCGCCGCACTGGGTGGCGCCGGTTTCGAGCATCGGCTGAAGAGATGAAGCGGGGATCGACTCGATAGTGCGGACGATTCGATTTCGGACTTGAAAGGTCGGAACGAGGCAGGAATTGGCGGGCAGGCCGTCGATGATGACTGAGCAGGCTCCGCATTCGCCCTCGCCGCAGCCTTCCTTTGTGCCGGGCAGATTGAGGCGGTAGCGGAGCGTGTCGAGAAGGCGCTCGGTCGGGTCGACTGCGATCTCGACTTTCTGTCCGTTCAGATTGAAACGGATTGGAATCGTCGCGGAACGACCGGTCTTGGAGATGTTGCCGGCTTGATGCTGCATTGCGTGCTAGGCGGGCAGGAGTGGGAGCAGGCGCTCGGGTGTGAGAGGAATGGACATCGCCTGGGCGCAGGTGGCGTTGGCGACCGCGTTGAGGATCGCGGGCGCGGGGCCATCCATCGGCAGTTCGCCGACGCCTTTGGCGCCGCCGCCACCGAAGCGATACGGAGTCTCGTGAAAGACGACGCGGATGGGCGGAACATCGTCCGAGGTGGGGATGATGTAATTGGTGAGCGTGTTGTTGAGCATGCCACCGTCTTTGAACTTGATGTCCTCGGAGAGCGCCCAGCCGATGGCCTGAACGACACCACCCTGCACCTGACCTTTGGCGAGCACGGGGTTGATGACCTTGCCGATGTCCTGCATCGAAGTGAAATCGAGGAGGCGGACCGATGCGGTTCGAAGATCGACCTCGACATGGGCGATGCAGACGCCCCACGCGAAGGTGGCGTAAGCATCGCCGACGTAGTTCTTGTCGTCGAACTTCACGTTGGGCGGCGGGGCGTAGGTAGCGCGGCCCTTGAGTTCCTTGCCGGGATTGGCGGCATGCCACTGAGTTATGGCAGCTTTGAGCACGGGGCCTCGGAGCGGTTTACCGTTCTGACCGAGTTGTGAGGCAAGATCGTCGATCGCCCGTTCGATGAGTTTTCCGACGACCATGACGGTGCGCGAGGCAACGGTGGGGCCGGAATTGGGAACGCGGAACGTGTCGGGCGTGCCGATGACGACATCGGACGGGACGAAACCCGCGGCGTCCGCCGCGATCTTGGTGAACGCGGTGTTGGTTCCCTGCCCCATCTCGGTGCTAGCGGCGAGCACTTCAATCTTGCCGTCGGGCGTGGCGCCGACATCGACCTTGGAGTTGAGGTACACCTCGCCGTTTCCGGTGAAGCCGGCGCCGTGGAGCACGGTTGAGAGGCCGATGCCGCGGCGGAGATAAGGATGCGAAGCGTTGAACGCGGCGGACTCGCGTTTGTGGCGATCGTATTCGGACGCGCGCAGCGCTGCATCGAGGAGCGCGTGGCGGTCGGTGCCGTCGGAAATTGTTTGCTGCGTGGAGGTTGTTTGTCCGTCTTTGATGAGGTTGATGCGTCGGACTTCGAGCGGATCGAGCCCGAGCGCGTGCGCGATGCGGTCCATGTGGCGTTCGCAGGCGAAAATCGTCTGCGGCGCGCCGAAGCCTCGGAAAGCGCCGTAGGGAACGCTGTTGGTAAGAACGGCTTTGCCCTCGATCAGCACATTGTCGCAGGAGTAGGGTCCCGCGGCGTGGATGATGCCGCGGGAGAGCACGACGGGAGAAAGCGTGACGTATGCGCCGCCATCGAGGATGACTTCGATGTACTGAGCAAGAAGCTTGCCGTTTTTGTCGACGGCGGTTTTGTGACGCACGAGAGAAGGATGGCGCTTGGGAGTCGCGGCCATGTCTTCGGAACGGTCGTAGATGATCTTGACGGGGCGGCGGGCTTTGAGTGCGAGTAGAGCACAGTGAAGCGCGATGGTGGAGGGGTAGTCTTCCTTGCCCCCGAAGCCGCCGCCGGTCGGGGCCTGGATGACGCGGACGCGGGATTCATCGCGTTTGAGCGCGTGCTTGAGCGCGTTGAGGACGTAGTACGGGCACTGCATCGAGCCCCGGACGACAACGACGTCACCGTTCGGGCCATCTTCGATCCACGCGGACATCGCGTTGTTTTCGATGTAGACGTGTTCCTGTCCCCCGGTCTCGTATTCGCCTTCGATGATTCTGTGCGCGCGGGCGAAGGCGGCGTGGACGTCGCCCTTTTTGATCTGAAGTTTTTTGATGATGTTGTCGTTGCCGCGCTGGATCTGATCTGGGCGGGGCGCGACGCGAAAATCGAGTACGGGCGGATCTGGCTCTATCTCGACTTTGACAGAAGCGACGGCACGCCGGAGCAGAGCACGATCGGGATGAGCAATCAGAGCGACGGGCTCGTGCATGTGGCGCACATATCCGGGGGCGAGAACCGGCTGGTCGTTCTCAATCAGGTAGGTTTCGTTCGGGCCGGGGATGTCGCACGGCTCGACCACGACGAACTGAGACCAGTCGAATGCCGGGTCGTACGAGACCGATCGGATTTTCCCTCGAGAGGCCGGGGAGCGCACGGTCATGCCCCAGAGGCATCCTTTGAGTGGACCTTCGAGCGGTTCGTCGTCGAGGTAGCGCTCTACACCGGAGAGTTTGGAAAGACCTTCGAGACGTTGCATGGCGAATGTAGACCGATTGGCCGGTTTTTCCGGCGAAGGGTGGAATCGCCATCATACCCGACCATCTCTGGTGCGGTTCACTTTGTCTGAATCAGGTTTGCGACCGGCGGGTCATCGACGATCTGCTTCCACGAGCCTTGCGAGGGCGTCATGGACACGGTGTAGAAGCCGGGTGGGGGAGAGGTGTATGGAGTACTTGAGTACGAGAGAGTGAGCGTGCCGCCGACCGAGAGCGTGCCTTTCACGACGAGAACGGAGACCGTAGGTGCGTTGCTTGTCGTGACATTGCCCGAGGCGTATATCAGACCCGTGATCGAGGAGGGATACGAATCGCTGGTGTCGGTATCGGTCGAGCCTGTCGGATAGACGTACGGCGTACCCGGTGGATTGAAATTGGCGTTGAGACTGGATTCGCTGAGATTGGCGCTCGTCATTTGCAGCGCAATGCTGCCGTTGACCAGCAGGCAAGGGTAGTTTGAGACGGCGGGAGCCCAACGGACGCCGCCGGTCACAGCCGTTGAGAGTCCGGGATTCAGCAGAACGAGCGTTCCGGCGATCCGGCAGTTGGTGATGATGAGCGATTGTCCCTGGCAGTCGATAACGTAGATGCCGTTGGCGTTGGTCGCGCCGTACGGATTGGATGCGGGGCTGAGAACAACTTTCTGAAGAGTCGGCTTGAGCGAGACGACCGGAAGCGAGCCGATCGGGATCGGCGTGCCCGCGGCGACGTAGGAATCGAAGACCGATGACTTCGGAAGCGTGCGAGCTGCAACGCCCGACTTGGTCGTGCCGTAGAAGCCGGTGCCGATGATGGAAACCGTCGCCTCGACGTTCGGGCGGATCGTCGCGAGAACGGAAGTGATGCTCACGTTGGTCGCGATCGTCGCGCCGGATGGATTGATCGTCGAGGAGGTCGCGGTGATAGCGCCGCCGACCGTCAGGGGGACCGCGAGGCAGTCGAGCGGGACGGTCTTGGCATCGAGTTGGACGGAGAGCCGCTGTCTCGCTCGACCAACGGAGGCATCCCCGAGTACGACGACAGAGTCGAGTTCAGAGTTGTTCAGCGGTCCCGAAGGATTCGAAACGGAGACGTCGAATGTGGAATCCTGGAGTGACTGACCGGAATTCCAGGTGCCGTTCGTTCGGGTGGTACGCCAGGACGAATCCGACTGGATGAGCGCCCGTGCGAGTTCGATGGCCGATTTCGCTGCAATTCGAGCCTGAACTTCGTCCCGACGGAGTTTGTTCGACTCGGAGCGAGATCGCGCAACCGCCATGCCGCCGAGCGATACCGCGGCGACCATGAGGCCGATGCCCACGGCGACGACGTAGGCGGTGCCTCGCCGGGAAATCGGAACGCGGGCATGGCGACAGGTCGATCGCATGCTTATGGATCCGCTGCGCGCAGCGCGGTGAGTTTGCAGACGAGTTTTCCCGAGAATGTCACGCTCACCTCGATTCGCTTGAGTCCGGTTTCGGACGCGCTGTTGCTCTCGGGCGCACTGAGAAGCGCGCGATAGACCTTGACCGAGCGCGACCACTTTGTCATATTGGGAATCGGTGAACCGCCCGGAGACTGCGGGGGAGACTCGGTCCAATTGTGGAAGTCATCGACATCGTCGAAGGTGGCCTTGTTGGTCGCGACTTCGCCGGCGTCGATTCCGATGGTCGATGCTCCGGAGGGTTCGGCGTAGGCGAGTGAAGTCGCCTCGTTCAAAAGGCCTTCTGCGAGAAGCGAGCCGGTGAGTGCGCGCGCGCTGACGGCCTGGGCGGCGCCGGCGCCCGCCGCGGCGCGGAGCCCGGCGGTGATCATGAGGCCCAGGATTGCCGCGGCGCCGGCGCACTCGATGAGCGTGACGGCGGGGCGAAACGGAAGGCGATGTCTCGGCGTGGTGCGCATCACATTTGCGGGATATTGACGATCGGGATATTGACCTGAATGGGCACGCCCGAGGTCGACTCTGCGGTGACGCGGATCGAAGTGAGCCCGGTCGCGGTGGTTGTGGGCGTCGGGACGTTCGGCGTTCCGTAGACGGCGTAGATCATGTCTTCGCTGCCGAGCAGGCTCCATGATGCGCCTTGATCGTTGGATTTGAAGTAGCTGTTGGATTCGATCATCGCGCTGCCGGAACCGGAACTCAGTAGTTCGCAGGCTTCGGACCCACCCGAAACGTACGAGACGACAATCGCGATCGGGTTGATGACGCTGAGCCCGGTTGTCTTTGTAAACGTGACATCTTTCCACGCATAGGAAGAGGACAACTCCGATTCGGACACGATGCATTGATCAAGCACAACGCCGGAGGGAAACTGCGCGTTGGTTGTTCTGACTTGCACCGCGAGGGTGCTGTCGATCGCGTTCTTTGTACGGAGCATCAGTCTCGCTCTGGTCAGATTCCACGTCGTGGCGTTCGTCGGCAGATTTGCCGGGACGAAAGATCCGCATCTCCACGTATCGTTCTTTATCGAGGTGTTTTTCAGGCCGGAGTTGTAGTAGAAGCCACCGACCTGTACTTCGACGGTCTTCGCGGGAGATCCCGGCACAGAAATCGTCTGCTGATCGGAGACGATGGAGAGGGATTGAAGTGAAGGAACGACGGTTTCGGGCGCAGCTCCGTTGAGAGATCTCAACAGAGGAGCCCCCGCGGTTCCCGACCAGGAATACTCGATGAGCTCGTCTGCTCCGTCGCCGTTGCGATCGGGGACGACGACGCCGATTGCGTTGGCTGTGATGCGGGTGATGCGCGTCGAACAGGAAACGTCGTTGGTGAGATCATCGAGTGCGGCGCTGAGCAGAATGCTCCGATCGACGACGGGGCTGCGAGCGGCGTTCTTCGCGAGTCCGATCGCGCCGCGTCCGGCGGCGAGCAGGATCGCGAGAATTGCGCAGGCGAGCACGAGCTCGAGAAGCGAGAATGCGGGTCGCGAGGATGGACGGAGACCGGCGGCCGTCATTGGATGCTCACCGCCCCCGAGGCCGAATCGACGACAATGGATCGCTTGTCAACGCCGCCTCGGAGGACGATTGTGCCGCCGATCGCCGGGCATCCGAATCCGCCGAATTGCAGGTCTTTCGAGCCGGCGAAGTCGGCGCTCTCGAGGGTGATGGAATAGGGAGGGCTGCCCAGGCGGACGGTGTAGTCTGAGCCTTTGGAGCTGCCGACAACAAGACCGACGATCGAATAGGAATTGCTGCTGGGCACGAAGCGGATCGTCCAGTTGGAGCCGCTTGCGCGGGCGAGTGCGCGTGAGCGTTCGAGGTCTGCGGCGACTCGCCTCGCGGCGGCATCGAGCTTGTAGCGAGAGACGGCGCCGGCGTACTTGGGCGCGGCGATCGAGGCGAAGATCGTGAGGATCGAAAGTACGACGACCAGCTCGAAGAGCGAGAAAGCACGGTGAACGCGGATTGGCATCCGCGCCGAAGAGAATGGCGGAGACGCGGCCATGGCTCCTTCTGTTTTCGGTCTTGGAGGAGGCCGGGTTGAGCGCGCCGAGCGGGATTGGGGGTCGGAATGGCGCGGCGGGGCGTGTTTGGTCCGATTCGGCGCGAAGATCATGAAGGCGATAGGCAAAGGTGCCGATGTGCCGTGGCGGTCTGCCGCGGATTATGAGCACCAAGACCCTACTCATCGTCGACGACGAAGCCTGCATCACCTTCATGCTCGCCAGCCGTTTTCGCGAGCTCGGGTATGAAGTGGTGACCGCGGGAAATGGCGACGAAGCGATGAACATTGTGCGGTCGATGCCCGTGCCGCCGACCGCGGTCATCAGCGATTTTCAAATGCCCCAAAGAGACGGGCTTCAGCTTGCGCGAGAGCTTCGGAGCGAGCCGCGAACGGCATCCGTCCCGGTCATCATGCTGACGGCGCGTGGGCACAGGCTTTCGCCGAGGGAACTGCAGGAAACGGGGATCCAGCACGTCATGCCCAAGCCGTTCAGCGCGAGGGAACTGCAGGCGATGATCGTCGAGGTGTGCGGCGAAGCAAGGGAGGCGGCATGAGGCCCCCGAAAGAGGCGAAGATCGAGGGCGCAGAGCAGCTGCTGCACCACTTCAGCCAGCGGTTGATGCAGTCGTACGAGGAGACGTATTCGCTCTTTCGCATTCTGCGGCTTCTGGCTTGCGCGCCGGAACCGGTGCAGCAGATCAGGCTGGTGTGCAGCAATGTTCAACAGGTACTGCCGTTCCGCTGGGTTGCCGCGGTCTTTCGCACGGATGCCAACGTCGTTCCGGCATTGCGCGGCCGGACGATCGTGACCGGAGAGACGGGAAATCCCCTGGAATTTGAGGCGGCGCTGCGGCGCGCGTGCGATTCGCTTCGAGGAAACGAGTGGACCAAGGTTCTTGTCGTGGGGCAGCACGAACTGGCGACACTTTCGGGGTCGGAGGTCGTGTGTGATCCGATCACGTTCGACGACAGCGTCGTCGGGCTGCTGGTCGCGGGCGGGAAAGAGACAGAAAACGGCGAAATCGCAAGCCCGGAGATGCAGTTTCTCGATGCGGTCGCCGAGTTTGTCGGGACATTTCACGAGAACGCCGCGCGTTTCTTTGAGCAGCGGGCGATGAGCATCGGGACGATCGAGGCACTGACCGCCGCGATCGATGCAAAGGATCCGTATACACGCGGACATTCGGAGCGCGTCGCGGCGCTCGCGAAGCAGATTGCGCTGGCGTATGGTCTCGACGAGGGCGAGTCTGAGCGCATCAGGACGGCGGGAATCGTGCACGACGTCGGCAAGATCGGCGTGCCGGAGCGCGTTCTCTGCAAGCCGGGCAAGCTCGATGACGAGGAATTCGCGCTCATCAAGTTGCACCCGGAGATCGGCCACCGGATTCTCAAGGGCGTGACGCTCTTGGAACACACGCTGCCGGGGGTGCTTCATCACCACGAGCGCTTCGACGGACGCGGCTACCCGCATCGATTGACGGGCGCGGACATCCCGCTCCAGGCGCGGATTATCGGAATCGCGGATACGTTCGACGCGATGAGTTCAAGCCGCTCGTACAGGCCGGCGATGCCGCGCGAAAAGGTGCTCGCCGAAATTGCGCGGTGCGCGGGCAGCCAGTTTGATCCGGCGGTGGTCGAAGCCTTTAAGCGGATCGACCTGGGCGAGTACGACCGGCTGATGGCGCGTCAGGCGGCTTCGGCGGAAGCATCTCAGGTTCGTGCCGCCGCCTGAAAGACTCTGGTTCAGCGGTGAACCCGCTCGGCCGATATCCACAAGGGGTTGGGGGCTGGTTTTCCCACCGAATTGCGGGAGAGTTGCCGCGTGCGCCGATTGATGCTCCAGTTTCTTCCGCGACACAGCTCGATGGTGAGCGGCGTTCTCGTTTTGAACACGGCCATCGTCGCGCTCGCCATGGCGGCGCTCTGGGTTGTTGTCGGGGGCGTGCGCTACGAAGAATCGCAGCGTGCGAACGAACGAGCATCATCCGCCGTGGCGGAGATGGTTCGGCCGGATCTCGAAAAGGCGATTGCCGAGCGGGATATTGCAGCGGCGCGTCTGGCGATTGCGAAGGCGGCGCATGCCGGAGCGCTCTCGGGCTGTCGAGTCACCCTGGGCGACGGAACCGTGCTGGCGGATCTTGATGCATCAACCGTCACGTCCAAAGAGATTCCGGCGGAACTGCCCCCGCTGACTGTTGAACCCGATTCGCACCGTACCTTTGCGGTCTCTGTTCCGGAAAAAGGAAAGGTGTTGCTGACGATCGAGGCCCCACCTTCGGTCGCATCGCGCTCCGAGTGGTTGGAATACGGGTTTGGGGGAGTGTGTCTCGGTGCGATTGTGCTGCTCGGAATTGTGTCGGTCCGTGCGCAGAAGCGCGCGATGCCCATGACCCTGGTCCAGTCGGCGCTTCGTTCGTTGCAAGCGGGAGAGAAGGAACTTGCTGCGCTCGAGCTGGGCGAGTCGTTTGGCGGAGTTGCCACGAGCTGGAACGAGTTGCTCAGGGAATTGGCCACGCATCGCGCCCGGGCGCGCATCGAGTCCGTGCTCACGCGGCGGGAGCAGCCGGGAGAGCGTGACGAAGCCGTCGGGAAGATCATCGATTCCCTCTGGCACGGCGTCGTTGTGGTGGATGAGGAGATGCGGATCCGCTACTGCAACGGAGCCGCAGCGGTGTTCCTGTCCGGTACGCGCGACGGGCTGTTGGGAACGCCCATGCTCGAGCGCATTCAGGAAGCTCCCGTATCGGAGAAGCTCTCGAAATTGGCGTCGGCGAAAGGTCGCGCGAAGATTGTCGTAGAGACCCGCACGGGAGAGGGCGACCAAGGGGCGATCCTCCGGATCAGCGGCCGGCCCCTCGCGGGCGGCGGCGGCGCGATGTTGCTCATCGAAGATGTCACGCAGCAGCGCGTGGCGGACCGCTCTCGGAACGCGTTTGTTGAACAGGCGACGCACGAGCTGCGCACTCCGCTGACGAATGTCAGGCTGTATGTCGAAGCTCTCGTGGAAAAGCCCGACGCGGACGTCGCGACTCGGTCGCAACACCTGAACATCATCAATCAGGAAGTTCGCCGACTCGAGCGTATTGTGGGAGACATGCTCTCGGTCTCCGAGATCGAAGCCGGGTCGCTCAAGCTCGCGATCCATGATGTCCGCCTGCCGGCGCTGTTCGGCGATATCGAGGCGGAATTCGCGGCGCCGGCGCGAGCGAAGAACATCGCCTTGCGCTTCGATCTGCCGCCGAAGCTTCCCACGATTGTCGGCGATCGGGACAAGCTGGTGCTCGCCCTGACCAACATCATCGGCAACGCGATCAAGTACACGCCCGAAGGGGGAAGTGTAAAAGTGGGGGTGCGGGCGGAGGATTCGCTCGTGATCGAGGTCGCGGATTCGGGAATCGGAATCGCGGCGGACGATGTCGATCGCATTTTCGATCGCTTCTATCGCGCCAAGGACCCGAGAGTCGAGAAAATCGTCGGCACCGGTCTGGGGTTGGCGCTCGCGCGCGAAGTCATGCGGCTGCACGGCGGCGATGTCACAGTCCAGAGCGTGCCCGATCGCGGGTCAACTTTCACCATTCGGATGCCGCTCAAGGCGCCGTTGTCGCTGGCGGCCTGACCGGAGAAGCCATGGAGATACGTGAGCAACAACACGGCGCGGTGAAGACGATCGCTCCCCAGGGTCCGCTCTGCCAGGCGGACGCGACGGAGTTTCAACGTGTGGCATCGGGCGTGATCGCTTCGACGATGGGGAGGTGCGTCGTCGACCTGTCGGCAACACCCTATCTCGACAGCCAGGGACTTGAGACTCTTCTCGCGCTCAGCGAAACGCTGGGGGACAGCGGTCAGTTTCTGAAGTTGTGCGGCGTCTGTGAAACTGTTCGCGAGATTCTTGAGTTGACCGATCTCGCGGCGTCCGTCGAGCAATTCGAGGACGTCAACAGCGCGGTCAGGAGTTTCCTGTGAGTTCCGAGGCAGCCAAGCTCCGCATCGGCGATCAATTGCTCAAGGATGGGCTCATCACTGAGCAGCAGTTGAGCCGCGCGCTCGCGGAACAATCGCGCACCAATCGCATGCTGGGCGAACTGCTTGTCGAGCAGGGGGTGATCACCGGAACGGTGCTTGTGCAGACGCTCGCGAAATCTCTGGGCGTTCGGTATTGCCAGTTGCGGCACGGTTTGATCGATCCGCAGGTATTCAAGCTGCTCGGCGCCGAGGAAGCCGAGCGGCTCAAGGCGATCCCGCTGTTCAAGGTGCGCGATTCACTGACGGTTGCGATGGCCGAGCCGCAGTCCCTTCCGACGATCGATCGTCTGCGGACGTTGACGGGCTGTCGCATCCGTCCCGTGCTCGCGGCCGAAGCGAACATTCTTGAGTTCGTGAAGAAATACGCGCACGGCGATGTCAATGTTGATGCCTTTCTCACTTCGCTTTCGGAATCGAATCTCGAGGTGGTCGAGCGCGAGTCTGTCGACGAGGGACCCGCGACAGATCTCGACAAGCTCGTCGCGGGCAGCCCGATCATCAACCTTGTGAATGTCGCGCTTCTGTCCGCCGTGCGCGACAAGGCGAGCGACATCCACATCGAGCCCGACAAAAAAGGAACACGCATCCGTTACCGAGTTGACGGCGTGCTGCGCGATCTGATGAAGCCGCCCGCGGGCATGCACGCGTCGATCGTCTCGCGCGTCAAAGTCATCGGGAAGATGGACATCGCCGAGAAGCGGCTCCCGCAGGAGGGTCGCGTCCGGATCGTGGCCGAAGGGCGCGAAATCGATCTTCGCGTGTCCTCGATGCCGACGCTGCTCGGTGAAAAGATCGTCGTCCGAATTCTCGACAAGTCCAACCTCCGGGTACGCCTGGCCGACCTGGGTTTCCGCGCTCAGACTCTCGAGTCATTCACCCGCGTTCTCGAGCGCCCTCACGGTCTGGTTCTAGTGACCGGCCCCACGGGGAGCGGCAAGACCACCACGCTGTATTCCGCGCTCGATCTGCTCCGCAGCCCCGATGTGAACATCGTGACAGTTGAAGACCCAGTGGAGTATCAGCTGGATCTGATCAATCAAATCCAGGTGCAGGAGTCGATCGGCTTTACGTTCGCGCGGGCGCTGCGCAGCATTTTGCGTCAGGATCCGGATGTGATCATGGTCGGCGAAATCCGTGACCAGGAAACGGCGCGAGTCGCCGTGCAAGCCGCGCTCACCGGTCACCTCGTGCTCGCAACGCTGCACACCAACGACGCGCCGGGTACTGTCGCTCGACTCACGGACATGTCGATCGAGAACTACCTCATCTCGAGCGCGCTGAACGGCGTGGTCGCACAGCGGCTGGCCCGCACAATCTGCGACCAGTGCTCGACGAAGTACTACCCGGCGGAGCACGTGCTCGCCGACGCGGGCTTGAGCGACCAGGTCGGTCGTCCTTTCCGCAAGGGCGAGGGGTGTCCGCAATGCCACGACACCGGCTACAAAGGCCGCCTCGGAATTTATGAAGTGATGGAAGTGTCGCCGGGGCTCAAGCGCCTTATCTACGGGGGCGCGCCGACCCACGAACTGCGCGAGCAACTGCGCAGCGAAAAAGTTCTCAGCCTCCGGGAGGAAGGTGTCCTCCTTGCCAAAGAAGGGAAGACCAACCTCGAAGAAATCCTGCGCGTGACGCACATCGACGAACAACCCTCGAGCGCTGAGGTAACGCACTCGAAACCCGCGACGCCGAGGGCTGCCGCATGAGCTTCAATTACACGGGCTATGACGGAGCGGGAAACGCCGTCAGCGGCGCGATCGACGCTGGTGCCGCGGCGGAGGCTGTCGAGATGCTGCGCCGACGCGGGATCTTCGGCGCCCAGGTCAATCCCGGGTCCGCGCGCGGAGCGTCCGCCACGATCGGCCGCAAAAAAGCCGGCACGGGAGGCAAGGTCACGCTGCGAGACCTCAGCCAGTTCTTTCGGCAGCTCTCGATTCTGGTATCAACCAAGACGCCTCTCGTTCAGGCTCTCGACGCCCTCGAGAAGCAGGCGACGGAAGACGGGCTTCGAAATGTGGTGTGCGATCTGCGCGAACGGGTGGAACGGGGCGAGACGTTTTCATCTGCGCTCGCGGCGCACCCGCGTGCATTCGATCCGATCTGCCGCAGCATGGTCGCCGCCGGAGAATCGGCTGGCTTGCTCGATCAGATGCTGAAGTCACTCGCTGCACTCGCGCGCCAGCAGATGAATGTCCGGCGATCCATCGTCGGCGCGCTGACCTACCCCGGGATTCTGATCACTGTTTCCTTTGGTGTCATCATCGTGCTTCTCGTCTCCGTGCTGCCTCAGTTTTCGGAGATGTTTGATTCGCTGCAGACTCCGCTCCCGCCGTCGACCCAGCTTCTCATCGAACTCTCGGAGATTCTGCGCGGGTACTGGTATGTCCTGGCGCCGGGCTTTGCGGCGTTCGTCGCGATGATCGTGTTGTGGCTGAAATCGGACGCGGGCTGGGCGATGATGGACGCGGCGCTCTTGAGGCTGCCCCGCTTTGGCCCGGTCCGACGCAGCTTCGCCCAGGCGCGGCTCTTGCGCCTCCTTGGAACTCTTCTCGAAAGCCGCGTCAATCTGCTCGAAGCGCTCCGCCTGACGCGCGAATCGCTCACGAGCGCCGCGTACATCGATCTTCTGGTCCGCTGCGAGGCCTCGGTCGAGAAGGGCGAACCGCTCGCGGATTCGATCGGCGATGCCTCGCTCGTCAGCCCTTCCGTGAAGGAGGCCATTGCGAGCGGCGAACGATCCGGCCAGGTCGGCCCCGTGCTCCTGCAGGTTGCCGACTTCCTCGATGAGGACAACGAGCAGTTCCTCAAGATCCTGTCGGCCCTGATCGAGCCCATCGTTCTCACCATCATGGGGCTGCTCGTCGGGGGCGTTGCAATCAGCATGTTCCTTCCGATGTTCGACCTTGCCGCGAACGCGGGCGGAGGTCCCGCGCAATGAGACGGACCCGCTACACGCCAGTCGGGATCGAGATCGGCGGCAGGCTCATCCGCATGGTGCAGTTTGCGCAAACCGGGTCGGCCGTTCGGCTGCATTCCTGGGCGGTTTTTCCGCGACTGGACAGCAAGTCCGAACTGGCGCAGGAAATCGAAAGAATCGCGGCCACATTCGACCGACGCGGTTTCGTCGGACGGGACGTCGCGTTTTGCCTGCCCGATGAGGACACGCTCTCCGCAGTTCTCGAATTGCCGCCGATGAAATCGGGCGCGCCGGTCCATTCGATCGCGGGCGTGGAAATCGGGCGGATGTTCAAGCACTCCCCGCAAGAACTCGAGCTTGCACTTTGGGAATTGCCGACGAACTCGCGGCAGGCCGGCGCCGTCGCGAGCATGGTCGTCGCGTGCCCGCACACCACGTCGCAGCCGATTATCGATGCGTTCGAGACAAGAGACTTGACGATCCGGGCAATCGAACCGCGCTGCACAGCGCTGGTCCGGGCTTGTTGTCGCGACGGCGGCTCTGCGGAGTCGCTCGAGATCATCCTTTCGCTCGGTTGGACGCATTCCCGTCTCTACGCCGCTTGTTCCGGCGTGGTGGTGCTGGAACGCGTCATGGAAAACGCCGACCTCGAAACGCTGCACCGCGTGATCGCCGGAACGATCGGTGTCGACACCGATCTTGCCTCGATCGCGATCAGGGATGCGCTGCGGGGTGAGCGAGAACTCCTGACCGATCCCGACGCGACGCGCGAGATTCAGGAGCAATTCCGGCATTACTGCGATGTGATTGCGGCCGAGACGTTGACCGCGGTCTCCTACCTCTCCCGCCGTTACGCAGGCCGCCGGGTCTCGGGCCTGCTGCTTCTCTGCGATGGTGACGAGGCAAGCGATCTTACCAAGGACCTCGCGGCGCGACTCTCCATGGAATCGCGGGTGTGCTCGCTGACGGAATTGAATGTGGACGGCGTCGAGCGGATCGACCCCGCCACTCGTCGAGCGTTGGTCGCGACCGCGGGCTTGTGTCTCATCCCGAACGGAGGTGAGGCATGATCTCGGCGAACCTGCTACCGGCATCGCACAGGCGGCATCTCTCGCGACAGGATCGCACGGCGCGATGGTCGATTGTGATCGCCGTGTACGCGGTCGTGCTCGCGGTTCTTTGGCTCGGTTCGCGCCAGTATGTCGCGGGAGGACGTTTCGGGCTCGAGAGACGCGTCGCCGCGATCGACGCCGAAGTCGCCGGGATCAACTCGGGGATTGCCGGGCTCAAGGAAAAGGCGGTTCGTGTTCAGGCGTCGCTGTCGACGGCACGTTCCATCGCGGATCATCCTGATTGGAGCGTGCTCCTGAGCCTGATCGCTTCGCTCAAGAGCGCCGACATCGAAGTTGATCGCGTTGCGCTCGGCCCTCGAACAGCCGAAGCCAAGCCGGGCGGTGCGAAGAGCGTGAAGGGCGTATGGGTTCGACTCTCGGGTTTCGCCAAGGATCATCAGGCCATCGCGCATTTCGCGCTCCGGCTGGAAGGCGCGCACCTCTTTGATCGCGTCGCGCTCGAGGATGCCCGAAAGAACGCCGCGGAACCGGAGGGTCTTGTCGGCTTCGAGATCGAGGCTCAGATCGACGAACCCGCAGGGGGGTCGAAATGAGAAAACGGTTGGATCAAATCCGTCTCAACGTCAGCGTGGACCTCGCGGGCGTCGCGGTGATGCTTCTTTTGACCGCGATCGTTTCGGTCGGCGCGATTCTTCCGGTATTCACCGCCAGAGTCGCGCATCGGGCCCTTGAGGAGCGTCTCGAAGCCGGAAGAATGGAAGTGCGGGACCTTCGTGAGCAGCGCTCCGATCTCGAGCTCAACCTTGTTCGCCTGGAGAACGATCTCAAGGAAACCCGGGTGGATGTGGAGCCGGTCGCGCGCCTCAACTCCAGGATTTCGCGGCTGACCGAATCCGCATTCAATCGCAAACTGGCGCTCGATCGCGTCGCGCCCGATGCGCCGCAACGGGCCGCGAAAGCGACTCTTGTTCCGATACGAATCGAGGGGCGCGGGGCGTTTCTCTCAAGTCGCGATTGGATTTCTGATCTTCGCTCCGAGTTTCCGGACATAGCAGTCGCAGGATTTCAGATCGCTCGGGACAATTCAAGCCGCTCCGATTCGGCGTCGTTCAGCTTCGATCTGGTGTGGTACGCCGCACCGTCCGCGCCAACGGCACAGGCGGCCCCAAAGAAATAGCGACAGAGTGGCATCCCGCACCCGCGTTTTGCAGTGTTCATGCATGGCGATGTCACGTGAGCGCAAGGTCTACGCGGCGGTGGTGTTGGTTGCCGGGGCTGTCCTGGCGGTCGACCGTGGATTCTTCGGCGTGACCGGAGCGAGTTCGGCGCACGCTGCCGAGGCCGAAATTGTTCCCCTGACCGCGCGGACGGCGAAACCGGCGGCTCAGGTTCCGACGCTCGCGACCCGCCTGAAGCAATTGGGCAGCGTTCCGAGAACTGTCGACTTGCTCGAAGTCACCCTCCAGCGAACCGTGCCGGTCGAGATCGCCGAGCTGCCGGCTGCAACGCCCGTAGAGGACTCGAGGCAGCAGTTTGCTTCGACTCATCACCTGAGCGCAATCGCTTCGACGGGCCGGAGTGCGAACGCCGTGATCAACGGGCGAGCGGTGACCGTTGGAGAGGTGATCGCGGGATTCACGCTGACCGAAGTGACCCGAGAGGGCGCGGTGTTCTCGGGCCCGGGCGGGTTGGTTGAGCTTCATTTGCCGCCCGTCCGGTGATGCACCCAGCGGATCGATTGCGCAGTCCCCCCAAACCTCACAGGCGGTTGTTTCTTGTCGCCGCGCGCCTCCGGAACGATGTCCGGACTGATTTGGCGCGACGAATCGCTCGATGATCCGACCGTCACCGCCCGCAATGGGCGATTCGCGTCTACCACGGAGTACCGACGATGTCATTCGCTCTTCGTTCCCGCCGTGCATTCAGCCTTCTCGAACTCGTCATCGTCGTCGTGATCCTCGGGATCCTCGCGGCGATCGCCGTTCCGCGCATGAGCCGCAGCGCGACCGCCGCCGCCGACAACGCGGTGATGGCCGATCTTGCGGTGCTCCGCAATGCCCTCGATCTGTTCCAGACCGAGCACGGCGGCACGTACCCCTCGCTCGCCGACGTGACGAATGCTCTGACGCAGTATTCCGACATCGCGGGAACGACCTTCAGCGCGACCAAGAACACCGGCACGGGCATCATCTATGGCCCGTACATCCGTTCCATTCCGCCGCTCTCGGTCGGCGCCAACAAAGGCAAGATGACCTTCACAGGATCTCTCGGCGGCGCCTTCGGCTGGGTCTACGACGCATCAACGGGCAACGTCACGCCGAACTGCCCCGACACCGAAGTTGACGGGCGCGGCGTGAAGTACAACACCTACTGAAGGGCCTTGTCGACTGAAGGATTTGCGACAGAGTCGGAAGAAACACTCGAAATCGTGGACTGACAAACGCGAAGCCGCCGGATCTCCCGGCGGCTTCGTTCTTTTTGACCCAATCAAATATCGGGGCGAAAGCGGGCGAAGGGATTTGAACCCTCGACATTCAGCTTGGAAGGCTGACGCTCTACCACTGAGCTACACCCGCGTGGTGCCCATTGTAACCAGTCCAACCATCGATGTTCACCCGACGTTTGGTTGAGCCGGGAGTGCAGGGGATGAGGTGCTCCGAGGGGCGAGCGAACGAAGTATCGGTCCCAAATAACTCCAATTCGCACCGAAATCGCATCGGTTGGGTGCTCCCGTCCGAATGATTCCGGTACGCTTTCACCTGCACAGCCGGGCGCACGGGTGAGGAAGTCGCGCCTTCATTCGGAGGGAGCAGAAGGGGTTGATCCGACGGATTGGTCATGGTTTCGCCGCTCTCGGAGCGTGCGCGGGATTATCCGGCGCGCCCGCCATGCTGCGCGCGATCGAGCCCGTCGACTGTTCCGTTCCGGATGAAGCCTGCGGCAAAGCAGCCCTTATGAAGTACCTCTTTCGCGCGGGTCGTGCTCCTGCCGCCCCGTTCCAGGATCGCGACGCGCATCACGACACGGATGTCGTGCACAACAGCCTGACGATCGAGGTGTTTCCCTCGACGCAATCCGTCGAAGGCGTTTCGGTCATCACGCTTCAAAGTCGAGTTGACGGGTTGACCGAATTCACATTCTCTCTTGCGCCGGCGCTTACACCGGGACAGATCCTCGTGAACGGCGTTGCGGTACTTTCGCCCGTCTCGGCCGGCGCCCAGACCCGGACGGTCACGCTCGACAGGCCGTACAACACTGGCGAAACGGTGACTATCACGATTCCCTTCAGCGGTCCGGCGCTCCAAGGGCAGAGCGGCATCCTCTGGTCTACGCAGGATGGTCAGCCGGTCGTGAGCAGTTTCAGCGAGCCGTTCGACGCCGGAACGTGGTGGGCTTGCAAGGATGGCGATCGAGGTCTCCCCGGCGATAATTCCGACAAGGCAACGTGGGATCTCACGATAACGCACGACGCGGGACTCACCGCGATCTCGAACGGCAGGCTCGTCAGTCAGACTCCTATCGCCGGCGGCAAGACGGTTACTCGATGGGAGAGCGACTATCCGATGGCGACCTATCTCGGGTGCTTCAGTCTGGCCAAGTACAACAACTGGAGCCTGACATATCAGGGTGCGGCACTGCCGACGACGGGCCCGGTGGCGTTCCCGCTTCGCTTCTTTATCTATTCCGCGTTCGACACTCCCGCGCGCAGAGCCGCGTGGGAATTGGTCGTGCCGATGCTCGACGCGATGCGCCCGCTCTACGGCGAATACCCCTTTGTGAACGAGGGATATGGCATCTATCAGTTCCCCTTCGGCGGCGGTATGGAACACCAGACCATGAGCGGCCAGGGAAACTACGCCGAACAGGTCACAATTCACGAACTCGGGCACCAGTGGTGGGGCGACAATGTGACTTGCCGCACGTGGAGCGATATCTGGCTCAACGAGGGATTTGCGACGTACACGGAAGCGCTGTGGGCGGAGCACAAGCCGGGATCCACAGGCGCGACCGCACTCCAGAACTACATGATCGGGACCAAACCCGCCGCAGAAAACGTGGGTGGCTCGGTGTACTGCTTTGATACAAGCGATGAGGCGCGGATTTTCAGCCGCGATCTGACCTATCGGAAGGCGGCGTGGGTGCTGCACATGCTTCGCGGCATCGTCGGAGACCAGAAGTTTTTTGGGATTCTCGCGACGTGGCGGAGCGAGTTTCAAGGTTCGGCCGCAACGACCGACGATTTCCGGAGCGTTTGCGAGCAGGTGTACGGACAGTCACTCGGGTGGTTCTTTAATCAATGGGTGTTCGGGATAGGCGCGCCGACATATGCGAAGGGTCTCCAGACGTTTTCGGTGAACGGAAAATACTGGACGCGCTTCCATGTGCGGCAGACGCAGGACAGCGCCTGGCCGGTCTTCACAAATCCGCTGCTGGTTCGTTTGTCAACCGGCGCGGGTCCGGTCGATCACATCGTGAAGCCGATCGCACGCACGAGCTTCTTTGTGCGCTCATCCGGCGTGTCCCCGGCGTCGGATCTGTTCTTTGATCCGAACAGTTGGGTCTTGAATTACGGGGTTGCCGGCGAAGCTCCGCTTCAGGGGCCACCTGTGATTCTCGAATCGGCTCCAATGCCGGGCGCATCGTTCGAATTTGGAGCATCTCCATTGCAGATCACGCTCGAATTCAGCGAGAATGTTGCGACCGATGGCTCCCAGTTCGTCGTTCGGCGCGGCCCAGGCTCTCCCGTTCCGTTCACGTTTTCCTATTCCGCGGCTTTGCAGACCGCAACTCTTGCCTTCGAATCCGCGTTGAGCCCGAGCACCTACACGATCGAGCTCGTCGGCACACCGACAGCGATCGCAACAGGTCAAGAGCTCGACGGCGACGTGTTCGATCCCGAATCGCCGAAGAGTCTGCCGACCGGAGACGGTCAAGCGGGCACAACGATCGAGGGGGTGAAGATTCTCCGTTTCTTCGTGATTCCCGGCGCCTGCCCGTGTGATCTGAATGGTGACTCGATGGTGGACGATTCAGACTTTGTCGTTTTTGCCGCGGCGTATAACGCACTGCTCACAATGGCCGCCGATTTCAACGGCGACGGGCTGACCGATGACGCCGACTTTGTCATCTTTGCTCACGCGTACGACCAATTGCTGTGTCTTTAGCCAGCCGTGTTTGGGCGAACCGCGCGAATCGCAAGAAACATCGGAATTTCGCGGCGCGCGCGATTCTCCTCCGCGGCGCGCGGGCCCGGCTCACTCTCGCGGGCACTCGGCCACTCCTCCAGCGAGTCGATTAGCAAACCCGCTTCCCGAAGCAACCGCACGTAGGTTTGGATGGGCCGGTGGTGTGTGAGCGTGACGACTTTCTCGGCGCCCGATGCCGCGGCCCCTGGGTTCATCACGATTTCGCGATGCCCGGCGGACAGATAACCATCGACTCTTCGGAACTGACGATCGGAGCTTCGGGCCGACCCCGGTGCCGATCGCCCGGCAGCGTCGCTCCCTCGCACACCGCCACGCCCGTGCCTGTCCTTTGAAGCGGAAGAATCCCACACCCAGCTTGTTTGCCCAGGCGACCGGAAAGCGGGGTGCAGAATCACGCACACGAATGAACCGCCGCGTCGGATTTTCGATGCGATGCCCGCGAAGACCGGCGCGAGCGGTTCGATGTTCATCAATGCCATCAGGCACGTCGCGCGATCGAACGGTTCGCCATCGAGTGAGGCATCGCCGAGGTTGCGCGCATCGCCGACTTGAAATCGCGGAGCTGGGTGCAATCCGCCTGTACCGCGGCGTGCCGCGTCGATCAGATTCGGCGCCGCATCGATTCCGGTTGCCTGTACTCCGAGCCTTGCGAGAGTTCGGCAAAAGGCGCCCTGTCCGCAGGCGATATCCAGAATGTGCTGGCCCTTTGCAGGCTCGAGCAGCCGCAACGTTCCGGGAATAATCACCTTCTCGAAATGATCGCTGCGACCCTCTTCGATCAGTCGGTCATACCAGGTCGCGACATGGTTCCAGCCGGATTCGGATGCGCGCGGCGCATCCGGCGGGAGTGAACTCGCTCCGATCGGGCCGGCGTCCGCATCGCCGGGTGCCTCTCCTTGTTCGATCGCCGCCGCTTCGTCTCTGCCGGCCCCGACGAGACGAAAAAACTCACGCGGCACGGGGCTCTTGAGGCGCAGAGGGCGTCCTGAAAATGCGTGCACCATTCCGAGCTCGCCCGCATGCAGACACACGCGTCCGATCGGGTCGGTCACGGCGCCGTAGCGTCGGTCTCCCGCAATCGGATGCCCCACATCCTTCATGTGCACGCGGATCTGGTTTTTTCGCCCTGTTTCCAACCGAATCTGAAGAAGCGAACAGCCGCGCCCCGCGTTTACGCAACGCCAGTGAGTGACCGCCAGCTTTCCGTCTGACCTATCGCGATCGCCTCCTCGCTGCTGCGGCACTCGCGATGCCGCAGGCGGTGTCGATGAACTTTCAACCTGACCGCGCGAGTTTTCCCAAAGGTAACTCTGAATCGTTCCGGAGGAGCCCGTCCCCGCCGTTGGCAACTCACCCTCCACAACGGCGTAGTACAACCGGCTGAGTCGCCGCGCGCGGAGGTCTTCTTTCAGCCAGTGCAGCGCTCGTTCGCTCTTTGCAAAGATCATCAGACCCGAAACTTCCCGATCGAGTCGATGGACGACGAAGACGGGGGTGCGTGTTCTCGAGCGCACCCGGCCTCGCACATATCTCTTGACCAGCGAAAAGAGGTCGTCGCCCTCGTAACCCTCTCCGCGCGGCCCGCCGACATACGCCGACAACATTCCGCAGGGTTTGTCCACAATCAGCAAGTCGTCGTCTTCGAAAACGACGCGTACGCCGCGTGCGATGCCTCGGCTCGATTCCGCAGGATTTCGGTTCCCCCGCGCCGGCTTGTCGGGCTGTCCGTGGCGGCGTGGTTTGCGATCGGCCATGCTCCATTGTTCGGCGGCTCAGGCCGAAAGAGTGGCGTGAACGCTTTCGACGATATTCAATAGCCAAGGCGCAAACTCGGACTTCGAGATCTTTCCGTCCGTCGCGATGTCTTCGCCGCGACGTCCGAGCACCCGGGCCTTTATTTCGCCCGACTCCATGGTCTCGAGCGGATTCGCGACAATCAGGTCGATTGCTTTCCGTTGAAGTTTTTCCCGAGCCGACTGCTCCAGCCGTTCCGGGGGTTCGAGCGCAAATCCGACCAGCAATTGCCCAGGCTGCCGGTTTGATCCGAGCATCGCGAGGAGATCGGGCGTGGATTCGAGCTCAATTGTGAATGAGGATTCGCCTCTGCGAATCTTGCCGGATGAAGATCCCCCTTTGGGGCGGTAGTCCGCCACCGCCGCGCTCATGATGACCGCTTCCGCGTTCGGGCTGTGTTCCAAGAGCTGCCGCCGGAGGTCTTCGGTCGTACGGAACCGCAGCACCGTTCCATGCGTACGGATGCCGGTCAAAGTGATGTTGAAATCGCCCGATTCCCTCGCGGGCACCGGCCCCAGCAGCAGTGTGACCTTGTGCCCTCTCGAGACCGCTTCCCGCGCGAGCGCGAGCCCGAGTTGTCCCGACGAGCGGTTCCCGATGAAACGTACATCGTCGATCGGCTCCTGCGTGGGACCGGCCGTGATCAACACGTTCAGGGGCTTTGCGTGCTCCAAAGGAGTTGGAAATCCCGTCGTGATCATTTTCGCGACCGCACGAGCGTCCGCCGCAGGTGGGTGCAATGCTACTCTTCCGGTTCAATTCCTTTCGCCGCCGTCGCGGCATTATCTGATCGGTGTTCGGAGCAGGTTTCAACAGGGCAGCAGCGACCACGACCATGGCAAGATCCCGCAAGAAACTCGGTGAAATTCTGGTGGAGTGGGGCTTTGCCACTCGCGATCAGATCGAAAAGGCCGCTCTGGCGTCCAAGGGTTCCGGCAAACGGATCGGCGACGTGCTGATCGAGCAGGGATATGCAAAGGAAGAACAGGTCGCTAAGGCCCTGGCAACGCAATTCGGCTACGAGTTTTTCGACCCGGCCGCACCGGGGAACGCCGCGAAAATCGACCTCAAACTGATCCCGGAAGATCTGGTCAAAAAGCACCAGATTCTGCCGATCGGAAAAGCGGGCGGGCGCCTCAAGCTGGTGGTCCACGATCCGCTCGATCTCGAGCTCGTGGACATGCTCCGCTTCCGCCTCAATATGGAGATCGAGCCCCTTCTTGCTCCGCGTTCCGCGATCAAGAAGTTTCTTGAAGGCGGATCGAACGGCTCACCCGCGGCTTCGGCCAAACCCGATCCGGCGAAATCGCTCGTCACGACCTCGATCGACAAATCGGTCGACAAGTCGGTGGACAAGTCCATCGACGTGGCGAGCGAAGACGCGCCGATCGTCAAACTTTGCAATCGCATTCTCGTCGAAGCCGTGAAGATGCGAGCGAGCGATATTCACATTGAACCGATGGGCGATCGTGTCCGGTTGCGCTACCGCATCGACGGCGTCTGCATCGAACGCGACAACCTTCCAAAGCGCATGCAAAACGCGCTGCTTAGCCGCTTTAAGCTGATGTCCGGAATGAACATCGCGGAGAAGCGGATTCCTCAGGACGGCCGAATCAAGATCCCGGTTGATGAGGTGTTCGTGGACTTCCGCGTTTCGGCCTGTCCCGCCTATCACGGCGAGAGCGTCGTTCTTCGTATTCTGCGGCCCGACAGCGTACGCATCGGTCTGGCAAATCTCGGTTTCGAAGCGGACAACCTCGCTTCCTTCAACAAGATCATCCGACGCCCCAACGGGATCTTCCTTGTGACGGGTCCGACCGGTTCGGGCAAGACGACCACGCTCTACACGGCACTCGACATTCTCAACCGCCCCGACAAGAAGATCATTACCGCCGAAGACCCGGTCGAATACAACTTCGACGGGATCAATCAATGCCAGGTAAAGGAACACATCGGCCTGACGTTCAGCGCGATTCTCCGTTCGATGCTGCGTCAGGCGCCCAACATCATCCTCGTCGGTGAAATCCGAGACAAAGAAGTCGCCGAAATCGCCATCCAGGCGGCTCTTACGGGTCACCTTGTGTTCAGCACGCTGCACACCAACGACGCGCCCAGCGCGATCACGCGTCTTATCGACATGGGAGTCAAGCCGTTCCTGGTCGCGAGCTCCATTCAGGCCGTGCTGGGCCAGCGCCTGATCCGAATCAACTGCAAGAATTGCAATGCGCCGTATCCGTACGAAAAAATGGATCACAAGTATCTCCAACTCGTGGGCATCAGCGAAGAGGAAGCCAAGAGCGGCAAGCTCATGAAGGGCACCGGCTGCGACAACTGTGTCAATACCGGATATCGAGGCCGACGCGGCATCTACGAGTTGATGCAGATGAACTCCGCCATCCGCGAACTCGCGTTCAATCTCGCCCCGGTTTCGGAGCTCCGAAAAGCGGCCCTCGCCAACGGCATGCGGCCGCTGGTCACCGACGGCAAGATCAAGTGCATGAACGGGATGACAACACCCGACGAAGTCGCCAGCGTCGCCCAGGCGGACCTGGATAACAAGTAGCCCTGCTTAGGAATTCCGCATGTCCACGATGCAAATCGATCGCCTCCTCGACACCGTCGTCAAGCAGGGCGCAAGCGACCTTCACCTGACCGTCGGTCGGCCGCCCACGATCCGTCTCCACGGACACCTGCGCAACCTCGCGACCAAGGTGCTCGACTCCGACGACATGGTCTCGCTGATGAAGTCGATCACGCCGGAGCGAAATCAGCAGGAACTTCAGGAAGAAGGTGGGACGGACTTCGGCTTTGCCTACGGCGAGGCCGCGCGTTTTCGTGTCTCGGTTTTTCGACAGCGCGGCGATCTCGCGATCGTGCTCCGTCAGATTCCTAATCGGTTGCTGACCTTCGAGCAGATCGGATTGCCCGCGATCTGCCAAGAACTCATCCGGCGCCCTCGCGGCATGTTCCTGGTCACGGGTCCGACGGGGTCTGGTAAGACAACTTCGCTCGCGACCATGATCGACTTCATCAACCAGACCATGGACCGCCACTTGGTCACGATGGAAGACCCGATCGAGTACTACCACAAGCACAAGAAATCGATCGTCAACCAGCGCGAAGTCGGGAACGACGTTCCCAGCTTCGCCGAGGCACTCCGCCGCGTGCTGCGTCAGGACCCGGACGTGATCCTCGTCGGCGAAATGCGAGACCTCGAAACGATCGAAGCCGCTGTGCGAGCGGCCGAAACGGGCCACTTGGTCTTCGGCACTTTGCACACCACCGGTGCCGCAAAGACCATTGACCGTCTGGTGGACGCATTCCCCGTTACCCAACAAAACCAGATCAGAGTTCAGCTCTCAACGGCGCTCATCTGCGTTCTGAGCCAGCAGCTCCTGAGCCGGATCGACCAGCCGGGCATGGTCGCGGCCTACGAATTCCTTGTCGTCACGCCGGCGATCTCCAACCTGATTCGCGAGGCGAAGACTTTCCGAATCGACTCGGCGATTCAGACGGGGAAGAAATTTGGCATGCAGTTATTGGACGATCACCTTTGGAGCCTGTACATGTCGGGCAAGGTGTCTGCTGAAGAGATGATCGACAAGTCGAAGAACCCAGCCGATCTCCGTGACAAGGTGCACAAACTTGGACGAACAATCGGGCGAACCGATCTCGATGAAGACGATGATCTCGGCAAGGGTTGAACACGCCCAGGCTAGTAACATTTACCGGTGACGCATCGCATATTTTGCGGTGATTATTGGTTTTTCCATCCAAAATCGTCAACAGCATGCGAATGTACCGTCGTCCGGCGGGTATTTTTTCCTTCCCCCGCCGCGACGCCGGGTCTCGTGAGGGCTCGTGGAGCCGGGGCTGTGGGGTCGGGGGAGTGGGGAGGGCTCGTTGGTGCGGGCCCGAAATCTGGTCCGAGAACGTATTCGGATGGGAACGGTTGCGCGAGAGGTGTGAGGGCGAGCATTGACTGAACGGGTAGTTCGCCGGCGGATCACGCCGGCGGCAAGACGACGGCTGTGGTGGGGGGCGGAGACGACATGCCAGCGATTGAACCATCTGAACTGAAGGGCCGGAAGCTCGGGCGGGTATTGACCAAGCTCGGGAAAGTGACTCGGGACCAGGTCCACGAGGCGCTCGCCATCCAGCAGACTCGCAAGTCTCCGCTCGGTCAGTTGCTGGTTGAACTGAACTATTGCACTCAGCGAGATGTGCTCGAAGCCCTGGCGGGTCAGGCCGGCATGGCCTTTATGGATCTCTCCGACTTTGAAATCCCGGAAGAAGCGCTCGAAGCGATTCCGTCCGAAAGCGTTCGGAGTTACGAAGTCGTCCCGCTCGAATACAACAAGACGAGCCGGCGCCTGAAGATCGCAATGAAGACCCCGGACAACTTCCGGGCGGTCGACGACCTCCGGCTTCTGCTCGGCGGCAACGTTGAAGCCGTGGTGGGAGACCCCGCCGCAATCGACGCGCTGATCAAGAAACATTTTTCCAAGCAGGAATCGATCACGGACGTGGTGAGCGAACTCGCGAGCGACGAGCGGATCAAGAGTTTGGGCGGACGCGGCGGCGAATCGATCGACATCGACGCGATGGTCGAGATGGCCGGCGACAACCAGGTCATCAAACTGCTCAACCTCGTTCTGCTTCAGGCGATCAAGGATCGCGCTTCGGATATTCACTTTGAGCCGTTCGAGAATGAATTCAAGATGCGGTACCGGATCGACGGCGTGCTCTACGAGATGGTGCCGCCCCCCAAGCAGCTCGGTCCCGCCATCACGAGCCGCGTGAAGGTCATGTCGAATCTGGACATCGCTGAGCGGCGCCTCCCTCAGGACGGACGAATCGAACTGACGATCGGAGGCAATCCGGTGGACCTTCGCGTCGCCGTGCTGCCCACCATGTGGGGCGAATCGGTGGTCATGCGCGTGCTGGACCGGAGCAACGTCGAACTCTCGCTCGATCGTCTCGGTCTGCGCGACGACGACATGACGACACTCAAGCGGCTGATCAACAAGCCCAACGGAATTGTCATTGTGACCGGTCCGACCGGATCGGGCAAGACGACGACGCTGTACGCCGCGCTCTCCGATCTCAACGACGTCGAGACCAAGATTCTCACGGCGGAAGATCCGGTTGAATACGACATCGACGGGCTCTGCCAGTGTCAGGTCAACCAGGAAACCGGAACGACTTTCGCGAAGCTTCTGCGATCGTTTTTGCGTCAGGACCCGGACATCATTCTCGTCGGCGAGATCCGCGACCTCGAGACCGCGCAGATCGCGGTGCAGGCTTCGCTCACGGGCCACCTTGTGCTGAGCACGCTGCACACCAACGACGCGCCGAGCTCGATTGTGCGACTTCTTGATCTGGGGCTTGAGGCGTTCCTTCTCACCGCGACGCTCGAGGGCATCGTCGCGCAGCGTCTCGTGCGAAAAGTGTGCACGAACTGCAAGGAGTTCTACCAGCCGACGGAAGAAGAACTCATGGAATTGAGCCTGACGCCGGACATGGTGCGCGGGCGCCGGTTCGCACGCGGCAAGGGATGCGACCGGTGCAACGGGTCTGGTTACAAGGGGCGACTGGCACTCTACGAAATCATGACACTCGATGACGAGGCGCGCGAGATGATCATGAAGAACGCGAACACGGCGCTCCTTCGTCACCACGCACGCAAACGCGGCATGCGGGTTCTGCGCGAGGCAGGGCTGATGTCGATTTACGACGGAGTGACCACGATCGATGAAGTCGTGCGCGAAACCATCGCGGACGAGTAGAAGCACGAACACCGTTTTTTCGGTTTGAACCGGGGGCCGGAGGCGACCATGGCGACTTTTACCTACGAAGCGATGAACGATGCGGGCAAGCCGACCAAAGGCACGGTCGAGGCCGGCAGCAAGGAAGAAGCGATCGCTCGGATCAAGAGCCAGCGGCTCTTTCCGACCAACGTCGCGGAGCAGAAGGTTTCCAAGAGAGAAGCCAAGGCCGCCGCGGGCAAGGGCAAGGCCAAGCCGAAGAAGAAAGCGGGCGGGTTCAGTTTCGGGCGTGTGAAGCAGAAACAACTGACGAGTTTCACCCGTCAGTTGTCGACGCTGCAGGACGCCGGATTGCCCTTGCTCCGCTCGCTTCAGATTCTCGAGCAGCAGCAAAAGCCCGGCGCGATGAAGACAGTGCTGCTTGGCGTGTGCGAAGAGGTCGAAGGCGGCGCTTCGCTTTCCGAGGCGATGAGCAAGTTTCCCAAGGCCTTCGACAAGCTGTACACCAAGATGGTGAACGCGGGTGAAATCGGCGGCGTGCTCGATCTCATCCTTCAGCGCCTCGCCGAGTTCATGGAAAAGGCCGAAAAACTGAAGCGCAAGATCAAAGGCGCGATGGTCTATCCGATCGCCGTCATCATCATCGCGGCGCTGATCCTGACGTTCATCATGTGGTTCATTATCCCGAAGTTCGAAGAAATCTTCAAAGACTTCGGCGTGAAGCTTCCAATGCTCACGACGTTCCTGATGGAGGGCAGCCGCTGGGTTGCCGGCACGAATCCGGGTCAGTCGATCCCCGGCGCACTCATCGTGCTGCCGTCGCCGATCGTCATTTTCTTCGCCTGGAAACTCATCCGCGCGAGCGGCCCCGGCAAGGCCATCACCGACTGGATCATGCTCCGCGTTCCGATCTTCGGGAGCATGCTCCGCAAAACCGCGATCGCTCGCTTCACGCGAACCCTCGGCACGCTGATCGGCGCGGGCGTTCCGATTCTCGAAGCGATCAAGATCACCGCCGAGACCAGCGGCAACTACGTCTACGAAAAAGCGCTCACCAAGGTGCACGATTCGATCCGCGAGGGCGAGAGCTTCGCGACGCCCCTTCGCGAAAGTAAGACGTGCGACGCACTCGTTGTGAACATGATCGACGTCGGCGAAGAAACCGGCGAAATGGACAAGATGCTGCTCAAAATCGCGGACAACTACGACGAAGAAGTCGACGTCGCGGTCGCCTCGCTGGTTTCGCTGCTCGAACCGCTGATGGTCGTTGTGCTCGGCGGCATCGTCGGAACGATCGTCGTCGCGATGTTCCTGCCGCTGGTCAGCATGATCCAGTCGCTGCAGGGCGGCGGCGGGGGCTAAAGACAAAGTCTCGTGCCGGTGCTCGCTCACGCGGGTCCGGCGCTTTTCGAAACGGTTTGGGCGTGTCAGGAAATTCTGCAGTTGGAGCGACGAAGTGCGAACACACGAGAGAACAACGCGGCAGGGCTTCACGCTGATCGAACTCCTGGTTTCGATCGCGATCATCGCTCTGCTCATCTCGCTCGTCGTGCTCGGCATGTCGCACGTTTCCAAGCTCGCCCGCGGCACGTCGGAACGCCAGACTGTCGTGCAGATGAATCAGGCCGTGCAGGCGTTCAAGCAGGAGTTCGGTTTTCTGCCGCCATTGATCACGCATAGCGACACCATCCGGCCGGTCGAGTTCAGCACAGCCTTCAGTCCCGCGATTCCGGTTCCGAATTCCTACGGCGGGCGCGTCGCCGCGGGAACCCGTTCGTACAACGGCAACACGACTTTCCTCGAAGGATTCCAGGGCGCAAACCCCGGCCTCGACGGTTCGTCGGGCGGCTCGAAGATGATGAGCGCCGATTGGGGATTCGGCACGACCGGCCAATCCATAACCGCGCCCGACGTCCGCTTCAGCGAGTACTCGCTGGCGTATTACCTCGTCGGCGCGTTGCCGCGCGGCCTGGATGGTGTGGACGGGCCTGGAATGTTCAAGCCCAGGACAGACGGAATGTTCGAATCCGGCACGAAGTCGATGAGCGAACGAGTGAGCGACACGTCGGGAAGGCGCTATCCGCCGTTTGTTGAGACAACGCGCCGCACCCCCACGCTTGAAGAGGACTTTGTGACCGAAAAGAACAAGGACGCCAACTTGCGGTGGACCGACCCCGACACGGGCAAGACCACAACGGTCAGCGCACGCTTCCGGCTGGTCGGTCCGAACGGCAAGCCGTATCGCTTCTATCGCTGGTCGCCGCGTCAGAAAGCGCAGACTCAACTCTCGAACTATTACGACCAGTCGAAAGGCACGTTCACGAGACAGGAAGACGGGATCGATCTGCTGAATGTTCCTTCCTTGCTCGGCGATCCTCGCGCCGACGCTTCCCTGCGCAGCGCGGAGTATGCGATCGTCTCGGCAGGACCTGATGGATGGTTCGGAGACATGGCTTCGGAGGCGTCAACTGCAGACGAATTCGGTGCGTTCTGCTCGGCATTCAAGGTGAGCGTCAACGCATCCGACATGGACGGCACCTGCATCACGGCGCGCAAGGCCGCCCGCGCCGATAACGTCGTGGAGGTCGGACGATGATCCGGCGATTCGCCCATCATCGAAGGTTGATCGCGGGCTTTTCGCTCGTGGAGTTGCTCGTGATCATCGCGATCCTGGGCATCGCCGCCGCCGCGGGAATCCCGGCGATCCGCAACATGATCTACACCTCGACGGGTTCGATGGCCGAGCAGCAACTCCGCTTCGGGCTCGGCGCCGCTCGCGACATGGCGATCCGAAACGCCGGGGGCGACGCCGCGGCGGTGTTCGTCTTCGAACCGGGCGGACGCCTGAGCATTGTCCCGATGGTGTGGGTGGGGCGCATCCTCGATACATCCGATCCGAACCGCGCGCTCGATAATGGGCTGACCGGCCCGACCACCTATCGCGATGTGTTCGCGCCCACACCGCTCGCGGCGCCCGCGCAGTTGCCGGTCGGTTGGATGGTGCGCGGATTCGCGCCGCCGGGTTCGATCTTCGCCGCCGGACTCAACAACCTCGGAACCACGATCGAATCAAACGGCTGGTACTACGAAAAGAACCCGGTGGGCAATCGCCGCATCAATCTGGGTAACGACACGATTTCGGGCGCGCAGAACAAGGGCAACTGGGTCTTCCCCGAGACCGGGTTTTTCGATCCGACTCAGACGGGGCAGAACGGCGGCAACAGACCCAATTCTCGAAACACGTTCATGGTCCGATTCCAGAGCGGCACGGGCCGCATGACCGGGCCGAGCGTCGAACCGGTGATCGTGCTTCTGCCTCGGGCGACGATCGACTGGAACAGTACAAACGCTCGTGCACCACTCACCCAAGGTTGGAGCGGTGGTGTCTCCGATTGGCGCCGGATTGATCACGCCGACCATTTGACCGCGTGGGCGCGCGCCGTCGCCGATCAGGGCGATTACCACGACATCGCGGCGCTCATCGGTTGCCGCAGCGCGGATGCGGCTCTCGCGTGCAGCGTGAACCTGATCGCGCTCTACGACGAGCGCCGCATGGCGACCGAGATCGGCGCGACCGGGCTGAACAAAGAAACAGGCAGTCTCTACGGCATCGCGCCCGGCAAAGGGACCGCCGCGCTCGGCGACGCCGGAACGATTCCGAAAGCTCCCAACATCGATCTCTCGCTCTGGCCCAAGTCCGCGACGGCAGCGAACAACGCGGAATACGTGCAGATGCTGATCAACAACTACATGCTCAACGCGCTCAAGTACTCGGATGTGGATGCCGGCGGCCCCTCGACGATCGTCGAGTCGGACGCGCGGATGTTCCGGCTGGATTCGTACATGGGAACGATTGTGGAGGCCCAGTGATGCAGGCACTTCGTTCAACATTGCCCGCAAAGATCAGAGCGTTCACCCTCATCGAGGTGCTCCTTGGCATCATCATCCTGGCGATCGGGCTGCTCGGCCTCGCGGCGGTTTTCCCCCTCGTTGTCAAGCAGCAGCGCGATGCGCAGGACACGGTGATCGGAATCTCCGCCGCACGCGGCGCCGAGACGGTTCTCAAATCGCGCACGGGGTATTTCAGCCAGACCGCCCAAGACATCGTCGGGTTGAATGCCCCGTCGGGCAAGAGCGGCTGGGGCGCGCTCTCGTGGGCGCTGTACCAGACCGCGAATGCCAAGAAGTCCGAAGATTTCGGCCTGGTCCGCTGGAGCACCGTCTTCAACGACTCAAACACGTTCAAGACGGCGATTTACGGAAACACGGCGGAGCAGTTGGCGGGTTCTGCGCTCGGGACGAGCGCAGTCCGGGGCGCGCTCTACATCGGGAGCGACCAGGGCTCGCAGCACGACGTCGTGATCAAGCCATACGAGCGGCTGCTGCCGATGCCCGCGCCCGGCGTCGAGCCGCAATTCGTGTGGGACATCGTGCCGATGCTCGCGACCCCGATCGACACCAACACCATCATCGCGACCCGGACGGCTCTGCCCTTGCGGATCGCGATCTTTGTACGCCGGATTGATTCGGCGATCCGGTTGCCGCAGGACCCGACGACCGGAAAGACGATGTCGCTCGGCGACGCGGTCAACGCCGGTCTGGTGCTCCCGCTGGGTGCGGATGGCGATGGTCTTCCGACTTTGAACGGGCAGGGGATCTATCCGCGATTCTTCTATCCTTCGGTTCAATCGGCGTATCGCCGATTCGGGGCCGACGCGGGCCCGTTCAATGTGATCCGCTTCAAATCGACTACCTCCGCGACGGTGCTCGCCGCCGCGCGGCAGATCGGTCAGCAACTACTCGATAACGAAGGAAACTTCTATACGGTCGTCGCGCTGCCCGACGAGACCGGCTCCGAGGTGCCCTATCAGAACTTTCTCGACCAGTGCGTGGTGATCGAGCCCGGCTTGCCGACAGGCTATCTGCAATCGACATCGTCCAAGAGCAATTCGAGCGATGTCCGTTCGGGGCGGACGCTGGAGCTGCTTTGTTCGCCGCAGATTCCCGCCGCGGTCTCGACGTTCCTTGTTCGTCCGTGAGTCAAAGGTGCATCATGAACCACCGATCTGATTCAATTCGTTGCCTGAACCCGCGAGCGGTGGCAACGTCGGCTGGCCGTGCGTTCACGCTGGTGGAGATGCTCGTCGCGATCGGCGCGATCGCGCTGGTTTCGATCGGCCTCGCAGCGGTCTTCCAGACGGTCGGTAAAACGGTGACGACCGGCAAGCGGGTGAGCGCGCTCACGCAGCAGGCGGCTGTCCTCGAATCGCAGATGCGCGAGGACTTCGAGAACATGACGCGTGACGGGTTCCTGGTTCTGCGCCACCAGTTTACGATCGGGGGGACCAACGCTCAGCAGGATCCTGTGCCGATCGCGGTCAGCCGCTACCAGGGCGACCCGGTCGCGCCGCGCCCGCGCCGCATCGACGAGATTCTCTTCTTCGCCAACGGCGAATACCGCACCGCGCGCGAGGACCTGATCCCCGGGCGCACGGCCAAGAGTCGCTCCGCGCGGATTTATTACGGGCACGGGCAGAAAGCCAGTCCGGTGACGCCTGCGCAGGAACAGGAAAACAACTCCGACATTCACTATTTTTCACCATGGTTTGCGGACTGGTTCAGGGCTTCGACTTCGTCTCGCTTGGGCGAGACTCGCGGGTCGGGAATTAGTCGCTACGCGAGCACTTGGAACCTCGTGCGACAGGCGACGCTGCTCATTCGTCCGACCACGCCATCCGACGGCGGCTGGCCGGTGGATCGTCCCCGACCGTCTTTTCCGGGTGACCCGTACGCGAGCGGCGGTCAGGCGCTGACCAATCTCTCTTCCGACAGCACATTCCAAATCGCCGGGCAGCCCGCCGCCAACAGCATCTTCCGAAGCCTGAACGAGATGCTTCCCATGACCGATCGGCAGTACGGGGGGCAGGTCGCGAAGAACTTCGCGTTCTTCTGGGATCGAGATAGATCAAGCGGCGGAGACTTCAACGTGCAGGGAGTAGCCCCTCGTTCCATTTCCGGCGTCGTCGATATCGCTTCGACCGATCTCGACGAAATCGCGATGGTGGTCAACGGAAGCAGGTACAGCCCCAACGATCAAAAGGACGGGAGTTTCCTTTTCGGTCCCCGCACCCTCCAGGGAATCGGTGTGCTGGAAGCACCGATTCCGCTGATGAAGGGCTTTGTCAATGGCATTATGGTGAATGGCAAACAAGTCGACCCGTCGGTTTACCAATCGTCGTACGTCACGGCGGTTCAACCTCGAACACAGAGCGCGTTTAGCACGACTGCTGCGCGCATGCAGTCGTGGATGCTCAATGCGATGCCCGCACCCAGCGGCTATCACCCCACGATCTGGAATCAGGACGTATCAGCTATCAATACCGGCGATGGCTTGCAGGGACGTGTCGGATTCCGGATTCGTTGCGAGGACGTCTTGCCGGACGTGCGTGGCACGCTGGATCGCTTTACGAACCGCGCCGTGCAAACCAAGCGCAATGACCTGCTCATGGTCGGGCTTTCCAAGATCGCGGCGAACTGCTCCGAATTCGTCGTCGAGTGGTCCTTCGGCCAGACCTATCCGCCCAACACCAAGGCGAACGACCCGATCACCGGAAAACTCACCGACTTCAGCAACCAGACGATCTGGTACGGGCGAACGATCTACGGAGCAAACGGTCAACCGACCGGCGTCTATCACTATCAGCGCCCCGGTTCCGCCGAGCCTTATCCGCAGTTTCCCGACAGCGCCCTCGGCCTCGATCTTTCGTACAAGCCGTTCAAGGGCGATCCCGAATGGTCGGGAGTTTCGACCATTTCCGACTACGTTGTTCCCGAATGGCTGGTCCACGGCGTCTACAAGCGGAACATAGATGGATTTGACAAGCTCTCTCTGATTTCATATTTCGGCTACCTCGACCCGACGTACAAAAAGCAGAACACGAACGAACCGCCCAGCATCCCCTGGGCCTGGCCGAAAATGATCCGCGTGACGTTCACGCTCGCCGACGCCGCCGACCCGTCGATCGAGCAGACCTTCCAGTATGTGTTCGACCTGCCGCCCGGGCCAAAACTGTGAGTCCGGCTGTGAGTCCGGCCAAGAAGCGTGGAGGCGATATGAATCGACTTTCTAAGTCAATCGAGAACGCGCGGCTCTTGCTGCGATCACGACGGCGCGGCTCTTTCATGGTGCTGGTCGTCGGCACGCTGGCGATGATGTCGATCATCATGATCGTCTACGTCGCCGTGGGCAACGCCGACAAGCGCGCGAGCGCTTCGCTCGCGCGGCGCGACCGCTCCGACGAGATTATTAGCCTGTTTTCTGATTATGTCGCGCAGGTCATCGCCGACGATGTGGTTTCCGTCTCGGCCGACCCGAGCAACTCGAAGTTTCCGCCGCCGTCGGTGTCGACCTACGTGCGCGAAGCGTGGGATATCCCGACCACGAGCTGGCAGGCCGACAGCAGCATCGCCGACCGGACCAATCCGAATTTTTTCCGCGTGACGGGCGCGGGCGACGATCCGTGGCTCGCGAGCACGACGCCGGCGTGGATCAATTTCGATCCGGTCGCGAACAACCCGCCGCCGCAGGACGGCACCGCCAAGCACTTCAACAAGCGCCGCGACTGGCTCCACATCAGCAACATCGCGCCGGACGGGCGATTCGTCAACCTGTTCAATCTGCGTGACAACTTCAACGCCAAGCCGGGAACGTCCGAAGCCGCGGGCGATTTGCACACCAATGGCAATCTCTCGCTGACCGATCAATCGGGCAAGAAAGATGCTCCGCCCCCCTGGAGCCCGACCGCGATCTCCAACACCACTCCCGAGTATCAGAATCCGGCGATCTTCGATTCGTGGCAGGTCGGGGCGTTCCGTCCGGCACGCGGCCCGTTCACAGACGCCGGCACGCCGATTCTTCCGAGCGACCCGGCCTATCCGCCTTACCAGTGGGCCGACACGGATGGAGACGGCTTCCTCGATGCGCGCTGGTTCGAGATGATCGATTCACGCGATCCGAACCAGACCGGCGGACCGACCACGCCTCAGTTCTTCCGCAGTCTGCTGCCCCGCGATCCCAACTTCCGCTGGTTCTTTGCCGCGCGGATCATCGACCTGTCCTCGCTGGTCAATATCAACATCGCGGGCGATTCGAACGCGAACCCCAACGACCCGAACGCCGACGCCGGGAAGATGCCGGACAAGGGCGATGTGATCGGCCTCAATCCGAGTGATGTCGATCTCCGACGCCTGCTGACGATGCGCGATTTCCGCGAGTCAATTCTGAATGGCTCCAATGCGGGCGCGCTGGCGAATCAGATCAACGACGGAACGCAGTCTTTGAGTTACGACGGTGGGTACACCGGCCTGCGCGGGCCTGCCAACGGAAAGCCCGTGTCGCAGGATTACTCTGGCTACACCGACAAGGACGGCGGAGCATTCCCGGGCAACCCAAGCTTGTCGCTCGACATCGGGTGGGGCGGGTACGAATCGCTGCGCGCGGCGCTCAACGTCGGTCGGCCCCCGGGACGCTTCAGCAATTTCACAGTCAATCCGCTGCTCGACGCGAAGAACAGTTTCAAGACGATTGCGGCACGTCGGGATTTTTTCACCGGCGCCGCTCCATCAGTTGCCCGCCCCGCCTACCGAGACACGGACAAGGCGAAAGGCGATCCGGACGCGACCTTCCTGGGTGGAGGCGGCGGATTTGCTTCACCGATCACCGGTGCGATCGACTACGGCCTCGGTTTCAAGCTCAACAACCTCATCGAGCTGCTGACCTACCGCTCGGTCAACGACTCGGAAGTGACCAGTTCGCTCGAAGCGGCGCTCGGCGGCCAACGCTGGACCAATTTCAAGACGGCACCCGCAAGCATCAATACGCCGGGAGTCGATTTCAGCCCGGTGCGCGACAACCGATCGACCGCGCTCGAGCGCGAGCGCCTCGCGTACATCACGGGCGCCAACGCGGGCCAGCCGACTGATTCGGCGATGCTCAAGAGCTACGTCGACCTGCGCCAGTACCTGACGACGCTGAGCGGCGCCCGCCCGATCGTCCCGGCGAGTGTCTCGGTGACCAGCATCGATAACCCGCCGGAACTGACCGATTCGGATCTTTCGACGTTCGTGCCGCTCAACCCGACGGCGAAGGACCTGTTCGAGGCGTACACCAAGGCGCTGATGCCGGGGCTGGTGTTCTATCACCCCGGTGGCGCGACTCCGGTTGAGGTGTGGAAAGACATCAAGACCGACAACGATTCAAAGGCTTTTCGTGCGATGTTTTACGGTGGCCAGGGACCGATGACGGCGCTTCTCGCCGCGGGCCACATGGCGGCGAACTTCGCATCAGGCGCCCAGCCCCAGACCGGAACGGTCTCAAGAGCGCCGTACGTGTTGGTGCTGGCGGAGCCGGTGTACAAGGATGCGGCGGCGAGCCTTCCCCAGGACACAACGGCCATCGTCGATTGGAAGCAGTATTTTCCCGCGTGGTGGTCGGACGGCGACCGTCGCTTGAATCTGGCGCGACTGAATCCCACGACGACGGACGGCGCGAAGCTGCCCGTGACGAAGGCGGCTCCGGTTCCCGCGCCGGCGGTGAACATCTATGGAATGGGAGATCCGCACCCGTTCCTGACCGAGGTCGCGAGCTTCACGGTGTATCGCGACGTGCCGATTCAGTCGGGGCCCTTCACCTTCCCCAAGGCCGACATGGAGCTTACGCCGGTCTCGGGAAAACCCAATTTTTCTGAGGTCACAATCAACGGTGATGTGACGAAGGAAGACAACCAGGATTTGATGTTCCGGCTCCTCGCGGTCAAGGTCCACAACCCGTTCGCTCACGCAATTACGCTCTGTTCCGGCGGCGGCCAGTTCGGCACGACATTTTCCACCACTTCTGGCGCGCAATTTTCGGCCAACCTGGTGGAAGACGGTTTCTACCTTCAGGTGGGAGTCGGAGCGGAGGCGTCGTACTTCCTGCTCGCCGATGTTGTCGAACAAAAAGTTGGGGATGAGTACTCCGGAAACTACACCGTTCAGCCGGTCACAATTCGGCCGAATGAGACAATTCTATTCTACGCGTTGAATCGTGATGCGAAGTCTATTGTGGAACAAAGGTTCAATGCAACAGATCGAACGCTGACTTCCGATCCAAAGAATCCGAAGTACTTTGAAGATTGGCTGGAGAAGCAGCTTGGTCCGGCGACCAAGTCGGAGGCCGGCCCTCCGGCGCGGGAGTTTCGCCGGATCAAGATGCTGCGGGCAGATAGCGCATTTGGCGCTGCCGGCATCGCGGGCTTGAGCAAGGCGTCCTTTGCGTTCACGAAGTTGCTGCCTCAGTACGATTCCGACCAATCGGTGCTGCTCATGCGGACCGTTCGGGTTGATTCCGGATCAATTGTGGGAGATGACAGTCTCGCTGTCTCACCGAATACAATCTGGAACGACCGGTTGTGCGACCGTATTCGGCTGGAAATCCCCGGAGATACCACAAACAGAATCGTGCTTGATCAAAGGATGAAGCCCGGTCAGGGCACCGGGGGAAACATCGTCAACATGTATGTGGATGCTTCTCCGCTTCAGGCGAAGCAAGATCCGATTGTACCGAACCCCCTTCTTTCCGATGGTACCCCCAACTACAACACGCGCGTCACGATCACGCTCGCCGCGCATGTCCGCAGGAAAGGTGATCCCGCGACGACAAACCTGAGTGCGGGAATGCTTCCGGCGTGGGCGATCGATCCGAAAGACGCTGTGCCGACGACGTGGTACGACAACGAGGTGCTTCCTGTTGCGAACTCAAAGGGTTCAAATCAGGTGGTGCAATTGTCCACGGTATCGGCAGATCTCGCGCTCGGCTCAGGTGCGCGGTACATCGGGCGCTACCCCATCGATTGGCGTGGTCTTGGACCGGTTTTTCCCACGTTGGCTCAGTATGCCAACGAGTGGACCGACGATATCGGAAAGAACAAAGCCGGAACTGACTTCAAAGATCTGCGTCGGGAACTCGCGCAAAACGCAAATAAGTACGAAGGCTACAAAGAGGACTTCACGCCGAACGGCAAGAGCCAGATTCGCACGACCGATCTGCTCAACGTTATGGCAATCGGTTGCTCGCACGTGCCGGTGGATATCAACGGTTCTCCAATGGAGAATTCTGGTGTTCCCGACATGATGAGGCAGTGGACGACGACCGCCGAGGCGCTCGCAATCGCTATGGGATACGCCGACCGAGATAAATACGATCCGGCGCTCGGCGCGACCGCGAACGGCCCTCTTGATTACTGGTATTTCGATCAGACAGCGACAACGTCCGCCCAAGCCAAGCCCCTCTTTGATTCGGGTTTCCTGAAACTCGATGATTATGTTCCGGTGCGCTTCGACACCAGCGGGAAGGCGTACACCGCCGGCACGGGTGCACCGATCGCCGGAAACGTGCTCACGATGTTCCGCACCCAGCCGGATGACTACGCGAGCCTCAGCATCGCAACACCCGGGCTTGTCAACATCAACACCGCGCCGCAGGCCGTGCTGCGGGTATTGCCGATGACCTTTCCGTCCCAGAATGAACTTGTCGATACTGCCAAAAGCCAGCAGCCCAGCACCTTCTGGCCCGGTGCCGACGAGACCAACCGGAAGGACGAGGCGCTCAAGACCGACATCGCCGCGATGATCGAGTCCTACCGCGACAAGATCGCCGTGGAATTGCGGCCGATGGCGAAGATCACCGGCGGTCCGGCGGGATCGCCGACCTGGTTCGCCGGCTTCTTCGATCGCAAGGCGGCGAGCCTCGATTCGACGGGCGCGCAACTCATCGGTCCTAACGACACGGGAATCGGCGACTACTCCAACCTCGGCAGCAACCCGACTGTCTATTCGGGTGGGCGCTACTGGTCGAGCGGCATTCGCGGACTCCGGGAAGGCGCCGGGTTCCAGTCTGTTGCAGAGCTGCTTGCCACACGCCACGTCGAGTTTGATCCTCCAACAAACGCCGTCACGACAACGACCGCAGACTTGCAGAAGAGATTGAGCAACATCGACTGCCTCGGGTACCGCGACGTGGACAAACCGGCAAACATGCTGGGCGTCGACAATATTCTGGCGCGTGAGATCGATCCCGCCGACCCCGCCAACCCCAAGATCACCGACATAAAGCCTCTCCAGTTCGGCCACACCTACCAGGACAAACTCAAGATCCTCTCCGGTCTGCTCGGCAGCGTCTCGGTCCGGAGCGACATGTACGCCGTCTGGTTCATCGCCCGCGGCTACCAGCGATCCGATGTCGAGGGGCTGCCCTCGGCACAGCCGATGGTCCCGAGCGTCGAACGCCGCTTCCTCATGATCATCGATCGCTCGAACGTCACCAAGATCGGCCAGAAGCCGCGCGTGCTGGCGTTCGTCGAACTGCCGCTCTGATCGGTGCCGCCGCGCTCGCCGCGGCACAACACGCCCGACCCCTCCGCGCCGGCGACCTCTACCGGCGCTTTTCATTTCCACGCAATGCCCGGCCGGATCAGGCCACCCGTCGCCAGCTTTGCAGCTGTGGTTGGCTCTCTGCTCTCAGTCTTTCTCTCTTTGCCCCTTTGCCACTCTGCCCCTTTGGCCCTCTGTCCCTTTCCCCCTCCGCTACAGTTCCCGCACACTTTCAGGGTGTAGCTCAGCTTGGTAGAGCGTGTGGTTTGGGTCCACAAGGTCGCAGGTTCGAATCCTGTCACCCTGATTCCTTCACTCGCTATCGTGCTGTCCCATGTTGGGTCTCGGCGCGACACGCGACAACCCCTTCACTCGATCCATTCCCGGCCTGATCGGCGCCGGTTTCCTCATCTTGATGTTCGCCGTGTGCGTGCTCACGCTCCCGTGGACGCTCGGCGGAGTGCGCGACGACGGCGCGATCGTGCCGCGCTACAACGCGGGCTCGATCAATGATGCACGTTTGCCGCCGTTCTGGGCGCCGGGGGCACTGGCGCCTGGCGATTCGGCGCCGCGAGCAGGTGAAGCTCAAGCGCCGCACTTCTTCCTCGGTTCGGATGCAATCGGACGAAGCCTCTTGGTGCGCGTGCTCGCGGGGGGAGGAGTTTCGCTCACGATCGGAATCGCCGCGGCATTGCTCTCCGTGTTCATCGGCACCCTCTACGGCGCGATCAGCGGCTACGCCGGGGGAAGACTCGACGCGCTCCTCATGCGCATCGTCGATGTGCTGTACGGGTTGCCCTATGTGCTGCTTGTCGTGCTGCTCGCCGTCGCGGCGGACGCCGTAGTGGGGGAGTATGTCAGCCGCGAGCGCGAACGCGCGGCATGGATTGAATCGAAGGTTGCGACGACACTCGCGGCCGAATCGAAGCCGAGCGACAAGCAGGCTGTTCGCCGCGAGCTCGAAGCAGATGGCGAGCTCAAGCGCCGGCTCGAAGATGAAGCGCTCCACGCCGTGCCGCCCCGCGAGATATCTCAAACCGGAAGAACGACCCTCGATCTGGCCGTGCTGTTCATCGCGATCGGCGGCTTCAGTTGGCTCACAATGGCCCGCGTGATCCGTGGTCAGGTCATGAGTCTGAAGAACCAGCCGTTCGTCGAAGCCGCGCGAGCGATCGGTGCTTCGCGCCGGCGGATTCTATTTGTGCATCTGCTTCCGAACCTGATGGCGCCAATCATCGTCTACGCGACACTGACCGTGCCGCAGGCGATTCTGCAGGAGAGTTTTCTGAGTTTTCTCGGGATCGGCGTGAAGCCGCCATTGCCGAGCTGGGGAAATCTGGCCGCGGAAGGCCTCCCGGAGCTGAACCCCTACCGATCGAACTGGTGGTTGCTGCTGTTCCCGTGTCTGCTGCTCGGGCTCACGCTTCTCGCGCTCAACTTTGTCGGCGAGGGACTGCGCGAAGCGCTCGACCCGAGGAGACAGCGCCGATGAGTGTTCCGATTTCGAGCGATCCGATTCTGCGCGTGCGCGATCTGGCGGTCAGTTTTCCAGCGCGCGCACCCGGCGAAGAAAAGTTCCACGCCGCGGACGGTGTGTCGTTCACGATTCATCCGAAGCAAACGCTCGCGATCGTCGGTGAATCGGGCAGCGGCAAGTCGGTGACGGCGATGTCGCTCTTGAAACTCATCCCGGCTTCGCGCGTGGAGCGAGGCCGCGCCGACTTTGTCTCGCGCAAGGGCATAGTCGATCTCCTCGCGCTCGATGCGCCGTCGATGCGGCGCATCCGTGGCGCCGAGATCGCGATGATTTTTCAGGAGCCGATGAGCAGCCTGAATCCTGTGTTCACGGTGGGGGAGCAGATCGTCGAGGCCGTGCGCATCCATCAGGGTGCTGGCAGCAAGCAGGCGAAGCAGATCGCGCTCGACGCGATGCGAAGCGTCGGCATCCGCGAACCGGAGACAAGGTTTTCGCAGTATCCGCACCAGTTTTCCGGCGGGATGCGTCAGCGCGTCATGATCGCAATGGCGCTCTCGTGTCAACCATCTCTTTTGATCGCGGACGAACCGACCACCGCGCTCGATGTGACGATTCAGGCGCAGATACTTGAACTATTGCGTTCGCTGAAAGACTCGCGCTCGATGAGCGTGCTCCTGATCACGCACGACATGGGAGTCGTGGCGGAAAACGCGGATGTCGTATGCGTGATGTACGGCGGGCGCGTCGTCGAATACGCCTCGGTGGAAACCATCTTCGCTCACCCGTTGCATCCGTACACGCGCGGCCTGCTCGCGAGCGTTCCCCGTCTGGGCCGTCCGCGCGAGCGCTTGATCACGGTTCGTGAGGTTCTCGACAATCCGTCGGAATTCGCGCCGGTTCCCTGTCTTGCCTCGGGCGAAGAATCGGTTGTTCCCTGGTTCCCCGGTGTCCATGCCGCGCAAGGCGGGACGCGCACATCGGCTCCACGCCTTGTCGAAGTGCGCAGCGGCCACTGGATCGCGGCATGGCAATCGGCTCGCGCCGCCGAGCCGCCGCGCGAGCCCGACAACGCATTTCGACGGGAGGCCGGAGCCGCCGAATCGGCGTCGTCCATCTGATCGAGATCCTCTTGGGGCTCGTTTGAGCGTCGTAGAATCTCTCCGTGCGAGTGGTCGTGGTTGCAGATCGGATGTTTGCGTCGCGGGAGCGCGATCTCCTCAGCCGTCTCGAAATCGGGTTCGCGGACGAGGGCGTTCGCGTGCTGCAGGCGCTGCCCGACGGGGGCACCGACTTTCCGATCGTCGAGCAACCCAGCGGCGTTTGCACGGCCAGTTTCACGTTTCCTTCGGGCGGGCTTCCGTTCACGACCGGTCTGAGAGCCAGGCGTCTCGCCCTGCGGCTCGAAGAGGCCGACCTCGGCGTTGAGGAAGCACCGATCGACATCGTCCACGTGTTCGGCGGCTCACTCTGGCCGTTCGGGGCGGCGCTCGCCGAGGCGTGCGGCGCCGGGCTCGCGCTCGAGGTGTGGCGCGCCGGGCTGATCGATCGTGCTCCCGGCATCGTTTCCTCCGCGCCGCAGGATCTGCTCTTCATCGCGCCCGACCCGGAGATCGAGCGCACCCTTCGCCAGAGAAGTCTGCCGACCCGCTCCGCGACGTGGGGTGTTCACGCGGACGACCCCCCGGCTCCCAAGCTCAAGCCCGGGAACGCGCCGACAGTCATCCTGATCGGCGCGGGCAACGACGCGCGCGCGATGCGAGGGGCGCTCGAGGGCGTCGCCAATTGCGTGCGCTCGCACCCCGACATGCTGATCTTCGTCGATGCGCTCGCGGCACGCCGCGCCGACTTGTACTCCGTCGCCTCGCAGCGCGGGATCCTCGCGAATCTGACGCTCATCGAGGAGATCGAATCGCGCCGCGATCTTCTTGTCCAGGGCGATGTGCTGCTGCTCTGCGAGGGCAACGGAGAGCAGCGCACGATCGTGCTCGAGGCGATGGCGCACGCCATGATCGTGCTGAGCGCAGAGGACAAGTTCTGCGATTACCTCCGCGACAACCTGACGTGCCGGATCGTGCGCCCGTCAAACGCCAATGCCTGGGCCGCGACACTGGGCGCGCTGCTCGATGATCTTCCCGCGGCACGCCGCGTGGGCGAATCCGCACGCGAGTTCATCGCTCATCATCGTCGCGCGAGCGATCATGTTCGTGCCGTGCTCGACGCGTATTCGTGGCTGCGCCAGGAGCGTCCGGCGCGCTCGATCGTCCCGTAATCCTCCAGCCGTCCGATAGCGCGTTCCATCTGCGCGGTTCGTGTGGGATGTGGCGCGTGAAGATGTGCTGAGCGCAACGGTTCTGTGGCCGTTCGCTCAATCTGGGCCATGCTTGAGGTGTGGGCACGCGCCGGCTGCGCAGGCCCGACATCTGGAGACGTGAACATGCTCGCCGCCGTCACAACCGCCATTTCGCTTTCCGCCGGTCTGGGTGCGCAGCCCGTGCCCTATCCGCCGACGCTCGATATCAATCCCAGCCCGGTCGCAATCTGTCCTCCGACCAGCAGCCCGTTCCTCGCTTCGCCTATCCCGTTCAATCAGGGTGTTGATGACGTGCGCCGCCCCGGCTTCGGAGGCAAGGAGTGGGTGCAGTTCACCGAAGTCGGTGGTGAGTATCCTCGCGCCACACGCTCGGCTTTCGAGCCCGGTCAGAACGCCTACGGCGCGTCCGAGGGCGACGACAGCGTCGTCTATGTGCGTCTGTCCTCCGGCTTCATCGCCGCAATCTCGCCCTGGCAGCGAATCGATCCGGCGGAGATGCCGATCGACGCGCTCGACGCCGCCACGCGCGACTGGATCCGTGAGTACGGCATGACGAACCAGTACATCTGGGCCGAGCTCGAAGAAGGACGACAGAACTGGCTGCGCGAGCGCGGCTACACCTACAGCGTTCGTACCTTCACGGGTTACGGCTATCCCGAGGATCAGGCAAACGCGGGCGGCGCGATCAAGCCGGTCACGGTCATCGAGCGTCCCGTCGATCAGCCGCGCTTCAAGCAGAAGATGCAGGTCCGTGCTCCGCAGCCTTCCGCCCACGATCTTGAAATCTCCGCAATCGCGAGGGAGATCGCCAAAGGCAACGCCCGAATCTCGACGCCCCCGACCGTGGACAACGCGGCCCTCGCCAGAGCGGTCGCTCGCGCCAAGGCCGACGAAGTGAAGATCGTGCCGGCTCAGAACAAGCCCACCGAAATGGCCAAGGAGGGTCGCGATGAGCAGACGAAAAAGGTCGCGACTCGATAACGCTCGGAAGCACTTCCGTTCCGCCCGCACCGGCACCGCCGGGAGGGGATCCAGTGGAACCGCTCGGCATCGGCGGCGAGTACACTCGTCCCATTGACCGAGCGGCTCCCATTTGATCCCTCCAAAATGGCGGCACCCCGGAGGGACGTTCCCGCGGCGTCGTCCGGTGCTGAGCCGTGGTCCGTCACGCGCCTCGCGGGCGAAATCGATGCGGCGCTCCGAAAGTCCATCGCGGTTTCGGTTCGGGTTGTCGGCGAGATCAGTGGGTTTCGCGACCGCACGCACTGGTACTTCGATCTCAAGGACGATGGCGCCGTCGTCAATTGCGTCATGTTCGCGTCCGCCGCCCGAAAAATCAGTCCGCCGCCCCGCGATGGCGAACTCGTGATCGTCAAAGGACGTGTCGAGTTCTACGCCAAGGGTGGCAAAGTTTCGTTCATTCTCGATTCGCTCGAGCGCGCCGGCGAAGGGCCGCTCGACCGGGCGTTCCGCGAATTGAGCGCCGCGCTCAAAGCGCAGGGCTACTTCGACGTTGAACGAAAAAAAGGGTTGCCGCGGTTTCCGCGGCGAATCGCGGTGATCACAAGCCGTTCCGCCGCGGCGCTCCAGGACGTCATCAACACGCGCGATCGGCGCTGTCCGGCCGTCGGGCTTGTCGGGATCGATGTGCCGGTGCAGGGCGCCGCCGCGGCGCCGCTGATCGCACGCGCGATCGAACAGGTTTCAAAGAATCATGCGCGATTCGGGATCGACGCCGCGATCCTGACACGAGGCGGCGGCAGCAAGGAAGATCTCTGGTGTTTCAACGAGCGCGCCGTCGCGGACGCCATCTATCGCTGCGAAGTCCCGCTCGTTGCCGCGATCGGCCACGAGACAGATACGACGATCGCCGAGCTCGTGGCGGATGAGCGATGCGCCACTCCGACGCAGGCCGCGATGCGCCTGATCCCCGACCGGGCCGAGCTGGTGCGCCAGATCGATTCAACCGATCGCAGGCTCGCGACGGCCCTTTCGCGGAGTGCGCAATCCGCCGAGCGCACCTGCAGCATCTGCACGCACAAATTGAACGCCGCGGCACTCGCGCGCACGCGCTCGGCGCACGGAAGGATCGCGAGCGTTGAACTCCGTCTCGAGCGACTCAGGCCGCAAACCGTTCACGCGCGAATGATCGCAAGAATCGACAGCGCCGCCGCGCGTCTTCATCGCGCGATGCAAACGGCCGCGGAGATCGACACCAAAGTTCTGGCGACGCGCATGATCGCGAGCACGCGTGCGAGCCTGCGCGATAGCGCGCTCCGCGTCGACGCGATCGAAAAACACCTGAACGCGATCGCGCCGCAGCGCGTCGTCGAGCGCGGCTTTTCCATCACGCTCAACTCGAAAGGAAAAGTTGTGCGTTCGATTTCCGATGTTGGCGCGGGCGATACTCTGCGGACTCGCGTCGCGGACGGCACGATCGATAGCACCGTTGGGAACTCATTGTCGCGAAAACCGGTTGCAAAGACCGGGGCCTCGCGGGCCAAATCCGGTCAGCCCGACCTCTTTTCGCAGGATCCGGCATAATCTGGTTCATGGCCAAGCGGGTTGACCAATCTGAAAAAACCGATGCGGAGTTGTCCTTTGAAGACGCCTTGGCGCAGGTGGAATCGATCATCGAGTCCATCGAGGCAGGCGAGATTGGGCTCGAAAAGTCGCTCTCGGAGTACGAGCGCGGCGTGCGATTGATCAAGCGCTGCCGCGATGTGCTCTCCCATGCCGAGCAGAGGATCGAGATGCTGACGAAGGACTTGAAGCCTGCGGGCCGTTCCGATTCGGAGTAAACCGGACTAGACCCAGCCACCCTTCCCGCCCGATAGAACGCGGGAGGAGACGTCGCCCTGCCGAACATTCCGGACATGCTGATCGCCTCATTCACCGTGGCGCAGGTGCTCTGGTTTTTCGCGCTCGGCGCGAGCGCCGGATCGCTGATCAATGTGCTCGTGTACCGATTGCCCCTGGGCCTCAGCGTTGTCACCCCGCCCAGTCGCTGCCCGACGTGCCAGACGAGGCTTACGTGGCGAGAGAACATCCCGATCTTCGGGTGGCTGTTGCTCGGGGGACGCTGTCGGTTCTGTCGCTCTCGGATTTCTCCCGAATATCCGATCGTCGAGCTCGTCGTCGCCGTGCTTTTCGCCGGCTTATATGTGCTCTGGTACCTGACGCCGCCGGACGCCCGCTATCTCGGGATTGCGTTCGGGCAGGTGGCCCCGCCGTGGGCCGGGCCATCCCAAGGATTCGTATCGCCCTTGGCCCAAACCTGGCCGGTCTTCTTGCTCTGCCTGATTCTGCTGGGCTGTCTCGTGGCGATGACGCTCGTGGACGCGAAGACCTTCACGATCCCGCTCGTGCTCGCGTGGATTCCCGCCGGTGCGGCACTCGTGATTCATCCGCTCAACGCCTTGTACATCGAGTTGACGAAAGGACATCTCTGGCGGACCGCGCCGAATTGGGACTGGACGATTCCAACTCCCGGTCCAAACGGCTGGTATTGGGTCGGCCTTGGAATCGGCGGCGCGCTCGGGCTGCTCTGTTCGCTCGCGCTCCTCGCGTCCGGACTAATCACGCGCAGCTTCGCCGACTATGAGGAATGGGAACAGCAGGCGACGCAAGCAACCCAAGAAGGCGACCCCAAGCCCGATCAACAGGAACTCTGGATTCGGTACCCCCACGCACGCCGCGAAATGATCAAGGAACTCGCGTTTCTCGCCCCGCCGGTGCTGCTGGGGCTGATTGGCGGTTGGGGGGCGGAGCGCATCATCGGGGCCACCGCCGGCTGGACGTATCTACCGGCGACCGGGGGGTTCGTCACATCCTTCCAGGTTCCGTTATGGCTCTCCGCCCTGAGCGGCGTGCTGCTCGGCTATCTCATCGGGGCCGGAGCGGCCTGGCTCATCCGCATTCTCGGTTCGCTCGGCTTCGGAAAGGAAGCGATGGGGCTCGGCGATGTTCATCTCATGGCCGCGGTCGGCGCCTGCCTCGGCTGGATCGACGCTGTTCTCGCGTTCTTTCTCGCGGCCTTTGTCGGGGTGGCCTGGGCTCTTTTGGGGGCGGTTTTCGGCGGGCTGCGTCGGCAGTTGCCGTACGGGCCGCATCTGGCCGTTGCCTCCGTTCTCGTCGTGCTGCTCCGACCGCTGGTCGAACTGGGGTTGTCGAAGTTGCTTCGAACACCGGTTCACCTGCCCTAACCGACAGTTTTTCACCCGCGGCACGAAACTGTCGAATTGTGTCGGTTACGGCAGATTGTGCCGCCAGACCCCCCAAAGTACGGGAAAAGGTGCGCGATCTCCGATAATCTTGCGCCCCGAAGACGAGGGGCGCTGCCGCAAAGAGCGGGAGAGCGCGGAGCGGCGGTCCGGCGCTTGTCGCCCGGATGCGTCGATTCATCGGATGTGGAACGGAAGCACGGATCTGGGAGAAATGGACATGGAAGGCATGTGGAAGCGGGTTTTCATGACGGGCCTCTTGGCGGGCACACTGGCGCTTGGTCTTGGCGGTTGCAACAACAACAAGCAAGCGCAGGAAGACGCAGCGAATGAAGCAACCGAACTGCGCACGAAGAACGCGCAGCTCGAGCAGTCGCTTCGCGAGCGCGACGCGACGATCGCGGAACTCCAGCGCAGCCAGCAGCAGCAAGTCGCGACGCAGCAGGCGCCGGTCAATGACTTCCAGGGTGGCGGCGGCAACCGCGGCTACGCCAACAACGACCCCGACATCCAGCGCGACAGCATCGCCGAGGGTGACCGTCTGACCGTCGCCGGCGACGTTCTCTTCGGTTCGGGATCCGCCGATCTCAAGGCGACTTCGAAGAAGACACTGGACAAGGTCGCTGCGGAACTCAAGAGCAGCCGATACTCGCGCTACAGCGTGCGCGTCGATGGCTACACCGACAGCGATCCGATCCGTAAGAGCAAGTGGGGCTCGAACGATGCGCTCTCTGAGGCCCGGGCTCGCGCGGTCGAGAACTATCTCCAGTCCAAGGGTGTTAGCTCCTCGCGATTGAGCGCGTACGGCCGCGGCGCGTCGAACCTGAAGAAGACCAAAGCCGAGAGCCGGCGCGTCGAGATCATCATTCTCAATCGCTAGCTCAATTCGAAGAATCCCGATTCTCAAGCGGCCCGTCCCTTTCGGACGGGCCGTTTTTCTTTATTCGAACCGCTTCGCGGCCGACTCGAAACTGAGTTCATCTATTCCCCCCGCCAAAGCGAATACAGATGAGACGACGGTTTTGCTGCCGAGGTTCTGATGAATTCCGGGCTCATTCATTCCCGCGGATGGGGCGGCGAAGCATGCGAAGGCGGCAAAATCGCGAAACAGGAAGTGCGGCAACGCGGGGCCGCGCCCTTGTATGATCGCGGAGCCTTGGCGCGAATCGGACTCAGGCACGCAACATTGACTGCCGCGGATGACAACTCTGACCTCGATCCATCGATTCTTCAGCGGATCGCGGCGGGTGATCGGTCGGCGGTGCAGGAATGCATCGGGCAATACGCCGGATTGGTTTGGTCGCTTGCCCGGCGGATGTGTCTGAATGGTGCGGATGCCGAAGACGCGGTGCAGGAAATCTTCATTGAAATCTGGAGGAACGCTTTCCGATTCGATCCCGGAGTCGCATCGGAGACCGCGTTCGTCGCCATGATCGCCCGGCGCCGACTGATCGACCGAAGGCGCCGGATCTCCCGCCAGCGCGATCGCGCTCCTCTCGATGAAGCGCCCGCAGTGAACGAACAACCCAAGCCCGAACTAGGAGAGGAAGCCGGGATCGCCGCAAAGGCTCTTGAAGAATTGAGCACCGAGCAGCAGCGAGTGCTTCGGTTGTCGCTCCTGCAAGGACTCTCGCACGAGAAAATCGCAACGGCGACCGGCCTCCCGCTGGGAACCGTCAAGACGCACGCCCGGCGCGGGTTGTTGCGAATCCGAGAAATGCTCAGCACCAAGCGCGGAGAGGGGGTGAAATCGTGATTCCGCGAGAGCGCTCCAACCTGCCACCTATGCCGCCGGAAGATCTCGAGCTGCTGAATGAATTGCTGGCGGAGCGAGCCTTGAACGGTCTCACGGATGCCGATCAGGTTCGATTGAAAGAGCTCTTGCACCGAGCGGGGCTCGAAGAAGACGACTCGTTCGATCTTGCCGCGGCCGCCGCGATGCTCGCGCTGGCGCATCCTGCAGAAAGACCACCGGCATCCGTCTACACGCGCGCGGGTCAGGCGGCGGAGCAGTTCGCGCGCGAGCTCGAAAATAGCCGCAACGTGGTGGGGGCGCCGGCGCTGCGGATCGTGGAACCCGAATTCGGGGCGCCGCGGCCTCGCCGGATCAGCAGCGCTTGGCTTGGTTGGATGGCCGCGGCCGCCTGCCTCGCGTTCGCCGCGATCGGCTGGCTGCAGATTTTTGCAAATCGGCAATCGATGGTGGTTGCGCCCGTTTCGCTCGCTTCGCTGCGCGATGCGGTTGCCAAGTCGCCGGATGTCCGGCGATTGGCGTGGGGAGACTGGGACAACCCCGAGATCAAGGGCGTGACAGGCGAAGTGGTCTGGAGCGAGAGCGGTCAGAAGGGATTCATGACTTTCCGCGGACTTCCCGCGAACGATCCAACCAAAGAGCAATATCAATTGTGGATTGTCGATGAGAGAGGTTTGGATCAGCGAGTCAGCGGCGGAATTTTCAACGGCACCGGCGAGTCCACGGGCTGGCAGGGAGAAGTTCGTTCGCAGCGCGTGGGGGATGAGCTGGTCGTGGAGATTTCGCCCAGAATCCACGTTGGAAATCCGGCGTTGTTCGCAGTGACCATCGAAGCGCCGGGCGGAACATGGGTTTCCGATATGAAGCGCCGGGTTGTTGCGGCGTCCGCGGTAAACTAGCAATCCGCCAAACGTCATGTGGGCCGCGATACTTTGAGGCATTCACCCCAAGCAATGTCGCAGCCTGAAATATTTTGCGCGAGAATATCAAATTCTGTTGGCAAATTTGGAAAGTGTCGTTCGGACACACCTCCAGCTTTGTATTCTAAGTCCGTCGGATGGATGTGTGCGCACCGATGCGGGCAACACCGAAAGTGTTGGAGAGCACTCGACTGCACGCCTCGGTGGTCAACCGGGAGTAGAGGGGACATGGACATCCAATGTACAGATACCGCCATCGAGCGGTTGATTGGTGATTCCGCGCCAATCCGCCACGTCCGTGACACGATTCGTGTTGCGGCGGCTTTTCCGTCCACGGTGCTGATTCATGGAGAGAGTGGAACGGGCAAGGAACTGATCGCGCGAGCGATCCACGAGGAGAGCCCGCGCGCCGCAGGACCTTTCGTGACCGTCGATTGCACGGTGCTCACCGAAAGCCTCTTTGAGTCATTGCTTTTTGGCCACGAAAAGGGGTCGTTTTCCGGCGCGATCACCAGCACGGAGGGGTTGGTTCGAACCGCCGACGGAGGCACGCTCTTCTTGGATGAACTCGGCGAGTTGCGCGCCCCGGAGCAGGCCAAATTGCTCCGGCTCCTGCAGGAACGCACCGTTCTTCCGGTCGGAAGCACCAGGCAGATTCCAGTAGACATCCGCGTGGTCGCCGCGACTCACCGCAATCTGGCGGCAATGGTTGAGGAAGGACGATTCCGCAAAGACTTGTTCTATCGACTGGATGTCGTGCGAATTTCGACACCCGCGCTGCGGGAGCGCGCGCAGGACATTCCGGCCATCGCCCGGGACATAGTCGACCGGCTCGGAGCGCTGTTTGGTGTTCACCGTGAACTCTCGCCCGAAGCGCTGGAGGCGCTGCTGCTCTGTTCCTGGCCCGGCAATGTCAGGCAGCTCGCCACGTGCATCGAGCGGGCGGCAGTTCTCAGCCAGGATGAGGTGATCCAGCCGTGTCATCTCCGCCTCGAAACATCCGCCGCGAGAGAAACCGAGCCGAATCTGCTCGAGCGCTCGACGGCCGAAACGATCCGATTCGTCCTGAAGTCCGCCATGGCAATCGGTCCGCGGCGGCACGGCGCCTGGGCATCGATCGGCGGCAGTTGTACCGGATGATCGATCGGCTGCATCTGCTCGACGAGCCGAATCCCTCGATGTGATTGTCGTCCGCATCTCTGAATACTTCCGGTGGGCGATGTCTGTCGCTCGCCGGAAGACTTTGTGCTGCGCGCTCGTCGCGGCGTGTCACACCTGTCGCGCGACAACTGTGACACAGTGTCACACCTCCTTGATGAATCGCGTCGAGCCGGAGTTTTTTCTTTGTTGCTCCACGCGCCCGGCGGCGCTTCGTCTCTTCCCGCCGCGCGGCCACGCCGGGAATTCCAAGTTCCGCATGCCGGTTCTCGCGGCAGCGGCCCAGCACCCCGGGCTCTGCCTACTATCCGCCCTGACCGATTTCGGGCGATTGGCGCAGTTGGCTAGCGCGCCACAATGACACTGTGGAGGTCACTGGTTCGAGCCCAGTATCGCCCATTCTCGAATGGCCCCGGCAAGTCCGGGGTCTTGTTCGTTTTGTGCGCGGGCTGTTTTCCCGATTTCACGCCCAAACTCGCGATTTTCTGCCGCCGATTCCGAACGGAAACGCCGCGCCGGCGCACCTTGTCTGTAAGGAACGGTCACGGCCCGGGTTCCCGGGAAAGGACGCCAGTCCCAATTCCAATTAAGCTACCGGTCCCATGCAACGCTCATTCAATCCGGAGGTCAGTCTCTTGAAGTCGAATCGATTTCTTGTCGTGCGCACTATCGCGATCGTCGCGGCATGCGCTGGCGCCGCTGTTTCCACATTCGCCGACGTGACGCCCAGCGGCGTCATGATGCGCTTCCCCGCGATCAGCAAGGACAAGATCGCGTTTGTCTATGCGAACGACGTCTGGATCGTTCCGCGCGACGGCGGAACGGCCATGCCGCTCTCCACGCCGGCCGGCGTGGAAATGTTCCCCAGGTTCAACCCCGACGGCTCCAAGATCGTCTTCAGCGCCGACTACGACGGCGTGCAGAGCCTCTACACGATCCCCGTCGCGGGCGGCTTCGCCAATCGCGTGACCAATTTCGCCAGCACGCCCATGCCCGTCGGCTGGACCAACCAGGACGAGATCGTCTTTTTCACCGGCAACATCACCGGGATGGGGCGGCAGGCAAAGCTCTATCACGTTTCGCCCGACGGCGGCATGCCGACGCAGTTCCCGATGCCCTACGGCACGTTCGCTTCCGTCAGCCCCGATGGATCGCAGATCGCGTACATCCCGCACACGACCGACTTCCGCACCTGGAAACGCTACCGGGGCGGCATGGCCACCGACATCTGGCTTTTCAATCTGAAGGACAACTCCGCCCGCCTGATCACCGACTGGGAAGGAACCGACACCTTCCCGATGTTCAATCCCGCCGGCAAAGGCGACCTCGTCTATTACACCTCCGACCAAGGCCCGGAACACCGGCTCAACGTCTGGTCGTACGACATCGCGTCCGCCAAGCGAACCCAGCTGACCGACTTCAAGGACGATGACGTTCGCTTCCCATCAATCGGACCGGGCCCGGCCGGCAAGGGCGAAATCATCTTCCAGCTCGGTACGGGTCTCCAGGTCCTCGACCTCGGCACCGGAAAATCGCGCCCGATTTCGGTGACCATCCCCGGCGACCGTCCGAGCATCCGCCCGCGCACGTTCGATGCCGCGAAGAACCTCACCGACGCTTCGCTCTCGCCGACCGGAAAGCGCGTCGCGCTCATCGGCCGCGGCGACATCTGGACCGCGCCCGCGAAAGAAGGCGTCGTACGCAACCTGACGCGCACCGAAGCGATCAACGAGCGCGAAGCCGAATGGTCGCCCGACGGACGCTGGCTCGCCTACATCTCCGACGAATCCGGCGAATACGAAATCTGGGTGCGCCCCTCCGACGCGAAGCCGCCGGAAAAGAAAGCGGACAAAAAAGACGAAAAGAAGGCCCACGGCGACAAGCCCGACGACAAATCCGACGAGAAGGCCGAATCAAAGTCCGACGAGAAGGCCGACGAAACAGCCAACGCGGATTCGAAGACCGAAGGCGCCGACAAACCGGATCTCTCGAAGCCGCGCAAGCTGACTTCGCTGGGCGAAGGCCAGCGCAGCAGCATCCATTGGTCACCGGATTCCAAGTACGTCACGTTCTACGAGCAGACCGGAAAGTTGTATCTGCTCGAAATCGAAAACGCACGCCTCCAGGTGATCGATCGCGATCCGTGGGCGGGCGGAGCGCCCACGGTTTCCTTCAGCAACGACTCGGGCTGGATCGCCTACGAGCGGGCCGATGAGAACATCGCCAACCAGTGCATCTGGCTCTACAACGTCAAGACCGGCGAAAAGACTCGGGTCACCAACCCGATGACCGACAGTTCCGACCCCGCGTTCGATCGCAAGGGCGACTATCTCTACTTCACCTCCGCCCGGAACATCACCAGCCCGACCTACAGCGAAGTGCCCAGCGACACAACCTGGATCTACACCGACACCGGCGTGCTCCACATCCTGCCCCTGCGCAAGGACGTCAAGAGCCCGTGGCTCGTGACCAGCGACGAAGAAACGTTCAAAGATGACTCGGTCAAAGCCGAAAAGAAGGACGACAAGAAAGACGAGAAGAAGGAAAACGGCAACGGAGGCAAGAAACCCGATGCCGCACAAGACGACGGGGTCTCCGGTTCGTGGTCCGGAACCGTCAAGGGACCGCAGGGCTCTCCCATTCCGCCCGGCGGCATGCCGCTGACGATGAATCTCAAGCTCGCCGCCGATGGTTCAGTCACAGGTTCCATCACCGGCCAGATGGGCAACATCCCGATTCAATCCGGCAAATACGACAAGGCAACCGGCGAAATCTCGCTCGAGATCGCAACCCCCGGCGGCGCCGGCACGATCGTCGGAAAAATCAAGGCCGGCTCGTTCGAAGGCACCTGGAGCATGGGCGAAATGTCGGGCTCGCTCGTCGCGAGCCGCTCTTCGTCCGGCGATTCAAAGAGCGATTCGCTCGCCGAAGGAAAGAAAGACGACAAGAGCGGCGAAGCCAAAGAAGTCAAGATCGACCTCGCCGATATGGAAGTGCGCGCGATCCGGCTCCCCATCGCGCCGGGCCGCTTCGGCAATCTCCGTGTCACGCACGACGACAAGCTCATGTACGTCCGCCGCGGCACGGGCGAAGGCAGCCAGGGCGTCAAGATTTTCGACATCAAGGACGACAAGAAGGAAGAAAAGGCCGTCACATCCGCCAACGGCTTTGCCCTCGCCGCAGACGGCAAGAAGATCCTCGTCCGTCGCGGCCAGTCGTTCAGCGTCATGGATGCCGCGGCAGGCGGCGGCAATTCCACCAACGTGCCGACCGCCGGCATGGATGTCAGCGTCGACCTGCGCGACGAATGGAAGCAGGTCATCCAGGATGTCTACCGCTACCAGCGCGACTATTTCTACGAGCCGACGTTGCACGGCGTCGATTGGGCCAAGGTGCGCGACCACTACCTCAAGATGGTCGACGACGCCGTCAGCCGCGAGGACATCAGCTACATCATCGGTGAGATGATCAGCGAACTCAACATCGGTCACGCGTACAACCGTCCGGTTTCGTACGAGGAACCGCCGCGCGCAAACGTCGGCCTCCTCGGCGCCGACTACGAGCTTGAGAAAACCGATAAGGGCACGGCGTTCAAGATCACCAAAATCTACGACGGCGGAGTCTGGGATTCCGACGCGCGTTCCCCTCTCAGCCAGCCGGGGATCGACGCCAAGGAAGGCGAGTTCATTCTCGCCGTCAACGGCGTTCCGATCGACGTCACCCGCGACATCTGGGCGTCGTTCCAGAACACCGCCGACCGGCCCGTCACGATCACGCTCGGCAAGACCGCGTCGATGGACTCGGACACGCGCGACGTGATCGTCAAGCCGATTTCGAACGACACATCTCTCCGCTATCGCGCCTGGATCGAGAAGAACCGGCAGTACGTCTTCGACAAGTCCAAGGGGCGCATCGGCTACATCTACGTGCCCAACACCGGACAAGACGGCCAGAGCGATCTCGTCCGCCAGTTCAACGGCCAGCGCGCGATGGATGCGCTCATCATCGACGAGCGTTGGAACGGGGGCGGGCAGATCCCTACCCGGTTCATCGAATTGCTCAACCGCCCCAACGTGAACTACTGGGCCCGCAAGGACGGAAAAGACTGGCCTTGGCCGCCCGATGCGCACTACGGGCCGAAGGTGATGCTCGCCAACGGGCTCGCGGGCTCCGGAGGCGACGCGTTCCCCGGCTACTTCAAGCGCATGGGCATCGGCAAGGTCATCGGCCGGCGCACCTGGGGCGGGCTCGTCGGAATCGAAGGCTTCCGCCCGCTCATCGACGGCGGCGGCGTGACCGTTCCCAGCTTCGGTTTCTACGAGCGCGATCCGCAGAATCCCGGACAGGGCAAGTGGTCGATCGAAGGCCACGGAACCGACCCGGATATCGAAGTCATGGACGATCCGTCGAAGATGGTCAACGGCGAGGGCGATCCGCAGCTCGACGTCGCCATCTCCGAATTGCTCAAGGAACTCGAGACCAAGGCGTACGTGACGCCGAAGCGTCCGCCCAGCCCGCAGCGCGCAGGAATGGGAATCCCGCCCAACGAGCGCTAGAGCAAGTTTGCGATCGAGTTTTCAACGCCCACGGGCCCTCTGCCCGCGGGCTTTTTCTTTCGCACTCCGCGCGTACCATTGGCGTCGCGCCGCTGTAGCTCAGCTGGTAGAGCAGCGCTTTTGTAAAGCGCGGGTCGCAGGTTCAATTCCTGTCAGCGGCTTTCTTGGCATCGGCTTCGTGGCACCGGCCTTCTGGCCGGTGAGTTCGTTCGACTTTCGCGGCACCCGCCTTCCGGCCGGTAACTTCGTTCGCATTTCATGGCACCGGCCTTCCGGCCGGTGATTCTCCCGCCGGTCTCCACGGGCTCGCCGCAACCGCCGCCCTCGAATCGTGTTTTCTCCGCGTCCTCTTTGTCGGTCGCTTTCGGTCGCCTGACCGATTGCCGATCGTCTCCGCACGCGCTAATCTTCCCCCCTTCCCCGGGCGAATGCCGGAGTGGACAAACGGGGCAGACTGTAAATCTGTTGGCGAAAGCCTACGGGGGTTCGAATCCCTCTTCGCCCATTGCAAGCGCCCGCGAGAAATCGCGGGCGTTCGCGTTTTTGAGTTCCTCCCGCGCAAATCCCGACACTATGGTTCTGTCGACTGCTCGAGCCCGAGACGGCCCGAGACGGCCGGAGAACGACCCGAGTCCGAGCGACAGGTCGTCCGCCCGTCCAGCCCCCCCGCACGAGGCGATGCGTCGCCCAAGCCCGTTGTCCGGATGGATGTGCGCTACGCGCAGGAGAATGCCCTGAGACGCGAACTTGATGTCGGTTCTGTCGGCTTGATCGAAGCCCCCGAGGCTCTCCTTCACCCGACACGCGCGCCCGCCCCGACCGAACACAACGCTGAGCACGAACCGGTCGCTGAGGAAGAAGCCGCCCATGGCGGCTGCCCGCCGCGCATCCGCATCATCACCCTGATTACTGTCGTCTTCCCATTCGTCGCGCTCGCCCTCGTCATCGCGGCAATGTGGCAGGTCCCCTTCCACGGAACCTATCTCGCCATCATGGTCGGCATGTACGTCTCGACCGGCATCGGCATCGGCACCGGCTTCCACCGCCTGTTCACGCACAAATCGTTCTCTGCGGGACCCTATGTCCGGTTCTTCTGGGCCGCGCTCGGTTCGATGGCGGTGGAGGGGGCGCTGACCACCTGGGTCGCCGAACACCGCAAACACCATCAGCATTCCGATGCGCCCGGCGATCCGCACTCGCCCCACGCGCACCACCCGGAGCACTCCGAAGGCATCCTCGGCGTGCTCTACAGCTTCTACTACGCGCACATCGGCTGGCTCTTCCACAACTCGCCGACACAACTCGAGCGCTACGTCCCCGATCTTCTCGAAGACCCCGTTACCAACTTTGTCAGCCGCACCTACTGGTGGTGGGTCGCGCTCGGCATGATCATCCCCGCCGCGCTCGGCGGCATTCTCACCGGCACGTGGACGGGCGTTCTCCTCGGGTTCCTCTGGGGCGGCGCCGTCCGCACGCTCGTCGTCCACCACATCACCTGGTGCATCAATTCGGTCTGCCATCTCTGGGGCACGCGCCCGTTCCGGACAAGCGATCACAGCCGCGACAACCCAATATTCGGAATCCTCGCTTTCGGCGAAGGCTGGCACAACGCCCATCACGCCTTCCCGACTTCCGCGCGCCACGGGTTGGCCTGGTGGAAGATCGATATCAACTACATCGTGATCCGCTCGATGGAAATCCTCGGCCTCATCAAGGATGTCCGCCTGCCCTCGCAGAAGAGCCTCGATGCGAAGCGTCGGGATTCCTGATCTGCCCGAGACCGGCACAGCGACACGCACGCTCTGGTACTCTGCGTCTCCGCATCGATGAGGAGACACGCCATCACGCGCCCCACCGCTCCAGATCTTCGATTGGTCCTTCCTCGTTGCCCAACGCAGCATCGTCCACGGCTCACGGAAACGGTCTGTTCCGTCTCCCGGCTTTCAGCCCGAACGGGCTGGTGTTTCGTAGCCGGGGCGTGGAGCGAGGTCGCCGTAGCGACCGAGCGACACCCCCGGTTGCACGCATCAATTCCGGCACCCCGAAGGGCGTGCAGGTATTCCCGGTGTGGCCGACATTTAACATTGCGATTTCAAATGGAACCCGTATGAATCATCACCTTCTCCTCGCCGCGGTGGTTCCCTTGCTCGCATCAATCGCGACTTCCGGCGCAGCCCCCCGCTTTGAAGTCGCGGTGGATCAACGCTTCGCCTCCGCGCCGCTCGATGGCCGCGTGCTGCTGATGATCTCGACATCCGGCGATCAGGAGCCGCGGTTCCAGGTCCAGGAAGGCGTGAAATCGCAGCAGGTCTTCGGTGTCGATGCCGAGGGGTTTGGCGCGGGGAAGCCGGTTGTCATCGATGAAACGGTTCTCGGCTACCCCGCCGACTCGCTCAATCAGGTTCCCGCGGGCGATTATTTCGTGCAGGCGCTCCTCCACAAGTACGAGACGTTCAAGCGCGCCGACGGATTCACCGTCAAACTTCCGATGGATCGTGGCGAGGGCCAGCACTGGAACCGCGCGCCCGGCAATCTCTACAGCAAGCCCTTCAAGGTCCACGTCGATCCGAATTCGGCTCAGCCGATCCGTATCACGCTCGATCAGGAAATCCCGCCCATCGACCCGCCCAAGGACACCAAGTACATCAAGCATTTCAAGATACAAAGCAAGTTGCTCTCCGAATTCTGGGGCAGGCCGATGTTCCTCGGCGCGGTCGTATTGATCCCGCAGGGGTTCGACGAGCACCCCGAAGCACGTTACCCGCTCATCATCAACCACGGGCACTTCGAATCGACCTTCGGCGAATTCCGCGAGGAGCCGCCCGATCCGAATCTCAAGCCCGAGTACAGCGAGCGCTTCAAGATGGAGGGGTACAACCGGATCCAGCAGCAACTCGCGCACCAGTTCTACCTCGATTGGACCAGCCCCGACTTTCCGCGCTTTGTCATCCTCAAGGTCCAGCACGCCAATCCGTTCTACGACGACTCCTACGCCGTCAATTCAGCCAATCTTGGCCCCTACGGCGACGCGATCATGACCGAGTTGCTCCCTGAGGTGGAGAAGCGTTTCCGCTGCATCGGCGAGGGCTGGTCGCGCTTCACCTATGGGGGCAGCACCGGCGGCTGGGAAGCGCTCGCCGTCCAGATGTTCTATCCCGATCAGTTCAACGGTTGTTTCGCCGCGTGCCCCGATCCGATCGATTTCCGCGCGTACGGGTCGGTGAACATCTACAAGGACGCCAACGCCTATTTCGCCCAAGGCCCCTGGACACGCGTGCCCCGCCCCGCGACCCGCGACGGAAATGGCATCGCGACTTCTTCGCTCGAGGCAACCAACCGCCGCGAGCTCGTCCTCGGCACCCACAGCCGCTCCGGCGATCAGTGGGATATCTGGGAAGCGGTCTTCAGCCCGGTCGGGCCTGATGGTTACCCGGCCCGCATCTGGGACAAGCGCACCGGCGTGATCGATCCGAGAGTGGCCGCATTCTGGAAAGAGAACTACGACCTCCGCCACATCCTCGAGCGTGATTGGCAGCTGCTCGCCCCGAAACTCAAGGGCAAAATCCACATCTACTGCGGCACGATGGACAACTACTTCCTCAACAACGCCGTCGTCCTGATGGAAGATTTCCTCAAAACCACAAACCCGCCCTACGAGGGCGTCGTTGACTACGGCTGCAACGCCGAGCACTGCTGGAACGGCGATCACGCAAATCCGAACGCGATCAGCCGACTCCGCTATCACCAGTTGTACGTTGATCAGATGCTGAAGCGCATGAAGGAAACCGCACCGCCCGGCGCCGATCTGACGAGCTGGCGGTATCGGTGATCTTTTCTGAAGCCCCCTCCCCGAGGGAGGGGGTTGGGGGTGGGTGGACGAGCACCCGTCTTTCGCGCATTCGATTGCGGTTCAAGCCATTCTGCTCGCGCGAGTCAATTCTGTTCCACCCATTGAAGAGCGAACAATGTCCCCGTGCTCTCCGATGAGAACCAACCCGGCCTCGAACTCGCTCCCGGTGTGCGCGTCGATCCGGGCGTGGTTGAACTGTCATTCTCAAGCAGCTCCGGTCCCGGCGGCCAAAACGTCAACAAGCGCGCGACCCGCTGCCAGCTCCGCATCGCGCTCCGCGATCTCCCGATCCATCCCGAGGCAACCGAGCGGCTCAAGCACGCCGCGTCGCACCTGGTCACCCCCTCCGGTGATCTGCTCATCGACAGCGATCAGGAGCGATCGCAAGGTCGCAACCGCGATGCCTGCTTCGAAAGACTGCGCGAACTGCTCATCCTCGCGATGAAGCGGCCGAAAGTCCGGCGCGCTACCAGGCCGAGCCGCGGCTCCAAAGAACGCCGCATCGAAAGCAAGAAACGCCGGGGCGAGATCAAAAAGAACCGCCGCTCCAGCTTTGATTGATCCGCAATTCTCTTCAAGCTGCGAAGCAGCGGAAGCTTGAAGCCTGGGGCGTCAGCCCCAGGAAATCGCCCAAGGGAATACCCGGAGCCGCGAAGCGGCGACACCGCTTCTTCATGCCACCTTTACCTGCATTCATCTACGCCGCGCGCTCGTCTTCGGGCTGCATCCCCAGCATCTTTAGCCGTTTGTACAGCGTTGTTCGATTGACGCCCAACTGCTCCGCCGTCTTCTGCCGGTTCCAGTTGTTCGCCCGAAGTGCCTTTTGAAGAATCTGCCGCTCCGGTTCTTTGAGCGCCTCTTCCAGGGTCATCGGAATCCACGGCTCATCCGCGCCTCCCGAAACAGCGATCGGCTTCACAACTTCCTGCCCCGTCACGTTGCTCGGCAAGTCTTCGAGCGCGATCGTCGCACGGCGGCACAGCACCGCCGCACGTTCCACCACGTTCGCCAGTTCGCGCACGTTGCCCGGAAATGAATACCGCTGGATCGCGCTCATCGCCTCGGGCGCGAACCCGACAACCTGCTTCCCAAGTTCCGCGGCATGCTTCCGCAGAAAGTGCTCCGCGAGCTGCGGGATATCGCTCACCCGGTCGCGCAGCGGGGGCAATTCGATCTTCACAACGTTGATCCGGTAGTAGAGATCCTGCCGGAACCGCCCATCCGCAACGAGTTGTTCCAGCGGCTGGTTGCTCGCCAGGATCACCCGCGCATCGACTTCGATGGTCTTCGTCGATCCGACCGGCTCGAACTTCCGTTCCTGCAGCACGCGCAGCAGTTTCAATTGCATCCCCGGGCTCGCGCTGTTGATTTCATCGAGAAACAGCGTGCCGCCATCCGCGGCCTGGAATCGCCCGATCTTGTCCGCGTGCGCTCCCGTGAACGCGCCCTTGACATGCCCGAAAAGCTCGCTCTCGAGGAGCGTTTCCGGGATGCTGCCGCAGGAAAGTTCGACAAACGGGCGTGATGAACGCGGACTCGCGTTGTGAATCGCGTGCGCGATCAGGCTCTTTCCCGTGCCGGATTCGCCGGTCATCAGAACGGTGGTGCGGCTCGGCGCGACCGCCTCGATCAATTCGTAGATCTTCCGCATCCGGTGATCCGCGCCGACAATCGTCTCGAGCCCATGCCTGCGATCGAGCTGCTTGCGGAGCGTGCGGTTTTCCTGCAGCAGCGTCCGCTGGCGCAGCGCCCGCTGGATGCTGATGCGCAGCTCGGAATCGACGACAGGCTTGATGAGGTAGTCGCTCGCGCCGATCCGCAGCGCCTCGACCGCGGATTCGATCGTGCCGTACCCGGTCAGCATGATGCACACCGCGCCGAGCTTCCGCTTCACGATCTCGCGCAAGAGATCCATTCCCCCCATGCCGGGAAGCGACACATCGAGCAGCGCGAGCGAAAAGGGCCTCGAATCCGGCTCTTCGCTCTTTTCGAGCGTCGCAAGCGCTTCCGGCGCCGAGAGGCATGTTGCCGTATCGAACCCATCGCGCGACAGAAATTCCGCGAGCGACTCCGCGACGATCGTGTCGTCGTCCACGATCAGGATCCGGGGATTGACATTCGCCGCGTCGTTGGAGTTGTCGCCGCTGGGCCGGTTGGTCATGGTCTTCGTTCCGCTCTGCCCGCTTGTGGGCGCGCCGCTGGGAAAGTGCCGAGGTCTCAGGCCCGCTTGCGTCGGTTCGTGTCGTCCCGCGCCGGTTGATTCTGTTGAGATTGAACAGGGAAGCGCAGCGTCAGCACCGCGCCGGGTCTTCGATGATCCGATCGGTCGTCTCGCGGCGAGATCTCCGCGTGCCCACCCATCCGCTCCACCAGGCTGCGGCTGAGCGCAAGCCCGATCCCCCGCCCTTCCGACTTGGTCGTGTATCCCGCCTCGAAGAGCCGGGCCGATGTCACCCCGCGCGGAATCCCCGAGCCGTCATCCAAAATCTCGATGCACACCCACTCCGAAGCAGTCTTTCCGCGCGACCGCGGCGGTCGATCGGCGCGGCAATGCACCGCAATCGTCCCCTTTCCGCCGACCGCTTCGATCGACTCGAGCGCGTTCTTGAGCGCGTTCAAGACCGCCGGATAGATCGGCCCCGATGGACAGGGCGAAACGGTTTCCTCAATGTGCAATTCAATCGTTGTCTGATGCTCCGCCGCGGCATGGCGCATCACGTCCGCCGCGTGCTCGATCGCTTGGCCCAGAGTCACCGCCGGCGTGCTCCCGTCGAGCACCGTCCCGATCGGGATCGCGCGACCCTGCATCGCGGCATGCACCATTCCGGCCATGCGCTCGAGCGCTTTCGACGCGGTTTCGAGCTGCTTGCGCACCGATTCGATCTCGGCGAGCCCGACGCTCCCGATCGAGCGATCGAGCGTGCGCGCCGCAAGGCTGACGCAGCGCAGCGAGCCATCGAGCAGATTGTCGAGTTCGTGCACGAGCGCCGAAAGCCGGTCAACCTGCGTCGATGCGCTCTCCGCGCGCGTCACACTCCGAGGAAAACCGGCGCCGTCGCTAGACGGGTGCTTCCCGTCATCCGAGGGCTGCCGCCCGCCGTGGGGCTGATCATGAAAGGGCGGAATCTTCCCGGGCGTGTTCATGAAACGCAACATCGGATGGCCCGGCGCACGACTCAAGGGCGTGTTGCGTTTTTGCGACGGTTGTTCCGACGCGACAGAGAAGCCGCCGCGCGCCCCCCACGTAAATGCCATAAACTACGGCATGAGCACGCCCAAGAAAGACCCTGCGCCAAAGAAGAAACCGACGCCCCCCGGCCGTCCACAGATCATCGAAATGAGCGATGCGCTCAAACAGCCCGCGCCGTGGGACACCCGCGCTCAAAAGGGCGGCGCCAATCCGGGCAAGGGACAGGTTTCCGGTCACGCCGGACCGACGATCCGAAAAGGCTTGTCCGGCGCCTGATCCGATGTCTTCCGCGCGAACCTATTGAACTCCGATCGCCGCGGCATCGCGATCAGACAACATGCCCCCGTCGGAGCGCTGCTTCACCGTGCCGTCGCGCTTCCACGAACGCTCGCAGCGCGGCTCGTTTCGAAGATCCTGCACGGTCGGCGCCGCCGCGTCCTTGTCGAGTTTCACGCGGCTCACTCCAAGCAGATCCGCGAGATCGACCGGGTCGAACGCGCCGAGCGCGCCGTCACCATCGGGGAGCGTGACGCCCATGTCAAGCGGATTCTCAACACCGAGTTCGGCCTTCGCCTTCTCGATCGCGAGCATCGCCGCGCTCCGCGCCTGGAAAACCTTGTACCAGTGTTCGTGCGCGATCACGCCGAGTTCCGGCAGATTCTCTTCGAGGTGCACGCACACGTCGTCACTCTTCGCGCCGCGCAGCGCGCGGAAAGCCTCATCCGCCGTGTGGCAAAGGATCGGCGCGAGCAGGCGGCACAAGCCATCTGTCAATGCATAGATTGTCGCCTGCGTTTCGCGACGGCGGGGTGAATCCTTCGCGTCGCAGTAGAGACGATCCTTCACCGCCGCGAGGTAGAGCGCGGAAAGTGTGTCGTTGCAGAAGTCAAAGAGCTTGAGGTGCGCGCCGCGAAAGTCGAACGATTCATACGACTTGAGAACCTCGCTCGACAGCGCGTCGAACTCCGCGAGGACCCACGCATTGATCGAGGCGCTGCGCAGTGCCTTGAGCGCATCGTTGTCGTGCACATAGTCGCTTACGTTGCTCAAGAGGAAGCGCAGCGTGTTGCGCACCTTGCGGTAGCTCTCGCCCGCGCCGGCGAAGAACGATTTGTCGACCTTGACGTCGTTTTCGTAGGCGAGCGAACTCACCCACCAGCGCAGCACATCGACGCCGAACTCTTCGAAGAGATTCTCGACGGTGTCGCCGCTGCTCTTGCTGAGTTTGCGGCCGTCCTTATCGACCATGAATCCGTGCGTGAGCACGGTCTTGAACGGCGGCACACCTGTGACGCCGAGGCCCGTGAGCAGCGAAACCTGGAACCAGCCCCGGTGCTGATCGGAACCCTCGAGATAGAGATCGGCGGGGTAGCCGAGCTTCCGCTCGCGCAGCACCGCGTTCCACGACGAGCCCGATTCGAACCAGACGTCGAGGATGTCGTTGCCTTTTTTGAGTCCTGGGTCGGGTTGTCCTGTGTCCTGCGTCGTGAAGTACCGGGAGCTTTCAGTCGGAAGATCGGAGTCTTTCGATGCGTCGTACGAAGCGAGAAGTTCCGATGGGCTCAACTGGAACCACGCATCGGAGCCCTTGGCGCGCACGACGCTTGCGACGGCGCGCGCGATCGCGGCGGTCATGACGCTCTTGCCATCCGGGGTCAGGAAGCTCGGGATGCCCAGGCCCCACGCACGCTGGCGGCTGATGCACCAGTCGGGGCGCGACTCGAGCATGCCGCGCATGCGGTTGCGGCCCCATTCGGGGACAAACGCGACGTCCTTCGCGGTTGCATCGAGCGAAGACTGGCGCAGCGTCTTGGATGGAGCGCCGGGGGACGCTGCGAAACTGCGTTCGACACCGATGAACCACTGCTCGGTGCAGCGGAAGATGACGGGAGTCTTGCTGCGCCAATCGTGCGGGTAGCTGTGCGTGAACTTGTGGCTGTAGAAAAGATGTCCGCTGTCGCGCAGGTGATCGGCGATTTTCTGGTTGGCGTCCCAGATCGATTGGCCGCGCAGCCACTGCGGCGCGGTCGCGTCGTACTTGCCGTTGTGCGTCACTGGGCAGTAGACCGGGAGACCTTCGCGCTGTCCGGTCTGGAAGTCTTCGGCGCCGTGGCCGGGCGCGGTGTGCACCAGGCCGGTGCCGTCTTCGAGCGTGACGTAATCGGCGCCCATGAGCGAGAAGACCGAGTTGTTCTTCGCGCCGCGCGCGTCAAAGGCCGGTGAGGCGACACCCTCCTGCCTCGCGAGATCGATGAACGGATGGCGGTAGCGGAGACCAACGAGCTTGGCGCCGGGCGTCGTCGCGAGCACCATCACTTCTTCGCTCTTTGCCGCTTTCGTGACTTTCTCGACAAGGTCCTTTGCCATGACGGTGACGTTGCCGTCCACGAAAACGAGCGCGTATTCGAAATCAGGATTGACCGCGATCGCGAGGTTGGCGGGGAGCGTCCAGGGCGTGGTCGTCCAGATCGTGAAACTGGGGCGCTGGCCGGGGCGCTTGCCGGGTTCTGCCTTGGTTGATTCCTGATCTTCTTCGTCGTGGGGCGGAAGGCCGAAAGCGTCGTAGACCTTGTCCGGGTCCGCGGCTTCGAAATCCACGTAGACGGAGAGATCTTCTCGATCCATGTATTCGAGCTCGGCCTCGGCGAGCGCGGTTTCGTTCGCGATCGACCAGTGGACGGGCTTGAGTGCGCGATACACAAGTCCGTGCTCGAGCAGATCCGCCAGCACTTCGAGGACGCCCGCTTCGTACTCGGGCTTCATCGTCAAGTACGGATGCTCGTAGTCGGCGAGCGTGAGCAGCCGGGTCATCTGCTGCGTGTGCAGCTTCTGGTATTTCTCGGCGTGCTTCTGGCACTCGCGACGAACGGCGATGCGGCGCTGATCGTCGGTGAGTGTCAGCAGCTTGTCGATCTTCTTCGATTCGACAAGCTCGGTCATCACCTTGTGTTCGATGGGCAGGCCGTGGCAATCCCAACCCGGCACGTACGGACAATCGAAGCCCTGCATCGTGCGCGAGCGCACAACGAGATCCTTCAGCACTTTGTTCATCAAATGGCCGAGATGGATCGAACCGTTGGCGTACGGCGGGCCGTCGTGGAAGTTGTACTTCGGCTTGCCCGCGCGGGCGGCACGCACCTTGTCGTAGAGCTTGATCTTCTCCCAGCGCTTCAGCGTCGCGGGCTCGTTCTGCACCAGATTCGCCTTCATGGGAAAACTGGTTTGCGGGAGATTGAGCGTCGCGCGATAGCGGCTCTTTTCTCCCGACTCGGGCTTGGCACCCTCCGGGGATTTGGCTGATTCCGGGTTTGTCGTGGAAGCGGGGTTCATGGAGACTTTCCGGCCCGTCTGGGCTTGCAATTGTGTCTGAACTGTAGTGGGAGGTACAAACTCAAAGGCCTGAGCCCCGAGGAGAGCGAGCAGTGTGAGATTGGGTGCTATTGACCCGAGACCGGCGGGAAGAAGAGCCCGCCGAAAGCACACCGCGGCCCTCAGCGGGGCCGGGTAATTCGAATTCTACTCGAAATCGACTTGCGGGTCACGGTGGATTGTTGATGCAACTACACCGCAAGGCAAACGCAACGTCCACCTCAAGTGTCGGGCACATCCGAAGCGGATCCGCGAGATCCCGGCTTGTCGTGCGACGATTGATCAGATCGCTTCGAAGATGGTTTGCGTGCGGACCACCATGCCGCCGGTGGCGAGAAGGTGGTAACTCTGGGCGTGCAATTCTTTGGCGTGGCGCTGCATGTCCACTGCGGTCAGGCACCGGCCGGTGGCGTCGGTCCACTCGTACACGAGCGACTGCATTTCCTTGGCGTGCTGGCGCATCTCATCGAGGGTCGCGTCGAAAAGCGTTTCCGAGAGCGTTTCGGTCTGGATGCTGTGGATGTAGTGGATCCGCGCGGACTCGAAAGAGCGTTCGAAATCGTGCTCGCCGGCACAAACAAACGAATGGACGATTCCGCCATCCGGCGGCGATTTTTCCTGATCGAGCAGAAGTTCGCAGATGCAGCTCATTCCGGTTTGGAGTCTGAGAAGATGACCGCCGGGCATCAGCCACGCTTCGAGTTCGAGCCCGGCGTGCTTGAGGACCCGTCTTCCCTTGAGTTGGAACAATTCTGGATGAAGCGCCCTCCCATAAATGGTGGTTTGAAACGCCTGAAGGCCGTGGAGTTTTGGCTGAAGATTCATTTGCTGTGCGCTTCCATGGCTTTGAGTCCCGGATGCTTTCAAATACCAATCGGGGTCTTGCACGAAAAAGACCGGATTCGGCCGATTCTTGGACGATCGGTCGTTTGAACATTAACACTCGCTTAAAAATAACCGGTCTGTCAAGCCCTGATCCCTACATCTTGAGAATTGGTGCAGACCGATACTAGATCTTGCGAGGCCCCCGCTCCAAAGTTACGAACGAAACCCGCAACAAATCTCGAGCATAAAGGCCGTGTCAAGCCCGCCCCGACAGAACCTCCGCCCGCTCGCGCAACTCCAGCGGCTGCCTGTCGATACGAAGGTCGCGGTCCTGTCCGACGCCATTCCTTCCGCCTCGCCCGCCGAAGCTGTTTCGCTCGGCCTCGCGCTGGTGGAATGTGCGACCGACTATTCGGAGACTCAGCCTTCCGGTTCGGCCCTGAGTCGCGGGATTCAAAGTCTTTTTCGCGGGCTGTCCAGGCCTTCGCGGAGGGACCCCGACCGGGCGCTTGGCGCGATTGTCCGGGTCTGGTCCCATCTGCCGGCCGAGGTTCGAGCGCTGGCGGCCGTCGCGGGCAAAGGACGCTGGAGCAAAGTCACTGGAACGCTCGCGACGGATCAGAATCCGACCACTCGGCGTTCGGTTGCGGAGCTTGCGCGCGGTGCAGGCGATCCGGGACTTGGAGGAATCGCCTGCGAGCTTCTGGCCGACCAGGATGAACAGGTCGCGGCCGGCGCGGAAAGGGCTCTGTGCTTTCTGGCGCTCGTTGCCAGCGATCCGGCGTTGGCGGCGTGGACGGATCACGCGAATGTCGGCGAGCATGAAGAGGCGTCGCGCGTCAGGGCCCAGTGGAGCATCGCGGATAGAGAACGAATCTGTGCCGATCTAGCGATGGCGGTCCGGGGCCTTGCAACCCATCGACGGGAAGGGGTGCTGTGGGGTGCTCTGCTGCTGCTCGACCCGTGCGTGGTTCGGGGCTCGGGTCCGGTGGGCGGAGCGCAACTCGCACGCTGGATCACGGATCGCGAACAGTCGTCGCATTCGTTCCTGCGCGGGCTTTTGAGGAGAGATGCTTCGCCGCTGTCGAGGCTTCGCGCCTGGCAGTGGCTGGGAACCACTGCGGTCACGGGTGCCGCGGCGGATCGCGTGCTTGCGGCCCGCACGCTCGACGAGCACGAGGCGCTCTATTCCGCGTGGCACCTGATGCTGAATCCGTCGCGCCTCGCGAAGTTCAGGCAGAGCGAGCGCGGGGCGAAAGCCGTTGCGAAGGCGGGGCTGTTTCCTTCGCCGGAAGTTACGGAGCGATTGTCGATCGAAGGGCGTGTCGGCGTCGCGGCGATCTCGAGAGGGCTCGGGATGGCGGCGGGCGCGCGCGATGGAGTTTGCGAGCCGCTCTTGAGCGACCCGGAGCCGACGGTTCGGCTCGGAGCTTCGATCGCGTGCTCGAGCCGGATGCTCGGTGATTTCTGCCTTGATGCGTGCCAGGACGTGGCCCGATCGGCGGCGCTTCGAGCATCGTTCGCGGCGATTCCGGACGCTTCGCGCTCGCCGGGCGCGGAGCGGGTCGAGCAGGAGCGTGCGCGGCTGCGGATTCTGGCGAAGTCGCCCCACGAACAGGTACGACGGCTGGCGATAACCGATCTGGAACTGCTGTGCGATGGGGGATCGCTCGGCACGGCTCTCGGCGCGGCATCGCGCGTCGCGTATCGGCGTGCTCTCGAATCGGATCGCGCGTGGGTTCTGGAGCGGCTGCGCGCCATGCTTTCACAGAGCGAGGAATCGCGCTCGCTCGCGCTGCAACTGGCGCGGAAGCTGGGAGTCGTGATCGAATTGCGCGATCCGGTGCTCGCGGAGATCAGGAGAATGCTGCGCGAGCCGATGTCTTCGGCGGCGCCGGCGCGGAGCCTGGCCACCGCCGTCGCGACGCTCCGCGAATTTCCGGGGGAAGAGCCGCTGCGGCTTCTCAAGGAGTCGTCGGCGTTTTCGGATCAGCGCGTTCGCGCCAATGCGCTCGATGCGCTCGCGATCCGCGCACGCGACGGGATCGACTCGAACACAAACGAGGCGGCGTCGACGCTCCTTGAATTCAAGGAAGACTCGTGGCATCGCGTGCGAGGCTCCGCGGTTCGCGGGCTTGAATTGATCGGTATCCGAGCGAGCGAAGTCGGTTCGCGCGAGAGCATCATCGGCGAGCAGCTGCTGAAGATGCTGGAAGATTCGCGGCCGCAGCACCGGCTGGCGGGCGCATGGGTGGCGGATCGAACGCTGCCGGGCAGAACGCTTCGCGAGATGAAACTCTGGCCGAACATGATGGCGAGACTGCGTGCGCTCGCGCTGACCGATCTCGAGCCGCGCGTACGGATGCGTGCGAAGATGGCGCTCATGCGGTCGGGCGAGCCCCGGGTGCGCGGCGAAGGGCCGCTGGTGGGGAATGCCGCGTGAATCAGCCGCTTTCTCCCCCAACGCTGGTCGGTTTGCCGCAGAGCGCGAGCGCGTCGGGAGGGATCGGCTTGGGAACGATCGCGCCTTGGACGCTTGCGGCGATCGCACTCGCGGCGCTCATCATCTTCGTGCTGCGATGGGTTTCGTCGCGTCGGACAAGGTCTGCCGCCTCTTCTGCGATTCTGGTTTCGATGTGCAACGGGCTGAAACTGACGAAGGCGGATCGGAGGCTCCTGAAGCAACTGGCGGACGAGAGCAACGGGACGTCGCCGGTTTCGCTCCTGCTCTGCCCGTCGGTGTTCGAGCGAGCTGCGGCGAAGGCCGCGTCGAGAATTGACCAGAAAGCGCTGCATCGCCTGCGCCAGCGATTGGCGGCATGATCTAATGATCTGGAATCGGCGAGGCCGCGCCGAGCGGCGGATCGCCACGCAATCGCAGTGCGATATCGAGCGCGATCGCGGGATGCATCGTCACCGTGGTGTGCGCGAAGAGGCGCGTGCCGCGGACCCAGATCGGATGAGTCCCGTGCGGACTGCAATTGGACGAGCCGACGGTGATGTCGTTGAGGGTCGCGTAGGGGATGAGTTCGAAGTCGTCGTGCTTGCTGTGCTCGTCGAGTCGGGCGAGGAATTGTGAATTCGGCTGCATGTCGGTCGCGGCGCGATCGACATGAATCTTCAGAGCGAGGCGCGCCCCTCTGTGGGGAGTTCCGATCGTGAAGAGGCGCCGGACATCGACGCGCGGCACGCCCTTCGGGCGAGATCGCGTGCGTGCCGCGGCGAGTCGCCCGAGGATTCCGCCCATGCTGATGCCGACGACATCGACCGGCGCGGTGTGCTCGCCCGATGCGTCCGTTCCGAATTCATCACCGATGATTCGGGCGAGCCGGTTGACCAGCGGCTCGATATCGCCTGAGAACGGGTAGGCGAACATGCGAAAGTCGGCGGTGTTGCCGCTCGTAAGGCGGGCGATGTTGGTTGCGAGTTGTCCGCCGAAGATTCCGGGGACGCGATAGCCGCTGAAGACGATGACGGGGCGCGCGAGAGGCTTGGGATTCGCAACGAGCTCGCGCGACCGTTCGGCGATCGCTTCGGGAGCGGGGTTGAACGCGGGGTTTTCGGGGCCGAAGGTGAAGCGGCAAGGCCACGCGATCGGGCGGCCCATGAGGTGGCAGGCGGCGAGTCGGAACTTTTGGAAAGAACTTGTCATGGTCGTGGTACTTGAAACATGCGAGATCGCGATGCTGCGGCGGATTGTTCGGAACCCCCTCCGTCATCGCGGCGCAGAGCCTTCGCGATGACACCTCCCTCGTTGGGCAAAAGGGGAGGACAAAGACAAAGGCCGGGCGCGGAATAACCCCCTGCGTCATCGCAGCGCAAGGTCTTCGAGTTCGAGATTTCATTCGTTGCGAACCGGGCATTGCAATGAGACGGCGCGGCGGTGCGGCCAGACTGAAACGCAATCAATGAATTGCGAGCGGCGGTACACACAGATTGGGGCGTCGTCATCCCCGGTTGTTAGGAACGACTAACCGTGAGTTTCGCCGGATGTGATTGATTCTGCGGTTTGCCGTGGATTTTTTCGGCGGCCATTTTTTCCCAGCCGCTGCCGAGTTCGCCCATCGGATCGGGAGGGACGATGGAGACTTTCTTGTCGCCGAGTTTGGCTTTGCCTTGCTGGACGAGCTCCTGGAATTGCAGGCACTCCTGGAGCAGGCGCGGGAGGATTTCTTCTTCGGTGACGTTCGCAACGCGCTCGCCCTGGACGTAGATGATGCCGCGGCGGTCGCCGGCGAAGACAGCGACGTCCGCGCCTTCGGCTTCACCGGGGCCGTTGACGATGCAGCCCATGACGGCGACTTTCATCGGGACCGTGACTTTTTCGGCGAGCGCTTTGCGGACATCCTGGATGAGCGTGAAGAGATCGACCTGGATGCGCCCGCAGGTGGGGCAGGCGATGAGATCGACGCCGATGCGTTCGCGCAGGCCGAGGCAGTAGAGGAGCTCAAGGCCGTCCTGCACTTCGTAGATCGGGTCGTTGGCGTAGGAGATACGGATCGTGTCACCGATGCCGTTGATGAGCATGCCTCCGAGCGCGACGACGGAGCGGATGGTGCCGGTTTCTTTCGGCCCCGCGTGGGTGACACCGAGGTGGAGCGGGTGATCGAAGCGCTTGGAGATTTCGGTGTAGGCGTCGATGACGAGCGAGGCGTCCATCGACTTGGCGCTGATGACGATGTCGTGGAAATCCTGCTCGTAGAAGATGTCGAGGTATTCCTCGAGCTTGGCGATCATGATCGCGAGCAGGTAGCCGTGCTTGTGCTCGCTGAAGACGGCCCCGAGTTCCTTCTGGCGTTTTTGCTTGTCCTTGCGCTCGATGATCGAGCCCTCGTTGACGCCGACGCGGATGGGGAGCTTGCGTGCTTTGCAGGCCTGAATCACGTCGATGACCTGCGCACGGTCGGTGATGTTGCCGGGGTTGAGGCGGATCTTGTGGACGCCGGCTTCGACCGCTTCGAGCGCGCGCTGGAAGTGGAAGTGAACGTCGGCGACGATTGGGACGTTGACCTGCGGGATGATTTCCTTCAGCGCTTCGGTGTCTTTCTTTTCGGGGACGGCGACACGGACGATGTCGGCGCCCGCGCTCGAGAGCTTCTGGATTTCGGCGACGCACTTGTCGATTTCGTGTGTGTAGCCGGAGGTCATGGTCTGGACGCTGACCGGCGCGAGGACCGTGGGTCTTCCGGTGCGGTCGGGGAGGCCGCCTCCGATCTTGATGAAGCCGACGCGGGAATCTCCGATGGTGACCTGATGAGTGGGGCGGCGGGGTTGCATGTGCGGAAGTTTACGGGTGCTGGAGAAGAGAGGTTCAACACGGAGAACCACAGAGCACCACGGAAGAAGACAGGGAGAAGAGAAAAAACATTGGTGTAGCCGGGAAATCCGCATCCGTGGAGTGGTTCATCGACCCATGCACCACATGACGGCGATCTAGCTTGGAAGACGAAGCGACGAGGGAGCGGCGTTGATGGGCTGCAGGAAGCGCTGCCAGAATCCGACATCAACCCATTTGCCCATCTTCCATCCGGCTTGGCGAGCGATGCCGATCGCCTCGAATCCAATCGACTCGTGGAACTTGACGCTGGCTTCATTGGGCAGGGCGATTCCGGCGATGACGGAGTGAAAGCCCTGCTTGGCCATGATCTCAAAGAGTTTTTCATAGAGAGAGCGCGCCACGCCGCGGCGGCGGGCCCAGTCTTCGACGTAGACGCCGCACTCGGGGGTCCATTGATATGCCTCGCGCGAGCGCCAGGTGTAGGCCTTGCAATAACCGGCGAAGCGGCCGTCGATCTCGCAGACGAGGAACGGAAAGCGGTCGCGCGATCGATGCCACTGCTCGCGCAGTTCGGCGGCGGTTGCTTCGGTGGTTCCGAAGTGGATGGTTGTCTCGCGGATGAAGTAGTTGGTGAGCGTTGCGATCGCTTCGAAGTCTGAGTCTTTCGCGCTGCGCACGAGCATGAGCTGGTTCCGATCAGCGCGGGCGGTGGGCCCGAGCGGTGAGTCCACGGAAAAAGCCGGGAACGCGGTCGTACCCGGGCTCGCCGGGTTTGAGTCCGTCGACTTCGGGGGTTCGCCAGATTGTCATGACGATTCCGGCGGCGAGCAGGACGATCGCGGTGAAGGCGATGCCGGCCTGCGTGCCGATTCCGTCGTGCCAGAGATCGGGGCTGGTCTCTTTCAAGCCGGCGGCGAACCACTCGCCGACAAAGCTGGCGATGTAGGGGCCGATCGGCATGAAGCCGAGGGAGATCATGTTGCAGACGGCCATGACGCGGCCACGGAGCGAATCTTCGACGAGCAACTGGAGCGCGGACATGGACGAGTTGAACGACCACATCCAGAAGATGCCGACGAAGAACATGCAGAACCCGGCGACCCAGACGTTGGTCGCAATCGAGAACGCGAGGATCGACAGGCCACCGAAGAAGACGGAGATGGGGATGAAGTGGTGCTTGGGGTACCAGACCGGCACGTAGCGCATCGCCAGGCCGCCGACGACTGCGCCGACGCCCATCACGCCGGTGAGCAGGCCGAAGGTTTCTTCTTTCAGGTGATAGACCTGGCTGACGAAGAGAGGGAGGAACCGGAGCACGGGTGTTCCGAAGACGGAGAAGACCATGAGCGCGAGGAGGGCGGCGCGCGGGCCGCGCTGCGTGAACATGAAGGCGCAGGCTTGTTTGACGTCGGTGATGATGACGGAGAGATCGCGGATGCGTCCGCTCTGGACGGGCGCTGGCGCGTCGGGCGTGGTGGTGACCGCGAGCATGACGCCGATGTAGCTGACGGCGTTGACGAGGAAGAGCCACTCGCCGCCGAGCCAGGCGAGGAGCGCGCCGGCGATGGCGGGGCCGATCGCGCGGGCGGTGTTGAAGGAGATTCCCTGGAGGGTGATGGCGCGGACGAGTTCATCGCGCGGCACGAGGCGCGGGATCATGACCTGCCAGGCGGGCTGGTTGAAGGCGATGGTGACGCCCTGGAGCGATGCGAGCAGGAGAAAGGAATAGAGCAGGAAATCGTTTGCGTGGGCTTCGTCGCCGCCAAACCAAAGAGCGATCGGGACGTGCCAGCGCACGACCACGAAGAACGCGATTGCGATCAGCATCATCGCGAGCTGCGTGGCCATCAACAGTTTCTTGCGGTTGACGCGGTCGGCGACGATGCCTCCGAGGAGTCCGAGAAAGAGAGTCGGGAGCAACTGGGCGGCGCCGAGCGTGGCGAGCCACGTGGTGTCGCGCGTCTTGTCGGCGACGATCCACTGTGTGCCGATGAACTCGAACCAGTTGCCGACGAAGGAGCCGAACGCCGCGAGCCAGAAGATGCGAAAGTGCCGGTGGCGCAGCACGTGGACCATGCTGCGCTCGTCCACTGCGGGGCGTCCGGAGTCGAGGGGGAGTTCGGTTGGATCATCGGAACGGGCGCGCGGGCTCGAATCGACGTCGGCGCCCGCGACGACCTGGTCGGGCGTCGGCTGGGGTGTTCCGAGGTCGTCCAGAGGCGACTTTGACTTCGCTCCGGGCTCCTTCCCCGGAGCTCGGGTCAGATGTGTGTCAACGGCATCCATGGATTCCCGCTCACGGGACGCATCGCCGAATCCCTTCGGGCGTCCGCGGTGATGTTATGCGCTCTGGATGCGTACACCGGGGTGATTGCCGTAGCGGCAGGCGCGCAGGCCAAAATAGGTCGCCATTTCAAACCAGATCATGCCGGCGATGAAACCGAGCGGCGCGGCCATGAGCCGCACAGCGGCGAGATGGATCGAGATTGCAGCGGGCAAGCTGTTTGCGAGCGATTCGAGCGCAAGCGGAAGCAAGCGGGCGGCGAGCGCAGCGCCGATCCAGGCGCCGGAAGCGTGTGCGGTGCCGACGAGCGAGAGCACGGGATCGATTCGCCAGGAACGGCGGCGCGAATAGAAGTGAATGCCGATGCGCTCGATCCGAGTGAGCAACCCGATCAGAAGAGACCAGAGGAAGAACACCAGGATCAATGCCGTCGGCATCCAGGTCGGCCCGAGCATCACCGCGGGCGACTGTATCAATGTGATAGGCCAAAATGCGACGATCATGGCGGTGATGGTTTTCACGCTCTGCAGCGTGAGGAGCGCCGCCGCGATCGTGATGTTGATGGTCAGCAGGACGCGCGAACCGTCCGGAACAATCGAAGCCCTGCGCAACTGGCGCGAGGGCGCAAGCAAGCCGCCGGCGGTGGAGAGAACCCATGCAAGCGGCAGGCCCAACCAGCCCTTGCGCCAAGCCCGTTGCCATGCCGTGCCCGGCCTGCTTGAAGGCAGCGAATCCGCGATCGGCGCGGCGCATTCGGGACAGATCGATTCCGGCGCGAGATCGGAGAGTTCGTAGCCGCAGCGCTCGCAGAGGAGTGCATCGGTTGGCGGGGAGGAATGTCCCAGAGCGAATCCTATTTTGGAGGCTCCGAGGGAACTACCTCGAAGAAGCGCAGCGTGGCCGGACTGTTGGCGAAGCGGCAGGAATGGAGCGCGGTGAGACTAATGCGGGAAACGAGGATGCCGCCTGCGCCGAGCACGAGGATGGGGAGCGGGAGCAAGCCGTATCGACCGCCGGCCGCCGCGACCCAGCCCGAGGCGTCTCCGAGTGCGCGTGCAGCGCTTGGGTTTCCGGTCGACGAGATGATGAGCGTGGTGATAAACCACGCCGTGAGGAGAGTCCAGACAACGCCGGCGACGATGGTCCAGCCGAGCGCGGCGTGCGCGGCGATGGAGAGGGCTGTGGCACGGGAAACATGCCAGCCGCGAGCGCGGGCGTAGGCGCGGAGCAGTAACGAGAGAAGAACACTGGCGGCGCCGAGCACCGCCGCGAGGACGAGGATCTGAGCGATAACCACTCCCACGATCTGAATCACGCGGGAGAGCGAACGTGCGAACTGCATCTGGCGAACCGGATCGGCGACGAAGACTCCGCTCCAGGGAGAGAGGAAGGCGATCGCGGCGATGATCGACTGGAGAGTGAGGAGCGACCAGGCGCGGCGGCCGGAGGCTTCCATCGCGCGGAAGAGCGCGGCCGTACGCGAGGCAATCAACCAGCAGGTGAGCCAGAAGGAAGTGAGGCGGAGTCTTTGTTGCCAGGGTGTGCCGGGCCGCAGCGCGGGGGAGCTTTGCCAGCAGGGAATCCCGCACTCGGGGCAGGCGGCGGAAGGTCCCGAACTTTCGAGGACTGAGGCGAGCTCGTAGCCGCAGGTTTCGCAGCGGGGCGCGGCGGTGCGCGGATCGGAGTTGGCGGAAACGGGAGTCACCGAGTTGGAAGCCTCTTCGCAGGATATGAGGGCGCAGTTTTGCGTTGGCTTATGAGACGTGCGGAATTGGTTCTCGGCATGAAGCCGGGGAGCGCAAAGGGCGATAAGCGGGAAGCGAGGCGCGCCATTCCCCGGCGCGGATACAGGAGGCAAACATGAACGCCATCAATCGCCGCCGCTTTGAGCGTTTCACGCTCCAGCCCATGTACACGCCGGTGTGCGTGCGCGAAACAGATGGGAATGGACGGCCTCTCGAGGGGCACGCGTACGACATTTCGGAGGGTGGGATTCGATTTGAGCTGGACGAAGCGGTGAAACCGGGCTCGCGTGTGACGATGCAGATCACGCTGCCGGCGGGTCGGGGGCCGATCGAGAACGTGGCGGGGGCGGAGCGGAGCGTGATTGTCTTTGGAAATGTGGTCTGGCAGGATGCGAGCGAGCCGGGGCCGGTGCGGATGGCGATTGCGATCACGAGCTTTGCGCGATTGGGGGATCGCGAGCGGTTGCTGAAGTCGCTGGGCTCGGGCAGATACTTGCGGGCGGCCTGAGGTCGGCCTGCGATTGGCCTGAAAACCGATTTGGTTCGCGCGGCGCGGGCTCTTACGCTTGGCCTGTGTTTGTCGATACCGCACTAATTACTGTGAAGGCCGGAGACGGCGGCAACGGGCACATCTCGTTCCGGCGCGAGAAGTTCATTCCCAAAGGCGGCCCGAGCGGCGGCGACGCCGGCACGGGCGGCTCGGTGATCTTCGTTTGCGAGGAAGGTCTGTCCACGCTCTTTGATTTCCGTTTCCACCACCGGTACGAGGCTCAGCCCGGCGAGAACGGTGGAGCGAAGCAGTGCCATGGAGCGGACGGGAAGGATCTGATTCTGCGCGTGCCTCCGGGGACGCTGGTCTTCAACAACGACACGGGAGATCTGATTCACGACATTCAGCGGGGCGAGCGCGTGACGATCGCGCGCGGCGGTAAGGGCGGGTTTGGAAACGAACACTTCAAGAGCTCGACGTATCAGGCGCCGCGAGAGGCGACGCCGGGAGAAAAGGGAGAGCTCTTCAATCTGCGGCTTGAACTCAAGCTGATCGCGGACGTCGGGCTGCTGGGCAAGCCGAACGCGGGAAAATCGACGCTGCTGGCGGCGCTGACGAAGGCGAATCCGAAGATTGCTGATTACCCGTTTACGACGCTGAGCCCGCAGCTCGGCATTGCGGAAGTAGATTCGCAACGCCGGATCGTGATCGCGGATATCCCGGGGCTGATCGAGGGCGCGGCGCAGGGAGCCGGGCTCGGGCTTGAGTTTCTCAGGCACGTCGAGCGGACGCGTGTGCTCGTGCATCTGCTGGATGTCGAGCCCATCGATGGTTCGGATCCGGTTGAAAACTACCGCATGATCCGTGAGGAGCTGCGCCAGCATTCGCAGGCGCTCTATGACAAGCGCGAGCTGGTGGTGCTCAACAAGATCGACCTGATTCCGGACAAGTCGGAACGGGAGAAGATCATCAAGCGGATTTGTCGCGAACTGGAGTTGAGGCTCGATCGCGACGTCATCGCGATTTCGGGCGCGGCGCGGACGAACTTGAATGCGCTGCTGGAGCGGCTGTGGAAAGAACTCAACCCTGCGGACGAGGTGGAGGGGTGGCAGTCGCCGGCGCCGACGGTTTGAGCAGCGCGAGCCACTCGGTATTCCCTGTGCCCTTTGATTTTGAGCCGCTCTTTGCCCCGCCCAGCACGGGAGACTCTGTCATCGCAAGAACCGAGGCGCCGAGCGCGGGCATTTCGCCCGCGACGCGTTGCGCGATCTCGTACGCATGCGGCTTCTCGAGAACGACGTTCTCGCGGCTTGCGCGATCCTGCTCGTAGTGGGGCTTGATCAGCGTGATGATGAGGCCGCCGGGGGTGAGCCACTTGAGCGCGACGGGAACCAGAAGCTTCTGCTTCGTCCATCCGAGATCGGCGACGACGAGATCGATCTCGGGTTGGGGCGGCGGCGCGAGATGGAGCGCGTTGGCGCGCTCGCGGACGATGACGCGTGGATCTTGTCTGAGTTTCCACGCGAGTTGGCCGTAGCCCGTGTCGATCGAGACGATCGACTTCGCGCCGTGTTGCAGCAGACAATCTGTGAAGCCGCCCGTCGAACAACCAAAGTCGGCGCAGCGCAGGCCGGAAACGTCGAAGGAGAATTCTCGCAGCGCGTGCGCGAGTTTCAGTCCGCCGCGGCTGACATAGGGGCAGTCGGGGTCCACGCCGGATTGTTGGGCGGAGCGGATCAGACGATCGAAGGAACGCCGACGATCGAGATGCCGAGTTCATCGGCGAGATCGATTACGCGCTCTTTCTCGAGCATGATGACGTCGCCCGCGGCGAGCGCGAGACAGCCGGCGCCTGCCGCGGCCATCTTCTCGATGGTCGTCGCGCCGATGGTCGGGACGTCGCTGCGCCGGTCGTGTCCGGCGCGGGCGCCCTTGCAGAGCGTCCAGCCCCGGGCGCGGCAGAGGCGTGCCACGCGCTCGATCATGCGGTCGGTTCCTTCGACAGCTTCGACCGCGATTACATCACGCTCGCGGATCGCGACGGATTGACCGATATCGAAGCGGAGCAATTCGGACATCATCGGCCAGACGAAGTCGATGTCGGCGCGCTGCTCGGCGGTCGGCTGGGTGCGCGTCAGAACGCCGATGTGGGCGAGTTCGTCCGGGATCGGCATCGTCGAATCGAGGAGTGAGACGCCGAAGCGGTGGAGCTCTTCGGCAACGCCGCGGAGCACCATGTGTGAGCGCTTGTCGTGGCGAAGCCGTTGCAGCCAAAGCCGGACGGTGCGCGTATCCGGGATATTGCGGAAGATCCGCCACGGATCGTGCATCAGTTTGGCTTTGTCCACCCGGCCGACCATGATCGCGTGGCGGACGCCCCAGTCTCTCAGGATGCGGCCCCAGCTGCCCAGGCGCAGCACGCCGACTTCGGCAAAGGTTTCGCACAGGCGGGGCAACTGAGGGTCGTATTGGCTTGAGAGACCGAGACCGTGAACGCGGTGGCCCTGCGCCCGCAGGCCCTGGGCAATCTTGACTGGAAGAAGCCCGGCACCGGCAATGAGCCCAATCCCGGTCGGCGGTGCCGGTGGGTCGGGGAGAATCGTCAGTGAGCTGGGTGAAATGGCGAGCGTCATGAAATCCGGAAATGTGCGTTCCGAACAAGACTATTCGTCCGGGTCAGAGTCCGCTCGTGAATGAACGCGGTTTGGGATACTCCGTCCCATGAGAAAGTTATCATTCACTATACTAGCGACAGCGGGCAATATCAAGTCTGCGCAAAGATCGTTTGGATTTTGTGGGGGCAAAGGTCCCGAAGAGCGGCGACGCCGCCGATTGCCGATACACCGCTGCGTGAACTCCGAAAGCCTGGACATTCAAGAGAACTCGGGTGAGAGAACCGGTCCCCACCGAAGGCCATTCCTGCAAGTGCTCTTCCGATGCGGTCCGACCTATGTGCGTGTCTACCGGAATCGCGAGGGCACCGGATATTTCGCGCGGTGTCCGAAGTGCGGCCGCACCGTGACTTTCCGGGTCGGAGAGGGCGGGAGTGATTCTCGCGCCTTTGAAGTGGATTGCGGTCGTTGAGCGATCGTCAAGCAGCGGCGCGCGATTCGGTTTGAGAAACGGACATCCATTCGCGACACACCCTGAGGAAACGCTGCCGATCGATCGGCTTCTCGATCATGTCGTTGCAGCCGCTCTCGATCGCCCGGCGCCGCTGCTCGGTCAGGATGTTGGCGGTCAGTGCGACGATCGGTCGTGTATATCCGGCGGCGCGGATCTCGCGTGTCGTTTCGTAACCATCCTTCACGGGCATCTGCATGTCCATCAGAATGAGGTCGTAGGGATTGCCCGCGTTGACCCGCTCGAAACAACGCTTGATGCAGAGATTCCCGTTCGTTACGGTCTCGACTTCCGCGCCGGCCTGCTGAAGCAGATGAACAATCAGGCGCTGATTGTCCGGACCATCTTCGGCAAGGAGAATTCGTCCGCTGATCGCCTGCGTAGCGGGCGGGTTGGGCGAGCCGATTCCCTGTTCGATGGAGTGGTTGGCTTCGGCGATTCTGCACTTCAGCCGTGCGACAAATTCCGAGCCGCGGCCGGGCGTCGAGGTCGCGGAGATATCGCCGCCAAGAAGCCGGGCGAGCCGCCTGCTGATAGCAAGGCCGAGGCCCGAACCGCCGAACTTGCGTGTGGTCGACGGATCGGCCTGCGAAAACGCTTCGAACAGCCCGGAGAGCTGCTCGGTTGAGAGCCCGATGCCGGTGTCCTGGACTCTCAAGATTAATGCGCCGAGCGGCGGAAGCATCGCGTCCGGCTCGTACTCAAGGAGGACGCGCACGCGGCCTTTTTCGGTGAACTTGATCGCGTTCCCAACCAGGTTGATGGCGATCTGGCGCAGGCGAGTCGGGTCGGTCACAACGGTTGGCGGAACGGAATCGGCGAATGCGAATTCGAGCCCGATGCCCTTTTCGGCAGCCGGTCCCGTCATGAGGCTCGCCACGTCGTGGATGATCGTGGTGGGAGAGCACTCGATGCGTTCGATGGAGACCCGGCCCGATTCGATCTTGGAGATGTCCAGGATGTCGTTGATGACGGTGAGCAGGTGCTCGGCGTTGCGATGGATGGCGCGCACGAACTCGGCGTTGTTCTCCGGGCGCGTCTCTGAGTCGGCCAGCAGATCCGCGAATCCGAGAATCGAGGTCATGGGTGTCCGGATCTCGTGGCTCATGTTTGCCAGAAAATCGGATTTGGCGCGATTGGCCTCATCGGCGCGACGCCGCAGCTCCTGGGCGACGATCGAATCAAGCTCCGCTTGCCGGCGCAGCCGTTCGGATTCGGAAATCGAATTGGCGAGTTCTTCGTTTCTTCGCAGCAACTCGCGCCCGTGCGCTTCGAGGGCGTCGCGTGCGGAGGCGAGATCGCACACGCCGGCGCGGATGGCCTCGTCCGAGCGGCACCGTTCGATCGCGAGCGCGCACAACTTGGCGGCTTCGGAGATGAGGTGAATCTCGGGCTCGTCCGGCGCGCCGGGTTTGGTTCCGTAGATCGCGAACGTACCGAGCACCGTTCCGTCGGAAGCGAAGAACGGCTCCGACCAGCAGGAACGAAGACCTAGTTTCTTCAGCAAATCTCGGGGCGGCTCCCAATTCGGATCGCTCCAGAGATCGGCCGAGATGACTCGACGTCGCTCGTGGGCCGCGACGCCGCAGCTTCCGGCGGTCGGCCCGGCAAGCAAGCCGTCCGAAGCTGCGCGGTATTCAAGCGCAAGCGACGCCCCGGCCGCATCGCGCAGCACGATCTGTCCTTCGCGCTCTTCGGCGAGGAGAATGGATGCCAGTGCGCCGGGCTTGATCGCTTCGATGGATCGGACGAGCCGGTCAAAGGTCGCTTGAAGCGGCGCGCCGGTGAGCAGCATTTCAAGGATTCCGATGCGCTCACGCTGCCAGTCTTCAACGAAAATCTGCTGCGTTGCGTCGCGGCAGGCCCACGCGATGTGCTCGATCTCGCCGCGAGCTCCGGCAACCGGCGCCGCACGGACGTCGAGCCAGACGAACCCCCCGCTCTTCGTTTTGGCCCGCAGTCGTGCGTGGGCGCGATCTCCCGCCAGAGTTCTCTGTTGTATCCGCTGGAACGCCTCGTGATCGTCCGAGAGGAAGCACGATTTCCAGGAAGAATGGGAGAGCTCGTCGGATGTCCATCCGAGTGCGCGCTCGACGGAAGGACTCACGTAGATCGGCATTCCGCAGCGTTCGGTCAGAGTCACGAGGTCGTCGGTTGATTCGGCGAGAAGGCGGTATCTCTCTTCGGCCACTCTGCGGGCTGTGATGTCCTGAAAGACGCCGCGCAGGGCGGTGCACTTTCCGTTGTGGACGACACAAATGCAGATCGATCGGACCCAGATCCGGCGGCCGCGTGCGGTGATCAACGGCAATTCGATTTCGTAGCCTTCGCCCCGCTCGAGTGCGCGAGCGACGAGCGCGCGAATGGTCACTCCGGCTTCGCCGGGGTAGAAATCGGCCGCCTCGTTCAGGCTGCTTGGGTCGAAGTCGAGCGGTACTTCGTGTATTCGCTTGACCTCGTCGGACCACCGGACTTCACCGGACGCCGCATCCAGCGACCAGGTTCCGACGCGTGCAAGGCGCGAGGTGCACTCGATGAACTCATCCGGGTCGAGCAGTTCGCCGGCAGGATTGTGCCGAATCAACGCCGAGGTCGTTCCGATTTGCGAGGAGAGCGAGCCCGCGATTCGCTCGACCGCCGAGATCTCCGAAGCTTTCCATTTTCGGGCGCGAGTGTCAGCAACAAACGCGCACACGACACCGAACGAATCGGTGTCGACCGGAATTCCAAGGTAGCTGCGGGCGCGAGCGCGGCCGTGGAGGACTTTGTCGCCCGCCGGCCCGGTGAGGGTCATTGAGGAGGTGGTGATCGATTTGCGTTGGCGAATAACCCTCGCGCAAAGCGCACTCTTGGTTGACCGCCAGCCGCCTTCCAAGCCCGTGACGGGACCGCAATGGAGCCGACCGCCGCTTGACACTGAGAGTCCCGCGATGGGGGCGTTGGCCGCGGCGGCCAATGCCGAGATCAACGCCGAAAGAGATCGGTCGCTCGCTAGCGCTTCGCAGCGGCGTTTCGAGTTTTGGTCCCCGTTTTGCGCCTGCATCCTGACACCCAGCGTCTCGCCCGGAAAGGATCGACACAATCGGACCTTCAGTTGATCGAATTCAGTTCGAGGGGTTTGCGTGAAATCTCGCCTCCCACCCCCGGGGGGCAGCGGGCTATTGGCGTTCCTGCTGAGGCCTGCCCAGCGAGGCCAAAATTGCCGCAACCAATTCCGGTGGGCATTTGCCTAACTGAGGGTTTGCCTTGGGGCAACAGGCCTCCTGAGCCAGTTTTACGGTCTGTCGATACGTGTCCACGTAATTGCGACACGAGCAGCAGTTCGAAAGATGCGTTTCGAATCGAGCTCGGATTTCCTGGCCCATCTCATTATCGAGATACGCCATGAGGAATTCACTGCAGTCGCGGCAATTGAGCGAGCCGCCGGCTTCGAGCCGCGCGACCAAATCTCCGAATTCTCGTGGAACGCCGCCTGCCAAAGGAAAACTCCTCCTAGTTGAGCCCTTCCCGAAGGGTGTTATCGAGCAATTCGCGCAGTGCCTGACGAGCACGGTGCAAACGGATCTTGACCGCCGCTTCTGTCGTTTCGAGAAGCTCCGCGGTCTGCGCTGTATCCATCGCTTCGATGTCGCGGAGCACCAGCACGATGCGGTAGTGCTCCGGGAGTTTTGAAATCGCCGTACGGATCCGTTCCCGAGTCTCCGCGAGTTCTTCCCCCGTGACCGGTTTTCGCCAGGTTCCGGCGGCGTGCGCGGGGTAGCCATCGGCGCCAAAGGCGGGTAGCAGGGAATCGAGCGAGACTTCATCCTGGCGTCTCTTTTTTCGTAGACGCATCAGACACGCGTTGACCGTGATCCGGTGGAGCCAGGTGGCGATCTGAGAATTGCCCGCAAATTTGTCGATGTTGCGGAAAGCCGAAACGAACGCATCCTGTACGGCATCTTGCGACTCATTCTCATCGACAAGGATTCGGCGGGCAACCGCGAGCATGCGGCCGCCCATTTCACGAACGACCTGCTCGTACGCGCCGCCATCGCCCGCCTTCAAGCGCGCGAGCAACGCCGATTCGTCAGGATGTGACGAACCCGGAGCGTGCGCGGTATCAACCGGATTGGAAGGAGCGGGGGTCAAGCAGAACTCGAACGGGCCGAAGGCAAACTCGAGGGGGATTCGAACGCTTACTTCATTTCGTCAGGAGCCTGCGGATTCTTCGAATCTGCGGCGGGTTTGGTCTCCTGATTGGCCAGCAACGCCTTCACGTCGTCGGGAAGATCGAAACGTGCGGCAGGAATGGGCGCATCGAGTTCGATCTTCTCGATCGTGGTCACCATCTCGGTCTGCATTGCCTTGACCACAAACTTGAACGGCACCTTGGTGCCTTGCACGTCCCGGTAATCAGAAAAGACGGTTTCACTTTTGATCTCACCCATCTGCGAGGTCGTCGTCGTGCGCAAGCCGACCAGCAGGCCGCTCTCCTTGTCAAACAGTCGGGTTTCCTTGGTGTCGTCTTGGTTCACGACTTCGACCGCGTACGCGGGGCGGCCGGCGATATTCTCGACGCCGACGGTCTTCATCGATTTGAAGAGATCCTCGTAGTCGTAGTCGGCGTTGAATCGCATGCCGCGAAGAAACGCGGCCCGCTCGGCGCCCTTCAGGATGCGTGTGCCCATCATGACATTGGATTCCCAGACGGTGTCGCCGTCGGAGCCTTGAAGGATTTTTCCGATCTGTGCGATCTCGGTTTCCGAGTACGCCATCGCCGGAGGCATCTGGTACAGGTGCACCACGCCCTTCAATCCCTGCGCGGGCATCTCCAGATTCATCGTGATCTGGCGTGACTTGATTTTCTTGAGACGATCCACGCCTCCTAATGCGTCGAGGTACTTCTCCATGATCGCCTTGGCGTCAGGAAGGCTCTCGGCCTGGGGGGCCGCCGGTGCCGGGGTGTCAGCGGGCGCGGGCGGCTCGAGCGAGGCGAAACATGGCGCCAGATTCAGGACGGGAGCAAGCAGCGAAAGGACGACGAGTTTCTGACGCATGAAGTGGTTCCTGACTAAAGGCGACTGACGGCTACACATCCGGGAGAACATCATTGGACGCTTCGCCGATGCGCATCACTTGGATTGCGCTTCGATCCACGAAATCGCGGCTTCCAGCACGGGATCCCGTCCGGCGAGAAGCGCCTCCCTTGTTATGGCAATCTGTTCATCGAGATGCACGCCCCGGGCTTCGAGCGCTTCACCCTTGGCGCTGATGTAGTTGGCGAAGGCGAACTGCAGCCGATCGCCGCTGGGGAGAATCTCGACGGTCGAGGGAAGTGCGGCACCGGGGGTTGGGGTACCAAAGACGCGGGCTCGGCCGATGTCCTGCATTCCGCCGGCGAAAATCTCGGAGGTCGAAGCCGACATCTCATCGACAAGTATGGCGAGCGGGCCGGTGAACGGCGAGGGCCGTGGATTGAGCACGAAGTTCAATTGCGAATCGCGGGTGATCAGCGTTCCGAGCCGCTGATCGGGCTTGTCAACAAACCAGCTGCCAAACCCCATCGCGAGGGCGCCGATGCCACCGATGTTTCCTCGGAGGTCGATGATAAAGCCCTTGCAGCCTTTGCATTCCTTGATGGCAGCCTGCAATTCCCCCATCAGCCGCGGCGGATCGAACCAGACTGAAAACCACATGTAGCCGATTCCCGGCGCACGCGGCGTGCGATCGATGTCGAGGTACATCGTCGGGAGATTCCCGAACTCGACAGGCTTTCCCGAAGGTGGTTGCAAGACCAATTGGACTTCAACCGGTCGATCGTCCGCATCGAGAAACACGTACTTCGAGGAGGAACCTTCCGGTCCGCGCTCGAGTGAACGCAGCGCGACACTGATCATCAGGCCACCGTCGCGTGCGTCGCCGTGGGCTTTTTGGAGTTTCGCGAGTATCGGCGCGACGGCCTTGCCGTTGACGGACTCGAGCGCCCATCCGGGACGGACGCCCGCGTCAGCGGCCGGAGAACCCTTTGCGACTCGCACGACAACCGCCTGGTTTTCGACTTCGCGGAGTTCGAAGCCTGGTTCGCCCGCATGGTCGACTTTGGATCGCGCTTGGGACGGCGCGGTTTCTTCGATCGCTTCGTAGACCTCCTCCGGAATGATGCCGAAGTGCGATTGGTGGAGCGAATCGATCAGCTCCTTGATGGCGGCGCGCGCTTCGTCCTCGCTTTTAGCGTTCTCGACTTTGACACGGAGTTCTGCGTGCTTGGCGTCCCATGCCGGGCCGACCTTGCTCGGATCAAAGTGGCGCTCCTTGATTTTGGAATGCACCACATCAAACGATTGCAGCTGCGCGGCCCTTTGCTGTTCAGTGAATTCAGCCTGCTTGGCCTTGGAAGCGCACGAGGAGTTCGCGATGATCACGCCCGCAATGATCGCTCGCGCCGTTCTGTGGATTATCCGTGAATTCAAGAAGCGTCCTCCCGGTGCGAACCGCGTTCATCGGTTCGTACCAGAATACGCTGCGAGAGTTTCGGGTGATCGGGGCGAATGTGCCCGGTTCAGCCCGCCGGGAATCCGCGGCACTTGGGGATGAGCACGCGTTCGATGCGGCTCGCGCCCTCCGGCGTTTTTTCCACAATTTCGTTGATGTACGCGCTGATCTCGCGGTTCATCGTTTCGAGGCCGGGCTCTTTCAACTGGCTGTGCTGCGCCCGGCGGAAGATGTAGGCGATTCCTTCCTTGATTTCGGCGGCGCGTGCCTGGAGCACTTCGGTCACTTTTTCTTCGTCGCGCTTCTTAACTTTTACATACACGGCGGCGTCCCAGATCCAGGCCTGCCCACCGGTCATGTTCTGAAACTTGTCTTCGACGAGCGGCAATTCCACCAAGGCATCCAGTCGGGCCTCGTCTTCGCCGTGCAGTTCCCCCGCTTTGGATTCGGTCGGTTTGCGCATCGTGGAGCCCACCACGAAGAAGACGCCCGCCGCTTCGGCGATCATGAGAACGGCGACGATCGCGATCGTTTTTATGGGCAGCCCGCCCTTGGCGGGCGACTTTGGATCTGCCGCGGTTTTCGCATCTTTTTCGTCGGCCATGACACCCTCCGCGCCCGGTCCATCGGGCTTCGAGCAGCGTTCACTTCGACGAGGGGAGCGGCCGACTGGAGCAGCAAGTCTGTTTGGAGACGCGGGGACCGTCGCTCCGACCCGACAAACGGCCCCGAAACGGTTTTCGGACCGCTCAGGCGGCTTGTCGAAGCGCGGAAGACGCGGGCGACATGCCGAGCATCAGACGGGTGAGGGAGCCCACCTCCTCGGAGCTTGCGCCGCCACAAATCGCGGAAAGCCCGAAGACCAGCGCCTCAACCTCGATAGTCCGCTGAGCGACGCTGTCTTCGGCGCACTCGCACATCCATCGCATGACGGACGACGCAACCAGCAGGGAGATCACGAATACGAAGGCCAGGCCGGCGATCCATCCGTTCGTCGGGGTGACCGCGCCAAGGACTCCGAGCATGTGGATCAGAAGAACGCCGAGCGGGAACACGACCAACCCGCAGGAAAACGACGCGAATCTGCGCAACCGACGAACCCTTCGCGCAGCCACAATCTCCGCGACATGCTCGAGCTTGTGCGCGATTTCCGCGGGCTGCGCACCGTCGGCGAGAAGCCCGGATCCCAGCCGCAGCAGCCGCCAGGAGCACCGATCGCCCGCACGCCGCGCAGCGCGCAGGTTGCCGGCGCGCGCAAGATCGGCGAGATGCTCGAGGTGTGCGACGATTTCGGATCGCGAGGGTTGACGCAGGAGCAACTTATTCAATAGCGTGTCCAGCTTCATGGACCGGGCCAGCGCGATCATCAGCAGCGGAGCTCCCACGCAGATGACGAGGAGCCAGAGCAGCGACCCCGCGTTTGCGAGCAGCGAAACGGAGTGGAGAGTCTCGGCTGCGTTCGAGTGGCTCATGTGAATCTCGGCAAAGTGGCCAGGCCGGTTCATCGCCCGAGCGACAGAAGCTGCTGGAAGAGATCATCGGTGGTTCGGATCACCCGAGTCGAGGCTGAATAGCCGGTTTGGGCGAGAATAAGCCCGAGAAACTCCGAGCCAAGATCAACGTTGGACAGCTCTAGAGCCCCTCCGATGATCTTGCCGGTTCCGAGGTCGAGGGGGGACGCGATTCCCGCTGTGCCGCTGTTGGGTCCGACTCGGTACAGGTTGTTCCCCAAATCAACGAGTCCTTCGGGATTGGAAAACTTGGCGAGCACAACCTGACCCAGCGTGCGAGACAGGCCGTTCGAGAACGCGCCGGTGATGATTCCATCGTCTCCGACGGCGAAGCTCTGCAGCGTGCCGATCGCGGCGCCGTCCACCTGCTGCGCCTGCAGATTTGAGTTTCCGCTTGTGTTGGCGAAAGAGGTCACGCCGCCTTGGCCGCTCGTCAGCGAAATATCGAAGGTCAGAGGCGTGATCGCGCCGGTTCCGGAGCGGTTGACGGAAATGGAAAGGGGTGTCGTGGTGAGCAGAGCGCCCGAGGTGCCGAAGCTGACGACGCCCGTTCCGAGATTGATGGACGTGGCGTAGGAGTTCCCTGACTCTGCGTAGTAGCGCCAGTTGGAGCCTGTCCCGCCCGGCGTTGATTCGAGCGAGAAGCCGACGTTGATGTTGACCGGAGTGCCGAGCGAGTCGTACGCGACGAAACTGGTTCGCACGCTTTCGCCGTCCGCAGCGGCGGATTTGCTCATGCTGAAGAGGCTGGACTGGACCTGGTTGCCGCTCGCGTCGAGCAGCTGCAGATTCGCGGGATTCAGCGTGATGTCGTTGATCGTGCCGGTGTTTCCGATGATCGAAACCGCACCGGTTGTCGGATCGAGCGTGACGCCCGTCGTCGCTCCGTCCGGATTTGTCTGTCCCGGAACAATTCCGTACGCGTTCTGCAGGAAGTCCATCAGGTCCTGCATGGTGGTCGAATTGGTGATCGCGAGCGTCGCATCGGGCAGGTTCTTCGCGTTGACTCCGGTCAGACCTTTTTGAGCTCCCGTCAACCGGATGGTCTGCCCGGCGGCGAAGAGCGCTGTCGTCGTGCCGGCGATGGCGGGATCATCGATATCGACAAGTCTGGTGGTCGCTTCAACGACGTTGCCCGGACCCGGCGCGGGGCTGGCGCCGGTGACGACTCCAAGGCCGGAGCTTGCGCTCGCCATGAGCGAAACGAGCGCACCGTGCGTCGGAAGCGAGCCGTTCTTGTTGAGATTTCCTGACAGCGTCGCGAGCGTGGTGGGCTCGGCGATCGTCAGCGACCCGAGCGGGATCGAAACTGGATTGATGTTCGACTTGTCGAGGTTGAAACGTGAGTCAACGCCGTAGCCCATCAACCGCTCGCCCGACAGCGTGACGAGCTGGTTGCTGCTGTTGGGGCGGAAGGAACCCGCGCGGGTGTAGACCAGTTCGCCCCCGGCGCGTTGCACCACAAAGAACCCCTCGCCTTCGATCGCCATGTCGCGCGAATCGCCGGTCGCGTTGATTGCGCCGTTACCGAAGTTCCTTTGTGTACCGGTCGCCTGGACGCCGAGCCCGACTTGCCCTGGATTCGTGCCGCCGCTGTTGACGCCGGGCGCGCTGCCGATGCTGAAGGTGCGGTTGAACATCGACCCGAACATGACGCGGTTTGACTTGTACGCCGTGGTGTTGACGTTCGAGATGTTGTTGCCGATCACATCGATCAGGCGAGAGTTCGCGTTCAGCCCCGACAGGCCGGTGAACAAAGCGGTGGTGGAGGCCATGGGTCATTCCTCTTGGCGATCGCGGCGCCTCCGCGCTGCGATGCCGTTCGATCCGATTTCCGGACACGAACTCCGTTCGCGTCGAGTTTCGATTCGTTCGGAGGAAACGCAATCCGCGAGCCAATCGCTAGGCCGCGGCTTCGGACGGCCCGCCCAGAATCTTCGCGAGGTTCGGGTGGAAACCGGCGGTGGGCATCGTCGCTTTGTGCGCTCCCGGAGTGTGGTCGCCCGCCTGCACGACGGTATCGACGCCGGACATGACCGAGGCCTTCTGCATGTCGACCTTCTGGACGACCTGGCGCACGCCGACGTCGACTTTGAGCGCCATGCCGTCGATCATCACGATCGCGTGCTGCGCTCCGGCGGCTTCCGCCTGATCGATGGCGTTGCCGACTCGGGCCAATTGATCTGAGCTCAACTCAATTCCGGCTTCCGGCCGGATATTGACGCCGCGACCCGTGAGAAGCTTGCCACTGGCCTTGCCCGCGAGCAGATCCGCGAAATTCTGGCCTTGCACTGCGCTGGTCGTCGAGTGGCCGGAGCGTCGTTCAACGCCCGGAGGCAGGATCGTCGAGGACAGCGTGCGAAGGAGATCGTTCGTGCCCATCACTTCAACCCCAGAAGCTCTTTTTCCTCATCGGAGAGCGTCGCGACATCGATGATGCCGTCCATGTTCTTCATGTGAATGCTCAAGCCATTGTTCAAGTTGAGGAATACCCCGTCGTCAGTCTTCGACACCGAATCCACCCTGCCGATGGTCCGGACGTTGTCGGTGGAGATTCCGCCGATGATCTTGCCCATCATGTTGGATGCCGCGGCGAACTGGTTATCCGAAACCAGCGACCCGAGCTTTTCCGACAGATCCATGCTCGACTGGATGTTGCGGATGGAAGAAAGCTGCTGGAGCAGCGCGTTTGTGTCGCTCGGCGAGAGCGGATCCTGATTCGCCAATTCGGTCAGGATGATCTTCGTGAATTGCTCGCTCGAGAGCGCGCTGAACCCGGAGGGCTGCGCCGAAGTTTGTGTTGAGGTTGAATTGAGGATTGAGGATGCTGCGCTCATGGTGAGACTCCGGACGAGTTTCGCAATCGCCGTGCCGGACTCGGTTCGGTGAACAAGGGAGAATCGGTGAGGAGTGGGGGATCAGGCGACTGCGTCAAGTTCGAGGTGTGCCTTCAGCGAAAGCAGACGGGGTTCGATCGCGAGCGAGATTTGCGCTTCGGAGGATGCGACCGACTCATGTTGGGTCGAGCCCTCCATCAGCCTCGACCACTCGCGCGAATGCCCCGTTTGACCCTGCTGCGACTGGCCGCCCTGACCAGACGACGAGTTCCCGTTGTTCGTGCCTTGTTGCGAGAGATCGCCGCCGTTGCTGCGCCCTTCGCCGCTGCCGCTCTGAGAGCCGTTCTGCTGCGACCAATCGGGAATGGAAACGACTTCGATGTGCTGCGCCGTCAGCCCCCGGGACTGGAGAGCGTCGCGGAGTGCGCTCATGTTCTGCGCGAGCAGGTCCTTGGTTGCTTCGCTGGTCGCTTCGAATCGCGCCGAGATGGTGCCCTGGTCAAAGGTGAGTTGGATGCGCACTTTGCCGAGACTCTCGGGCGACATCCAGAGCGTGACCTGGGGGGTGTTCTGGCGGAATGCCGCGGTCAGCCCGCGACCGATTTGTGTTTCGACCGCGGTGATTTCCGCTTCGGAGAGCGGCTGCGAGCCGTTTGCCGGTGTCGTTTTCAGCTTGAGGGTGACGGGCTGCTCGATCAGGCGGCCGCCGCCAGTTTTGGGAGGTGAGACCTGATCGATCGGCGCAGTGACCTGGCTCCCGCCGCCGGTTGCGCCTGCCGTCGCGCCGACATTCAGTGTCGAGCCGGTCGAAGGTCCAACACTGGCGGCATTCGTCACGCCTGCGGCCGATGGCGATGCGATTCCGGAATTCGGCGCGATGGTGCTCGAAGACTTCGTGCCCGCGCTCCTGATCGAATTCTCGTTCAATCGAGCAACGGTCTGTTTGGAGTTGGCATTCTGCGAGATGTCTGTTTCGCCGGCGGCTTGAACCGCGCTTGACTGCGAGGCCAAAGGAGCGTCTTCCACCGCGGGTTGCTGGTTTGGCGTGATCAGCCGAAGCGGATCGCTTGGCTGACGCGGCTTCGATTCTGATGCAGCCGCTTTCGACTGGTCGGGGGTGGCGGCATCTGGTGCCGGGTCGGTTGGAGGCGAGTCCTGTGCGGCGGAGTGCGCCGCGATGGCAGCAACCGTCGGAGCTGCTGCTTCGCCTGTCGGCGCCCGCAGCGTGGAATCGGGTTGGCGGGACGCGCACAGCAGAGAGTCGTCGTGCCGCGAATCGCTCGCTTCGGCGAGAGGCCGGTCGCTCTGCTCGGGAGCTCGCCGGGTCGGGTCATCTTCGTTTTCTGGGCGCCTCGAATCAGACGGAAGTTCGTTCTTGGAAGCGTTCTTCGGGCGTGATCGATCGGGCGTGCTCTTCGCCGACTCGGCCCCATCGCTGAAGATTCCCTGCGGGGTCGATTGCCGCCTGGATTCAGATTCGAGGGATTGAGCGAAGGACCCGCCGTCTTCGCCCGGCGAGGAAGTTCCTGCGCCAAAGAGACCTATTGCTGCGCTTTGAAGATTCGCCCGAGCGTGAATTGCGCTCGAGGAGGTGACGGCTTGACTGGAGAGGGAGCTAGCGCTGGCGGTCATTTGGGGAAACCTCCGGAGCGCGGAAAGCAAGCCCACGCGTCCGGAGTCGTTCCAGCAAGTCCGCTGCCAGTTTGGGGTCGTCCTGGATGAACTCGTTGACGACCTTCACCCGCGCACGACCATCCATCGAATTCAAGTAACTCACGACCAGGTCCATCCCGGTATGAATCGTGGAGGCCGATCCGGTCGGCGCGGGCGTCATGGCGATCATTTCCTTCATCGCCTTCTTCGCCTGATCGGGCTTCAAATCCTGCAGTGTCGTGAGCGTCTTCTTGAATTGTGCCGATCCCTCCTGCTCGAGGACGCGTTTGCGCATCGCTTCGAACGCCGCCTGATCCTGATTCAGTTGATCTCTCGAGCGGGCGACTTCGGCGCTGTCCCGGGCCAAAGAAGCGCGGAGCAAATCAACCTGCTTCTCCAGACTCGCGAGTTGCTGGCGGCGCACTTCCTCGCCTTGGGCGCTCAACTCGAGGCGATCCGCGGCGTTGATCGGGGGCCTCTGTGATTTTGCTTCTTCAGCGGCTTTCGCTGCGTCTTCGGCTCGCTTGGCCTCTGCTTCTTCCGTTGCCTTTCGTTCTTGGGCGATCGTCGGTTGGAACAGTTCGCGCAACCGAATCATGCGATCCTTGCTCAGCCGGTCGGTTGCTTTCAGCCAGCCGACGAGCCCGCCCAGCGCGAGCACGTTCGCGAGTGCGAGAATCGAAATGACAGTCCAGATCCGTTTCACTCTTGTTCCTGCCTCGCGGCGAATCCCATGACGCCTATTTCATCCAAAGCGGCAGCCTCTCTTGCCGTCTCCGCCGCCATCCATGCCTCATATCGGCGCTCCTTGAGCTTTTCCACCGCTTTGCGCCTCGTGGTCGCGGTGAGCAGGTCCTTTCGAGCGGTTTCGAGCTTTCGGTGCAGCACCGCGAGCTGGTAAACGGTCTGCTGCGCGAGCGAGACGAAATGAAGGGACATGTTCGCCTGCATACGGACTCCTCCGGGATCGAGCGTGCGTCCGGGCTGCAGCGCGTGGCGAAGGTCCTGCTTTTCACCGACCAGCGATGCGTGAAATCCCCGCAGTCTTTCTTCCAGCCCGAGGCGGACCCGCTCGAGTTCTCCGAGTGCGAGCTGCTTCTGGCGTTCGACGGCGAGCCGCTGCTTGAAGACCGCTTCGAGCTCAAATCGGAACTTCGCCACGGGTCATCCTCATGCGGTGCGGGGTCGAGACTTTGCCAATCGAGAAGCAACAGCGTTTGCCTGGTCCGAAAGACGCAGCAGCGCCGACTTGGCTTGCTCAAAAGTCGGCGAATCTGATGAACTCTGACGGAGCACGTCGGTAATCGCCGGATACATCTCGATGGCGACATCCGCTTCGGGGTTCGAACCACGCGCATATGCGCCGATTTGCACCAGGTCTTCGACTTCGCGGTACACGGCGAGGAGGCGGAGGATCTGCCGGCGGGCATGCTGATGGACCGGTTCGGTCACGTCGTCCGCCACTCGGCTCACGGAATCGAGAACATCGATCGCCGGGTAGTGCGCCTTCTGGGCGAGCTTGCGTGACAAAATGACATGGCCGTCGAGAATACCCCTCGCCGCGTCCGAGACCGGCTCGGTCATGTCGTCGCCTTCAACAAGAATCGTGTACAACCCGGTGATCGAGCCGCCGCTTTGCAGCGTACCCGCGCGCTCGAGCAATCCCGCGAGCGCCGCAAAGACACTTGGCGTGTACCCTTTGGTCGCGGGTGGTTCGCCGACCGAAAGCCCAATCTGCCTTTGTGCGTGCGCGAACCGAGTAATCGAATCCATCATCAGCAGGACATCTTTCCCGAGGTCGCGGAAAAACTCGGCGGCGGCGCAGGCGAGCTTCGCGGCGCGCAGGCGCAGCAACGGGGATTCATCGCCGGTCGCCACGACGACCACGCTTCTCGCAAGACCTTCCGGGCCGAGCGAGTGCTCGATGAAGTCCTTGACCTCTCTGCCGCGCTCTCCAATCAACGCGATGACGTTCACGTCCGCTGCGGTGCGCTTGGCGATTGTTCCGAGCAGCGTGCTCTTGCCGACGCCAGGACCGGCGAAGATGCCCAGACGCTGTCCGCGCCCGAGCGTTGTCATGATGTCCATCGCGCGAACTCCGGTCGCCAGCGCGCGGCTGATTCTCTGACGCCTCATCGGGGAAACGGGATCGGGACTGAGCAAGACCGGATGTGCATCGCGGATTGTCGGCCCGCCGTCGATCGGGCGCCCGAGCCCGTCGATCACGCGACCGAGCATGAAACGACTTGCCCCGACGGTGGGAGAAGATTGCTCCGCGTGGGCTCTGTCCCCGGCGCAAATCCCGCCCGTTTGCCCGAGCAGCATGATCACCGCGTGATCTTTTGTGAAACCGACAACTTCTCCGGGGATGGGATTCGTTCGCGAGCCGGCGCTTGAACGAATGGAAACCATCGATCCGACCGGAACGGGCAGGTCCTCGACAAGAACGGTCATGCCTCGCACCGCGGCGACGCTTCCCTTGACCAATAGCGGCTGCATGCGCCGAACTGTTGCGATGGCGCTCGAGAGCGTTGTCACGATCCGCCCTCGGTGGGCCTGTCCGGCGCCGGTTCTCTCGTCGAGTTCGAGGGCACGATGCCCTGGACGATCCTGTCCAATTGAACCGAGATGCTCGCATCGACCTCGCCGCCCGCGGTTCGCGCGGTACACGAGCCGCGCTCCGCCGCGGCGTTGTCTTCTAGCTCAATGTGCGTTGCGTTGGCGCAGCGTGCGAGCAATCCCGGGAGCGCAACTTCGAGCAATTGCCGATCCTGCGGGTGCACGCAGAGTCGGACCCGGGAGGGGCGTGCGATCATTTGAAGTGCGGATTCCGCTTGCGAAACAACCAACTCGGGACGGAATTCGATATCGCGCTTGACCACGGCGCGAGCGATTTCGATAGCGAGCCGGATCACTTCGGTGCGTGCCTCCAGAAGCAGCGTGTCGCGACCCCTCTCGAATTCGTCGAGAGCCTTGTTCCATCCGGCGAGAAGCGTGGAGAGTTGCGAAGAAGTCTGCGAGATCGCCTGAGCTCTTCCCGCTTCTTCGCCTTTGGCGAATCCTTCTCGGTATCCCTGTTCCCGCCCCAGCCGAAGGCCTTCTTCGCGGCCGTCGGCGATCAGGCGTTCTCGTTCGGCTCGCGCTTCCGCCAGCATCGTCGCTACCTGACGTGATGTTTGCTCGCGCAGCGCGGTACCCTCGCGGACGAGATCGCCGAGACGGTACACAATCGCGTCTGCAAGCGGACTGGACTTTTCCGTCTGACGAATGAGCGCCATGAGTCAATCTGCTTGCGTTTGGGCCTAGACCACCAATTCCGCATCGCCTCCGCGACCCTGGATGACGACTTCTCCCGCTTCTTCGAGGCGCCGGACGATGTCCACGATGCGCTGCTGCGCCGCTTCGACGTCGCTGACCTTGACCGGCCCCATGAACTGGATGTCCTCCCGCACAAGTTGGGCGGCGCGTTCCGACATGTTCTTGAAGATCTTGTCCTGCAGATCCTGGCTTGCGGTCTTGAGCGCGAGCGCCAACTCGTCGTTCTCGACTTCCTTGAGAACCGCCTGGATTCCCTTGTCGTTCACCATCTTGATGTCTTCGAAGACGAACATCAGTCGCCGGATCTGCTCGACAAGATCGGGGTCTTCCGCCTCGAGGCCTTCCAGAATCGCCTTCTCGGTGGCGCGATCGGCCAAGTTGAGGATCTCCGAAACCGTCGGCACGCCACCCGCCTTTTCCATGCTCTGGACGAGCATGTTGGCGAGGCGGCTCTCGAGTCCTTTCTCCACTTCGCGGATGACCTCGGGGTTGGTCTGCTCCATGTTCGCGATGCGTTTGATGACTTCGATCTGCTTCTGGAGCGGAAGTCCGCCCAGGATCTCCGCGGCTTTGTGGTGCGCGAGGTGGCACACGATCAGTGCGATGGTCTGCGGATGTTCATCCTGGATGAACGTCAGCAGGTTTTCGCTCTCCGCACGCTGCAGAAAACTAAATGGAGTCTTCTGTACCTGCGTTTGAATCTGGGCGAGCACGCGTTCTGCTTGCTTGGGGTCGAGCGAATTCTGGAGCACGCTCTTGGCGTAATCGAGATTTCCCTCGGTCGCGTATTGGCTCGCGATCGAGATGTTGTAGAACTCTTCGATAACCTGATTCTGGAGGCGCTTGGGCACACGTCCCAGGCTGGCCAGTTCCCTCGTCACTTCTTCGACGGTCTCGGGAGCCATCGACTTCAGCACCGAAGCCGCCTGGTCGGGCCCGAGCGCAAGAAGCAAGACGGCAGCCTTCGTGACGCCTTCAACGTCCTCGATGCTGTCCGGTAGTTTCTCGTGCGGCTTGCGCGGCATTTGTTTCACTCGGTCCTCAGAGCTCCGTGGCGATCCACCTGTTCAACAGTTTCGCGGCACCATCCGGGCTTCCCTTCACCCAGTCCGTCACCTGATCGAGCATCTTGCCCGTTCGAATCTCGGCGTCGTCGACCTCGATACCCATCATCGGAGCGTCGCTTTCGTCGGCCTCTCCGATGAGATCGTTCTTTGTCGCGAGCGCCGGAGGCAGGCCGACAATTTCTTCGGGTGACGGGATCGAGGCGCCGCCGCTGGCGCGCTTCACCATGATGATCATCATGCCCATCGCGAGCAATGCCATGCCGCCGAGCGCGATGTTCTCAATCATCGGGGTGCTCAAGCCGAACGGGAGACCCGAGGACCCGCCGTTGCCCGCACCCGATCCGCTGCCCGCTCCGGGCATCGAGGGAGAGCCGATGGTCAAGCCGGAAATATCGAGCGGAATCATCGCGACGCTGACCTGCGCGAGGAGCAGCTTGTTCAGCTCCTCAGCGCTCAAGCCCGGGTTCTCCGAGGCGATCATCGCCTTCACATGGGGGACGATGCTCTCGATGATTTTCGGTTTGATGTCCTTCTCAAACTTGTCGCGGAGTTGCTCGTCCGACGGCCCTTTGGCGGCATCTGCGCCACCCGAAGGAGTCGAGGCGCTCGCGACCGCAGGGATCTGCGATGCAACGAAAGCACGCGGAACATTGACCGATACCGCGACCATCGAGGGGCGACCCTTGTTGTCGATGATCTGATCCTGGACGCGGCCGGGAAAGTTCAAGAATTCGCTCTCGTCTTCCTTGATGCTGCTCCCGGCGGCGGCGCCGGCTCCCGTCGAGTTGACGTCCATGCCGACATTGGAGCGGATGCCGACTTCACCCCCGGGCGCCGCGCCGGCTTGCGTCTGCGACGAACCGCGCTCGCGCTTGATCAGTGAAATCGTCCCGCTGTCTTTCGGGAGGAACTCTTCGCGCGTCCGGTTCAACCTTGTGTTGTCGATCTGGGCGGTGACGGCGACCATGACTTCAGGGATGTACGAGAGAAAGTTGACCAGTTTTTCGCGTGTCGCGTTTTCCCACTTTGTCACGTCTTCGAGGTAGTTGCCCGCCGCCTGATCTTCCTGAGACGTCGCCCGTCGCTGCCTGCGCATGTTGCCGTCGATGACGCGAACGTTTTCAATGAGCAGCCCCGCCTTGCTGCTGGCGATCAGGCCCGCGATCGCATCCACAGTCGCCTGATCGAGTCCGTTCTTCCCCTGCGCAAAGACCGTCGCGGAAGCTGTTGGCTTGCGCGATCCGGCGCCCAACCCCTGCCTCTCCGGCGCGTCGATGATTACCATCGCCTTGGAAATCCCGTTGAACTTCGAGATCACCGAGGCGAGTTCGTTCTGGAGCGCCAGGTTGTACGTTTGCTCGTTTTGTTGTCGGGTCGAATACCACGTTTGCTTCTCCAGCATTCCCTGGAAGAGCATCGAGGTATCCTGCGGCAGGTTTCCCGCCTCGGCATAGCGGGAGAAGAGTTCGTGCTGTCTTGCCGCGGGCACCCACGGATGCGTGCCCTTCATCTCCGGGGAGACGTCGTGGTTGCGGAGCCACTGGGCCGCCTTGGCTTGCTCGACATCGGACGCGCGTGGCAGGAATTCCGCGTACTCCTGTTTGGCCGACCACGACCACACGAGTAGCAGCGACATCACCGCGATGACGGCGACGAGGGCGACGAGCAATTTGTGGGTGAGCGTGAGCTGACCGAGATACTTCTGGATCGTCGCGAGCGTTTTGCGAAGCTGATCCACGTCCCGGGGCCTCCTGCCGATTCACATCGCATCCTGCGCTGTGGCGACCGCCGCCGGCTCGTGTCCGGTAGCGCGTTCGCAGCCAGTCATTCGGCAGCCGGACGGCCCGCGCTTGAAAACGTGCGCACTCTCGGCGCGTCATTCATGCGCTGGGCATGCGCTGATTCTGCGCGATGCCAGGACCAGCCAAGTCAGGCGGATCAGACTCGCGTCTGTTTCAGCTCGTCGTAGGCTTCCATCACGCGGTTTCGCACAGCCTGAAGCATTCGGAAAGCGGAATCCGCTTGCTGTGTCGCGAGGATGACGCCTTCGAGATCGTCGCGTTTGCCGGTTGCGATGTCCTCCATCGCTCGATTGGCTTGCTGCTGCAGGTCATCCACCCGCTTGATGTTGCTGATCAAGGCATCTTTGAACGATGCGCCGTCGGATGCCGACGTCGAAGCTCCACCCTGCAAGAAGGAGGGTCGCACCGGCTGCGAACCCGAAATAAATCCCAGCGGATCAGCCATTCTCATGCCTCTTCATTCCGGTGCGTCGGGCTCCTTCCCGCGCTACCCGGCTGATGTTACCGCGACGCCTCCATCGCTTGATTCGGTCTTCCTACCGCAAATCCCGCGCCGAAGTCGGGCTCAGAAGAATCGCCCGATAGCTCACGCTAGCAGACGGAGTGCCTGGGCCATCATCTGCTTGGTTGTTTCGGCGGAAACGATGTTCGCTTCATAAGCCCGGGCAGCCTCCATGGCGTTCAACTGCTCGACCACTGGATTGACGTTTGGCTCCGGAACGTAGCCACGCTTATCGCCCTTCTGGATGGCGTAGGGATTCGTCGGGTCCCAGCGGTAGTTGAATTCGCCCTGATCGAGCTCGATTGCCGCGACATGCACGCCCAGAAGGCGTCCTTCGGGGGTGCTCGCCTGTGGGTCGCCCGGGGCGAAAACGACTTTCCGAGCTCGATACGGATTCAGGTTGCCCTTGTCGTCGAGAATGGTGGATCGGTTGGCGATGTTGGCCGCGATCGCCGCCATCCGCGCCCGCTGGGCCATCATTCCGCTCGTTGAAATATCCAAGGCGCCGTACATCGTTCACGCTCCCTGCTGTCTTCGACTCCGCCTCACAACCCCGTCGCGTTCGCTCAGAGCGGCTTATCAGGCAATCGGCGTGCCGAATTGCTCTTGAGTCGATATTCAGGGTCGCTGCGCAATCGCCGACTTGAGAATGTCGAATCTGGTTCGGAGCAGATCCACGTTCATGCGGTAGAACGCCGCGTTTTCAACGGAGTCCTGCATCAGACGCTCGAGATCGCGATTGTTCCTGTCATGAAAAAGCACGCCGCCCTCAGACGATGTCGAAGATCGTTCCGGGCTGAGTTCGATCGTGCCGTCCGCTCGAGTTTCAATCGAGCCGGAATTCCGCAGAACGAGTGGCCCGGATTCTCCCCCGGTTTGCCTCCGTCGGTTTTCCACGGCTTCTGAAAGTGCCCGTTGAAACTCGGAAACCGGCACGTTGCGCTGAATGAAGTTCGGCGTCTCGACATTGGCGATGTTGTGTGCGATGAGTTTCTGGCGCTCGCTGGCGAAGCGCAGGGCCGCCGAGAGAGTCGGAATAGCGCCGGAGTTGGTGAGATCCGTCAGCACCTGATTCCCTCGCTGCAATCAACGATTGCCGAACGCGACAGGCTTTGATTCACTGGACCCGGTGAACTAGAGCGTTGCCTCGACCAGGCGCAACTCTTTCCACTTCTTCAGTTTCAGACCGAGCGTCCGAACGCCAATTCCCAGGGCGCTCGCGGTTCTTTGCCGGTGACCGTTGAACTTGTGGAGAGCCTCGATGATCGCTTCGCGTTCGAGTTCTTCGAGCGTGCGGATCACGGAAGAGAGCCCGCTGGAACCGGTGGGTTTTCCTTCGACTTGTGCGGCCGGGGGAATGTGGGCGGTGGCCGGTGGCGCCCCGATATTCGTCAGAGGCGTCGCACGAACCGGCGTGGCATTGAGCCAGGAATGGAGCGATTCCGGCCCGACCGTAACCGGCTCGTCGGTGTCGCCACGGCTGAGCAGTACCACCGCGCGCTCGCAGATGTTCTGCAGCTCACGCACATTTCCTGGCCACGCGTATCCCTGGAGCAGACGAACGGCTTCCGGGCTGAGCTTGAGGCACGCGCGTCCCTCGCGCTTGCAGACGATCGAAACAAAGTGATTCGCCAAAGCGCCGACGTCGCTTACGCGCTCGGCGAGCGGGGGAACCTGAACCGGCAGCACGTTCAGCCGGAAAAACAAGTCCTGCCTGAACTCTCCGGCGGCGACCGCGGCGGTCATGTCGCGGTTGCTCGTCGCGATCACGCGCACATCGACGCCGATCGAAAGGCTGCTCCCGACGCGCTCGAACGTTCGCTCCTGCAACACTCGCAGCAGTTTCGCCTGAATGCGGGGCGAAACCTCGGAAACTTCGTCCAGCAGCAGAGTGCCCCCGTCCGCGAGTTCGAATCGGCCCTTGCGGAGCTTGTCCGCGCCGGTAAATGCGCCCTTCTCGTGCCCGAAGAGTTCGCTTTCCAGCAGGCTCTCCGAGAGAGCGGCACAGTTGACGGCGAGGAAAGGTCCGCTCTTGCGGGACGACATCTCGTGAATCGCTCGTGCGACGACTTCTTTGCCGGAGCCGGACGGGCCCGAAACGAGAATCGTTCCCTGGGAAACCGCGATTGCGCGGATCTGGTCACGAAGCTTGCGGATTGGCTCGGAATCGCCGACAAGCCGTGCGACTCCGTGCAGATTCGGACCGCCCGCGCGTTCCGCGCCTTCCATCGCCGGCGAATTCTCGCTCAGCCCCGCCGCGGCCCGCAAGAGCTTGTTTTCACGCAGCACGCGACCGTGTTCGGCGGCGCGTTTGACCGTGATGACAAGCTCGTCACCCTCGAAGGGCTTGGTGAGATAGTCGAAGGCGCCCTGCTTGATGGCCGAGACCGCGGTTTCAATCGTTCCGAACGCCGTCATCAGCACGACGGGAAGATCGTCGTCGATTTGCCGGATGCGTTCAAGCAGCTCGATGCCGGTCATCCCCGGCATCTTGAGGTCGGTGACGACGACATCGGGCCGCTTCGCCGCGATCTGCTGGATCGCGGCTGGGGCATCCATGGCCGTCGCCACGAGAAAGCCGGCGCGCTCGAGCGTCCCGCCGACGCTGTCCCGCATGAGTTCCTTGTCATCAACTACGAGCACACTGCGCATGCGCACGACTCCGTCGTTCTCGCGCCACATTTTCACGCAGCCCCGGATAGCCTCCGATCCGGTCCGGCTGCGATGGCAACGAGCGGCAAATTCTGCTCGACGTCACCCATCGGCTGTCCGAGCGCTTCGGCACGAGAACTTTCTGCGCGTTCCTTTCCGTGGCCCGAGTGGTGATCCCCGCCGGCTCGTGTCGCCGCTTGCGGAAACAACAACTGCACGGTTGCGCCGCCATCCCGTCCGTTTGAGGCGATCACTCGTCCCCCGTGCGCGTCCATGATCCGGTGGACGATCGCCAACCCGAGTCCAGTTCCGGCTTTGCGCGTGGTGAAAAAGGGATTAAACATCCTGCGCAAGACCTCGTCGCTGAGGCCCGGGCCCGAATCGATCACGCGGAATCCGATCAAACGTTGGCGTTTTCCCTGGGCATCCGCGATGCTTTGCTTTCCGATCTCGAACGCGAGAGTTTTTTCCGGTGCGTTCGCCTCGATCATCGCCTCCATGGCGTTACGAATGATGTTCGTCATTGCCTGTACCGCGAGCGACGAATCGAGCAAAACCGTAAAGGGCGATTTGCGATCGTGCCGCACGATCTCGATCTTTTCCCAGCCTTCAACGCCGTCGTTCTGGCAGGCTTCGAGTGCCCGGTCGACGATCTCGGAAGCGAGCGACTCCTCCTTATGCACCCGGAATTCGCGAGAGAACGTCAGGACATCGCCGACGACAGCATTTAAGCCCTTGGCGGAGGCGATGATCTTCTCCGCGAGCTTTTGTTGAACAGGCCGCTCCGACAGGTCGTCCTTCAGCATCCGGGCGAAGAGCGAGATCGAGCCGAGCGGATTGCGGACCTCGTGCGCAATCCCCGCCGCCATCTCACCGAGCGCCGCCAGCCGCTTGGTGCGGGCCAATTGTTCATTCGCCTCGGTCAATTCGCGCGTCAAACGGGCGACTTCCCCCCGCAATTGCTCGTGCGTCTCCTGCAGCCGGCCGGTGACGGCGTTAAACGCCGACATGAGTTCCGCGAGATCGTTCGAGGTCAACGGCGGGTGATTGGCAGCCCGCGGCGGTAAACAACCGGCGGCCGAAGCGGGGGATTCATTGAGATTCTTGCTTTGCGACATGAGGCCTCGAGCTCCGCCGAGGAAAGAAAGAGAAAAGAAACGAGATCAGGCGCTCCGATCCTGGAATCCCGGGTCGACCGGCCCGGGCGCACCTGCGTACGCCGTGGCTGCCGCACGGCTCGAGTTCATTCCGGCCAGAGCTCGCGCAAGCTCATCGCGTTTGCGCGCGAGCGCGACGCCGTGCTGTCGATCGGTCTCCGCGATCTGGCGTGCGAGGTCGGCGACGGCCCGTCGTCTTTGTTGGATGAGCGCGAGCTGCGGATCGTCCGGCGCCAAGGACCCCATCCCGGCATCGATTTCGCGGCTCAATGCGGTTGCTTTTTCCAGTACCTTGGAGCGTTGCTCCAGTACCGCGACAAGTTGCTCGGGCTCGTCTTCCTCGATCACTCGCGCCTGGACGAGACTTAATTCGCCAACGGTGGCGAGCAGATCGTGCTGCGTCGCCAACATGGAAAGAAGCCGCCCGCCCGGATCCGGTTGGTTCATGTGGACCTCCAGACTTCCTATTTCGTCACTCGGGGCGTTCGTGGTCCAGACTCTCGCCGTTCGCGAGTCGGTCGGTGGCGTCGAGCCAGCGCTCCCAATCCTCTTTGCTCATGGGCAAGTTGGGGTCATTCCAGACTTCCGGAGGAAGCCCGCGATAGAACCGCTTCGCGCGCTCGTTCGCCGTGAGCGCGGCTTTGACATCGCCCCGCTGCAGGTTGGCGTTCACGATTTGGATCATCGCGACCAACGAAGCAGGATCGCTCGGGTAACGGTCGCGGGCGGCGGTATACGCGCGAATGGCGCCGTCGTAGTCGCCCAAGGCAAAGGCGCAGTCACCCAGATAGAAGCAGGCATTGCGGAGGTACGTTTCTTCCACCGCCGTCCGCTTGTCTTTCGGCTTCGCATCGAGTGCGCGCCGCACTTCGTCGAAGCCCGCCGCGGCATGTTCGAGGCGCTCCGTTCGCGTCTTTTCGAGATTCCTGCGTTCTTCATCCGGCATTCCGTCCGCCATCGAATTCTCGATTTTGGCGGCAGACAGCCGGTAACTGTCGGCGAGTCGGAATTTCGCCAGTTCCATCCCGTGTTCGTCGGGATATCGCTTGAGCAGCTCATCGATGTTCTCGATCGCCCGTTCGGGCTCGCCGTTGCGATAGAACATGGTCCCCAATTCGGCGAGCGCGTCGCGGAATCCGGGAGAATCAACACCCACAACTGTTCCGTTCACGACCGCTTTCAACATCCGGGTCGCCTTCGTTACCGCTTCGGGCTGTCCGGTCGCGAGATAAGTCTGAGCCAGTGGAACGTAGCTCAAGTCGGCAAACGGGCCGCTTCCGGGTTCTCCCGGCGCGCCGTCGCGTGTCGCGATGAGTGCTTCATAGGCCTGCGCCGCAAGGTCGAGATCGCCGCGAGCCTGATAGCAGCGTGCCAAACGAAACCGGGCTTCGGCCATTCTCGGATCGGTGGGGAATTCATCCGCGAACTGCTTGAAAAGCGCGATCGCTTTGTCCTGGTCGCCGGCTCGGTCGAAGCAATCGGCCGAATTCCAAAGCGAATCCGAATATCCCGGACCGTTTTGCCCCGCGACGATGCCGGCGTGAACGCGGAGCGCGTTGGCGGCGGCGAGATAATGCTCTCTCGCGCGCTTCCGCGTGGTGGGATCGACATCTTCCAATCCAGCCCGGGGCTGTCCGCCGGTCGCCTCCGCGATCGCCTCTGCGGCAAGCTTTCGATTCGCCTCTCCAATCGCGAGCACCACATCGGCCGGCGCTCGTCCCTGGGCGAAGAGAGATTCGGCAATGGATGCGAAACGCAGCGCCGTTCGAGCATCGCCGGTTTCGAATCTTGTACGAAAGCGCGCGATCGAGCTTGTCGCGACGCGATCGCGATCAATCGAGCTTGTCAGCGATGCGTCCCGAAACGTCTCGGCGAGCTTGGAATAGGACTCCAGCGAAGCCTCTATGTCGTCCAGCGACGCCTGGCTTTCCGCGAGCCCGAGCAATGCTTCTCTCTGGAACCGCTTGCTGCCGGGTGCGTCGAGGACTCTTTGGTATTGCTCTTTGGCCGCTTGAAAGTCGCTTCTGCTCTCGGCCACCCTGGCGAGGTTCAGCCGAATCTTGCTCGTCAAAGGCTCGTGTTCGTCCGCGAGCCGTTCCGCGCGCGTCAGCCATTTTTCGGCTTCGGCGTGCTTCCCATCTTCGATATATCCCCACCCGAGTAGCGCCAGCAATTCGGCACGATCCTCCGCGGCGCTTTCCTCCACGCGAGGCAATTGCTGAAGCATGCCCCGTATCGCTTCCTCGCGATACCCGCCGATCAGACGCAATTCCGCTTGCCTCGTCATCGCCCAGACGCGGTCGGAGTCGCTCAGCGCCGGCTCCGAGAGCAACCACGCGACAAGATCGGTCGCGGCCTGCTGATCCGGGACCGGCTTGGCGAGGAGTTTGGTGATGAGCTTGCGGACAAGGGCGATTCTCCGAGCCTGGTCGCCGCTCGGAATCGTGTCGATGCGCCGCTTGGCCTCGTCGAGCCGATCGAGGGCCATGAGGCTCAGCGCGAATCGTTCGATGTCAGCCGGCTCGAGGCGCTGCTTGAGTTCTTCGGCGCGCACGTAACTCCGAATCACATTCTCAAAGTTTTCGGCTCTCAGCAGCTTGCGTTGGGTCGCGGCCTCATAGATTGATCGCGCCGCGAGCAGGTGGTAGCGTTTTTCGTCGCCGGGCGCCAGCTTTCCTTTTTCGATCTGGGGCCACACGTCTTCGTTCAGGATTTTCAGCGCATCCTCGAATTTTTCTGCCCCTACAAGCTGCGCGGCTTCATCGATTCGAGGCGCGACATCCACGGCCGGGCGCGCGAACATCACCGCGGCAATGCCGACGACCAGCAATACCGCCGATACGACAAGAACCGGAATCTGCCAGGCATCACGCCATGTCGGCGCCGGCTGCTCGGGAGCCGCGGGGTCAACCGGCGGGACATTCTGCTGCTCACTCACGACGCCCATCCAATAAAGGAAGGAGCGCGTAAGCGCTCCCGTTGAGAAACCGGCAACTTCTGCTCTATCGGGTCGTTTCCAATGGCCCCTTCAGCCCGAAAACCGCCTTTGTCAGCGCCCGAATCCTTCCGAGAGTTCGCTTTCGCTTTGGGAACCAGTTATTCGTCTCTTTCGACTTGCAACCGTTCAGCCGCGGCGAAAGCCTCCGTGTTCCGGAGGCCTCCCCTCCCGCAACACGACGACATCCACCTGGCGCTCCGGAATCGGAAAAACGCCCGCCAGCTTATTCGCGATGACTTCAACGCCCTTCGGTGTCTCGCGGGCTTCGAACTTGAATTGGGCAAAATCGCCTTTTTCGAAACCAAATCCTTCACCCGAATCTTCGTAGTACTCGCCCGACGCGACCCCGTTTTCATCCAAAGCGACGACGAGCGTGAGCACATCGAACGGTCGTTCGCCGTCGTACTGCATGAGCGGCCCGAGCGGAATGATCCTGCCCGCTCGAACAAAGAGTTCTGGAAGATCTTCATCGAGAACCTTTGAACCAGGCGCGTTCTGCCAGCCCATTTCGAGCGGTTCGAACGCTCGCCAGGCGGAGGGCCCTCCGGGAAGTTTGGCCGGCGCTGCACCCATTCCGGGTTCCCAGACATTGCAACGAACGAGCAGCGAGTCTCCGAGCAGAAACGCGTCGTCGACGCTGCGGAGCGCAGGGTCGGCGGCGTCGGCGAAGAAGAGCGGGCGCGCGATCGGAAGTCCGGTCATGTGCGATTCACGGAAAAGCGTGTACAAGAAAGGCAGGAGCCGGATTCGCCTCTCGAGGGCGAGCCTGCATGTGTGCTCGCACCTTGGCCCGAAGCTCCATGGTTCATGGGCCACGCTATCTCGGACAGTGTGACCGCGCGCAAACGGCAGCAGAGATCCGATTCCCATCCATCGCGCGTAGAGCACGCCGTCGGCGTTGTCCGCAAAGCCGCCGATATCCGGCCCGACGAATGGCTGGCCGCTCATGCCCAGGTTCAGCACCATCGGGATCGACCAGCGCAGATGGCGCCAGTTGCTTTTGTTGTCACCGGTCCACGTGGCCGCGTATCGATGCCCCCCGAGAAAATTCGAACGGGTCAACACAAACGGTCGTTTCTCCGGGTTCGCCCTTTGAATCCCGTCGCGGCTTGCGCGAACCATCTGCATGCCGTAGATGTTGCGATAGCGCAGGTGGGTGCCGGGACCGCCCAGATCTTCATCCGCGGCGTGCCGGTTGCTTTCGGGCATTTGCTTGTTTGGGACATCGAATACCGCGGGCTCGTTCATGTCGTTCCAAACGCCGTCGATGCCCGTCGCCATGAACTCGGCGTAGAGCGTCGCCCACCATTCCCGCGTGCGTCTGCGCGTGAAATCGGGGAATGAACACGGACCCGGCCACACTTTGCCGACGAAGTCGTACCCCCAGCGATTCTTGACGAAATGATCGCCGTGCTTTCCGGCTCGATAGGCCGGATAGTGGTCGTCGGTCATCAGCCCGGGATCGATCATCCACACGCTCTTGAATCCGATTCGGTGCAGATGGTCGTTGAGCCCGCGTGGATCCGGGAACTTGTGCGTGTCGAATGTGAAGCATCGGAAGCCGAACATGTAGTCGATATCCATCCAGATGACGCCGCAGGGAATTTTGCGCGACCGGAATCCCTCCGCGACTGCGCGCACCTGTGAGTCGGTTTCGTAGCTCCACCGACATTGCTGATATTGGAGCGCCCATCGTGGCGGCATCGGCATCCTGCCCACGAGCGAAGCCAACTGACGCAAGACGTCTTGTGCGTCTCGGCCTTCGAGAACGACAACACCGGGGCTCTGTGTGTCGCGGTCTGAATACTGAGCGGCGAAGAAAATCCCGTCGCGGAGGTCGATGGTGGCCCGGTGGGTGGATTCGAAGATGATCCCGAAGGCCGATCCATCCTTTCGTACCGCAAGAACCCAAGGGTGCGCCTGGTAGAGCGCAGGCATGGTGTCCTCGTAACTGAAGCAATCAGTCGTCCAGATATCCCGGCGCGTTCCCAACCTGTTTAGTCTTCCCGGCTGTTCGCCGGTTCCGTAAAGGCTTGTTCCGGCTTCGATTTGCACAAACGCCGCGCTCCAGCCGCGGACCTGCGCAAAGCGAACCGATACCGTCGAACTCGGGATTTCGGCACGTAAGTCGCTGCGACGCACCTCCGTTTCCGTCGGCTGGCGGGTGTAGGCGGGAAAAGGAGCGAGCGGAATCGTGCAGAATTCGGGATCACGGAATCGGAAACCGCCGTCCTGCAATTTCCGAGCAATGCCGCTCCGCCACTGGGTGACGTCGGTCGAACGGGGGGCGCGGCTGAACGAATAGTCTTTTGGCGGTTGGATCATGGAAAACGACGGCAGAGCGAGGCAGTGGGGAAACGACACCGGCTGCGAGCGTAGGAGACGGGCAAACCGGAGAATCGGCTGCAATTCGCCCCAGAGCCTTCCCAAGGAACGGAAGACCCGCGCCCGCGGGATTGGTGATCCCGACTCCATGGAGGTTTCATGAAGACCCGTGCTACATTCCGATGCGGTGCCTTGACGCTTGGGTTGGTTGCCTCTTCCCTATTGCCTGGGTGCATCATCGTGGCCAACGGCCTCAGCGACAATCCCCGGTACTCAGAGACGCGAACTGTGCGCGTGCCTATTCAGTCTGGCGCGGGAGTCGATGTCCAGACGCGCAACGGCAGCGTTGAAATTGCTTCCGCAAATAACAGCAATGCGGGAACGGAGGGAGCGGTGGTCACCGCAACTCTGCACGCCCGCACTCAGGAGCGCCTGGATGAGGCTCGCGTGGTCGCCGAGCCGGTCGGCGACCGACTCAATGTTCGCGTGGAGTGGCCGAACGGCCGTCCGCAATCCGGCGAAGGTTGCAGCTTCCGCATCGACGCTCCAAGCCCCGGAAGCATCAATGTCGCGACATCCAACGGGCGCATTTCGCTTCGAGACTGCGGCGGCCACGCTGAACTCGACACTTCCAATGGCTCGATACGCGTGACGAATCAGTCTGGCGATGTAAACGCAACGACGGCGAACGGGCGGATCGAATTGAGAGACATCGCGGGGTCTGCGGACGCGAGCACAACCAACGGATCGATCGATCTCATCAATATTTCCGGGCGCGCCTTCGCTTCGACGTCCAACGCCTCGGCGACCGTTCATCTCGCGGACGATTCAACCGGGCCTTTGCAAATCCGCACTTCCAACGGCAACATCGATCTTGCGATCGGTCGTCATTTCGCGGGTGATCTTCGACTCTCAACATCCAACGGCAGGATTCGGTTTGATTCGCCGATGGAAGTCCGCGAAATGGAGTCCAATCGGTCTGCTTCGTTGCGGTTCGGGACGGGTGGCGGCGCCTCTTCGGCCAGGACGTCCAACGGATCGATTTCGATCACATCCCACGCGATAGCCGACTCGCAGGTTTCGACCGGATCCCGCTGATTTCCTGTCCGCTGGGCGACGTTTCGTCGCGTCTCGGGCATCTAGGCAGGTTGTCCGACGCGCGCCAAGTGCAACCTCTGGAGAGCCACACATGCGAATGACATCACTGACCGGATTGGTTGGGGCTTCCGTCCTGCTCTTTGCGAGCGCTCCGAGCGCCGACAAAATCACGGAGACGCGAGAGCTCAAAGTCGCCACCGCACCCGGATTGCCTCTGACCGTGAAGACTTCGAATGGAAGCATTGAGGTTATTCCGACCGATTCGAGCGAGCTGCGGATCAAGGCGACCGTCTACGCGAAGCACAAAGAACGTCTTGAAGCCGTGCGAATCTCCGCGTCGAACGATCCCGCGACCGGAAACGACATCCGTGTTGACTTCCCTGAGTCTGCACAAGGAGAAGGATGTTCGCTGGTGATCGAGGTGCCCGGGGCAAAGAATGTCAATCTCTCCGCTTCCAATGGAGCGCTGAGCATCCGCGGCACGGCGGGCATCGCGTCGCTCGACACGAGCAACGGAGGCGTGGTTGTGAAGGATCACGACGGCGATGCGACCGTGCGGACAAGCAACGGTGCGGTGACGGTTGCGTCGCTGAGCGGCAGGGTCTCGATCACGTCATCCAACGGCCCGGTGCAATTGTCCGGCTCCGCTCATCCATTCCAGATCCAAACCACAAACGGTCCGGTCACGGTCGGTTTCGATCGTGCATTTTCCGGGGTGGTGTCGATCGCGACATCCAACGGAACAATCTCCGCGCCCAATTCGGCCAAAGTGCTTTCCGATTCTGGAAACAAGGGATGGGACGAGGCGACAATGAAGATTTCGATCGGCGAGGGAACTGAAACCTCGAGCATCCGGACGACGAACGCGCCGGTCAAGATCCGGAGCGCCGCCGACTAAGCGCCTGCGCATGCTTTGCGCTGCGGGCGTGCTCGATGCGCGAATCGCGCAGGACCGGCGTTGAATTCTGGCGCGGGGAATACTGCGTCGCCGATGCACCATTGCGGCACAGGATGTGCCGCGCCGTCGTCGCGCCGGTTGCGCACGGTTGAGAGAGGCCAGGATGGCCGAAGAACTTTCAAATTCAGGCGAGCCCGCTGCAACGCCGACCGGAAAACCGGCTGAAAATACTCCGCCGGTCCAGCCGCAACAGTCGGTTGAAGTGCCGCAGGCAGCAGCCCCCGCGACGCCCAATTCTCCAGGTTCCGGTCTTTCGCCCGGCGAGGCTGGGGGCGACGCCAAGCCAGTTGATCTTCCCGCTTTTTCCGGGGGGACCGGGAATGGGGCTCCTGCGAGCATCGACTTGCTGTGCGACGTGGCGCTTCAGGTGAAGATCGAGCTGGGGCGCACCCGCATGCTCGTCGAAGATGTTCTGCGTCTTGCGGACGGAGCCGTGGTGGAACTGGACAAGCTCGCGGGCGACCCCGTCGACATCTACGTCAACGAGCGACATGTCGCACGAGGCGAGGTGCTGGTATTAAACGATAATTTCTGTGTGCGAATCAACGAGATTCTGGACTCTTCCATTGAAGCCAAGCCGCCGGTGAAGCAGGCGGGTTGATCGAATTCGTGGGGCGTGCGGAGCATGCCTTTTTCCGACAGGATGTCGCCGAAGTGAGTCCCGCTCTCCGCCATCTCGTGCTGGGCCTCGCGTTGCTGTTGGCGCCCGCCGCACCCGCCGAATTGGTTGTCGGCCCGTCCGAAAATGCCGCGGCAGCGTCGGCAGAGCTGCAGACACCAGAATCGAGGAGGCTTAGCTCGCCGGAGAAATACGGCGTTCACCCTGCGAATCGCGCCGCAAATGCGGGGAAATCCGGAGCCGGTGCCGATTCTGGATTGCTTCAGGGTGTCCTTGGCCCGCTCGCGGTTGTTTTGGTGCTTATCGGGATGCTGGCGGGGCTTGTCGTTCTCATTGCCAGAATCCGAGGCGGTAGCAGGGGAAGCTTGTCCGCTTCATTCGGTGCCGGGGGACGTGCGCCCGCCGGAATCATGGAAGTGCTCGGCCGATATCCGCTCGCGCACGGGCTCACGCTGGTGCTTCTGAAATTGGACCGCCGCGTGCTGCTGCTGAGTCAGACGCGGAACGGGCGACTCGGTGGATTCTCGCTCTCAACTATCTGTGAACTCGATTCTGCCGAGGACGTCGCGTCGATCCTGCTCAAGGTCCGCGACGCCGAGAACGCGTCGCTCACACACAAGTTTGCGTCGGTGTTCCGGTCGCTCGACCGGGAGGCCGCGGACAAGATTCAGAATCTTGACGGCAAGGTCATGACGACGATTGCTCCGGCGCCGACTCCTCCGAGTCGCTCGCGTGGGGCATCGCAAATCTCATCCGAGAGGCAGACCTCGTTCGGCTCCGATCCCAGCCCGCAAACCGACTCGATCAACTCGCTTCGAAGCAGGCTCGAGGCACTGCGAGTTCCGGCGGCGCGCCACGTCCGGGGGCCGAGGTCATGAGGCGGATCATCGCGATTCTCGCGTGCATCGTTGCACTTGTCGCGGCTTCGCGCGCAGGCGCACAGACATACGGTCCGCCGTTGCCGGATCTGCAGAGCGGCACTCCTGTTGTGCCGGCGGGCCCGGTCGCGCCGCAGATACTTCAGCAGCTCGCCGCGATGGCGCCCGATTCCAAATCCGCGCCGGCGATGAATCCATTGACGGTCTTGGATGCCGCGGGGCGTGCGCTCCCCGGCGGCGCCGGTGCGAGCGATTCTCCGGGTTCTGCGCTCTCGGCGCCCGTCACGATTCTCCTCCTGCTCACGATCATCTCGCTGGCGCCGGCCATCGTGCTGATGACAACGTGTTTCCCGCGGATCCTCATCGTGCTCGGCTTGCTGAAGCAGGCGATCGGCGCGCAGGGGATTCCTCCGCCGCAGGTCATCACGGCGCTCGCGCTCTTCATGACAATGATCGTGATGGCGCCGACCTATGACCGGGTCTACAAGGAAGCGATCGCGCCCTGGTCGAGCGGCGAGATTCGCGACATGGACACGCTGTGGCTCAGGGCGCGCCAGCCGGTGCGCGACTTCATGTTCGACCAGATCGAGGCGACGGGAAACTGGAACTCGCTGTACATGGTGCTTGAGTACCGCGGCATCGACACCTCGGAGCCTGAAAGGCTGACGCGCGCGGATGTGGACATGATCTCGCTGATCCCGGCGTTCATGCTCGGGGAGCTGAAAGCCGCGTTTCTCCTGGGCTTTCGCATCTATTTGCCGTTCTTGGTGATCGACATGGTGATCAGCAGCTTGCTCATCTCGATGAGCATGATGATGCTTCCGCCGGTGCTCATCAGCTTGCCGTTCAAGTTGCTGCTCTTTGTGATGGTGGACGGATGGCAACTTGTCGTCGGCGGGCTGCTCCGCAGTTTCGCGACTTCTCCTACAGCCGCGGCGATTGCCTCGAGCGGCGTGGGAGTCGTGGGGGGGGGAGGTGGCGGATGATCGACGAGTCGATGCTCGAAATGGTGCGTCAGTGTCTTGTCGTCACGCTGAAGATCGCGGCGCCGGTTCTGCTCGCGGGAATCGTCATCGGCCTGGCGATCAGCCTCTTACAGGCGGTGACCTCCATTCAGGATCAAACACTTTCTCTTGTTCCCAAGATCGTTGTGATGGTGGTGGTGGCGGCGCTCCTGCTGCCGTGGTTGCTCGGAAAGCTGGCGGAGTATGCGGTGGAGGTTTTTTCGTTTTCGGCGTGATCGAGGACGGCGGATCGAATGTCGGAGATCGTTCTTTCCAATCTCATCCCGTTCATGCTCGTGGCGTTCCGCCTCGGCGGGCTGTTCATCGCAACTCCGTTGCTCTCGAGCGCGGTTGTTCCCTTGCGACTCAAGCCGTTCATTGTGCTCGCGCTCGCCGCGGCGGTGTATCCGCTCACGCCCGCGTGGTCGGTTCCAGCATCGATGTCGATCGTCTCTCTCGTTCCGATGATCGTGGGCGAAACGCTGATCGGGTTTGTGATCGGCCTGCTTGCCAGTCTTCCATTGATCGCTGCGGAGACTTGCGGCATCATCGTGGGACAGCAGATGGGCTTCGGGCTCGCCAAAGTCTACAACCCGGAGTACGACGCGGAAACGGACGTGCTTGGCCAGGCTCTGTTCTTCGTCGTATTCGGCGCGTTTCTTGCAATGGGTGGGCTCGAGTCGGTCTTTCGCGCGCTTGTCGCGACATTCGAGCGCGTCGGGCCGGGCGGAATCGGGATCGGGCAGGCGCCGCTGGAAACGCTTGTTGGAGTTGCCGCGTCGGGCCTTGAACTCGCGATGCGGATGTCACTCCCCGTGATGGGAGCAATTCTTCTTCTCATCGTTGTGTTCGCGGTGATCTCCAAAACCATGCCGTCGATCAACATCATGAGCGTGGGCTTCACCGTGAAAGTGCTCGCGGGCGTGACGGTTCTGACGCTCGCGCTGCCGTCGATCGCACGGGTTGCGGGCGATGAAGCAGGTGAAGTGCTTCATGTCATCGACGGATGGGCGCGATCGCTCGGAAAGCAGGGAATCTGATCCATGGCGGAGGAACTGGGCGAAAGAACCGAAGACCCCACAGGAAAGCGCTATTCCGAAGCGCGCGAGAAGGGGCAGGTCGCCAAGAGCCAGGATCTTGCGGCGGCGATCGATTGGGCCGGTGTGCTCGTCATGCTGCTGCTGCTCGGCAGCCTTCTGGTCAAGTCAATGGGATCGGTGATGAGGCGTTCGCTCGAGGACGCCGGCTCCGAGGGCAGCCTCGCGCTCGGCAATCTGACTGCGACGGTTTTCTATTCGGCGGGGCAATCCGTGATCGCGGTACTCCCGTTCTTTCTTGCATTTGTCGCCGTGACCGTCGTGGCCCACTTTGCTCAATATGGCGCGCTGTTCACCAGCCAACCCATCCAGCCGAATCTCAACAAGCTCAACCCGATCACCGGATTCGGGAAGATTTTTTCCGCGAAAGGCGCCGTCCGCACGGTGCTCAGCCTGCTCAAGGTGATTCTTGTTTCGATCATCGCCTACTGCGTGCTCACGCCGGAGGTGCCGCTGATCTTGCAATTGCCGCAACTGCCGCTCATCGGCGGGCTCTACCGGATCTGGACGATGATGCTCGCGCTTGCGGCTTGGCTCATCGTCGTGCTGCTCGTGCTCGGCGTTGCCGACTACATGTATCAACGCTGGATGCTGAAGCAGGATCTCAAGATGACCAAGCAGGAGGTCAAAGAAGAGCGCAAGAGCATGGACGGTGATCCGCTCGTGCGCGGTCGCCGTCTTCAGATGATGCGATCGATCGCGATGCAGCGCGTGAATCAGACCGTGCCGCAGGCGGATGTCATCGTGACCAATCCGACGCATTTTTCGGTGGCGATCCGCTACTCACAGGATGAGATGGCGGCTCCGCGCGTGATCGCGAAAGGCGCGGATTTCATGGCGATGCGCATTCGTCAGCTTGCGATGATCAACAACGTGCCGATCGTGGAACGCCCGGCTCTCGCCCGCGCCCTCTTCTATGCAATCGAAGTTGGGCACGAGGTTCCGCACGAGCACTATCAGGCTGTTGCCGAAGTGCTCGCGTACGTCTACCGGTTGGAGGGTCGCGCGGCGTAATCGCTGAATCGGCACCATGGCGAAGGCACCAGCAAAGCCCCGCAAGCCCGCCCCCGCAGTCGCGGCGATTTCCGCCGTCTCGGCCATTTCCAATATGCCCGGTTGGATGCGGAACCTGCACAAACATCGCGGGCTGATCGTGCCGCTGTCGTTCATTGCGTTGCTCGCGGTGCTGCTCGTACCGGTGCCGCCCGCGCTGATGGACGTGCTCATCTGCTTCAACATCAGTCTCGCAGTCATCGTGCTGCTGACAACGATCTCGATGAAGCAGCCGCTCGATTTCAGCGTGTTTCCGTCGCTCCTGCTCGGGACAACGTTGCTTCGCCTCGTCCTCAATATCGCGTCCACACGACTGATTCTGACGGCGAAGGCGGATTCGCCCGAGGCCGCGGCGTCGGTTGCGGGTCACGTGATCATGGCGTTCGGCGAATTCGTCGCCGGCGATGAGTTGTTCGTGGGCGTGGTGATTTTCCTGATCCTGGTGATTGTGCAGTGGGTCGTGATCACCAAGGGCGCGACGCGTATCTCGGAGGTCGCGGCCCGCTTCACGCTCGACGCGATGCCCGGCAAACAGATGGCGATCGACAGCGACCTGAACGCCGGACTTATCGACGAGCAGGAGGCCCGCCGGCGCCGCGAGCGCATCGCGCAGGAAGCGGATTTCTTCGGCGCGATGGACGGTGCCTCGAAATTCGTGCGGGGCGATGCGATCGCGGGAATCATCGTCACGCTGATCAACGTGTGCGGCGGTTTCGCAGTCGGGATGCTGATGCGCGGATGGGATGCCGGTCAGACGGCAAGGGTCTTCACCAAACTGACGATCGGCGACGGGCTCACCAGTCAGATTCCGTCGTTCGTGATTTCGATTGCCGCGGCACTGGTCGTGACGCGCTCAGGAAGCAAGGAAGACCTGGGCGATCAACTGACGGGTCAGGTCACGAGTCAGCCCAAGGGCTTGATCATCACTTCGGCGTTCTTGTTGTTGCTCTGCCTGACACCCCTGCCGACCGTTCCGCTGCTGGTCACGGCGGTGGGGCTTGGAGCGCTCGCCGTCGCGATTTCTCGGGCCACGCAGGCAAAGGAAATCGCCGAAGCTGAAGCGGTGAAGCAAGCCGCGGCACCTCCTCCGCCACCTGTCGAGCAGCTTCTCAAGGTCGACACCCTCGAGATCGAAGTTGGTTACGGATTGGTGGCGCTCGTCGACACCAATCAGGGCGGCGATCTGCTCGAGCGGATCTCGGCAACCCGTCGACAGCTGGCGGCTGAGTTCGGGCTGGTCATGCCGCCGGTTCGCATCCGCGATAACATGACCCTCCAACCCACCGAATACCGGATCAAGATTCGAAACAATCCGATCGCGATCGGGCAGACCCGGCCGGGCAAGCTGCTCGCGATGGATTCCGGTATCGCGAGCGGTCAAATCGGCGGCGACCCGACGAAAGAGCCGGCCTTCGGGCTCGATGCGTGGTGGATCGACCCGTCGCTCCGGGCGCGGGCCGAGACGATGAACTACACCGTGGTCGAGCCGACGGCGGTGATGGCGACGCACCTGACCGAAGTTGTGAAGCGGCATGCGGATGAACTTCTCACCCGCGAAGAGGTGGGAAACTTGCTCGAACAGCTCAAGGAGAAAGCGCCCAAGCTGGTCGAAGAGGTGGTGCCCGGCATCCTCAAACCGACCGAACTCCAGAAGATCCTGCAGAATCTGCTCCGCGAGCGGGTGCCGATCCGCGATCTCGAAGCCATCCTCGAAGCCCTTGCCGAGTGGGCTCCCAAAACGAAGGACCCCGAGGTGCTCACCGAGTACGTGCGCAACGCTCTTCGCCGGAGTATCTGCGGCCAATATTCGAGCGTGCGCGACGGCGGGAAGCCCAAACTCGTCTGCGTAACCATCGATCCGAGCCTTGAAGACATCATCAACGGCTACATCGATCGCGCGCCCGGAGGCACAACCGTGAACATGCCCGCTCGCGTCGCCAATCAGATCGCCGAACACGTTGCCCGCTCGATGCAGATCGTGCTTTCGGGTGGTCATCCGCCCGTCGTCGTGGCTTCGCCCCAGGTGCGAGCCGTGGTCCGGCAGATTCTCGAGCCGCATATCGCGGGCGTTGCGGTGCTGGGTTACAACGAACTCATCCCATCCATGGAAGTCGAGAGCGTCGCGCTCGTGATGCCGCCCGACGCTTTGGTCGCACAGTCGAACTCGCCCGCGATGGCAGCCTGACGCGGATTCTGCGCGGCAGCGTCCAAAGAGTGCGCTCTCATCCGTCAACTTTGCGCCGGGTCTGCGCCGATAGAGGGTGGAGCGAAAATGCTCGGAGCTTGGCCGCTCCGCGTATTCCCGCGACGACCAGCGGCACGGAGGCCCTGGATTGCGTTTCCAAAGCGCTGAGCCACGGATGGCATCGATGCAGCTCAAGACGTTCCGCGGTAATTCGATGGCCGATGCCCTTGCCGAGGTGAAACGGGAACTCGGCTCCGAAGCGGTGATCCTCCACGCCCGAACAATCCGCGTGGGCGGTGTCGTGGGTTTTGGCGCCAAGAACCAGTACGAAATTACCGCCTCAGCGAGCGCTCCGAAGGCCGACTTCAAGCAATCTCGGATCGCTCCGATGCGGCAGCCAGCGCAACCCGCCGCCCAAGTCGATCGCACCTTCGAGCCGGCGGAGTTCACCAACCCAACCGCTGCCACAGTCGCCCGGATCGAATCCGTCGCGGCCCGTCCAGACCCGGAAGCAGAAGCCCCGGTCGTTCACGTCCCCGTTGCCCGCTACGCGGCTCGCTCGAACCCCGTGCGGTTGGCCACACGGGCGGAGCTCAAGCCTTCTTCGGAGTCGGCTGCTCGCTCGGTGGACGAAGAACTCGCTTCGATCAAGCGACTGGTGACGCAACTGCTGCAAGAGCAGCGGCTGACCGCCGCACGCGGAACACACATGGTGATGGCCCCGGGAATGCCCGATGCCCTTTCGAAGGCTTTGGTGACGCTCACCGATCGGCAGGTCTCGGCGTCGCTTGCTTCCGATCTCATTGGCGAAGTGCGCGACACGCTCGATCCGTCTGAACTCCTGGACGATGACATCGTTCGGACCACGCTTCTCGCTCGTCTCTCGGCACGTCTTCGCATTACCGGTGGGCTGACTCCTCCTCCATCCCGGCAGTCGGGGGCGAGCACGCTCATCATCGGAGTCGTGGGCCCGACGGGCGTCGGGAAGACGACGACGATCGCCAAGATTGCCGCCACATACAAACTTCGCCACAACCGGCGGGTCGGGCTCATCACCTGCGATACGTATCGCATCGCCGCCGTCGATCAACTGCGGACGTACGCGAACATCATCGGTTTGCCCTTGAAAGTGGCGCTCACCCCGATGGAGGTGAGTTCCGCTCGCGCTCAAATGGCGGACTGCGATGTACTGCTTGTTGATACCCCCGGACGCGCTCCGTCTGACCAGAAGCGGCTCGACGAGCTGCGACGATTCATCGAGGCCGCGCAGACTTCCGAAACGCATTTGGCGCTTGCCGCGTGTGCGTCGGAAAGTGTGATGCGATCCGCGGCCCGCGCCTTCGGCCAGCTCGAGCCTGACCGCGTGCTGCTGACCAAGATCGACGAGACCGACACGCTGGGTCCTGCCTTTAACGTGCTGACAGAACTGAACTTGCCGCTAGCCTGTGTGACAACCGGCCAGGAAGTTCCCGACGATATGGAAGGCGCGAGCGCCGAACGGTTCGCCCGCTGGGTGCTTGAGCACCCGGTCACTGCATCCGTGGCGGCTGCATCATGACGGCGTTCGAGGTTCCAGTTCTGGTGTCGCCGGAAGCGGGCGACCAGGCCTCGCGCCTCCGCGAGCTCTTTCGTGACGGATTGCCTCCGGTCTCCGTCGCTTCGTGGTCGGCGCCGGTCATCGCCGTGACTTCAGGAAAGGGAGGAGTCGGCAAGACCAACGTTTCCGTCAACCTTGCGACCTTGCTGGCAGAGCGGCATCGACTCACCCTCGTCGACGCCGACTTGGGGATGGCCAATGCCGACATCTTGTGCGGGGTGACTCCAGCCAGGAGGCTTCAGCACGCTCTTCCGATGTCGGATGGCTCCGTGCACGGCCGGACCGGCGCTCATCCTTCCGCGGGCGCCAACTTGGCATCGATTTGCCTGCAAAGCCCACTTGGCTTCTCTCTGGTCCCCGGCTCGGTCGGCGTGGCGAGAATGGCGGATCTGCAATCGGCGGAGCAGCGGCAGCTTCTTCGCGGACTGGCAGCGGTCGAGGCACGTAGTGACCTCGTACTTTTGGACACCGGGGCCGGGATTTCGCCGGGCGTCCTTGGATTTCTCGGCGTTTCGGACCTTGTACTCGTCGTTGCGACCCCCGAGCCGACATCCATCGCCGATGCGTATGCACTGATCAAGTGTTTTGCGCATCGGGCTGAAGAGTCGCCGCCCTGTGAGCGCCCCGGGCGGAGTCCGACGCGGGTTGCGCTCGTGATTAATCAATGCCGAAACCGCCGGGAGGCTGAATCTGTTTATCGAAGGTTGGTCGGAGCCTGCGAACGCTTTCTCGGAATGCACGTGCCGCTGGCCGGCGTCATCGAGAAAGATGGTCGGCTTGTGGACTCCGTCATGGCGCGAACGCCGGTGGTTCGGTTTGCGCCGGAGAGCTCGGCCTCTATCGGATTGCGCTCGTTGGCAATGGTGATCGAATCCGAGTGGCTTTCGACGGCGAAGGAGCTCACTCTCGGAAAAGCCGGACGAGGAAACGCAGGCAGATTCGATGCTCTGCGCCGAATGTGGCGGATCCGTGGTCATTGAACCTCCGGTGTTCGATTCGCCGATGCTGTCACTTCAGATTGGAAGTCGCGATCTGCGCGGAAGTTGCGCGTACGACGACGAGTCCTGATCGGGGCCCGTGCTGTGAAGAGAGCGCCGAAAGTCATCGCTGCTGTGTTGGGTTGCACTGCCTTCGCCATCGCTTGTGTGGGCGGACTTGCCGCACACAATCCGTCGAATGTCGTACTTTCGCGCGCCTTGTGGGCGCTTGTCATGTGCTACGTCGCGGGGCTTGTGCTTGGGACAGTCGGTGAGACGATCATCGCGCAGCATCTTGCTTTGTACGCCAAGAAAAATCCCATCCCGGAAATCAAGCCGCTCCCAAAAGAGCCTGTTTTGATAGCGGAATTGGCGGAAGATCAAGCCGGCGCCGGAGTTCCGATCGCCGGATCCAAGTTGAATCAGGTTTCCCAAGTTGCCCAAACGGCGCAGTCTGTGCCGACGGTACGAAAAGCGGCGTAATTTTTCGCTACCCCCCTTGCAGCGCGCGCGCGAGCCTGTATACTCCGCTGCACGCCGGGCAAGGATCGCTCGGCATGGATGAGTTTCCGAGGCGTTCGCTTCGGGGCTCGGGCGGGCGCGACGAGAGTCGCGGTCGCTTCGACAATTTGTCGGTGGTCAAGGAGCGACCATGTCTGCATTGAAATCCTCCGTCCGGGGCGGTCTGCGTGGACGATTCGTCGTCCGTCACGCGGAACCATCAAACCTGCCGACGCCGTTCGATAAGTTGCCGATCAACGACGTCTGGAAAAAGTACAAGAAGGATCCGAACGAGGCCATCCGGAATTTCCTGATGGAGCGGTTTCTCCATCTTGTGCGCTTCAACGCGGAACGCATCCATGCGCGTCTGCCGGACGAAGTTGATGTCGAAGATTTGATGTCCGCCGGGCTGTTCGGCCTCATGGATGCCATCGACTCTTTCGATCTCGATCGCAAGGTGAAGTTCGAGACCTTCAGCGCCAACCGCATTCGCGGTGCCATTCTCGACGAGCTGCGTTCGATGGACTGGGTGCCCCGTCTGGTGCGTCACCGCACGGCGAAGTTTGATCAGGCCCGCCAGCAGATCGAGATGGAACTCGGACGCCCAGCGACCGACCACGAAGTCGGGGCTCGTCTCGGAATACAGGGCGAAGAGTTCGACAAGGTGAAGCGCGACAGCAGCGCTGTCGGCACGCGTTCGCTGAATCAGCGGGCCTTTCAGTCGGACGGCGGGCGGGATGTCCGCGAAATCGATGTCGTCAAGGATGATTCGCAGATCAACCCGCTCGGCGATCTGCAGCGGCGCGATCTGAAGGAACTCATCACCAAGGGCCTGAGCCGCGCCGAGCGTTTGATCGTCATTCTGTACTACTACGAAGGAATGACGATGAAGGAAATCGGCGCGACGCTCGACCTTTCCGAGTCACGCGTCAGCCAGATGCACAGCTCGATTCTCGCTCGCCTCAAGGCGCAGCTGCAGCACCGCCTCAAGGAAATTGAGGAAGAATAAGTCCCGGAATTTTGTCGCTCCGAAGCACGCCCGAACTCCGGGCGTGCTTTTATTTTGGCGTGACGCAGCCCCCGTTGAACCACGCCTGCATCGCACTCGGCTCGAGCATCGAACCTCGGGCGGAGCACCTGCGCGCCGCGATCGAGGCACTCGATGGCGCTCTCGGTCCGCACGGTCGCGTTGTTGCGGTCAGCCGCTGGCACGAAACCGAGGCGGTCGTCCCGCCCGGCCAAGCGCCGGGCGCGCCGTATCTCAACGGCGCATGCGTGATTGAAACAGAAGTCTCGGCGCGGCAACTCCTGAATGCGTGTCTCGAGATCGAGCGTTCACGCGGGCGAGATCGCCGGGTGGAAGGCAGGTGGGGGGCCCGGACGCTGGATCTTGATTTACTTCTCTTGAACGATGAGGTCATTCGGGATGAGGGGCTGGAAGTCCCTCATCCAAGAATGTTGGAGAGGCTCTTTGTCCTCGTGCCGCTCGCCGAAGTAGCCCCCGGATGGCTCGTGCCCGGCACGGACAAAACCATCGCCCAGCATCTCGATGCGCTGCGGCGTTCAATGAATTCCTAGTTGGTCGGCGATGCTCAGACGTACGTGGAAGCGATGCGTCCGCCGGGGCTGCGTGTTGCAAGCATGTAGCGTTGCAGGTTGCGACCCGGACAAGCGGTTTTTCCGAGTTCTTGGTGTGTGTAGACGCGGGAATTCGGAATCCGATGTCGCTGCATGAGTGAAGCGACAAAGGCGTCGAGTGCCGCGGTCTGCTGGGGCGTCGGGCGCTGCACATCAAAATTGCCCATGCACATGACGCCGATGTTGTGCTCGTTCTGGTCTTTGACGTGGGCGCCCTGATACCCGAGCGGACGCGCTTCCCAGACGCGGCCGGACGGGTCGATGACGTAGTGGTAGCCGATGTCGGCCCAGCCCTCGCGCAGGTGGCTCTGCCGAACCGAATTCAGCCGGTTGATCGAGTCGCGCTGCGAAGCGATGTTCTGCGAAGGGATCGCGTCGTGGTGAACCGTGATCCTGTTGACTCCGTTCATCGGGTTGGCGAGTGATCGGATCACTCCGGCGTTGGTCCACGCCGAGCGCGGCATCACGTTCGGGGGCAAGCCGTAACTGGCGGAGGATGGCGCCGGAGTCGGGGCGGGAGCGTTACGCACCGGGGTGGGTGGAAGTGCCGAGAATGTGGGGTTGCGCTCGTCCGGCCAGACAGGGCTGGGCAGGTCACTCGGTGCGCTCGCCTGCGGACCCGTTTGACAGCCCGCGAGAACGAGTGCCGCGCCCGCAACCAGCCCGCCAGCGAGCAATTCGCGTCGTGCGAGAGCGCCGGCGATATCCGGCAGTTCGCTGTTGCGCGGGTCGATATCGTGACTCATGCCAAGCCCTCTCCGGGAAACGGTCGCGTGTGGTGGATGTTACCACCGTCTCTTCGGTCGATAGTCGCCGGACTCCGCATAATCCGGGGAGATTCTGCGCGAAATCTCGGGCCTAGTTCCGGATCGTGCCCGAAAGCCCGCGAAGCCAATCCGACCAGATCGCGAGCACGAGCAGCATGTAGAGGCGCTGCGAATGGTCGCGGCGGCGGTCCATGTGGTCTTCGACCATCCGGGCGATGAAAGTCCGGTTTATCCGGATGCCCAGGATGTCTTCCGGGAAGGGGTCCGCGCTGTTCAGCGTGTCGAGCAGGAGCTGTTTCATCCCCCCGTAATCGGTGCGAAACCACTCGCCGATTGGAATCGAAAAACCCATCTTGGGGCGATCGACGATCTCGTCGGGGAGGTATTTGCGGGCGACGGCTTTGAGAAGGCCTTTGCGCTCGCCATGGGGCATGAGCGCGCTCACCGGAGTCATCATGCTTCTTCGAACGATTTCGGTCGCAAGAAAAGGGGCGCGAACTTCGAGCGCAACAGCCATTGAGGCGGTATCGACTTTGGTAAGCAGATCGCCGGGAAGATAGTTGAGAATATCGAAACGCATCGCCTGCGAAACGGAGTCGCCGCGAGGATCGTCCTCCCACGGCTTGCGGCCGGGGAAGCTTGCCAGCTGCCGAAGCTCTGATGGAGGAAAGATCATCAGCAACGCGGGGTAGCCGCCCTCCTTTGCTGCTTGAACCAGTCTTCCGATTCGCGTCATCCGACTTTTTTCGCGCCGCCGGTACCTCGTCATGGAAGGAACCATTCGAAGAAACGAAGCGAACCGCTGCAGCAGTTGGGCTGCTCGGTAGCGTTCGTACCCGCCAAACAACTCATCGCCGCCATCGCCGCTGATCGCGACGCCGATCGCATCTCTCGCGGCGCGAGAAACCCAGTGCGTCGGCAGGAGCGATGAATCTCCGAACGGCAGGCCGAGTTGCCGGATGAGTTGAATGACGTCGCCGCTCGGATCGCCGTGGCAATCAAGCGTCTGATGGACCGATCCGATGTGCTTCGCAACCAGCCCGGCGATCGGGCTTTCGTCGTATTCCAGTCGGGGCATTCGAACACAAAACGTTTGCAATTCGCCAATCAGCTTCTTTGCCAGAATGCTCATCAGAGACGAATCAATGCCACCCGAGAGAAAACACCCCGTCGGAACATCGGAGCGGAGTCGCGATTCCACAGCGCGATTGAGAATGTCCTCGACATTGCCGGCGTTGATGGCTTCTGGGCTCTCGGAGTTCCTGACGGAGAACGCGGGAAGACGAGCCGGATCGGGATTGCAGGGTTCGGGCCGGACCGATCCGCGTGTTGCGAAGATGCCGATGGGGCTTCGTGGTGAAACTCGTCGCACGAGTTCGATCGGGGTATACCCCAAGCTCCCATCGTCGGAAAGAAAGCCGTAGGCCAACAGATCGGAGAACCCCATCGGATGAGTGTCGGCGCGGGGCGTGATTCCGAACGCTCTTTGGAATCGCGCCAACGCAGGGATGGTGCTCGCGAATGCGCACAAAGTGTGCCGCGGCCAGTCGCTGAAGGTGTACAGGGGTTTTTCGCCCACCAGGTCGACGGCGGAATAGATCCCGGCACTCGCATGATCCCAGATCGAAAAAGCGTACATTCCATCCAAGTGCCGGTGGATCTCCAGTCCCCATTCGCGCCAGCCGTGGATCAGCACTTCGGTATCGCTGTGGTCCGTGACGAACTTGTGTCCCGCGCTTTGTAGTTCTTTTCTCAATTCGCGGTGGTTGTAAATGCACCCATTGAAAACAACCGCGACGCGGCCATTGCGGGGCTTTTCGGGGTACGGCCCTCGCTCGCTGACCATCGGTTGTTGCCCGCAGGCGAGGTCGATGATCGCGAGTCGGCGATGCACAAACGCGACATCGACAACGCTGCCGTCCGGTCTCGTGGCGCGATCGCGGAAACGACCCTGCCCGTCAGGCCCACGGTGCTTGATCGACTCATCGAGGACGTCGAGCCAGGATTCGGGAATCGCCACGTCCGGAGGAGGCACTTCGCTCCCCAGCGGATGGACTCTCAGGATTCCCGCGATGCCGCACATCGCTTCAGAGTAGCGTGTAGAAATCTCGCGATGCCCATTGGTTGATCACACTCGCGCCGACTGCTTCGCGACGTACTTGGCGTGGCGTCGGCGTTCTTCGACGAGCATCCAGATCGTATGCACGATGCGGGATGTTCCGATCCCGATCACGCCGCCGATGGCGGTCGCCCACCCGGCCCCGATGCTTGACTCGGCGATCAAGTAGTGCTGCACCCAGAGCCAGATGATGTAGAGCATCGGGCTGAGAATCGCTCGCTGCATCTGCACGAGACCGGCATCGTGCAGGAAGGACATGCCGCGGTAGGCAGGGTTGTGGCTGACAAACTTCCGGAACGGCCCGTGGTTGGCCAGATAGTGCAGGCAGAAGTAGATTGAGAAGTCGAAGACGACGTCGAGCACGAACGTAATCGCGGCGATCGCCTTGGCATTTTCGATGAACTTGGTCGAGTGAATGAAGTGGACGCAGATCGAAACCGGGACGAGGGCGAGAAAGCCCGCCGCGATGATGTTGATGTTGACGTTGACGATCCGGCGTGCGTACCAGTGCGCCACGGCGCGAACCAGCGGATTGCTGATGTGATGAACGACTTCCGCTTCGGCGATCGGGCCTGTCTGGGCCTGCTTGCCGGCTTGTTGGGGGGCGTCACTCATGCCTCGGGTGATCGTAAGGGGAATTTGCTCGGTGACCAGCATCAGGTATCGATCGGATGAAGGGAAAGATTTGTTCGCGAGATTGTCCGGAATTCATTGGATGCCAGCCGCTTCTTCGCTGTTCGCACCGCCGCGGCGGATTGATCGCAGCCGATTCCGATTCTGCCGAGATTCTTTGCCGCGACAAGGGTGGTGCCGCTGCCGCAGCACGGATCGAGCACGGTTCCGCCCGGGGGCGAGCATGCTTCGACAAGAAGTTCGAGCAGCGCGAGGGGCTTTTGGGTCGGGTATCCGGTGCGCTCCGTCGCCATGTTGTTGAGCGAAGGAATGTCGAGGATGTCGGTGGCCTTTTTGGTTTGCCCCTGCATGCGGCGGCTGGTGGCGGGGACGCGCGGCGGGTGGAAATAGTACTTCTTGGGATTCACGCAGTAGAAAAGGATGTCGTCGTGCTTCCGGGCAAAGCAGCGAGGGGACGAGCCGCCGAGCCCATAGGACCAGATGAGGTGATTCACGAAGCGGTCCGGGCCCAGTAGTTCATCGAGAAGCAGGCGGACATGGTGCGATGTGCGATAGTCAATGTGCAGGAGAATGTTGGCGGTCGGCTTAAGGGCGGGAAGCGTGGCCTGCAGACGCTCGCGCAGCCACCGGATGTAGTGCCCGTTGGTCGGCCAGGCGTCGCGATAGCGGGCGGAGTGGCCTCGTAGCCCCGTGCGAGGCTTTCCGGTGTTGAAAGGCGGGTCGGCGTAGAGAACGTCAATACTCGCGCGCGGGAGAGCTTGCGCGAAGGTGAGCCAGTCCGCTCTCGAGAGCTTGGCGGTCATGCGGGGGAAGGTATGGTCGGCCGCGATCGAACCAGCAACCACGAGCAGATTGCGGCCTGAAAAACCAGAATCAGCGGAGTCACGAGCATGATCCGAGCAATTCGATTGCCGGAAAACATGTCCGCGGAATGAATCAGACTCTTTGTGGTGGGAAGTGGAAGGTTGCCCGACAGTTCTGACCATCTCTTGGTATCGATGGCCGAGAGCATCCGGGCTTGATCATCGCAAAAGGCGGAAAGCCCCGCGCCAGCCCAGAAGGATTGGAAGATCACATAAGCGGCAAGCAGCAGGTTTGACGCAACCAGGAGCGTGAGAAGCGGGCGGGTCATTTCAGGAGGCTATCCGAACCGCGCACCTCTTGAGACTTCGTTTCTGCTCCGAATTAAGAGAACGCCAGCGGTGAGAGTGATGGCCGCGTTCGCTGCCCACAATCCCAAATTCGTGTGCAAGTGCTTGCTGGCAGAGGTGACAAGGGGATCGGCAATCCATCGAGCCAAGCCGACCTGGCTGTCCTCAAGCCGGGGATCGAACGCACGTGCGTTTTTGATTGCCAGCGTCCACATTTCTTGATTGGCCTCATAGGTTTGATTGGACTCCCCGAACGCTTGCCGGAGGGGGTACTCGACGTAGGACCACCCCATGATCCGATACGTGCCCGCCACGAAGTACGAGCCATAGGCAAGTACGCGCTGGCGGCAGCCCAAAGGAGCAACACAATGCCGAAGAGTTGTCGCATCCGTTCAGCCTATCCAACCAAACTTTCGGCCAAGAGCTGAGGGTTCGACGCAGACGCAGTTCGCCTGTGGTGCGTACCTTCCGGCTCCATGCCCCGCACCAGCCTCCCAATCCGCACTCGCGCTAATTCCGACAAGCACGATTTGTACGAGCGGGCGGTGCAATGCTCGGAGGCCGAGATCGAGTTTGTGGACAAGACATTTCGGAAAATCCGAGGCAAGCGGGCGACGGTCCTGCGGGAAGACTTCTGCGGCACAGCCGCGACCGCGTGCGAATGGGTCAAGCTACGGAAAGAAAACCGAGCCGTGGGAATCGACCTCGACGGCCCGACGCTCGCGAACGGAAAAAAGAGGCACGTTTCGAAACTGACGGCGGAGCAGCAGGACCGCCTCACGCTCATGCAGCGGAACGTGCTGAACCCGACGGGTGGGGCGGTCGGAGCCGACGCCGTGCTCGCGATGAATTTCAGCTATTGGATATTCCGAACGCGGGAAGAACTCGGCGGCTACTTCCGGAGTGTCTGGAAGAGTCTCGCGAAGGACGGCGTCTTTTTTCTTGATCACTACGGCGGGGGCGATTCGTACCTCGAGATCAAGGAGCGGCGGCGGATCGGCGGGCCGCGGCGGGGGTTTACGTATGTCTGGGATCAGTCCCACTACAACCCGCTGACCGCAGAAAAGATCAACCACATCCACTTCGAGTTTCACAAGGGTCCGGCATGGAAAAAGGCGTTCACGTACCACTGGCGGCTGTGGTCGCTTGTCGAGGTGCGCGAGCTGCTGCGCGAGGCCGGTTTCCGCGACGTCAAGGTCTACTGGGAAGGCGACGACGGCAAGGGAAGCGGCGACGGTAATTTCCGTGAGACGGCGCGCGGCGAGGCCTGCCGCTGCTACATCGCGTACATCGCGGCGATCCGGTAAGACGCTAAAGTGTGGCGAGGATGCAGCAGATCATGCACAGCATCGGTTCGGGCGGCTCCGAATTGACGGAGGTTGTAAGCGCATTTTTGACGCGCGTCGGCGCGATCTTCGATGCGCAGCTCGAATCGGATCTCGCGCCGGTCGCCGTGCTCGTGAAGCATGTCGAGGCGTATCGCGGCAAGATGCTCCGCCCGACCCTGGTCGGATTGTGCGGGTTGGCGACGCGACCGAATGCGGAATTGACGCGCGAACACGCCGTGGTCGGCGCGGTGTGCGAGATGGTCCACATGGCGACGCTCGTGCATGACGATGTGCTCGACGATGCGGAAACCCGGCGCAAGGGTTTGACCGTCAATCGGCTGCGCGGCAACGAGCCGGCCGTCATCCTGGGCGATCTGCTCATCGCGTCTGCGTATCACCTTTGTTCGCAATTGCAGGATCAGCGGGCCGCCCTCGCGGTCGGCCACGCGAGCATGGTCATGTGCACCGGCGAGTTGCTCCAGCTTCACCATCGAGACGACTTCGCGCTCGACGAGAAGACGTACTTTGAGATCGTCGGGCGCAAGACCGCGGCGCTCATTGCGACGGCCTGCGAACTCGGGGCGGCCCGGAGCGGCGGGGATCAGGCTTCGTGCGCGCGGCTCGCGGGTTACGGACGCAAACTCGGGGTCGCGTTCCAGATTCAGGACGATGTGCTCGATCTCACCGGCGAAGAGGAAGTGGTGGGGAAGACCCTCGGGAAAGACCTCGAGAAAGGCAAACTCACGCTGCCCTTGATTCACCACCTCGCGAGTGTTTCCGGCAAGGAGCGGGGAAAGTCGCTCCTGCTTCTCGAAGAGGCGTGCGAGGGGCACGAGAAATCCGCGGATGCCGCGGCAACATTGCGCAGCGCCGTCGTGGATACGGGATCGCTCGACTACGCGCGGTCGGTCGCGCTCCGGCTTGTGAGCGAAGCAAAGGCCGAGATTGCTCCGATCGAGCAGTCAGCGGCAAAGGCCGGCTTGCTCGCCGCGGCGGATGCCGTTGTGAACCGAAGTCTCTGAAGCCCGGTGCAGCCGAAAAAAGAACGCCGACCCTTTGGTCGGCGCGAAGCGGATCCGGTTTGCTGCGGCGACCGGTTGATCAGTCGCAGAGCAGCTGGTCGTACGCAGCGACAAACAGCGAGAAGTCGGCATCGTCCGTGACATTGTCCCCGTTCAGGTCGCAGCGGGCGTCGAGCAATTCGTTGTACGCGCCGACGAAGAGCGAGAAATCGGCATCGTCCACCACATTGTCGCCGTTGAAATCCGCGGCGCAGGTGATCGCGACTTCCAACGAGAGTCGCGGGGCGAACCCCAGCGAGGAAACCGCGTTTTCCTTGGTGTAGATTCGCGGATACGTGACGCCTCCGGTGCCGCCGCCCGGTCCGCCGGAAGTCGGCTCGAGCGTGGTCACGAGCAGGCGAACGAGTCCGCTGTTGAGTGCATTCTGGAGGTAGACGTAGTTCGCCGAGGAGACATTCGTGAGACTGAACCGGACTTCAGTGCCCTGCGGGACCAGAGTGCCGGGCGTCAGTTCCGCGCTGTTCTCATCGGAGAGTCGCGCGAGCGCCATGGGATTCGCGGCGAGTTTCTGCCTCACCTGCAGCGCCACATCGGTCGCGTTCTGAGCGTTGTCGAGCAGCGCGGGAAAGACGTTTCGGGCCTGCTGCGCCGGCTGGACGACCGGCGTGCCGCCGAACGGAGAGTTTTCCTGGAATGTTGCGGCGGAGAAGCCGTTGCGATACCCGGCAGCCCAGACTTCGATCGGCTTGCTCGGATCCGAGTCGGCGACGTACTCGGGGTCGGAAGAATCAAAGCTCGAAGCGAGCGGATCGGCAGAAGGGTCGTAGTAGAACTCGTTGTCGTTCTCGACGAAGACGCTGAGCGTCGCGCTCAGGAGTTTGTAGCGCAGGCGGCCCATGCCGGTGGGGATTTCGGCGTTGGTGTTGAAGCCGACGAGCAATTCGCCGTCGCGGTCATCGAAGCCGGGTTGGTTCAGCGCCGCGAAAAGCGAGGCGCGGCTTTCGGTGCCGGCGGAGAAATTGAACGGGTACATCCAGCGATCAAGCACTGGAGAGGAGTAGGTAGCGTTGAAGTTCTGGGAAAAAGCAGGCGTAGCGGCAGCAGAAAGGCTCGCGGCGAACAGAATCGAGCGGCTGAGCATGCGGAACTCCTTGCGGCAAATGAGCTTGAATCAGAAACGACGAGATTCGTGCTGGAATGCAAAACTTGCGGTTTGACAGGAAATAATGTCCCGTGAGGATTGAAAAGCAAGCGGAGGCTGGAAAATATTGAGACACAGTCTCATTTATATCCTTGGCAGGGGATGTCGTTGGGGGCGACGCAAAGGCGTGGTTTGGACGGCACACATTCATGACTCACCGAAGCCCGCGCGGCATGCAACCCCGAACTCCTGCAAATGAACGCGTCCGATGCTGCCCGATCCGGCGATTGCTCGGGGACAAGGCGTTCACGCTCATCGAACTCCTCATCGTGATCGCGGTCATCGCGATTCTGATTTCGATCATGGCGCCGTCGCTTTCGCGGGCGCGGATGCTCGCGAAACAGACGCGGGAAATGAACGCCGCGCGGCAACTGATGGTTGGATTCACTTGCTATGCGGGGGACAACAAGAACTCGGTCCTGGTCGGGTTTCCGAGCGAGGCGATGGTGAGCGGGGCGATGGTCGTAAACGACGATCGCGGGAACCGGGTGTTCGGGCCGACGGCGCAGCGGTATCCGTGGCGGATCGCTTCGTATTTCGGTACCGGATTCTGTGCGCTCTACGACAACCAGAAGTTGCTCACGGATCTGCGGAACGCCGAGGGCCAGTACGAGAGCATGGGTGTGCACTATCCGTACATCGTGAGCCTCTATCCATCGCTGGGGATGAACATCGCGTTCGTGGGTGGAAGCGACAAGCACGGTGCGAACGACAAGACCTTTCAAAAGCTCTACGGACGCCTGTACGTCGAGAAGATCGATGAGGCGGTTCGGCCCAGCAGGTTGCTGACGTTCGTATCCGCGCGCGGCGATGACCAGCCCGCGCTGCCGGGGATCGGGCGTCTCGACGGGTTTTTCTACGTCGCGCCTCCGTACTGGAACGTTCGCAAGTGGGCACAGGCGTACAAGGAAAACCCGGCCTCGCCTGAGACGGTTGAAGCCAACTCGGGCAATGTTGCACTTCGGTACGGCGGGAAAGCCGTGAGTGTCGCGTTCGATTCTCACGCCGAGATGCTCGGTTGGACGGAGCTGAACGACATGACGCGCTGGTCGAACAAGGCGACGAGCGCGGATTGGGTGCTCACGAAGTAGCGGTCGGACTCGAGCCGGGGCAATCGGAGCACTCGGGCGCATATTCTCTGTCCCCATGAGCACGGGCAGAGACAATTCGTTCCTTGCGGAGATGCGATGGCGCGGGCAACTGCACCAATGCACCGACGAGGCGGGCCTCGAGAAGCACCTGAGTTCCGGCGTTCGTCGCGCATACGCGGGCTTCGACCCGACAGCGGACTCACTCACCATCGGCAACCTCGTAACGATCATGGCTCTCGCTCGTTTTCAGCGAGCAGGACATGCTCCGGTCGCGGTCATGGGTGGCGGAACGGGGCTGATCGGCGACCCTTCCGGCAAGAGCGCCGAGCGTCAGCTCATGACGGCGGAGACGGTCGCGAGCAACGTCGCCAAGATCGAGCGTATCTTCGATCGCATTCTCGATTTCTCGGGGAACGGGCTGACCAAGGCCACGATGGTGAACAACATCGACTGGCTCGGAAAACTCGGCTATCTCGAGGCGCTCCGCGACATCGGAAAGCACTTCTCGGTCAACATGATGATCCAGAAAGATTCGGTGCGCGATCGCCTGCACAACCGCGATCAGGGAATCAGCTACACCGAGTTCAGCTACATGATCCTGCAGAGCTACGACTTTCTGCATCTTTTCCGCGAGAGCGGCGTGACGATGCAACTCGGCGGCAGTGATCAGTGGGGGAACATCGTCGGCGGGTGCGATCTCGTTCGCCGCCTCGTGCCCGCGCCGGGGAACGAGAGTTTCGGACTCACGTGGCCGCTCGTGACGAAGTCCGACGGCGGCAAGTTCGGCAAAACCGAAACCGGCGCCATCTGGCTCACGAAAGAACGCACCAGCTCCTACGCCTACTTCCAGTTCTGGCTGAACGCGGCGGACGGCGATGCCGTGCGATTCCTGAAGACTTTTACGTTCTTGCCTGAAGGCGAGATCGCGGCGCTCGAAGACAAGGTGAAGACCAATCCCGGCGAGCGCGAGGCGCAGAGGACGCTCGCGCGCGAAGCCACGAAGATCGTGCACGGCGAGAGCGAAATGCAGCAGGCCGAAGCCGCGGCGAAGGCGCTTTTTTCGGGAGACATCGCGGGCTTGTCCGCGTCGCTGCTCGATGAAGTCTTTGCGAGCGCACCGTCCGTCACGCTTGCAAAGACTCGTCTTGAGGGTGAAGGTGTCGCGCTGCTCGATCTTTTGGTCGAGATCAACGCGGTGGCCTCGAAGCGAGAGGCGAAAGAGTTTCTGGGCAACGGCTCGGTCAGCATCAACGGCCAGAAAGCGGGTCCGGATCAGAAGCTGAAGACGACCGATCTGCTGCACGGGCGTGTGATCGCGATCCGCCGCGGCAAGAAAAACTGGCACGTGACCCGCTGGGGGTAATTGAGGTGGTAGGGCCGCAGTTACTCGCGGCTGACCATCCGCCGGATCGTGTCCGGACTTTCAGGCTGACCCGTGCGCGTGCTGAGAAGCGCCGCCTGCGCCGTTGAAAAAACAGAGAGCGTGTCCATCGGCGCGGGCGCGGAAATGTGCGGGTCCAGGAGCCGGTCGATCCCGTCGCTCAGAACCTCGATGCTGTGCGGTGCGCTCTTTGCGGTGCGACGGTGGCGAGCCTCATCCACCTTGTCGCCGCTCGGACCGAGGAATTCGAATCCGTCGTCGTAGATGCGCAGGCGTCCGCCGGGCCCGAGCAGCGTGAGCACGCGGTTCCAGCGGCCGGCGTGATCGCTCGCGACAATCGTCGCGGCACGCCCGTCCGCAAACCGGAGGACCGCGGTGAGATCGCCCGAGAGCCCGCGCAAGGAATCGCCGGGTACGGTGTAGACGGTTTGCCCTTGAGACGGCGAGACAAACGACGCGTCCACGGTCTCGGGCGTCCCGAGATGCGCCACGATCACATCGAGCGCCGAGACAAGTTGGGAGCCGAGCGAGCCCTGCTCGGGCGCGTTGTAGAGTTCGAGCGAAAGAGTGCGGACATGGCCGAACTGCTCGATCACCTCGAGGGCATCGCGGTAGCGCTTCGAGTGACGGAGCATCGCGAGCAGCCGGACGGTTTCGGGGGCGCCGGTCTGTTCATCCGAATCCGCGGGCGAGTTCTGGAGCGCCAGCGCGCTCGCCGGTATCGGTTCGAGCGTCGCGATTCTTACGCCGCGCGATCGTGCCGCTCCAAGGGCGCGATCGTCGGCGGGCTCGCGCTCTGTCGCGAAGTCGCCTGGGTCGAGCAGAAGCACGAGAGATGTCTTCGCCTCGGCGATCACCGAACGCAGGTCGTCGGCGGGTTCGGAGGAGAGCTGCTTCGCGAGCGCTGTGGACTCGCCGCGGACCGGAGAGCCGACAGTTTCAATGATCAAGTTGGATGCCGCGGCAAGATCGTGCGCAAGCGAAACCTGATCCGGTCGGAGCCAGACGACGGCGGTCTTCTTCGAGGCTTCCTTGCGCGAAGTGGGCACCTTTGGCATGGTATCCGAAGCCGAATCGCAGGTTGATGGCCGAACCGGGGTTGCGTGAAGGCCGATAGAATGGGGTCAAGACGCGGCAAGGCGGCCGCGGGCGCCGGATGTTCCGGCGTCTGAGGAAAGTCCGAGCACGAAAGGACACGCTGGTGGGTAACGCCCACCCGATCGGCGACGGAGCAATTCGGAGCCCGGTCGAGGGAAAGTGCCACAGAGATTGAACCGCCGATGGCCGCTCTCGCTCGTCGAGAGCGGATCAGGCAAGGGTGAAAAGGTGCGGTAAGAGCGCACCGGCCGGCTCGTGAGGGCCGGCGCATGGCAAACCCCAGCGCGTGCAAGGTCACGCAGTTCCCGCTTCCGAAAGGAAGGCGTTCTGTCCGGACGCGAGGCAACTCCGGAAACGGGTGGACCGCTCGAGCCACGCGGCAACGCGCGGCCCAGAGAAATGGTCGCCACGGCCAGAAGGTGCGCTGGGCTCCCGTCAAGGATCGAGCGCAAACCACCGGCCGGACAGAACTCGGCTTACCGCCGCGTCGGGCCGATCGCGGGCTCTCGGGATGACCGGGGGCCCGCGTCCTTTTTGCCAGCGAATCGTCTGCTCAGCCGCACTTGGCACGCTCGGGCAGCAGGTGGATCGGGACGCTGAGATGCTCTCCACCGCTACCTTCGAACGAGATGATGTTCTGACCGGTGAAAATCGCGAACGAGGCGTATCCGCTTCGCGCGATGCGAACGACGAAATCCGAGTAGCTGATCCGATCGAGCCGGCTCCGTTCGAGCGCCTGCAAGGCGCCGGAGAGTGATGGCGTCTTCCGCGTCGAAACCCCTCGGAGCAGGCCGTTAAACCTGGAAGCAGATTTGTCTTCGAGATCAAAGTAAAGCGTTTCCATGCGGACGAGATCGACGCGCACGCGGGCGATCCCGGCTTGCAGCCAGAGGCCGACGAGATCCGGAAGCGAGACTGCTCCCGCTTCGGCGGTCATCCACAAACGCGACACAAAGTCTCGATCCACTTCATCTCCCCCTTCCCGCGCCGCCGTGCGAACGACTTACCGGCGCGCGAGGATATACACGACCCAATTCTCGTCGAGGGGGTTTTCCGAATCGCATGGGCGCAAGTGGAGTTTGCCCGAAGAATCAATGGCATCACCGAGCCGGTCGTGAACTTCCACCGATCGGAATCCGGCTTCGGTTAGGGCGTCGATGAGTTCGGGAAGCGACCAGAGTCGCCAGTGGTACACAAACGCGTCATTGAGTTCGAAATCGTGCCTTCTTGTCTTTCCCGATTTTTTGAACACGCGGAAGTGGAGCGCATCCAGCACGAGGCCGGTCGCCGGATCGGCGGCGCGCTGCTCGAAGGCGTATTCAACGAGTTCGCCTCGCCACGGAGACGTCGTGGGCGCGCGGAGCATCTGAACGATTTTGCCGGGCGAAAACGCATCGCGCCCGCCGTACAGATCGCACACGAAAACCCCATCTCTGTTGAGAGACTTCCGTACGTTTCGGAGGTACTGCATCAGCGCGGCACGGGAGTGCTGATATCCAATGGGGAAGTTGGTGGCCGCGACGATGTCCGCTCGCGCCATCGCCGTCTTGGCGTCGGCAACCAGCGGTGTGACGCGGGGATGTGCCGCGGCACGAGTCAGCACGCCGGGATCGATGTCTACCGCGATCGCGCGCCGAGCCCGCGACGATGCCGCCCAGGCACGGGCGAGCGCACCCGATCCGGAAAAATCTTCGCGCAGCAGCTTCGGCTTTCGCCCGTGCGCTGCACCGAGAAAACGGATCAGCCTCGACGGCTCGGTTACGCACAATTCGTACAGATCAATCGCCGAAATCGCGGGCGCCGAATGCGCGCCTCTCTTGCCTCTGCTGTTCTCTAGCCTTTTCCCGCTGTGTGCTTTCTTCTTCACGCCATCCGCACCCACTTGATGAGTGTCGCAAAGTTGGGCGGCTTGCCGTACATCAGGACACCGATGCGGAAGATCTTCGCCGCGGCCCAGCACATGAACACCACGGTGAGCAGGCCGACCAGGATACTCGCCGGGATCTGCCAGACGGGGATCGGTTCGCTGCCGCTGAGGCGGAGCACCATGACGAACGGATTGATCATCGGAACGAATGAGCAGACCTGCGCGAACATGGAGTTGGGGTTGCGCAGGATGGGCATCCAGAGCATCATCGGGATGATCAGGATCATCATCACCGGACCCATGAGCGACTGCGCTTCGTTGATGTCGTTGACCGCCGAGCCGATCGACGCCATCAGACAAGCGATCACGATGTATGCGATCATGAAGAAGACGAAGAGGTACACGAGGTTCTGCCATGCGAGCAAGTGCGAGTACGCAAAGAAAATCATGGCACTGATGCCGGCGCTCGAATAAAGGAGCAGGATCAGCAGACCCACGGCGCCCTTGCCGAGGATCTTTCCGAGCATGAGCTGCATCGGGCTGACCGCGGAGAGCACGACCTCCATCACACGGCTCGATTTTTCTTCGATCGTACTGGTGAGAAGGTACTGACCCGCTGTGAACGTGCTGATCCAAAGCAGGAACATGAACGCCCCGGGAATCATCAGTTTGGCGACCCTGTTGGTTGAACGGTCCCCCTCTTTCGTTACCGCCTTTTCTTCGACTCTGGGCCACGCGGTCAGCCCCCTGATTTTCTCCGGGTCTTGGCCCGCGTCGGCCAGGCGGGCATCGACGATCGCGCGATTTGTCTGATTGCGAATGTCCTGCTGCACCTCGACATCCAGGAGCGGCGCCGTGAGCAGCTGATAGGCGCTGAAGTCTGGAAGCCCTTCTTTGTTCAGTTCGGTTGTGCGGACGGTTGTTTCCGGAATGACAAGCAGTGCGAGACGCGCGCTGGTTTCCTCAGCGGACTGTTCCCGTCCGGTCGCCTTCAGAATCTCCTTGCGGGCTTCTTCAACCGATGTCGTGGGCGGAAGCACCGTAACCGTGAGATTTGTTTCCGGTGTGAGCGCGTTGGCAGCAGCCATCGGATTGGAATCGAGCTGCGCCTTCGCCTTCTCCGCCGTCTCCGCGTCTATGCCCATCGCCTTGGAACCTTCCTCCACGGCCTCGCGAATTTTCTTGTCTTTTCTCTCTTTGATCTTTTCGGCGCTGAAGGCTTCCATGATGCGGGGAGCGACCAGACCGCTGGGGTCGACGACCGCGATGTGCCCATAGACGGTCGGGGCTTTCTTGTTCATCAGGATCGGCATCATCACGATCATCAATGTCATGATGAACGGCGGAAAGAGCATGCCGAAAATGAATCCCTTGGTCGCGACAGTCGCAAGAAACTCTTTCCACGCGACGACGAAGACTTTACCCACGGCTGACCTCCTGGAGAGGGGGCTTTACATTGCTATGCAATTCGCGTCGAACCGCCGCGGCATCGCCGCCGACAAGCGTGATAAAGACATCTTCCAAACTCGGGCGTTTGAGTTCGAGCCGGCGGAACGGCGCCATCGCCGCCGCTTGCCGCATCAATTCCGGGACATCGGCGTTGTCTGCAAGGCGCAGATCGATGATTCCGTCGGTCTCCACGACTTCCTTCACGCTAGGAAGAGAGGCCCACGGCTTCTGAACATCCGCCGCATCGATTGGTTCGATCACGACCGTCTTTGGGTCGTACCGGCGCCAGACGTCCTGCAGGGACGAGTCGATTACCTTTTCGCCTTTGTGGATCATGAAAATGTTGTCGCAGAGCTCCTCGGCCTCACGCATCGCGTGGGTCGAGAAGATGATCGTGCGACCCGCATCGTTCTGCTCGCGGATCAGATCTCGCATCAACCGTCGGTTCACCGGGTCGAGCCCCGTGAACACCTCGTCGAGGATCAAGAGGTCAGGCTCGTGAATGACCGATGCAACGAACTGCACCTTCTGCTGCATGCCCTTGGAGAGTTCTTCGCATTTCTTGCGGTATGTCTCGGCCAGACCGACGCGAACAAGCCATTCCTTGGTGCGGCGGTCCGCCTCCGCCGCGTCGAGTCCCTTCAGGCGACCGATGTATTTGAGGAACGCGCCGACTTTCATTTTCCGGTAGACACCGCGCTCTTCCGGCAGGTATCCGATTCGGTCTTTGCTCTCGACTGCGGAGGATTTTCCGAGCACGCGCAGCTCGCCCGAATCCGGGAAGATGATCGACATGATCATCCGAATGGTCGTGGACTTTCCCGCGCCGTTGGGACCGATGAAGCCGTAGAGCGAACCTTCAGGGATATCCAGGTCGAGATCCTGGACGGCGCGCTTCGGACCGAATGTCTTGTTCAAGCCTCGAATTTCGATGGCGTTGGTCACCGTGTTCCTCCTCGAAACGCCACGGGGCGATCACCCAATCTTTGGCAGTCGGGCAGCGCCGTTTTCACCCAATCAATAATTTGCAGCGCGTACATGAATGAGGCGACCTCATCGAATTATGAATTCGCGCCCGAAGCGGGTATCGTTCCGCATGTCGACCGGGGCTTCAATTTCAAGTGATGCAAGCGCGGCACTCGCGGGA